>NZ_JBNDJY010000004.1:0-840386 GCF_050435225.1 Ensifer sp. LBL | reverse complement strand
AAAAGCAATTCCAGGAAAAGTGCGAAGCGGTTTTCCGTTCGGAATTGCGGCAATACAAAAAGCAATTCCAGGAAAAGTGCGAAGCGGTTTTCCGTCCGGAGTTGCGTCATCTCAAAAGCAATTCCAGGAAAAGTGTGAAACGCTTTTCCGTCCGGAGTTGCGACTTCACAAACAGCAACTCAGGAAAAGTGCGAAGCGTTTTCCCTCCGGAATCCATTGAAATCCCGTACACCTCAGGGCCTCCCGCTTCGAACGCGACCTACCGCGTTGGACCGCCACGCAAATATGATCCATGTCATTCAGAACACGAACCAATGTGCTCATATGGCATTATCGCGTTGTCTCTTGCACTTGTTGGAGGATGGGGTTGAACACGGAAATCGAAATCAAGCTCGAGCTTCTCCCTGAAGATCTCAATCGCTTTACCGAATCCGGGCTTCTGGGTGAGCCCGCAAGCGTCGAAAGCCAACGGTCGGTCTATTTCGACACGCGCGCCCGCGACCTGTTCCAGTCGGGCTTCACGCTGCGCATCCGCACGGTCGGTTCTGCCCGCACCCAGACGATCAAGGCGACGGGCGCGAGCGCCTCGGTCTTTGCCCGGCCGGAATGGGAGCAGCCGCTGGACGATGACGAGCCGGTGGTCGACCACACCACGCCGCTTGCCGCCCAGTTCGACCTCGCACCGGGCGATCTGCAGGCGCATTTTGCCGTCGACGTCGAACGCACTACCTGGAAGGTGAAGCAGGATGGCGCCGACATCGAGGTCGTGCTCGACCGCGGCCTGATCACCGCGGGCACCCGCCAGACCACGATCGGTGAGATCGAGCTCGAGCTCAAGGACGGCGCGCCCGAGGCGCTCTTCACGCTTGCCCGCCGCATCGAGGCGATCGTTCCCATCCGCTTCGGCGTCATGTCCAAGGCCGAGCGCGGTTTCCGTCTCATCGATGCCGAGCAGATGGTCTTCAAGGCCGAGCCGGTCGAGCTCGACCGCGAGATGCGGGTGGCAAAGAGTTTTCGCACGGTCGCCCTTTCCTGTCTTCGCCACCACCGCCTGAACGAGGACGTGCTTCGGGTGCGCCAAAACCCGGAGGCGCTGCACCAGGCCCGCGTTGCCCTTCGGCGCCTGCGTTCAGCCTTCTCGCTCTTCAGGGATCTGCTTCAGGACGAAGAGCGCACCCGCCTGAAAGGCGAGCTGAAATGGCTGGCAGGCGTCTTCGGCAAGGCCCGCGACGTCGACGTTCTCCTGGCACGCGCATCCCGGCCGGAACTTGTCGACCGGCTGAAGACTGCCCGCGCCGCCCGCTATCGCGAAGTGTTCGAAGCGCTCGACGACGGCCGCGGCCGCGCCCTGATGCTCGACCTCCACGAATGGCTGCATTGTGGCGCCTATCTCTCGTCACCGCCCGCCGAACTTCACGATCGGCCCGTGACCGATTTCGCCGAGGCGGTGCTCGACCGCGAGCGCCGGAAGCTGAAGAAGCATGGTCGTGCGCTCGCCAAGGTCAACGACGAGGAACGGCACGAGGCCCGCAAGGACGCCAAGAAGCTGCGTTATGCCGCCGAATTCTTCGCCGCGCTGTTCGACGACAAGCGCGGCGCCAGGCGCCACAAGCGCTTCACCACGGCCATGGCCGCGCTGCAGGATGAACTCGGCACGCTTAACGATCTGGTCTCGGCACCGCAGGTGCTGAGCGAAATCGGCCTTGAGGACCACCCGGACGCCGGAACGCTCGTCGTTGAGGCGAACAAGGACAAGCTCATCGACCGCGCGCAGGCCGCGCTCGACGACGTGATCGACGTCAAGCGTTTCTGGCGTTGAGCACGCCGGGCAAACCGACGCCGGCTTATCCCGGCACCTTGGCCGCGGTCATGCCGCAACCGTGATCTTCGGCGGCTGCCACGAGCCGTCGAGGATCTCGTCCTTGCCCCAATAGGCGCGAATATAGAGCGAGAAGATCCCGTGCGGCGCCGGCAGCCAGTTGCTGTCCTTCTCCCCACCGGGGCGCTCGGCGCTGACATAGAGCGTCAGCGAGCCGTCCTCATTGTGCTTGAGCTTGTCGCTCTTGGTGCCCAGCGAGTAGCGCTTGAAGTCGTTGGTGTGGAAGAGGTGCTTGTCGTCATAAAGGGTCAGCGACCAGAAGCCGTGGACCGGCGGCTCCTGGCCGGGCGCAAAGGTGATCTCGTAGAGTTTCACGCCGGTCAGCTGGTCGCCGGCGCCGTCGAAGTCGGTATAGAAATACTGCGTCTCGTTCGGCCGGTTGTTGAACATGTTCGACCTGGCGGTGCCGGTCCGGTTGAAGTAGTCGATCCCCCATTGCGCATTGTTGACCGAGCGGTTCCAGCCATTGCCGGCCGGCAGCCCGTTGCGCTGCCATTCCAAGAAGGGGCGGATGACCTTCTCCTCCGTCTCGATCGCGGTGTCGACGAGCATGCCCCGAAGCTCGGGATCCCGCTCGGCCGCGTCGAGCAACAGGCGGAACTGGGCAAAAAGCGCCTCCTCCCCCGGCAGCGGATCGACCGCGGCGATGGCGTCGCCGAACTGGTCGAAGAACGTCTCCGGCGTCACCCATTTGGTTTCGGCGTCGGTCGCGCCGCCGTTCAGGGGCGGAGCCGGAATGTCGGTCAGCTTTGCCCATTCGATCGTCTTCGCCTCGCCGGTAAACTCTTTCAGCGGATAGAAAACCACCTGGTTGATCAGCGGCTGGACCGCCTGGTTGTCGTCGCTCACGTCGGTCTGGAAGATGCGGGGAATGGCGCTCGCAAGCGATGTCGGGGAGCGGATGATGTCGGTGATGCCGGCGGGCTTCAGCCCGTCCCAGTCGGGGCCGACAAGAAGATAGAAGCCGGGCCGCGTGCCATAGGGCTTGCCGAGCTGGCCGAACTGATCGGTGCGGGCATCGTAGAGCGAATAGAGCCAGAAGCGGTCGCCGAAGTCGGGCACCTGCGCAACGACAGGCTCGTCGTCGAGCTCGAAGAAACCGAGGCCATAGACGACGTCCTGGTTGGGGCATGTGACGAAGGTTTCCGACGGCTCGATATAGTCGTGCAGCATGCCCACCTGCCCACGCGGGGCCACCGGCGAGAGCCCGCCGAGCAGGCCCGCATAGGGCGCCTGGGTGACCTTGGCCCGGCGGTTCAGCATGTTGACGATCGGCCAACCCCAGATATAGGCCATCTGCCCGACGGTGCGGGCATAGCCCGGATGCATGGCGACGCCGGTGACCGGCAATGTCGGCGCGCCCGGCCCGAGCGCCTGCTGTGCCGCGGCGGGCGTGGCCGAGGTCACGACCGAGGCGGCCGTCAGCGCCGCCGGAACGGCCGCGCCGGCGCCAATCGCGGCAAGCGAGGCCGCGCCGATTCCGCCTTTCATCATGTCGCGTCGAGTGATTTCAAGATTGCTGCCGGATGTCTTCATCATCGTCTCCAGGCGTCCTGATCAATCAGCTTGGGATGGGCACCCGCTCTGGCGCCCCGTTTTTGGCACACCGTCCATCTCGCCCCGCTTGGCCCTCGCGCCGGGAAACCGGCTTTCGCCCTCACCCGTGACGGTTCAGGGCACGGATCGCTCGCAAGAATGGTTCTCTGTTTTTTTCCTCAACTGCGGCATTTCAATGCCCGGCAGCATGGTCCGCGCAGCGCCATCGGACACCGCGCGTAAGGACCGCTATCCTGCCGAAACAAGCCGGCCGGCGAAAGTACGTAACTGTTAAAATACGATGCAAACGGCGACGCAAAGCAGGGCGATCTTCCCTTTACCGACCGCCCCACTTTGGAAAACCGCCGCAGGCTCAGCGCCGGTCTTCCTGCGCCGCCATCGCCCTTTCGATCCTCAGCGCCAGCTCATCGCTGACCGGCACCATCGGCAGGCGCATCTCCGCACTGTCGATCAGCCCCGCGCGCCAAAGCCAATGCTTGATCGGCCCGGGGCTCGGCTCGGCAAAGAGCAGCCGCGGCAGGTCGGAAAGGCGCTGCCATGCGGAAAGCGCCCCCGCCTGGTCGCCGGCAAGGAGCCTGTTGCGGATGCCGGCAAAGGCTGCCGTGTGCACATGGGCGGACGCCGTGATCCCGCCTTCCGCCCCTTGCGTCAGCGCCGTGTAGAACAACGGGTCCTCGCCGGTCAGCACGGCGAAATCGCTGGGCTTGTGGCGCAGCAGATCGAAGGATTGCGTCGCATCCGCCGAACAATCCTTGACGCCAACGATGTTTCTCCGCTCGGCAAGTTGCAGCATCGTCTCGTTACCGAGGTTGACGCCCGTCCGATAGGGAATGTTGTAGATCAGGATCGGCCGTTCCGTGGCGTCGGCAAGCGCCGAGAAATGTGCATAAAGACCGCGCTGCGACGGCCGGGTGTAATAGGGGCAGGCAATCAGGTAGCCATCGGCGCCCCAGGCCGCCGTCCGCTCCAGCGCCTTCACCGACTTCCGCGTATCGCTACCGGACAGCCCGAAATAGACGGGGATGCGCCGCCCCGCTGCAGCCAGGGTTTCGTTGGTGATCGCAACCACCCGCTCGCACTCCGCCTCGTCGAGCGCCATGCCCTCGCCCGTGGTCGCGCCGAGAATGAAGCCATCGATCGGCTCGGCCGCATAGTGGACGACCAACCGGCGGAGTGAACGCTCGTCCAGCTCCCCATCTCGAAAGGGCGTGATCAGCGGCAGCCAGAGACCGCTAAGGCCCGGCGATCTTGTTGAAGCTGTGCTTTCCATGAAATTCCATCTCCTTTGAAAAACCGGAGACGGAGAGCGCAAGCGAAAACCCCGTCCGAACCGGCGGGGTCGATCTGATCCTTGTGCTTGCTATGCTCTGCGCGCAACGACCGACAGCCCCGGGTACGGGGCTTTTTTCGCAGTCGTCAGTTTGGCGAGGCGGCAGGTCATGGGCGCGAAGGTCGAACAGTCCAGCCGCATTGTCAAGGTAGGCCGGCGCCGGCGCTGCGACGCGTGGCCGCTCCGGGACCTCGTCGCGGTCGCCTCGATAAGGCATGCGCTTGCGAGGGCCGCGATACAGGCCCTGCCGGGAGGCCGCCCCGCTCAGTCCCGACAGGCGCTTCCGCTCAGTCCGGACATTCCGCACCCGTATCCACCCAGGCGGTAATAAGGCTGGCGAGTTCGGCCTGCGAACCGGGCGGCGCGCTGCGGCCCTCACCCGGATGCCAGGCCCAGCCGACCAGGTGATCCTCGCCCATGTGCTTGATGAGATCGGCATGGGAGCGGTTGCCGTTACGCTCCGTGTCCTTCACCTGTTCGCAGATCTCGCGAACGGTGAGGCCCTGCCAGGCCATGCTTTCGGGCGCCAGCTGCCAATGAGCGTTGCCGGGGATGGACTTCAGCCGGCTGCCGACGATCGCCCGGTTCTCCGCACCGTGGCAGGTGCTGCAGGCAAGGCCGGCCGGCCCCATCGAACTGTCGGCGGCGATCATCAGTGGCACATGCGGGTGCATGTCCTCGCCCTGCGTCGGGCTGCGCGTTGCCGGGTGGCAGTTGATGCAGCGCGGATGGGTGAGCACCCGGCTCGCCTCGGCAAAGATCGCCTTCGAGCGCTGGCGCGCATCGGTGATCGAGGCAAAGTCGGCTGCACCTTTCAAGGCGCCGCCACTGGCGGTTTCGGCAAAACCGCTGACCGGCTCGAAAGTGGCGATGAGGCCTGCCACCACGAGCGCGGATGCAAGCGAGAGAGCAAGGGCTGGCCTGTTCATGGTCACACCCTCCTCAGGTCGCCCTGGTCGATCGGCAGGGTTCTGAGCCGCTTGCCGGTCGCCATGAAGATCGCGTTCAGAAGCGCCGGCGCCACGCCAGGCGTGCCGACTTCGCCGATGCCGCCGGGCGCCTCGGCGCTCGGTACGATATGCACCTCGATCGGCGGCGTCTCGTGGATGCGCAGGACAGGCGCGTCGTCGAAATTGCCTTCGACCACCGCGCCGTTTTCGACGGTGATGCGCCCGTAGAGCGCCGCACTCAGGCCATAGACGACGCCGCTCTGGATCTGCGCCTCCACCGTGTCCGGGTTGATCACCTGGCCGCAATCGACCGCGCAGACGATACGCTCGGCCTTGAACCTGCCGTTCCCGTCGAGGCTGACTTCGGCGACCATCGCCGCGAAGCTGCCGAAATCCTCGGCAATCGCGATACCCCGCCCCCTGCCCTTGGCAAGCGGCGTCGACCAGCCGGCCTTTTCGGCCGCGAGATCGAGCGCGCCGAGCAGCCGCGGCTTGTGCTGCAGCAGCCGCCGCCGGTATTCGAGCGGATCGATGCCCGCGAGTTCCGCCAGTTCGTCGATGCCGCATTCGACCGGGGGAATGTTGCGGGTGGCGCCGACGCCGCGCCAGTTGCCGGTGAGCATGCCATCCGGCGCCTCTTGGCGGGCAAAATCGGTCTGCCTGTGTTCGATCGCATAGGGCGTTTCGGCCCCCGCCATCTGGTCGAGGTCGACGCCGTCCTTGGTAAAGCCCGGGAACCAGCGCGCCATGACCGACGGCCCGATGACCCGGTGCCGCCAGGAGACCGGCATGCCGTCGGCTCCAAGTGTCGCCGTCACCTTGCTGTAGTTGAGGTAGCGATAGCAGTCGTGACGGATGTCCTCCTCCCGGCTCCAGGTCACTTTCACCGGGCCCTTCACCTGCTTGGCGATCTTCGTCGCGAGGATCACGCCGTCGACGTCGAGCCTGCGGCCAAAGCCGCCGCCGAGCAAGTGGTTGTGCACCACCACCTTTTCGACCGGCAGGCCGGTCACGTCGGCTGCCGCCTGTCGCGCCCGGCTCATGATCTGCGTTCCCACCCAGATTTCGCAACCATCGGGGCGCACATGCACGGTGCAATTCATCGGCTCCATGGCGGAATGGGTGAGGATCGGCATGCGATAGACGAATTCGTGCACCGGCCCATGCTCGGCCTCGGCCCTGGCGACGTCGCCTTCATGCAAATGCGGTAGGGCCTTGCCGTCGATCGCCGCATCCATGAGGCGCTCGAGCTCGGCTTGCGAAACCGAGGCGCTCGGCCCCGGATCCCATTCGATCGAAAGGGCCGCGAGCCCCTTTCGCGCAGCGCCGGTATTGTTGGCGACAACCGCGACAGCCTCCTCGATGCGCACCACCTGGCTGACGCCCTTGACCGCCATCGCCGGGGCCTCGTCGACCGCGCGCAGCTTGCCGTTGAAGTGCGGACAGATCGCGATCGCCGCGTAGGAGACGCCGTCCGGACGGGCATCGATACCGAATTTCGCCGTGCCGTTGACCTTCTCCGGGCTGTCGAGGCGATGCACCGGCTTGCCGATCACCCGGTAGCTGGAGGCCGGCTTCAGCGGCACCTCCTGCGGCACCGGCGCGGAGGCGGCTGCCGCAATCAGGCTGCCGTAGGCAGCGCGCCGGCTGCCGGCGGTCTCGACCACATTTCCGGCCTCGGCCCTGCAGGCGTCGGGCGAAACGCCCCAGTCGCGCGCCGCAGCACTGACCAGCATGATGCGCGCCGTGGCACCCGCCTTGCGCATCTGCTCGTAGACACCGCGGATCGCAAAGGAGCCGCCGGTGATCTGGTCGCCGAGCAGCGGATTGGCATATTGCTTGGGATCGGCCGGCGCATGCTCCAGCACCACCTGGTCGAGCCCGACCTCCAGCTCTTCGGCGAGCATCATCGCGACCGCCGTATAGATGCCCTGCCCCATTTCCACCGAGGGCATGACGAAGGTGATCTTGCCTTCCTGCGGAATGCGGATGAAGGCGTTCGGCGCGAAGGGATCGCCTGCCGCTGCTGCCGCCTGCGGCCTGAAGCCGATCACCAGCCCGGCGCCGGTCAGCGATGCGCCGATCAGAAGCTGGCGGCGCGATAAGGAAAGGTTCGTTCTGTCGAAGATGGACATGGCATCACCCCCGCGCCGCAAGCTTGATGGCTGCACGAATGCGCGGATAGGTGCCGCATCGACAGATGTTTCCGGCCATGACCGCATCGATGTCGCTGTCATCAGGCGTCGGATTGGCGGCAATGAGCGCCGTCGCAGACATGATCTGTCCGGACTGACAGTAGCCGCACTGCACCACGTCGATGTCGAGCCAGGCCTGCTGTATCTTCTTGCCCTCTGGCGTGTCGCCGATCGCCTCGATCGTGGTGATTGGCTTCCCCGCCGCCTCGGACACCGGCATCACGCAGGAGCGCGCCGCCTGCCCGTCGACATGCACCGTGCAGGCGCCGCACATGGCGATGCCGCAACCGAATTTGGTTCCGGTGAGCCCTATCGTGTCGCGCAGGACCCAGAGCAACGGGATATCGCCGTCCACATCAACGGCATAGTTCTTTCCATTCACGGTGAGATTGTAAGGCATGACACCATCGGCCGGAGCCGTCCCCTGTCCATGCGAAGGCGCGAAAATACCAACAAGGGGGACGGTCGGCCAAATTACATTCTTGTGAGGTGTCGTCGGGAAAATCCCTACGCCCCGGCCGCCGGGCGACATGCGTGAAGGCACGAGCGCTGCCGAAACGAAATCGGGATGCGCCGCAGCTGGTGATCAGCTCCGGCACATCCCGATGATATCTTTGAGTTTATTTAGGCCGAAATCAGAGGAGATTGGTCTCGACGTCGATGTTGCCGCGCACTGCCTTGGAGTAAGGGCAGATGTCATGGGCGGCGTGGATGATGTCATGCGCCACGTCACGGTCGAGACCGTCAAGGCGAACGTTGAGACGGGCACGCAGGAAATAGGAGCCGTCGTTGACGTTGAGGTCGATCTCGGTATCGACCTGCGGCCCGGCGGGAAGCTTCACCTTGCGCTGCAGCGCTGCAAGCTCGATCGCGCCCAGGTAACAGGCCGACCAGGCGGCGCCGAACAGGTTTTCCGCGGCCGGATGCGGCTGGGTGAGCTTCAGTTCCAAAGTGCCGTCTTGGCTGACGGTGCCGCCGTCGCGGCCGCTGGTGTTGTGGGTCTTGCCAGTGAAAAGAAGCTTCTCGGTCATGTCATTTCCTCTCTGTTTGATTTTTATATCGGATCCGCTTTAATCGGATGCGACGTTTATAGATGAAGCGTGAGACACCGTCAACACCATTGCGATTTAATCGGATGCGATTTATATTAAGTGCAGACAACGAAAAGGAAAAAAGATTCCCATGTCCACGTCCAAGACTGCCAAGGACCCTGGCACTGCATCGGCCAAGGGCGGCAAGAAGCTCTCGAACTTCCTGTGCTTTGCCATCTACTCGGCAAATCTTGCCTTCGGCCGTGCCTATAAGCCCCTGCTCGACAAGCTCGGCCTGACCTATACCCAATACGTGACCCTGGTGGCTCTGTCGGAGGAGGACGACCAGACGGTGAGCGCGCTTGGCGAAAAGCTCTTTCTGGAATCGAACACGCTGACACCGATCCTGAAGAAGCTCGAGGCTGACGGTTATCTTCAGCGTCGCCGCGATCCCACGGACGAACGCCAGGTGCGGCTGACGCTGACGCCGGCCGGCCAGGCAGTGGTGGATGCCGACCCGGGTGCCGCGCTGACCGACGCGATCGGCCTCGGCGACGACTTTGCGACGGTGCAGCAGTCGGTGGCAAAACTGCGCGACAACCTGCTGAACGCTGGTAAGCCAGGAAATAGCCGCTGAAACGCCCGCCACCGCGACTATCGCTCGCGAAGGGCCGGCACAGCGATTGGAGCGGCCAACATCACGCTTAAGGGCGGTTCTCCGCCGCCCTTGCCGCTTGGCACGATCAGGCGCTCAAGCGTTCACGCGGCGCCATCATTTCCGCTGCCTTGGCGTAGCCGCCATCCATGCCGTCGAGAAAATGCAAGTGCGCATCCGGCCGTGCCGACGGCACAAGGCAGGTCATCAGCGCGTGGCTCTGCCGATGCAGCCCGAAGATGACCTCGCCGCGCGCCTTGGCGGCCACAAGGATCGCCTCGATGCAGTCGATCTGCTCCGCAGTGCAATCCACCGTCAGGCGCAGGCCGTCGTCATACTTGCGGAAATCGGAACTGGCAGCCACGCCCGCCCAGCGCTCGGGCGCAACCCGCACCCGCGCGTCCTTCGGCACACCCATTTGCTCCGGCAGAGGATGCGACTGCCGCGGCCCTTGATCGAAGACAGCGATCACCGCCCGCGCCACGGCGGCAAAGCGCTCGGGCGTCACGTCGGCGGCGGGTTCGGCCAGCAGCGACAGGATCTGCCCCTGCCGGCTTGGAAACGGCCGCCACTCGCAGGCAAGGCCGGTCAGATCCGGCTCGCTGCCGTGGCTTTCCGGCGACAGCAGGTAGCGCCCCTCTTTCAACTGCCGCTCCGCCCATTTGAGGCCACCGCCGGCAAACATCGCATAGGTCGCATGCTCCGATGCGGCATAGCGGGCGATCCGCACATCCTGGCCATGGTCCCTGATATCCCGGACCGTCAGCAGGCCGACGCGCAAATCGAGATCGAACCGGCCCTTCGCGAAGGCCGCGAGCTGCCGCAGCGCCGAACGCGCCATGGCCTCCCCGCCCGGCGCCAGCGCAAAGGCTGCGCCATCGCCGCGAAACACGAAGGGAAAGTCGAAATCGCCGCGCGCATTGCCGATGGCCGCAATCGCCGAGGCGCCGACATAGTTGACGTCCTCATAGCGCCCGGCCCGGATCGCGCCGGTGGAATTCACCACGTCGGTGATGCCGATCAGCCAGTCGTCCGGCAGAGGCTCGTAGACATCGGGATCGAGCACGCGGGAAAACTCGCGATAGGCGCGAATGGGCGTAGCGTCACCAGTGTTGTGCATGTCCATTCTCCGTACCGTCGAGCCCGAGCAAACCGTCTTGGCCGCCTGCCTCCGGCAGACGCTTCCGATCATCCGGCACGCGCCAAATTAGATCGGATGCGACATAAATACCGACGAACGGCGGAATGTCAAGATTGCACTATTAAATCGGATACGATTATTATTGCTACAAACCGGCGTCATCACGCCGGCGCGTCAGGGATCAGGCAATTGCCACGACCTCGAGCTCCTGGTCGCCGACAGTGACGACGTCGCCCACCGCCTTGCCCATCAGGATGCGCGCCACCGGCGCCACATAGGAGATTGACCCCGCCTTGGGATCCGCCTCGTCCTCGCCGACGATCCGGTACTTTTGCACCCGCCCGTCGTCACGGCTGAAGGTCACCGTGCTGCCGAAGGCAACGATCTCGTTCGATGCAGGTTCCGGCATCAGCTGCGCGGTACGCAGCCGTTCGTTGAGATAGCGCAGATCGCGCAGCGGCCCCGCCTGCTGGCGCCGCTTTTCATTAACGTCGTCCACCGCAGCCGCCGCCTCATAGGCCGCGCGCGCCTCCTGAAGCAGCGCCTCCAGCGCCTTCAGCCCGGCCTCCGTCACCAGGTTCGGATGCGGCGAAATCGCCCGGTCCGGCAGCAATGTCTCGGCGGCGGTTTCGGCACTTTCTTCCTTGGTGAAGGCAACGCTCAATCTTTAGGACTCCGTATGGCTTGTGGGCAGGATAGGCGCGGCGGGTGCAATAGCGTCCCCGCGCCGGCCGATCAACACTATACGCATTTCCGCCCGGCCCGTATGCGAAGAATGGCAGCCGCCGACGAACTGTGCCCGATTTCCCGCGGGATACCGGAACGCTCACTATAGCGCGAAAGCCGCGATCCATGCGACAACCCCGGGTATGAACGAGCCTGCGGGTATGCGCGCCGGCTCTTTGATGCGGGGAGAATGATCGTTGGCCGAACCCTTTGTCGTCTATGGAGCGTCAGGCTCCGGCTCCGTGCCGATCGAGGCGGCCCTCAGCCTGCTCAGCGCGCCCTATCGCGTCGAGGATCACGCGCCCTGGGACGGAAAGCAGGAGGCGGACAGGCTGGCCCGCATCAATCCCCTGCGCCAGGTTCCGGCGCTCGTGCTCCCGAACGGCGAACTCATGACCGAAAGTGCCGCGATCCTGATCTGGCTCGCCGACGCCTACCCCGAGCGCCGCCTAGCCCCGGCCGTGAGCGACGCAAAACGGCCGGCTTTTCTCCGGTGGATGACCTTCGTATCCGCCGCCATCTACGCCCTCTATTGGATCGCCGACGACCCGTCCCGCATTGCGGAGCGGGAAGAGGACCACGCAGCCGTCAAGGCACGCGTGTTCGACCGCGTCGCCCATTGCTGGCAGCGAATGGGCGCGGAGCTGCAACCGGGAAAATATCTTCTCGGCGACGAACTCTCGGTCCTCGACCTCTATGTCGCCACCGCCTCGCGCTGGTCACCCGGCCGCCGCCGCTTCTACGAGGTCGCCCCGACGCTCGCAGACGTCATCCGCCGCGTCGATGCCGACCCGAGGCTGGCCCCCCTCTGGGCGGAGCGCTTTCCGTTTACGCAGGGCTGGGAGCGCTGAGGCCAGGAAACCGGGTCTCGTAGCTGTTACGCCAAGACAATAACCGGCCCACGTCCGGCCGCGACCGCTCAGAGCGGCATTCTGCCCTCCACGATGGCCCTGAAATAGGCCACGCCGAAAGGAATGGCATCGTCATTGAAATCGAACCGCGCGTCATGCACCGACGCGCTGTCGCCATTGCCGATCAGCATGATGTTGCCGGGGCGCGCTTCGAGCATGAAGGCGAAGTCCTCCGAGCCCATCAGCGGCTCCAGAGCGTCGTTGACGTGCGCGTCTCCGACCAGAGATCGCGCCACGCTGACGGCAAAGGCGGTCTCGCTGCCATGGTTCACGGTCGGCGGAAACATGCGTTTGTAGGTGACCGTGGCGCTGGCTCCGTAGGCCTCAGCAATCCGTTGCGCGATGGAGGTAACGCGCGCCTCTATCAGGTCTCTCGTGCCGGGATCGTAGGTCCTTGATGTCCCGCCCATCTCGGCCGATTGGGGGATGACGTTGCCGGCCTTGCCTCCTGCCATCCAGCCGACCGTGACCACGGCGCACTGACGCGGATGGACGTTGCGGGAAACGATCGTCTGCAGGGCCAGAAGAATATTGGCGCCGACCACCAGCGGATCGACGCTGACGTGCGGGGAAGCGCCATGCGCGCCCTTGCCGTCGATCCGGATCCTGAAGCCATCGGCCGAAGCGGCCAGAGGTCCACGAACGGTGGCAAACTGCCCGATCGGCAAACCGGGCTCCGTGTGCATGGCATAGATCTCGTTGATTCCGAAACGCTCCATAAGGCCATCATCGACCATGGCCTTGCCACCGCCGCCGCCCTCTTCGGCCGGTTGAAAGACGACCACTGCCGTGCCGTCAAACGCCCGCGCCTCGGCCAATTCCCGCGCGCACCCCAGCAACATCGCTGTGTGGCCGTCATGACCGCAGGCGTGCATGACGCCCGTTGTCCTTGATGCCCAGGCGGCCCCGGTCGCCTCCTCGATTGGCAAGGCATCCATATCCGCCCGCAGGCCGATGACCCTGCCACTCGACCGCTTCCGGCCGTGGATAACGCCCACGACGCCCGTCCGACCGATGCCGGTCACGACCTCGTCGCATCCGAACGCGGCCAGTTTGGAACGCACGAACTCCGCCGTCCTGTGGACGTCGAATTGCAACTCCGGATGGGCATGAATGTCGCGCCGCCAGGCAACGACATCGCCATAATCGGAACCAACGGCCGGCATAGAGCCTCCCTTTTCCTGAGCTTGCGACTGCAAATGGCTCGGCGGTGAAAGATATGGCGTTTATCAAGGGATGCAACCTGTGTCCTTTACACAACCGATAGGGTTGTCACGTGGCGACCGCATGATATGCAATCGGCCCGTTTCAAAACGAGCACCCCATGACCGACAAAGCCCGGGCACCGCTCCTGACCGAAGACGACCTGCGCCAGATCACCCGCTGGGCAATCCTCTGCGCCGCCCGCGCGCTGCCGGTCTTCGAGGCCGTCGTGCCGGGTGATCCACGACCGCGAGAGGCGATTGCCGCGGCTATCGCCTTTGCCGAGGGCGGTCCGCGCACGGGCGTCTTGCGCAAGGCCGCCTGGGGCGCCCAGGCAGCGGCGCGCGCGGTTGGCGATCCCGCCGCCAAGGCTGCCGCCCGCGCCGCCATTGCGGCGGCCGGTGCGCCCTACACCCATCCGATCGAGACGCCGCACCAGATCAACCATGTGCTCGGCCCCGCTGCCTACGCCATCCAGGCACTCTCGATCGGAACAGCCGACGAGGCAGCCGCCACCGAAATGGAACTCCGGCAGCTGATCGCGCTCGCATCGCCGGAAATCCGGCGCATCGTCGGCAAGTTGCCGGGACGAAAGCCCAGCAAGGGCGCGTTTCACGCGCTCCTATACCGGCTCGACACGGCCCTGCGTCGCTGATCGCGGATCAAGAACTCGCGCTCTGCGCTCCATCTGCAAGGTTCGGGTCCGCCGAGCCTCCCCGCTCCTTTTTCGCCTCGTCGCTGAGCCAGGCGATCACGGTCTGCAGGCTGAGCGACTTTCGGTAACGCGGCCAGACCAGATAGAAGTCCGAAGGCCCGGTCATCGATGCCTCGAACAGGCGGATGAGCCGCCCTTCGGCGAGATCGCGCGCGACGAAATCGCGGTTGGCGAGCACGATGCCCTGGCCCGCCGTCGCCGCCTCGATCGCGTGGGAGGTCTGGTTGAAGCTGATGCCTTTGAACGAGGCCTGCCGGCTGCCGCCGAAATGCCGCTCGGTGAATTCCGGCCAGAAATTATGGGCGTCGTGCAGCAGCGTATAGCCGGCCAGTTCCTCGGCGGTTTTCGGCGCCGGCCGCCCGGCAAGCAGCATCGGGCTGCAGACCGCGACGATCTCCTGCTCGAACAGCAGTTCCACCGCAAGCCCCGGCCCGAAGGGCGGCCGCCCGTAGCGCACGGCGAGATCGACGCCGTCGGCCTGGAAGTTCGACATGCGGTCAGTCGCCAGAATATGCAGGTCGAGATCCGGATGCCGGGCGGTGAAATCCGGCAGGCGCGGGATCAGCCATCGCGACGCGAAGGACGGCGTGGTGCTGATCGTCAGCCGCACCGGCTGCGGCTTCAGCCCATCGGTTGCCCGCGCAATGATTTCGAGCGCCCGCCTGACATCGGCGATATAGGCGCGTCCCTCGCCCGTCAGCGCCAGCGCACGCGGCAGCCGCTCGAAGAGCTTCACCCCAAGCTCCGCCTCGAGCCCGCGGATCTGCTGGGCAACGGCGCCCTGCGTCACGCCCAGTTCCTCGGCGGCGAGGCGAAAGTTCAGGTGGCGCGCCGCCACCTCGAACACTTTCACGCCATTCAGCGAAGGGAGCTTTCCCGGTGCGTCACTCATCGAATAGTTTTTCTACGGCCATATGAAAGCGAAACTGTTTCGCGGTTGCATGAAGGAGATGGTATTTCAATGGCAGCACCCGCGAAAGCGGCATTCCACGGATACGGATGAGGAGATCGATAAAATGGCAGTAGAAAAAGTGGCCGTAGTCACCGCCGGCGGCAGCGGTATGGGCGCCGAGAGCGCGCGGCGCCTGGCAGCCGACGGCTACAAGGTCGCGATCCTCTCCTCCTCCGGCAAGGGCGAGGCGCTCGCCGCCGAGCTCGGCGGCATCGGCATCACCGGCTCCAACCAGTCGAACGACGACCTGAAGCGCCTTGTCGATACGGCCGTGGAAAAATGGGGCCGGATCGACGTGCTGGTCAACAGCGCCGGCCATGGCCCGCGCGCCCAGATCCTCGAAATCACCGACGAGCAGTGGCACACCGGCCTCGATGTCTATCTGATGAACGTGATCCGCCCGGTCCGGCTCGTCACGCCGATCATGCAGAAGCAGAAGGCCGGCGCGATCATCAACATCTCCACCGCCTGGGCCTTCGAGCCCTCGCCGATGTTCCCGACCTCGGCCGTCTTTCGCGCCGGTCTTGCCTCCTATACCAAGATCTTCGCCGACACCTATGCGGCCGACAACGTGCGCATGAACAACGTTCTGCCCGGCTGGATCGACAGCCTGCCGGGGACCGAAGAGCGCCGCGATGCCGTGCCGATGAAGCGCTACGGCACCAGCGCCGAGATCGCCGCCACCGTCGCCTTCCTCGCCTCGGATGGTGCCGCCTACATCACCGGCCAGAACCTGAAGGTAGATGGCGGCCTGACGCGCTCGGTCTGAGCGCGAGCCTCCCTTGTTGCCCCGTCGCGCGCCTCACCGGGCGCGCGCCAGCCATTGTCGCACCTCGCTCAGGCCGTCACGACCGGCGCGGTGTCGATGGCCGCATCGGCAAGCCGGTCGGCAACGGGTGCTCTCAAAGGCATGGTCACGGTCACGCGGAAATGCGCCGGGGAGACCGGTCCGGCGACCAGCGAACCGCCCTCGGGAAAACGTGCCTTGACGCGCTCTTCGACATTGGCGAGCCCTACGCCGAGCCCGGACCGTTTGACCATCGGCAAGACCTCGCCGGCATCCGACACGTTGTCGACCGAAAGCTGCAGCCGGTCTTCCGCCTGCGATGCGCTGATCGTGATCTTCAGGTCGCCGGACGAGCACCCGAGCCCATGCTTCACGGCATTCTCGACGAGCGGCTGCAGGATCAGGCTCGGCACCAGCGCCGTCCTCAACTCCTGCGGAATGTCGAGCGTGACGCTGATGCGATCGGAGAAGCGCTCCTTCTCGATCGCCAGATATTCCGATTGCAGCGCCAGTTCTTCCGAAAGCGCCAGATCCCGCAGCGGATCCATCTCCAGCGTCTTTCGCAGAAACGACGACAGCGACATCACGACCCGGCTCGCCTGCGACGACGCGCCCTCCTCGATCAGGCCGACGATCGAGTTCAGCGTGTTGAACAGGAAGTGCGGATTGATCTGGTAGTAGAGCGCCTGCATCTTCGCGGTCAGCGCCTCTTCGCGCGTGATCGCCAGCCGGCGCTCCTGCGCGCGCGCATCCAGATTGTACAAATAGGCGATGAAGAAGCAGGACCATCCGAAGAACAGCGATATCCCGAAAAACAGCATGTAGCAGAAGTTCTGGAGATCGTATTCGATGCCGATGGATGGATTGATATAGGTGTAAAGCCGGTAGTCGATCGCCGTGACGATCAACGATGCCAGCACCGACAGAACGGCCGAGACAAAGACCTGAGCCGCAATGTTCAACGCCCGGATCATCGCCAGGATATGCGACATGACGAGCGTGAGAAGCACGGAGGCAAGCGACGCCGCAAGCTTGACGGGAACATACTCTGCGGGATTGACGCCGACCAGAAGCCAGAGCGTGGTGGTCATGAAAAACTCGGCCGTCCAGAACCCGACCACGAGCTTGACGACCCTGTTCAGGAACGCGGCGGCGCTCGTGTCCGAGTGGTCCAGATCGAAGGTTTTTCGGTAGAGAGTTCCCAGTGCCATCATTCTGGCTACCATCCGCATTCGCTCGTTCGTGTCGTTCAATCTATTTGCCTCAATTAGCGAAAATCAACCAATGCAGGCAAATCAACCTTTGTACGCCTTGGGAATGGAGGGCGCTGCGAACGCGCAGGAGGTTCCCTGCGCGGTCTTAAGGAAGCCAGCATAGTGGGTTAGGTCGGCCTCCCACGCCGCATTGCCCTCTGCGCGCATCTTCGCCGCTATCCCATTGTCTTTCCTTGAGAAGCTCCTATTTCCCAGACGAACCACCGAAAAAGGAGCTCCGCATGAACCGAAACGGCCTCTATCTCGTCATCGCCCTGCTTGCCGTCGCCGTCGTCGGCCTCGGTATTTATGTCTACCAGGAAGAGACGAAGCCGGGCGTCGAGATCAAGATCGGCCAGGACGGCGTTTCGGTTCAGGAAAACTAGGACGTGGGCAACAGGCGCGAACGATGAAGCGGAACGGACTTCATCGTCGCCTGCGTTAACCCCTTGCGCTGCCAGAGCCGCCTGTTGACCATGGCAAGGGCCTGGCCCTATACCGAACCTGCTCGCCTGAACTGAGCAGAGGAATTGTCGATGCTGGAGCTTGTTCTCACCCACTGAGCGTCTCGATCGGTCGAGACGCGAAACCGCGCCACCGGCGAACGATATCCATCGTTCGCGGCCGATGGCGCGTGACTGAAGGGTTTCAACAGCAGGTTTTTGACAATGACCAACATCGACATCCGCTCCGAGCGAGCGACTGACATCGCTACCATCCGGCACATCACCAAGGCCGCCTTTGCGCCGATGCAATACAGCAGCCAGACCGAGGCCGAAATCATCGACGCACTGCGCGACGCCGGCGCCTTGACGCTCTCGCTGGTCGCCATCGAGGGAGGCGAAGTCATCGGACACGTCGCCTTCTCCCCCGTCACGATCGATGGCGAAGACAAGGGCTGGTTCGGTCTCGGCCCCGTCTCCGTCAGGCCCGACCGCCAGAAGAGCGGCACCGGCGGCAGGCTGATCCGCGAAGGCCTCGCGCGCCTTGTAAAGACCGGCGCCAAGGGCTGCGTCGTCCTCGGCGAGCCCGACTACTACAAACGCTTCGGCTTCGAGCACCACGCCGCCTTGCGCCTGGAAGGCCTCCCGGCCGAATATTTTATGGCAAAGGCATTTGAAGGCCCGGTACCGTCAGGGCGCGTCAACTACCACGCGGGCTTTGATGCTAACTGATTGACCTGACGACATGCCTTGGAGCGGGATGCGGACTCCCATCCCGCTCCAAGGGGTGCCTGCCGATCGGTTGCACGGAGCGGCCGGCACTGCTTAGGTCGTACGATGAGCGTCGCGCCCCTCCATACCCATGCCTTCTTCGACGAGATCCGGAAAACCGGCTTCGTCTGGACGGTCCGTGACGAATCCGGTTTCCCGACTTCGACGACCCGATCCAATGAAACCGCGATGCCTTTTTGGTCGTCGTTATCCAGAGCCCGACTGATAATCGAACGGGTGCCTGCCTATCGTCGCTTCACGCCGCATCGGCTTCCACTGGACGTCTTTGTCGATCGCTGGCTGGCAGGCCTGGAGACGGACAAGCTCATGGTCGGCATCAACTGGAGTGGCGCGGCAGCGTCGGGTTTCGACCTCGCGCCCGCCGACGTCCGCCGGTGGCTGCTCCGGGCGCAAGGACGATAATTCGTCAACGCCAGCGAGTTGCCACGCACCGTTTCGACGCGGCCGCCAAGACCGGGTATACTCGCGCTTCTGCTGCTGCGGGGACGCAAGGTGGAACGCAAGGGCCTTTCCCGAAGGGAGTTCGTCGCGCTCGTGGCCGCGCTGATGGCCATCGAGGCGCTGGCGCTCGATATCATGCTGCCGGCCTTGCCGGAGATCGGCACTGCCTTTCAGGTCAGCGATCCGAACGACCGCTCGCTCGTCCTCACCGTCTTCCTGATCGGCTTCGGCCTGCCGCAGGTGGCTTTCGGGCCGCTCTCCGATCGCTTCGGCCGCCGCCCGCCCGTTCTCATCGGCCTTGCCGTCTACCTCGCCTGCGCACTCGCCTCACCCGCCATGGGCAACTTCGCAGCACTGCTGTCGCTGCGCCTTGCCCAAGGGGTGGCTGCGGCCGCCATCCGCGTCGGCATCCTTTCGGCCGTGCGCGACCGCTATCATGGCGCGGCCATGTCCGAGGTGATGTCCGTCGCCATGTCGATTTTCCTGCTCGTGCCGCTGCTGATGCCCGGTGTCGGGCAGATCATCCTGCTTTTCGGTCCCTGGCAGCTCATCTTCGTCGTCATGGGCGGGCTTGCGGCGATCGTCGGGCTGTGGACACTGCTGCGCCTGCCCGAAACCCTGGCCCTTGCCAGCCGCCGCCCGCTCGATTTCGCAAGTATCGCCGATGGCTTTTCCCGCGTAATCCGCAACCGCGCCGCCTTCAGCTACGGCCTGTCAGGCGCCTTCCTGCTCGGCATCATCCTGGCGCTGATCAACACGTCGCAGCAGGTCTATGTCGATATCTATCGCCTCGGCCCCTATTACCCGCTCGCCTTCGCCGCCATGCCGGCCGCCGCCATCATCGGCTTCCTCACCAATTCGCGCCTGGTCGCACGCTTCGGCATGCGGCGGCTGGCGCACGGCGCCATGCTCACCTTCCTTACCGGCAGCATCCTCTGGCTCGCCATGGTCGCGGTCGCGACCCCACCGCTCTGGCTGTTCCTGCTGATGGTCGTGCTCGTCACGCCCATGGTCACCTTCGGCTTTCCAAACACCGGCGCGCTCGCCATGGAGCCGCTTGGCGAGGTCGCCGGCACCGCCTCTGCCATCTTCGGCGCCATCCAGACCGTCGGCGGCGCCATCCTCGGCTGGGCGGTGGCGCAGTCCTTCGATGGCACGCTCGTGCCGGTGATGGCGAGCCTCTGCCTCTTCGGCGCCTGCGTGCTCGCCTGCTTCCTCGTTGCCGAGAAGGGCCGCCTGTTCGGCGACGGCAGCGTCAGCACGGCGCCGGCGCTGGACGCATGAGCACCTTGATTTTGCCTCCCGAATGACCGCCCATGGCGACAACCGTCGCGACTCGCCGCTGCCCGGCGATCACAAGAAGACCGCGATATTCCGAAACGCCAAAGGTGCCGCGTTGACAGCAAGCCTTTCCTTCACCGCCGCGCTGCTGCTTGCGGCCGCATCCGCCTCTGCGGCGATGGCCGGGAAGACAAGCACCGCGCCCTCGGGCACCTATTGCGGCCAGCTTTCCTCCGCCGGCGTGCTCTCGGATGCCGAGACGCATTTCGAAGCCGCCGCCGATGGCACGGTCGTCGGCAAATACGTGTTTTCCGATCAGGGCCAGTCCGTCGACGGTGAACTCGCCGAAACCGGCGACGATGGCGACGGCAACGATCTCACCCGAAGCTTCATGTGGCGCGACAAATACGGCTACGGCCAGTTGCTCGTCACCTTCACATCGGATTTTTCCGAATTCGTCGGCCATTGGAATGCCGGCGGATCAGAGTTTCTGCCGTGGAACGGCCACCGCTGCCACCAGGCGATCAGCTAGCGCGCACAAACAAGCCCGTCTTTCGCAAAAAAAGCGGGGCCAGCCCCCTCACGCCGCAACCACACCCCGCATCAGCCCCTCCAGCCAGTCGGCAAACACCTTGAGCCGGCGCGAAAGATGCTGGCGGTGCGGGTAGAGCAAAGCCATCGGCATCGGCGCGGCCACGTGATCCGGCATCACCTCGACAAGCCGGCCTTCGCGGATGTGGTCGATCACATCGAAGGCCGGGATCTGGATGAGGCCGAGGCCGGCGAGGCAGCAGGCGATGCTGCCTTCCGCGCTGTTGACGCTGACCCGGCCGGCAACGGTTACCGTGCGCGCCTCGCCCGCCTCGATCCACTCCCAGTCCTCGACCCGGCCGTTCGAGGGCGAGGCATAGTTGACCGCGAAATGTTCGACGAGATCGGCGGGTATTTTCGGCGTGCCATGGCGCGCGAGATAGTCGGCGCTTGCGACATTGATCAGCCGGAGCGTGCCGAACGGCCGGGCGATCAGGCCGGAATCGGCAAGCGGCCCGACGCGCAGCGCACAGTCGACGCTTTCCTCGATCAGATGCACCGCCCGGTCGGTCATGCCGAGATCGATGTCGATGCCGGGGTAGCGCGCGAGGAACTCCGGCAGCGCCGGCGCCACGATCAGCCGACCGATGCGGCTCGGCAGGTCGACGCGCAGCCGTCCGGTCGGGCCGCTCGTATCGCGGCGAAACAGGTTCTCCGCCTCGTCCATATCGGAAATCAGCCGCAGGCAGCGCTCGTAGAAGGCCGCGCCATCCTGGGTCGGCGCCACCTTGCGGGTCGTGCGATGCAAAAGCCGCGTTCCAAGCCTGGTTTCAAGCGTCTGCACCGCCGCCGAGACCGAGGAGCGCGGCAGGCCCAGCGTGTCGGCCGCGCGGGTAAAACTGGCGCTTTCGACGACGCGGGTGAAGATGCGGAAAAGCTCGATCCTGTCCATGCCGGCCACGTCCATTGTTCGTCATTTCTGACAAGTCATGTCACGGGCGGACGCTTTATGCCAGCCACGCCGACGATATTCTCACCCTTGCGATGCCCGTCGCAGTCCGCCCTCACGTTGGCGGCGGCCCGGCCCGCGCTATTTCGAAACGCGGCGTGCGGCGTTCGGCACGATCAACAGGCCCGCGACCGGCCGTCAGCACCGGAGCAGTCCCCGGACAGTGCGTTGACGCCGGCATTCCCGCTCGCCGCAAACCGGCCGCAGCAAGCGGCCGACAAAAGGAGACGACCATGGCAGACCACAGCATCAACGGCAAAACCGTCCTCATCGCCGGCGGCGCGAAGAACCTCGGCGGCCTCTTGGCGCGCGATTTCGCTGAAAACGGCGCCCGTGGCGTCGTGATCCATTACAACAGCGCGGCGACGAAGGCGGCAGCCGACGAGACCGTGGCCGCGGTCAAGGCGACCGGTGCCGCCGCCCACGCCTTTGCCGGCGATCTCACCAGCGCCGCCAATGTCGAAAAGCTCTTTGCCGACGCCAAGGCGGCGCTCGGCAGCATCGACATCGCCGTCAACACCGTCGGCAAGGTCCTGAAGAAGCCGTTCGTCGAGATCACCGAGGCAGAATATGACGAGATGAGCGCGGTCAACTCCAAGTCCGCCTTCTTCTTCCTGCGCGAGGCGGGCCGGCATGTCAGCGACAACGGCAAGGTCTGCACCCTCGTCACCTCGCTGCTCGGCGCCTTCACGCCCTTCTATGCGGCCTATGCCGGCACCAAGGCGCCGGTCGAGCATTTCACCCGGGCCGCCGCCAAGGAGTTCGGCGCACGCGGCATCTCGGTCACGGCAATCGGACCCGGCCCGATGGATACGCCTTTCTTCTATCCGGCCGAAGGCGCCGACGCCGTCGCCTATCACAAGACCGCCTCAGCCCTCTCGGCCTTCTCCAAGACCGGCCTCACCGACATCGAGGACATCGTCCCCTATATCCGCTTCCTCGTCTCCGACGGCTGGTGGATGACCGGCCAGACGATCCTCGTCAATGGCGGCTACACGACGAAGTAGACGCCTGACCGCACATCCGCCTGCGGGACACTGAGGGGAACTTGCAACGCGGGCGACCTGCCCCTCATCCGCCTGCCGGCACCTTCTCCCCGTGCTGACGGGGAGAAGGGACAAGCGGCACCGGATTTGCCAAACCTGAGGCTGGTCGTGAAGCGGCGAGGAGTGCATCCGAGCGCGCGCCCGGCGCCTCTCTCCCCGCCCAAGGGAAGAGAGGTCCACAGGACAGCGCGGGCAGACTGACACCGCGAGCAAGCCCGCTGCCGATAGGCAGCGATGTTGCCGCTCCGCCATCAACGCAGGTGAGAAGCTATGAAGTCGCTGACCCATGCCGCCTACGGCTCAGACAGACGCAAGCGAACCAATTCTCGATTGCGCCTCATTCCGGCCCCGGTAGCCGCTGAACAACCTCGACCACGTCCCGCGTGCGTGTCGCCCGCCCGCGCCAGGTGGCATCGAATTCCGTGCCCGGCGATTGATTGGCAGCGTTCGCAGCCGCCAGACTGGAGAACTCGTAAAAGGCAGTGTGCTTCGAAGGATCGGTTCGGCTCCAGGTGCGCCAGCCCCGAACCGCCCCAAAGGCGCTGAGCGCGTCTGGCATATGGCGGTCATACCATTGGTCGAAGGAGGCTCGGTCCGCTTCATCGGGAACCTCGGCGTGCACGATGAGCAGAGCTTGAGTGGACATTTTTGCCCCCGTTTCTCGGATCGCAGGTGACATGACGCGCGCGGATAAGCTTACAGGAGTTCGACACGGTTCGCGACAACACGCCCTTGCAAGGGGGCAAGATGCCGTAGCCCTCATCCGCCTGCCGACACCGTCTCCCCGCAGGCGGAGACAAGGAAGCGGGCGGCGCCGGCCTCGCGAAATTCGAGCGAGGACAATGAGACGGTGGGCTTGGCACCCAAAGGCGCTCCCAGCGGCTCTCTCCCCGCCCGCGGGGAGAGATGTCCGGCAGGACAGTGAGGGGCAATGTCGACTGGTCCGGCCCCTCACGCTGCCGCCCAAAATACGATTGGAATTTTAGAACGTTATGTAATGTGATGCACATCTAATGCGCACGGCCGCCCGGCGCATAACCGATCTCGATGGATGAATTTCATGGTTCGTGTCTTCTTCCTCTGCCGTCGCCTGCTGGCGAGCCTGACGCTGCTCTTGGCAGTCACCCTGCCTGCCCTCGCCCAGACGTCACCGGCACCGATCACCGTCATCCTCACGCCCGGCCAGAGTGCGGCCGACATCGAGGAGACCTTGCGCGCCGCGGCAAAAGCTGGCGGTCCGGTCATCGTCGAATGGCGCGAGGCGGCAGACAAGGCCACGGTGCCCGATGGCGCAGCAAAGGCTGACAGCGTGGCGGCACCAGCCGATGCGGGAACGCCAGCGGCCACGTCAAGTGCGGCAGACGCTCGCGTCCCGGCAAGCACGCACCCCCCCACAGGCACCGCTGCAACCACACCGGCGGCCGAGCCGGAAGACACGCTCGATACGCTTTCCGCCCGCTTTCTCAACGGCTTGCAGATGGGTCTTGCCGGCATGTCCGGCATCGCCGGGGTCATGGCTGACGTTGCGGCAGGCATTCGCGCCGAAGGCTGGTCGGTGGCCTCGGTCGCGGCCGTGGCAGCGCTCGCCGTTGCCGCCGGGCTTGCCGCCGCTTTTGCCTGCCGCCTCGTCATCCATCGCCTGTTCGGCGCCTCCTTCGAGGTGGTCGATCTGTTGCATCGCATGCGCGCCTCGATCATCCGGCTGGGCTTCGACATCGCCTATCTCGTGATCTTCGCCGCCGTCGCCCACGGATTTGCGCATCTGCTCCTGGCGCGCGGCACCGCCTCGACCGAGCTTGCCCATGCGCTGATCACCATTGCCGTCGCGTCCGCCGCCTATGCCGTCGGCGCGCGCTTTCTCTTTGCCCCGACGCGGCCCGAGATCCGCCTGCTCGCTATCGCCCATCCGCGCTTTCACGCCAACATGCTGTTCGCCTATGGCGCGCTCGGCGCCGTGGTCGGCGCCAGCCTGCGCTTCGCCCACCAGCGCGGGCTGGACATTGCCGCAACCGATGGCTGGCTACTGATTGGCGTCACGATCCTGACGCTCGTCAAGCTCCACTGGTTCATCGCCGGCGCCAGCGATATCCGCGCGCTCTTTGCCGGCGAAAACCCCGGCCCGGTACGTCGCGCGATCGCCTTCGGCGTGCCGGAGTTCTATGCCTTGAGCGCCATCGTGCTCTGGCTGATGAGCGTGATTGTCGCCGGCAGCCCCAACAGCGCGGCCTGGAGCTTTGCCGGCGGCATGACGCAGATCATCCTGCTCGCTCTTCCGATCCTCGCCTTCGGCATCCATTCGCTGGTAGGCGCCGCCGCCGAGCGCCGCCGTACGCCCGCCTCATCGAGGCTTCATGCGGCGATCTCCGGCAGCATCCAGACGGCGCTTGCCGGCGCCACCTGGCTGATCGGCCTGCATATCATCATCCAGCTCTGGCGCTCGGTCATGGTCCAGCACGACACCGCCGCCGCCGTCGGCTGGATCGTCGTTCTCGAGCGCATCAGCCTTGCGGTCGTCGCCGCCTGGGTGATCTGCAGCTTCCTCTGGCGCAGCTTCGAAGCCTTCGCGCCCACCGCCCGCCTCGCTTTGCCCGGCGACAGCGAAGACGACACGGTGGTCCAGCAGACAAGCCGTCTCTCGACCATATTGCCGCTCGTGCGCAACCTCATCTTCGGTGGCATCTTCGCCGTCACCAGCCTCGTCATCCTCTCTGCACTCGGCATCAACATCGCACCGCTGATCGCCGGCTTCGGCGTGCTCGGCCTCGCCCTTTCCTTCGGCTCGCAGACGCTGGTGAAGGATGTCGTCTCCGGCATCTTCTTCATCGCCGACGATGCCTTCCGCGTCGGCGAATATGTCGATACCGGCAAACTCAAGGGCACGGTCGAGCGCATTTCGCTGCGCTCGCTTCGGCTGCGCCACCAGAACGGCCAGATCCACACGATCCCCTATGGCCAGCTGCAGGCGGTCACCAATTTCAGCCGCGACTGGAGCACGGTGAAGTTCGAGCTGAAATTCGAGCGCGATGCCGACCCCGAGAAAATCCGCAAGACCATCAAGAAGGTCGGCCTTGCTATGCTCGAAGACCCCGAGATCGGCGGCGAGTTCCTCGTGCCCCTGAAGATGCAGGGCATCCAGGACGTCACCGAAAACTCGCTCGTCGTGCGGCTGAAATTCACCGCCCGCCCCGGCAACCCCAGCATCCTGCAGCGCGAGTCGATGAAGCGCCTGCTGCCGGCGCTGCGCGAAGCCGGCCTCGACCTCGCCTCCAACGCGGTCACCGTGCGCTCCGGGGCCGCCGGCGCAGCCGAGGCGGAGGCGGCCGCGGCAAACCTGGCACTGGCGCGAAAGCCGGTGGCGGCCGAAACGGCGGACGCGGAGGGTTAAGCAGGCATACGCTGGCGGCAGCGGTGGGGACAGGCCGGTGCTGTGGAGAGACGAAAGCGCCCACCCTGCTCTCGCAGCCTGGGCGCAACAACATCCGCCGCCAAGACGTCATCCCCGCCAACCGTGATCCGGCGACAAGGACACGCAATCATTCCAGATGCCGCGACGACCTTTGCGTGTATGGTGGGTCGCGCAGGCGCGACAGGGGCGCCTTTCGATGGAGCGTCAGGAATGGATAACGATCACCTCTGGTACTGTCTCGTCGGCACGAAGGATACCAACACCGGCATGGCCCGCTTCCTGCTCGCCGTCGGCGCATTCATCGTGCTCTTCGGCATCCTCTTCTGGCTCCTCGGCCTCTAGGGCCGTCCGACCTCCATCCCCCAAGCCGACATCGAGCGTGCAGAAGAAACCGAGCGGATGCTCAGGCGTCCGAAGGCGCATGGCTGCGCCCCTTCAGCCGCCCGCTGAATTTCTCGGTCGCCGGCCGCATCTTCGATCCGTCGTTCTCACGCAACCGCTTCAACACGGCCTGTAGCTCGCCCGGAAAATCTCCGGGTTCGCACGACAGATATACCCGGTAGAAATCGGTAAGCGCCTTGATCAGGGTCGTCGATACCGAAACGTGCTCCCCTTCGGCAGTGATCGCCAGCGCGAAGAGCCTGAAGTCGCCCCAGCTGGTCCAGTCATAGCCCACCCACATCTCGCCATTGGCCGGCATGTCGAGCACCACGGAGCAAAGGTCTTCTTCGGCATTGTCGTCACCATCGGTCAGATAGCTCTTGTCGCTGGTGCAAAAGACGACCTGGACGGTGCTCGGCGGACACCCAATCAACCCCAACTCGAACGAGACACTGTCTCTCTTGAAGGTGAACTCGTGTTTGGACAGGTGTGCCACCAGCCGCAGAGGCTCATAGAGCACCGGGTCGGGCTCAAGCGCGGCCGGATCGCGCGAGAGAACGGTTTTCACATCCTGGTCGAGCACATTGACGATCGACAACGAGGACGCGAAGGCCGAACCGAGTGTCCGTCCCTGCGCGATCGCCCGGTAGAAGGCAACCGCGCCTTTTCGCGCCGCGTAGTTGGAGATCGGCGCGGTCGTCCCGATCGCATAGGGAACGACGCCGGCAAGGCTTTGCGACAGTACGTCGGAATCGCAGGCGTTTAGGTAGACCAGCCGCGGCGGATTGGCGGCAAACAGTGCCCTCAGCACCTCGGCAGTCGCCTTGCGCGGCACCCCTCTTGCGTCGATGAACTCGAGCGAATCCTTCTCTCCATGCGCCGAAATGTGAACGATCGCAGGTTTGTGGATGGCAAGCTGCGCCTCGATATCCTCGATCGCCAAGGCCGGCAGAAAGATGAAATCTAGCTTTCGTCCGACCCCCGAGGTCGAGTTCATCTGCAGCTCGGTGATCTCCTCCTCAGCCATCAGCGTGCTGTTTTTCTCATGGTTGGACGAGATATAGAGAACCTTCATATCGTCTTCCCTTCGTTGAGCGCATCGAAGATGCGCCCGGCGGAAGCCGCATGGCTGAGGTAGGGCGTGATGTTGTGACGGTTGTCGGAGGTGTTGTAGATCGCCACGTCCAGGATGGCCTTAGTGTCGTCGAACCGTGCAAAACTCTCACTGTTGAGTGGGTTGAGCGCGACGATATCGGCTGGATCGAACAGGTTGGTCCAGGTGGTGACAGCAGGACGCGTCACCGGCTGCGGGTCGAGTCTGCTCCTAACGGCACCTATACCGAGCGGCGAACCGAGCGTGATCAACCCGTTGAAGTTTCGCTTGGATCGCCTCAGCACATTGTAGGCGACAACCGTGCCGAGCGAATGGGCAACCATGACAAATGGCGCGTCGGGAATAGCCGCCTCGACGATCGCGTCGATCTTCGTGCGGATCTTTTCATCCTTCAGATAGATGTGCACGTCGCGCAGGATCTTGCTGATGGTCCAAGTGGAAAGCTCCGGAAACCGCTCGTCGAGGAAGCGCACCGCATCGACCACCCAGGACCAGTTCTGGATGCCACGTTTGAACTGTTCGATATCGACTTCGGTCCGGGCGCCGCCGATCTCGCCTTTCACACGTTTCCCGTTCGGATCGACCGGCACCGGTGCTACCTTGATTGTTTCGCCGGCACCGACACGCCCGAGGATTTCCGTCGCTGCCTCGGCCAGAAACGCAGCCTCGTCCGACGAGCGCTTGCTATCGTTGACGCTGGCGCCCCAGGTCTCCGTCATATCCAGAAGCGCATCGCCGTAATAGGGCACGATGACATCGCTTGGATCGACAGTCGGCTGTTGAATGCTGGTCAGACCCGCATTGAGCGCCTTCAGCCACTCATCCCGAATTTCCCTCTCCGAGCGCCCCTCTTGCGCGCGCCCGTGCACAAAAACGATCTTCATGTAGCCCCCTCAAGCCCGATGCGAGAAGGTTAACGATAAGTTGCAATCGGTTCAACTCATACATGCCGCAACCGCCTTCCCATGACGCGCAGACGGCGCCCTTTCGTTTCTCAAAAGGACCAGCCCGCAGCACACCGCAAAGCTGCATGCGCCCGCAGATTCCCGCTGTCCCCGCGGGAACAATAGTCGGCCCCGGCCATTTGCTAGAACAGGTTCAACGAAAGGCCGAAAGGCCTTTGACCGGCAAGCTGAAGGCTTCCGGATCGATCAACGCCCGGCGAAACGAAGGATCAAGGCCGGGCAAGAAGGAAGTCGGAGCAACACCATGCGCATCATCCTGGTAGCCCTTGTCGCCTCAGTCATGAGCATCCTGGTGTTCAAATATGCCGACCATTCGCTCGGCAACACGCAGATCGTTGCAACAGCCGAACAGCTGGCCGCCCTTTAAGGTTTCCCCCTTTGATCGAAGGTTTCGCTCTTTGATCGCGCCGGAAGCGGAACGATGCTTCGGCCCGGTGCCGCCCACGCCCCCCATCTCTGACTGAAGGCGGCACCCGCACTCGAAGTGCCACCACAGGGATTGTCTTTGTCCAGTCGGCGCGAAGGACATCGGTCACTGTCGGCATGGCCCGCAAACCGCCACCGCTTCCATCCCAAACGTCTTTGGCCGCTGCCCCGCAGGCGGACCGACATAGGCACGCCGCCGCCACATCGCGCCCTGCCTCCCCACCCCGCTTCGGTCGAGCGGTGCAATTGGGAGCGCCCAATTTCGCAACCTCTAATAGACGCCGAACGATCGGAGAACGGTCCGAGCACGAAAGTGGTTTTTTCGTAGCCTCCTCCCCCATTTGGGGGAGGAACATTTCGTGAAACCACCCAAGGCGAAAGCGTGCATCTTGCTAACCGCTAAAGTTGTCTTACATAGGCATGGGCAACAATTTATACGATTGAATAAATGAACCTTCGTCTCGTCGCCGCCGGCATGTTTGCCGCCCTCCTGAGCGCAATCGCCATCGTCCTGTTCGCGCCGCGAACCGAGCAATCCATGAGCTATTCCCAATATGAGTGGGCGATCTCGGCGCTGCGCAAGCGCCCGGCAGCCCGGCAGGAATATGTCGAGGAGTGCGTGCCGCAATCAGTGGCCGAATTCAGGGACAGCCAGCTTGAGGGAACGCCCTATTCCAGCCGGCAGGAGATGGCGGAGGACCTCTGTCGGCGCTACTTCGACGTTATCGTCGACGGCAGGCTGACCTTTTCCGAGTTCAACCGCTCGATGTTCGAGCCCCTTCCGTTTTCGGTGGTCGAGGAAGCAGAGCGCCGAGAGCCACGCCCTTCGCGCAGTGAGTGAAGGCCAAAGGTCTCGCCTCTGTACGCACCGTCGCTGCTGCCTCATCCAGCGCTTCGCCGCGGTCAGTTCTGTCAGCGCTCGCCTGAGAACGTCCCGGACGCGCATTCACTCCACGAGACGACCAGGACGCCGGGCGCCGGCCGGCGCCGTCCGCCGATCCCCGGCAAACAGCGGCCCGCCATGCGGCGCCAGCTCATCTTCGGCCAGCCGGATCAAATCGGCCGCCTGTCCTGCACAGGCGTTGCGGACGGCCGCGTCGAAACGCTCGGCAAGAGCCGCGTCGGCCCGCAGCAGCAGCCGCGGCAGCCATTTGCCACGCCCGGACCAGCGCCCGCGGCCAAGCAACATCAGATCGGCGAGCGGCCGCATCAGTTCGGCGGCAATGGCGCGGATTTCGGCGGCCGGGCGTGGATCGCGCAGGTCGTCCACCAGGTCGGTGATCTGGTAGCGCAGTCCGTTGCGGATTTCCGGTGTCAACGGCGCCGGGCCCCGTTCCAGGCGTTGTCGCGCCTCGGCCTGGAGCGCCTCGGCACGCGCGCGCTCAGGCCCGATCGCAACGCCGCCCGCCACCATGTCCGTAAGCACCGGGCAGCCGCCCGCCATGTCCTGGTCGGCAAACCAGTTGAGCGTCTCGAAATCGTGCACGAAGGCTTCGACCGGAAAGCCGTCGAAATGAAAGCTTTCCCGCCAGGCGGCCGGCAGGGCCTCGTGCAGCACCACCAGGTCGATGTCCGAGCTTTCCGTACCCTCGCCGCGCAGGATCGAGCCCGCAACGATCGCAAAGATTGCCTGCGGAAAGCGTTCCGCAAGCACTGCCTCGGCCGCCATCATCGCCCTCGCCGCACGGCCCGCGGCCGCTGGCGCGCGCTTTGCCGCCGCATCGGCGGGTACACCCTCGTCGCTCATTCAAGCCTCCAAACGCAAGGACCCTCCCGATATGGCGTCATCACATCGGGAGGGTCCTTGAAGCAGGCGATGGATGCGTATGCTATTGCAGCGTGCGGGTCGGAACAGGTTCTGACGCCGGCTGGCCGACGGCGGCCCCTGCCGGGTTGGCGGCTGAGCGTGCGCCATCGAGGCCGGTCGCGACGACGGAAACGCGGAAGGTGCCGTCGAGCGAGCGGTCAAAGATCGAGCCGACGACGATGTCGGCCTCGTCATAGACCTCTTCGCGAATGCGGGTCGCGGCTTCGTCCACCTCGAACAGCGTCATGTCCATGCCGCCGGAAATCGAGATCAGCACGCCGCGGGCGCCGCGCATCGACACTTCGTCGAGCAGCGGGTTGGCGATCGCCGCTTCGGCGGCCTTCAGCGCCCGGCCCTCGCCGGTCGCCTCGCCGGTGCCCATCATCGCCCGGCCCATGCCCTTCATGACCGACTTCACGTCGGCGAAGTCGAGGTTGATCAGGCCTTCCTTGACGATCAGGTCGGTGATGCAGCCGACGCCCGAATAGAGCACCCGGTCGGCGATCACGAAGGCATCGGCAAAGGTGGTCTTGGCGTCAGCGATGCGGAAGAGGTTCTGGTTGGGGATGACGATGACGGTATCGGCCGCCTCGCGCAGCCGCTCGATGCCCTGCTCGGCCGTCTCCATGCGGCGCTTGCCCTCGAAGCTGAAGGGCTTGGTAACGACGCCGACGGTGAGGATGCCCGCCTTGCGGGCGGCTGCCGCAATCACCGGGGCTGCGCCCGTGCCGGTGCCGCCGCCCATGCCGGCGGTGACGAAGCACATATGCGTGCCGCCGAGGTGATCCATGATCTCGTCGATCGATTCTTCCGCCGCCGCCCGGCCGACATCCGGCAGCGAGCCGGCGCCGAGACCTTCGGTGACGGCTGCACCCAGCTGGATGATGCGCGACGACTTCGACATCGCAAGCGCCTGCGCGTCGGTGTTGGCGACCACGAAATCGACGCCCTGAAGCCCTTCGTTGATCATGTTGTTGATGGCGTTGCCGCCACCGCCGCCGACCCCGATCACGGTGATCTTCGGGCGCATTTCGGTGATCGTGGGCTTCTTGAAATCGGTCATGGCTTGTCTCCTAGAGCCAGCGCCTTGCGGGCGCCCGGCAGCGGCGAATCGGGCAGCTTGTATTTTAGGAATTGAAAAAAGCCATGGAGAAGGCAAGCAAAAAGGGCGACGCGCCTATCCACATATGAATTTTAGCGGGGGCGCAAAGGCGAGAAATCGGCCTTCACGCTTCGTCGAAGGAATGGCCAAATCCACCAGACAATCAGAGTCTTAGTGCGGATCTGCCCCTCACCCTAACCCTCTCCCCGCATGCGGGGAGAGGGGACGAGGACCACAGCCGCGTCACGACGTTCCGCCATCAGCGCAAGCCGCAGCGACCACGGGCGGACATTTGTGGCGAGCGGCCGCCGCGAGTCTCCTTCTCCCCGTCAAAACGGGGAGAAGGTGGCCGGCAGGCCGGATGAGGGGCTGATCCTGCCTCCCGAATACGGGCCAGGAATGCCCCTCACCTGACCAACCCTCAAGCCTCGAAACTCGGCCGCGAGCGCACCCGCTCCAGCCAGCCCTGGACGTTTTTCGCCGAGGCCGGGATCTCCAGATCGAAGACGTCGCAGAGCCAGGCGGTGACGCCGGCGGTGATGTCGGCGATCGAGAACTGATCGCCGGCCAGATACGGCCGACCGTCGGAAAGCTCGTCGTCGAGCCAGCCCCATTTCTTCGGCACCGCCACCCGCTCGGTCTCGGCAAAGGCCGGAAACTGCGTCAGTCGCTCGGCAAAGAAGGCATCCGAGTGCAGCGCCACATTGCCGACCGTGCCGAGGATCACCAGTTCGGCGCGACGGTTCCACATCTCGATCTTGGCGCGGCTGACGGCATCATGGCCGAAGAGCTGCGGCTCGCGCTTGGTCTCCTCGAGATAGCGGCAGATCGCGACGCTCTCGGTGATGATGGTACCGTCGTCGAGCTCCAGCACCGGGATCTGGCCGAGCGAGTTGACCGCGAGAAACTCCGGCGCCTTGTGCTCGCCCTTGGCGAAATCGACATCCACCATCGGCAGCGAGATCCCCTTCTCCGCCATGAAGATGCGCACGCGATACGAATTCGGTCCCATGCCCTGATAAAGCTTCATCTTATCCTCCTGTCGATGAGGCGACCGCCCCGTTCCTCCTGAGCCGCGTTTTAAGCGGGGTACTGATTGTTTATAACAACCGGTTTCATTTAACTCAAAGGTTTATTTCAAGGTGCGATGAATTTTGTGGACAGGCGCGGCAAATGGCGGAATCCCGTCAGTCGTCACAGGCGACCGAGCCCAGCCACTTGAAGCGGTCAGGGCGTCATGCTTCCTTCACTTGAAAACAGGAGCTTGCCATGTTTGTCCGATCCGCCGTCGCCTGCCTCGCCCTCCTCCTTGCTGCCGGTCAGGCCACGGCTGCCCTTGCACCGAATTTTCAGCGGGCCCGCGAGCTGAACGCGGTCATCAACGCGGTCGCCGTCGCCGTACCCAAACACCCGATCGACAAGGTTATCAGCCAGGGCCGCGACCGTTATGCCGTCGTCGCCGGCAAATGCACGGTCATCGCAAGGATCGTCGGCCTGCCTGCAAAGCCAGGCTTCGTCGGCCCACGCCAGTTCGAGGTCGAACTCGACAAGCCCGATTGCGACTGACGCCAACCGGGCCTAGAGCCGCCATCCCTGGCTCATCACGAAGCGCGCCGTGTCTCCCGGCATGATCGCCCTGTCGCCAAAGGCTTTCAACGACTGGCCATCCGGCAAAGCCAAGGTCAGGGCAAAACGCTCGCCCTCAAAGACGCAGGAGACGACGCGGAGCGCCATGCCCTCGCCGTCGTGGCGTACATGTTCCGGGCGCACGAGGACGTCACGAACGGCGCCATCGCCAGCACCTTCCATGCCGACGCCGGCAAGCGCTGTCCGCAGCAGCGACCATTCGAGCGCGCGCGGCGCGCCCTCCGGTAACGCGAGCTTGAGCACCGAGCCGCGGCCGATGAGGCCGCCGACGATGGCGCCTTCGGGTCTGGCGTAGATCTCGGCCGGCGGCGCCATCTGCATCAGCCGCCCCTCGGACATCACGGCGACATCGGTCGCAAGCGCCATCGCTTCCGCCTGATCGTGCGTCACATAGATCATCGTTGCGCCCGAGCGCTCGTGGAAGATACGGAAGGTCTCCTCCATCGACTTGCGCAGATGCTGGTCGAGATTGGCAAGCGGTTCGTCGAGCAGCACCACGTCAGGCGAAGTCACCAGGCAGCGGGCAAGCGCCACGCGCTGGCGCTGACCGCCGGAAAGGGCTGCGGGTCGGCGGTCGGCATAGTCGGTGAGCTTCACCAGCGCCAGAGCATCGGCGACGCTCCGTTGCCACGCCGAGCCCGAAATGCCGCGCACCTTCAGCGGATAGCCGACATTTTCGGCCACCGTCATATGCGGCCAGAGCGCATAGGACTGGAACACCATCGCCATGTTGCGCCGCTCCGGCGGCAGCGCCCGCGCGGCATCCGAGAGCCGCCTTTCGCCGAAATCGATCGAGCCATCACTCGGCTGCTCGAAACCGGCGATCATCCTGAGCACCGTCGTCTTGCCGCAGCCGGACGGCCCGAGCAGCGCCAGGAAGCCGCCTTCGCGCACCGTCAGCGACACATCTGACACCGCCGGCCGGCCGCCGCCGAAATCCTTGGTGAGGTGATTGAGGATCAGTTGCGCCACGGCAGTACGCCCTCCGGGAGATAGTTTGCGAGCGCCTCGAGTGCCGCCATCAGCACCACGACCATGACGACCACGAGCACCGAAAGGGCTGCGGCGAGGTCCGACGAGCCGCTGTCGTCGAGATTGAAGATGGCAACGCCGAGCGTCTGGGTGCCGGCCGACCAGAGCAGCGCCGAGACCGTCAGCTCGCTGGCGGCAATCAGGAAGACGAGGATGATCGCAGCCCCCGCCGCCGGCGCCACCAAGGGCAGGATCACATCGCGCATCCGCCTGAAGAAACCGGCACCTGCGAGACGCGCCGCCTCCTCCAGCGACGGATCCATCTGCAGGAAGGCACTCATCACCGGCTTGAGGCTGACGGCGAGGAACGAGGAGAAATAGGCGATCAGGATGATCCAGATGGTGCCGTAGAGCGAGACCTTGAGGATCGGCAGAGGTGCGGCAAAGGTGAGGATGAAGGCGACCGCAAGCACGATGCCCGGCAGCGCATAGGGGATCTCGATCAGGATGCCGAGCGTGTTCGCCAGCCATCCCTTGCGCCGGGTCATGAGATAGGCCGCAGGCACCGCGACCGCGAGCAGGCCGAGCGCGGCACTGATGGCAAGGAACGTGGAATTGCCGAGCGCCTTCAGTGTCATCGACTGGCGAAAGAGGATTTCTTCGTAAGCGCGTAGCGACACGGTCTGAAGGTTGAGCGGCACGCCATAGGCCGGCACCAGCGAGCTCGCCACAAGAGCGGCGAGCGGCGCCACCAGCACGAGAAGCAGGATCGCCACGAGGACAAGTTCGACGACCAGGCGGAAGCGACCGAGCGAAAAGGCGGCATTCGCCCCCGAGAGGCCGATGATGCGGTAGTCCCGGCCGACAAGCGCCTTCTGCTGCAGCATCAAGCCGGCCGCGGCAATGACGGCGATCAGGCTGGAGAGCAACGCGATCTCGCCGAAGGTGCCGGCGCCGAAGCTTGCAAGCCGCGTATAGATCAGCGTCGGCAGCACCTCGATCCCTGCGGGAATTCCGAGGATTGCCGGAATGCCGAAATTGCCGACGCCGGAAACGAAGGCGATCGCCGCTCCGGCAATCAACCCCGGCAGCGACAGCGGCGCGACGATGTCGCGAAAGACGCGAAACGGCGTGGCGCCGGCAAGCCGTGCCGCCTCCACCCCGTCGCGCGGCGCGGCCGATAGGCCCGCTTTCAGCGCCAGGAAGACGAGCGGCGCGTGCTGGACGCCGAGAAGCAGCGAGATGCCAGCCAGCGAATAGAGCGGCTGCGGGCTGCCGAGCGGCGGCGCGATGCCGAGCGTCTTTAACAGCGGGCTTGCCGGGCCGGTCATTTCCACCCAGGCAAGGGCCGTCACCTGCGGCGGGATCATCATCGGCAGCATGAAGGCGAAGCTGAGCGTAAGCTTGCCGCGCACATCCGTCAGCGCCGCCGAGAACGCAAAGAGCGCGCCGATGACGACGGAGACGACCATGCCGCCGGTCGCCGTAATCAGCGTGTTGCGGATCGCCGCAAAGGTCGCGGGCTCCGCGAGCACGCCGATCGACCGGCCGGAGACGAGCCCGGAAAAACCGGCCTTCGCCAGGCTGAAGAGCGGCAGCAGGCAGAGGACAAACAAGCAGGCGAGAACGAAGGGCGCCAGCCAGCGCGGCTCGGCAGCGGGGCTGGCGCCTGCCCTTAGCTTGGTCGCGCCCATCGTCCGGCCTTGAATGGGAAAGCGCAGCCAGCGGGGCCGGCTGCGCGCATCGTTACGTTTCAGCATTGAACCGATCAGTTCGTACCGAAGATGCCGGAGAAGGTTTTGAGGTCCGCGTCGGAATTCTTCACGGCCTCGGCCGCATTGACCGGCAGCACCTTGATCGTCTCGCGCGCCGGGTAGCCCGCAGGCAATGCCACGCCGTTGCGAGCCGGGATATAACCCATCTTCACCGCCGTCTTCTGGCCTTCCTCGGACAGGAGGAAGTCGACGAACTTCTTGGAAGCCTCGACGTTCTTAGCGGTCTTCAGGATGCCGACCGGCTCGGTCACGGCAGACACGCCCTCGGCCGGGAAGACGAATTCCACCGGGGCGCCCTTGGCCTTCTCGCGGATCGCCATGAAATCGACGAGCATGCCATAGGCCTTCTCACCGGTCGCAACCGCCTTCAAGACGCCGCCATTGCCGCCGGCAGCCGTGGCGCCGTTTGCGGCGAGCGCCTTGTAGTAGTCCCAGCCGAGGCCATCGATGCCGGTCAAGGTCTGCGCGTGGATCAGGGCCGCACCCGAGGTCAGCGGGCTCGGCATGGTGACGAGGCCCTTGGCCTCCGGCTTAGCGAGATCCTGCCAGCCTTCAGGTTTGATCGCGGCCGAGGTGTTGTAGACGATGCCGGTCGTGATCATCTTGGTCGAGTAATAGGCGCCGTCGGCATCATAGAGTGCCGCGTCGTAGTTTGCCGCTTCCGGCGACTTGTAGTCGGCGAGATGGCCGGCTTCCTTCAGCCGCTGCATCGTCACGGTGTCGGCGATGAGCAGCACGTCGGCGACCGGATTGCCGGCCTCGATCTCGGCCATCAGCTTGGCCATGATCTTGGTCGTGCCCTCGCGCACCCATTCCACCTCGATACCGGGATTGGCGGCCTGGAACGCATCGACCGTCGCCTGTGCATCCTCGTTCGGCTGGCTGGTATAGAGCACCAGGCTTTCGGCATAGGCCGCGGTCGAAAGCAGGCCTGCGACAACAGCGCCGGCAAGGACGGAGACAAACGATTTCATGGATATACCCTCGTGTTGAAACTGGCGCCGAGGGATAGGGCCACCCTTTTACAGGGGTATGACAGAACCGGGGGAAGCGTAGTCGGCGATCCCCGATGCGTCTCGCGCAAATATGCGCGGCGGATTCACGCGACGGACCTAGCGTGGCCCGGTCGACATCTGGCTGCGGTGGCGCACATAGGCATTGGCCAGCGTATAGAGAAACTCGCGGTCGCTGTAGTGCGCATAGTCGTCCAGCCTGTAGACCCGCGCGAAGTTCCGGGCGGCGACCTCGAACTCCGGTCCGAACGCATTGTCGACATCGCCGAAATAAAAGCCGATGGCCTTCAGGTATTTCTGGATAAGGCGAAGGTCGCCCTCCTCCGACTGGAGGGTCAGCTTGTTGAACTCGTTGGTGGTGAAGATCGACAGATCGTCATTGGTGTTGCGGTACTCGAAGGTCACGACATAGCCGAGGTTTTCCGCAGCGATGAATGCGTGCATCGTTTTCAGGATGACGTTGTAATCGACAGGCCTCCCGCTCAACGGCGCCATGCCGCGGTTGAAGAACAGCATCATCGAGGCGATACGCGACGTCATGGAAAAAGGACTGCTCGGCGAGTAGCCCAGCACCTCGAAGACGCATCCGTCGGCCTCATAGTCCTCGGCCGGATCGAGCACCCGGCGCAGGTACTCGTCGTCGACCCCGGTGATCCGGTTGTCCTCGCCATAGTGAAGCCGCCCCTTGATGTACTCACCCTTTTTGCCGGAAGCCTGCCCCGCCTCGACGGCCAGTTCGCGAATGGCCATGCCGAGCCGGCCCATCAGCATCGTCGCGATCACAGCCTCCACGGCGGCCTTCTCCATGCCGTTTCTGGGAATGACCGCCGTGCCGTGGCCGACATAGGCATCGAGCGCGCCGAAGGTCGCTCCGAATTCCCCCTGCAGCTGGCCGTACCAGTTGGGCAAAAGCGCCTTCAGCGCAAAGCTTCGCCGCTCCAGCTTCCGCCACAGCGCCGCAAAGTCGTTGATGGTGATCTCGAAGACGTACGGAATATCGAGTGCGGCATTGAATTCGTCTGCCATTGAGTACCTCCCGAAGCACTCGGCACCGCCACCTGAAATAGAGTGGTCCCCCCAGCCTACACTCACATATCGACCGAGGGCGTCATAGTCATCCATAGGGGTTAGTGCGGTGCGGCATAGGCCGGCCTCACTGAAACGATGCGCACCGAAGTTTTTTTCAGAAAAATTCGCGGCCATGTCACACCAGCCGTTGCTCGCTCGTCATGGTATCGGAACCAACGAAAGGAAACGGAACCATGACTGCCAAGCTCGACCTTTTCGCCGCCGCCCCCGCCCTGATGAAGAGCTGGACCAGCGTCTCGATGGCCGTTGCCGCGAGCCTTGACACCACCATTATCGAACTCGTGAAAATTCGCGCCTCGCAGATCAACGGCTGCGCCAACTGCATCAACATGCACACCCAGGAAGCCCGCGAAAAGGGCGAGACGGAACAGCGCATCTACCTGCTTTCCGCCTGGCGCGAAGCACCCTGCTATTCCGATCGCGAGCGCGCCGCGCTAGGCTGGACGGAAGCGCTGACTCGCCTGTCCGAGGGCCACGGCCACGAAGCGGCCTATCAGGCGCTGAAGGACCATTTCACCGAGGAGGAACAGGTGAAACTCACGCTGATGATCAACGTCATCAACGGCTGGAACCGTCTCGCCGTCGGCTTCGGCCTCTGGGTCGACCCGGCAGCCGCCAAGGCCGCCGCGCAGGCTGCCGCCTGATGGCGGTGAGCGCCCATGAAGACGCAGCGGCGGTCTTCGATCCGCTGCGTCCAAAACTCGTCCGCGTCGCCTACCGCATGCTCGGCTCGGTCGCCGATGCGGAGGACATGGTGCAGGAGGCCTTCATCCGCTGGATGGGGGCCGACCGCACGTCCGTGCGCGAGCCGGAAGCCTTCCTGCGCCGCACGGTCACGCGGCTCTGCCTCGACCAGTTGAAATCCGCGCGGATGAAGCGCGAAACCTATGTCGGCCCCTGGCTTCCCGAACCTGTCGTCGAGGAGGAGCCGGAGGACGACGTCACCCTGCCCCTGATGCTGGCGCTCGAACGCCTATCGCCCTTGGAGCGCGCCGCCTTCCTGCTGCACGACGTCTTCGGCCAGAGTTTTGACGAGGTGGCCGTGACGATCGAGCGCGACGCCGCCGCCTGCCGCCAGCTGGCAGCGCGCGCCCGCACCCATGTGCGCGCGGAACGCCCCCGCTTTGAGATAGAGCAGCAGCGCGGCCTCGAACTTGCCAACGCCTTCTTTGCAGCCTCCCGCCATGGCGACATGAAGACGCTCGGCGCGATGCTCGCAGCCGATGTCAGCGTGCATGCCGACGGCGGCGGCAAACGCCCCGCCGCAATGCAGCCGATCCTCGGCTTCGATGCCGTGATAAAGGTGCACGAGCAACTGGCCGCCCTCTTTGCCAAGCACGGCTCGACGCTGATACGCGCCGGCTTCATCAATGGCCTGCCCGGCTTCGTCACCCGCGAGGCCGACGGCGAGCTGCAGACGACCGCGCTGGAGATCAAGGACGGCAAGGTCGCGGCGATCTATGTGGTGCGCAATCCGGACAAACTGGCGCATCTGCATTAGGCGCAAGCTGTCGCGACCTGTCGCCGCGCGTTTCAATTGTCGGAGCGCTGGCCCTCGATAGAGGCCCGCGGATCGGCACCCAAGGAGCGATCGGTCTGTTTGACAAGGCGTGCGGTGCCGGAGGGCGCCGCATCGAACACGACGTCCTCCAACGCTCCAAATGCCCAACAGGCGCTAAGCCGCCCGCCCCCGCTCGGCACCACCCGCTTCGGGTATCCGCGCGATCACCTTGATCTCGAAATCGAAGCCGGCGAGCCAGTTGACGCCGATGGCGGTCCAGTTCGGATAGGGCTTTTCGGAAAAGACGCGGTCCTTGACCGCCAGGATCGTTTCGAACTGGTTCTCCGGATCGGTGTGGAAGCTCGTCACGTCGACGATGTCGTCGAAGGTGGCGCCGGCCGCCTTCAACGTCGCTTCGAGATTGTCGAAGGCGCGTTCGACCTGGCGGGCGAAGTCCGGCTCCGGCGTGCCGTCCTCGCGGCTGCCGACCTGGCCGGAAACGAACAGCAGATCACCGGAGCGGATGGCGGCGGAGTAACGGTGCTGCTCGTAGAGCGCATGCCGGCCGGCGGGAAAGATTGCGTCGCGTAACGTCATGGGACTTGCCTTTCTGGTTTACGGGATCGGCACGAAGGCGGACGAGCCGGATGCCGGCCCTCCTTCACAAATGCCTTCCAATTTGATATACGGCACGTATCTGAAATAGCGAAATACGGCGCGTATGTCAAATCCATATACGTACCGTATCTGAAATTGAGGGCGATGATGGCCAGAAGCCGCCAGGAAACGATGGAGGAAAACCGCGCGAAGCTGATTTCGGCGGGCCGAAAGGCCTTCGCGGAAAAGGGCTATGCCGCCGCCTCGATGGATGAACTGACCGCCGATGTCGGGCTGACGCGCGGCGCGCTCTATCACAATTTCGGCGACAAGCGCGGGCTGCTGGCCGCGGTCGTCACCCAGATCGACGGCGAGATGGCCGCCCGCGCCAAGGAGATCGGCGCCGGTGCCGCAGCCGGCGATCACTGGCAGGCGATGCTTGCCGAAGGGGCCGCCTATATCGAGATGGCGCTCGATCCCGAGGTGCAGCGCATCGTGCTGCTCGATGGCCCGGCCGTGCTCGGCGATCCCTCGAAATGGCCAAGCCAGAACAGCTGCCTGCTGGCGACCAAGCGGTCGGTGGAGCATCTGCTGGACAAGGGCGTGTTGAAGCCGGTCGATGCGGAAGCGGCCGCGCGGCTGCTCAGCGGGGCTGCGCTCAACGCCGCCCTCTGGGTTGCCGCCAGCGACGAGCCAAAGATGGTTCTGCCGAAAGCGATCGACGCCTTCCGCGCCATGGCGACCGGGCTGCTTGCGGATCGCTGATCCGCCAACGAACCGGTCTCGACGACCGCCGTGATGCAGACTATCCGCGCGTGCCGGCCAGTTCCCAGAGATCGATGCCGCCCGAGCGCCCCTTCACATGCACCATGCCCATCGCGCGGAAGTCGAAGAGATCGGCGACGGCTGCATGCACCGCTCCGCTCACCAGGATCGAGGTGTTGTACTCCTTGTTCAGCCCTTCGAGCCGCGAAGCGACGTTGATCGTGTCGCCCATGGCCGTGTATTGCTGGCGCGCAATCGCACCGAAGCTGCCGACGACCGCCGGGCCTGTATGCACGCCGAAGCGCGTGAACAGTTCCGGACGACCGCCTTTGCGGTTGGTCTCGTTGAGGCGATCGACCGCCGCCTTCATCGCCAGCGCGCAATGACAGCCATTCTCGATATGCTGCGGATCGGCAACCGGCGCGTTCCAGATGACGAAAATGCTGTCGCCGAGATACTGGATCACCGTTCCGTGGTACTGCTCGGCCACCGTGTTCAGCATCTCGAAATAGGCCGAAAGAATATCGACGACCTCCTCGGGCGAATGCTGTTCGGAGATGGTGGTAAAGTCGCGCACGTCGGTGAAAAGCGCCGTCACCTCCTGCCGCCTGCCGCGAACCGCCGCGCCGCCCTCGGGATCGATGATCCGGCGGACCACCTCGCGCGGAACGTAAAGCGCAAACTGGACGATGGCGCGCCGGCTGGCGGAAAGCGCGCCGCCAAGCGTGTTGATCTCGGTGATCCAGGAATGCGGGGCGTCGTTGCCGGCAAAGTTCAGGTCGCCGATCCGCCGCGCCTCGTCGGCAAGGTGATAGAGCTTGCGGCTGATCACGCGTGACAGCATCAGCGAGCCGATGACACCCGCCACCAGCAGCCCCCCGGCAATCATCAGGTTGCGCACCAGCAGCCGGTTTGCCTGCGCCACCAGGTCCTGCAGCGGCACGACGATCGCGACCGAGCTGCCCTTGAACAGGCCGGCAACGCTGACCGGCGCGATCTGCACCAGGTAGCGCTCGCCGGCAAACTCGGCCTCGGTAAGCCCCCCACCCGCATAGGCGGGGTCCTTGCGCAGCCCGGCAACAATGTCGAGGCTCGGATCGAGGCTGTGCATATCGGCCCCGCGACCGCCCGACCAGGCCCCGAGGATCATGCTCATGACCGCGGGATCGGAATGGGCGACGAGGTTGTTGTCGCTGCCGATGACATAGGACCGGGCCCGCGGCGAGATCTCGCGCGCATCGAGCAGGCGGCTGACGGTCTGCAGGTGAATGTTGGTGCCGACCACGATGCCGCGGGTCCCTTTCAGCGGCGCTGCCAGCGCCAGGGTCGGCACCTTGAGCGTGCCCGTGACATAGGGCCCGACGGAAACCGGACCGCCGGTTCGAAGGGCCGCCTGATACCAGGGGCTCTGACGCGGGTCGAAATTCGTGCGCTCGAACGGACGTTCCCCGATCTGCTTGGCGCCTGCGTCGAGGAAGCGAAGCGTCGAGACTGTGCCCGCGTCCTGCCCAAGGGCCAGCAGGCGGACCGCAAAGGCCGTGCCCACAGGCGCTTCGAGCGCCTGGCGCACATAGTCTCGCTCCGTATTGATCACCTGCAGGTAGGAGCCGTCGGGATAGCCGGCATAGATGCTCGTCGCGTTGGAAACGCTTCTGAGCACCTCCAGGAAGAATTGCTCCTTCGGCTCCAGGTCGCCGGGTGGCGCGACGGCCAACTGCGGCACGGTGGACGCAAGCGCCACCGCCTCGTGGCCGCCTTCGAGCGCATTCCTGTAGCCCTCGATCAGCCGAAGGCTCATCTCGCGCATGTGCTTCTCGCCGGCAAGGATCGCCGCCTGCCGCCCCTGGCTGAAGGCCATCCAGATGATCGGCGTTGCCGTTAAGACGAGCAGCGCGACCACGAGCACGCTGAGATGCACCCTGAGAGGCCTGGACCAGTTCACGCAATTCCCCCGAAACGCGACTGTACGCCGGCGACCCTAGCACCTGCATTCATAAGGAGGAATGCATATTCTTTCAAAGAAATAGGCCATTTCACGCTCTGACGAGAGAATGAAATGGCCCGGTTCAGGTGAAGGCTTTTTTGCCTCAGTTCAGCGGGATGGCGTTGCCGTCCTTGCTGTCCTGATAGGCGGAGGAGAGTTCGTCATATTTCGCGCGGATCGCCTCGGCGCGGGCCTTCAGGCCGCTTCGCTGCGGCTCGGGCAGAGCGTCGATCAGCGCGTGGATCGACTGGCCCTTCCAGAACGCATTCGTCCGGTTGTAGCCGCCGGGCTCCAGCGTGAAGACCTCCTTCAGGATCTTCAGGTCATGCGGGATGGAGAAACTGTCGCGCGAATCCTCGTGGCTGAAGAAGTAGAAGAAGTTGTCGAAGCCCGCCCAGGTGATCGCCGAAAGGCACATCGAGCACGGCTCGTGCGTGGAGAGGAAAATGAGGTCGCGGCTGTCCGGACGCTCCGTTCCCTCGATCTCGTAGAAACGCTTCAGCGTGTGCACTTCGCCGTGCCAGAGCGGGTTTTCCGTTTCGTTGTTGGTTTCCACGAGCACGGTCGAAAGATCGGATTTGCGCATCAGCGCGGCGCCGAAGATCTTGTTGCCGGCGGCAACGCCTGCTTCCGTCGCCGGAATGATGCCCTTTTCCATCGTGCCGAGCAGCGCATCGAGGAGCGCGTAGTTGTCGGTCTGCTGTGTCATTCCCAGTGTCCTTTCGTTGGGGTTCAAAGCAACGCCAGGAAAAACAGGAAACGATCCCCTGCCCGGAATGGCGGTATTTCAAAGCAATTCCAGAAAAAGTGCGAAGCGGTTTTTCGTTCGGAATTGCGTAATTCAGAGCAATCCTAGGAAAAATGCGAAGCGGTTTTCCGCCCAGGATTGCGTATTTCAGAACAAATCCCGGGAGAAGTCTGAAGCGACCTCCCGCCGGGATTGGGCATATTCAGAGATCGCGCCTGTTCAGTGCGCCTCGATCAGCGGCACCTCCACGCCCTTGGCGTCGTAGAGCTTGCCGTTGAGGAAGTAGTCGCCGTCATGCAGGCGGGCGATATCCTGGTAGCGGATCGTGCGCTCCGTCGCCGCCACGAACACCGATTGCTGGTCGGAATTGCCCACGGTGAAGTGGTTGAACAGGAGGTTGAGCAGGATTGCCATGACCGCCGCCGACGAGATGCCCGAATGGAAGATCGTCGCGACCCAGGTCGGGAAGTGCTCGTAGAAACCGGGCGCTGCGATCGGGATCATGCCGAAGCCGATCGAGGTCGCAACGATCACCAGGTTCATGTTGTTGTTGTACTCGACCTTGGACAGCGTGCGGATGCCGCTGGCTGCAACCGTGCCGAAGAGCACGATGCCGGCGCCGCCGAGAACCGAGGTCGGAACGGAGGCAACGATCCGCCCCATGACCGGCAAGAGACCGAGGGTCACCAGGAACATGCCGCCGGTCGCCACCACATAACGGCTCTTTACGCCCGTCACCGCCACGAGGCCGACATTCTGGGCAAAGGCGCTCTGGGTGAAGGAACCAACGATCGGCGCGAGAATGCTCGACAGCATGTCGGCGCGAAGGCCGTCGCCGAGCCGGCGCGAATCCACCTTGGTCTCGACGATCTCACCGACGGCGAGAATGTCGGCCGAAGTTTCGACCAGCGTCACCATGATGACGATCAGCATCGAGATGATTGCGGCAAGTTCGAAGGTCGGGTAGCCGAAATGGAAGACCTTCGGCAGTGCGAAGACCGGTCCGTTGGCAACTTGCGAAAAATCGGTCATGCCGGCCACATAGGCGATCCCGGTGCCGATGACGATCGAAAGCAGGATCGAAAGCCGCGAAATCGACGCATTGCCGAGCTTGCTCAAGAGCAGCACGATGATCAGCGTCACCGCTGCAAGCTGGATATTGGCGGTGCTGCCGAAGTCCGGCGCCGCCTTGTTTCCGCCCATGGCCCAGAAGGCCGCCACCGGCATCAGCGTCAGGCCGATGGTGGTGATCACGATGCCGGTCACCAGCGGCGGAAAGAAACGGGTGATGCGCGAAAACACCGGCGTGATCAGAAGACCGATCAGCGAAGCCACGATCACCGCGCCGAGAACCGCCGGAATGCCGCCATTGCCCGAAATCGCGATCATCGTCGCGACGCCGGAGAACGAAACGCCCTGCACCAACGGCAGGCGGCTGCCGAAGAACGGCACGCCGATCGTCTGCAGGATGGTCGCAAGTCCGCCGGCAAAAAGCGAGGCGGTAACGAGCAGGCCGACATCGGCGGAATTCAACCCGGCCGCCTGGCCGAGGATCAACGGAACGGCGACGATGCCGCCATACATGGTCAAGACGTGCTGCAGCCCGTAGGCCAGATTGGCGCCGACACTCAGCCGTTCGTCTTCGGGATTTTCCGGTAGTGCATTTTCCTCTGCAATGCTTGCCAAGGGTATCTCCTCCATACCTTGTGCGATTGCCCCGTCTCCAGCGGGACAAGCAAAAAGGTAACCGAAGGAGGACAAATCTCGTCTTCCTAAAAAAGGCGAAACACCTTTCGGGTTTTGGGCGGGAATAGGTAACGGCCGTTCCGACGCCCATTCGGGCCGGTTGGCAGCGGCGTCCAAGGTCGACTTCCGACCGGGCCGCGGCACCCGAAAGCCCGGTTAAGCGGGTCCAGATAGACCCAAAGATGGTACGGCAGCAATCTTCAGCTTGGCACCGAGTTCAGCTAAAGAATTTGTCGCGAGTTCTCGCAATAACATATTCCAACAGGTTGAAAACATGAAAAAGTTTAACTTCGCCCTTCTGGCGTCGGCAGTTGTCATGTGCCTATCGACAACAGCAAAAGCCGAGGATCTCGTCTTCACGCTGAAGAACGGGACCAATTCTGTCCTGAACAATTTCTACGCCTCTCCGACCGGCGTCGACAACTGGGAAGACGACATCTTCGGCCGGCAGGCTCTTGGCCCCGGCGAAGAGATGGAAATCACCATTGCCGACGGTCGCAGCGTCTGCCGGTACGACATGCGCTTCGAGTTCCAGGGCGACGATCTCGACACGACGACCGATACGCAGGACCTCTGCGAAATGGGTTCCTACACGATCCACGAGTAATGAACGCCGGCGGGGAGCCTCAGCGGACCCCCGCCGCATGCGCCTTCAGGCGGCCTCCAACGCGCCGCTTGCGCGACAGGTTTCGGCAAAGGCGATCGAAACGGCCGAGAGCTTGATGGCCTGCCAATAGCGGTAGTCGTGCACCAGCGCCGTCGAAATCCAGCACGCGCCGCGATTGCTCGTCTTCGCCCAGCCGATCAGCCCCGCCTCGCGCGCCAGGCCAAAGAGCCGCGCCGTATGGGTTCTGGAAATGCGGTACCGGCTCGACAGGGCATTGGGAGACACTTTTCCGATCCAGATCGGCGCAGCACTTTCGTCAGGCAGCGCCGGCGCATTCTTGATCAGGTCGTGCAGCACGCTGCTTCCGGAATCCGAACGGACGAACTTGGCGATGCTTGGTGGTGGCTTGTGCCAGTCGCGACGCGCCAGCAACAGGCGCGCGAAACGAGGCTGCGCACCATGCAAGAGGCCGGGCTGCTGGCGCGACAGCGCATATCGGCCGCCGCCATCGATGAGATCGAGCGCGCGCTGATGAATGTCGAAGTAGCGCCGGATGAGCGCCTCGCTCATCTGCGTTGCGCGAACCGCGCGCTGGCGGCCGTCTCCACGCTCCAGCGGTTCGACAAAACGGTATCTCCGCATTTCCAGGAGAAAGGCATGCACCGTGTTACGGCTTGCGATCGCGCTCATGGTGCGGGCGAGATTGCCCGGTGAAATCGGCAGGCATGCCCTATCCTGCAGATGCTCGAAATGCATGGCCATCGTCATCTGGCTGAGCATCCAGCGCCGCAGATCCGCCACGTAGTGCACTTCCCGCGGCAAGGCGAGATGCGTTTCCAGCAGTTCGCGCGCAGCGGAATCGAGCCCGTCGCGAAAACGATCCATCCGGACCAGATCTTCGGCAGTATAGGGCGGCGACAGCGCCGCGGCGGAAACGACGGACAACGACATGATCTGGAGTTTTCGGCAGGGTCGACCGCGCGGGATGGCGGCCGACCGGAAGGAAGGTTGTAGACCCATCATACTGGGATCGCTGACGAAATCCAGCGTCCGGACACCTGCCGCCAGGTTGGGAAGCGGCCCCTTCGAAGCCACCCACGACTGCCGCCGAAGGCGACCCGCGCAGGCTGCCCGACGATCCGCCCGTCAAGCCGGAAGCGGCGGCATCTCGGGCGCGGCGAGCCCGCGGAAAGGGTCGCGCCAGGTCTCGATCTCGCCCAGGTGCCCGGCCCAGCGCGCAAGCGCCGGATAGTCCGCGATCGGCAGCCGCGCCGCGTCGTTGTAGGGCAGGAACGTCGCCATGCGGAAATCGGCATAGGAAATGCTATCGCCCAGCAGCCAGGCACGGCCGGAAAGCTCTTCCTCCAACAATCGCGCCGCCCTGTGAAAGACCCTCAACCCCTCCTCCACCATCGCCTCTTCGCAAGGGCCGATGCCGTAGCGCAGCTTGGTGCCGCGCTCCCAATGCACCATGTCGCAAGCCTTCACGAAGTTCTCCTTGCCCCAGCTGATCCAGCGGATCATCTCCGGCTCGTCGTCATCCCTTCGCCAGAAATTGGAACCCAACTCTCGGGAAAGAAAGCAGGCGATCGCATCCGCCTCCCAGAGCGCCCGACCGGGACGCTCCAGGATCGGCAGAAGCAGGTTGGGATTGAGCGGCCGATAGCGGTCCGCCTGCCCCGGCGCCAACGGCTCGGCAAATTCGAAGGCGACCTCGGCGTTTAGAAACCGCGCCGTTGCAACGGCCAGACGCGGATTGGGGTTTCGGCTGAAATAAAGCTTCATGCGGCGTCGCTCCCTGTTACACTTCATGAAGACGAACGAAGGCGGCGTTTGCCGACAGCCGGAAACAACAAAAATCGGCGATCGCGGCGAAAGCCGGCGACCGGCGATGGATAGCCGCCGATGCGGTTTCCAGCCAGCCATCTGTGAATTCGTTTCTCAATTCCTGCGAAATCCGCCTGCCTAATGCCGATCCACAGCCCGACCTATCTCTCTGCCCGACAGCGATGCCTCACCGATCGCAGCACCGCACATCAACACCTGGCATTCAACAGCAAAGGACAGGACACATGACACTCAAGGATATTCTGCCCGGCAAGCTCGGCTTCGGCGCAGCCCCGCTCGGCAACATGTTCCGCGAAATCCCCGAACAGGAAGCGCTCGGCACCGTCGAGGCCGCCTGGAACGACGGCATCCGCTATTTCGACAACGCCCCCTTCTACGGCGCCGGCCTTGCCGAGATCCGCATGGGCGAGGCGCTCGCCGGACGCCCGCGTGACGAATACGTCATCAGCACCAAGGTCGGCCGCGTGATCCTCGACGAGATCGAGGATGTCAGCGCCCGCGACCTCGGCGAGAAGGGCGACGTCTTCCGCTACGGCCGCCCCAACAAGATCGTCAACGACTACACCCATGACGCGACGCTGCGCTCGATCGAAGACAGCCTCAAGCGCCTGAAGACGGACCGGATCGAGATCGCCTTCGTCCACGATGTCGCTCAGGATTTCTACGGCGACGAATGGCTCGACGTCTTCGAGACCGCACGCAAGGGCGCCTTCAAGGCACTCGACAAGTTGCGCGACGAGGGCGTGATCAAGGCTTGGGGGCTCGGCGTCAACCGGGTCGAGCCGATCGAACTGCTGCTGGCGCTCGAAGGCCCCCGCCCCGACGGCTTCCTGCTTGCCGGCCGCTATACCCTGCTGGACCATGACCGGGCGCTGCAGCGCGTCATGCCCGAAGTCACCAAGCGCGGCCTCGGCATCGTCGTCGGCGGCCCCTACAGCTCCGGCGCGCTCGTCGGCGGCCCGAACTTCGAATATGCGCCGGCGACGCCCGCCATCCTCGACAAAGTCGCGCGCATTAAGGCGATCGCCGACCGTCACGGCATCTCGATGAAGGCGGCCGGCCTGCAGTTCTCGCTCGCCAACCCCGCGGTCGCCGCCGTCATCCCGGGCGCCAGCCAGCCTTCCCGCATCGCCGAAGACCGCGCCGCCCTCAACGAGACCGTTCCGGCCGACTTCTGGCGGGACCTGCGCGCAGCCGGCCTCGTCAACCCGGAGGCGCCGCTGCCGATTGCCGGCTAAGCAATTCCAGGAAAAGTGCACAGCGGTTTTCCGTCAGGAATTGCATCGTCTAGCCAAGCAATTCCAGGAAAAGTGCAAAGCGGTTGTCCGTCAGGAATTGCGTCGGTACGAAACCTTGAAACCCATCAGGCCGGCACGAGGGGCCTCAGAGCCTCGACCAATCCTGTCGTTCCGTACCGAACCTCGCCACCCGGCTCGACGTCGATCAGACCGCCCTTGTTGTGGGCGTCGTAGAGATCGACCAGAAGTCGGGCGGTGCTTGCGCTCAAGGCCCGTTCCAGCGCCCCCTGCCACGCGCCGCGCGGCACCGCCTGGGCCGTGATCGTACGCCCGAGCAACTGGCCCAGGGCCGCGGCCACGTCGCTGGGGCTATAGCGGCGCGGTCCCTCGACATGCACGATCTGCTCCGACGTCTCCGCGCCCGGGCGGCGGAGCAGGTCCGCAGCCATGCGCCCCACGTCTCCGGTCGAAACGGCGGCAAAGGTCCGCTCCACCGGATGATGCAGGCTCGGAAGGGCACCGGTCGCGATCGCCGCCGGGATGCTGCGCGCCCAGCCATCCATATGCTCGGCCGATCGCAGCAAGACCTTGGGCATGTCGAGCCGGCGAAGCTGCTCCTCGAAGAGACGGAAGACGGTGGGCATGCCGATATCCTCGGGCACATGGGCGCCATAGTCGGAGATCGCCAGCACCCGTTTCGGCCGCGCCTGCGCCAGCGCCTCGACCATGCTCTCGGTGAGCGCACGCATTTCCGCTCTGGCATCTTCGGCCCTGAGCGGCGGCGGCAGGATGATCTGCACGGCCTCGGCTTCCGCCAGAGCCGCGCCGAGCGCTGCCGTGTCACGCAAATCGGCAAAGGCGACGTCGCAGCCGATCGCCTGCAATGGACCGGCCTTTGCCGGATCGCGCAGCACTGCCCGCACCGGCAGCCCCTCCGCGCGCAGGGCCGACGCCGTTGATGTCCCGACCTTTCCGGCCGCTCCGAGAATGACGAACATGATCTTTTTTCCTTGCTGAAGACGGGCAAGGCATAGGGATCACGCGGAACCCGGTCGCACAGAATCGGCCAGGATTTTGCAGCTTCGGTCAGATTTCGCCGGAGCGCCGCATGATTGCGCCCGGCGTCTCGCCGAGCAGCCGGCGCATGGTCGAGGCCATATGGCTTTGATGGGAAAAGCCCGCAGCGACCGCGATTTCGCTCGCCGGCAGGCTCGTCGTGGTCATAAGCGCGCGGGCAAATTCCACACGGCGACGGATGACATATTGATGCACCGGCATGCCGGTGCTGTTGCGAAAGAGGATCTTCAGCCGCGTGGCACTCAGGCCCGCGACCGCGGAGAGATCGGCCAGATGAAGCCGCTGGTCTAGATGGGTCTCGATGTACTCGGTCAGCACCCGCAACTGCCGCGCCGAGAGCTTGGGTTCGCTGCGCCCTTGCGCCCGCGCGCCGCCGGTCGCGCTTTCGATCAGCCGGACGGCAAGCGCATTGGTGAGAAGATCGACATAGAGCGGATCGGACGGCGTCTCTGCTTCGAGATCCGCCTTGATCGCCCAGCCGATCGCCTCGAGCCTGATATCGCGCACCTGCATCTGCGGCAGCAGCTCGACGCTTTCCCGCCCGAGATCCGCCGCCACGCCATCGAGCAGCGCGCGCGAGAAACTCAGCCTGAGGATCCGACAGTCCGCATCGTCCTCCCATGAACCGTCGACGCCAGCGGGCACGATATCGATATCCCCCGGCTTCTGCACCCGTCGCATGCGCCGCCCGCCGCAGCGGCAATCGGCGTTGACCGGCGGGCCGAAATGCATGCCCAGCCGATGCATGTCGCCGCCGGGCACATGCACCAGCCCACGCGGAATATGGATGAAATCAGCCGAAAGCCCACGCCACGCCCGTCCGGCGCTCGTGAACAGAACCTGCGGCGTCTGGATTGCGGAAAGTGTCATGATCTGTCGCCGTCCTCATCCGGGTTTGCGGACGCCATGCTACGTCCCAAGCGGTCACCGAACAACCACGCGCAAAAACCTGCGGACGACAAAGGATCGGAACGGGATCAGAACGGATTGACGTAGTTGGTGATCGCGATCTGGCGCAAGAGCACCCGGCGGATCACGTGCGCCGCCTTCACCCGCTCGGTAAAGATCGCCGCATCGCCCGTGGCGCCGGCCGGCAGCCGTGCGGCGAAAGCCTGGTCGTCGAGCTTCACCCGGACGATGAACGGCGCGGCCGAAAGCGCCTCCGGCGTCACCGCCGTGCCGGACACCCGCGCCTGCCCGGAGGCGATCGCCTGCAGCACGCTTTCGACCGTGCCGGTGTAGGTCTCGCCGGGCGCGAACTTGAAGGTCGCCTCCACCATCTGGCCGGGCTTGATGTAGCGCGCGTCGATCTGGTTGATCTCGACCCCGATGATCGTCTCGGACGTGTCGATGAAGGCCATGGCCGGCGACAGCGGCAGCGTCGTCACGCGCGCGCCCTTGCGCAGTGCAAGGTTGGTCACGTAGCCATCGGCCGGCGCCCGAACCGTCGTCTTGCCGAGGTCCCATTCGGCGCTGCTGATCTGCGCCTTCAGATTGTCGACCTCCGCCTGGCGCTGCTGGACGTCGAATTCGGTCGCCGCATCGCGCGACTGCAGCGTCGTCATCTGCGAAAGCCGGAGCTCCTGCAGCGACAACTGTGCCTGCAGCGCATCCACCTTCGCCTGGTAGGGCACGGGATCGATGCGGAAGAGCACGTCGCCGGCCTTGAGCGGAACGTTGGAAACGACCGGCACCTCCAGCACCTCGCCTGAGACATCGGGCACGATCGCGACCGAATTGCGCACCACCAGCGCCTCGCCCTGCGGCGCGCCCCAGTTCATCGGAATGAACAGGCCGACGAGGAGCAACAGGAACACGATCGCCGGCGATACCTTCCAGAAGAGATTGAAAGTGACGATCCTGAGCTTCACCAGGAGGAAGAGGATCGCCAGATAGACGTTGAAGAGAAAGACGATCATGGCTGGGGGGCCTCGCTCGCATGAACGTCACCGGCGGGGACAGCAGCCGGATGCGGCCCGATCGGACGCGGCACATCCACATAGGCCCAGATGAGCGCGATCGGCCACAGCGCGAAGCCGAGGAACAGCGTCACCCAGCCCGCGACATTGACTGCCTCGCTCCAGGGATGATTGCGCCTTTTCGCGATCGAGCCCGGCAGCATGGCGAGAAAGATCAGGACCGCGACCGTGCTGACGATCAGCACGATCAGCACGATCCAGGCGAAGAGATCGATGAAGCTCATGAGGTTCCGCTCCGTTCTTGACCGGAGGCTAGACCCGGACCTCGGGTGCGCGGAAGTACGTAACAGTTACCGCGTGCGCCCAGTCACCTCGAGCGAAGGAACACAGCCTCAGCCGAATTCACCCCGGTCCAACGGATAGACCGGTCGCCGCACGCGCTGGAAATTGCGCGCGCCGATATTGGCGCTGCTGAGGCCGGTGCCGTCGATCTCGACGATGTTGGCTGCGATCGGGCCGAAAGCGGCGCGGAAATGCTGCTGCGACTTGACGACGACGATCTGGTAGTCGGACGGTTCGATGCCGACGGCGCGGAAGAGGTTGCGGTCGAGCATCTGCTGGCGCTCGCTGCAGATGAGGATGTCGATGCCTTCGACGTGAAAGCGCACGCTCGCCCCCATGGTCGCCGGCAGGCCCTGAAACATCGGCCCCTCGAAGACGATCCTGCCGTCCGAAATCGCCTCCACCCTGCCCTTGACCTTGATCGGCCCGCCGCCGACTTGCGGATCGATCTTGCAGCCAAGCGTCACTTCGCGTGTCGCGCCGATGCCGGCGGCGATCAGCTCGGCCACGACTTCCGGATCGCAGAGCGCGCCGAAAGCCGCGTTTCCGACGCCGATCTCCAGCAGCCGGGCGAGCACGCAGGTGGAATCGCTGTAGGCGCCGCAGCCGGGATTGTCGGAGAAGTCGGCGATCACCAGTGGCCCGGCCCTATCTTTCGCTGAATGCGCGGCGACGATGCCGGGCAGCGCGTCGAGCGGCAGCTGCACATCCTGATGCTCGCGCCGGTCCCAGATCTCGCGGCAAAGCCTCTCGGCCTCCGCTTCCGCCTCTTCGGGCGCCACCCGCTTGAGGTCGTAGCAGATGACGGCCGAAGGGCCGGTGTTGAAGATATCGGCATCGTAGAAGCCGGCATTGATCGAGGTCGCGAGCATGCCGTCGCGGGCCGCGATCCCGTCGGCAATCTCGAGCAGCTCGGTCATGGCGCAGGCATGCGTCGTGCGCCCGTCATTGCAGCCGTTCAGCATCGGCGGCTGGCGGATGGCAAGCGCCGGGCGGATTTCGCCGCGCATGGCGCGGTTCAAGAGCCCGCCTGCCTTGTGGGCGCATTCGGCCATGTCAACATGCGGATAGGTGCGAAAGGAGACGGCGATATCGAGCAGCCCTGCCATCTCGGGTGCGGAATTGGCGTGCAGGTCGAAGGTCGCGGCAATAGGCAGGTCCGCCCCGACGAGGCCGCGCACCACCTCCAGAAGCTGGACCTGCGCGTCGTCGGCCGTCTGCGTGCACATGGCGCCATGAAAGACGATGAACACGCCGTCGAGCTTTTCGCCATCAAGCGCGCTTGTCAGATCGGCGACGAAGCGCTGCCGCATCGCTTCCTCGATCCTGCCGCCGGGCTCGGCCCGCGCCGCCACCGTATAGACCGGCTGCCAACCATAGCGATCGCAGCAGTCAATGAAGCCGCCGATCTCCGAATTGGTGCCGCGGCAATGGCTCTCGATCTCGGCCCCGACGAAATAGTGGCACGCCTCGAAATCCCGAAACCCGGTCTTGAGCTTCGAAAACGTATTGGTTTCCTGGTTGAATTCGAGAACGGCGACCCTGAAGCTCATCGCATGCACTTTCATTTTCGGATTGGAGAAGGAGACGGGCGCCGGGGAAAACGCGAAACCCCGGCGCCCGCCTGTTCGCCGGCCGCGCGATGCGCCGGCAGGCGAATTCTGTGTGACTGGGCTGCCCCTAAGGTTCGGCATCGCCCCTTACTCATCTTGAGGAGGAGACCGCCCCTCATACATATCCTGAGAGCGAGACTGCCCTTCAACGCATCTCGAGAGGGAGGCTGCCCCTCACGCATCTTTGGAGGGAGGCTGCCCCTCACCCTAACCCTCTCCCCGCAGGCGGGGAGAGGGAACGAGAGCGAGCCATCCACCGATCACCTCAATCACGCCCCACTGGAGAAAGCCGCAAACGTGTCAGATTCGGGCGAGCGGGCGCCGCACCGTTCCTTCTCCCCGCGCGCGGGGAGAAGGTGGCCGGCAGGCCGGATGAGGGGCAGAACCACAAACCTCGGCAAGCGCGACCGCAAACCTCAGCGGGCGCGCGTCACCCTCAGCGGAAATACTCGCTCGTCGTCTTCGGCTTCGCCATGATGTCGAAGTCGAAATACTGCTTGCGGATCTTGTCGTAGGTGCCGTTTTCCATGATCGTCTTCAGGCCGGCATTGAGCTTGGCGAGCAGTGCTTCGTCGCCCTTGCGCACCGCCATGGCGTTGCCCTCGGCCGTATCGAGCACGAAGCTGTCGCCGATGAAGGCGCAGCAACCGCTCTCTTCCTTGGCGAGCCACTCGGTAAAGGCCATCTGCCCTTCGAGGATCAGGTCGAGTCGGCCGTTCTCCATGTCGAGAAACACCTCGCTCATCGTCGGATAGAGCTTCACTTCGCTTTCGGGAAAGAACTGCTGCAGCGCCTCGACGGCGACCGAGCCCGACTGCGTGCCGATCACCTTGCCCTTCAGCGCCTCGGGCGAGATGTCCTTGAGGCCCAGATCCTTGCGGGCGACGAAGCGCATGGCATTGAAATAATATGGCTTGGTGAAGTCGACCTGCGTCTTGCGATCCGGATTGATCGCCATCGAGGCGATCATCACGTCGAACTTCTTGGCCTGAAGTGCGGGAATGATGCCCGCCCATTCGTTGGTGCTCCAGACGCAATCCGCCTTGATCTCGGCGCAGACGGCCTGGCCGATATCGTAGTCGAAGCCTTTGATCTCGCCGGCGGCGGTCACATAGTTGAACGGCGCGTAGTCGCCCTCGGTGCCGATCGCCAGCGTCTCGGCCTTGGCTGCGCCGGTCGCAAGCAGCGCCGCAAGCGCAGACATGGTCATGAACTTCTTTATCATCTCGCTCCCTCTGTCCTTCCCTTCGACCGGGCAGGCAGCCTCAGCCGCAGCGGCGTTCGGGTCGCACCCGACATGCCCCTATGCGCGGAACTGCCTGTGTTTTCGGTCGATTTCAGTTTTCGTTTTGCTTTATTATGCTTCGACAATGCGGGAGCAAGCTGCCCTTCGCAATGTGAAAGAAATCATTCCAGCCATCGAAAAAATTCATGCTAGGCTGCCGGCGACCCAGACCCGGAGAAGCGGATGCGTGATCTGCCGAGCCTCAAATCCCTGCGCGCCTTCGAGGCGGCCGCGCGCAACGGCAGCTTGACGGCGGCGGCCGACGAGCTCTGCATCGGCCAGGGCGCGATCAGCCACCAGATCCGCAACCTGGAGCTCAATCTCGGCCTTCGGGTTTTCGTGAGAAAACAGCACGGTGTCGAACTGACGCCGGAGGGCGGGCTGCTCTACGCCTCCTGCCAGCGCGCCTTCGACGATCTCGAAGGCGTCGTCCAGCACATCCGCCCACGCACGAGCGACAAGATCCTGCGGGTCCGGGTCGGGCCGTTCTTTTCGATGAAGGTGATCGCGCCGCGCATCTCGGAGTTCCTCACCGCCAATCCCGGCGTGCAGATCCACCTCTCCCACCTCGAAACGATCACCGCCGGCACCGGCCCGGCCGATGTCACCATCGCCTACTGCCTGCAGCCGCCGGCCGGACGCTTCACCCGCAAGCTGCTGCGCGAACGCCTGGTGCCCGTCTGCGGCCGCGACCTTTGGCAAGAAGACAGGCAAGCGCTGCTGTCCGGCAACCGGCTGCATTATCGCGGCCTTCAGGAATGGCAAAGCTGGATCGCCTCTTCGGGCCTGGCGCTGCCGCGCAGCCGCCAGGACCTGATCTTCGACGACCAGCACATCATCCTCGAAGCGGTGAAGGAGGGCCAGGGCGTGGCGCTGATCGACCGCACCATGGCGGAACACGAGTTCAAATCCGGCCAGATCCGCCTCGCCCACGATCATTTCTACGAGCCGCCCGAAACCTACCAGTTCGTCTGCCACGAAGACCTCCTGCGCACCAAACCGGTGACGAAGGCCTTCCTCAACTGGCTGATCGCCGAGATCGAGGAGCGCGAGCGGCGCAGTGTGGTGGCGATGCGGGGGGCCGAAATCACTTAGCTGTCGGCAGCCCGGCCCCAGCTCTTCGTCGACACGCGTTATCAACGCCGGGTCGAGTCTGATCCTCAGGATCCGGCAGTCCGCGTCATCCTCCTAGGAACCCGCGATGCCCGCCAGAACGATGTCGATATGGCCAGCCTTCTGCACCCGCCGCAACCGCCGCCCGCCGCACCGGCAATCGGCCTTGACCGGCGGACCGAATTGCAGGGCCAGCCGATGCATCTCATCGCCCAGCACATGAACGCGGCCACGCGAAATATGGATGAAATCGGCAAGATGCCGCCTCCCCCCCGCCGGCGCTGGTGACGAGGATTGTGGGCGCGGAAGGCGATGGCGAGGAAAGCGTCATGGGGGCAGCCACTCACATCCAAATGGAATAGTGCACGCTAGCTTGCGGTTGCGGACACAACAAGCCCCGATGCTGCAACTAGGCCGACTCCCTCTCAGAAGGGGTTAGCTGAGTTACGCTCACGTATTCGTCGCATCGGGTAGAACCAGAACCCTTGTGCGTGACAGTTCCAATGTCTGGATGAGACTGAAGATCCCCCTCCATGTTCGGGCAAAGCTGATCACAATTTAACGCCTTACTTTTTCTTCCTCGTCCTTCATGTACTAGACGACAGCCACAACCTAGAATATTCACCACTATATTGCGACATCCACAATGATCGGTGATCTATGGCATCGAAGTCCCAGATTGATAAAGCAGGAACAATTCTAAGCGACGCAACGCGCGAATACGATGAACGCTCGCTTGAGTTGGAGTATATTTTCGAAGACTATCGAAAGAAACACTTGGAACCCCTAACGAGGCTTACACTAGAAATTCAGGAGTGGCTCCAATCTTACGATCAAAAATACTATATTGCCCAGAGATTAAAACGGCGCCCTCAAATACTTAGAAAATTGCGACGACTCAGCGTTCGACTAACTCAGTTACAAGATATCGGTGGATGCAGAATAATTGTCGATAAAAACTCGGATGTCGATTCCCTAATAACATTCATAAGATCAAAAATAGCTGATTCAGGCTTTGCTGCTATAATCCGTGAAACAGATTACAGAGAATTGGGACGCGATGATACCGGTTACAGAGCATATCATATCATACTGGAAATATCCGGCTGTCGAACAGAGCTACAGTTGCGTAGTAGAATTCAACACTATTGGTCAGAAAGCATTGAAAGAACATCTGTAATTTACGGCAAGCGCCTGAAAGAGAAGGAAGGAAGAGCAGAAATAATAGAATATTTCAAATCATTTTCAAACGCTCTTCACTCAATAGAGACAAATCAGCATATCGACAGCTTTGAGGAAATACAGCTGCAACAAAAAAGAGAGGTTGCAGAATACTATATATCTGAGGCAAGTGACGGAAAGAACCTGGGAGGACACGTCAATTCTGACATCGTCAGAACCATGGCAGAAAGCGAAGCACAACGATCAGAGAGACTAAACAACTGGATACTGATTTTCGATTGGAATGATGGAAATTTCGTTCTCTGGGATGCGGTCGGCAGAAATGCCGACGAAGCGATTTCAGCATACTCTCGATATGAAGCGCAGTTTCCAGAAGAAGACAAGTACGAGGTTGTATTAATTGGGACATCCGACATCACAACGGTTCCCCACACCCATAGCCATTATTTCGGAATCGAGCACCACAACATCGCTCTCGAATCGATGGAGGCGTCCATTATAGGATGGGCAAAGCGAAGTGAACTCGACGTTGGAGCACGAAGAATTCTATTCACAATGAAAAGACGAAAGTATTGGGGAAAAAATTCTATTAAAATATCAACCCTGAAGAATCACTTCTGTCAGAACGTAGCTACATTTGATTCATCACTTGTTGAGCTTAGACAAAGGGGGCTTATACTTGGAGACGACCCAATTTCCTTGGACATTAAAATGAGTAAAGAGATAAACGCGTTCGCATAGGCGCGCATGGAATACCACGCACCGCAAAACGAATTGCTTCGCGCTGAGCAGAGATGTTGTTTGGATTTTACAACGACGATCGCTTCGTCGACTGGCAGCACGTTGACGGCGCAAGCGAAATCACGCCGTCACAGCCAGTATATCCGAGGGCTACTTGGGACGAGCCACCCCTCACCCCGCCTGCTGCGCCCCATGGGCGTGGATCACCGCATCCGCCTCCTTGCCGTAGAGCTCCTCGAAATGATCGAAGCTCTTGGAGAAATAGCCGATCCCTTGCGTCGCTGCCCTTAGCGTCCGGGCGAGATCGTCGAGGGCTGATCCCGGCACCAGGGCGCGAAAGATGTCCCAGCCCTTGGCGGTCTCGTCACGGTCGAAGCCGAGCACCTGGCCCTTGTAGGTGGAGACGATCGGCACCAGGCTGCCGGAATAGATCGACGGGATGTGGATTTCGACGCGGATGACCGGCTGCATCAGAACCGCGGACGCCTGCGACAGCGCCTGGCGCACACCCATCTTGGCGGCCGCGCGGAAGGCGAAGTCGTTGCTGTCGACCGCATGGTGCTGGCCGTCGGTCAGGGTCACGCCGACATCGATCACCTGAAAGCCGAGCGGACCCTTCTCCATCGCTTCGCGCGCGCCGGCCTCGATCGCCGGGATGAAGTTGCGCGGCACAGCCCCGCCCTTCACCGTCTCGGCGAAGGAGAAACCGGCGCCGCGCTCATTCGGGTGCACGCTGAGCTTGACGTCGGCAAACTGCCCGGCCCCACCGGTCTGCTTGCGGTGGCGGTAGTGCACATCAGACGGTTTCAGCACCGTCTCGCGATAGGTCGGGCTCGGCGGCCGGTCGGTGACGCCGACATGGAAAACGTCGGCGAGCGTCTTGCAGAGGTCGCGCAGGTGCATCGGCCCCTGCACGCAGACGAGCTGCGCGCCGCTGCCTTCCTCCTGCATGACCGCGAGTGCGCGGTCGGTCTCGGCGAGCTTGGCGAGCGTGCCCGAAAGCTTGGTCTCGTCGCGCTCGCTGTCGGGCACCAATATGCGCACCAGCATCGGCGTCGGCGGCGCCGTCCAGTCCGGCGCCTCGGCACTGGTGTTGGCGGCAAGCAGCGCCGGCACCGGCAGGTGGTCGGCCTTGACGGCGGCAAAGATTGCGCCCGCCTCTGGCGTGGCGTTGGGCAGCGGCTTGCCGGTCGCCGGGTCCTGCAGCGAGCCGAGGCTGCCGCCGCCAAGCGTCGCGCCCTGCTTGATGCCTGCGGTCAGCGCCCTGACCAGCACGGTCTTGCCGACATTTGCCTTGTGATAGGCGTGGAAGCTGACGGCTGAAAGGGCGTTCTCGGCGATCGGGCCGGCCTCGGCCAGTCTCTTTCGCAGCGCATCGACCTGAGGCGCCTCATGGCGCAGCGCCTTCATCAGCCGCATGATGCCGTTGGCGTGGCTTGCCGCACCCACCAGCACCGGAATGATGCGGTTTTCCTTCAACAGCCGCGTGGAGATCGCATAGATCGTATCGTTGGCCGGCGCCCGGTCCTCGATCAGCTCTTCCAGCAGCCAGTCGTCGAATTCCGAGAAATGTTCGAGCAGCTCGGCCCGCGCCTCCTTTTCCCGATCCATCACCGTGTCGGGGATTTCGATCAGCGCCGAGGTCTGCCCCTCGCGGTATCGCCAGGCGCGTTCGGAGATCAGGTCGCAGGTGCCGACGATCTTGTCGCCCTCGCGGATGGGCACCTGGCGCAGGAGCAGCATGTGGCCGGAATAATCCTGAAGCGCTGCTATCACGTCGCGCAGCCGCCCCTGCGGCTCGTCCATGCGGTTGATGAAGAGAATGCAGGGCGTGCCCGACGCCTCGATCGCCTTCAGGTAGGGCGCGGCCAGCACCGCCTCCTCCGGCACCGGCGAAACGCAGAGCACACAGGCGTCGCTGGCGATCAGCGCGTGCTGCGCGTGGCCCAGGGCCTCGGTGCCGCCGGGTGCGTCGAGCGCGCACCAGGGCTCATTGCCAAATTCGAATTCCGTGAGGTTCAATCCATAGGGTGAAGCGGCTTTTCGAGAGGCCCCCTCCAGACCGGCCAGCTTGTCTACCAGCGTGGTTTTTCCGGTCTGCGAGGGCCCTAGTACCGTGAAGCAGCGCATCGGCAATCCTCCCCTGTCGCGATGACGACGGGCGCCGAGCGTTGCGACGCCCTCGTTCTATTAATTCTAGGGCAGCTTTTGCGCTTTCAATGGTCGCCGGGCACGATGGCGGCAAGTCTTTGCGCTTCTGCCCCCGTTTCCGGCGCTAACCGCTTGGAATCCATCAGCATGGCGTCCCCAAAAAATCGGCGCGCTTCCAGCGCGGCTGCCGCCGTTCACCGCTGCGCCCCCAGATCTTTTGGTCCTCACCCCTCGAAAACCGATTGCAAAACAGGACCGGTTTTGCAATAAGCGGGCCCGTAAAGACCTGACGACCGATCCGCAAGCGTCCCTTCCGCACTGGAGACTACGCGCATGTCCCTCACGCTTTACCAGCACCCGCTCGCTTCCTTCTGCCACAAGGTGCTGATCGCGCTTTACGAAAACGAGACCCCGTTCAAAAGCAGCCTGGTCGATCTGCTCGACCCGGAAGAAGCGGCCCGCTTCGCGGCGCTCTGGCCGGTCGGCAAGATGCCGGTCTTGACCGACAGCGCCCGCGACGTGGTGATGCCGGAGACGTCGATCATCATCGACTATCTCGACCACCACTATCCGGGCCGCCAGCGGCTGATCCCCGATGATCCCGACACGGCCCTGAAAGTCCGGCTCTGGGATCGCTTCTTCGACAATTACATCCACGTGCCGATGCAGAAGATCGTCACCGATACGCTGCGCGCCGAGGGCGAAAACGACACCCGCGGCGTTGCCGATGCCCGCGCAGCACTGGCTCTGGCCTACGGCATGGCCGACAAGCACTTCGCCACGCATGCTTTCGCCGCCGGCGATGCCTTCAGCCTTGCCGATTGCGCCGCCACGCCGGCGCTCTTTTATGGCGGCATTGTCGAGCCCTTCGATGCGGCACATCCGCATCTTTCGGCCTATTTCGAGCGGCTGCTCGAACGCGCGTCCGTGCGCCGCGTGCTCGCCGAGGCGCGCCCCTATTTCCACATGTTCCCCTACCGGAACCTGATGCCGGAGCGGTTCTTCGAGATGTAGATGCGGGTTGCGTCAGTTGTCGGCGCGGTACCGCCTTGGATCGGCCTGCTGCTCCAGCCACATGGCGTTTTCAAACAGCACCCGCTCGTCGGAAACGCCGCGACGGAACTGGCCCGTGATGTGGCGGGCCAGCCGGTCGGCGCGCTTGCCGTAGCGCGGGATGCTGCACCAGATGCAGACGCGGTCGAAAGTGCGCTGCAACATGTCAAGATCGTCAGGGCCGATCTGACTGTCCGGTTCGCGTGCAATCTCCTGCATTGAAACCTCCTGGCTGCCATAGACGGGCGTGCCGGCATCCGTTTGCGCCGCCGACCGCAGGTCTAAACCGATCATGTATTTGAGGGCACCGCTCTCGCGGATGCCTCGCTGGTAGCAACTGAAGATGCGTCTTGCGATTGCCTCCGCCATCACGCAGTCGCGCGAAAGTCCGCGCTCGAGCAGGATCTCTGCGAAAACCTGCTCTATTCTGTTCATGTCGTGTGGGAGAAGCGCCTGTGGGCTGGCGGTGGAATACATCGCGCGACCTCCTGAACTGGGGCGAAAGCGCAATGATCTTCCAGCCGCCGGGGCCCGTATCACTGCCCAGCGATGGCGGCAGTATGCGCCGTTCGGGAGATAAAGCAACGTCGCCACAGGCGAACCCTGCCGCGGGCGATCGTTTCGCCCCGGACGGTAATCATGCATTGCCCTCGTCCCGCCGGCCGAAAACGGCGCCGGCGGACGAAAGGGAAGCCCGGTTCGGGCCTACTTCACCTGTGCCGGCGGCGTGCCGATCGGGAAGGCGATGGTGACGAAGCCGGCGGTGCCCTCCGGCCGGTTCTTGGCGCCGAATTCCTGGAACACCTTGAGCGTCAGCGACACCGGCGTCTCGGCCATCTTGAAATTGTAGCCCATGGTGCCGCCGATCGCCGCAATGCGGCCCTTGAACGGACCGAGCCTTGCGCCCGCGCCACTGTCGCCCGTTACCTGCTGGTAGAAGTAGCCGGCGACACCGGCGGAGAATTCGGGGCTGAAGTGCTGGGTCACCGCCCATTCCGCGTGGAATTCCGTACCCGTCCGGTAGTCCGTCGCCGGGTTCTCGCCGTTGAAGGTGAAGCCCGCGGCACCGGAGATGTCGAGACCGGTTTCCGGGTTGAACCAGGTGCCGGCGAAGGTGAAGTCGCCCGCCCAGCGGTTGAACGAGAGATTGGCAAGCTGCCCCTTCTGGTAGTCGCCGATCGGCACGTTGACGGTGGCGTTCGCCGTCCAGTGGAAATCGCCCTCATGCCAGCCGAGAACCGCGCCGAATACGGGATCGCCGATGGTAAAGACGGAATCGCTGACCGAGGCCGAGCGGCCGGCCCCCGGCGCCGACAGCGTCGCATCGACGGTCGGCCCGCCAAAGGGCACGATAGCGGTGAAGCCGAGATTGCCGCCGAGCACTTCCTCGGGCATGACCCAGAGGCCGGTGACGAAATCGGCAACGAGCTTCGCATCGACTTCGCCGACGATCTCGCCGCCGAGCGGAAGCTGCTTGTTGCCCTTGAGCTCGCCGAAATAGAAATAGGTGTCGTTCTGGACATAGGTTCCGGGCGGCGCCAGCAGGCCGGCCATCGGGCCGCGCGCACCCAGGAGATAGAACCCCGCGCCGTTTTCGGCCGCATTCGCCGTCAAAGGTGCAACAACGCAGCCCAGACCGGCAACGATCGCCGATGCGGACAGCAGACGCTTTACAACGCTCATCGAGTGATTCCCCTCATCTCTCGACCAAACGATAACATTTTGCCGTTCCCAAGCCAGCCCTAAGAAACCGGAGCCGAAACAACCGCAACATCCGATTGCAGAGTGTTGCAGGTCTACACACCCTGCCCGCGCACGAACGCCGCGCCCATGCGATCGCCCTTGATTGCCCTCGTGATCGCCCATGTGATCGCCACTCGCACGCGTCCCGTGACCCGCCTCCTGACCCGCCCCTTGGCCACCTCTTGACCGCCCCCATCGCCATCGGCTTTCATCGCGGGCCAAGGCTTCTCCTCCCGCTCCGCGCACCAGCAAAGGATCAGAGACCATGGAATACCGGCTGCTCGGCCGTTCCGGCCTGAAAATCTCTGTGATCACCATGGGCACGATGACCATCGGCGGCCGCGGCAAGTTCGCCGAGGTCGGCAATGTCGGGCTGAAGGAGGCGCGCCGCTATGTCGATCTCTGCCTCGATGCCGGCGTCAACCTGATCGACACCGCCGACATCTATTCGACCGGCCATTGCGAGGAGATCATCGGCGAGGTGCTCGGCGGCAAGCGCAAGAACGGCGTGCTCGTCGCCACCAAGGCGCGCTTTTCCATGGGCCCCGGCCCCAACGACGGCGGGCTGTCGCGCCAGCACCTGATCGCCGCCTGCGAGGCGAGCCTGAAGCGGCTGAACACCGACGTCATCGATCTCTATCAGGTGCATGAATGGGACGGCCTCACACCGCTCGAAGAGACGATGGAGGCGCTCGACAGCCTCGTTCGCAGCGGCAAGGTCCGCTACATCGGCTGCTCCAATTATTCCGGCTGGCACATCATGAAGGCGCTTGGCGTCAGCGCGCTCGAAGGCCGCCAGCGCTTTGTCAGCCAGCAGATCCACTACACGCTCGAGGCGCGCGAGGCCGAATACGAGCTGATGCCGATCGCGATCGACCAGGGGCTCGGCGTGCTCGTCTGGAGCCCGCTTGCTGGCGGCCTGCTCTCCGGCAAGCACCGGCGGAACGAGACGCCCGAAGGCACCCGCCAGCTCGCCGGCTGGAAGGAACCACCGATCCGCGACGAGGAGCGGCTGTGGAAGATCGTCGACATGCTCGTGGCCATCGCCGGCGAGCGCGACGTGTCGCCGGCGCAGGTGGCGCTCGCCTGGCTGATCGGCCGCAAGGGCGTGACATCCGTCATCATCGGCGGCCGCACAGAGGCCCAGTTCGCCGACAACCTCGCCGCCGCCGGCCTGAAGCTCTCCGATGAGGAACGCGAACTGCTCGACGCCGTCAGCCTGCCACCGGTCATCTATCCCTACTGGCACCAGCTCTGGACCGCCAAGGACCGGCTCGGCGAAGCGGACCTGTCGTTGCTCGGGCCGTATGTAAGAGAATAGCGCCCGATCAGGCTCGCCAACGCTTCGTCGGCATCGTGGATGCAAGCCCCATCGAAGGCGGCACTCGTGAAGCGTCGCCATGGAACCGCCTGAGTGGTATCATGTGCCGGCACGGTCGCGGTGTCGGGCAGCCGGATGGTGCATCCCGTCAATCGCCTGGGCTTCATGCGGCGGATCTCCTGAGGGGGAGACAGCCATGGCACCTGCAAGAGCGGAGCGGCGGCTGGCCGCGATCCTGGCCGCTGACGTCGTCGGCTATTCCCGCCTCGTCGAACAGGACGAGGCCGGGACGTTGTCGGCTCTCAAGGCTCTGCGCCGGGAGCTGATTGATCCGCTGCTCGCCGAACACCAGGGCCGCATCGTCAAGCTGATGGGCGACGGCGCGCTCGTCGAATTCGGCTCGGTCGTCGATGCCGTCGCCTGCGCGGTCGCCATCCAGAAACGCGTTGCCGAGGACCAGGCCGATATCCCTGCGGAGCGACGCATCGTCTTCCGGATCGGCGTCAACCTCGCGGATGTGATCCACGAGGTCGACGGCGATCTCTACGGCGATGGCGTCAACATCGCCGCCCGCCTGCAGTCCGTGGCGGATCCCGGTGGCATTTGCATTTCCGGCACGGCCTACGATCACCTCCAGGGCAAGCTTGACTGCGACTACGAGTATCTCGGGGAACGCGCGCTCAAGAACATGGACCGGCCGGTGCGGCTGTATCGCCCCCTACTGGAAAAAGCGGCCGCACGGGCGCCGCCGCCGAGGCCCGCCCTTCCTGATCGGCCGTCCATCGCCGTGCTGCCGTTCAGCGCCATGAGCGCCGATCCGGAGCAGGACTTCTTCAGCGATGGGCTGACCGAGGACATCACGACAGCGCTCTCCAAGCTCAAGGGCTTCTTCGTGATCGCCCGCAACACGATGTTCACCTACAAGGGAAAGCCGGTGGACGTGCGCGCCATCGGGCGCGAACTCGGCATCCGCTATGTTCTCGAGGGGAGTGTGCGCAAGTCCGGCAACCGGATGCGGGTGAGCGCGCAACTCATCGATGCCGCCTCCGAAGTCCATCTCTGGGCCGAGAGATACGACGGCGACCTCGGCGACATCTTCGCCATCCAGGACGAAATCACCGCAAGCGTCGTCGGCCGCATCGGGCCGGAACTGCTGGCGGCAGAGCATGCCCGCGAAAGCCCCAAGCCGCATCATGGCCTCGATGCCTGGGAATGTGTCGTGCGGGCGGTGTTCCTGTGTTCGCAACTGTCCGAGGAGAGCAGCGGGAAGATGCTGCCGCTGCTCGACCGGGCCATCACGCTGGCTCCCGGCTATGCCCAGGCGCTGGCCATGAAAGGCTGGATTACCATGTGGCGCGCCTTCCAGGGGTGGGAGGACATGGGCTACGCGCTCTCCCTTGGCAGGGATTTCGTCCAGCAAGCCATTGCCGCTGACGACAAGGAGCCGTGGACCTACCTTGCGCAGGCGATGATCGCCTTTGCAACGCGGGACAATGCGCTGGCGATGGCAGCGATCAGCCAGGCTGTCGCGATCAATCCCAACTCCGCCTTTGCCCACGGCCAGCTGGGCCTTGCGCATGCCAATGGAGGCCGCGCAGCCGACGCCATTCCTTGCATCGACTACGCCCTCAGGCTGAGCCCGCGCGAAGCCTTTCTCGGCGACTTTCAGTTTTACTACGCCATGGCGCACTTCCAGGGTGCGAATTACGAACGTGGACTGCACTACGCGCGGGAGGCGCATCGCTTGCGCTCCGGCCACGTGGTTCCGCTGATTATCGGCACCGCCTGTGCCGGGCTTCTCGACAACCGGGAGGCTGCCACGGACCTGCTCGCACGGCTGAAGTCGCTCGTTCCCGACATCTCCCGCAACGCGGTCGCAGTGACGTCGTCTTTCGTCCGCGCCGAGGACCGGGCGCGCCTGGTCGAGGGACTGGCCCGCGCCGGCCTGAACTGACCGGTTGACCGCAACAACCGGTGGCGGCGTTTGCTGCCGAATGCCGTGCTTCTTTCCAAGTCTTCGGGTTCCCCTTCATCCGCACGGCTAAGGGTTGCCCCCTCATCCGACCTGCCGGCCACCTCGGGACAAGAACTCAAGCGGCAAGAGCCACCAGGACGCCGTCCCTCAGAGGCATGGGACAAAGACACCGGCCAGACACGGACAGCGGCGAACCGAGGGCGCCCTACTTCACGGCAAAGCAGTAGAACAGCCCCTCGCCGCCGGTGCCCTTGAAGGCCTCGACCGTGCAACCGCCGCGCGTCGCGTGCGACGAGTTCCAGGATTTGGCCTCGGCGGAATCGTTCAATCCGGTGCGGTCGCTGTGGCCGACGATCGCCGAACCGTCGGCGCCACCCATCGTCCAGTTGCCGCAGGTGTCCGGTGCCGCCGTGCCGTCGGCCTTCGAGCCGGTCAGGATATCGTGGCGGTTGGGCGTGTCGCCGCGCCCGCTGATCACTTCGCCCTTTTCGTTGAGCGCCGTCTGCTTGGTCAGGTTGTTCTTGTCGCTGTGGAGCGATGCGACGTCATCGGCGATCTTCTCGCCCTTGGCGTTGTACCACGGTCCGGTGCCAATCCGGTCCTTGGCGTTCTCCGCATCCGTGGAAAGATAGGCTTTCCAGCTCTTGCCCGTCGATCCCGCCGCCTTGGCCAGTGTGTCGCAATAGGCATCCGCCCCTTGCAGGCCGCCGAGGTCACCGCCTTTTCCGGGGTTGGCGCTGGTGACGAAGAAGCTCATGCTGGTGTCCTGCGCATAGGCGGAGCCGGAACAGGCGAGTGCGAATGCGATTGCTGCAAGTGCGCGCTTCATGACTCTCTCTCCCATCAACTGTGCCCGAAAGCCTAGCGATCGCCTTCAAGGGAGTAAAATCGAATTGCCGTGATGGCAGATCTCAAGCCAGCAACCGGCTCAACCCTTGACTTTCACACGCTCGCGATCAATTTATATCATATGATACACGCGGTCGCCGCATAGGAGACATCCATGACCCTCGCACAATCGACTTTCGCGCCCGACCGGCAAGCTGCCCGGCAGGAAGAGGCTGTCATCGTCAAGGCGGTGGTGAAGGCCTGCGACCTCTGGAACCTCACCAACCGGGAGGCGGCCCAGCTCTTCGACGTGCCGATCGCCACCTGGAACCGCATGAAGGCGGGCGACTTCAAGGGCAAGCTCGACCAGGACAAGAAGATGCGCGCGAGCCTGATCGTCGGCATCTTCAAGGGCCTGCGGCTGTTCTTCAATGGGCCGCTCACCTATCAATGGCCGAAGGCGGTCAACACCGGCCCGCTGTTTTCCGGCCGCTCGCCGGTGGAGCTGATGATCGAGGGCGGCATTCCCGTGATGATGAAGGTCAGGCGCTATCTCGACGGGTTGCGCGGCGGCCTATGATCGCCCAAGCGCCCATTCCGGAAATCGACTTCAACGAGCCGGCAACCGTCCGGCTGATCTCGACCGCCTATATTGACGAGCCCGCGGTCAAGCCGCTCGCCGACGGTGACGACGAGATCGAGATCCTCAACCGGCTGGAGGCGATGACCTCGGCGCGGCTGAGCCCGCTCGCTCTGCCTGTCGGCGTCGATCCGGCCGAACTCCTGAACGAGACCTTCGGCTACGGCTGGTCGCTGATCAATGCCGCCTTCTGCCATGCCCGCCCGCCGGGCAACCGCTTCAACGGCGAGGAACGCGGCGCCTGGTACTGCGCCTTCGGCCCGCGCGCGCTTCAGACCTGCCAGGCGGAAATCGTCTATCACCGCACCCGGGCGCTCAGCGAAGCCGGCAGCTTCCACGATATCGGCCGCTACCGCGAGCTGATCGCCGGCTTCACCTGCCGCTTCCATGACGTGCGCGGCGAAAGGGATGCCGCCTATCTCTCGTCCGACACCGCCGTCGCCTACCCCGCCGGCCAGGCGCTTGCCGCCACCATCCTTGCCGAAGGCGGCAACGGCCTGATCTATCCGTCGGCGCGCGACCCCGAGGGCGAGTGCCTCGCCGTCTTCCGCCCCTCCGTCATCCAGAACGTCCGCCAGGGCCGCACCATCACCCTAGAATGGACGGGCAAGGCCGAGCCGAAGATCGTGGAAGAGACCTGAGCGGCCGACAGGACGGCCGATCCTTTCTTGCCATCGCAATGTTGCGGTAATGCACCCGTTGGAGAAGGGCTCGCTTTCCGGATTTCGGCGCCTGCAGCGGCCGGGCCGGTACGGCAGAAACTGAAGACGTATAATCAAGTTGTTATTGACGCTTAGCCAAGCTGGACGCGTGTCCCCGTGCCTCCGGTTCCTTGCCCCCAACTCCCTCGCCCGCTGACCGGGAGAGGGAACGGCAGCGGCCCGGCTCCGCCTACCCTTTGGTTTCCCTGCCCGCCCCGCAGAGGTAACCGCTCGCGCCCCCCGGCGCAGGATGTGGACGCCGAGCATGCTGCAAGGTCCCTTCTCCCCGCTCGCCCCGCGGGGAGAAGGCGACCGCAGACGGGATTGAACGGAGACCACCGCGCAAGGCCAAAGCGTCGACCACGAGGACCGAATGACGATTACACTCCTGCCCGTCGATACCGTCGATGCCGATGTCATCCGAAGGCTCGACGTTCACGAAAACCAGATAGATTTCATCGCCAGCAACGACGAATCTCTCGAAGAACTCGCCGAACGCCCCGAATGCGTCGGCTTTGCCGTGATGGCCGAAGGCGCGCCGGTGGGTTTCGCCATGTATGCGCTCGACCCCGATGACGGCAACCACTGGATCTACCGGCTGATGATCGACGCCAGCCACCAGGGCAAGGGCTATGGCGCCAAGGCGCTCGCGGCCCTCCTCGAACACATGGCCAAGATCCCCGAATGCGGCGACATCTATCTCGGCGTCTACCCGCAAAACGCCCGCGCCCACGCCCTCTACCACCGCTTCGGCTTCCGCGAGACCGGCATGGTGCTTGGCGAAGAAAAGGTCATGCGGCTCGACCGCAACTAGGCAGCGCGATCCGACATGGACCTTTCGCAGGGCCACCACTTCTACCGGCGCGACGTCAACGGCGTTCGAACCCACAAGGTCCATGTCTGCGATCAGGACATTGGCAGATTGCAAGAATGCTGCGCTTTCGCGATCTCCTTCGGCGGGATCCGGATCTCTGTGCCCGTTATCAGGCGTTGAAGCTGCATCTGGAAGCCACGAACCAGCGTGGCATCGGCGACTATCTCGCCTTGAAGGCGCCCTTCATCGACGCTGACTGGCGCTCGGGCAAGGTTGACGTCCGGCACCGATTGCGGACGCCCCGCCAACGGGGCACTATGCCGCCTCAAAACAACAGCGGGAGCGGCCCATGCTCGACGGCTCATGCCATTGCGGCAACGGAAAGTGGACATTGAAGGGCGATCCCGGCCCGATCACCGCCTGCAACTGCACGCTCTGCCACCGCTACGGCACGCTCTGGGCCTATGATTACGAAGGCGAGCGCATCGCGGTCAGCGGCGATCTCAGCGCATACACGCGGGCTGACGAGAAGGACCCGACGCTCGAAATCCTCTTCTGCCCGACCTGCGCCGGCGTCGTTGCCTGGCGCAGCCTCACGCTCGACCCACGGGGCCGCCGACGCATCGCCGTCAACGTCAGGCTGGCCGCGCTGGAGCAGGTCGCCCATCTCCCGATCGACCATTTCGACGGCTTCGACACGTTCGAGGATCTGGCGCCGGACGGCCGCTGCGTGCGCGACATGTGGGCGTAGGAGCTTGCACCACCACGAGATGGCAACCTAAGGCAAGAAGCAGTCTGGCAGCTCCAGCCTGCGCAACGGCTGCAATCAAAGCAGATCGGCTCCAAGAAAGTAGATGAATATGCTCGAGCAAGCGAAGCCGACGCGGGGTTCTAAAATGTCGGGCTGCCTCTTCCTCTCTTTTATCGGCGTTGCTGTCTCGCCGGTCTTGCCGGAACTGTTCGGACATCCCTACGTGCCCACAGCCAGTTGGATCGCCTGGAGCGGGTCGGCGGCTATCGTGATTGGCATTCTCGCGGCAGTCTATTGCTTATGGTTGATCACGCTGGGGGCTGCGAGTGATCGCTTTCAGCGCCTGGGTGCAAAGACAGTTCTGCTGACTCTTTCCGCGCCATTTGTTGGCTTCTGGCTCGGATACAGGGTCGTGGTGCTCGGCGGACCGATGCTCGTTGCTCTCGCCGTCGGCAGCGGCATCGAACACACCTTCACAGTGAAGTCGACGGAATCGGACTTCAGATGCTCGAACAGTATAACGGTCGCCGAACTGCCCGTGCTGGCTAACAGGTTCTGCGGTCTTGCCAAGGAATTGGCAGGCCCGCTCGGCCCCGGCTCGCGAGTTTCGATCACGGGGCGGGGTTGGCGATGGGGCGTGTTTGCGGGAAGCGTCAGACGGATCGACTGAACCTCGGCCGCCTTTCGCCACCGCGCTTGCCTGTACCGGCAGCGATTGTTGCGCGGCACCCTATTCTCGGCTACGAAAGGCGATCCACAAGGACCCGGTGAAACTCCGGGTGGCTCTTCTGGCCGCCGATCCGCCAGACAACACAGCAACGCAACTTCTGTATCCACAGGACCGAGCCCCCTCGGCCCGTTGCATTCAACTGTGAAATTTTCCCATGCGCGCTTTTTCAAACTACCGTCAGGAGTGGTTCTCCAACATCCGTGGCGACATCCTCTCCGGCATCGTCGTCGCCCTCGCCCTCATCCCGGAAGCAATCGGCTTTTCGGTGATCGCCGGGGTCGATCCCAAGGTCGGGCTCTACGCCTCCTTTGCCATCGCCTGCGTCGCCGCCATCACCGGTGGCCGCCCCGGCATGATTTCGGCAGCGACCGCTGCCACCGCAGTCGTGATGGTCACGCTCGTCAAGGAGCACGGGCTCCAGTATCTCTTTGCCGCCACGATCCTGATGGGCATCATCCAGATCGCAGCCGGCTTCCTGAAGCTCGGCCGGGTGATGCGCTTCGTATCGCGTTCGGTCATCACCGGCTTCGTCAATGCGCTGGCGATCCTCATCTTCATGGCGCAGCTGCCGGAGCTGATCGGCGTCCCGGTCGAGACCTATTTCATGATCGCCGCCGGGCTGGCGATCATCTATCTCTTCCCCTTCGTCACTCGCGCGGTGCCCTCGCCACTGGTCTCGATCGCCGTGCTCACCCTCATCGCCTGGTGGACGGGCATGGACCTGCGCACGGTCGGCGATCTTGGCGAGCTTCCCTCGTCGCTGCCCTTCTTCATGCTGCCGCAGGTGCCGCTCACCTTCGAAACCCTTCAGATCATCCTGCCCTATTCGGTGACGCTTGCGGCCGTCGGCCTGCTGGAATCCCTGCTGACGGCCCAGATCGTCGACGACATGACGGACACGCCGAGCAACAAGAGCCAGGAATGCATCGGCCAGGGCGCCGGAAACATCGCCTCCGCCCTGATCGGCGGCATGGGCGGCTGCGCCATGATCGGCCAGTCCGTCATCAACGTGACCTCGGGCGGCCGCGGCCGACTGTCGACCTTCGTTGCCGGAGCGTTCCTCCTGTTCCTGATCGTCGCTCTCAACGACCTCGTGCGGATCATTCCGATGGCGGCCCTGGTCGCCGTCATGATCATGGTGTCGATCGGCACCTTCTCCTGGCGCTCGATGCTCGATCTCAGGCGCAATCCGCTGCCCTCGTCCATCGTCATGCTGGCAACGGTCGCAACCGTCGTCGCAACGCATGATCTCGCCAAGGGCGTCATCACAGGCGTTCTTCTCTCTGGCATCTTCTTCGCCGGAAAGGTCGCAAAGCTCTTCAGCGTAACCAAAAGCGAAGAGACCGCCGGCACGACGATCTACCGCGTAAAGGGACAGATCTTCTTCGCCTCGGCCGAAAGCTTCGTGCAGGCCTTCGACTTTTCGGATACTGGCCGGAAAGTGGTGATCGATCTGAATGCGGCACACCTTTGGGACATCACCGCCGTCGGCGCGCTCGACAAGGTGGTGATCAAGTTCCGCCGCCTCGGCGTCGAGGTCGAGGTGCTCGGCTTCAACGAGGCGAGCGCCGACATGGTCGATCGCTTTGCGTTGCACGACAAGGACGAACGGCAAGCTGCAAGCGCCGCGCTGCATTGACCAACGCCGGCGACGGCCGTCTGGCCCCGCGGAAACACCGCACCGGGCACCTTCCGGCGTCGGACTTTTGGGGGCCAGTCAATGCGTCGCGAGCACCCTCGCCTCGACCGGCTTGTCGATGCCTTTCAGGACCAGCAGCCGGGTGCCGGCGCCCGTCGTCAGCGTTGCCGCCTGAGCGGCCGTCTCCGGGGAAAGCAGAATCTCGCCCGCTTCGGCCTGGGATTCGAGCCGGGACGCCAGGTTGACCGTGCCGCCGATCGCGGTGAAATCGCTGCGGAACGTCGAGAACTCGCCGATCTCGACCTCGCCCGTGTGAATGCCGACGCCCACGCCGAGCGGGCGCTCGCCGAGACCGTCGAGGTCGAGGCGGCCGAGTGCATCGGCGCAGAGACGCTGGATATCGCGTGCTGCCATGATCGCCGCTTGCGCATGGTCTTTCCGGATGATCGGAAAGTTGAAGATCGCCATCAGCCCGTCGCCCATCTGCTTGTTGACGATGCCGTCATGCGCCCAGATGGCTTCAGCGCAGCGATCCTGGAACAGGCTGACGATCTGGCTCAACCGCACCCGCTCGATCCGCTCCGAAAGATGCGTGAACCCGCGGATGTCGGCAAACAGGATTGTGGCGCTTGCCGCGACGTGACTCTGCTTCTTCACGTAACGGAAGGAGCGCTCGCAGATCGTGCAGATGTTCGGGTTCATCTTGCTGCGGGTGATGCCGAAGGCGCGGAACGGCAGCGCCAGGGGCCCGCGGATCGGGATCGGCACATGCATCTGGTCCCAGCATCCCCGGCAGATGCGGGCATCATGGCTCGCGGCAGGCTGAATCGAAGAGGCGTCTGTCATGGCTGCTCCGGCTCGCATGACCCGAGGGCGTCAGCGAAGCTTCGGACATTTGCCGCACTTTAGCAACGACTGGATTGGCACGGGGACGACCGCCCGCGCCGCCCGACCGTCACCCGGCAAAGAGGTTCGTCGCCATGAAATCGACGAAGGCGCGCACCTTGGGCGAGAGATAGCGATTGGTCGGCCAGAGCACGCGGAATGTGCCGGTTTCGCGAAGGTAATCCTCCAGCAGCGAGACCAGCTTGCCTTCCGCCAGTTCCGCCGACACCGCAAAGGGCGGCAGGCAGGTGATGCCGAAGGCGCGCTCCGCAAGAAAAATCAGGGGATCGAGCGTGCTTGCCACCGTCGTCACCGGCAGGTCCAGCTTCACCTCTCGCCCGTCACGATGAAGCGGCCAGGGTTCGAGGCGGCCGGAATTGGCATAGCGGTGATGCAGGCAACGATGCCCGAGCAGGTCCTCCGGCACCTCCGGCCGGCCATGCGTGCCAAGATACTCCGGCGACGCGACGATCCGGTGCCGGAAGGTCCCGAGCTTGCGGCTCATCAGGCGCGTATCCTTGACGTCGCCGGTGCGGATGACCGCGTCAAAACCCTCCTCGATCACGTCGACCAGCCGATCGGTGAAATCGAGGTCGAGATTGATCAGCGGATAGGCGCGCATGAAGTCCGAAATGGTCGGCATCAGCAGCATGCCGGCGAGCGGCAGGCTGACGCGCAGCTGCCCGCGCGGCGTCGCATGCGAGCGCGACAGTTGCGCCTGCGCGGTCTCGAACTCGGACTGGATGCGGCGGCAGGTGTCGAGAAAGAAGCTGCCGTCCTCGGTCAGCGCCATGCTTCTCGTCGACCGGTTGAACAGGCGCACGCCCATCTCGTCTTCGAGCCGTGCGATCGCCTTGCCGACGGCCGAGCCCGAAAGCCCGAGGCGATGGCCGGCGGCCACGAAACTGCCGGCCTCTGCCACCTGAATGAAAATGCTGAGCGTTCCGAGCTTGTCCATCGCGCGCCGATTGCGGAATTATTTTCCGAAGTGATGAGAATACGCGCTCGTTTATCCGCTATTTCTCTCCCGATATCCAGATGCCGTCGCGGCCGATGCGCCGCAGCGTTCAAATGGAGAGAAGCATGACAACGATCCCTAGCCCCACATTCTCGGCATCCCCCGCTCCGACGACCTTCGTCGTCAACGTCATCCACGCCCATCCCGGCAAGCAGGAAGAAGCCTTCGCCGTCATCCAGGACGTCGTGCATTACGTTGCCGAACGGAAGGAAGGTTTTCTCTGGAGCACGCTGTCGAAGAGCACGGACGGTGAGACCGTCGTCAATGTCGAGGCGATCCAGGGCACCGGAAATGTCGACGAGTTCTTCTCCGATCCGGTGTTCGCGGAGAAGTTCCGCAAGCTGGACGAGGTCTCGCGCAGCGAGTTTCACATCTATACGGTCGGCGATCTCGTGCTGCCGAAGCGCTGAGCCGCGGCCTGATCGCGACGCCCTGCGCCTTCACGCGAAGACGCAGGGAGGCTTTCGCCTTTGTCATCCCGCCTTCTTCACCGGCGGGATGAGCCACGAGCCGTCGAGAATGGAAGGCGGACTGTCGTCCGGCCAATAGAGCCGCATCATCAGGATGAACTTGTCCTTCGGAGCCGGCAACCAGTTGTTTTCCTTGTCCTTTCCGGGCGATTCATTCTGGATGTAGATCTCCGTCGATCCGTCGGCATTGGCCTTGGGGCTGACGCGGGCGCTGATCGAATAGCGGTTGAGCGGATTGTCGACGAAGAAATAGTTCTCGTCGTACATGGTGATCGACCAGAAGCCGCGCACCGGCGGCAATTGCCCCTTGGGGAAGGTGACGACGTATTTGTTGGAGCCGTGATAGGCGCGGGAAACCAGGCCGTCCCTGGACTTCAGCGACGTCGGATAGATCGCATCCTGCGGACGGTTGGCGCCAAGCCCGATCGCCGTGATCAGCGCCCGCTGCAGGTAGTTGGTGCCGTAGATGCCGGTCTTGGTGGTAAAGCCCCAGCCGTTGATGTTCTGGATGTCGCCATCGCTGAACTTGAAATGCAGCATGGTGCGGTGGAACGCCATGGGAGGAATGCGCGAGACGAAGGCGACGTCGAGCTTGCTCTTGTCGAAATCCTGGCCCGGTACGATGCCGATCTCGGCAAACTTGGCGACCGCTTCGCCATCGGCCGCCGTCGGCGGATTGGTCTTCATCAACTCGCAAAGAAGCGTGAAATATTCGACCGCATCCATGCGGTTGACCTGCTCGCGCACCGCCGTCTTCATGTCGATCGCCGGATCGACCTTGCCGGCGGGCGGCGTCCAGTCCTTGCCATAGGCGCTGAGCGGGCAGAGCTTGCATTCGTCCTGCAGCTTATGCACCGCCGCATAGTCCTCCGGCGTGCCATCGCAATAGATGCGCCCGAGGATCCAGACGATGCCGGTTGAGGATTTGTATTCGGTCACGCCGTCGGGAAGGCTTCCCTGCCAGCCCGGCCCGGTAATGGCATAGGCCTGCGCCCCGCCGCCGGTCGTGCGCTTGCCCGGCACCTGAAACACCGTCGTCCAGCCGTCGAGCATCGGAAACAGGAAGAAGCGATCCTTCATGTCGGGGATCGACAGCACCCACGGTTCCTTACCGACGTCGACGAAGGCTGTCGTGTACAGCGTATCGGCATTCGGCGCGGTGACATCCTTGAAGGATGCGTTCGGATATTCACGCAGCTTGATGACGTGGCCCATCGGCCCCTTGCTGCCTTCGGGCTTAGCCACATTGGTCACCACCCGGCGGGTCATTTCCGTCGTCACCAGTGGGTAGCCGTAGATATAGGCTTCCACCGCCAGCCAGAAATCATCGGCAGCCTCGACCGGATCGAAAAGCGGCGATTCCAGCGCGTTCGCAGGTAAGAACGATGCTGATGCAAGCAGGCCGGCGCCGCCCAAAGCGACGGCGCGACGGGTCATATCCATGTTTGCCTCCCCCTTTTTCTTTGGCGGAAGGAAGTTAGCATATACTAATAAGTACGACCAGACATTGTGTTCGCCCGGATCTCGCGTGCGCCCTTGAAGGGGGAGCATCGCGATTTTCGATGGCTCCGGCCACAGCCAGCAAATCTGCAACACCAATTCAGAGTTATCCGGCGGCGCTTGACGCCCTTCACGTGGCGTCCTTAGATTTCACGAGCACCCTCGCCTGCCGTGGGTTGCGCGATCCGCAAGAAGCTCAAGTCTGGAGGCCCCGATGCGCCGAGTCACTTCTCAAGAAACCCAGATCCGAATTTTTGAGAAGCTGATGGGATATGCGCACATTGAATCTGGGCATCCTCGCCCACGTGGATGCAGGCAAGACTAGCCTTACGGAACGACTGCTTTTTGACACCGGCGCGATCGACAAGCTCGGCAGCGTCGACAGCGGCAATACCCAGACCGACAGCCTGGAACTCGAGCGGCAGCGAGGCATCACCATCGCCGCCTCCGTCGTGTCGTTCAGGCTTGGCGATCTGGTCGTCAACCTCATCGACACCCCCGGGCATCCGGACTTCATCGCCGAGGTCGAGCGGGTGCTGCAATCGCTCGATGCCGCCGTCGTGGTCGTCTCGGCCGTGGAAGGCGTGCAGGCGCAGACCCGCGTGCTGGTGCGGGCGCTACGCCGTCTCGGCGTCCCCTTCCTGTTCTTCGTTAACAAGATCGATCGTCTGGGCGCGCGTCCCGCCGAGGTCGTCGAAGAGATCGCCGGCCAACTCTCGGTCCGCCCCGTCATCATGTCGGCGGCGGTCGGGGCCGGCAGCCGGCAGGCGAGAACCGTGCCGGTCGACCTTGCGCAGGAGCCGCATTTCTCGGCGCTTTCGGAGGCGCTTGCCGCCAACGATGAGGCCTTGCTCGACGACTATGTGCTGGCGCCTCAGCGCCTGACCGCCGAGCGGTTGAAGAAGGCTTTGGCGATACAGCTTGCCGGCGGCTTTCTGCACCCGGTCTATTGCGGCATCGCCATGACCGGCATCGGCGTGCCTGATCTGATCGCCGCAATCGAGACGCTGTTGCCGGCGAAAGCGCACGCCCCTGATGCGCCGGTCGAAGGCCGGATCTTCAAGATCGAGCGCGGCTGGGGCGGAGAAAAGCTCGCCTTCCTCAACCTGACCTCGGGCACCGTCGCCACGCGCGACTATCTCGCCTTGCCCGGCGGCGCGGCAAAGGTCACCAGCATCCAGCTCTTCGACCAGGGCCACCTGCAGAAGGTCGAGCAGGTGACAGCCGGCCGCATCGCCAAGATCGGCGGGCTTGCTCAAGCCCGCATCGGCGATTGGGTCGGCGTCGGCGGCGGTGCTGCCGGGGCGTTTCACTTCGCGCCGCCGACGCTCGAAACCCTCGTGCGCCCGGTGCGCCCGTCGGACAACACGGCGCTCTGGCTTGCGCTCCAGCAACTGGCCGAACAGGACCCGTTCATCAACCTGCGCACCAGCGACGATGCCAGCGAGATGTTCGTTTCGCTCTATGGCGAGGTGCAGAAGGAGGTGATCGAGGCGACCCTGTCCGCCGATTTCGGCCTCGCCGCGCAGTTCGAGGAAAGCACGGTCATCTGTGTCGAAAGGCCCGTCGGTACCGGCACCGGCATCGAGATCATCTTCCGCGAACCGAACCCGTTTCTCGCAACCGTCGGCCTCAGGATCGAACCGCGGCCGCCCGCAGCTGGCAACAGTTTTGCCCTGGAAGTGGATGTCGGGCAGATGCCCGCGAGCTTTTACCGGGCGGTCGAAGAAGCCGTTGCCGAGACACTGAAGGCGGGTCTCTTCGGCTGGCAGGTGATCGATTGCCACGTCGCCATGACGGCGGCGCGCCAGACATCGCCGGCGAGCACTGCCGTCGATTTTCGCCGGCTGACGCCGCTGGTGCTCGCCGAGGCACTGTCTTCGGCCGGCACGGTCGTCTGCGAGCCGATCGACAGCTTCCGCCTCGAAGCGCCCGCATCCGTGCTCACCGCCATCCACACGCTGCTCGCGAAATCAGGCGCATCGACGACGGATGCGGTGATCGAGGGTGGCGTCGCCCGGCTCGCGGGAACGATGGCATCGGCCAACGTCCAGGGCGTGCAGCGGCAGTTGCCGGGGCTTACCAGCGGCGCAGGCGTGCTTGAAAGCGCGTTCGATCATTACGCCCCGATCGCAGGCACACAACCCGCCCGGCCCAGGCTGGGTGCGAACCCGTTCGATCGGGCTAATTATCTGAGGAGCCTGCGATGACATAAGAACACCGCGCGTCTCTTCAGACGCGCGGTGCCTTTATTCTTTCCTGATGGTTGTATCTGGTCGATCAGAAGGCCAGACGATTGCTGGACCAGACCGGGCCGAGGCGCTCTTCTTCCTTGAGCGTCGTCGAACCGTAGGAGAAGCGAAGGCCGCCGAAGAGGGTGCTGGTGTCGCCGGAAACCGAGGCGCTCAGCCCTGAAAGCTCTTCGTTGGTGTATTTGTAGCCGGCAAAGAGCGTGACCGGGAAAGTGTCCAGCCGGTAGTTGGCCGTCAGCTTCACGCTGCGCAGGTCGTAATCCAGGTCGTTTTCGCTGATGCGATGCAGCGAGCCGTCGACGTCGAAGCGCAGGTTGTCGGTCGCGTAGATGCGGGCGCCGAGCGAGCCCATGTAATGATCGGCGTCGATGTCGTCGAAGTCTTCGACGCTCGCCTGGCCGTAGCCGAGCGCGCCGTGCAGCGTCCAGGTATCGAGGAAGTAAGCCGCCTCGACACCACCCATGTAGTCGTTGAGGTCGACGCCGATACCCGGGTCGAGCCGTGCGCCCTGCACGAAGACGCCGGCCGCAAACAGATCGTTGCGGTAGTAGCCGTGCAGCGCGCCGTCATAGCTGTTGGTGTCGATGTCCTCGAAGGAGGCGCGCGTGTAGCCGAGATCGACCTGCAGGTTGAAGCCGGCGCCAGCGTCGAAGTTCACCGCGCCGCGCAGGTCCCATGCATCCGCATCGATATCGCCGGGCGAGTCCACGGCAGCGCCATAGGACGTCTCGACATAGCCGACGATGCCGCCCGACGCCTGCTCCACCGGCACTTCATAGGCGTCCTGCGGCCCCACCAGCGGACCGTCGATATCGGCAGCCTCCGCAATCGAGACACTTGAAAGAAGAAAAATGACGAAACCGCTCGTCCTGACCATTGCCCCACTCCGGTTCAAACCCCGCAAATAAGGTAAACGAACACGGTTAATACAATCTCTACGGGAAGCAGATCAGACCTTCAGCCAACGTCGACACGATCCGGACATTGCGGCAGTTGTTCATCCCGCGGACGGCCTTCGTCCCACTCGCCGCGCAGCACCTTGTCACCGCGCAACACCAGCGGCGGCCCCTCATCCCGCGGTGAGGACTTACTCCTCATCCGCCCGGCGACGACTTGCCTCTGATCCGGCCTGCCCGCCACCTTCCCCCCGCTTGGCGGGGAGAAGGACATGTGTGGCACTCACTCCCTCGGCAACAAGCGCCACAGTTTTATGCCGGTCCAGTTTACACCCCGGTCGAATTGGTCTGCCTGGGACCAAACGCCATTTGACGCTCGTTGCGACCGCGTTCGAAAACGCTGCGATCCGGACTCGTCCCCTCTCCCCGCCTGCGGGGAGAGGGTTAGGGTGAGGGGCAAGCAGGGTTGGCACTCGGGTTAAACCCGGGGAGATAGGCAAGGCCGCCTCAAGCTTCAGCAAAGAGCCCTTACTGGTTGGCGATCTTCTCGCGCAGTTGCTCGTCCCGGGCGGCGATCTCCGGCGTCACCAAGTCGCCGAAATCTTCCATCTCGAAGACCGGGCGGATTTCGATTTCGCTCGGACCCGGCATCGGGTTCGGGCAGCGCTTCACCCAGGCGATCGCCTCGGCCATGTCCTTGACGGTCCAGATCCAGAAGCCGGCGACCAGTTCCTTGGTCTCGGCGAAGGGACCGTCGATGACCATGCGGTCGGCACCGTCGAAGGCGACGCGGGCGCCGCGCGACGAAGGCTGCAGCCCCTCGCCCGCCTGCATGATGCCGGCATTGACCAGTTCCTCGTTGTACTTGCCCATGGCTTCCAGCAGCTCGGTCGAGGGCATGTTGCCCGCTTCGCTGTCTTCGGTCGCCTTTACAAAAACCACTACGCGCATTGTCCATTCTCCTCTGTCACGCCAGTCCCGGTCCTCGTGACCTCAGGGGGTGCCGGCGTGGTGAAACCCAGATAGGTAGAGCAGGTTACGGGCGAAAGACCCGCGCGGATTTTTTTCCTATCCCGCTCCGGTGGAGGAAGCCAGATTGCCTCCCTGCCTAAATGACGAACGGGAAATCACGGTGCCGACAGGGGGGCCGATTTTTTCCGAAAAAAGTTTGGCGCGGGGGAAGCGAAGAGAAAAGCGCTGTTCGACGAGACCATCGCCGCCGATCCGAATGTGTCCCATTGGCTCAAGCCCCACCCCCTCCACCCTCATCCGGCGGTTGGGCACGAGGCCTGCCGCACCCACCCTCATCTCTGTGTTCGTCACAGAGATCCACCAGCCGTGCGTCGGCACGGCGGGAAATGCGGTTCCGGCCACGTTAACGTCCGGCTTGGTGGGAAAAATCCCTCGCGCCGCCGACGCGACGCGGCTGGATTCCTGTGACAAGCACAGGAATGAGGGGGCGATGTTGGCACCAGTATTTGTCCATGCTTTTGCCGGCGGCTTGGCACGACGCCGGCCGCACCCACCCTCATCTCTGCGCTCGTCACAGAGATCCAGCAGCCGTGCGTCGGCACGGCGGGAAATGCGGTCCTGGCACGCTGCCTTCCGGCTTGGTGGCAAAAATCCCTCGCGCCGCGGACGCGGCGCGGCTGGATTCCTGTGACAAGCACAGGAATGAGGGAGGTAATGGTGGCGCCACCACAACCCATCGCCTCCCCGACCGTTTGGCACGAGGGAGGTTTGCTGCCCAAAGCCCACGAAAAAGGGCCACGCCGCGCCGGCATGGCCCTCTGTTAACGCTGTGGTGTCTTGCCGAAAACCTCGGCCCCGCTCGCCTACTGCGCCTGCATGTGCAGGTCCGCCATCGCCTGCCGCAGATCGTCGATCGGGGTCTGGCCCGCCATCTTCTTGCCTTCCAGTTCCGGCGGCATCTTCCAGCCGGGATCGATGCCTTCCATGTTGGGCAGTTCATGGGCGATGCCCTTGTGGCAGTCGATGCAGGTCGCCTTGCCCGACAGCAGATAGCGGGTGTGGATCTCGGCCGCGCGCTGCGTCTGCTTCTGCAGGTCCATGGCGACGGAGGAATGGCAGTTGCGGCATTCCAGGCTGTCGTTGGCCTTCATGCGCGCCCATTCGTGCTGCGCCAGTTCCAGCCGCTTTTCGAGGAATTTCGACCGGGTGTTGATCGTGCCGAAGATCTTGCCCCAGACCTCCTTCGAGGCCTGCATCTTGCGGGCGATCTTGTCGGTCCACTGGTGCGGCACGTGGCAGTCCGGACAGGTGGCGCGCACGCCCGAGCGGTTGGAGAAGTGGATGGTACGCGTCAGCTCCTGGTAGACGTTGTCGTGCATCTCGTGACACGAGGTGCAGAACTTCTCGGTGTTGGTGAGCTCCAGCGCCGTATTGAAGGCGCCCCAGAACATGACGCCGCCGACGAAGCCGCCGAGCGTGAGGAAGCCGAGGCCGAGCGTCCCCGCCGGCGTCTTCATGATGCCCCAGGCCCAGAGGATGATTGTCCTGATCCAACCGATCATATCGTCACTCGCTTCCGGCCGGCTTGAAGCCCAGTTCGCTCATGTCCTTGAAATTGCTCGGCACCAGCGGGCTGGTGTCGGCCTGCGGCACGTGACAGGCGGTGCAGAAGTAGCGCCGCGGCGAAACGTCGGCGATCATCTGCCCGTCTCGCGTCATGTAGTGGGTGACGCTGATCATCGGCGCGCCGGAATCCTGGGTGAATTCGCGCTTGTGACAGGACAGGCACCGGTTGGCATTGACCGAAAGCTCATAGCCCTCGATCGAATGCGGAATGACCGGCGGCTGGTCGGGATAGGCGCGCATCTTGCGCTTGTCGTCGACCACCCATTTCGGCAGCGGTGCTGCCGCCTCCGTCGCCATCTGCGGCGTCGGCCCTTCGAGCTGCGGCACCAGCTTTTCCGCCACTTGGGCGACGGCCGCCGTCGTGGCGAACACCATCAGCCCGGCTGCAAGGGCCATCCAGACCGGCCGTCGCCGGTCAACTCCAGCAGAGGTGCGAAGCGTTGCCGCGTCCACGAACGCCGCACGACAAAAAGACTGCACGGCCCGAGTGAGCCGCATCCACCCTAGAGGGTGACGGGAACGATCTTGACCGCGCATTTTTTGAAATCCGTCTGTTTGGAGATGGGATCGGTGGCGTCGAGGGTAACCTTGTTGATCAGCTGGCTGGCGTCGAACCAGGGTACGAAGACGACGCCGGGCGGCATGCGGTTGCGGCCGCGGATGTCGACGCGCGAGCGGATTTCGCCGCGCCGCGAGACGATGCGCACTTCCATGCCCTGGTTGATGCCGCGCTTGCGGGCATCCTCAGCGTTCATGAACACGCGCGCACCCGGAAACGCCTTGTAGAGTTCCGGCACCCGCATGGTCATCGAGCCCGAGTGCCAGTGTTCCAGCACGCGGCCGGTCACCAGCCAGGTATCGTATTCGTCGTCAGGAGATTCGGCAGGCGGCTCGTAGGGCACCGCAAGGATGATCGCCTTGCCGTCCTTGTTGCCGTAGAACTTCACGCCCTCGCCCGGCTTCACATAGGGGTCGAAGCCCTCGCGGTAGCGCCAGCGCGTCTCCTGGCCGTTGACGACAGGCCAGCGCAGCCCGCGCACCTCGTGATAGGTGTCGTAGGGCGCCAGGTCGTGGCCATGGCCGCGGCCGAAAGTGGCATATTCCTCGAACAGCCCCTTCTGAATGTAGAAGCCGAAGTCCTTGGCTTCGTTGTTGTCGTATTCGGCACTGACATCGGTGATCGGGAAACGGTCGACTTCGCCGTTCTTGAACAGAACCTCGAACAGCGTCTTGCCGCGATATTCGGGGCTGGCGTCGAGGATTTCCTTCGGCCACACCTCGTCGGTGGTGAAGCGCTTGGAGAACTCCACCATCTGCCAGAGGTCCGAGCGCGCCTCGCCGCGCGCCTGCACCAGCTGGTGCCAGACATGGGTGCGCCGCTCGGCATTGCCGTAGGCCCCTTCCTTCTCCACCCACATGGCGGCGGGCAGGATCAGGTCGGCGCTCATCGCGGTGATCGTCGGATAGGCGTCGGAAACGACGATGAAATTGTCCGGGTTGCGATAGCCCTGCCAGGTCTCGTTGGCGGTGTTCGGGCCTGCCTGGACGTTGTTGTTGACCTGTACCCAGTAGAAATTGAGTTTGCCGTCCTTCAGCATCCGGTCCTGCTGCACGGCGTGATAGCCGGGCTTTTCCGGGATGACGCCGTGGGGAATGCGCCAGATTTCTTCGGCGTGTTTGCGATGCTCGGGGTTGGTCACCACCATATCGGCCGGCAGCCGATGGGCAAAGGTGCCGACCTCGCGCGCCGTGCCGCAGGCAGACGGCTGGCCGGTCAGCGAGAACGGGCTGTTGCCGGGCTCGGAGATCTTTCCGGTCAGAAGGTGCAGGTTGTAGACCATCTGGTTGGCCCACACACCACGCACATGCTGGTTGAAGCCCATGGTCCAGAGCGACATCACCTTGCGGCTCGGGTCAGCGTAAAGCTCGGCCAGTTGCTCCAGGAACTCCGGATCGACGCCGGTCATCTCGGCGGTCTTCTTCAGCGTGTATTCGGAAACGAATTCCTTGAACGCCTCGAAATCCATCGGCTCGGTCTTGCCGGGGTCCTTGGAGTTGGCGGCATTCACCTCGACCGGGTTGTCGGGCCGCAGGCCATAGCCGATGTCGGTGACCCCGCGCGCAAACTTCGTGTGCTTGTTGACGAAGTCCTCGTTGACCTTGCCCGTCTCAATGATGTGGTTGGCGATATAGTTGAGGATGACGAGGTCGGTGCCCGGCTTGAAGACGATCGGAATGTCGGCCAGGTCCATGCTGCGATGGGTGAAGGTCGAAAGCACCGCGACGCGCACATGCGGCTGGCCGAGACGCCGGTCGGCAACGCGGGTCCAGAGGATCGGGTGCATCTCCGCCATGTTCGAGCCCCAGAGCACGAAGGCATCGGCGTTCTCGAAGTCGTCGTAGCAGCCCATCGGCTCGTCCATGCCGAAGGTGCGCATGAAGGCAACGGCGGCAGACGCCATGCAGTGGCGGGCGTTGGGGTCGAGGTTGTTGGAGCGGAAGCCCGCGCGCATCAGCTTGGTCGCGGCATAGCCCTCGAAGATCGTCCATTGGCCGGAGCCGAACATGCCGAGCGCCGTCGGCCCCTTCTCCTTCAGCACCTTCTTTGCCTGCTCGGCCATGACGTTGAAGGCCTCGTCCCAGCTGACGGGCTCGAACTCGCCGTCCTTGGCGTAGGCGCCGCCGCGCTTCCTCAAGAGCGGCGTCGTCAGGCGGTCGTTGCCGTACATGATCTTGGAGAGGAAATAGCCCTTGATGCAGTTGAGGCCGCGGTTGACCTCGGCCTGCATGTCGCCGTGGGTGGCGACAACCTGGCCTTCCTTCACGCCAACCATGACGCCGCAGCCCGTGCCGCAGAAGCGACAGGGCGCCTTCGACCACTTGATCTCCAGCGCGTTGACGCCGCCCGGCACCGGCTGTGCGGCGGCGGGCAGCGCAATGCCGGCCGTGGCGGCGGCGATGCCGGCCGCATGGGCCTTCAGAATGTCACGCCGCGTCAGTTCTCCGCTCATGGCTCCTGCCCTTCCTCTTCCATTTCCACATGCTCGAAAACCATGTTGGCCGAGATCACCCCGTCGAGCAGCGAGATCTGCGTCAGCCGTTCGCCGAGCGCGCCCGTGCTTCTGCCTTCGATGACGACGACGATCTTGCCGCCGCCATGGCCATGGATTTCGACGTTTTCCATGTCCGCGAGCGTCGCCAGGATCGCTTCGGTGCTCTGCGGCATCGTGGCGACCACGGCGCTCGAAATGTGATAGGGCGTGCCCGCCTTTGCCGTTGCGGCCTCAGACATGAGCCACCTCCAATTCCAATGCCTTCACCGCAATCGCACTCACCGGGCAGCCGCTGATACAGGCGCCGCAGCCGGTGCATTTCGCCTCGTTGATCTCAGGCAGGAACGGCCCGCCGATGCGCGGGCGAAAACGGATCGCCTGCTCCGGGCAGCTTTCGCCGCAGGACTGGCAAGCAACGTAACGGCGCGCGAGACAGCTGTCGGTAACAGCGGCGACATGCGGAAAACGCCGCACGTCCATCGCCTCGAAAACAGGCTCCGGACAGGCTTGCGCACAGGCGCCACAGAAGGTGCATTCGCCGCCCGAAAAGTCGACGAAGGGAAGACCGTCCGAAAGACGGATTATGGCGGTGGGACATCGTTCCACGCAGGCGCCGCAACCGGTGCAAGAGGCAAGGCTCAGTTCCGAAACACCCGGCGGACGGATGCGGACCGGCTTTGCGGCAGCGCGGCCGGTAAAAAGTTCACGGCGTGAAAGAGGTTCGACCTTCATGGCTCGACCTCAATGCCCGGGCGGGCCCGGCGGGCCGAAGATGATTTGTAGCATCCAGACGAGGAAACCATAACCGCCGACGATGCCGACGGCGACGATCGGCCAGATGCCGAAGGCGAGCACGAAGAAGGTGATCAGCTCCGCGCGTCGCGAGCGCGGCGGCTTTTCGATCGGCTGTGCCTGAACGACTTCCGGCATTCCTGCGTCCCCCAACACAATCCAAGGTAAGATGCGCCACCGGAAATAAAAATCAATCCCGTGACCGGCCGATGACAGATTTTCACCGGACCTCAGAGTAAATGCGAAACAGAAGGGGTCATTGATCTGTGTCAAATTGGCAGGAAACAGGCGCCGGTTTCGCCAGAAATTCTCAAGCGCCGGTTCAGCGTAACTTGCGGAGGCCAATCAGCTTTTATGCAGACCGATATATTTCTAGGAATATATCGACTCTCGCCCGATCACCGAGGCCCGCCGGATCCTGCGAATTGAACGGCAATCTTGCCCGCGGCGAAGGCAACCGGCCCCGGCGGCAGGACAAGAGACGCGCGCCCTTGCAACCCTGGGCTTTGCAGCCTACTTCTTGGCGCATGACACAGCTCATCGAAATCGGAACCGCGCGCGTCCTGCACTGCGCTGACAATGGCCCCCTGCTTGCAGCCCCGGGCGACGCCAATGATTTCCTGGGCGACGGCTGGGCGCATGAGGCCGACTTGCTGGCGGTCCCGGTGGAGCGGCTGGGCCCCGATTTTCTCGATCTTTCGACGCGCGTCGCCGGCGAAGTGTTCCAGAAGTTCGTCAACTACCGCATGCGGCTCGCCATTGTCGGCGATATCAGCGCCCGGCTCGAAGCCAGCAAGGCGCTGACCGATTTCGTGCGCGAGACGAACAAGGGCACATCCATCTGGTTCGTGCCGGATTTCGAAACGCTTCGCGCCCGGCTGGAACGTTTGCCGACGGCCTGAACGCGGTAAGGTCTGGCGACCAGCCCAGATCGATGGGAGGCCACGACGATGAAGCCAGCCGCGACGAACACCGGAAATCGCCCGGCGGTCACGCTGGCGACCGATCGTCTCCTCCTGCGCCCGACGACGCCGGCCGACGCGCAGCGCGCCTTCGAGATCCAGTCGGACTGGGATGTCACACGCATGCTGCGCATGGCGCAGTTCCCGCCCGATCTCGACGACATGACCGGCTGGTTCGGCGAGCACCCGCAGGAGTGGATCGCCGGCACGGCCTTTCGATTTGCCATCGAACGAAACGGCCGCATGATCGGTCTGGTCGATCTTGACGGGATCGACGGTGAGCAAGGCGAACTCGGCTACTGGCTGGAAAAGGCGAGCTGGGGCCAGGGCTACGCCTTCGAGGCGGCAAAAACGGTGGTGGCCTTCGCCTTCGAGCAGCTCGGGCTCGCGAGGCTGAAAACAGGCCACGCGGCCGACAATCCCGCCTCCGGCAAGGTGCTGCTCAAGCTCGGCTTTCGCCCGCAGCAGGCCATGCGGAAGACCTCCCGCTCAAGGGGCGAAGAGATCCTGCACCAGAGCTACAGCCTCACCTCGCACGCGTGGCGCAATCTGCCGGGCGCCGATCGCTGAGCGGCGCCGTGCCGATCCCGCCCAGCCGGCGGGTTCACCCCTCTCCCGCAGGCTGCGCGGTCGCGGCCCGTTGTGCGCGCACTCCGCGTAGCGCCCTGCCCGCAATGGCGATCGCCAGCGCAGCCACGGTCAACAGCCCGGCGACTGCAAAGGTTACCTGCATACCCCAGGCGACCGCCGCCGGCGCGGCCCCGGCCATGTCGCTTGCCGCAACCGCTGCGGCGAAGACCGCGCCCATGACCGATGCGCCGGTGACCAGGCCGAGATTGCGCGAAAGGTTGAGCAGGCCGGAAACGACGCCGCGCCGGTCGGCGCTGACATCCGCCATGACTGCCGTGTTGTTGGCCGCCTGGAACAGCTGGTAGCCGGGCGTCAGAAGCGCGATCGCCGCGACATAGCCGGCAACGCCAAAGATCCCCGGCAGCAGCACGAGCGCGGCGCAGCCCGCAACCATCGCCGCCAGCCCGACCGTGACCACCGAGCCCGCGCCCAGGCGATCGACGATGCGGCCGGCAACAACGCCCCCGAAGGCCGAGATGACCGGACCGACCGAGAGGACGAGCCCGACCATCGCCGCATCGAGCCCCAGCCCACGCGACAGATAGAACGGCCCGACCACCAGCGTTGCCATCATCACGGTCGAGACCAGCGCATTGGTCGAGAGCCCGCGGCTCAAGGCCGGATCGCGCAACATCACCGGCCGGATCAGCGGTGAGGTTACCCTGGCCTCGACCAGCAGGAACAGCGCAAGCCCCACGGCAGCGACAGAAAGCAGCGCGACGTTGAACGTCCCGAAGCTGCCCCGTCCCACCGTCATCGCCAGCGCATAGGCGCCGAGCGAAAGCGCGAGCAGCAAGGTGCCGGCGACATCGAAGCGTGGGCGCGCCCTGCCCTCGAGGTTTCGGTCTGCGGGCAGATACCGATGGGAAAGTACGAGCGCCGCGAGCCCCAGCGGAACATTGACGAGGAAGATCGCCCGCCAACCGGGGCCGGCGAGCAGCGCACCGCCAAGCGACGGCCCGAGCGCCGTGCCGATGGCCGACATTGTGCCGAGCAGTCCCATGGCGCTGCCGGTTCTTTCCTTCGCCACCGCCTCGCCGACAAAGGCCATGGTCAGTGCCATCATGATCGCAGCCCCGATGCCCTGCACGGCCCGCGCGGCGACCAGCAGCGCGAAGCCCGGCGTCAGGCCGCAAAGCGCCGAGGCTGCGGTAAAAAGCGCGATGCCGGCAACAAGCAGCCGCCGCCTGCCGACGATATCGCCGAGCCGCCCGACGCTGACAATCAGCGTGGTGATGGCAAGCAGATAGGCAAGCACCACCCATTGCACCGCCTGGAACGAGACACCGAAGGCGTCCGCCAGCGCCGGAAGCGCCACATTGGCGCTGCTGGTGCCAAGCGAGGAGAGCAGCATCGACAGCGACAGGCTGGCGATCACCCAGCGAACCGGCGCGCCGGAAGCCTTGGCTGGCCCGATAGCGCTCATCGGCCACCTCCCGCGAGCGATGCCTTACGATGCCCATTTGCAGCACGGGAAATTGCGGAAAAACAAGGCGATAGCGCGCCTTCATGAATCAAAACATGCGGCAACGACGTCCGGTCAGACGGGAAAATCGGGGCGGGCATTAGCGGGCATGGCGTCATCGGAAAACCCTCCAAGGTCGGTTCTCCGAAAAATTAGACCTCAGGCTCACATGGCGGAAGGCGCAGCATTTGCACTTCATTCGTGCGTTTGGCGCCACATCTCACGAGAACTCATGCTATGAAGGGCAATGACCAGACCGGATCTCAACCTGCTCGTGACCCTCGACGTGCTACTTGCGGAAGGCAGCGTCGCCCGTGCCGCCAGGCGCCTGCGGCTCAGCCCCTCGGCCATGAGCCGGGCGCTGGCCCGGCTGCGCGAGGCGACCGGCGACCCGCTGCTGGTGCGCGCCGGCCGTGGCCTTGTTCCGACCCCAAGGGCGCTGGAACTGCGCGCTCTCACCGGACCCATCGTCGAAGCGGCCGAAGCCTGCCTTCGCCCGGCCGAGAGCCTGGACCTGAAGACGCTCACGCGCACCTTCACCCTCAGGAACCGCGAGGGTTTCGTCGAAAACTTCGGCGCGGCGCTGATTGCCCGTGTCGCGCGCGAGGCACCCGGCGTGCGCCTGCGTTTCGTGCAGAAGCTCGACCGGGAAAGCAGTCCGCTTCGCGAAGGCGGCGTCGACCTCGAAACCGGCGTTGTCGGTGAGAACACGGGCCCGGAGCTTCGCGCCCAGGCCCTCTTTCATGATCGTTTCGTCGGCGTGGTTCGCCCGGGGCACTCCTTGACCACAGGCGAAATCACGTCGGCCCGCTACGCTGAAACCCACCACATCCACGTCTCGCGCCGTGGCAACGACACCGGCCCGATCGACGACGCCCTTGAGGCAGCCGGTCTCAGCCGTCCGATCGCCGCCTCCGTCGGCAGCTTCTCCGAGGCGCTGGCGCTCGTGCGCGCCACCGATCTCGTCGCCAGCGTGCCTGAGCGCTACACGGGGACGCTGCGCCAGGATCTCGTCACCTTTACCCTGCCCGTCGCCCTGCCCGAAATCACCATCTCGCTGCTCTGGCATCCCCGCCTCGACGCCGATCCGGCGCATCGCTGGTTGCGGGCCTGCGTGCGGGCGGTCTGCAGCCTGTGACGCGGCGCGCGACAAGACGTTAGGCTCCGGGCGCTCGGCGATGCGCCCCCAAGGAGCTACGGTTGTCTGCAACAGGCCATCGGGGTATCAGCCAAACCCTGGCCGCAAATGCGCCGCCTCGTCCGCGCGAGCCAAACCCGCACAGGAGAACGCGATGTTCGACCACGTCAAATTCGGTGTCAGCGACTATGCGGCCAGCGAGGCCTTCTACCTGAAGGCGCTCGAACCGCTCGGTGTCGAGGTCGTCGCCCGCTACACGCCCGGCATCGAGATCAGCTCGGACGGCAAGTCCTCCCTCTGCCTGTACCCGACCGAGGAAAAGCCGGCGCATCTTCACCTCGCCTTCATGGCCAGGACCCGTGCGCAGGTCGACGCCTTCTACCACGCAGCCCTTGCGGCGGGCGGCAAGGACAACGGCGCGCCGGGCCTGCGCCCGCGCTACCACGCCAACTATTACGCCGCCTTCGTCTTCGATCCGGATGGCCACAACATCGAGGCAGTCTGCCACGAGGCCGAGGCCTGATCCGACCGGGATCACCGCAAGGCCTCGCCATCGATTGCCGGCAAACAGACTGCGCCGTGATGGCGACAGGCTGAAGATCACGTGGCGTTGCCGCCCCCGCCTGAGCGCGGTCGCCCCGACGCTCAAAACCAATAGCGTCTCATTCGCGCCAGGAATTCGACCGTCGTGACAGGAAAGCCTGAGGCGCTGCCGATGACGGAATCGATGCCACAACGGGGACAGATCGCCGTTGTGTCATCGTCGACCCATTCATTGATCTCGGCAGCCGGAAAGATCTCGCAACAATGGAAGCATCCGCAGGACGGGCTCGCATCGATTTCCGCTCGATGGTTGGCGCTATGCCTGTGCGCTCGAATGATGATTTCTTCCATCCGTCACCATTGGCGCGCGCATGACGGGTTGTCCAGCGAGCGCGACACGCAACGCTCGCCTCCATCGCTCATGTGCCTTTCGAGACGGAATTCCGGGCCACGGCCGGCGCTTGCTCGTACCAGTCCCTGGACCTGTTGACGATCCAGACCACCGACAGCATCACCGGCACCTCGATGAGCACCCCGACGACGGTGGCAAGCGCCGCCCCCGACTGGAAGCCGAACAGGCTGATGGCGGCGGCAACGGCGAGCTCGAAGAAGTTCGATGCACCGATCAGTGCCGAGGGACCGGCCACGCAGTGTTTCTCGCCCGAGATCCGATTGAGCAGATAGGCAAGCCCGGAGTTGAAATAGACCTGGATGAGGATCGGCACGGCGAGCAGCGCTATGACTGCCGGCTGGGCGATGATCTGCTCGCCCTGGAAGCCGAAGAGCAGCACCAGCGTCGCCAGCAGCGAGGCAAGCGAGACTGGCTGAAGCTTCGCCAGAAAGCGGTCGAGCGCCGAGGACGGCCCTCTGGCGACAAGGCGCGCGCGAAGCGCCTGCGCAATGATGACGGGGATGACGATATAGAGCCCCACCGAGAGCATCAGGGTGGCCCAGGGAACCGATATCGCCGACAAGCCCAGCAGTAGCCCGACGATCGGCGCAAAGGCGACGATCATGATCGCATCGTTGAGCGCGACCTGCGACAGGGTGAACAGCGGCTCCCCTTTCGTCAGGTTCGACCAGACGAAAACCATCGCCGTGCAGGGCGCGGCGGCCAGGATGATCAGGCCGGCCATGTAGGATTCGATCTGCTCTGCCGGCAGCAGCGGACGGAAGAACCAGCCGATGAACAACCAGGCCAGCAGCGCCATCGAGAAGGGCTTGATCGCCCAGTTGATGAAGAGCGTCACGCCGATGCCGCGCCAGTGGCGCCCCACCTGGGAAAGGGCTCGAAAGTCGATCTTCATCAGCATCGGGATGATCATCAACCAGATCAGGATCGCGACCGGGATATTGACCTTGGCGATCTCGGCCGCACCGATGGCCTGGAACACACCCGGCAGAAGATGGCCAAGCGCGATGCCGACAACGATGCACAGAGCGACCCAAAGGGTCAGATAGCGCTCGAAGGCCGGCATCAGGACGCACTCCGCCCGGTCGCGCCGTCCATGCCGCCGATCTCGCGAAGATGGCGCTCCAGCGCCATGCGGTCGATCGAAGCCATCGGCAGGTTGACGAATGCCGTGATGCGGTTCTTCAGGAACCTTGCAGCCTGGGCGAACGCCCTCTGAATGTCCGCGTCGCTGCCCTCGACCGCGGCTGGATCCTCGATGCCCCAATGCGCCGTCATCGGATGGCCGATCCACACGGGGCAAGCTTCTCCCGCCGCACTGTCGCAGACGGTAAAGATGAAATCCATTTGCGGCGCCTCGGCTTTGGAAAACGCGTCCCAGCTTTTCGACGACAAACCGTCCGTCGCATAGCCGAGAGCATCGAGCTCACGGATGGCATAGGGGTTCACCTGCCCCTTGGGCTGGCTACCCGCCGAAAAGGCGCGGAAGCGGCCCTTTCCCTCCCGGTTGAGGATGGCTTCGCCGAGAATGGAGCGAGCGGAATTGCCCGTGCACAGAAAGAGCACGTTGTAGATACGATCAGACATCGGGTGGTCCATCTAGTTCGAGGGGTCGGGGAGAACGAGCTCCATCAAGGTTGCTGACGCGGGACAGAGGGAGGACGCCTGCCGGGTCTTGAGGATCTCCGCCGGGGCCTGTGCGCGTTCGATACGCTTGAAGCCGAGACGCTCGAAGAACGGCACGGCCGTTTCCGTGAACAGAAACACCGACCGCATGGCGAACCTGTAGTCGTGCCCGAACATCAGGGGCGGCAGCCGGCTTCCGATGCCGCGTCCGCGATGCTCCGGCAGGACGGTGACGGAGCGCAGCAACGCATCCTGCCCACACCGCTCGATGCCGCCGTATCCGACGACCTTGCCGTCAAGCGTGAAGGCAAAGAACAGGCGCCCCTCCTCTTCGAGATCGTCGATCGGAAGCTTTGCCTCTGCCAGGGCAACGCGAAGCCCGGGGTCGCTGCCGGGAATGGATCGCATGTCGAGTTCCATCATTCCTTGCTCCCCGAAGGCGCACAGCATGACGCCACGGCGGCCGCTGGCGCACAGATTTCTGGATGCCCGCCGCAGCAGTCTTCCATCAGGAAGCGGATCAGACCGCCCAGAGCGTCATAATCGGCGCGATAGATGATCGACCGGGATTCGCGCTGCTGGGCGATCAGGCCCGCACGCTCCAGTTCCTTCAGGTGAAAGGAAATGTTCGAGGGCGAGACCTCGACCTTTTCGGCAAGCGCACCCGCCGCCATGCCGTCGCTCCCGGCAACGACAAGCAGGCGGACGATCTGAAGGCGGGTCTCCTGAGAAAGTGCCCCGAAGGCTGCCAGGGCTTGACGCTCATCCATATTTCAATAATCCTTGAATCGTTGAAATGAGGAATAACCCAGATGACTGTTCTCGACAAGCCCGAAATCGGCGACCACGACCTCAACCTTGCCGACCTGCTCGGCGCGCTCAAGCCGGCCGGCGATATGCCGCTGGTGTTTCACTACGACGGCAATGCAGTGCGCTCCGGCTATCACGTCACCGAGGTCAAGGCCGGCCAGTTCTCAGGCCTCGATTGCGGCGCCAATCCCGAAGCCTGGTCCGAGATCTTCGTGCAGCTCTGGGACGTCGAGGAAGCCGGCCGGACGCACCTTTCCGCCGGCAAATTCTCGGCCATCGTCCGCAAGGTCTCCGACCACGTCCGCCTCGACCCGACGGCCCGCCTCACCTTCGAGGTCAGCGACGGCGTGCGCCCGATGGCGCTCTATTGCGCCGGAGCGCCTGTGCTGAAGAATGGCAGCATGCACGTTTCCCTGGAGCCGCGACCGGCAAGCTGCAAGCCGCGCGACCGCTGGCTGGCCGAGACGGCATCGGCTCAGGCCTGCTGCGGACCGAAGGCGACCACAAGCGGCTGCTGCGAGTGAGAACCCTTAAGAAATGCGCCGGACGTTCGGAGCCAAATACGAAATGATATCGTCTCCGCCAACTGAGACCGCGCTATTCCCTCAAAGATGAGTTACGCTTACCAAATACAACGACTCAGCCGAGAGGCAGATCTTGAAAGACATCTCGGAAGACCCAGAACAATATCTCGCTGCTGCTACTGAGATGTTGGCTGCAGAAGGCATGGGGGAAGCGGCAGAGATCCTTAGGCGGTCAACTCCAAGGTTCGAGGAAACTGGTTTTGACAATTGGAATGGTGGAACCGCAATCTGGAAAATCTACCTTCTGATTGAGCCGGCAGAGTATTCAAAGCTTGGCACGAGACGTGAAGGGATAGAAGAGCAAATATCAGCAAGGCTCAAACCAGTTATTGAGCAGTATACGTCTGACTGGTTTAGCGTAATTGTTGCCCCTAGCGTCGCCATTCGGGAAAATTGGCGGGAGCCTGCAGAAGACTTGCCAATCAAGACACGGCAAAACATAGTGGACGGCCTGCGTTTAAACTCCGTGGTGTGGAACGGTCGCTTGGATGAAGTTGAGTTCCTTCAACGACTGTTCGACTTACAAAAACTACGTTCGCATGATAGCCGCTACAAGGACGCTGCTGGGGATATTTGGCAACACCGAATAAACAACAGCGACTGGGATGACGATTGGGTCTATGGCGATACGCGATTAAGCCTCCTTAACGGGCCGAGCGAACAGTTCCTAAGGTTCCTGTGCGAAATAGTGCACCCGGTTGTGCGCCCTGATCGAAATGAAGCTCTCGGACTCGTGCAGCAATTCAACGATCAGCTACGCCGTGAGGGATGGCACCTCGTTGAAGAGGAACGGATCGCAGGACGTCCTAGGTTCGTTGCAAAGCGGTTCCAAGGCACCAGCGCACGCTCCGTCTCACGTGCCCGCACAGTCGCTGACGCGCTCGACGCGGCATGGATGCAGAAAGAGATTGAGCGTCTCGAACTGTCAGTGGAGCGTGACCCCGCTCTTGCTATTGGAACTGCGAAAGAACTGGTTGAGTCGTGTTGCAAGAGCATCCTATCGAAGCGAGGAATTCAGTTCTCACAAAAGGCCGACCTGCCAGAGTTGACGAAACTGTTGGCAAAAGAACTAAAGCTGGTTCCGGAAGGCATAGCAGATGAAGCGAAGGGTGCGGAGACGGTTCGTCTTATCCTGAGAAACCTTGGATCCCTAACACAATACCTCGCGCAACTCCGGGGACTTTACGGCTCCGGGCACGGTAGAGACGGGAAACACCGCGGCCTAGAACCCCGTCACGCGCGTCTAGCCGTCGGGGCTGCGGTCGCATTTATCGACTTCGTCACCGATACTCATCATAGGCGGAGCGAAACGAGCGCCCCACCTAATACAGTCGCCGAAGAGACGACCGCGTGAGCGACGCGCGAGTTTTCTGCAATTGACTAAGACAGACGATCGGTAGCGATTTCGCCCCCCGCCTTCACCAACCCCTCGCGCAGGTGCTCGGTGTCGGCCTCCTGCGCATAGTGCAACGTCGAAAGAAACGCCTCGACGTCAAACGATGGACACAGCGCCCTGACCTTGGCGATATGCGCGCCCGCCGCGATCGCATCGCCGCGCCAGCCGTGGCAGGCGGCGACGAAGGCGTGCTGGGTTTCGTCCATCGAGGAGAGATGCATGAAGGCCTCGATCGCCTCGCCATATCGGCGGGCGGCGAAATGGGCCTTGCCGAGGTGGCTCCAGAAGCGTTCCGGGTGGTGCGGGTTGAGGCGCATCGCCTTCAGGATCCATTCCGCCCCCTCCTCCGGCCGGCCGAGCCAGGTGAGCAGCTCGCCCTGCTGCACCACGACGAGGTCGTAATTGGGGTTGAGGAACAGCGCCCGCTCCTGGTGATAGCGCGCCGTCGTCAGCGCGTTGGTGTTGACGTTGACGGCGGCAAGGATGCGATGCACATCGGCGTCGTTGTCGTCGAGCGCAAGCGCCCGTTCCAGCTCGGCATTGACCTCGGCCCAGGTCGCCTCCTTGTCCGCACACCAGCCATAGACCCAGGATTGCCCGAGGATGCAGGCGCGCCAGGCGTGGGCGTGGGCATAGCCGGGGTCGAGCGAAACGGCCCGGTCGATCAGCGCCTGCGCCTGTCTGTTGTCCTCGGCGCTGCTGCGGTGGTGCAGCACCTTGGCGGCAAGCGCGCATTCGTAAGCCGCCATGTTGGCCGGCTTGGTGCGCGAAAGCTGGTCGCGCTGGGCGGCCTCCAGCCGTCCGGGCACGGTCGCGGCGATCGCCGCCGTCACCTCGTCCTGAATGGCGAAGATGTCGTCCAGCTGCCGGTCGTATTTGTCGGCCCAGATATGCGCGTCGTTGACCGCGTCGATGAGCTGCACGGTGACGCGCACCCGCTCGCCGATCTTGCGCACGCTGCCTTCGACCAGATATTGCGCCCCGAGGCTGGCGGCCACCTCGCGCACGTTCACCGACTGGTTCTTGTAAACGAAGGAGGAGTTGCGCGAGATCACGAAGAGCTCGTGCCGTCGCGAAAGCTCGGTGATGATGTCCTCGGTCAGCCCGTCGGCGAAGAACTCCTGGTCCGGATCGCCGCTCATATTGTCGAAGGGCAGCACCACGATCGTCGGCTTGCAGACGCCGGTTTTCGCCTCGCCGTCCCCCGTGGAACTTGAAAGCCCGAGGCTTTCGAGCCCGATGCGATAGAGGCGCACCGGGCGGCTGATGTTCTTCAAGGTCTTTTCGCCGAGATCGTCGATCGGCAGTTCCAGCCGGTCGGCCACCTGCGTCGCCACGGCCGCCGTCACGCAGATGCCACCGACTTCGGCCAGTTGCTCTGCGCGCGCGGCGATGTTGACGCCGTCGCCGAAGATGTCGTCGTCCTCGAAGATGATGTCGCCGAGATTGATGCCGATGCGAAACTCGATCCGCCTGTCCTCCGGCACGTCGGAGTTCCGCCTTTTCATGCGCTGCTGGATCTCGACCGCGCATTTGACCGCATCGGTCACGCTCTGGAATTCCACCAGCAGCCCGTCGCCGGTGGTCTTGATCAGCCGGCCCTTGTTCTTGGCGATCGCCGGGTCGATAAGCTCGATGCGGTGGGTGCGAAGCCGCGCAAGCGTGCCCGCTTCATCGGCCTCCATCAGCCTGGAGTAGCCGGCCATATCGGCCGCCAGCACTGCAGCTAATCTCTGCTCCATGGGCTTGCCAACACGTTGAAAAGCGGCCCGTTCCGGTCTTCCGGACCAAGGAGATATCCGATCCGATATTATCGCAGCACGAAACGATCTCCTACCCAAATCAACAGGCGGGACGCGAAGCCCGAGGGCGGTAGCCTGTTGCGCGCCGAGAGATTGCAACCTAGTACAGCAACTCAATCGCGGGATGCGACTGAAACACAAGGACGCGTACCAGGCGCCCTCAAGCGAAGAGTGGGGGCGGATCCATTTGATGGGTTGTTCTTCCTCCATAAACGGAGCGGATCCAGCAGAACTGAAGGAATGAAGCCGTGCCCGCGCGCCCCCTTCGCGACAGAGACAAGTCTCCCCTGCTTCAGCCGGACGAGAATAGTCGGCACGCCCATCTGGTCGAGCTTTTGGCCGCGGACGGCGTAAGCGGCGCGGTCGTTCATGTGCTCAAACACGTCCCGGAACAGGGCGAAGACATCTACACTTTGCTTGTCGACGATCGGCTAGTTGCAAGTTTCGAAGTCCCGCGTGACGGCATCTCGGCGGCCATTGCGTTTCGCGTTTCTCCACTAGCCCGATATCGAGACGAAATCGGTCAAGGGAAGAGCCGCATGCGCCTCGACCAGGCCGTCGAGGACGCGCGCAAACTGCTCGCGAAGTAACTGGAGCCGCTTCCGAGCCGCATCAGGTAGGCACCGATCGCGCGGCTAACCTCACGCGCGCTGCTATGTCATCGACTGCCTTCTCGCCGCCCGTGATCGAAAGTCCGACATAGGTCTCGGCCTCGATGGTTATTTCCTGCCCTGCCAGCCGTGCTCGAACAGTCTCGATTTCCTGCGAACCGGCGACCGCCCCACTTCGATCGTCGATCGAGGCGCCAAGGGCCAGCATGACGTCCATGACCCTCGCCCGCAGGCGCTCGTCGTATTCCGGACCCAAAATCACGGTTTTCGTCATCACTTGATCCAGGTGTCGAGGCAAGGCTTTCGCGGCCCTTGTGGTCATACCATAGACGTCAATGCGGCCCCGACGAAGCCGAAATCGGTCGGACAAACGCCACATGCGCCACCGGGTTCGGACGCTTTGGTGCAATCCCGCTTGACAATATTTGCCTTAGGCAACTAATTACCTGATTAAAGCAAATTCATAAGGACATCCCATGTCTCCGCAGCACATCGAGGACCGCGCCCAGACCGTGCGGCGCTTCAACCGCTTTTACACCCGCCTGATGGGCCTGCTGCATGAGCATCTGCTCGCCAGCGCCTTTTCGCTGACGGAGGTCCGTATCCTCTATGAGCTGGCGCATCGTTCCGGTCTGACCGCGAGCGACCTCTGCCGAGAACTCGGCCTCGATGCGGGGTATCTCAGCCGCGTCATTGCCGGCTTCGAGAAGAAGGGACTGATTGAAAAGACCCGTTCGCCGGACGACGGCCGGGTCACGCAGCTCACGCTGACGGATGCGGGCCGCGCGATCTTCCAGCCGCTGGAGGATGCGTCCCAGCGCGAAGTGGTCGCCATGCTGCAAAAACTCTCGGTGCCGGAACAACGGCAACTGGTGGGCGCCATGGGCGAGATCGAGAGCCTGCTTGCCGACGAGCGCACGCCGGGCTTCATCCTGCGCGATCCGCAGCCGGGCGACATGGGCTGGGTGATCCACCGCCAGGGCGCGCTTTATGCTGAGGAATATGGTTGGACCACCGCGTTCGAGGCGCTGGTCGCCGAGATCGTCGTCAAATACATGCACGACTACGATGCGAAGTCGGACCGCTGCTGGATCGCCGAAAAGGACGGCAAGGTCGTCGGCTCGGTGTTTCTCGTCCGCCATGACGAGACGACGGCGAAGCTGCGCCTGCTCTATGTCGAGCCGAGCGCCCGGGGCCTCGGCATCGGCCGCCGGCTGGTCGAGGAATGCATGCGCCACGCCCGTCTTCTCGGCTATATCAGGATGATCCTCTGGACCAATGCCGGCCTCGACGCCGCCCGCCACATCTACGAGAAAGCCGGCTTCGCGCTGATCGAGGAAGAACAGCACCACAGCTTCGGCAAGGATCTCACCGGCCAGATTTTCGCGCGGGATCTGTAAGAACGGCCGGCAACGCATCGCCGCCTGAGGGCGCAGCTTATTGGGGGAGCCGGTGGCGGCGCGCCGACCGCAAACGCGGCGCCTTTAGCCACACAGAAATCCGTTGGGCTGTCGGGAACAAGGTCGTTTTCTCGCGCGTTTGTTTGCGACGCTATCGGTTAGCGGATTCAGCGCGTGGGGCATTGTGATGAATCTGGAAGACCTTTACCGCCTGTTGCGGAACGGCCACCTTGAGGCGCAGGGCATCGTCGATACGGTTCCCGATCCGCTGCTGCTGCTGGATGAGAACCTCTGCGTCCAGACAGCCAGCCGCGCCTTCTTCGCCACCTTCAAGGTCGACCGCGACGAGACGATCGGCCAGCACATATACGATCTCGGCAACGGGCAATGGAACATTCCCGAACTGCGCCGCCTGCTCGACGAGGTGATCCCGAAGAGCATGACGGTGGTCGACTATGAGGTCGAGCACACGTTTCCGACCATTGGGAAAAGAACGATGCTGGTCAGCGCGCACCGGCTGTTTCACCCGGACGACAACAGCCGATCCCTGCTTCTGTCGATCGTCGATGCGACCGACCGGCGCCGGCTGGAGGCAGAAAAAGACGTGCTTCTCGGCGAAATGCGGCACCGCATGAAGAACCTGCTCGCCTTGGTCCAGGCACTTGCCCGCCAAACCTCGGCCGACGGGCGGTCGGGCGAAGAGTACCGCGATGCATTCCTTGGCCGGTTTGGCGCGCTGGTGCGCGCCCACGATGCGGTCTACACGCAAGAGCACGAGGCCGATCTCAAGGGCCTGCTCGAACAGACGCTGAAGCCCTATTCGGAAGGGGCGGCGATCACGATCAGCCCAGGTGAAAAGGTGTTGCTGACACCGAGCCAGGCCATGTCTCTGAGCCTGATCCTGCACGAGCTCGCGACCAACGCGGTCAAGTACGGGGCATTGTCGACCGCGAAGGGAAAACTCGACATCCGCTGGAAGGTCGAGAAGACCGGCGAGAGGCGTCTGCTGTTGAGCTGGCAGGAAAACGGCGGCCCCCCGGCCACGCCGCCGACGACGACGGGCTTCGGCACCAGGCTTATCGAATTCTCCGTGAGACGCGAATTGGGCGGCCGCGTGGAACTGAACTATGCACCAGAGGGTTTGGCAGCAGAGATCGCTACACCCCTGTGACCGGTCTCAAAAAGACAGAGACTGGTTTCATGTCCAAGACCGTGCTTCTTGTCGAGGATGAGTTCCTGATCGCCATGGACCTCGAGATGCTGCTCGAACGGCACGGCTGGCATGTCTTGGGACCCGCCGCGACGGTCAAGCAGGCCCTGCAACTTTTGCGAAACGCCGAGCCGGCGGTGGCCATTCTGGACGTTACCCTGAAAGACGGCACCGTGACGCCGGTGGCGGAGGCGCTGCGGGCGCAGAGCGTGCCCTTCGTGCTTGCGAGCGCCTATGAAAAGCCGGAGCAGGTCGGCGGAGAGGTTCTGGCGGGGGCGATAAATGTCGGCAAGCCGGCGGATGCGCAGGCGTTGCTGAGCGCCCTGGAGCAGGCGATGCACACGTGAATCTGACGCAGTTCGCGGCTGCCTTTGACCGAAAGCCATCCGACCGAGAAGAAACGTCGATCCACGGCGGCGGCCACCGGGAGAGCCCGCAGCCGACACGAGGCTGCCACGCTCGTGCTTTCACTCGGTAGCGGACGCCAGTTGCCGGCCGGTCGATACGGTGACGAGGTTGAACGCCCCGTCACTGAGACGATAGAACCCATCCTGCGGCACCGGCAATTCCAGCATTTCCCGCCGAGAGAGGCCGGCATAAACGCCGCGCAGCAGCCGGCCGAACAGCCCATGGGAAATCGCGACCGTCGGCCGCCGGATATCCGCAAGCCAGCTTTTCGCCCGTGTGCAGGCGGCATCGAAGCTCTCCCCATCCGGCGAGCGGAAGTACCAGTCGAAGACATCGGAACCATCGAGTTGGCCCGGATACTCCATGTCGATCTCGAACATGGTCATGCCATCCCACGAGCCGACGGTAACCTCCATCAACCGCGCATCCTCGCGGCTCGCCAGCGGCAGCACCCGCTGAACCCTTTCGGCGGTTTCGCGGGTCCGTCCGAGCGGGCTGACATGCATCTCGAACGACTGCACATCTTCACCGATCTCGGCGCTCAGGAGGTGGGCGACGGCGTCCGCCTGCGCGACGCCAAGCCTCGTCAGCGGAGAATCGAGCTGCCCCTGGAAGCGACCGAGCGTATTCCAGACGGTTTCGCCGTGGCGCAGAAGATAGATCAAGAGCTGGCTTCCTTCAAAACTTGTGGCTATCGATCGTTGTCGTTCGAACCGGCGTTCGCAGATGCCTTGCCACTCCGGCTCCGGCGATGGCCCCCATCATCACTGGATGATGCAGGTTCCCGGCCAATCCCGGCAGGAGTTCCGCGCGCAGCTTGCCAGAGACATGCCGACAATCAGAACGCAGACGATGACGGCAATCTTTCGCGACATTACGCTACCTCAAGTTTCGGTCCCTCGTTTCTCACCCGTTCCCATCATCGCGTCAACGCGTTTCCCCAGCGGGAACAAGAGAAAGACCATGAAGGTGCTGACGCCACCCTTCGCGATGGCGTGTCGCCCTCAATCCACCGGATCCAGAATGTCCGGCGTATCGTTCTTCGGCGAACCGACCTTGCTGCCGATCTTCCACATGGTCATCAGCTCAGGCGGAAAGGGCTGCATCAGATCGGGCGCTTCCGGCTCGGGCGAGAGCCAGCGCTCGTAGTCGTCGGGGTGGAGGATGACAGGCATGCGGTCGTGGATGTCGGCCATCATCGCGTTGGCGTCGGTGGTGACGATTGCAAAGGTGCGGATGTCCTCGTCGGTTACAGGGTTGCGCCAGCTCTCCCAGATGCCGGCAAGGCAGAAGGGTTCGCCCGTCTTCATGGCGATGGCATAGGGCTGCTTGTCCTTGCCGGTGCCGTGAATGTCCTTCCATTCGAAAAAGCCGTCGATCGGCACCAGGCAGCGGCGCCGCTGGTAGCTCGACCGGAACTTCGTCGCGATCGTGTCGGAGCGCACATTGACCAGCGGCCTGCCCGCCTTCGGGTCCTTCGTCCAGCTCGGGATCAGCCCCCAGCGCGCCGAAACGAAGACCGGGCCGAAGAGATCGGGATCGCGGATCACGTCGCGAATGATGATCGGATAGATCAGCGTCGGCGCGCCGTTATAGCGCGGAAACTGGTTGGCAATCGCCTCGACGCCGCCACGCGTCGCAAAGCCAAAGGCGCGCAGCAGCCCCTCGAGATTGGTCTTCAGATAGACGCGTCCGCACATGATCGCCTCTCCCGCACATCTCTCCAACTTCAACTCTATATAAGAAGGCAGGAATGTGAGATTTCAACCGGCAACGGTGGGCCCAGCGAAAGGGCCGCCCAAAAGCATGCGGTTTTCTCGTGGTCTCCGAATGAGCCGGGCAAGCCTCACGGCTCCGCTTCGCCGTCTCCCGGTCCTTTGATGTAGTCGCAGATCGACGTCATGTAGATTGTCTTCCCCTCGATTTCGCCCTTGCTCAGCCCGAGTTCAAACTCGCCGAATTTCTCATGATTGTAGTAGACCGCCTGCCCGATGAACTCGCCGAGGCGACCGCAGTCACCATTACCGGCTCCGGTGTAGACAGAAATGGTCTTCTCCTTGAAGCTGCCCTTTAGCACGGCCTTGATATCGATCTCGCCGCGCGTCATCCGGAACGGCATGTCCGGCTCGTCCGGGTTTGCAAATTCGACGCCATAGGTCACCGTCTTCATTCGACCCCTTATGACCAGATCCGACTCCTGAAACTTCTCGGTGGAGGTTTTCCCCGGTTTTCCAAGCACTCGGTCCCCGCAAGTGCAAGCAGACGCCTCCGGCGCCATCATCATCACCAGAACCGGGGCGGCGACGAGGGCCGCAGCACGAACTGAAATCACTGAAATCTCCCCTGTATGCCCGCAACGCGACGGGAACAGGGTAGTCGTGATTGTGGATCATGGAAAAATGTGGGCGGAAGTTGCGCTGCCAAGGGTGCGTGCCAGCGGTCGGCCTGGCAGCGCGCCCGGTAGGCTCTTCTATGGGTCACAATGGTCTCCATTGCGTTCACTCGAATTTTGGCGCGGCCACAGCTTGCCGCCCCTGAAGTCACGGCAGCTTCTCGACGTCAGGCAGTTTCCATGTCTTCTCGAACAGCGGCTTTTCCGGTCCATAGAGGCGGAAGAGCAGCTCGAACTTGCGGGCGGGATCGACAGGCACGAAGTTCGCCTCCTTGCCCGCAGGCGCCTTGGCGCCGAAATAGACATCCACCGAGCCGTCGGCATTTTTCTTCACCCCCTCGCCGATCGAGGCGACGCTGGCCTTGTCCATATTCCGGATCAACGCATGGGTCTCGCGGTCGTAAGCGGTCACCGACCAGTACTGCTCGACCGGCGCATCCTTCGGCACGACGAGGCGATAATTGGCGCTGCCGTCGAAGGCGTTGCCGTCCTTGTCCTTGTTGGCCATCAGGTAGAACTGCGCCGTGCCCAGCCGCTTGATGCCGGTGAAGCCGAGCGTATAGGTCACGCCACGGGCATCGACCGGATAGAGATCGGGATCGGAATAGGCTTCCGAGGCGGCCTTCACCATTTCGGCCACAGCCGCCGGGAACCAGCGAATACCCTCGTTGATGACAGGGAATCCGGCATCGTAGCGTGCGGAAAGCTCTGCCTTCGCCTCGGCCGCCGCCTTGTCGAGCAGCGCCCTGGTTTCCGGGCTTGGCTGGTAGGGCTTGCCCTTCTCGATGCCGAGCGTCTTCAGCTGGTCGATCATCACCCGGTCGCGCTCGAGCCAGGGTTCGGTCTGGACGACCCGGTTGAGATTGTCGAAGAAGCTGGCGTCGAAGCGGATGGTGCTGTCGAACAGCACGTCATAGGCGTCGGTAAAGACCGTTTCCGGCGGCTTGTCGGTCACCGGCATCGGGTAGATCTTGATCTTCTTGCCGTAGGCGACCGACTTTTCGACATCGGCAGCGGCATGGCTCTTCAAATTCGAGCGCAGCAGCGCGAAGCCGGTAAAGGTATCGGAGCGCAGCGGAATGAAGCCCTCCGGCACTTCGCCCATGTAGTCCGGCGGCAGGATCAGGTACTTGCCGCCCTTGCCCTCGTCGGCGCCATGCGGGCCGGCATCTTCGAGCGGCATCTGCCAGGCGTTGACGATGTTGCCGGCGATCGATCCGCCCTCGGCCGGCGGGATCTCGATGACGATGGGCCCGTCCTTCACGTTCCAGAAGGACATGAAATAGATCGAATCCGGGTTCGGCGTCAGCGTCTGGTTCTTCCAGTTGACCGGCTTCGACCAGTAGACGATCTCGTTGACCTTGGCCTTCGTCGTCGAAAGCATCGCCTGCAACATCAGGTCGGCATTGACCGCCGGCATGCCCCAGATGACCGCCTCCGTCGCCCGACGCTCGATCGCGCGGTCCCGCATCTCGGCCGGCAACGTATCCTGCGCCGGGGCGTTGGTCGCGCCGGCCAGAAGCGCCAGACCCGTCAGTACAAATCGCAACATGCCGAATCTCCCTCATACGCCGCGGCCGGCGGTCTTGAAATTTCTCGACCGCCGCTGCCCAGACTCCGGTGCGAGCCGCCGATGCGAAACTTAGTGCGAATGCATGCCGAGCAGTAGACCCGTTGCCTGTGACGTGCGGAAGTACGTTACGGTTACAGCCGAAAACAACGGCCACCGCGATCCGCCGGCGCGTCGGCGCACGCTCAACCGTTCTCCAGAAAACGATGCCTCCCTTGACATCGCGCCGAAATAGGTAGATCGGTCTACCTAGAAATTTGGAGCAAGCCATGAGCGAGAAAGCACCGGCGCGCGAGCGCCTGCTGAAGGCGGCAGCGGAACTCTTCTATCGGGATGGGGTTGGCGCCACGGGTATCGATGCGATCACCGCCCATGCGGGCGTCGCCAAGATGAGCCTCTACAACAACTTCTCGTCCAAGACGGATCTGGTGAACGCCTATATCGAGGCGCGACACCGGGAATGGCAGGACCTTTACCGTGAGCGCCTGGCCCATGCGGCGACGCCGCGCGAGCGCGTGCTTGCGATCTTCGACAGCTATGTCGACCATGCCGAGATGGCCTATTCCTGGGGCTTTCGCGGCTGCGGGCTCTTGAATGCCGCAGCCGAACTCTCGGTCGGCGATCCCGCCCGCGACATCGTCGCCTCGCAGAAAGACGAGGTGGAAACGCTGTTCAAGCAGTATCTCCGGGAGATGAAGCCCGACGCCGGTGCTGCCATCGACGAGACGGCGGAACACCTCTCCTTCCTGCTCGAAGGCGCCATGTCGCGCGCCGGGCTCGACGGTCATGACGCACGGCTGAAGACCGCGCGCCGGATCGCCATCTCGATCATGGACCAGCTATGACCTCCAGGACCTCCGCTTCTTTCGTCGGCTTTGCCTGCGTGCTCGTCGCCTCGGCCCTTTGGGGCACGACCGGCACCACCGCCACCTTTGCTTCAGGTGTCAGCCCGCTCGGCATCGGCGCCGTCGCCATGGGCCTTGGCGGCTTGCTCTTGGCGCTGACGGCGCTGCGCTCGATCGTGAAAAGCAGGGCAAAGCTTGCGGCGCAATGGCCGATGCTGATCCTCGGCTCGCTCTCGGTCGCGATCTATCCGCTCGCCTTCTACTCCTCCATGCATCTGGCCGGTGTCGCCATCGGCACCGTCATTTCCATCGGCTCGGCGCCGCTCGCCGCCTCGCTGATCGAGCGTTTCTTCGACGGTCAGAAGCTGACGACCCGCTGGCTACTGGGTGCCGCCGCCGGCCTTGGCGGCGCCGTGCTTCTCACCTTCTCGGAAAGCCACGGCAGCGGCGGTGCCGCCGACCCGACGGCTGTGCTTTACGGCATCCTGCTCGGCCTCGTCTCCGGCCTGCTCTATGCGCTCTATTCCTGGGTGGCGCGGCGGTTGATGCAGGCGGGCATTCCGCCGCGCGCCGCCATGGGGTCGATCATCGGCCTCGGCGGCACCTTGCTGCTGCCGGTGCTCGCCTTTACCGGCGCACCGCTGCTTGCTTCCACGACCAACATCGCCGTCGGCATCTACATGGCGCTCGTGCCGGTGCTGGTCGCCTACGTGCTCTTTGCCTATGGCCTCGCCCGCGTGTCGGCCACCATGGCGACCACGCTGTCGCTGCTCGAGCCGGTTATTGCCGCCGTCCTTGCCGTCGCCATCGTCGGCGAGCGGCTGCCGGCCGAGGGCTGGGCGGGCATCGGGCTCATCGTCGGCTCGCTCTTCATTCTCACCCTGCCGATACCGGGCCGGCGCCGCGCCAAGCCTCGGAACTCCGATGCCGCGATCGGTGCGGCCCTTTCCACCCGCTGACGCCGGACCCTTGCCATGAGCGACGTTGCCGCGCTGCCCTCCCGCCGTCCAAACGGGGTGTGGGCGGTCTCGATCCTGATCCTGCTCGAGGCAGCACTTGTCATCTCCTGGAGCGCCGGTTTCGTCGGCATCCGCTTTGCCATCGACCACGCGCCGCTGTTCCTGATCCTCCTCTGGCGCAGCCTCGTCTCCGGCCTCATCCTCCTGCCCTTCGCCCTGGCGATCGGGCCGAAGATCCGCATGAAGGACGCCGTGCCGCAGATGCTCTTCGGCGCGCTTGCCATGTCCGGCTACCTCGCGGGCTTTGCGCTGGCGATCTCCTATGGCGTGCCGACCGGGCTGGTGGCGCTGATCACCGACATGCTGCCGCTTGCCGTCGCCATCCTCTCCTGGCCAATCCTCGGCCAGGCCTTGACCGCCCGCCAGTGGCTCGGCTCCTTCATCGGCCTCACCGGTGTCCTGATCGCGTCCGGCTGGTCGCTCGATATAGGCAACGTGCCGCTCTGGGCCTATGGCCTGCCGGTTCTCGGCACCCTGTCACTGGCGCTGGCGACACTGCTGCAGAAGCGCAGCGCGGCCGGCTCCATGCCGGTGCATCAGAGCCTCTGCATCCAGTGCCTTTCGGCATCCGCCATCTTCGCGCTCTTTGCCTGGCGCGAAGGCAGCGTGCTGCCGGTTCTCGATCCGGGCTTCGTCGGCGGCATTTTGTGGCTGGTCTTCGTCGCCACTTTCGGCGCCTGGAGCCTCTATTACCTGGCGCTGAAAAAATCCTCGCCCGCCCGCGTCACCGCCATCCTCTATTTGAGCCCGCCGGTGACGATGATCTGGGCCTTTATCATGTTCGGCGAACCCCTCTCCTGGGCCATGGCCGCCGGCCTCGTCGTCTCGCTCGCCGGCATCGTCCTCGTCGCACGGGGGCAGAGCCAAACGCACGCTTAGGAAAGCCATACACTGACCGCTTGCATCTTGCGGTGGTGTCTGCGACAGCTTTGCTCCAGACCACTGAGGAGCGGCCATGAGTTTTTCCGAAGTCAAGCCACGTCACGTGCTCTGCCTGCTCGGCGGGCAGACGCCCTTCTCTAAGCTTTGTGAAACCATCCAGTCGGCGATCGAGAGTTTCGCGCCGGGCTTCGAGATCGATGACACCTTTTCCGAGGACGCGCCTGACGATCGCATGTCGATGTCCTTCGAGGTCTGCCGGGATCGGGTCCACAGGGGCGCCTGGAGCGAAGCGGATGAAGAGGCCGTCGGCGACCACCGCTCGGTCGTCTATGTGCTCGGCCCGCCGATGACGGCGGAGGATGCCGTCAAACATTCAGCCATCGCGCTTCGGCTGGTCGCCCACACCCTCGACAACGGCATCGTCGCCGCCAAGGGCGAGAGCGCCGGCGTCGCCCACGGCATCGAGAGATGGAAAGCGCTGGCGCGTGAAGCAGACGGCCAGACCGGCGCTGCGCTTGCCCGCCCCTGCCGCCTCGCCTTTGCCAAGCGGCCGATCGGCACGGACGAACATCTCTACAGCGTCGGCTTCCACCTGGTCGGCATACCCGAAGTCTACGCGCCGAAAACCCTCTCCGACGACGAACTGGCCCTGAGCGCGTTGATCGACACCGTTGCCGACGAGGTCGTCACCGACGGCATCGATCAGGTGCTCAAGCGCCGCGGCGCCAGACTGCTGCCCGTCGACGCCTATGGCGAGGATGAGTTCAAGTACAATCCCTATGGCGCCATCCATCTCTAGTCAGGACGGCGGACCACCCTCATCTCTGTGCTCGTCACAGAGATCCAGCAGCCGTGCGTCGGCACGGCGCAATATGCGAACCCGGCGCGACGCCTTCCGGCTTTTTAAGAAGATGCCCTTCGCGTCGCGCCCGCGTGCAGAAGGGTCCTTCCAGCCAAAGATTTGGGCTGGCTGGATTCCTGTGACAAGCACAGGAATGAGGGCCGCGGAGATGGCTTGCACACTCCGTGACTTGCAATAGCGAGCCGGGTTCCAAACCCGCCTGGCCCACGCCCGCGCCCATACCCCTTGCATCGCACCTCGATTCGTAATAATTGAAGTTACATGAAAAAAGACAGCCGCCTTTCCTCCGTCCTGCACGCGCTCCTGCACATGGCCGAGCGCGGCGAGCCCCTGACCTCGGACGAGCTTGCCATGTGCATGCGCACCAATCCGGTCGTTGTCCGCCGCACCATGGGTTTCCTGCGCGATGCCGGTATCGTTTCCTCCGCCCGCGGCCATGCCGGCGGCTGGGCGATCACCGCTGATCTCAAGACCGTGACGCTTCGGCAGTTGCACGAAACGCTCGGCGAACCCGCGATTTTTGCCATCGGCAACCGGCAGGAAATGCCGGAATGCCTCGTCGAGCAGGCGGTCAACGCCGCCCTCGACACCGCTTTTGCCGAGGCCGAGGCGCTGCTGCTCGAGCGTTTCGCCCACGTAACCCTTGCCGACCTCGCCGAGGACTTTGCGCGGCGGCACCGGCTCCGATCGCAATGACAGCAGCCGGTCGATCCGTCCTGACGTGATCGATCCCGACACATCCGGCCGCCCCGGAACCGCATAGGCGGTTTTCCGGCCGGAACCCTATTGCCCAAAGCGCGGGTCGACACACTGGTGCAAAAAGCCGGTGGGCTGGCCTGCGCCCAACCGAAAGGACCATCCCCATGCAACAGGACGTCATCATCATCGGCGGCAGCTATGCCGGCATGGCCGCCGCCCTTCAGCTGCTGCGCGCCCGCCGCCGCGTGACGATCATCGACGAGGGCGTTCGCCGCAACCGTTTCGCCAGCCACTCCCACGGCTTCCTCGGCCAGGACGGCATCGACCCCGGCGAGATTGCCGCGACCGCGCGCAAACAATTGCTCGCCTACCCCACACTCACCTGGATCGACGGCCGCGCCGAGAAGGCGAGCGGCAAGATCGACGGTTTCGTCGTCACCACAGCCGATGGCGCCGCCCTCGAAGGCCGGCGCCTGCTCTTTGCGACTGGCGTCAAGGATGGCCTGCCTGACATCGAGGGGCTGGCGGAACGCTGGGGCAAGAGCGCCTTCCATTGCCCCTATTGCCACGGCTACGAACTGAACGAGGGCGAAATCGCCGTCATCGCCGCAAGCCCGATGTCGATCCACCAGGCCCAGCTCATCCCCGAATGGGGCAAGGTCACCTTCTTCACCAACGGTGCGATCACGCTCGATGCCGAAGGCCGTGCCGACCTCATCCGGCGCGGCGTCACCATCGACGAAACCCGGGTCGCACGGCTTGAGGGCCATGCCGACGTGGTGCTCACGGATGGCCGCCGCCTGCCCTTCGCAGGCCTTTTCGTCGCCACCCGCACCACGCCCGCAAGCGACATCGCCGAACGCTTCGGCTGCGCGATCGAGGAAACGCCGATGGGCCTGCAGATCAGGGCGACGGCCGCCAAGGAAACCACCGTCTCCGGCGCCTATGCCTGCGGCGATGTCGGCCGCGTTCCCCATTCCGTGTCGCTTGCCGTCGGCGACGGCGCCTGGGCCGGCGCGCAACTGCACCGCTCGCTGGTGTTCGGTTAAGCCACCGGCACTGGGTGGCGCCCCGCAGTGGCCTGACGGGAGCCGACGGGCGCAACCGCTTTGCGCCGTTCGGCTACCCGCCTTGCCAAATCGACGCCCCCCGTGCTTCGCTCGCTTCAAACCTGTGTTTGGAGCCCGCACCGATGCCCCTTGCCCTCACCTGCTTCCAGGGTCGCGCCGGCGATCACAACGACCTCGGCATTCCCGGCGCGAAGTCCGTTGCCGCCCATCTCGCCCGAAAGTTCGGCCTCGAAACCGTCACGATCGGCGAGCCGGAACCGGCGCTGAACGGCCACTGGACGGTCGAGCTCGAGGCCGCGATGCCGACGCTCCGGCGCATGCGCGATCGGTTCGAAACGATCTACGCCGACGGATCGGTCTCGCTGGCCGCCACCAGCCGTTGCGCGGTCTCGCTGGCAACGCTGCCCGCCGTCGCCAGGCACCACGCGGATGCGGTCGTCGTCTGGTTCGACGCCCATGGCGACCTGAACACGCCCGAGGCCAGCAGCACCGGCTATCTCGGCGGGCTGGCGCTGTCAGGCCCCTGCGGCCTCTGGCAGTCCGGCCTCGGCGACGGGCTTCCGATTGAAAATATCGTGCTCGTCGGCCAGCGCGACCTCGACCCCTTCGAAGCCGAGCTGATCGCGGCGAAGCGCATCCCGCATATCCGCCCCGGCACTGATCTCCCGCAAAGGCTCGCGGAAGCCGTCGCGGACCGGCCGGTCTACATCCATCTCGACTGCGACGTGCTGAACCCCGGCATCGTGCCCACCGACTACCAGCACGAGGACGGCCTGTCGCTCGACGACCTGCACGCGGCCTGCGTGGTTCTTGCCAAGAGCAAGGTCGTCGGGCTGGAAATCGCCGAGTTTCAGGACGTCTGGGAGGACGGCGGCGAGCCGGTGTCCCCCGAACCGCTCATCGAAGCGCTGGACCCGCTCTTGCAGAAGCTGCGCCGCTGACCCGACCAGAGATTGGCGGCCTGCTGCCTGACCGCAGGGCGCCCGGTCGGCGTTGATCCATCGACAGTACCCCGCATTGCACGCAACCGGTTTGGGCGTAGCATAGATATCCCGCTCGCCTTCGGTATCGGCTGCCATGAAGCTCGGATCGGTTCTTCTTGCCTGCGCCTGCCTGGTCTGCGGAAGCGCCTCCGCCGAGCCGCTCCGGGTCGATCTCGAACTGGTGCTCGCCGTCGACGTCTCCTATTCCATGGAACTCGACGAGCAGCGCCTGCAGCGGCAGGGTTATGTCGCCGCCTTTCTGGAGCCCGCCCTCATCGAGGCGATCGAGAACGGCCCCTTCGGCCGCATCGCCGTCACCTATGTCGAATGGGGCGGCTCGGCGGTGCAGGTCACGCCCTGGACGCTGATCGACGGCCGCGGCACGGCCGCGCAATATTCCGAGCTGCTGCGGCGCCAGCCGATCCGGCGCATCGCCTTCACCTCGATCTCCAACGCGCTGGCCTTCACCCGCCGCCTGTTCGATTACAGCCCCTTTGAGGGCAGCCGCCGCGTCATCGACATCTCCGGCGACGGTCCCAACAATTCGGGCGTGCCCGCCCCCGTTGCCCGCAACTCCACCGTCGCCCGCGGCATCACCATCGACGGCCTGCCGATCATGCTGAAGACCCACGCGGCCCGGGACTCCGCCGCGATCCCCGACCTCGACGCCTATTACCGCGAATGCGTGATCGGCGGCGACGGCGCCTTTCTCGTCAAGGTGGAGGACAGCGGCGAATTCGCCCGCGCCATCCTTCGCAAGCTGGTCACAGAAATCTCCGGCCTGGAGATAAGCCGCCTGTCGCCCGCCGTCGTGCGTCCCGCCCAATACAGCGAGGGCTACAATTGCTTCATCGGCGAAGAAATGCAGGAGCGGATGATCGGGCGCTAGCGCAAGTCTGCCGCCCATCCACAGCCAACACGCAAGAAGCCGTTGACTTCAGTTAGGCGCCTTATTATCTGTCGCCTTATGACAATACTGGAACAAAAACACCGGGCCATGTTGCAGGAAGCCGAGCGTCGTGCGGTCGCCGAAACCGGCAACATGCGCGCCTGCTTCGAACTGCTGGCGCTCACAGGCGCGATCGACCGGGACTGCGCCGCAAGACTGGCGCCCCACCGGCTTTCGGAAGGCAAGTTCGTTATTCTCTTCCTGCTCAACGATCAACCCGAGGGCCTGTCGCCGCACGAGCTTGCCGATCGCGCCGGCGTGACGCGCGCCACCATCACCGGGCTACTGGACGGGCTGGAGCGCGACGGCTTCGTCGAGCGCCGCTCGGGCCTTAATGACCGAAGGAAGATCGTGGTCGTGCTCACCGAAACCGGCCGCAAGACGGCAGGCAACCTGCTCGGTGAACACAGCGCCTGGATCGCTTCGCTTTTTGCCGGCTTCAGCGCCGATGAACACCAGACGTTCCACCGGCTGCTTCAGCGCATCTGGCGCAATCTCGAGACCGGCGCCACGCCCAAGAACACGCCGGAAACACAGACGTGAGCGGGAGCAGGACCAAGGAACGCGGCGTCAGCGCCATCGGTGCCGAGCGATTGGCGCAGCTGAACGCCGGAGCGGAAGCGACGACCCTGACCGAGTGCCTGGCTGTCGATTTTGCAGCGCTCATGGCCACCGTCCTGCCCGACATCGGCGACGATGCCTTGACTGAGATGCGCGCGGTCGCCTCGGCCGGCATCTCCCGGCGCATGCCGCTTGCGGCAAGGCTGATCGCGGATCGCCTCAGCCCCTCCGCCTTCGAGACGCTCGCGCATCATTCCTCGGACACGGCGCGGGGCTGGGCTTGCTTCATGGTTGCAGCCGGCGAGGATATGCCCCTCGCCGAGCGCTTGGCCGCGATCCGCCCGCTCGCCGACGACAGCCATTTCGGTGTGCGCGAATGGGCCTGGATCGCCATTCGCCCGCATCTCGCCGCAAATCTGGATCAGGCAATCGCCTTGCTTGCGGCCGGCTGGACGTCGGATCCATCCGAACGCATCCGCCGTTTCGCCTCGGAGGCCATCCGCCCGCGCGGCGTCTGGTGCGCCCATATCCAAGCGCTCAAGAAGGAGCCCGAACGCGCGCTGCCCGTGCTCGAGCCGTTGCGTGCCGATCCCTCGCCTTACGTGCAGGATTCGGTCGGCAACTGGCTGAACGATGCTGCCAAGGATCGACCGGCGTGGGTTCAAGTGCTCACGGCACGCTGGTCCGCCGAAAGCCCAGGGCCCGCAACAGCCCGCATCTGCCGGCGCGCACTGCGCTCCATCGCCACGAAATCCAGTTCCGGAACCGCTTGAGAGCGCCCGGACTTCGATAACCTCAGACTGACAACAAGAAAGCAGACCATGCCTCACTACCTGACCGAACTTTACAGCGCCAAGCCGGCGTGGCTCGCCCTTCCCCGCCAGGGGCGTCAGCAGTTCCTGGCCGCGATCGGCTCCGCCATGCCGGGCCTGTCGGCGCTCGGCGTCGAGCTCATCACCTTCGGCAAGGTCGACCAGTCGAAGCTGCATGCGGCATCGCAGACCTTCTTCGCCGTCTGGCGCTGCCCGGACGCGACCGCACTCGAAGCCCTCGTCGCCGGCATCGCCCAATCGGGCTGGCATGAATATTTCGATACGATCAATGCCGCCGGCCGCGGCACCGACCTCGCCGGCCACCTCGCTGAACTCGGCGCCGCCGCTTGAGGCAATTGCCGTAAAAATCCGACACGATCTCCCGTTCGCTACACCCAGGTTCTCGAACCCGGCGCCGACCGCGCGGGGGATCGCCAAAACACCTGGGTCCGCCTGATCCAGCGCGCCGAAAACCAAGTTCATGAATAACATTTGCGCCGATAGTCGATATCTTCACGCGCGCTGAAGCATTGCGCATGTCTTTTTCGAACGCTCAGGCTCTTGTCCCGGCAAAGGTATAATTGCCGCAAATAGATGCGCGCCTGCCCTTAACCCTTCACGCCACTGTGATCACGCCCGGCGGAGAATTTAACCGTTACGTACTTCCAACCACGACCTGTCGCCCTAGCCTCACTCCCGGGAAATCTGAAAACATCCTGAAAACCTGGGTTCGGAGGGCATTATGACTTCGTCGAATGGCAGTGGTATCAGCAGAGCAGACTTTCTTCGTGGCGTTGCATCGGCGGGGCTCGCCGTCACCTTCGTCGCAAAACCAGGACAGGCCAGTGCGCAGGACGCACCGCCCGTTCCCCAATCCGGCATCAAGCCGAAGCCGGCGACGCAGGCGACCCTTGAATACAACGCGATGTATCGAAACGGGCTGCCGTTCGACGATGTTCAAGACTTCGTGGACTCCCGCAAGGGCCTGCTTGCCGCCCTGCCGGATCCGGTCATCATCAAGAATGCCGATGGCGCGGCGGTCTGGGATCTCAGCGTCTATCAGTTCCTCGGCAATTCCGAGACCGACGACGCGCCGGATACGGTGAACCCCAGCCTGTGGCGCATGGCCAAGCTCAACATGATCCACGGCCTGTTCGAGGTCGTCGCCGATGGCGTCTACCAGGCCCGCGGCTACGACCTGTCGGTCATGAGCATCCTCAAGACCGACACCGGCTATCTGGTGATCGATCCGCTCGTCAGCTCGGAAACCGCAGCAGCCGTCTGGAAGGAACTGGTCATCCCGAAGCTCGGCGACAAGCCGATCGTCGCGGTGCTCTATACCCATAGCCACGTCGACCATTACGGCGGCGTCCGTGGCCTCGTCAGCCAGGCCGATATCGACGCCGGCAAGGTCAAGATCATCGCGCCTGCCGATTTCACCGAAGCGGCCGTCGGCGAAAATATCATCGCCGGCAACGCCATGAGCCGCCGCGCAAGCTACATGTACGGCAACCTCCTGTCGCGTGGCGCCCAGGGCCAGGTCGATGGCGGCCTCGGCAAATCGACCTCATCGGGCGAGATCGGCCTTGCCCTTCCGACCGACTGGGCCACCGAAACCGGGCAGAAGATCGTAATCGACGGCCTCGAGCTTCAGGTGCTCATGGCGCCGAACTCGGAAGCGCCTTCGGAATTCATGTTCTACATTCCGAAGTACAAGGCCTTCTGCGCCGCCGAGGATGCCTGCCACACGCTGCACAATCTCTACACGCTGCGCGGCGCAAAGGTTCGTGACGGCCTCCTGTGGTCGAAATACCTGCAGCAGGCGCTCGACATGTTCGGCGGCGAGATGGAGGTGCTGTTTGCCTCGCACCATTGGCCGACCTGGGGCAATGAGCGCGTCGTCACCCACATCAAGAAACAGCGCGACCTGTTCCGCTATCTGCACGACCAGGTCATGCGCATGGCCAACAGCGGCATGACGCCGAAGGAAATCGGCGAAGTGATCCGGCTCCCCGAGGAACTGGCGACGACCTGGGCCTGCCGCAGCTACTACGGCACCGTCTATCACGATGCGGTGGCGCAGTATAACCTCCGCCTCGGCTTCTTCGACGGCGTTCCGTCCAACCTGCACCAGCTTCCCCCGACGGAGGCTGGTCGACGTTACGTCGACTTCATGGGCGGCGCCGACAATGTACTGCGCCAGGCCAAGGTGTCCTTCGACAAGGGAGACTATCGCTGGGTCGCCGAGGTGGTGAACCACGTCGTCTTTGCCGATGCCAACAACGTCGCCGCCAAGCAATTGCTCGCCGATACCTATGAGCAACTGGGCTATCAGGCGGAATCCGGCCCCTGGCGCAACTTCTACCTGACCGGTGCCCGCGAACTGCGCGAGGGCGTCACCGAGCTTCCGACACCGAACACGGCAAGCCCGGATACCATCAAGGCCATGCCGCTCGAGATGTTCTTCGACTTCCTCGGCGTCCGGCTGAACGGCGACCGGGCGGCCGGCAAGATCATCAACATCAACATGGAGCTGACGGACACCAAGGAGAAGTATGCCGTCGGCGTCGAAAACTCGGCGATCCATTATTCCAAGGACAAGAGTGACCCGAATGCCGATGTCTCGATCGTCACCACGCGGGCGGACTTGAACGACGTCATGCTCGGTATCTCCACCATGGAGAAGCAGGTGGTTGAAGGAAAGGCGAAGCTGACGGGCGACCCGAAGAAGCTCTCGGAGTTCGTCGGCCTGCTCGACAACTTCGAGTTCTGGTTCAACATCGTGACCGCCTGAGCCAGGAGGCAGAAGACGATGTGCACCATCTGCTCACTGACGATCGAGTTTGCCGTGGAGCACCCGCAGGCCCTTGCGGTTGCGGTGGCAACACGGCAGGCGATCGAAACCGGTCTTCTGCCGGAATTCGACCCCAACCGGGAAATGGACATGGCACAGTCGCGTCACCACGCGACTGTGTTGCTCACCACCATGCAGCAGCGCCTTGAAACGGTGCTGCCGGCATCGCGCCTCATGCGGCTGCCGAGCTTCTACGTCCTGATGATCGAAAGCAGGACCTGGGGCTATTTCCATCCGACCTCGGGCGGCTTCGACCCGCGCGCCAACCCATCGCCCCCGCGCATCGTTGCCGACGAAAACAACCTTCGCGACGCGACCATCGTCCTGTCGCAGGCGGCGGCCGAGGAGATTACGCCGGGCCGCCTGCCCTTCGAGCAGGCGCTTGAGACAGGCGTCGCCGTCATCGACGCGCCGGATGGCGAGGCGGCGCTGATCCACGCGGCACTGGCGATGGCCTATCCGGTCGATCAGTTCAGCGATTTCGTCTGTACCGAAGTCGCGTAGGGAAGGCTCGGCGATCGGCTCTTGCCGGCCACCCCAGATCACGGCCGGCTTAACGGGCTATAGAACACGATCTCCGGATCGTTCTCGTCGAGATTGTCGATATAGCCGCTCGGCCGGAACCCGGCCTTGACCAGGAGGTCCTGCATCCGGCGGTTCGACATGTTTGTCGAACTGAAGAGTTTCGCGCCCGAAGACATGGATCGAAAGTGGGCGATCAGCGCCGCACCCAGACCACGCTGGCGCCAGGACGCGCCAACCATCAGCATCTCGATGAAGGCATGGCCGAAGAAGTGGTGCGTCAGCACGCCATAGGCGGCAACCTCCCCTTCGATCTCGATAAGATGGCAGCAACCGTCTCGATCCAGCCAGCAATATCGGCGCGTCGCCTCGGGTCTTCAGCAGCGATCGTGTCGATCGCGCAGAGCGCAGCGAGGTCATCCGTGACCGCCAACCGAATTCGCATGCTCCAGCTCCCGCAAGTTTCGCGGGAAACTAGGGGGATTGCCCGGCCCGTGCAATCGGTGAAACCGCCCCGCCTTTAACGCGGCCATTTACAGTTACGTACTTACCGTTCGGCGATTTTCCTGCGCCTATTGGCAACGTCAACAGAATGAAATCACGCCCGCCGACCCGGTTACGCCAACGGCGTGTTTCGGCGAGGCCGTGAGGGCGCCGTCGCGGCGCCAGTGAAACCAGGATGCTTCCAACGGCGGTTTTCCTTCGCCTCGGTTTGCGAGAGGCCGCCCAGCCAGAGGAGAAGAGGATGACCCGCCGTTTCGCCTACCTTGCGGCAGCAGCGACCGCGCTGACCACGATCGCCTTGACATCGCCGGCGATCGCCCAGGACGCGGTGGAGGCGCCTCCCCTGGTCGAGCAGATCAACAACGGCAAATGGCTGGACCAGGCGGAGGCCGAAAGCCTGCTGGACGAACTCTTCTACCAGCGCGCCATCCACGCCTACATGACCATGCTGCCGGCGCTGAACGTGATCGGCATGCGCGACGGGTCGGAGGCCGAATTCGGCAAGGGCTACAACGTGCTGCCGATCTGGAAGGACCGCATGGATGCGCGCGCCTGGGTGCCGACGCCGAATGCCGACGTCATCTATTCGATGAACTATCTGGACCTCAAGGAAACCGGGCCGCTGGTGATTGCAGCACCGCCGAACGTCATCGGCATGTTCACCGATTTCTTCCAGCGCACCATTACCGACGTGGGCGCGATCGGCCCGGACCGGGCGCGCGGCGGCCTCTACCTGCTGTTGCCGCCGGGCTATGACGGCGAGGTGCCGAAGGGCTATTTCACCTTCACCTCATCGACCTACAACGTCTTCCTGTTCTTCCGCACGATCATGGGCAAGGGCGAAAACGGGCCGGATCCGGTGCCGGCCGTCGCCAACGCCGAACAGACCCGCATCTATCCGCTTTACGCGACCGAAAAGGACGCCAAGCCGATGGACTTTCCGAACGGCTCGGGCAAGCGCATCAACATGATGTACCCGGTCGACAGCACCTACTGGACCAAGCTCAAGGACTTCGTCGACTACGAGCCGGTCTCGGCTATCACGCCTGAGCTTCGCGGCGTGCTGGCCTCCATCGGCATCATCAAGGGCCAGCCGTTCAAGCCGACCACAAAACAGCAGGCGCTGCTCAAGAAGGCGGTCGAGACCGCGCCGCGGATGATCATGGCGCTGCGCCAGAGCGGCCGGCCCGACGGACGCAACCTCTATTACAAGGACCGGCAGTACGAGAACGTCTGGGCCGGCTCGACGGCCGAGTGGTTCCAGGAAAGCTATCTCGACGTCAACCAGCGCGCAGGATTCTTCCAGGTCGCCTATTCCTCGGCACCGGCCATGGCCATGCACACGATCGATTCCGGCTCGAAATATCCGACCGCGCTTCGCGACGCCGATGGCGATTTCCTCAACGGCTCGAACGGCTACAAGCTGCACCTGCCGCCAAACCCGCCGGCCAAGCTTTTCTGGGCGGTAACGGCCTACAATGTCACTGACGGCACGATGGTGGAGACGCCGAAGCTGCTGCCCTCGATCAATGCCTTCAACAAGGTCAAGGTGAATGAGGACGGTTCCGTCGACCTCTATTTCGGGGCGAGCAAGCCCACCGGGGCCGAAGACAGCAACTGGATCCAGACGGTGCCCGATCGCAACTTCATCGCCACAGTGCGGCTCTATGGAACCGGTGTCGAATTCTACGACCAGACCTGGAAGCCAGACGATCTGGTGAAGGTGAAGTAACGGTCAAGCCAACGAGTGGGAGCCGCGCACCGAAAGGATGACGCGGCTCCGTTTCCGTCGACAACCTGCGCGCAAGTCCATCCCGCCGACATCACTGCGGCGCGCTGCTCCCGCTGAACCCCTGCCGCGTCCACTGATAGACGGACGTATCCGTGCGGAAGTTGCCGACCCTGGCTGAGGCGAGATCGAGGATGTTGACGATGATCGCCGTCCAGACGAGCGTCAGGAGCACGATCAGCATGCGTACCGGCCGTCCCTTGAGGCCGAACTGGTAGCCGAGTGCGCCCATGCTCAGGATCATGACGCCGAGCAGCAGCCAGAAGATCTGCCACGGCAGGCGGATGCCGAGCGCATAGCGTTCGGCGGTGCTGGCGTCGAAGGTCTCGTTGACGGCGGACATCAGCGATGCCGAGACGGCGTCCGGGTCCTGCTGGACGATCGTCGTCACCCGCTGCCAGATCTGCTGCTGCAGCTTGGAGGTGTCACTGTTGGCCTTGGCAAGCGCATCGCTGTTGCGCCCGGCGCGCACGAAGTCCTCGCGCGCCTTGGTATAGTCTTCGAGCAGCTTGGCGATATCGAGCGCTTCGGGCGTGCCGATCGCCTTGGCCCGCAGCCAGGCGGTGCCGATGGCATTGGCCTCGGCAAGCGTGCCCTGCCGGCGCTCCGTGAAGCGCGTGGTCGAGAACGAAAGCGTCAACGCCAGCACGAAGGCCAAGAGCCCGAGCATGCCGGCGACGACCACCCCGACGTTTTCGATCTGGCCGCCGGCGCGCTCCTTGCTGCGCACGCCGAAGCGATAGCCGATTTCGTGGGCCGCAAGCTGGCCGACCAGCAGGACGGCAGCAAAGGCGGGGATGCTGACTTCGGCAAGCGAAATGAGGAAATCCATGGAGGTCCCGGATCATCTGAGGTGCGTGCTGCGCGCAGCGGGACGGCGATCCAGATCGGGGCGATCGGTGCCCTGCCAGCCGCTGGGGTCGTCAAAAGAGTCCCCGCCGCCAGCGCATGCCAGCGGCGGGATCTCGTGCAGTTACCGCGGAGCGAGGCTCTCCAGCTCGCCGAGCCGCTTCATCGCGGCCTGCTGGGCCAACCAACCGTAGTTGATGCCGCTGGCATTCAGCGTGCTGCCGGCCTGGTACGGGTAATCGTTGAAGTCGGCGAAGAACTCCTTGATCTTGCCCTGGATCGGCACCAGCAGCCACATGTTGCGGGCCAGGAACTCGATCGCTCCGCCGCCGTCCTCCATGCCGCGCTCATAGGGATCCATGCGCAGGTTGGCGATGACGGCCCAGCTCGGCACCTCACGAGTAGCCGTGGCGATATTGCCGTGGCTTGCCTGGGCGAAGCTCAGCTTCCAGTCGTTCCAGCGGATGGCGTTGAGGTTGCCGCCCTGGTCGAAGTAGTAGACCGAGTCACGCGGCGGCTCTTTCGCCTCGCCCTTCAGCAGCGCCGTCAAGTCGTAGCCGTCGAGATGCACCTTGAAGGTCTTCGAGGTGCCCTTGAAGCCTTTCTTCATCTCCTCCTTGACGTCGCCGACGCCGGCAGCCGTCGCGAATGTCGGCAGCCAGTCCATCAGGGTCACAGGGTCGTTGATCTGCGTGCCCGGCTTCACCACGCCCGGCCAGCGCACCATCATCGGAATGCGGAAGCCGCCTTCCCAGGTGGTGCCCTTCTCGCCGTGGAACATCGTCTGCGCACCATCCGGCCACAGCGCCAGTTCGGCACCGTTGTCGGTGGTGTAGAGCACGATGGTGTTGTCGGCGATGCCGAGATCGTCGAGCTGCTTCAGGAGCTGGCCGACATGACCGTCATGCTCCACCATGCCGTCGGCATGGATGCCTTTGCCGGTCTTGCCCATCGAATCCGGCTTCAGATGGGTGAACACGTGCATGCGGGTCGAGTTGAACCAGCAGAAGAACGGCTTGTCGGCCTTGACCTGCCGGTCGATGTAGTCCTTGGCGGCGGTCAGGAACTCCTCGTCGATCGTTTCCATGCGCTTGGTGTTGAGCGCGCCGGTATCTTCGATCTTGCCGTCGGCGCTCGACTTGATGACGCCGCGCGGGCCGAACTTCTTCTTGAACTCCGGATCCTTCGGATAGAAGTAGCCTTCCGGCTCTTCCTCGGCGTTCAGGTGGTAGAGGTTGCCGAAGAACTCGTCGAAGCCGTGGGCTGTCGGCAGGTGCTCGTCGCGGTCGCCGAGGTGGTTCTTGCCGAACTGGCCCGTCGAATAGCCCTTGGTCTTCAAGACGTCGGCGATCGTCGGCATCCAGTCCTGGATGCCATGCGGGTCGCCCGGCATGCCGATCGTCAAGAGCCCCGTGCGGAACGGCTCCTGGCCGAGGATGAACGAGGCGCGTCCCGCCGTGCAGCTGTTCTGGCCGTAGCTGTCGGTGAAGATTGCACCCTCGGCGGCAATGCGGTCGATATTGGGCGTGCGATAACCCATCAGCCCCATCGTGTAGGCGCTGATCTGCGGAATGCCGATATCGTCGCCGAAGATGACGAGGATGTTCGGCGGCTTGCCGCTCGAGGAGGATGAGGATTGCGCCTTGGCCGGGCTTACCGAAGCAGCGCCTGCCACCAGCGACGCGGCCGCAAAAATCGTTCCGCTGAGGAGGAGGTCGCGGCGGCTGACATCCGTCACCCCATTCTCGGCCATTGCGGGCGTGGCCTTGCTATCGTCATGCATGCTCATCGTATTCTCCTTGTTAAGGCGATCGGAAATGCACTGCTGTCGAGGACCGGGCGAATGATGCGCTTGAGGGGGCGGGTGTCCAAGTACGTAACAGTTACGATGTGCCGCTCCGCAACCGTTACTGCCCCGCACGGTTCGGGCAATCCGTTGCAAGGCCGGGTGAGCGGCCCTTGGAGAATTCGACCGGCGCCATCCTGACAGATTGCCGCAACCGCCCCTTTCGCCTCTGGCGCGACACCCCCGCATGCCTATATGCAAGGCGTCAAATACAAGCACGCAGACGCAAGGCTACTTAGACCAAGGACATCGGGATGGACGACAACGACTTGCAGGGCCGCGCCGCCCATGTCGCGGCGATCCGCGAGCGAGCGGAAGCCGAGATGAAGGCGATCGGCATCGATGCGGCCTTCATCGACCGTCTCGTCGAGACCTTCTATGCCCGGGTGCTTGCCCATCCCGAGCTCGGCCCCGTCTTCGACGCCCGGCTTTCCGGCCGCTGGCCGGAGCACATGGAAAAGATGAAGAGCTTCTGGTCGGCCGTGGCCTTTCGCAACGGCGCCTATGGCGGCAAGCCGGTGCAGGCCCATGCCGGCGTCGCCAACATGACGCCGGATCTCTTCCCGAAATGGCTGGATCTCTTTTCCACGACGCTCGACGACATCGCCCCGAACGGCGAGGCCAAGGCCTGGTTCATGGCCTCGGCCGAGCGGATCGCCCGCAGCCTGACGCTGTCGCTGTTCTACAATCCGGCGATGGACGATCCGGCGCTGAAGCGCGGATAGTCGCGGCCGCTCTTGCGCCGTCGATCCCCGTGACCCGCGCTTGCATCGGTGTCACCTGCGTGAGACCTGCGATGCGACGGCGACCGAGGCGATGATGACGAGCGTGCCGATCGCCTGCCACGGCGTCACCGCTTCGCCGAGGAAAAAGGCCGCGCCGCCGATGCCGAAGACCGGCGTCAGGGTCAGGAACAGCGCGGCCGTGCTTGCCGGCAGGCGCTTGAGGCCGATCAGATAAAGCCAGAAGGCAAGCGCGTACTGGACGATGCCGGACACAAGGGCGAGCGCCAGCATGCCCGCCTCCGCAGCGGCCAGGTCGTTGCCGATCGCCGGGGGCGAGACCCAGGCGAACAGGAAGACCAGCACGAAGATGAGGCCGACCGACTGCTGCAGGGCCGCGAGCACCAGCGGATCGACCTTGGCGACGAGCCGGCTGCTTGCCACCACGTAGAGCGCCGCAAACACCGTGCCGAGAATGACGAGGAGATCGCCGGCCGGGCTGAAGCCGCTTTCGGCGCCATGCGCGCCCGTGACGATCGCAACACCGGCCATCGCCGCAAGGATCGCAAGCAGGGTCGGCAGGCCGACCTTCTCGCGAAACAGGAGCCAGGCGAGCAGCGCGATCAGCAGCGGTTCGGTGGTGGCGATCAGCGAGGCATTGCCCGCCGTCGTCAGGAGCAGGCCGAAGGTGCCGAAGACATAGGCAAGCCCCGGTTCGAGCACGCCGCTCAGCGCCGCCAGCCGCGTGTGGCGATCGAAGCGCAGCCTTTGCCTGGAAACGCCGACGGCGCTCCAGAGAAAGGCGACGCTGGCACCGAGCTGCAGGCTGACCAGCAGCGCCGGCGAGAAGGCCGAAAGCGCGCCCTTCGACATGACGGTGGCAAAGCCCCAGCAGGCGGCGGACAGCACCATGGCGGCAACGGCAGCCCCAAGCCCGAGCCTACCGGCAACCGCCTCCTGCCCGTGCCCGGTCACGGCCCGGCCTCTCGGGCGACCGCGACGCGCTCGACCGGACAGATCTCCGGCGTGCAGACGGTCTCGTCGCAAAGCCGGCAGATATGGTCGGCGCTGCGGCGGTCCGCGGTCAGCGCCGCCAGCATCGTCTCCACCATCGGTTCGAGATCGACCTGCTGCCACGGATCGAGTGCGGCGACCGCCTTTTCGACCGCCCTTCCGCGGGCATCGAGTATATCGCTGCGCAGGGCCATGCCGGCTGCCGTGAGCGATAGCGCGACTTGGCGCTTGTCCTCGCCCCGCCCCCGCTCGATCAGCCCCTGGGCCACCAGCCGATCGACCGAGCGCACGGCAGCCGATTGCGTAAAACCGATGATCGGCGCCAGCGCGCCGACCGACATTCCCTTGTGGTAGCCGACCGTGATCAGGGCAGCGGCGTCGCTCGGAACGACGCCGAGCTCTTCGCAGGCGCTGACCTGGGCATCGGCGAGAGCCGTGCCGAGTGCCGAGACCAGATTGATGAAACGAGCCGATGTCATAATAAATGAATGACTCATTCATATGTCTATTTTAGGGCATGACCGTTCGCGGCTCTGACGGCAGGAGCTGACCCTTGAGGTCAGAGCGAGCGGCCGGAGAACAGAATGTCCTCGGCCTCGTCGATCGACATCGCAAAGACCCGCTTGCCCAGTTCGAAGCCGAAGCCGCCCCGGGCAAAGGCGGAAAGCTCCTTGGCCGTGCGCTTTTCGTCGAGCGCCGCCTTGCGGAACGGCCCGAAGGCGCGCTTTCTCGCCAAGACGACGGCCGCATAGAGATCGTCGGCTTCCGCCACCGCCGCAGCGACGGCATCCCGCGCGACGCCTTTTTCCGACAGCTTCTGGGCGATCGCCCGCTTCGACTTGCCGCCGCGCATGGCCGAGCGGGTCTTGATCTCGGCGTAAGCCTTGTCGTTGAGCGCGCCGTTGTCATAGGCAAAGGTCACGGCGGCAGCGGCCAGCAGTTCCACCTGGTTGACGCTGATACCCTCGAACTTCTCCCGCGCCTTGCGCGAGATGGCGTCGAAGAGCTGCTTTTCCGTCAGCATCTGCCGCGCCAGCCGATAGGCGGCCGAATTGCGCGCCCAGGCATACATGCGCGGCGTCGGCTGATCGGATTGCGCTTGATCGTCGATGAGGTCCAAGCCTGCCCTGCCCTCGAAGTGAACCACGGGTGGCAGCCGTCGCTCCGCAGGATCGGATCGACGTCGCCCAAGCAAGCGAAATGAGCTGACTCTCCGCGACAAGGCAACCGCGCAACCGGGCAACCGAACGGTTTTCCCGGCCTTGTTCTGCCGGCCCTGCTCTGTCGGCATCAGCGCGGCAGGCGCCCCTTCGGAAAGGCGCGCCTGAGGCAATCGCGGGAGGCCCGCGCGGATCTTTCGATCCGCCGGTCGAGCGTTCCCGTCGCGATGCCCTGAAAAGGGCACCCGAGCACGGGATGGTCTATTCAAACTTCTCGGTGCTGTCGGCCTTGCCCTTCACCCAGTAGCCCGAGGCTTTCAGCCAGGTGAGCGGCAAGCCGCGCTCCTCGACGAAATGGGCGCGGATCGCCCGGGTGACCGCGGCTTCGGCCGCGATCCAGACGAAGGTGCCCGGCTCGAGCGGAACCTGGCGCACGACGGCAAGCAGCGCCGCCGGGTCATGTGCCGCGTCGAGCGGGCGATAGGCCCAATGGGTTTCAAGCGACGCTTCGGTGCGGAAATCCTGCCGCTCCTGCGGCCCGGTGACGACCGCGATGCTGGTGACCTGGTGGCCCGCCGGTGTTTCCTCGATCCGTCGGCCGATCGCCGGCAGCGCCGTCTCGTCGCCGATCAGCAGCCAGCGCTTGAAGTCTCCCGAGACGACCGCCGAGCCGCGCGGCCCGCCGATTTCGAGATGATCGCCGACCGCGGCATTCATCGCCCAGGCCGTCACCGGCCCCGCCTCATGCAGCGCGAAGTCGAGCACCAGCGTGCAGGCGTCGGTGTCGTAGCGCCGCGGCGTGTAATCCCGGTGCTCCACCGTGCCATCGGCGCCGGGCACGAAGATCTTGATGTGGTCATCCGCCCCGAGGCTGACGAAATCGCCGAGATCGTCGCCGGAAAGCGTGATCCGCAGCATGCCGGGGGTGACCCGCTCGATCGCGGAAACGACAAGCGATCGGCGCTTCAGCTCGTGGCGAACACGTTCGATACGCGGCGTCGGGAGATGGGAATAGGCGGGAAAGTTGTCCATTTGCATCCTTTGGAGGGCCTTGAAAGCTCGATCCGCAGGACACAGTCGCGCAGATCGAAGCCGCTTCTGGCCGTTCGATCATACGCGTTGAGTGACGTTAACGCTTACGTGGCCGGGCGTGCCCGGTCATGTCCGTCCTGTCTATCGGAAGGCCCCGCTTCGATCAATGCGTCATCTTGACTAAAAGAAGAAGGTTTTACCAGCCAAAAGAAAAACGCGCCCGCCGGAGCGAGCGCGTTCGACAATCTCCGGAAAGCCGGTGCCTTAAGCCGCCAGCGCCGCGACTTCGCCACGGATAAGGTCGCCGAGACGGCGGATGCCCTCGTCGATCATTTCGTCGTTGGCGCAGGAGAAGGAGACGCGCAGCGTGTTCTCGCCCGAGCCATCGGCAAAGAAGGCGCGACCGGGAACGAAGGCGACCTTGGCCGTCTCGATCGATTTTGCCAGCAGTGCGGCGCCATCCATGCCCTTCGGCAGCGTCACCCAGACGAACATGCCGCCTTCCGGCTTCGTCCAGGACACGCCCTCGGGCATGTACTTCTCAAGCGCTGCGAGCATGGCCGTGCGGCGCTGCTTGTAGACCCGGTGGATCTTGGCCACCTGCTGGTCGAAGCCGCGCTCGGCAACGGTGCAGATCGCCATCTGGTTGATGGTCGAGGAATGAAGGTCGGCTGCCTGCTTCAGGAGCACGAGCTTGCGGATCACCTTTTCCGAGGCGCAGACCCAGCCGACGCGAAGGCCGGGGGCGAGCGTCTTGGAGAACGAGCCGCAATAGATCGTGCGGGTGTTGTTGATGTCGCCCTTCTTGGCGATTTCGAGCGCCAGGATCGGCGGCACCGGCTCGCCGTCGTAACGCAGCGACTGGTAGGCAGCGTCTTCGATGACGGCAATGTCGAGCTCTTCGGCAAGTTCAAGCACGCGCTCGCGGCCGGCCCTGTCAACGGTCTCGCCGGTCGGGTTGGCGAAGTCAGCCGAGAGATAGGCGAACTTGACGCGGCCGCCGGCCTCGCCTGCCGCCTGGCGGTAGGCTTCCGGCGTGCGGTTGCCGTTGGGGTTCAGCTGATCGTAGGTCGGCTCGTAGGCGTTGAACGCCTGCAGCGCGCCGAGATAGGTCGGCCAGGTGACGAGCGCCGTATCGTTCGGCGACAGGAACAGCTTGCCGAGATAATCGAGGCCCTGCTGCGAGCCCGACGTGATGAAGATGTTGTCGGCACCGGCGGGGATGCCGATCTTTTCCATCTCCTTGGCGAGCCATTCGCGCAGCGGCTTGTAGCCTTCGCTGACCGAGTACTGCAGCGCAGCACTTACGGCCGGACCGGAAAAGATCTCCGCATAGGCGTCCTTGAATTCCGCATCCGGGAACAGCGCCGGGTCGGGAATGCCGCCGGCAAAGGAGATGATGTCGGGACGGTCGAGCAGCTTCAACAGTTCGCGGATTTCCGAGGCGCGCATCCGGCTCGAGCGCGTCGCGAAGATATGTTCCCAATCCAGCATGGGGTGTTTCCTCAGAGATTATATGCGGAAAGCGGTTCTCCGCTTCCTCCCGCGTCATTCTAGAGCGCCGTGCGTTCGCTTGAACGCACAAAGGACGCTCTGGTTTTTGTTCTAGAGCATCTTTCCGCCTCGAGCGATCCCCCTTGGAAGCAGGATACCCTGGACGGTGAAGCGACAGGACCACGACGACCAATTTATGTCAATATTATTGACCTAATTCCGTGCCTTTTTCGGGCTTTTCGACCCTCCGCACGTAGCGTCCAGAGCCTGACGCAACGTCAGTCCGAGGCGAATGCCACGCGCCCCGCCGCAATGCAAGCGCAGCATAACAGTTACATTCTTGCCGCCGGCGGCAACCGGGCGCAGAGTCCCGCCCGACCGATTGTCGTTCACCAGCTCAATCCCGATAGCCTGAGTTTCGTTAAGCCTCGACCCTCTGACGATATGGAGCGATGTGCCATGACCAAGCATCCGGTATCCGATCCCGAACCGACAGATCCCCAGACCGAACCGCATTTGAGCGTCAGCCGACGCGATCTCCTGCTTGGCGGCAGCGCGCTCGCCGCAGCCGCCCTCACCGTTTCGGCCCCCGACGTGCACGCCCAGCAATCGGGCACGCCGGCCACGGGCGGCAGCGGCAAGCCGAACATCCTGATGATCATGGGCGACGATATCGGCTGGCTCAATCCGAGCATCTACCACCGCGGCATGATGGGCTACCGCACGCCGAACATCGACCGCATCGGCAATGAGGGCGCGCTCTTTACGGACTGGTATGGCGAGCAGAGCTGCACCGCCGGCCGCGCCGCCTTCATCACCGGCCAGTCGCCGATCCGCACGGGCCTGACGAAGGTCGGCCTGCCCGGCGCCGATCTTGGACTGCAGCCGGAAGATCCGACCGTCGCCGAACTCCTGAAGGCGCAGGGTTATGCCACCGGCCAGTTCGGCAAGAACCACCTGGGCGACAAGGACGAATTCCTGCCGACCGCCCACGGCTTCGACGAGTTCTTCGGCAACCTCTACCACCTCAATGCCGAAGAGGAGCCGGAGAACCCGGACTATCCGAAGAACCCGGAATTCGCCAAACGCTTCGGCCCGCGCGGCGTCATCCATTCCTATGCCGACGGTCGGATCGAGGACACGGGCGCCCTGACCAAGAAGCGCATGGAGACGGTGGATGCCGAGTTCCTGGCGGCAGCGCTCGATTTCATCGACCGGCAGCATAATGCTGAGAAGCCCTGGTTCTGTTACTTCAATTCCACCCGCATGCACATCTTCACGCACCTGAAGGCCGAATCCCAGGGCAAGACCGGCAAGGGCCTCTACCCCGACGGCATGGTCGAACATGACGGCATGGTCGGCGAACTCCTGAAGAAGCTCGAGGATCTCGGCGTGCTCGACAACACCATCGTCGTCTACACCACCGACAACGGCGCCGAGGTGATGAGCTGGCCCGATGGCGGCACGACGCCCTTCCGCGGCGAGAAGGCCACCAACTGGGAAGGCGGCTACCGCGTGCCGATGCTGATCCGCTGGCCGGGCGTCATCAAGCCGAACACGGTCTATAACGACATGTTCTCGCACTACGACCTGATCCCGACCTTCTGTGCGGCGGCCGGCGAACCGGATGTCGTCGCCAAGTGCCTGACCGGCTATCAGGCCGGCAGCAAGACCTTCAAGGTGCACCTCGACGGCTACAACCTGATGCCCTTCTTCCGCGGCGAAGTCGCCGATGGCCCGCGCCGCGACTTCCTCTACTGGAACGACGACGGCGAACTGGTCGCGGTCCGCGTGCTGGACTGGAAGCTCAACTTCAAGATCCAGGAACACACCGGCATCGGCGTCTGGCAGCGCGAGTTCACCAACATGCGCATCCCGCTGATCTTCAACCTCAGGGCGGATCCGTTCGAGCGCGGCCCGGAATCCTTCGAATACGACCGCTGGATGGCCGAGCGTGCCTTCATCCTCGTGCCCTCGCAGGCGCTCGTCGCCAAGTGGCTCGAAAGCTTCAAGGAATTCCCAATCCGCCAGAAGCCGGCGAGCTTCAACCTCGACGAGGTGATGGGCAAGCTGTCGAACGCGAAGCAGTAGAGAGGATGCCCTTTGCCGCCGCCATCTCGCAGGGCAGCGCCTTGCGGGATGGTCTTTCCTTGCCTTTCGACCGGATGGCTCAGACTGCCCGACACGTGCCTTGCGAGGCTTTCAGAACGGGCCGACCGCTGCACCCGGTGCCCTGATAATCCGAAGAGGCAAATTGCCGGGGGAGAGGCCGAAGCGTAAAATCCCGCCCCTCAATTCGACCGGAGGGACTAGGCTATGAGCAGACTGTTTATCCTGTCGGCTGGCACCATCCTGGCGCTGGCACAAACGGCGTTCGCAGCACCCGCAGCACCCGAAACGCAACCCCTCAAGATATCCAAGGAGTGCAGCGAATTTACCGGCGATACGCCGAGCTTCTGCACCATCACGGAATCGAACCTCGAAGCGATCCCGGCGGGCACCAAGATCCTCTATTATGGACCGGTGGTCGCCAACCCCCTCTTCTCCAGCAGCACTGCTGTCATCTCGGTTGGAAACGGTGACTCGGCGGTCGGATATTGCGTCGTCTACGATACGGCCAAGCCGCCGCTCGGCACCTGCGCGTTCCATGCCGGCAGCGGCACGCTCGCCGGCTTCCAGGCGATCGTGAAGGTCACGGTCGACGACAAGCAGATCTGGCACTGGGACGGGGACTACGTGCTCGGAACCACCCAGGCGGCCAAGTGACACCGTAGATATTGCCGGCTCCACACCCGGCCGATCGACACGACGCGGCAGAGGGCCTGGGCACTCTGCCAACGCGGTACGTCATTCAAGCGCTGCCCCCGCCACCAGCGGGGGCAGGCGCTGCTTCACGTTCTGACCGCTGGCGCGCCGGCGTTGCCTGTGAACAGCAGGCGGATGCCGAGCACCAGCATGACGGCACCGGTAAAACGCTGCTGCCAGACGAGCAGTCGCGGAAAACGATAAAGCGCCTGGCCGACCGTTCCCGAGGCGAGCGCCACCGAACCGAGCGAGAGGATGCCTGCGAGCTTCTGCACGGTGCCAAGCACGGCAAGCTGCACCCACACGGGGCCGGCGGTCGGATCGACGAACTGTGGCAGGAAGGCGAACATGAAGAGAAGCGACTTCGGGTTCGTCAGGCTGTTGATCGTTCCCTCGCGGACCGCGCGCCAGTCGGAAACCTCGGTCGCCGCCAGTCGCTTGGCTGCGCCTGCATCGCCGAAACTCGACCAGACCATCCGCGCGCCGAGATAGAGCATGTAGGCCGCCCCCGCCCATTGCAGAAGCATGAGCCCGGCGGGATAGGCCTTCAACAGCGAGGCGACGCCGAGAACGAGCAGCCCGACCTGCACGACGCCGGCGACGAAGATCATGCCGACCACCGTCAATAGCGCCACCCGGCGCCCCTGCCCGATCCCGCGGGCGAGCACCAGCATCATGTCCGGACCGGGCGTGATCTCAAGAACAAAGAGGGCTGCAACGAAGGTCAGGAGAACGGGAAGATCGGCCATTGAAGGTTCCGGCTGGGGCAACTGCCACATGCTTATCCGGAAGCGTCAGGCCTGTCGATCAGCCCGCTTTACCCGCGGCATGCCGATATTTTTTGCTCCGCCTGCCGCCATCTTCGTCTAGCATGGTCCCGGGCTCGGAAAGGCAAGAACGGTCCACGGCGAAACGCTGACGGAACGGATCTTTTCGCGGCCCAAAGCAATCGCCCTTCCCACGCCGGCGGCAACGCCCAGAAAGCATCGATGACAAAACCCGACGACGATACCCTCGCCTTCTATCGCGACAATGCCGCCACCTATGCGGCGCGCGACCGCAAGCCGCCGCAGGCGCGTCTGGCGGCCTTCATGGCCCGCCTCGCTCCCGGGGCTTGCGTGCTCGATCTCGGCTGCGGCGGCGGGCATGACAGCCTCGTCCTGCTGGAGCATGGCTTCGACGTCAGCGCCTGCGACGGCTCGGCGGAACTGGCGCGGGAAGCGGAAGCGCGCATCGGCTGCAAGGTCGAGGTCATCGCGTTTCAGGAGGTCGTTTGGGAAGACCGGTTCGACGGCATCTGGGCCGAGGCCTCGCTCCTGCATGTGCCGCGCACGGAGTTCGCCGACGTGCTCACCCGCATTCGCCGGGCGCTGAAGCCGGGCGGCCTGCTGCAGGCGAGTTTCAAGGCAGGCGAGACGGAAGGCCACGACCGCTTCGGCCGCTACTTCAACTATCCCTCGGCCGGCTGGTTGCGTGCCTGTTTCGAAGACGCCGGCTGGCCCGAAGTCGACATCAGCGAGGCCGACGGCGGCGGCTATGACGGCGAGCCGACCCGCTGGCTGCATGTCGCGGCGAACCGCGCCGACTGACGCGCATTCAGAGAGCCGCCCGCGCGCCCGCGCCGCCGAACTCCGCTACTTCGTCGTCGCAAACATGGCGTCGACAAACCGTCTCTTCTCCGCCTCCTGCTCAGCGGAATTGCCGCGGGTGTAAACCAGCGTTCTCCACGCATCGCGACCGCTGACGGCGACCGTCACTTCAACAGACGTGTCCTCGGCGCTCACTGCCTTGCCCGTTGCCCTGAGGCCTGCCTGAAGGCCCGCCATGTCAAAAATAGTGACGGGCTGCCAGCCGGTGGTGATATCGACCTCCTCGCGGAGCACTTTCTCGAGCGCCTCCGCATAGAGGTCCGCTCCAATGCCATCCGAAGGCAACTGCTCGTGCCCGAAAAGCGCCTCGGAGAGAAGTTCGTCGGAAACGAAGTAGAAAATCCGACCGCTATTGGTCTCAAGTTCCTCTGGCCTCCAGGACCTCCCGATCGTCGCCACACGCTGGGTCATCGGGTTGGACCAGCTCTGAGTGGTCTTTAGGTTGCTCTCCATGGCCCGCTCCTCCGCTTGCAGCGCGAAACTACCGATGAGGAGAGCGGCCGCCACGACCAGGGTCACCCCGAACCGAAACTGCGAGGGATCGGCGACAACGACGGGGTTCCCGCTGTCGTAGCTTGCGGGTTGCCCAAGAGAGACGCGGCGGTGCTGTCGGATCTGGGTGAAGAGCGCGATGATCGGAATGCCCAGCCCGAGGCCGATAACCCATACCTTGAACTCCCTTACGAGGAAGAACAGGGCACGGTTGCGACCCGCAGGCACCGGGACGCGCACACCCGCGATCACCTTGCCCGGCGTCGTCCCCGTGATCGTCATGCTAAGCGCCAGCACCAAAGCGACAAGCGGCAACAACATCAAGCCGAATAGAACGCCATTTATGGAGACGATTTGCAGGTAGATGTTCGGCGCGTGGATAACGGCCAATAGCCCGATACCGAATCCGAGCAGCGGGGTGAATAGAAAATTGTCGATGAGGCGCGCCCAGAACCGTGGCCAGGGCCGGGAATTGCGGATCAGTCCGGGCTGAACGGCTGGTTCATCGACGATGGGTTCGGCGACATCCGCCTCGGCTGCGGTCGCCGAGATGGGTGGCGGCACAAAGGCATCGACAAGGTCTGGATGGGATCCGGCCGCCTGCCGTTCCTCCAGACCTTCGCGCCACACAATGGTTTCTTGCGTGATCCTGCCATCCCGAACAAGCGCTCGGAGATCGTCGTCATCGACAGGACCGTGTTGATCCGGTCCGGTCAAATAGTACCAAACTGCCATGCTGCTACCCCTCGACTGAGCGTCTCAGGTAGCAAACACCTTCACAGCCGTAAAGTTGTGCAGATAGAAAATGAAAATAGCCAGGAGTTGTCGCCGCTCGGAGGCGCCACGACGGCTGGCATGACGCGCATGCCTGACTTTTCCGACCGCTCCGGGTCGGCAATCAACCCGCCTTCGCGACCGCAGTCTTCAGGCCTCGCGGCTGAAGTAACTCAGGATCAGAAGCGTGCAGATCGCCGCAACGATCAAGGCGTCGAAAAGTGCAAAGTGCTCGAAGAACGAGGGCATGGCATTTCCTCCTTCCAACTAAACCTATGAGAGCACACATTTCCAAAACTTGGAAGAAGTTTTGAAAAATATACTGATCAAACAACGCAATTAGTCAAAATACTATTTGCACTGCAGCATTATTTATTTGCACCGCACAAAGCTTAATCCCATGAAAATTATCGGCCTCAGTGCCACGACAGCTCTTTGATGCAGCCGTCGATAGGCCGTCCGAGGCGCCGCATTTCGCCCCTTCGCCACCACGACAATGTTAATTGACGGCGCTACCGGAAGATGCAGATATTAGCTATATCGAATAGAAGGATCCGCCGTCCGGCCGGGTCGCATTTCCAGGGGGTGCGCATGTCTGAACTGCAAGCGAATAACGCCCGTGCAAACGCATGCGGCGACAAGACGGCTGGCGCGGATCCGCAAGCGGGCCCGACCCGGCGCGACGTTCTCATGAGCGGTGCGGCGCTTGCCCTTGCCGCCGGACTGCCGGCGGGCCTTGCGGCTCTTGCCCCGGATGCGGCGCAAGCAGCCGGCACGACGGCGCCGAACATCGTCTACATCATCGCCGACGATCTCGGCTGGGGCGATGTCGGCTTCCGCGGCTCGGACATCAGGACGCCCAATCTCGACCGGCTGGCGGCCACCGGCGTAACCTTCGACCAGTTCTACACCCAGCCGATGTGCACGCCGACGCGCGCCGCCTTCCTCACCGGCCGTTACCCGTTGCGCTATGGCCTGCAGACGGGCGTGATCCCCTCGCCCGGTTCCTATGGCCTGGCGCTCGACGAGTATCTGCTTTCCCAGGTGATGAAAGACGCCGGCTACCGGACGGCGCTCGTCGGCAAGTGGCATCTCGGCCATGCCAAGCCGGAATATTGGCCGAAGCAACGCGGCTTCGACACCTTCTACGGCGCGCTGGTCGGCGAGATCGACCACTTCAAGCACTCTTCCCATGGGGTAAAGGACTGGTACCGAGGCAACAGGCCGATCGAGGAGACCGGCTTCGACAACACGCTGATCGGCGACGAGGCGGCCCGGGTGGTCGATAGCCACGATCCCGCAAGCCCGCTCTTCCTTTACCTCGCCTTCACCGCGCCACACACGCCCTTCCAGGCGCCGGACGACGCACTCGACCGCTACAAGCACATCACGGACAAGAACCGCCGGGCCTATGCGGCGATGGTCTCCGTGCTCGACGACGGCATCGGCAAACTGCTGGCTTCGCTCGAAAAACGCGGCATGCGCGACAACACGCTGATCGTCTTTCACAGCGACAATGGCGGCGTGACGAGTTCGCTCTTTGCCGGCGACAGCAAGGTGAGCGGCGAACTGCCGGCCGACAACGGCCATTACCGCGACGGCAAGGGCACGCTCTATGAGGGCGGCACCCGCGTGGTGGCGCTTGCCAACTGGCCGAAGAAGATCAAGCCCGGCAAGGTCGCAGGCATGGTCCACGTGGTCGACATGTATCCGACGCTGGCCGCGATCGTCGGCGCGACGCTCGACAAGAACCAGCCGCTCGACGGCATCAACCTCTGGCCCTCTTTGAGCGAGGGCAAGCCGACGCCGCGCACCGAGGTGGTCTACAACGTCGACCCCATGGGCGGCGCCGTGCGCCGGGACAACTGGAAGCTCGTCTGGAAGGCGACGCTGCCGCAAAAGGTCGAACTCTTCGACCTTGGCGCCGACCCGTCGGAGGCACATGACCTTTCGGCCGACTACGCCGACCGGGTGCGCGACTTCCAGGACTGGATCACCAGCCTTGCGGTCGAGATGGACCAGCCGCTGCTGCTGATGGAAGCGGCGCGCCTGACCTTCTACGCGCCGCCCGTCGTTGCCGATCCCTCGACGCTGTTCAATCTGGGTGATTGACGGCTGGCGGCATGGCCGCGGCCGGGTTGTCGCTAGACCGGCGTGACCGACTTCACGCTGCCGGCGGTATCGACGATGCAGGTGAACTTGCGGCCGGCGGCGTCGAGGTCGACGCTGTAGGAGGCGGCATCGAGCGCCCGCGAACTGGTCGGCAAGACCTTGGCGCTGTCGACCTGGGCAGCACCGGCGGCCGCATGGGCACACAGAAGCTGCAGATCAGCCGGCGCCGTCTGCAGGCTGGTGCGCGCCATATCCTCGGGCTTGGGCGCGGACTGGCAACCGCTGATCGCGGCCGTGGCCGCCAGCGCCAGAACAAGGCCCTTCATACGCAATATCCCCTCGCTCACCACGTATCCTCCCCTTCGGATCTTCTGTCCCTGTTCCTTCGCGCGATCGGCCACGCGCGTCCCCGGCAGCCGATCGGTTCCATCCTGGCGCCCGCAAGGCGCCTGCCCCCACAAAGTGCCTGCGCCGGCGCGCCGCTCTCAAGCGGCCTGCCTTGCTCTGCTCAAACGCCCTTGTAGAGCGCTGCCCCCTGCATCAGCACGATCACCTTGGCGCCGATCTCGATGCGCGAATGCAGGTCGATGACGTCGTCATTGTTCATGCGGATGCAGCCGGAGGAAACGTCGAGACCGATCGTCCAGGGCTCCACCGTGCCGTGGATGCGGTAGATCGTGTCCTGGTCGCCCTCATAGAGATAGAGCGCACGGGCGCCGAGCGGATTGTCCGGCCCGCCGGGCATGCCGGCCGCCCATTTCGCCGCATTCGGGTCGCGCGCCACCATTTCGGCTGGCGGCGTCCAGGTCGGCCATTCGGCCGTGCGCCCGACGCGCACGATGCCGGCCCAGCCAAAGCCCTCGCGCCCGACGCCGATGCCGTAGCGGATCGCCTGCCCGCCGGGCTGGACGAGATAGAGGAAATGCTGGTTGCCGTCGATGATGATGGTGCCCGGCTGTTCCGCCGTGCGGAAGGTCACCACCTGGCGGCGGAAGGCCTCCGGCAGTTGATTGTTGCGGGCGAAATACTGCCGCGCTTTCTTCTTGTCGTAGTTGACCCATTTCTTGGTGCGGGCGTCGTAGATCTGCGTCTGCGCCCAGGCGGCAAGCGGCCCGAGCGTCAGGGCAGCGGCAAGCACCGCTATGCCAAACCTGCGCCGCGTCCACAGGGGCCGGTCCTTGCCGACAGGGCGATTGTCGTCAGAACGTCCGCTCATGGCTTGGCCCACCCGTCGATGCGCGCCGCGTTGTCTTCGGCCCATTTCTTCGCGTAGTCGGCCGGCGCCTGCCGCTCGACCTCCAGCGCGTAGCTCATCTTGGTCACTTCCTCCGGCGAAAAATCCACCTTCTCCAGGAACTTCGCCACGTCAGGGTGTTTCTTGCCGAAGGCGGTGGCATAGGCGATCTGGAAATGCGCCGCCTGCCAGGCGGTCGAAGCGCTGGATTTCGACACCCAGAGCGGATCGCTCGGCGGCAGGATCTTCCACTTGGCGGCATCGTGCGGCGGCTCTTCGAGCCGTGCGATCTGGTGCAGCTCGAACACGTGATGCGGCGCGTAGCAGTAGAAGACCATCGGCCGCTCGGTCGCGACCGCCGCGTCCACAGCAGCCATCGCCACCTCCTCTTCCGCCTCGAACAGCGTCAGCGTCTTGTCGTAGCCGTAGCCGGCCGCCCGCGCCCGCTCGATGCCGGTCGAAAGCCAGGTGGCGGCGCCGATCCACATCTCGCCCTTGCCGTCGCCGTCGGTGTCGAGGATCTTGGTCTTTTCAGGGTCGCTGAGATCGGCGGCGGACTTGATCGTCTTTGCCGCTTCCGGCGTGGCGCAAAGCCCCTGCCAGGCCGGCACGCTACGCTCTGTCAGCTGGCCGACCTTCTTGTCGGTCACGTATTTGCGCACGACGTCTTCGAAGTTCGGTCGCCAGACTTCCGGCTGGATGTCCACCGTGCCCGCTTCGAAACCAACGAAGGCATTGAGCGTGCCGAGTTCCTTGACCTCGGCGTCGAGCCCGAACTTCTTGGCGATGCCCACTTTCAGGATATTGGCCGTTGCCTGGCCCGACGGCCAGTTGGGCATGGCGATCACCAGATCGGCGGCAGTGGCAGGCAGCGCCACGGATGCGGCCAGCATGGCAGCCAGCAGGGCTGGCAGAAACCTCGACTTTTCCTTCACAATCCCCTCCGGCCTCGAGCAATCGATGCGAATGACGTCGTGAATGCGTATGTCGTGCTTTCGCGACGCCGAAGCGCGCCGCAACTCTGCAGGTTTCCCTTGATGACGAGACCCTGCAGCTCTTCAGAATGCCATGGCGACCTTGCGAGACGCGCGGTCCCCTTGGGCGAATGCGAAGCTTATCAATGCCTTGGGCCGTTGGCCCTGCTCTTCCCCGTGCCGTATCCGGCATCTTCGTTCGTTGGCCGGCAGGATGCATAGAACCGCGGGCTTCGTCAACGTATCAGCGATACCACACGTTGCACGGACACGTCTGCCGACCGTCAATCACGCGGCAATCCACGCCGGACCTTGGAGACGACAGTGTCGGAATTCGTTGTGGCCCACGGGCTCGCATGCACGGACGATTGCCGTGAAGGGGATGAGGCGGGCCGCACCCCCGGCCCGCCTGCCCGCGAACGGCAGGGCGTGATCGCCCCGCACGTCCCGCTTTGTTGCCTCAGGCGGCGCGCGCGTCGGTCGCGCGGCGACGATCGCCGATGCCGCCCGCAGCCGCTGCCGTGCCCGCCTCGCGCCGCTCGGCACGGCGGTTGAGCTGGAAGCGGTTGACGAGTTCCGTCAGCCGCTGCGCGCCCTCGGCCAGCCGGACGCTGACGTCGGCGGTGCGCTCCACCATGCCCGCATTCTTCTGCGTCATGACGTCGATGTCGTTGACGGCCGCGTTGATTTCGCCGAGACCCGCCGTCTGCTCGGTCGCGGCCGTTGCGATCGCCTCAATGCGCATGTCGATCGCCGCGACGAAGTCCTCGATCTCCTTCAGCGCATTGCCGGTATCGCCGACGAGGCGCACGCCTTCGGCAACCTCGGCGACCGAATTGTGGATCAGCGCCTTGATCTCCTTGGCGGCCTTGGCCGAGCGCTGGGCAAGCTCGCGCACCTCCGAGGCGACGACGGCAAAGCCCTTGCCGGCGTCACCGGCGCGCGCCGCCTCGACCCCGGCGTTGAGCGCCAAGAGGTTGGTCTGAAAGGCGATCTCGTCGATCACGCCGATGATCTGGCTGATCTCCTCGGACGCCGCCTTGATGCGCTGCATCGCCGTCACCGCATCGCGCACGACGCTCGATGAGCTGTGCGCCGATTGCCGCGCATTCTGCACCAACGCGCGGGTCTGCTGGGTGTTTTCGGTCGAGGTGCGCACCGTCGCCGTCGCCTGTTCCAGTGCCGCCGAGGTCTGCTCCAGCGCTGCCGCCTGCTGGCGGGTGCGGTCAGAAAGATGCTCGGCCGCATCCTTCATCTCGTGGCTGTTGCTGTTGAGGTCGCGGGTCTGGCTGAGCACCGCCGACAGCGTTTCCTGGAACATGCCGATCGAGGTGTTGAAGTCGCGCCGGAGCGTTTCGAGTTCGCCGACGAAGGGCTCATCCAGCGTCATGCGGATGTTGCACTCGGCAAGGCGGCCGAGCCCGGCGCCGATCTCCTGGACCGCAAGCACGCGGTCGGAAACGTCGACGGCGAACTTCACCACCTTCGACACCCGGCCGGCATCGTCGAGGATCGGGTTATAGGACGCCTGGATGAAGACCGTCTTGCCGCCCTTGCCGATGCGCTTGAACTGGTCGGTGACGAAGCGCCCGGCCGCAAGATCGCGCCAGAAGCCGGCATAGGCGGGCGAATGGACATCGTCCGGTTCGCAGAACATCGAATGGTGCCGGCCGACGATCTCGGGAAGCGCATAGCCCATGGCCGAAAGGAAGTTTTCGTTGGCGGTGATGATCTCGCCCGAAGGCGTGAATTCGATAATCGCCTGGGCCCGCGACAGGGCGTCGATCTTGCCCTGGTCGTCGGTGCTCTTTGCCTTCGTCGCGGTGATGTCGGTCGCGAACTTCACCACCTTATAGGGTTTGCGGCCGCGAAACACCGGATTGTAGGAGGCCTCGATCCAGATCTCGCGCCCGCCCTTGCCGATGCGCCGGTACTGCTGGCTGTCGTATTGGCCGCGGGCAAGGCGCGCCCAGAAATCGGCATAGGCGGCGGACGCCGCCTCCTCCGGCTGCACGAACATGCGGTGATGCCGGCCAACGATCTCGTGGAGATCGTAACCCATCGCGCGGCAGAAATTCTCGTTGGCGGTCAGGATCGTGCCGGAAAGATCGAATTCGATGATCGCCTGCGACCGGTTGATCGCATCGAGCATGGCTTTGGCATCGGACGAAAAAAGAGACGGCAGGCCAGTCATGAGGGCGGGACCTATAGCTAACAAATCGAAAAGGGATACATGCGAATTGTAGCTATTGGTATGATAAATTCCTTAAGCGATTCTTTTCGCGACCCCTAGAATTGCTGTGCTTTTGCCCTCATGCGGTCCCGATTGCGCGCTGCGCCCGAAAATCGCGCAAGGCGAAATGACCGGCCAGCAGCCAGATCAAAACTTCAAGCGCGAAGGTCCAGTGCAGGATGAAGTTCACGTACCAGGGTTTGTAGACCGCCTGCACATGCACAAGGTTCACCCTGAGATCGGCGAAGGGAAAGAACCAGCGGATATCGGCCGCGATCGAGGCGAGATCGAAATCCGGCAGGACGGAACAGAGAAGCCCGACACCGAAGATGGCGCGTGCCTGCGACGGGTTGCGGCGCGCAAAGGGGCGGCTCAGCAGATAGCCGGCCGGCAGGTGGGCAATGAACAAGTGAGCTTCCTCCCGAAGCGCGGCGACAGCTGCACCCAACAGGCGCAGCGTTGACGCGAACGCCGGAGGATTTGCAACCGAACATGTCGCTTTGATGGCTTCCGCCCGCGGCCGTTACAGCCGGCAGGCGCTACCAGTTGCCGGGATCGGCGGTGTGGTCGACGCTGGCGAATTCGTCCGCCTTGTCGCGCTCGAGCGTCAGCCTGGTGATGTTCTTCGCCTCGTCGGTGACGGCGTAGGAAAGCGGTGCCGGCTCGCGGGTCAAGAACTGGTACATCAGAAGGGCCGCCTCCTCGGCGCTATCGGCCTCGAATTCCTTGGCGACGCTGACGAAGAACCTTTGCATGGCCTGCCCCTGCCCGTTTGACTGCGCTGAACACCTGGATTTGACATCTGGATATGACATGGAGCGCGCGCGCCGGGCGTCAATGCGTCACCCCCCTCATCGTCGACTTCCTATGGCGAGCCGGACGCTCGGCGTCCGTCAAAACGTTCCGGCGAGAGCGGCTGCAGCCAAGAGCACGCCGGTCAGGATATTCGCCAGGAACAGGCGATAGCTGAGTTCGGGGCGATCGAGGTCGAAACGCCAGGCCTGCCACGCGAGATGGGCCGCGATCACCACCATGCCGACGGCATAGAGGCTCGACATGCCGAGCATCCAGCCGCCGAGCGACCAGGCGGCGAGCGTCAGGCCGTAGAACAGGGCGATGCAGGCCTTGCCGCGAGCCCCGAACAGGATCGCCGTGGACTTGAGACCGAGGCGCGTGTCATCGCGCACATCGACATAGGCGTAGGCCGTGTCGTAGCCGATCTGCCACGCAACGGCACCGGCCCACATCAGCACGGCGCCAGCCGGAACATGTCCGGCAACCTGCGACCAGGCCATCAGCATGCCCCAGTTGAAGGCAGCGCCCAGGACCGCTTGCGGCCAGTGGGTGAACCGCTTGCAGAAGGGGTAGAGGAACACGAGCGGCACGACGCACACCGCAAGCACGCGGGTCGCGGGGCTCAGGAACACAAGCAGCGAGGCGGCAAGCGCAAGCTGGGCGATCAGGAAGAGAACGGCGCGGGACATGCCGATCTCGCCATTTGCAAGCGGACGGAACCGCGTCCGCTCGACATGCCCGTCGAAATTGCGGTCGGCCATGTCATTGATGGTGGAGCCGGCACTGCGCATCAGAAACGCCCCGAGCGTGAACACCAGAATATCGCGGATCTCGGGAAGGCCGTGCGCCGCCTGGAACAGCGCCGCCCAGCAGGGAAAGAGCGTCAGCCAGATACCGACCGGCCGGTCGAGCCGCGCAAGACGGGTATAGGGCCGCACCGCCCGCGGCAACCGGCGATCCACCCAATCGCCCCGGTGAATGTCTGTCAGGTCGGGTCGGCTTGCTGCGGTCATGGGGCGGGTCATCCAGTCAGGGGGCGGCGCGCTCCGGCTGCGGCCGCAAACAGCGGCACTATAGGCGGGGGCGTGTTTAGATAAAGGAGGGATTCTGTCGCAGAAGAAACAGGCCTCCGGCGCGAGGTTCACTGCTCCACAGCACCGTGGGTGGGGGAACGGTCCCCATCCAAACGACCCGTTTACCGCAGACAAAGAGAAGCAAACCCGGAGGGCGCGGCAACGTCCCTTCTCCCCGCATGCGGGGAGAAGGTGCCGGCAGGCGGATGAGGGGTAGTCCCCTCACCGCGGGATGAGGGGTAGTCCCCTCACCGCGGGATGAGGGGTAGTCCCCTCACCGCGGAGTGCGAAGAAGCCCTCACCCCAGCGACGAAGGACGAACCTTCAGCGCGGGGCGCTTCCGCGCCCTGGCGAAATCTCAGCCCCGCCTCAACCCTTCGGCTGCGGCACGATGCGGATATAGGGCTTCGGGGCCTTCCAGCCCTCGGGATAGACCTTGCGGGCATCCTCGTCGCTGACCGAGCCGGCGATGATCACGTCGTCGCCCTGCTGCCAGTTCACCGGCGTCGCCACCTTGTGCTTGGCCGTCAGTTGCAGCGAGTCGATGACGCGCAGCACTTCGTCGAAGTTGCGGCCCGTCGTCATCGGATAGATGAGGATCAGCTTGATTTTCTTGTCGGGGCCGACGACGAAGACGTTACGCACCGTCTGGTTGTCAGCGGGCGTGCGCTTGGTCGGATCGCCGGAAACCGGCGCCGGCAGCATGCCGTAGAGCTTCGAGACGGTGTAGTCGACGTCGGCGATCATCGGGAAGTTCGGCGCGTGGCCCTGTGTCTCCTCGATATCGGCGGCCCAGCCGGCATGACGGTCGAGCGGATCGACCGAAAGGCCGATGATCTTGACGCCGCGCCGGTCGAATTCCGGCTTGATGCGCGCCATGTAGCCGAGCTCCGTTGTGCAGACGGGCGTAAAATCCTTCGGGTGCGAAAACAGCACCGCCCAGGAGTCGCCGATCCAGTCGTGAAACCGGATCGTGCCGTCGGTCGTCCCGACCTCGAAGTCCGGTGCGAGGTCATTGATTGCAAGCGTCACGATACCCTCCAGTTGTGTATGCACCGCGCCCATCCGGAGCGGTGGCAGCGCTTAGATTTTTGGCAACGCGGCGCGTCCGCCGGGGCGTTGGCTGGTCCGCTGTAAGTCTCCGGTTTCTTCCATTTCCACGCTCCGCCCTGAAATGGCAGGAGGAAATATTTATTGGAATATCAAATTGTTACAGTAACCGTTGCAAGCCCGTTCGGATGCCCGTCGCAATTGGCGCGACGCCCAGTTTGCCACTTTTGCCGTTTAAGGCAACCGGAAAGACGGGCAATTGCAACGCCCCGCCCGTGACACCGCTTGGTTGGTCGTCGGCCGTCTATGCGCGGGGGATCTACCGCAGCAGCGCCCCATAGGTGGCCAGATCGACATTGCCGCCGCTGAGGACGATGCCGACGCGCTTGCCGGCGCAGGCAAGCACCCCTTCGAGCACGGCGGCCGCCGCCAGGCAGCCGGTCGGCTCGACCACGATCTTCATGCGCTCGCCGAAGAAACGCATGGTTTCGACCAGCTGTGCGTCGCTCACCGTGACGATGTCGGCGACCGCGCGCTGGATGATTGGAAAGTTGTGGGCGCCGATGCTGGGGGTCAGCGCGCCGTCGGCGATCGACTTCGGGATGGCGATTTCGACGATCCGGCCCTGGCGCAGCGACTGCTGGCCATCGTTGCCGGCCTCGGGCTCGACACCGACGATGGTCGCGCCGGGCGAGCGCTCCCGGGCGGCGAGTGCCGTCCCGCCAAGCAGCCCGCCGCCGCCGAGCGGCGTGACGATCAGGTCGAGTTCACCCACCTCCTCGATCAGTTCGAGAATTGCCGTGCCCTGGCCCGCGATCACATCGGGATGGTCGAAGGGCGGGATCAGCACGGCGCCGCGCTCGGCCGCCAGCTTGGCGCTGATCGCCGAGCGGTCTTCCTTGTAGCGGTCGTAGAAGACGACGTCGGCGCCATAGCCGCGCGTGGCCGCCACCTTCATGTCGGGCGCATCCGCGGGCATGACGATCGTCGCTGCCACACCCTGCAGGCGCGCGGCATAGGCGATCGCCTGGGCATGGTTGCCGGAGGAAAAGGCGACGACGCCCTGCCTCGATCCCTTTTCCCTGAGCGCAGCAATGGCGTTATAGGCGCCGCGGAACTTGAAGGCGCCGCCGCGCTGGAAGTTTTCCGCCTTGAAGAACAGCCGGGCGCCGGTGGCGGCGTCCGCCGTGCGCGAGGTCAGGACCGGCGTGCGGTGCGCGACGCCGGCGATGCGGTTTCGGGCCAGCTGCACGTCGTCGAATGTCGGAATACGCACTGCCTCGTCCGCCGCTGAAACTGCCATCGAGTCTCTCCCCTGAGCCTGCTTTCCGAAGGCTAGTAAAGACCGCCATGCAAGGCAAGGACGTCAGCCGCGTCCCCCATTTTTGGACACCTGTCCATCGTGGGCCGGGACCGTGCGATAGTGATCGACGGCGAAGCTGAAGAGCACCTTGAGCATGAAGAGGCCCGAGACCGCCATCATCGCCGGCGTCAGACCGGGCAGAAGCGGCAGGCCGGTAAGGCCGATCGCAAGCAGCAATCCGCCGACGAAGGTCTGCGCGCCCTGCCCCGCCAGCCGGTTGACGAGCGCGGCCGCCGCGATCGTATAGGCCCAGACGACGACCGCCGCCGCGGTCCCGCTGCCGACAAGCAGCGCGACGAGAACGATGTGGAAATGGATGGCGATGAAAACCCAGCGGTTGCGCGGCCGGGCGGCGTAGAAATCATTGGTCGACGGCGTGAAATTGGCGACGCAGCCGGCGGCGATGTCGAGCACGAAAACAAGCGCCAGTGCCGCCCGCCACCAGGCAAGATCGGCAAGCAGCGGCCCCGCCGACAGCGTAAAGACGGCGGCAACGGCGGCACCGAACAGCAGAATGGCGGCGAGATAGGCGACCGGTTGCTCTTCGCCGAAAACGTCGTGCAGGTGGGGATGGATGCGAAGAGATCTCATGGAAATCGCCTGGGCCAACGCGGAATGGCCGCCACTATGAAGGCACGTTGGCCGGGCGCAAGCGGCTAACCGTAACGTACCGCCGCGATGCCAACCCTTACGGGCTCCACATCGCTCGCTCCAAGCCTATGACGGCTTCGCGTCCGCGTTCTCGTTGTCCCAGGGCCGCAACACCTGCGCAAGGGCCGCCACCCCCTTGCCGATCTCCGCTGCCTCCAGGCTCGCATAGCCCATGACGATGCCGGCCCGGTCCGGCCGGTGGCCGGCCTCACCCGCCGCATAGAGCGGCGAAACCGGATAAAGGCCGATGCCAGCCGCGCGTGCCCGCGCGATCAGCGCGTCTTCCTGCGCCTTTTCCAGCTGTTCGAACCAGACGACCACATGCAGGCCGGCATCGGCGCCGGAAATGCTCACCGCGTCGCCGAGTTCCGCCTTGAGCGCCGTCAACAGCGCCTCGCGCCGGCGGCCATTGTTGCGCCGGCTTCGGCGGATGTGGCGCTCATAGGCGCCGCTTGCAATCATCGCCGCCAGCGCTTCTTGCTCGAGGCTTGGCGAATGGCGGTCTATCAGCTGCTTGGCGGCGGCAAAGGCCGGGACTAGCGGCGGCGGCACGACGAGATAGCCAAGCCGCAGCATCGGCGACAGGCTCTTGGAAATCGTGCCGAGATAAAGCACGTTTTCCGCTTGCGCCATGGTCTGAAGCGGCGGGATCGGCCGGATGTCGTAGCGATATTCGCCGTCGTAATCGTCTTCGAGCACATAGGCTCCGCTCCGCCTCGACCACGCCAGAAGCTCCTGCCGCCGCCGCGCCGACAGCACGCTGCCGAGCGGGAACTGATGCGAGGGCGTGACATAGGCGAGCCTGGCGTCCGCCGATTGTTCGAGGATGTCGGTCCGCAACCCCTCCGCGTCGACGGCGACGGGAACCACCTGCGCGCCGGAAGCCGCAAAGACCCGGCGCGCCATCACATAGCCCGGATCCTCCATCGCCACCCGGTCGCCGGCGTCGACAAGCACGCGCGCCGCAAGGTCCAGCCCCTGCTGCGAGCCGTTGACGACGATGATCTGATCCGGATCGCAAGTGAGCCCCCGCGCCCGCCAGAGATAGGCCTGCAAGGCTGTGCGCAGGGCAGACGAGCCGGCGGGATGATCATAGGCAAGCCGCGGCCTTCGCCGGCGGAGCGCGGCGTTGACCGCCTGTCGCCACGCCTCCTGTGGAAAATCCGCGGCCGACAGGTCGCCATAGCGAAAATCGGCAATCAGCCTCGAAGAAGCCGGCGGCATCCAGGTCGGCCCGTCGCAAAGGGCTGCCCCCAGGCGCGACAGGCGAGCCGCCGCCACACCCTCCTCCCGATGCTTTTGGCGCGCAGGATGCCCGGGCGCGGCCACCGGGCCGAGGCCTTGCCGGGCCGCAAGCAAGGCGACCCGCGAGCGCGCGCCCTGGCGGCTTTCCAGATACCCCTCGGACAGAAGCTGCTCATAGGCGGCCGTCACCGTCGTGCGCGAAACGCCGAGCTCGGCGGCGAGCGTCCGCGTCGATGGCAAAAGCGCTCCGGCGCCATAGGTACCGTCAAGGATCTGCGCCTTCAGCGCCTCATAGATCCGCCGGGTGGTCCCAATCGTCGCTTCGTCCTTCACCGTCACGAACTGGCCCACGCATTTACACGGAAACTGGATGTTCTGGTCCGTCCAGTTTGCCTCTATCACGGGACGAGCACAAGGAGCGAGATCATGTACACACCGCCCGCCTTCAAAGAAGAAACGCTGAGCGTGTTGCACGACATCATCGAGGCCGCTTCGCTCTCGACCCTCGTCACCGCCACGGCCGAGGGGCTGCTTGCGACCCCGCTGCCGCTGCTGCTTGTTCGCGACGAGGGACCGAACGGCACGCTCTACGGCCACGTCGCCCGCGCCAATCCGCAGGGAACGACGCCGGCGATCGGCGCGGCCATGGCGACCTTCATGGGACCGGACGCCTATGTCACGCCCTCCTGGTACGCCTCCAAGCGCGAACACGGCAAGGTCGTGCCAACCTGGAACTATGTTGCCGTGCACGCCTATGGCGCGGCCGAGTTCTTCACCGACGAGGATCGGCTGCTCGACATCGTCACGCGCCTCACCAACCGGCATGAGGCCGGACGGGCCGAACGCTGGCAGGTCAGCGACGCGCCCGCCGCCTACGTCAAGGCGCAGCTTCGCGGCATCATCGGCCTCAGGCTGCCGATCGAGCGCCTCGACGGCAAGCGCAAGATGAGCCAGAACCGCAGTGTCGAGGACCGCGCCGGCGTCGCAGCCGGGCTTGCGGTCAGCGCCCGCCGCGAGGATCGCCTCGTCGCGGAGGAAATACCGGTCTGACGACGGACCGCCGGCGCCTGACCCCACAGTCCTGGCACTTATGTTTTTCCTTCAACTTTCCCGCGCAAGCCCTTACAACGACTCCCGCAAGAGGCCACGCAGCAGCAGACGAGGTATACCGCATGCCATCGCTCGACATCCTCCTCACCTTCTTCGTAACCACGGCGATCTTCGCCTATATCCCGGGCCCGGCCATGCTCTACGCCGCCGCGCAGACCGTGGCGCGCGGCCGCTCCGCCGGGCTGATGGCTTCGCTCGGCATCCATCTCGGCTGCTACGTGCACGTCATTGCCGCCGCTGCCGGCCTTTCGATCCTGTTTCATGCGGTGCCGACGCTCTATCTGGCGGTAAAGCTTGCAGGCGCCGCCTATCTCGTTTGGCTCGGCTTCACGCTGATGCGCACCAAGGCGACGGGCGACGGCAGCCTGCCGCTGACTGAGGCGAAATCGGCGCGCCGCGCCTTCTTCGAGAGCATCACTGTCGAAGTGCTGAACCCGAAGACTGCGATCTTCTTCGTCGCCTTCCTGCCGCAGTTCACCGATGCGTCTGCCGCCTTCCCGATCTGGGTGCAGTTCCTGGTGCTCGGCGCCCTCGCCAACCTGATGTTCTCCTCGGCCGATATCGTCTGCGTGTTCCTCGCCGGCGCCGTCGTCTCACGGATGCGCCGCTCCGGCAGGGCGCAGCGCCTGATGCAGCGCGCCGGTGGCACGGTGCTGATCGGGCTTGGCGCCCACCTCGCCTGGCAGCGGACCTGATACCCGACAGGTAAACCGGCCATGCGCTAGCCGACCTGCATTGGCCGGCCGACGTTTGGCCGACTGGTCCTGCGCCGGGCGGCTCGCCATGCCCCGGTTGCACCGGCGCAACTTGCCGCTATCATGCCCTTGAGGGTGATCGAGGGACACGCGCATGGGAGAAGGCGGCCAGGGAATTCGCACCACCGGCGCGGATGTGCTTGTCGACACGCTGCTTGCAAACGGCGTCGACGTCTGCTTCGCCAATCCCGGCACCTCGGAAATGCACTTCGTCGCGGCGCTCGACCGCAAGCCGGAGCTGCGCTGCATCCTGGGCCTCAGCGAAGGCCTCGTCACCGGCGCTGCCGATGGCTATGCGCGCATGGCCGGACGCCCGGCGGCGACCCTTCTGCACACCGGCCCTGGCCTTTCCAACGGCCTTGCCAACCTGCACAATGCCCGCCGCGCCCGAGCGGCTGTCGTCAACATCGTCGGCGACCACGCCTCCCATCACCTCGCGCTCGACGCGCCGCTGACGACCGATATCGAAAGCTTGGCCGCGCCGATGTCGAACTGGGTCCGGCGCGTGAAGGAGCCGGCCGATGTCGGCCCCACCGTTGCCGCCGCCGTTCAGGCCGCGCTGACGCCGCCGGGCGTCGCCACCATGATCCTGCCGGCCGACGCCGCCTGGGGAACGCCTGCCCTTGCCACCCCGCCACAAAAGGCGATCCTCGAAGTCCCGCGCCCGGCCAGCGCCGAAACCGTGCGCGAAGTCGCGCGTCTGATACGTTCGAATCCTGCAGGGGTCGCCATGGTCGTAAGCGGCGCTGCGGCGCAAGCCGATGGCCTTGCGGTCGCCGGGCGGATCGCGGCTGCGTGCGGCATCCAGCTTTTCAACGAGGTTCTGGTCGCCCACACCCAGCGCGGCCGCGGACGGGTGGCGCCGGCGCGCATCCCCTACCCGATCGACATGGCGCTCGCCACGCTCAAGGACATCCGCGTTCTCATCCTTGTCGGCGCGCCGGAGCCGGTCGCCTTCTTCGCCTATCCCGGCATGCCGGGCCGACTGGTGCCGGAGGGCTGCACGGTCGCAACCCTTGCCCGCCACGGTGAAGACCTGAAGGCGACGCTGGAGGCGCTTGGCGACGAACTCGGCGTCAGCCCGACCGCCCCGCTGCCGGTGGCAGGCGCTCCCACCGATACCGGCGAGCCCTCGGGGACGCTGACCGAAGACGCAATCGCCGTCATCGTCGCCCACAAGGTACCGGAGGACGCAATCGTCTGCGACGAAGGGGTGACCTCGGCGCGGCGCTTCTTTGCCCTGTCCGCCTTCTCCGCACCGCACGACCTCATCATGCAGACCGGCGGCGCGATCGGCGACGGCATTCCGCTTGCAACCGGCGCGGCCATCGCCTGCCCGGATCGGAAAGTGATCTGCCTGCAGGCCGACGGCAGCGCCATGTACAACATTCAAGGCTTGTGGACCCAGGCGCGCGAAAACCTCGACATCGTCACCGTCATCTTCTCCAACCGCACCTATGCCATCCTGCATGCCGAGATGCGCAATGTCGGCGTCGCGGAGATCGGCACCAATGCGCGGCAGATGCTGAACCTCGACAATCCCGCGCTCGACTGGGTGTCGCTCGCCCGCGGCCTTGGCGTCGAAGCCGCCGTCGCCACCTCCTGCGAAGCCTTCGCCGCGCTCTTTTCCGCAGCCCTGTCGCGGCGCGGACCGTTCCTGATCGAGGCGCGCCTGGCGTGAGTTTTCGCACCCGTTTCGATGGCGATCGGCGCGCGAGCTCGGCACGCCAGATTGCCCGGAAACGGACTGCCCAGCGCCCGATAATCACAGGGTAAAATATTGATATAAATAGCGTTTTTACAAAAATTCGGGCGCAAACTTGCGCCTGCGGACTTCTCGCTTATATTAGCGACGCCCTAGGTTCGCACTCATCTGCCCGAGTCGCATTTCAGTTTTGGGCCCCCTTCAACCGGCAGCGTTCTTTGCCGGTGGACCAACGAAGGAGACACTTCATGTCCTTTAAGAAAGACCTAACCAAGGCTCCAGGCGCATCTCTGTCCCGCGTCAAAATCGGAGCCGCTATCAAGCTTTCGCGTGAAACCGCCGGTTATTCGGTTGACGATCTGTCGGTCACCACAGGCCTGACGGAAATTGAAATATCCAAGATCGAGCTCGGCGCCGATACCGATCCCGCCAAGCTGCAGCGCATCGCCGCCGCATTGCAGGTCTCGCCGCAGACCTTCACCTGAAAAGCGGGGGCGGTGCGCGACAGACATGCGTACCGCCGCCTCACTTTATCTTCGGCCGCGCCGAACCGGCGCGATTGCGTGACACGGCGCAAGGCCAAGCCAACTTTCCCCAATGAAGATCCCCTGATGTTCAACCTCTGGCAGCTGCTTTGCGCTGCCGGCATCGACAGCATTTCGGCGGCCATTCCGGGGACAATGACGCAGAATAGAGGGAAAATTGAAGGCACGAAAAGCCCGCTGTTTCAGGGCTTTGACGAGGTTTTCACGGATGCCCAAAACTGAATAATTCAATATCTTCATTGAGTTTTGAGGCGTATCGTCTATATATCACCTCGTCGAATATTGCTTGTGACCTTTGACAGCGCGCTTTCGCGTGGCCAGATCTCCTCTCAAATATCGATCAATTCCAGAGAAATATTTCCTGGAAAACGCAGTGATTGAAAGGAAATCACCATGGCTTCAGGCACGGTAAAATGGTTCAACGGCACCAAGGGCTTCGGCTTCATTCAGCCGGATGACGGCAGCACCGATGTGTTCGTTCACATCTCCGCAGTCGAACGCGCCGGCATGCGCTCGCTCGCCGAAGGTCAGAAGGTTACCTTCGACGTCGTCAGCGACCGCAAGACGGGCAAGAGCTCGGCCGACAATCTGAGGTCGGCATAATTTGTCATTCGCCCTTCTCTGACCACGGATGTACTGGCAGGAAGGCGCTTGAATGACGGGAAGAGGTCGGGACAACACCCCGACCTTTTTGCGTCTTTGGACCCCACGTTTCTCGATACGGGAGATAGGCATGTCGGCGCTCAAATTTGCGTCGGCCAACAACAGGAGAACAAGTTTTGCAGGTACTCGTCAGGGACAATAACGTCGACCAGGCTTTGCGCGTGCTGAAGAAGAAGATGCAGCGCGAAGGTCTGTTCCGCGAATTCAAGGCGCGCACGAGCTACGAAAAGCCGTCGGAAAAGCGCGCTCGCGAAAAGGCGGAAGCCATTCGCCGCCAGCGCAAGCTGGCGCGCAAGAAGCTGCAGCGCGAAGGCCTGCTGCCCGCACCCAAGCGAGCAGCGCGCACACGCTAACGATCGGGGCCGGCAGACGCGGCCCCTGAAGGAGACAGAACATGACTCCACACCAGGGCGCCAATTCCAAGCCGGCCAAGACCTCCGCAAGTGACAGGGCGGCAGCAACCGACCACACGGCAAGGGCGATCGTCGCCGCCGAGAAACTCGCGCGCGACAGGAAGACCGAAAAGCTCAAGGCACAGCGCCTTGAGCGCGCCGCGGCCGAACCGGCCGTGGATGCGGCGCCATCCAAGCCGCCGCGAAAATCGCAACGCGTGTAATTGCAGGCGCCCGGCAACGCAGGGCGCCAGGGTCGGTTCTTCCGAAACGGAAGAGATCCGCACGCCGCGGCCAGTCGCTCATGCGAACAATCAAGACGGACGACCACATGCTCCATACCTTCGCACGCAGGATCCGACGCTATGACTATGCGCCGGTAGCCATCAGGCTATCGCTTGCCTTTTCCCTGCTCTTCGTCGTGCTGATGATCCTGAACGGACTTCTTTGGTAGACGGCGCTGCGCCGTCTTCGGTCGCGGCCATCACGCCGCCACGGAACGCTTCCAGTGTTGCGTCGAAGCGGCGACCGGAGGCAGACTGCGGGCAGATTCGCGGGCGCCGGCTTTTCGCCGGCCGCCGGCCAACCTCTCACCCGCAGCGCAGCGCGTCTCTTGTCAGTCACGCAAAAATCGCTGTAACACTTTGATTTTCTGCATGCCTTTCTCCTGTATCGAGGGCGATCCAGGGAGACAGGCACGGACGGGGCGCCCCATGCCACTTCATATCGAAACGCCGCTCATTCAATCCCTTCCGCTCGGCCTTGCCGCAGGGCGAGACGTCTGGCTGAAGATGGACGCGCTGCAGCCGCCGGGTTCGTTCAAGATCCGCGGCGTGGGCGCCGCCTGCGAACACCACGCGCGGGCGGGCAAGCGACGCTTCGTCTCCTCCTCCGGCGGCAATGCCGGCATGGCAGTCGCCTATGCGGGCCGCCAGCTTTCGATCCCGGTTTCGGTCTATGTTCCGGAAACGACCACCGAAAGGGCAAAGGCGCTGATCCGCCAGGAGGGCGCCGACGTCATCGTGCACGGTGCCGCCTGGGATGAAGCCAATGCCAAGGCCCTTGCCTCCCTCGACGAGGACTCCGCCTTCATCCATCCCTTCGACGATCCGCTGCTTTGGACCGGTCACGCGACGATGATCGACGAGGCCGTCAAGGCCGGCCTCGCCTTCGATGCGGTGGTGCTGTCGGTCGGCGGCGGCGGGCTCTTTGCCGGCGTTGCCGAGGGGCTTCAGCGCAACGGGCTTGGCGCGGTACCGATCCTTGCCGTCGAGACCGAAGGAACCGCCTCGCTCGCCGCCTCCATCGAGGCACGGCAACTGGTGGCGCTTCAGGCCGTCAGCGGCATCGCCACCTCGCTTGGCGCAAGGCAGGTGAGCCAGCGCGCCTTCGAACTCAGCCAGACACGCCCTGTCGAGAGCGTCGTCGTCAGCGACGCGGACGCCGCGGGGGCCTGCATTCGCTTCCTCGACGACCACCGCGTTCTGGTCGAGCCCGCCTGCGGCGCCGCCCTTGCCGTCGCCTACGCCCACGCCGACCGGCTGGCACGCTTCAAGCGCATCCTCATGATCGTCTGCGGCGGCGCGACGACGACCGTCGAGCGGCTGCAGGCCTGGCAAGAGTTTTAAGCCGAGCCGGGTCGCCGCCTCGCAATTGTTTTTCGACGGATCTGGAATTTACCTCTGCGCGAACTTACGTCCAATACGGAACCACAGCGTGTTCCGGCCTGCGACAGGGGAAGCAGATGTTTGATACGTTCATGCGCCGTGCAATGACCACCCTCAAGGTTCTCTGGTTGGTCACCGTCGTCGGCGGAGCGACCACGATCGGCGCCATGTACGGCTGGCAGGGCCACGGCTGGGATGGAGCGCTCGGCTTCGGTCTGATTGGCTTCACAGCCGGCTCTGCCTTTGCCGCCTGGTTCCCCGACCTGTTGCTTATCGACCTGTTAGAGCATGCCTTTGTCGGCTTGTTTCGGTTTTTCTGGAACTAATTGCGGGGCCGGGTTCTGGTGCCCTCGTCTCTCCAGGCCGGAAGCCTGCACCATGGACGGTTAGCTCCACCGGCCTGCATCGACCAATCGCGCTGATCCGACAGCAATGACGGGGTTTTACAATCCGCCTGTCCACGCCACGAAAAAAGCCGGAGCTGACGCCCCGGCTTGTCTCATTCGACCGTTCGATAAGACTTAGTTCTTCGCCTTGTCGACCAGCTTGTTCTTGCCGATCCAGGGCATCATGCCGCGGAGCTTGGCGCCGACTTCTTCGATCTGGTGGCTGTCGTTGACGCGGCGGATGCCCTTGAAGCGAGCCGCACCCGACTTGTATTCCTGCATCCACTCGGAGGTGAACTTGCCGGTCTGAATATCCTTGAGGACGCGCTTCATCTCGGCCTTGGTTTCTTCGGTGATGATGCGCGGACCGGTGACGTATTCGCCCCACTCGGCCGTGTTCGAGATCGAGTAGTTCATGTTGGCGATGCCGCCTTCATAGATCAGGTCGACAATGAGCTTCACTTCGTGCAGGCACTCGAAATAGGCCATTTCCGGAGCGTAGCCGCCTTCGACCAGCGTTTCGAAGCCGGCGCGGATGAGCTCGACGAGACCGCCGCACAGAACGACCTGTTCGCCGAAGAGGTCGGTTTCGCACTCTTCCTTGAAGTTGGTTTCGATGATGCCCGAACGGCCGCCGCCGACGCCGCAGGCGTAGGAGAGCGCGAGGTCAAGGGCGTTGCCCGAAGCGTCCTGGTGAACGGCAACGAGGCAGGGAACGCCGCCGCCCTTCTGGTATTCGCCGCGAACCGTGTGGCCCGGGCCCTTCGGCGCGATCATGACGACGTCGAGCGAAGCCTTCGGCTCGATCAGGCCGAAGTGAACGTTGAGGCCGTGGGCGAAGGCGATCGCAGCGCCGTCGCGGATGTTGCCGGCGATTTCGGCCTTGTAGATTTCGGCCTGCAGTTCGTCCGGGGTCGCCATCATGATCAGGTCGGCCCACTTGGCGGCTTCAGCAACCGACATGACCTGGAGACCGTCGGCCTCGACCTTGGCAGCCGTCGCCGAACCCGGCTTCAGCGCAATGCGGATTTCCTTGGCGCCGGAATCCTTCAGGTTCAGCGCATGGGCGCGGCCCTGGCTGCCGTAGCCGACGATGGCGACCTTCTTCGACTTGATCAGGTTGATATCGGCATCACGATCGTAATAGACGCGCATTGTTGTGGTCCTTCCCGTTGTTTGTCAGTCGTTTAAGCGAGGTTCCCCTCGCCGTTACCTTTTCGTGCCGTAAAGCGCGAGAAAGGCGGAAACCGCCTGCTCCGCCTTGCGGCCAAAACTTTGTCTCATCTCCTCGGCTTCTTCGCCGAGCAGCATCTTCAGATGCCAGTCGGAGACGATCAGCCCATAGAGCGCGCCATAGGCCTCCTCGGCATCGTCGAACGTCAAGAGCCCCGCCTTGCGGCCGGCTTCGAGCAGCGCTGCCGCGCGGCGGCCGATCTGCCGGCGCCCGCGCTCCTGCAGCATGTGGCCAAGCTTGGAGCCGTCACGGCTCGCCTGGCCGATCGCGAGACGATTGAGCGCCAGCGACACATCACCGGCGAGAACCTCAAGCAGATCCTTGGCAAAGACGATCAGATGGCGCTGCAGGCTCTCGGCATCGAGCGCGCGGGCGGCAACGTCCTGCGTGCGCACCTTGCTCGCCTGGAAGCCGATCATCGCCGAGATCAGCCCGTCGCGATCGCCGAACCACTTGTAGAGGCTTTCCTTGGAGCAATTGGCAGCCCGCGCGATGCCGGCCGTCGTCAGCGCCTTTTCGCCGCCATCGACGAGAAGCCGCAATGCCTGCTCGAGAACGGCGCCCTGACGTTCCGTCAGCCCCTCCCCGGCATTCGCCTCCCTCATCGCCACAGTCATCTGCACGCTGCCTCGCCCCAATCAGTACCGTACGGTACGGTTCGCATTCTTCTAGTGAAGCCTCCCGGAGGCGTCAAGACGATTCTCAAGAAGCGGCAAAATTTCGGCCGTGACGGAGAAAGTCTCTGTCCATAAGCTGAAGAAGCAGACTGCAGAGAGGTCGACGGTGCCACCGCATCAAAAGGCATACATTCTTGTTGTCGTGGTTTTCTTCATCGCTCTTTGCGTTAAGGGCGTCTGGCACTTCCACTACGAACGGGACGCGATCACCGCATGGTGCTGCGGTCTTGCCGGTATTGGCGGGACACTTGTGCTTGCCCGCTTCGTTTACGTCGCCTGGGGCTGATTGTATGCGCCCCGCAAATGCAGACAATCGGCGCAACGTGTCAAAACGGCCTGGTCCCGGCGAAGTTAGACCAGTCGATCGTGTGAAGGAGTTCAACGCATGCAGCAGCCAGCCCTCGGCATCCTGATTGGCGGAACCTCGCATGTCGGCAAATCGACATTGGCGGGAACCCTGGCCCGTTCGCTTAGCCGCGAGCTGATCTCGACGGACGCGCTCGGCCGCCATCCCGGCAGGCCCTGGCCGACTGTTCGCCCCGAAGTCGCCGAATACTACGCCAGCCTGACGGACGAGACGACCCACTGGTTCCTGAAGGTGCACCACGAAAACATGTGGCCGCGCATCCGCCAGATCGTCGATAGCCATCGGGAGCGTGGGCAGCCCTTCGTGCTGGAGGGTGCGGCGTTGCGGCCGGAATATGTGGCCGAACTCGAAGCCGGGAGTGTCACCGCCGTCTTCCTCTATGCGGACGACGATTTCCTGCGGCAACGGATGCTGGACGAAGCGCGACGTGACGAAAGATACGAGCAGAAAGCCGGGATCATCAACAAATTCATTGAGCGCTCACTTCGGGAGAACAGAGACATGCTGGAGTCGGCGCGAGCAGCCGACATCCGCTGTATCGATGTCGCAGTGCCGGGGGCGGTAGAGGCCGTGGCGCAGGAGTTCTCGGCGGGCTGAACGGTGAGGATCGATGGCGGCTTGGGCTGTTGTTGGTGGCCATGGCCGGTTCTCCCGACAGCATTCACGGTGTTCGGTTCCCGTTTTTGCGCCCTTCCTTCACACGGTGAGGGGCGCGCCCCTCATCCGCCTGCCGGCACCTTCTCCCCGCAGGCAGGGAGAAGGGAGAACGCCGCGACCGCTCACTGCAGGAACATCGAGCCTTCAACATGCATCATCGCTTCCCGGCGGAGCAGTCCATGGTTCGGCATCAAATGTTCGCCGGCAGCGACCCCAATTGAGAAGCCGGCTTTCGGCCGCGTCCCCTCTCCCCGCCTGCGGGGAGAGGGCTAGGGTGAGGGGCGAGACTTGCGCACCGCTCAAAGCAGAGTGCACGTCTCGACGCCCCTCCTACCGCCACCCCCGCATCGTCTCCTCGATAAAGGCCGCCACCGCCGCCACGCTCGGTACCCGTGCGCGCTCCGGGTGCATCATCAGGTAGACCGGACGCTCGGCGGTGGCATCCGGTTCGTCCACCGGCTCGAAGCGCGGGTCGCGCCTTGCCGAAACCTCCGGCAGCATCAGTTCGGCGCCGAGCGAAAGGGCAGCCTCCATCAGGATCTCCAGCTTGTCGGCCGTCAGCGCCACGCGGGCATCCGGGCGCAGCCGGTCGAGCGCTTGCATTTCCGGCACATGGGCGAGTGCGGCGCCGTAGCGCACGACCGGGCACGGCCCCGCCCCCTGGCCCTTGGGCCGGAACAGCCGGAAACGCAGCAGCCCAAGGCTTTTCACCCGTATGCTGTCCTCGCCGGTGCGCGCCATGCGGATGGCGATATCGGCCTCGCGCCGCTCGATGCTCAGCATCTGGTTGTCGGCGACGAGATCGAGGGTGAGACCCGGATGACGCTGTTCCAGGCGGGCCAGCGCCGGCGCCAGGATGGCGCTCAAGACGAAGCCGATGCTGGTCACCCGCACCTGGCCTTTGAGTTCCGCCGTGGTCCGCAACAAGGTCGCCAGCGACAGCGAGGCCTCCTCAGAGATCGTCCTGAGGCGCTCGACAACAGGGGCAAGCACCGGCGTCGGCGTCAGCCGGCCATCGATGCGGTCGAAGAGTGCGGCCCCCACCCGGCGCTCCAGCGCCGCAAGCCTTCGCGACACCGTCGTCTGGTCGACGCCGAGCGAGCGCGCCGCCTGGCTGAGCGTCGCGCCGCGCACGAGATGATCGAGCAGTTCGAGATCCGCCCACGACCCTGCACTCATGCAGATCCTCCTCCGAAAATTTCGGATCACTCTGCGCTGACGCAGCCTCTAAGATCAAGCCCATAGACAGACCGCTTCGACGAACCAAACCCAGGGGCCGTGGCCCCGGAGCCAACGCCCGGCCAGGGCCGGCGTCCACCGACCCGCCTTCCACGAACCCATTTCGACCCTCGCGCGCTTGAAAACAAGGAGCCTTCCGATGTCCGATTCCGCCCCCGCTGCAACCCTCTTCACGCTTGCCGGCGTCACGCTCGCCCCGCCGCCGCTTGGCGAAGCGACGCTGGTCCTGATCGACTACCAGAACGAATATCTGGCCGGCCCGGTGCGCCTCGTCGAGCCGGAAGCAGCGATCGAAAAGGCGCGCCAGCTGCTGGTCGCCGCCCGTGCCGCCGGCACGAAGGTCATCCATGTCGCTCATAGGGGAGCCGCGGGAGGCATGTTCGACAGGGCGGCGCATCGCGGCGCGATCGTCGATGCGCTGACGCCGATCGCGGGCGAAGCCATCGTCGAGAAGATCCGGCCCAATGGCTTCTCGGACACCAACCTCTCGGAAATCATCGGCCCGGCCGGGACACCCGTCATCTTCGCCGGCTTCATGACCCACAATTGCGTGTCTTCGACCGCCCGCGCCGCCAAGGATCTCGGCTATGGCATCACCATCGCAGCCGACGCCTGCACCACGCGCGACCTGCCATCGGCAAGCGGCACCATCTCCGCCCGCGCCCTGCATGAGGCCGAGCTTGCCGGCCTTGCCGACCACCACGGAGCGGTCGTCGACGTCGCCGAACTGATTGCGGCACGCAGCTGACAGACCCGTCATTCCCCGTTGAAAACTGGGGCGTCCGCAGCCGCGGGCGCCTTTCTCCTGCCATGCAGATGGCGAAGATTACGAAAATATAATGATCTCAATGCTTTTCGCCGCGTCCATTCGCTTCTATTTTTGAACCTATCCATTTTTGGCATCGGCGATGCCGGTTAGGCGCAAGCGATGAACAAGACAGCCAAGACGGCGCGAGCCGACACCACGCCCCGCGACGATGCGGCGCCCAACGTCACCTTTATTCCCGGTGCGGTGAAGACGGTGAAGCGCAAACGCCGCGCGCGGTCCTGGCTGTGGCTGCCGGTCATCCTCGCCGTCGCCGGCGCCGGCTATTACGGCTGGACGCGCTATGGCGAAAACCCGGCCTCGACCGCAATGGTGACCGAGGTGGTGGCCCTCGGCGACATCGAAAACAGCGTCACCGCCGTTGGCACGCTCGATGCGGTCAATTCCGTCGATGCCGGCGCTCAGGTCTCCGGCCAGCTGAAGGCGCTGCATGTGGCGATCGGCGACACGGTCACGCAAAATCAGCTCGTCGCCGAGATCGATCCGGCCACGATCGAAAACCGCATCGAGATCGACCAGGCCGAGCTTGCCAACCTCCAGGCGCAGCTGATTTCCAAGAGGGCGCAGCTGGTTTTGAAACAGGCCAATATCGAGCGGCAGCGCAACCTCGTCGATACCCGGAGCGTGGCGCAGTCCACGCTCGACCAGGCGATTGCCGATCTCGCCGCCGCCGAAGCCGACGTCAACGCCATCGAGGCGCAGATCCGCAAGCAGCAGGCGACGCTCGCCGGCGACAAGGTCGATCTCGGCTACACCAAGATCTATGCCCCGATCTCGGGCACCATTGTCGCCAACCCGGCCAAGGCTGGCCAGACGCTGAACGCCAACCAGACGACGCCGACCATCGTCACCATCGCCGACCTTTCGACCATGACGGTGAAGGCGCAGGTATCGGAGGCCGATGTTACCCGGCTGAAGGTCGGCATGGATGCCTATTTCACCCTGCTCGGCCAGCCCGGCAAGCACTTCGCCGGCAAGCTTCGCCAGATCCAGCCGATGCCCGACACCGCCAACAACGTCGTGCTTTATTACGCGCTCTTCGACGTGCCCAATCCCGAAGGCGAGCTGATGATGTCGATGAGCGCCCAGGTGTTCTTCGTGCAGGCCGCCGCCAAGGATGTGCTGATCGTGCCGAGCGGCGCCCTGAGCCACCAGGCCAAGGGTACCGGGGATGCAACCGGCCAGGGCAGCAGCCGGCGCGACGGCCAAAGGAACGGGACCGGAAGCGAGCCCCGCAAAGCGCAGGTGACGGTCGTCACCGCCTCGGGCGCGCTCGAAACCCGCGACGTCGAAGTCGGCATTCGCAACCGCGTCAGCGCCGAGATCAAGAGCGGCCTCGAAGAGGGCGAGAAAGTCGTCGTCAGCACCGGATCGACCGGCAGCGGCAACACCCGCGACAACAGAAACCAGCGCGGCATGCGCATGCCGCCGATGTTCTGATCAGGGCTTAGAGACTGGCCATGACCCCGCTCATCTCGCTCAAGCACGTCAGCAAGACCTATTTCAACGGCGACCTTGCCGTCGAGGTGCTGCATGGCCTGTCGCTCGATATCGAGGCCGGCGAGTTCGTGGCAATCGTCGGCCAGTCCGGCTCCGGCAAGTCGACGCTGATGAACATTCTCGGCTGCCTCGACCAGCCGACCGGCGGCGACTACCTGATCGACGGCGAGAGTGTCGCGACCCTCGACAGTGACGAGCTGGCGGCCCTTCGCCGCCGCACCTTCGGCTTCGTCTTCCAGAGCTACAATCTCATTCCGACGGCAAGCGCCAAGGAAAATGTCGAGGTACCCGCCGTCTATGCCGGCATGTCCGCCCGCGACCGCCACGACCGCGCCGAGGCGCTGCTCGAAGCGCTGAAGCTCGGCGAGCGCCTCGATCACCGGCCGAGCCAGCTGTCGGGCGGCCAGCAGCAACGCGTCTCCATCGCCCGCGCGCTGATGAACGGTGGCCGGGTGATCCTGGCCGACGAGCCGACGGGCGCGCTCGACAGCCAGAGCGGCTCCGACGTGATGGCGCTCTTGCGCGACATGAACGAACAGGGCCACACCGTCATCGTCATCACCCACTCGCGCGAGGTCGCCGAACAGGCCGACCGGCTGATCGAGATCCATGACGGCCGCATCGTCGCCGACCGCGCCAGGAAAGCCCGCGTCAATGCCGAGGGTGCTGCCGCCCTCGCCCGCCATGTCAGCGAAGGTTCGGCCGCGATCGCCGACGTCACCGAAGCCGTCAAGATGGCGTTCCGGGCGCTGAAGGCCAATCTCTTCCGCACCATCCTGACACTGCTCGGCATCGTCATCGGCGTCGGCTCGGTCGTCGCGATGCTTGCGATCGGCACCGGCGCGCAGGATTCTGTTCTGAGCCGCATTTCGTCGATGGGCTCGGACCTGCTGGTGGTGCGCCCGAGCATGGCTAATTTCCGCGGCAGCGCGGGCGGCAGCAACGTGACGCTGGTGCCGGCCGATGCCGACGCGATCCTCGAGGTGCCGAACGTCGCTTTCGCCGTGCCGGAGATGACGAGCTCCGTCACGCTCCGCCGCGGCAATGTCGACTATCAGACGACCGCCAACGGCACCGTTCCGCAGTTCACCACCGCCAAATCCTGGAAGATGGCCAAGGGCGAATTCATCAACCAGAACGACATGGACACCTACGCACCTGTGGCCGTCCTCGGCCAGACGGTGGTCAAGACGCTCTTTCCCGACGGCGACAATCCGATCGGCCAATATGTGCTCGTCAACAAGATCCCCTTCCAGGTGATCGGCGTGATGGCGGAAATGGGCGCCACCTCCTTCGGCAACGACCAGGACGACGTGGTGCTGGTGCCGCTTTCGACAGGCAGCATCCGCCTCTTCGGCCAGCGCAACATCCGAACCATCACCGTTCAGGTGAAGGACGGCTCGGCAATCGACATCACCCAGCAGACGATCCAGACGCTGCTCGACCAGCGCCACAAGCGCCAGGACACGCAGATCACCAACATGTCCTCCGTGCGCGAAGCCTTCACCGAGACCTCGAACACGCTGAAGCTGTTCCTCGCCTCGGTGGCCGCGATCTCGCTGCTCGTCGGCGGTATCGGCGTGATGAACATCATGCTCGTCTCGGTCAGCGAGCGCACCCGAGAGATCGGTGTGCGCATGGCGACCGGCGCCCGCCAGCGCGATATCCTGCTGCAGTTCATCATCGAGGCGCTGGTCGTCTCGGCGATCGGCGGCACGCTCGGTGTGGCGCTCGGGCTTGGCACCGGCGCGCTTGCCGGCCAGCTCGGCATGCCCGTTTCCTTCACCCTCGGCCCGGTCGCGCTCGCCTTTGCCTGCGCCTTCCTCACCGGCCTCGTCTTCGGCTTCCTGCCTGCCCGCAACGCCTCGCGCCTGCAGCCGGCGGTGGCGCTGAGCGCGGACTAGGCAAGAGCGACGCTCCTGCCCGCCAGACGGTAGACAAGTGTCGCGACACGACCCAAGATAGCAGGCACTGCACGCTCGGGGGATGATTCGCGATGTGGAAGGCGTTTGCCGTTTTTTACTGCCTGTTGGCGACGTTCGGCGTTCTGCTTGGCGGCTACATCATGGCGGGCCGGTCAGTGCCGATGTCAACTATCGGCCTTGGCCTGGCTTCCGTGGCCTTCGTGATGGTGTTGTTGACCGCCGTCGGGCTCGTCGCCTACGCCTTCAACCTGAATGCCCCACCCTATGGGCTCTGGCGGCCGCTGAGCTGGCTCATCGGCATCTATCAGCTGCTGGTGTCGCTGCTCAGCGTCGTGCGGTTCGCACAGATGTTCGCCACCATCCCGGCCGGAAGCGACGTTGGTGTCACGAACCTGATCTGGCTGGTCCTCGGCCTGGCTCTCAACTATTTCAGCTGGCTCGGCGTCTGGCGCTATGGGCAGCGCATGGTGCAGCAACCGGCGCAAGCGCGCTAGGGGCAAGTGTTCAGGGTCTGGTGCTGCTAAGGACGGACGAAGCATTCTGGTTGGGAGATACGCGTCGCGATGTGGAAGGCGTTTGCCGTTCTTTACGGGCTGATTTTCGTTTTCGTGCTGTCACTGGCTTTCGTCACGCTACCCCCTGAAATCGCCGTGCAGCTGTCGTCCGCCGACCGGGCCCTGTTCTATGCGGGCCTGGCCGTGGAATTTGCGGCCATGATAGGCATCTTTGCCTACGCCTTCGACCTGAGGGTCCCGCCCTTGTCATTCTGGCGGCCATTCAGTTGGGTTCTCGCCTGCTGGTGTCTCTACACGTCGCTGGCCGATGCCTGGGATCTCGTCACGCTCATTACCAGCCCCCAGCCCGGAGACGAAGGCCTGCTGTCAGCCTCTTTCGGTTTGCTGTTCCTGCTTCTTCTCAACTATTTCGGCTGGCTGGGCGTCTGGCGCTATGGCCGCCGCATAGCGCAGCAACCGGCCTCCATGGCCTAGCGGCGGCACGCAGGCCGCTTGGCCTTGCGACGACCTGTCCCGCCGAACGATGGACAAGGCGCCCATCACCGCCGAAGCTGCCACCAACGCAGATACAGGATGATTCGCGATGTGGAAGGCATTTGCAATTTTCTACGTGCTCAGCCTCGCCTTCGGCCTGGTCATAGGCGCGACGCTGCTCCTGGGCCTGTGGGACGAGATGGCATACGGGATCAAGATCCTCGGCGGCATCAGCCTGGTCATGGCGCTGGCAACGGCGGTCGGCCTCGTCGCTTACGCCTTTGACCTGCAGGTCCCCCCCTTCGGGTTCTGGCGGCCCTACAGCTGGCTGCTCGGCATCCTTCTCGGCGGACTGTCGCTGATCAGCGTCGTGCGATTTGCCGGCCAGTTCGAAGGCGGTGACGACTTCACCCCTCTGCTCTGGCTTTGCCTGTCCCTTCTGGTCAACTATTTCAGCTGGCTCGGGATCTGGCGTTACGGCCACCGGGTGAAGGCGATTGCAGGCTAGCCCGGGCGAACCGGGCTTTAGCCCTTCGTCACGACAGGAAAGACATGCTCAACCTCGTCCTCTACAGCGACCAGATCGTCCCCGCCTGCGCGGCGATCGACCTCAGGCTCGTGGAGATGGTGGCGTCACGCGGCGCCGGTAACCGCATCGCCTATGTCGCCTCCGGTCCGGAACCGGACCGCGCCTTCTTCCTCGCCGGGCAGGCCTATTACGGCAGGCTGGGTCTCGATCTCGCGCTGTTCTTCGATCTGGACGAACCGCATTCGGCAGACGACATTGCAGCGCTCTTCGCCTCAGACGCCATTCACCTTGCAGGCGGTCACACCGGCGGCTTTCTCCAACGGCTGAAGCGGAGCGGCATGCTCGGGCCGCTCAGCGACTGGGCACGGTCCGGCGGCATCCTCATCGGCGTCAGCGCCGGCGCAATTCTGATGGCCCCGACGATCGCGACCGACGCGCTCTTCATCGGCGAACGGCCCGAGGACATCGAGGACGGCGCTGCACTCGGTCTCACGCCCTTCGAGTTCTTCCCGCATCTCGGCGACGACGACGGCTACCTTCCCGCGCTTCTGCGCTACAGCCTGTCGACGCCGCGACCGATCCTTGCCTGCAACGACGGCGACGGCATCGTCGTTTCAGGCGGGCGGATCGAGTGCTTTGGCGATCCTCTATGGATATCCACAGGTGCCGCGCGAGCGCCGGCGGAACGCATGCTCCAAGGCTTCACGCCGATGCAGATCCCATGACGTGCCTGCAGACTGTCATCCTGAAGAGCGCGCTATTGGTTCCTATCCTGGATCACTGGCACCGGGTTGCCCTGCCCGATGCCTGGCTGGCGGCCGGCGCTATAGCGCAGACCGTCTGGAACCATGCCTTCGCCTTGCCCGCGACGCACGGCATCGGCGACATCGACATCGTCTATTTTGACGGTGACGACCTCTCGGAAGAGGCGGAGGCCGCGCATGCGAAGCGGATCGGCGGCCTGTTTGTAGACCTGCCCGTGCGGATCGACGTCAAGAACGAAGCGCGCGTCCACCTCTGGTACGAAGAAAAGTTCGGCGCGCCGATCAGGCCCTATCGATCGACGCGAGACGCGATCGCGACATTTCCGACGACGGCAACCGCTGTCGGCCTTCGCCCGTCCCGGGACGGATTGGAGATCTGCGCCCCTTTCGGCCTTGCGGACCTGCTCGCACCGATCGTGCGCGCCAACAGGAGCCAGATCACCCGCGCCATCTACGAGCGCAAAGTGGAACGGTGGCGTGCCCTTTGGCCAGGCCTTGCGATCGAAAGCTGGGACCTGAAGCCGGCTTGAGGCGAGACGCTCCTGCGACGGTCGCTCGCGCCGCTTGAGGCCGTGCGCGGGCTGAAACCGCTACATCGCACCTGCCCGCGCAGCTTCCGCATGCCGGACGGCCATCGCCCCTTCGCGCACCGGCAGCGGCGCGGCCTTGCGCCGTCCAAGCTTCGCCTCCGCCTCCGTCAGGCCGATATCGGCAAGCCGCTCCGCATCGAGGTCGCGCAGGTGTTGCAATTGCCAGTACCGCGAGCGCGGCGAGGCAACGAGATAAAGACCGAGTTCCCGGATCATGTCGAACATCCATGCTTCGTTTCCAACCATGGACACAGTCTGCGCCTCGACATCTCCTAAAAGAAGCTTAGCATTCCTATTCCACGCATAAGAGAAACTTTGACAACAAGAGAAACCCGGGCATGAGTGCGCTTGATCTCGACTATCTCAAAACCTTCGCGCTGGTCGCCGAACTCGGCAGCTTTTCGGCCGCCGCCGAGCGCTTGGGCCTGACCCAGCCGGCGGTCAGCCTGCAGGTGCGGGTGCTGGAAAAGCAGCTCGGCGTGCGCCTGGTCGAGCGTGTCGGCCGCAGGGCGCGGCCGAGTGCGGCCGGCGAGGAACTGCTGGCCCATGCCGGCAGCATCGAGGCTGCCACCAGCCGGGCGATCGAGGCCGTCGCCCGCCACGCCAAGGGCGTGCTCGGCCGCGTCCGGCTCGGAACCGGGGCCACCCCTTGCGCCTTCCTGCTGCCGCCGCTTCTGGCCGATCTCAAGCGCCGCTTTCCCGATCTCGACATCACCGTGACGACGGGCAACAGCGCCGACATCGTCCGCGCGGTCGACGAGAACCTCCTCGACATCGGCCTCGTCAGCCTGCCCGTCTCCGGCCGCATCTTCGACATCACCCCGCTCTTCGACGAGCGCTTCGTGGCGATTGCGCCGCTCGGAACCGTTCTGCCCGATACCGTCACGCCCGCGATGCTCGCTGAACGGCCGCTGATCCTCTACGAGCCCGGCGCCAATACGCGAAGGATCACCGACGAATGGCTGGCGACCACAGGCACGGCCGTCAAGCCGGTGATGGCGCTCGGCAGCGTCGACGCAATCAAGGAAATGGTCGCCGTCGGCCTCGGCTCAGCCCTGGTCCCGGAAATTGCCCTTCGCCCCGGCGACCGGGAACGCCTGGTGGTGCGCCCCGTCAGCCCAACGCTCTTCCGCCGTTTCGCCCTGGTGCTTCGAAGCGACAAGCGGCTCGACCGGGCCCTGCGCGAAACGCTCGCCGCCCTGAAGACGACGGCGACACTTGGACAGCCCGACATCAAGCCCTAAACCCCTTTTCAAGGCCTAGCGACGACGGACGGGCTGTCGAAGCATGCCGGGGCCCGAACGATGTAGCACTTGACCTCATCGTTTAGTTTTGGTTTGGCCATTGATCTGTCAAAGTCCGTCAAAGGAGCAAGAAGTGACGAAGTACGATCCCGATAGATTGAAACTCCGCATCCAGGGACGCGGCCTGAACACGTGGAACTGGCAACTGCTCCTCGATGGCAAGCAGATCGTCAAATCCGGAACCATCTCGGGCTCGAGACGCAATGCCGAAGTCGCGGCCGAGGCCGTCTTGCGCGATATGTCGGCTGCGCCGGACAAGGACTAAGCAACGCGAAACTGGCAGACGCCGCATGCATGCGCGCTGCACTCTGGCGATCTCGGGTTTCTGGTTGGCTGCATCAACCATGGCCCGGACGCCGGCAGCACCCAAACGTCTGGCTACTCCCGCGAGCGCCTCGTGTGCACGGATGACGAACACCGGGCGGCCAGCCGATCCGCTGAACGTCGGGGCCTGCCGAAAGCATCTTGAGGATTGTTAGACCGAAGAGCGCTGACGAGCGGGGTGCATGGCATCGCAACCTCTATCCTCCTGAGGGCACAAGTTGAGACATCGGGGGAACCGGGCCTGAGGTCCGGCTCCCTATTCAGGCATGCGGGATTAGCAGCCCTGGCGCGCCCTTGGATAGTGGGGTGAAAGCGGGTATTTCTCGTCCATCAACCAGAGGAGTCTAGGTGATGGCTAAAGGTCAGGTTCGCAGCAACAAAGAGGTTCGCAAGCCGAAGAAGGACAAGGTCGAGAAATCGGCGGCGCCAGCCCTTGGCTCGCAGGTAAAGAATAGCGAGAGCGCGCTCAACAAAAAGAAGTGACCCTGCTCGAGTGACAAACCGGTACGGGGCGGCCACGGCCGCGCTTGCCAGATTGGAAAAGCCGCCCGGTGAAAAATTGGGCGGCTGCGATTAGTACAGTCTGGGTGCGCCGCACATGGCGGATCTCAGCCACTTCGATCCGCACTGCGCCGCAATTGGCAGCTGCCCGTCTCGGTCTTCAGCATCCTTCCCTCTCTCCTTCCTCGCCCACGCGGGCTATGCCGCCGGTGAGATTGAAAATCTGCGCCGTCACAATCGCCGATCGGAAATCGGGTGGGCGCTGTCCCGCGCCGGCAGTAGTCAGGGCGCCTCAATCAAGAGAAGGGAAAAGTCCATGACCATGCTGCAAGACAAGATCGTGATCGTCACCGGTGCGTCCTCCGGCATCGGCCGCGCGGTCGCGAGGCTCTTTGCCGCCGAGGGCGCGAAGATCGTCGCCAACGCTCGCGGCGAAGAGCAGCTCGACGCCGTCGTCGAAGCGATCCGAAAGGACGGTGGCGAAGCGATCGCGGTTGGCGGCGACGTCACCGCGGAAGACACCCATATCCGGCTGGTGGAAGCGGCGCTCAAGCACTTCGGCGGCCTCGACATTGCCGTCAACAATGCCGGCGCCGTCAACGTCATGAAGCCGGTCGCCGAGATCACGCTTGAGGAATGGCAGCAATCGCTTGCAACCAACCTCACCTCCGCCTTCCTCGGCGCCCGCCACCAGATCCCGGCGATGCTTGAGCGCGATGGCGGCTCGCTGGTCTTCACCTCCACCTTCGTCGGCACCAGCGTCGGCATCCCCGGCATGGCCGCCTATGGCGCGGCAAAGGCCGGCCTGATGGGCCTCGTCAAGGGCATCACCGCCGACTATGGCGCCAAGGGTATCCGCGCCAACGCGCTGCTTCCGGGCGGCGTCGACACGCCGGCGGCCGGCAGCAAGGAGAACAAGGAATGGGCCGCCGGCCTGCATGCGATGAAGCGCATCGCCCAGCCGGAGGAAATCGCCCAGGCCGCCCTCTTCCTGTCCGGCCCGATGGCAAGCTTCGTCTCGGGCGCCGCACTCTTTGCCGATGGCGGCAACGCAGCGGTCAAGTGACGCCACCCGAAGCGCCGGGGAGACTGTTCCCCGGCGCAAACCCGACCAAAACGCTCTCGCGGCGAAGCCTACCAACCGCCACGAGTTTGCATTGCATCGTGTCGAAACGACGAAAGCTCAATCAGTATTTGGCGCTATGGAATAGCCGGCCTGCGCTCACTCCTGTTGAATGGCTCCGGATCGGACCATAAGATGACCGGATGCAACTCCATCCTGAAATCGCCGAGCTTGCCGATCTGCTGCGCAACATCGAGGGGCATTTGACAACCCACGAAGCCACGCAGTGGGCGACACTGTTGGGCCGGTGCCGCGCTTGCCTGGAGAAATCTGACGCCTGGGGCCTACGTGGCTTCCTGGCCATGTTCGGCGGCATGGGCTCGCTCAATGATTTGGTTCTTCAACGGGACGGCAGGGTGCTTGCGACGGAGAACGACGAGCTTCGCGCGATGCTGACGAAGGCTTGGACACTCGGCACACGGTTGCAGCACGAAGAACTGAGCACGCTCGCAACAAATGGGCACTCTTCGCTCTCGTGAATTCTCGGCCAGCCGCATGGCCAACGCCTTACCCCACCGGGATCTCCGTCGTCTCCTTGCCGGTGCGGATCACAAACGCGGTGTAATAGCGCGCGACGTTGGTTTCCTCGCGAAACAGCCGCTCGGTCAGCGCGTCAAGCTCGTCCATGTCTTTCAGCCGCAGCATCAAAATGGCGTCGGTCTCGCCGCTGACGCTATAGGCCTGGACCACCGCCGGCTCCCTGGTCGCCATGTCGAGAAAGCGGCGGATATATTGTTCGCCGTGGCGCTCGAGTTCGACGGTGATGATCGCCTTCATGGTGCGACCGGCCTTGGCCGGATTGAGAACCGCGACGATGCGGTCGATGACACCCGTCTCATGAAGCCGCCTGATGCGGCGCAGGCAGCTCGAAGGAGACAGGCCGACTTGCGCTGCAAGCTCGGCATTGGTGCGCGACGCGTCCTGTTGCAGGAGCCTCAGGAGCTTGCTGTCGATCTTGTCCATGTTCATCCCCGTTTCGACCCATGCAATTTTATTGCACGAAAGCGCATATTTTGACCACAACTGCGAAGCGCCTCGCGTTAGTCCTTGGACAACAAATTCAAGGAGAGACCGCCATGCCCGTTCTGATCATTTTTTACCGCAAGACACTCGCCACGCTCGAAGTCTACTGGGACCTGGTGCGCATCATCGTTCCCGTCACCATCGCCACCCATGTGCTGCAGGAACTCGGCGTCATCCGCGCCGTCGCGCCGGTTTTCGAGCCGCTGATGACGATCGTCGGCCTGCCGCCGGAGTTTGCCTTTGCCTGGCTGACGGGCCTGCTCGTTGGCATCTGGGGCGCCGTAGTGGTCGTCTTCACGCTGGTGCCGGTCTCGGAGCTGACGACCGCCGACATGACGGTGTTTTCGGCGCTGATCCTGGTAGCGCACGCGATCCCGATCGAGCAGCGCATCATCCAGAAGGCCGGCCCGAGCTTTCTCGCCACGGCCTTGATCCGCATCGGCGGCGGCCTGGTCTTCGCAGCGCTGCTGCACCAGGTCTTCGCGCTGACCGGCTGGTTTTCGACGCCGCTGGCGCCGAGCTGGATACCGGCGAACGAGACGGCCACCTGGACCGGTTTTGCGTGGAGCACGCTGAAGACCCTTGCCACCATGCTCGTCGTGCTGCTCTCGCTGAGCTGGCTGATCGAGATCCTGAAGCTTGTCGGCATTCTCGGCTGGCTGAACCGGGCGATGGCGCCGCTCTTCCGTCTGGCCGGCATCCAGACGCAAACGGTGCCCTTCACCGCCGTCGGCGTGCTGCTCGGGATTTCCTATGGTGGCGCGCTTCTGATCCGCGAGGCGCGCGAGGCAAAGGTCGAGCCGCGCCAGGTCTTCCTCGCCTGCGTTTTCATGGGTTTCGGCCACAGCCTGATCGAGGACACGCTGGTGGTCGTGGCACTGGGCGCGGATTTCGCCAGCGTCTTCTTCGGCCGGCTGGTTTTCGCCATCGTCGCCACCGCGATCATCGCCCGGGTGGTCGCTTCGGCGCCGGACGCCGTGTTCTTCCGCTCCTTCTTCCGCAAGGACGGCGGCGAGCCCGCCCTGTCGGAGGCTTGAAGCCTGCAATCGAGGCGCGGCGGCGCTATTCCGCCGCGACCTCTACAGCCAGTGCAGGACCCGGCATCCGCCCGAAGGCGGCGCGATAGGCGGCGGGCGTGGTCGAAAGCTGCTGGCGGAAGTGGTGGCGCAGCGTCTGGGTCGAGCCGAATCCGGAAGCTTCGGCCACCTGCTCCATGCCGAGTGCTGTTTCCTCCAGCAATTGCCGGGCGCGCGACAGCCGCTCGGACAAGAGCCAGCGCGCCGGCGTCGTGCCGGTCGCCGCCTCGAAGCGGCGCAGGAAGGTGCGCTCGCTCATGCCGGCAGCCTTTGAAAGCGCTGCAATCGAAAAATCCTCGCCGAGCCGCGCGCGCATCCGGTCAAGCAGCGGCCCGAGCCTGGCGCTCTCGTGCACGTCCGGCACTGCCCGCTCGATGAACTGCGCCTGGCCGCCGTCGCGATGCGGCGGCACGACGAGACGACGGGCCACGCGGTTGGCAGCCTCGCTGCCGAAATCGCGGCGGATCAGATGCAGGCAAAGATCGATGCCGGCGGCACTGCCCGCCGAGGTCAGAACCTGGCCGCCATCGACGTAAAGTACATCCGGCACCACCTCGATATCGGGATAGAGCGCCTTCAGCTTGTCGGTATAGCGCCAGTGGGTCGTCGCCCGGCGGCCCGAAAGCAGCCCAGCCGCCGCCAGCACGAAGACCCCGGAACAGATGGAAAGCACGCGCGCGCCGCGGGCGTGGGCATCGCGCAGCGCCGCGCACACCGCTTCCGGCACCGGCTGGTCGGCGCCGCGCCAGCCGGGCACGATGATCGTACCGGCCTGCCTCAAAAGCTCGATGCCGCCATCAGTGACAAAGCGCACGCCGCCGGTTGCCCGAAGCTCGCCCGGATCGACCGAGGCGACGGAGAAGCGATACCAGCCCTCGCCCATTTCCGGCCGCGGCAGGCCGAACATTTCGACGGCGACGCCGAACTCGAAGGTGCAGAGCCCGTCATAGGCGAGCGCGACGACGAGCGGGTTTGTGAGTGGCACAGCAGCGGAAAACGACTTTGGCATGATCTTGAGCATATATGGCAATGTTGCCAACTGCCAGCCCCGATCGAGCGCTGCTACACATCTCCTCGTCAACACGCACCCCCCAAGGAGAGCCCGATGAGCACCGTCACCGAAATCGCCGCCGCATCGCCTGAAATCGCCATTGCCCATTTCGCCGGGCGCCTGAGCGTCGAGACCGATTGCTCCGACGTCGCCCAGGCGCTGAAGAGCGGCGATCAGGATTTCGTGCTGCTGCACGTCGTCGGCTCGGATGCGGCCTATGCCCGCCGCCATGTGCCGGGCGCGATCCACCTGCCCCACCGCCAGATTTCGGCCGAGCGTCTGGCCGAATGGGCGCAAGACACCCTGTTCGTCGTCTACTGCGCCGGTCCCCATTGCAACGGCGCCGACCAGGCCGCACTCAAGCTCGCCCGCCTCGGCCGGCCGGTGAAGCTCATGATCGGCGGCATCACCGGCTGGGAGGACGAAGGTCTCGCCTTTGCGACCGGCGCTGCCCCCGGCGAAGCACAGGCGCTGCTCGCCGCTTGAGCCGGCGCCGAAGGCCCTTTGCAGCGCCGCACGCCTGGCCGGATGCACGGCGCTGCAGCATTCTGGATCGCGGTCGGTTTCAGCCTGAAATCGATCGCGATTGCAGCCGATGATGCGGTACGATCGCCCCTTCACCGGGCCTCTGTAACCCGCGCCGGCCCGCTAACCCCTTTGCACGAGGTATCGCGATGACCGCGTCACCCCTTATCGTCCGCCCATTCGAACGAGATGACGTCGCCTGCGTGCTGCGACTGATGCGCGACCTTGCGGTGTTCGAAGGCTACATCGACGATTTCCGCGTGACCGAGGGCGATCTGATCGCGCACGGACTTGGCGACAACCCGCGCTTCGGCGTGCTGGTCGCCGAACTTGACGGCCGCGTCGTCGGCATCGCCGTGCACTACGTCATCCCCTGGACCTACGACCTGAAGCCGACGCTCGTGCTGAAGGAGCTTTTCGTCGATGAAACAGCACGTTCCCTGGGCGCCGGCGCGGCGTTGATCGCGGCGCTGAAACGCCACGCCGCGGCGATCGGCGCGCCGCGTATCGAGTGGTCGGTGCTTGCGAGCAACGACGAGGCGAAGCGCTTCTATCGGCGCCAGGGCGCCGTGCTCGACGCAATCTGGGAGCCCTGGGCGCTGTCGATCGGAAGTGATGACGCCTAAAAGAATGTGTCGGGATCCCGCCTTTGCCCCTGCGGGCTATTGTCAGGAAAATCCTGGCCCTATCGGGTGAATAAGTTGGGGATTTTCCCGTAACCCAAATTGACTATTAAAATCCCCTTAAATTCCATTGCTTTCAGCGGCCGGTTTTGCCACACTGTACTTGCGATTGCGCCCCGGAAGTATGCAATCCCCGGAAGAGTATGCATGCTTGCGGTTATATTGCAGTGCAGTTGCTTTATTAATTTAATTGCGCGCTTGAGCCTCCGTCCCCACGGGGGCTCAATCATTTTTGGGGCCCGTTTGGGTCCTTGACCGACTGGCATTGTCGGGACTTTCCAGAAATCGCAGCAAGGTGAAAATCAGCCGTCTTTGCACAGCCCTCGCCCTGATGCTCCTGGCCTCCCCGAGCGCAGCCGGTTCCTTCGAGACCATGTCCGAGGAGGAGGTCGCAACCTATCTCCTGTTCGGATTGGATCGGCATGCCCCGGCACCGCCCGGCCTCTTGACCTTCTCCCCGTCGGCAAAGCCTTTGACCGTGGCCATCGCCATGGTGGAAGGGTCCCAGCGCGCCGAAATCGGGCGAATTACCGTCGAACGCACCGGGGCCTGCAGCTTCAGGGCAGAGCTTTCGGACACGGGGGCGCTTGCGGTCTTTCGCGCGGGTACGTTCTCCGTCGATTTCTCCGCCCTTGAAACTGTCGAGGTGGGCAAGACCGACGATGGGGCCGTGACGATCTTTGCCGGCGCGAAGATGCGCTGCCTCGCATCGCAATTCGACGGCGCATGCGACCGTTTCAACAGCAAGGACGGCCCGCACGGGCTTTGGCGCTGGAGGATCGGCCCGATGGAGAAGGACAAGAGCAGGAATGTGCAGACCGACCGGGCAAGGCTGAAAGAAGCCGTGGCTCACATGAAGGGCAAGGTCTGCGTGCAATAGGCACCGGCCGGGATCGAGAACCCCGGCCGGTTTGGCTTGTCGCTTAGTGTCCGCCAAGCACCAGCGTCTGAACCGGCAGCATCAGCGCCTGGATGCGCAGGATCGCCGCATGCACGAGGCCGACGGTATCGACGCCATGCAGATAGACCCATTGCAGCGTCGAGATCCCGGGCTTGTCCAGTTCCTCGTGGTTGCTGGTATAAGCGTTGGCGATGCAGCTGCTGCCGGGCGGCACGTCGTCGAGCACGCCGGGGTAAAGTGGCTCCATCACCACGGTCAGCGTGCCTGGCTGCGAGATCTGCGCAACGTCGATCAACTGGTCGCTGGCGCGCACCTGACCGGCGGCGATCACGTCCTGCACCTCGGTGACAACAAGCGGGATGATGGTGAACGGCTTGCCGACGCAGGTCGCCTCCCCGATCATGCCCACCTTCATCACCTGCGCCTCGATCTGCCCGAAGCCGGCCACCAGTCGTGCTCGGCCCGCGTCTTCGGGAACGAGCACGCCGGCGGGCCTCAAGAGCGGGTTGACGATTTCGCCGACCCGGAGCGTAAACTGCTGCAACGTGCCGGACACGCCTGCGCGCACGGTGGTCTTGGTGATATCGACCTCCGCCTGCTTCAGCGCCGCCTCGGCGCTGGCCTTTTGCGAGGGTAGCAGCGAGGAAAGCTTCGTCTCCAGCGTCTGCTTGTTGGACTGGGCGGCCGTCAGCGCGCCCTTGCGCCCCTCGAGATTGACCTGGCGGCGCTCGATCTCACGACGGGCAACGACATTCGGATTGAGCTTGTTGAGCTCGACCTGGGTGTCGTACTCGTCCTGCGCCTGCTGCACGGCGGCCTGCGCCTGGACGATCACGCCGTCGGCGGCGACAAGTTCGGTGCGGGCAACGGTCGTCTCGGCGTCGACCTCGGCGATCTGGCGGCGCGCAACCTCGGCTTTCGCCTCCTCCTCCGAACTGTCGAGCTTGAACAGCGGCTGGCCGGCCTTCACCTTCTCAAAGCGCGTGGCGTAGATTTCCGTGACGCGGCCGTTGGTCTCCGGCAGAACGGCGACCGTGCGGAACGCCGCCGTCACGTTTTTCGTCGACGGGTGGAAGTAGAAGATCAGCGTGATCAGCGAGATCGTCAGCACGATGCAGGCGGTGATGCCCCAGCGCAGTTCGAACCACATGGAGTAGATGGTGATCTCGCGCCCGATGCGTTTTCCCTGGCCATAGCGGCGGAAGAGATAGTCGGGCAGGATGGTCAGCATCGAGCAAAGGATGAACTCGAACATGGCTTATGCCTTCCCTTCCGTCGACGGCTGATCGGGTGACGCGTGGCCGGGCAAAGCGCGCGGCAGCGGCAGCGGCTCGGTTGGCGCTGGCTCTGTCTCGGCAAGCGCCCTCTCGGCCGCGCCAGGTTCGCCAGCCACCTTGCCGGCGATTTTCTCCAGCGACCCGGCGATCGACGACAGCGGCGACGAAAAATCGGGAAGGTCGATCAGCGCCAACAGCAGCGCTGCGCCCCAAAGGATGTTGTTGTGGGTGAGCAGCGACAACAGCGCCAGGACCGCCACCAGCTCGAGCTGGATCTTGTTGGTCTTGTGCGCCATGAGCTCGGGCAAGGAGTGCAGTCTGAGATAGATCGTGCCGAGCGCGAAGACCGAAACGATCAGGAACACGGCGACCGCATTGAGGAGCCAGTCGGACTGGCCGGGCGCCGTGATAAAGCCTGGAAGATGATGAATGGCAGCAGGATGGATGGCTTCGGACATTAGGCCTCCGCAATTCGGACTGGACCACGAGAATCGTACATTAGCACACCGCTAGAAAACAAAAACAAAAGCTTGCACGTCAAGCGCAACTTGACATTGCGGAACCGCGCACCCTAACAAATCGCCGCGACGACGCATTGATATGCCGCCGCGTTCGAGCAGGATCAAAGCCAGCTTGCTGTTCCCGCGGGAACGGCGTTGGATGCCGGAGCGGCCTATCGCGCGCAGGCATCTGCGCCGCCCGACGCCCCCACGAATTGCCGAAGAAGGAGACCGCCATGGCCCAGAACATCTATGATCGTCCGGAATTCTTCGAGGGTTACAGCCAGCTTGGGCGCTCGGTGCACGGTCTTGCGGGTGCCGCGGAATGGCCGGCGATTCGCGCGCTTTTGCCGGATCTTTCGGGAAGTCGCGTCGTCGATCTCGGCTGCGGCTATGGTTGGTTTTCGCGTTACGCCCGCGAGGCCGGTGCCGCCCATGTGCTCGGGCTCGACCTCTCCGAAAAAATGATCGCCCGCGCCAAGGCCGACACGTCGGATCCGGCGATCGACTACAAGATCGCCGATCTCGACCAACTCGACCTGCCCGAGGCAAGCTTCGACTTCGCCTACAGCTCGCTTGCCTTCCACTATGTCGAGGATTTCGGCCGGCTGGTCGCGACCATCCACAAGGCGCTCGTACCCGGCGCCCATTTCGTCTTCACCATCGAGCACCCGATCTACATGGCCTCGCACAACCCCGGCTGGCGCATCACCGATGGCGAGCGCACCTGGCCCGTCGATCACTACTCAGCCGAAGGCCCGCGCACGACAAACTGGCTGGCGAAAGGCGTGATCAAGCACCACCGCACTATCGGCACGACGCTGAACACGCTGATGTCAGTGGGCTTCGCGATCCGCCATGTTCAGGAGTGGCGACCGACGGAAGAACAGATCGCCGAGATCCCGGCGCTGGCCGAAGAGGTCGACCGGCCGATGATCCTGATCGTCAAGGTGCAGAAGTAGTCCGTAGCCGATGTTGCCGGTCGCTTTGCTGCTTCCCGGGCGACGGGTATCTCGCGCAGAAGTCACTGTTCAAAATAGGACGATTGTCCGCATGCCAACCTTCCGGAAAGCACCGACAATTGCGTTCTTCACAGTCGCGACGCTCTTTGGGCTGGGGCTGGTTAGTGGCGACTTTGCAGCGGCCGGGATGAACGAAGCGACGGAAGCGTTCAGGCGAGCGGAGTATCGAGACGCATATCGCCACGCCCTGCCAGAGGCCGAGCGCGGCAATGTTGCGGCACAGAATATGGTGGGATCCCTATATTCATATGGCCGCGGAGTGGAACAAGACTACTCCAAGGCGTTTCAGTGGTTCAAACGCGCGGCTGATCAAGGTGATCTCAGCGCACAATATGCCGTTTCCCAATCGTACGAGACCGGTCGCGGTGTCGAGCAAGATATCCAAGCCGCTGTTCACTGGCTTAGGAAGGCAGCAGAAGGTGGGTTCTCACTCGCTCAATTGTCTCTTGCACACCACTACCGCGAAGGCGTGGGTGTGCCGAAAGATCCAGAACAGGCGTCACATTGGGAGGCGCGGAGCGAACAGGACCCAGCTAACCAGATAATTGGAGAAGCACTGGATCGCATTGGCGAAGAATAAGACCGTGCCCGAACGCATAGCGACCTGTCGGCTTCCCCTACCCCTTCTCCTTCAACGTCTCTTTCTGAGTGATCAGCCGGGCGCTGTGCTGCCCGCTGAGATAAGTCCAGAACCAGCTCCAGGCGACGGCGAAGCGGCTGCGGGTGCCGATCAGGAAGTAGATGTGGGCGATGCCCCAGATCCACCAGGCAAGCGCGCCCTTGAGCTTGAAGCGGCCGAAATCGATGATCGCGGCGCGCCGGCCGATGGTCGCAAGGCTGCCCTGGTGGCGATAGCGGAAATCAGCCGGAGGCTTGGCGCCTGAAAGCCGCGCGCGGATGACGTCGGCCACATAGGCGCCCTGCTGCTTGGCGGCGGGCGCAATGCCCGGCACCGGCTTGCCGCCGTCATAGGTAACGGCAGCCGTGTCGCCGATGACGAAGACGTCGGGATGGTTGGGAGCGGTGAGATCAGTCCCGACGATCGCACGGCCGGCGCGGTCGGCCGGGATATCCAGCCAGCGGGCAGCGGGCGACGCCTGCACGCCGGCGGCCCAGACGAGCGTGCGGCTGCCGACGAATTCGTCGCCGATAACAACGCCCTCCTCCGTGCAGGAGGTCACAGGCGTGCCGGTGCGCACCTCGACGCCGAGGCGCTCAAGCTCCTTGACCGCATAGGCAGACAGATCCTCGCTGAAGGCGGCGAGAATGCGCGGCCCCGCTTCCACCAGGATCACACGGGCCTGCCGGGTGTCGATGCGGCGGAATTCGTCGGGAAGTGTGCGGTGCGCCATCTCGGCGATGATGCCGGCAAGCTCGACGCCGGTCGGGCCGGCACCGATGACGGTGAAGGTCAGGAGGGCTGCACGAAGATCGGGATCCTCTTCCAGCTCCGCCCGCTCGAAGGCGAGCAGCACCCGGCGCCGGATCGTCGTCGCGTCTTCCAGCGTCTTCAGGCCGGGCGCGAAGGGTTCCCATTCGTCATGGCCGAAATAGGCATGCGTCGCCCCGGTCGCCAGCACCAGCGTGTCATAGGCGATCCGCTTTCCGTCCCGGAGCACCACCGCCTTTCCGGGCTCGTCGACATCGCTCACCTCGCCAAGCAGCGTCGTCACCTCCGGCCGGTCGCGCCAAAGGCTGCGGATCGGCCAGGCGATCTCGGAGGTCGCGATCAGCGTCGTTGCGACCTGGTAGAGCAAGGGTTGGAAAAGATGATGGTTGCGGCGGTCGATGAGCGTGATCCTGACCGGCGCGCCGGCCAGCCCCTTGACGAGCTGCAATCCGCCGAACCCGCCGCCGACGACGACCACGTGATGCCTGTCCTGCATGTTCTTCCCAGTCGGCTTTCGACTGGCCTTCCGTTGGACATGCCACAACATTGGGGTTGTGGCAGCCAAGCACAAGCGCAACCACCTCATGTCACCCTTGCAAAAAGTCAAGAACGGCGCGGAAAGCCGCCGCTGCGGTCAGCGCTCGTTCGGCGCGAGATGCCGGATCCGCGCCACATGCGCCTGAATATCCTCCGCCGTGTACGGCGAATGGCGGCGTACCTCGCTTGCCGGATCGAAGCCGAGACCCAGCCGCTTTTGCGGGCGAAAGGCGCGCATCGGCCGGATTGGCCTTGGCGCAAATCCGCCGCCGCAGGTCGGGCAGACATTGTGAAGCACGGTTTCCGCGCAGCTTGCGCAATAGGTGCATTCGTAGCTGCAGATGCGCGCATCCAGAGAGGCTGGCGGCAGGTCGCGGTCGCACAGTTCGCAGTTCGGTCTGAGTTCCAGCATGGTCGGCTCCAAGGGTGACGGATAATGGACCCGCTTGCTCCCATGAAAAGCCTTTGGCATAAATGACAATATGCCCTCGTTTTACGCCAAACCCGAAAAAGCGGCGCGAACCGTCGTGATCGTGCTTTTCGACCGCACCAAGCTGATCGACGTGACCGGCCCGCTGCAGGTCTTCAACGACGCCCGCACCGCGTCGGGTTCCCGGGCCTATGCGGTCTCGCTGGTCTCTGAGTTCGGCGGACCGGTCGCAACGGATACGGGCGTTGCGCTCGACACACGCCCCTTTGCCGATTGCGCCCCGCCCGACACGCTGCTCGTCTCGGGTGGGCAGAGCGCGCTCGAGGCGGCGAATTCGGAGGGACTGCAGGCATTCCTTTCCGCCATGGCCGGCCGATGCCGGCGCCTCGGCTCCATCTGCCTCGGTGCGTTCATCCTGGCACGCGGCGGCCATCTCCATGGGCGGCGGGCAACGACCCATTGGGAGGATTGCGACCAGCTCCAGCAGGATTTCCCAGAGATCGACGTGCGGGAGGATTCGATCTTTGAGGAAGATCGCGGCATCTGGACCTCAGCCGGCGTCACCGCCGGCATCGACATGGCGCTGGCGATGGTCGAAGCGGACCTCGGCCGCAGCGAGGCCCTGCGGCTCGCGCGTTCCCTGGTGCTTTACGTCAGGCGCACGGGCGGCCAGCGCCAGTTCAGCGCCGCCCTGCACCAGCAGATGACGAGCCGAAGCGACCGCTTCGATACGCTGGTGGCCGAGATCCGCGCCGACCTGGCAGCCGACCTCTCCGTGCCGCGGCTTGCCGAGATGGCGCGCATGAGCGAGCGCAATTTCTCCCGCCTGTTCACCCAGGAGGTCGGGGCAAGCCCGGCGCAGTTCGTCGAGGAACTGCGGGTCGATGCGGCCTGCGAGGCAATCGAGCGTGGGGATGTGTCCGTCGCGCAGGCGCCGTTTCTCTTCGGCTTCGGCAACGCCGAGCGCCTGCGCCGCGCCTTTCAGCGCCGCAAGGGCATCGCGCCCTCGGACTATGCGGCCCGCTTCGGCCCGCCCTGACGGACGAAACCCGGAGGGGAAGCTTAAGGGGACGGAGACGCGACGGCGAAGGCGATGTCTTCCACCGCGTCCACCAGCACAATCTCGTCGCCGAGCGACCACTCGGCCGCGCGCGCGGCCAGTCGCGCCGGCACCATCGGCGAGCGGCCGGGACCGGGCGGCACGTCGTAGGTCGCATGCGCATCATTGGCGAGGATCACGGTGAAGTCCTTCGCCATCGCCGCGCGGGCCGTCGCCGCCAGGCACATCTCCGAAAGCATGCCGCAGATCGCGATCGTCTCGATCTTGCGCGCCCGAAGCTGGTCTTCGAGGTCAGTGCCGTCGAAGCCGTCGTCGTTCCGCTTGCGGACCACCACCTCGCCTGCCCTCGCCGGAAAGAACAGCTGCCAGCCATCGGTCTCCGGTTCGTCGACAGCGCCCTTCGGCCCATCGTTCTGCAGGAAGATCACCGGCACGCCGGCCGCACGCGCCTTCTCCAGGAGCAGGCCAACGGCGCGCTGCAGATCCACATGACCGGGCACGGCTTCAGGCCCGGAAATAAAGGCCCGCTGCACATCGACAACCACCAGCGCATCGGCAACGTCATCGCCTAACGCCTTGCTCACTGCTTCATTCGTCATTTCGCCTCACACCGCATAATCGACCGGCACCGCCGTGCCGCTCTTCAGGATTTCCATCGAGATCGAGGCGGAGACATCGAACAGCTCAACCTTGCGCACGATCTGCTTGTAGACCACGTCGTAATGCTCGACACGCGGCAGCACGACCTTGACGATATAGTCATGATTTCCCGTCAGACGATGGGCCTCGACGATTTCGGGGATGTCGCTGATCGCGCGGCGGAAGGTCTCGATCCATTCGTCCGAGTGATGCGCCGTCTTGATCAGGGCGAAGACCGTCGTCGGCACGCCCATGCGCTCGCGGTCGAGCACGACGATGCGCCTGGCGATGTAACCCGCCTCCTCCAGCCGCTGAATGCGGCGCGAACAGGCCGAAAGCGATAGGTTCACCCGCTCCGCCAATTCGCCGACAGCCACGCTTGCATCCTGCTGCAGCAGCGCGAGCAGCTTCCTGTCTCTATCGTCGAGCACGCCGATCCCTCCCATGATCTGAAATTCACGCGCCTCATGTTTGCACATTTACTCATGAATGCACAAACAGATCGCGCGAAACATCCCTTTCGCTCCGATCAAAGCGAACCATTGCCGCCATCCCTGCGGCATAGTTCCTCCCATCAAACGACGGCCGCAACGGACGGCGACAACAGCGGACAGAGAGGAATGGTTATGCGCAAGATCGGTCTTATCGGCGGCATGAGCTTCGAAAGCTCGGCAGTCTACTACCGCATGGTCAACGAGGCCGTTCGCGAGCAACTGGGCGGGCTGCATTCGGCCGAGGTGCTGCTGCATTCCGTCGATTTCCAGTCGATCGTCGACTTGCAGAAGGCCGGCCGCTGGGAAGACGCCGCCAAGCGCCTTGCCGATGTCGCCCGCGGCCTTCAAGCGGCCGGTGCGGACTGCGTGCTGATCTGCACCAACACCATGCACTTGGTCGCCGATGCCGTTCAGGCGGCGATCGACATTCCGCTCATCAACATCATCGACGAGACGGCCATGCGCCTGAAGGCGGCCGGCAGTCGCCGCCCGCTGCTGCTGGCCACGCGCTACACCATGGAACACGGCTTTTACGCCGAGCGCATGAGAAGCCACGGCATCGACATCCTGGTGCCGGATTCAGACGGCCGCACGCTCGTGCACGATGTCATCTTCGACGAGCTTTGCGCCGGCAAGGTGCTGCGCTCCTCCCGCCGAGCATTGATCGAACTGATCGACAAGGCCGAGGCGCAAGGCGCCGACGCCGTCATCCTCGGCTGCACCGAGATCTGCCTGACCCTCGACCCCAGGGCCCTACCGCTGCCGGGCTTCGATTCCACCGCGATCCACGCCGAAGCCGCGGTTGCGTTCGCGCTGGAAGGTACCTGCCTGGCGCGGGCGGCTTGAGCGCAACGCTCAGGCCTTGGAGGCTGATGCACGAAGGACGGCAAAGCCCACTCCTTCCGCACGGCCCTCGTCGCCACATGCCCGAGGATGACTCATTCGGGTCAAGCTTCGGGGATGACTTGGGGGTTGCGCGCAAGCGGCCGCAGAAAGACACGCTCGTAGCTCACGAACGGCGGATCGGCGGCGACATCGCTGCGATAGCGCAGATACGCCGCCTCGTCCGGAAAGGTGAAGAGCGCGACGGCGATGTCGCCGGCGCCGTCTTCGCCCACCCCCGGAAAGCTGGCGCCGACGCCTGCGGGTTTTTCTCGTGGCACGAAATAGCCGTGGTGCGTTCCGCCGTGCCGCTCGATCAGCGTCATCCAGCTCTGCGCATAGGCCTCGAACTCCGCCAGGTCGCCAGGCTTCAGCCGGTAGCGGATCTCGCAGGTGATGGATGTCTGTGACATAGCCGACTGATCTCCCGTCATCCGGTCTTCGCGCTCGACGATCGCGTTGACGAAGCGCGTCTTCTCAGTGGTGTAGCGATCGCCGTCATACCGATAGGCCTCGGCGAGGCTGGCCTTCAGCGCCGCATACGCCAAGGCGGTGTCCGCATGGCTGCGCAGATGGTCGCGGAAGACAAGACGCCGTCGATGTGTCTCGTTGTCCGGCGGGCAGAGATAGACCCGCTGTTTCGGCTCCCGCCCATGCAGCATGAACGCCCAGACATCGTCGTCGTAGCGGTTGCCGCGCGCCTGATAGCCGGCCGAAACGAGCAAGGCACTGGCAGCCGCAATGTCGGGCAGCCCCCTCAAGGTCACATCGATATCGATGACGGCCTTTGCCGGCATGTCGGGAACGGCCGTGCTGCCGATGTGGTCGACGGCAATCACCAGCGCACCCAGGATGCGCCTGAGTTCCTGCGCGATCTCCAAGTAGCGTTGCGGCCAGCTGGGATCATAGGCCACGATCTCCACCCGCGTCGCCATTCAGAGCCCCACCTCGTTGTCGACGCCGCCCTCTCTCGGACGCGGCCCGCGAAGGCCGATGCAATTGCCCCAGGGGTCGCGCACCTGGCACATCCAAAGCCCCTCCTGGATCGCCATCGGCCCGCGATAGAGATGCGCGCCGAGCGCCTCGAAATGCGCAAGCGCCCGATCGAGATCCGCGACCGCCCAGTAGACGACGGAACCGGCAGCCCCGCTCGCCACCTTCTCGTCGGCCTGGACGATCTCGAGATCGATGGCGCCGATCCGCAGGTAGGCAAAATCAAAGGCGGCAAGAAACCGACGTTCAGCGTCAGGAAATGCGCGCTGATACCAGGCAAGCCCCGCCTGCGTATCGGCCACATGCACGAGAATGGCCGCCACGCCGTCCGTCATCAAATCCTCCATCCGCCATCCGGATCGCCTTGATACAGGATTCGCGGCCGTCTCAGATGGAAATAGCCGGGAGGTCCGCTTGGCCGCGCTCGTCTGCGCCGTCCCCCACCGCCTGCCAATCGCATTCGGCCAATCCCGCCGGCTTGAACGGATCGATCAGCGTGCCCGAGACGATCGAGGCGAGCAGCGCCTGCATCGGCGGGGTGCGCGCAACTGTTGCCACCAGCCGGTCGCGCAGCCAGGCGAGAGCCGTCGAGTCCGACTGGTAGAAGGGCGTGAAGAGAAGCGACAGCAGCTGGAACAGCGCGACGTGGTTGCGGCGTGCGGCGGCATAGGCGGCAAGTGCGGCATCGAGATCGCCAGCCGTCTCCAGCGCATGCGCAAGTGCTGCGACATCGAGCAGCGCCATGTTCGCCCCCTGCCCGAGCTGCGGGCTCGTCGAATGGGCGCTGTCGCCGACAAAGGCGATGCGGCCGCAGACCGGCGGGCGCATCGTGCGATGCGCATAGCGCGCCAGCGTCAGTTGCTCCCAGTCACCGATCTGATCCAGCACCGGCGCACAATCCAGCCAGTAGTCGAGAATGCGCGCCTTCCAGCGGTCGAGCCCGGCCTGCTTTATCGCCTCCGCGTCCGCTACCCTGACGCTCCAGAAGAAGGCGACGCGCGCGCGCGCGCCCATCCGCGCGCGGCCCGCCGGCAGGATGCCGATCATCACCTTTGCCCGGTCGTAGCGCTGCACCAGTGCGTGCGGATCATGATTGAGGCCGTCGCTGTCGAGCGTCGCCCAGAAGGCGCCATAGGCAAGCTCGCGCACCTTGGGCGCGGCGGTCGAACCGGCAGCGAGCGCCGAGCGCGCGCCGCTCGCATCGATCACCAGATCATAGGCGCCAGCCTCATGCCCCTGCGCATCCAGCAGCACGGCCTTGCCGCCCGCCATGCGAACATTGGTCAGCGTGACGCCGGTCTTGACCGGCAGCCCAGCCGCGGCGACGGCGTCGTGAAGCGTATTGAACAGGGCCGCGCGCTGCACTGCCAGCCCGAAGCGCCCACCGGCAAGCGCATCATAGCGCACGTCGAGCACGGTGCGTCCGGATCTGGCATCGGCGCCATAGAGCCGGTCGATCCGGCTGCCGAGTGCAAGAATCGGATCGAGCAGGCCGAGCGTGTTCAGGACCGTGAGCCCCGTTGGTTGCAGCATCAGCCCGGAACCGACAGGTGAAGCTGCGTCGAAACGCTCGAGGATCTCCACCCTATGGCCGCGCTGCGAAAGCATCAGTGCCGCTGCCAACCCCGCCGGGCCAGCGCCTGCTATGCCGATATGAAGTGTCTTCATGGTTCCCCGATGTGACGCAACTGATCGGCGAAACTATAGGGAAAATCAAAGTGCTAGGGCAAGGTCGCGGTACCGGGACACGACGTCGCGCGTGATCCTGACGTTACGTCATTCTGCAAAGGAGCGACCGCCCCTCATCCGGCCTGCCGGCCACCTTCTCCCCGCAGGCGGGGCGAAGGAGACGCTTGGCACCCGCTCGTTTGACCTCCCCCCTCGCCAAGCCAGGCACCTGCCCGATTCCGCGATAGCCGCCTTCGTTTTCCATTGACCGCCGCCCCGTTCGGAAGCGCTGCGAGCGGGCAAGTCCCCTCTCCCCGCCTGCGGGGAGAGGGTTAGTCCTCGGGTTTAACCCGAGGAGAGGGGCAAACCACGCTAACGGTCCCGGAAACGAAAGTGGCAGGCGCGCCACGGCGCGCACGTACCCGCGGCTCAAGGGTGTCACGCTGTCGCAATGGAAGTGCTCACGCCTCCGCGTCATAGACCTCGCGCGCCGCGCGGATCGCGCCGTGGTTTTCCACCGACCAGTCGACGAAATGCTTGAGCAGGCCGAGCAGCGAGCGGCCGAGATCGGTGAGCGCATATTCGACGCTCGGCGGCTGCGTCGGGTAGACGGTGCGGTGGATGTAGCCGTCGCGCTGCAGGTCGCGCAGCGTCTGGGTCAGCATGCGCTGGGAAATATCGGGGATCAGCCGGCGGAGCTGCGAGAAGCGCAAGGGGCCGTCGGCGAGCGACAGAATCATCAGCGAATTCCACTTGCCGCCGATATTGTCCATGACGTCGCGGACCGGGCAGTTTTCCATATCCATCGGCACGCCGCAGACGATCGCCACGCGCTTGCCCTTCATGTCCCCGGTAGGCTTGTTCATCGGCGGTACCCTTTTTGTAACCACAGCAGAAAAAACTGCCTCCTTTACAGCCCTACTGCGATTACGCAATAAGAGCAAGTCTCAAAAAGAGACCATGTGCCGAAGCGTCTCCCAGGCAACGGTAGGAAGAGCCGGCGAGGCCTGCGCCGCGGCGTTCTGCGCGCGTTTCCGTCTCGGCCCAAACAGAAAAGGTAAAGACCATGTCCGATACATTGCTCGTCACCGGCGCAACCGGCCAACTCGGCAAGCTCGTGCTCGACCAGCTGCTGGCATCCGGCGTCGCACCGGCCCGGATCATCGCCACCAGCCGCGATACGGCGAAGCTCGCCGTTTACATCGCCAGGGGCGTCCAGGCCCGCGTCGCCGATTTCGACGATCCCGCGTCGCTCGACCAGGCCTTTGCCGGCGCCAACCGGATCCTGATCATCTCGACCGACGCGCTGGACCAGCCGGGCAAGCGACTGAAGCAGCATCTTGCTGCCGTCGCGGCCGCGAAGAAGGCCGGCGCCAAGCACATCGTCTACACCTCGATGCCGAGCCCGGAGACCTCCGTCATCCCCTTCGCGCCCGATCATCTCGGCACCGAAAACGCCATCAAGGCAACCGGCATTCCCTACACCATCCTGCGCAACGGCTGGTACATGGAGAACCTGTTCATGGCGCTGCCGCATGCGCTTGAGACCGGGCAATGGTATTCCTCGTCGGGCGAAGGCCGCCTCGCCCACATCGCCCGCGGTGATGCCGCCAAGGCTGCAGCCGCAGCCCTTGCCTCCTCCACCGGCGAGAGCCACACCTATACGCTGACCGGCGGCGAACTGCGCTCGACGGACGAGATTGCCGCCCTTGTCGCCAAGGCGACCGGCAAGCCGCTCAACGTCGTGCACATCTCCGACGAGGCGCTTGCAGGTGGTCTGAAGAGCGCCGGGCTGCCGGACTTCCTGATCCCGATCGTCGTCTCCTTCGACGCCAACACCCGCGGGGGTCACATCGACATGGTGACGAGCGATGTCACGGCGCTGACCGGCGCAACGCCAGTGACGCTCGCCACCTTCCTCGAAGCCAGCAAAGCGCGACTTGCAGGCTAAGCGGTAAGCCAACCAGCGGGAGCCCGGGCGTTTGCACCGGGCTCTCGAAACGATTTGCCATGCTGTCGGCATCGGGCGCCCGGCGAGACGGCCGCCGCATTTGTTCTTGATTTGTTCCCGTTTTCGCTCTATGAATTCTCCCGGCTTCACCGCTTCAAAAAAGGGGACATCATGAGCGTTTATCTGACCGTCGGTGCTTTGGATTCCGCCAGATCCAATGCCTTCTACGATGCCGCCTTGGCGACGATCGGCTGGAAGACGCACACGGAATTTCCGGACTGGCGAGCCTATTCCGAAGGCGGAACCGGCAATGGTCCCGTCTTATGGGTCTGCAAGCCCTTCAACAACGAGCCGGCAAGCGCTGGAAATGGCTCGATGGTCGGCTTCATGGTCCAGTCCCGTCAGGACGTCGATGCCTTCTACCAGGCGGGCATGGCCAATGGCGGAATGGATGAGGGCGCCCCCAATCCGCGGCCGCACTATGGGCCGCACTGGTACGCCGCCTACATGCGCGATCCCGCCGGAAACAAGATCTCCGTGGTCTACAACGGTTAGCCCTTCGCTGCCTCGGCGGGATACTTTAACCGGCATCCGGTGCGCCGGGCACAACGGCATGGGACGTTGATGCCGCCACGCGGGCCTGGCAGCGTTTGCCGCTCCCTACCGGATGGCCTCCACCGGCGAAGCATCGGCCCTTAGCGCCAGCTCGGCCAAAACGAGCGCCCCGACCCCGGCGAGAAAGAAGCCGGCCGAAAGGTTGAGCGTCGTGCCATCGTAGAAGGCACCCACCGCGATCGAAAACACCGTCGCGACAAGGCTGGAGCCGGAGGCGATCAGCGACGCGCCGAGACCTGCCACCTGCCCTAGCGAACGCATGGCCATGGCGTTGAGATTGCCGAACAGCACGCCGACCGCAAAGAAGGCGGCAAAGCCGAACATCAGCAGCACCGCAAGCGGCGGCCGCCCGCCCCAGTAGAGCGAGGCCACGAGCATCGCCAGGCCGGCGGCGGCCAGGCCCAGAAAACCCCGGCGCGCCATCGCCTCCGCACCGAAGCGCTGCACGAGCTTGGCATTGAGGAACGAGGCCAGCCCGATGCCTGTCGCCAGCATGGCAAAATAGAGCGGAAAGGTCTCGCCGATCCCGTAGGCGTCGAAGAAGAGGTCAGCCGCCGTGCTCAGATAGAGAAGCTGCGCGCCGAAGACGAGCCCGGTCGCAACGATCAGCAAGGTTACCCGCCGATGCGACAGGATGCGCCGGCCGTTCGACACGAGAAGCCGCGGGCGAAAGGGAATGCGTTTGTCGGCCGGCAATGTTTCCGGCTGCCGCATCACCAGCCACAGGCCGAGAAGGCCGGCCGCCGCGAGATAGACAGCAAAGATGCTGCGCCAGCCGGCCACAGCGATGATCCCTTGCGCCAGCGTCGGCGCCAGCATCGGCACCAGAATGAACAGCGTGAACATGAACGACATGACGCGGGCCATAGCGTCACCCTCGAACTGGTCGCGGATCATCGCCCTCGTCGCGATCTTCGGCCCGGAAACGCCGACGCCCTGAAGAAACCGGCCGAGGATGACCATTTCGAGCGAGCCCGCCACCATGGCGATGACCGTTCCGAGCGCATAGACGCCAAGACCCAGGACCAGCGCCCTCTTCCGCCCCATTGCATCGGAAAGCGGCCCGAGCAAAAGCTCGCCGAACGCCATGCCGAGGATGAACAGTGAAATCACATGTTGTGTGGAAAGCGGCGGCGCGACGCCGACATCGACGCCGATCTGGCGCAGCCCCGGCAACAGCGCGTCGATGCTGATCGAGGTCAGCGATGTCAAAAGCGCATAGAGAACGATGCGCTCGCGAAAACTGGTCTGAATGGTCATGGGCCGGAGATGGGCGAGAGGACGGGCTTCCTCTATAGCAGCCCCTGTTGCAGATTGCATTGCGTTCGCGCCTGCGTTGCCATGAGTATTTTCAGGGCGTTACAGCGTCTCATTTGCCAGATGCGCGGCATCCGCCAGGCTGACGACGGCTCGGTTCCTGAAAAAATCATCCTCGCGCAGATGGGTGATGCTTCCGGATTTCGCCGGGAAACTCAAGAAACCAGCGGCCTCGATCGGAACCTTCATCCAGGCGGCCATCACCAGCGTCAGCGTGAAGCCGTGGGTGACGATGATCTGCGTTGGGCAAGACCTCGCCACAATCGCTTCGACGCAAGGGTAGACCCGTAGCGCCACGTCGCGGCGAGTTTCCGCACCCTCGATGCCGCAATCATAATCCAGCCGATTGTCGTCAGGCGCCGCGGCATAGCGCGCATCGAGCCAGGCCTGCGGTTTGCCGCCCGCCTCGCCATAGCTGATTTCGCGAAGGGCTGCGGTTTCCGTCACGGGCGCGGCAAGGCGCGCGGCGATTGCCGCCGCCGTTTCAGCCGTGCGCAAAAGGTCGGAGCTGAAGATCTCGACCTGCCTCCCGCCGACAAGGGTCGCGAGACGCTCGGCCGTGGCCGCCGCATCCTTTCGGCCGCGCTCGGTCAGGCCGGTGTCGTACCAGCCGCCCACCTTGCCCTCGACATGGTGGACGGACTGCGTGTGGGTGACGACGAAGATTTCCTTCATGGCGAAGGCGCCTCAGACCTCTGATCAGACCTCCTGGCCGCAGGCGCGGCGGAAGCGGCGCACGGTCTCGGCCATGCCGTATTCCAGCGCATCGGCGGTCAGGCCATGGCCGATCGACACTTCGGCAAGGTTCGGAATGTGTTTTGCAAGCAGCGGCAGGTTGGCGACCGTCAGGTCGTGGCCGGCATTGACGTCGAGACCGAGCTCGGCCGCCATCGCCGCCGTACGGCCGAGTTCGCCGGCGATCTTCTCGGCTTTCTCCGGATCGTCATAGCAGCCGCCATAGGGGCCGGTGTAGAGTTCGATGCGGTCCGCACCCGTTTCCCTGGCGATGCGCAGCGCCTCCATGTCCTCGTCGCCATCGGCAAACAGCGAGACACGAAAGCCCTTCTTCTTCAGCCGGCCGACGACATTGCCGAGCAGATTGTGGTTCTTGCGGAAATCCCAGCCATGGTCGGAGGTCGCCTGCGCCGGATCGTCCGGAACCAGCGTCACCTGCTCCGGCCGGTGCGCTTCGACGAGACCGAGAAACTCCTCGTTCGGGTAACCTTCCATGTTGAATTCCGTCGCCGGGAATGCACCGTCGATCAGGTCGCGGATCGGCTGCAGGTCGGAAAAGCGGACATGGCGCTGATCCGGCCGGGGATGCACCGTCAGGCCGGCGGCGCCGGCTTCGAGCGCGATGCGCCCGAGTGCGGTGACGGACGGCCAGGGCAGATCGCGCCGGTTGCGAAGCATTGCGACGGCATTCAGATTCACGGACAGTTTTGCAGGCATGTCTGAACTTTCCAGAGGCGGGGCCGCTCACGGCCCGATGCGGGCAATGTGGATGCAATGTTCTACTGCATATTTAACGAAAGCAGAAACGATTTGAGGTCGGGATTATGCAGCAATTCCAAGGAGTACCAATGCAATGGCCGCGGCAATGCCGCGCAGTGCATTTGCCCGCCTTGTCTTGATCGAATCTTGACAATCGATCTCTCTAATATGCAGGAAAGCTCAATCACCGGATCGAAACCTTCGCGCCGACGGCGCGCCGGCACCGGGTGAGCGGTCACCGCTACGATCTGTCACAGGGATTAAGGACGCAATTTTTACGTTTATTTCAGAAAAAACTCAAATTTGGCGTCTACTACCCCTGACAACCACTTCTTTTGGCCTTAAATTTCCGAATCAGATCGAATGGCCCTGGCCTAAGCCGCGATCGCCTTCTTAGATTTTTAGATCACATGACCCTGGAGCAAGCACCGATGACGACGGTCGAAAGACCCTGCGATGAGACGATACGGCGGACGCTCCGTCGCATCCTCGAAAGCAAGGCTTTCGCGCGTTCCGAGCGCTTGCGGGCGTTTCTTTCCTATGTCGTCGAAAAGGAGATGATCGGCGAAGGCCATCAGCTCAAGGGCTACTCGATCGCCATCGACGTCTTCGACCGGCCGCAGGCCTTCAACGCCGACAGCGACCCGCTGGTGCGCGTGCATGCCGGCAAGCTGCGCAAGCTGCTCAAGGCCTTTTACGAGGGCGACGGCGCCGACGAAGAATGGCGCATCGCCATCCCCAAGGGCACCTACGTTCCGGAATATCGCCACGCGCGGACGGAAGTGGCCGAAACGGTCGCCCCCGCGTCGCGCCAGCCGAAGCCGGCCAAGCGACGGTTTGCCGGACATCGCCCCACCTGGCCGCCGGCACCGCTCTCTTCGCCGCTCTCGGTTCTCAGCGTCCTGCCGCTGTTGCTCTTTGCGCCGATGCCGTCGCAGGAAATGACGCTGGACCTCGACGCCCAGGCCAAGCTCTTCAACGCCCGCCACGCCACCGAGCGGGTGCTCCCCGCCGTCACCGTGAAGCTCAGCGGCGCCGAAAACAGCGACGCAAAAGCCTTTGCCACAGCGCTTCGGCTTGCCGCCCAGCGTCACAAGACGCTGGCGCGCGCCACCGACGGCGACACCGGCCGCCCCGTTTCGCGCAACTCCGCCCTCTCCTTCACCGTCCAGGTGACCTGGTACGAGGCGCCGGCCCAGGGTATTCGCGTCACGCTCTCCCATGACGGCGAGACTGTGCCGTTGCGCCAGGACTTCATCACCTGGAAGCGGCTCGAGACCGAGCCGGACCTGCTTTTCGAGAGCATGTCGCTCGCCGCCGAACTGTTTTCGCTCGATGGCGAGATCTACAATCACGCCCGCGAAGAGCAGATCGAAAGCCCGCTGATGGGCTGCATGGCCGCTACCCAGCGCTATCGCAAGCACCTCACCCGCGACACCTTCGAGACCGCCTGGTCCTGCCAGCAGAAACTCTCGCCGCTGCGCGGCGACGAGCCGCTGTTCATCCTCAGCGCCAACAGCCCGCTCAAGGTCATCGGACACTGAACGTGCCCGGCGGGGCGGCCAAGAGCCGGCCCGCAGGAAGCGGCTGAGGACCCCGGCCCAGCATACTCACCCGCCTTACTAAAGACTGGTCATATTAGCGATTCGCGTATACGGTACACGCATGCGTTGGGAATGGGTGCCTGGGTGCTCGTCAGGCAAGCATCGATGTCCTGAGTAAACCGTGCCTTGCGCGCGGAGGTGCCCCAACCGAGCAGCAGGTATTGTCGTTGACGATCAACGAGTGCCTCACCGCGCGGATCCGTCCGCACCTTTGAGACCCGGCGATCGCCACCGCTTCCGGACGCGGATTGCGCGCACGCCTGGGTCGGTCTCGATTCCAGGAAATTGCAGAAACAGCGCGCCGAAAGACGCGCAGGCTGTAGACCGGGGACCTTCGACATGCCGCGAGACCACTGGAAATTCGAGGGCGTGCTGGCCGCGCCTGATCGTGTCGGCTTTCTGCCGGACCTACCGCTTCCCCACCACGACCCCACGACGCCGCTGGCGATCGCCGACATGGCCGACGCTTTCGGCGTCACCCATCGCACGCTGCATTTCTACGAGGAAAAGGGGCTCCTGACCGCCGCCCGCATGGGGCCGATGCGAGTGTACAACGAAGATCACATTCGCCGCATGGCGGTTATCAATGCCTGCCGCGAGATCGACATGCCGATCTCGACCATCCAGGAACTGCTGACTGCCCTTGCGGGCACCGAGGAACAGGCCGAAGCGGACAAGCTGTTTCGCGACGCCCTGCTTGCCCGAAGGCGCGAACTCGCTGCCCAGCAGGCCAACCTGCGCCGGCAGATGCAGCGCATCACCGAACTGCTCGAAACCACCGACGGAGGCGAAGCCACCGACGAGGACGGCCATGTCCATCTCTCGCCGATCGAAAGCGAATGCCTGACCTTCATGGCCGACGGCTATCCGGCGGCGCGCATCGCCGGGCTGATGGACATGGATGTGGCGGCAGCGCTCACCCTCGAGGCCGGCATCATCCGCAAGTTCGGCGCCAACAACCGCTTCCAGGCGATCGCCAAGGCGGTGCTTTCAGGCATGATCTCGGCGGAATAGCGCGAACACGGCCGCTGCCCCGATGCCTTTCCGTCAGCATCCTCGTGCGTCACGGGGACGAGGTCGCGTTGCGCCTCGCCTAAGTCGCGACGCTCTCCCGCAGCCCCTACCCGCAGGCCGCCACACTAAGGCACGCCGAACAGCTTACCGGTCCACGCGGCACAATTCACTTGAACGACTGACATTGCGGTGTCGTCATTGCCATGTGCGTGTTACGAGGGCGCCTGAACAAATACGGATGAGAGACCCCGATGCTTCCCTGGATAGAGCTGGACCGCGCAACCATTCCCGGCGACGGCGATGAGCTGCGCCTGAAGCAGCGCGGGCAGGAATTCTCGATCATGCTCGGCTCGAACGAGCTGATGAACAGCCGGCTGAGCGGCTCGGAGGAAGCGCTGGCGACGCTCGCCCACGAGCGCATCGCCGGCCGGAAAAACCTGAGCATGCTGATCGGCGGCCTTGGCATGGGCTTTACCCTGCGCGCAGCGCTTGGCGTCGTGCCCGAGGATGCGCGGGTGGTGGTCGCCGAACTGGTGCCCGCCGTCGTCGACTGGGCGCGTGGCCCCATGGCCGATCTGCACAAGGGCACGCTCGACGATCCCCGCGTCGATATCCATGTCGGCGATGTCGGTGCGCTGATCCGCTCGAAGAAGGCCGCCTATGACGCCATCCTGCTCGATGTCGACAATGGCCCCGACGGCCTGACGCGCCCTTCCAACGACAGCCTCTACAGCCACACCGGCCTTCGCGCCGCGCAAGCCGCCCTTCGGCCCGGCGGCGTGCTTTCGGTCTGGTCGTCTGCCCCCGACAGCGCCTTCACCCGCCGCCTGCGCGAAGTCGGCTTTGCCACCGACGAGGTGAACGTGCGCGCCAACGGCAAACGCGGCGGCGCCCGCCACATGATTTGGATCGCGACGAAGCGCTAGCGCATCCGGCTCATTTGGCAGATCAGATCATCTGCGCTTTTCGATAGGCCTCGACAATGTCTTCGAGCGGCACCCCGTCGAGCGTAACGCCGGCGATGCGGCAGTTCGAAAAGGCCGCCCCGGAGAGATTGATATTCTGGAATTGCGCTCCGGACAGATTAACGTCGTTCACGTACCAGCCCGTCATGTTGCTGTCGTTGAACTTGGCGCCGGAAAAATTGATCTGATTGAACGATGTTGCCGACAGATTGGCGTCGTTGAAACGTGATCCCGCCAGGTCGGTGTCGTTGACATCCAGCCTTTGCGTCGTGCGATGGAACTTTATCTCATTGCCCTCGGCCGAGAAAAGAAGCGGCTTGTCGCCCGCATCCTGGCCGACCGCTGCGGAAAGCGCGTTCCAATCTTTCACCCCAAATTGCTTTGCAATCAATTCCAGGCAGTCGCTGTGCGACAGGTCCATCTTGCGATCACTGAGCGCCTGTCGCAGGGCGTTCGCCATGCTTTTGATACCGGCGGTTCTAAGCATTCCAGTTCCTCCAGGGGCAACCAAATGTCAGAGCTCACATTGCTGACCGACGGCCCAAGGGCTGGAAGTCGAACGGGGGTATCACATAGGTGTTTTCACCATACCAAACGTGGCGTGAGCGGCGGGCAACACAAGGCCATCACGAATTAGTATAGGCCGAATCTGGATTGTCAATGAAGCCAACGGCCCGAGCGCGACACGCGAGCTGCGTGCGAACGGCGCCGCCCCTTCCTCAGGGATCCGCCCCGCCTAGCGAACGATCGTCAGCCGCTCTGCCGCCCGCGTGATCGCGGTATAGAGCCAGCGCTCACGGGTATCGCGGAAGGCCCAGCTTTCGTCGAAGAGCACGACATTGTTCCACTGCGAGCCCTGCGCCTTGTGCACCGTCAGCGCATAGCCGTAGTCGAACTCGTCGTAGCGCTTGCGCGTCGTCCAGGGGATCTCGCCCTCGACGTCCTCGAAGGCCGCCTTCAAGAGCTTGATCTTGGCGGCACCGCGATCCATGTCGTCGTCTTCAGGCCGGATCATCAGGTTGATGCCCGGCTTCACCGTCTCTTTGGACGAGCTCATCACCTGCCAGAGCGAGCCGTTGAGCAGGCCCTTGGCGGGATCGTTCCTGAGGCAGACGAGCTTGTCGCCGGATTGCGGGTAGTCGCTGGTGAAGCCCTTCAGCTCGCGAAGGCGCTGGTTGTAGCGCCGGCGGGTCTTGTTGGTGCCGACCAGCACCTGGTCTGCTTCGAGCACCAGTTCCTGATTGACCTGGCCGCGACCGATCACCTGCGTGGTGCCGTAGTCGCCGTGCATGATTTCCTTGCCTTCGCGCACCTGCATCGCCAGCTGGATGATCGGGTTGTCGCGCGCCTGGCGGTGAATGTCCGTCAGCAGGTAATCCGGCTCCTGGTTGGTGAAGAAGCCGCCGCCTGTAACCGGCGGCAGCTGGCCGGGGTCGCCGAGCACGAGGATCGGCGTGCCGAAGCTCATCAGGTCCTTGCCGAGCGCCTCGTCCACCATCGAGCATTCGTCGACGATGATCAGCGCCGCCTTGGCGACCGGGCTTTGGCGGTTGATCGCAAACATTGGCGCGATCGAGGTCTTGCCGGTCTCCTCGTCGGAAACCTCCTCTTCGCCGCGCGGCCGGTAGATCAGCGAGTGGATCGTCTTGGCGTTGGTCGCCCCCTTGGAGCGCAGCACCTGCGCGGCCTTGCCGGTAAAGGCGGCAAACAGCACGTCGCCATCGACATGCTCGGCAAAATGTCGGGCCAGCGTCGTCTTGCCGGTACCGGCATAGCCGAACAGCCGGAAGAGCGGCGAGCGGCCCTCTTTCAGCCATTGCGAAACGGCCTTCAGGGCCTCGTCCTGTTGCGGTGCGAATTGCATGAGGCTGAGTGTCAGGATTCGGGCCGCACACGCAAGCCCGGAATTGCGGCACCACCGGAGGGCCAGAGACAACCGGTATCGCGAACATCACCGAAGCACGCGAAATTACCCCGTAAAATCAAGCTCGCGCCTCATTACCGCGCCTAGCAGCAGGGCTTTCGGCCGGCGGAATTTGTTCACGTTTTTTTCTCATTTCGCCGCCTGCCCGCACAGCGCTTGCCTTCCCCGCTGTCGATCCTGTGGCACTTTCTTGCTCTGCCTCTTGAATGCAACGCCGCATTGTTGCAAACGAGCGTGACGTGATGGCGCCCGCGGTCCTGCTGGCGAAGACCATCGCTCGAAGCCCGTCAAGGCCGGCCCCGATGGCCGTTCCCGCCTTTCCGGGTCATGCCGGAGAGTGCCCGTGAAAACCGACAAGCCAGCTGCGCCGCCCACCCCGGACAAGGTCGGCATCGGTCGGCTCGCGCCCTGGCTGCAATGGAGCCTGCTGCTGGCGGTCTCGATCGTCCTTGCCTCGTTTTTCGAATTCATCGGCCTTCCGGCCGGGCTGCTCATGGGCCCGATGCTGGCCGCCGTGCTCGTCGGCATGAATGGCGGCACCATCCGCCTGCCGCGCCAGCTGTTCTTCTGCGTGCAGTTAATCCTGGCGATGATGATTGCCGGCGCCATGACGCCGGGCATGCTCGTCACCTTCTCCGGCAACTGGCCGCTGTTTCTCGCCGTCATTCTCTCGGTCATCGCCGTCAGCACGCTCTGCGGCTGGGTGATCACGCGCATGCGCATCCTGCCGGGCACGACGGCGATCTGGGGCTCGTCGGCGGGGGCTGCCTCGACCATGCTCTTGATGGCTGACGCCTATGGCGCCGATGCGCGCCTCGTCGCCTTCATGCAGTATCTGCGCGTGATCTTCGTCGCCAGTACCGCAACCGTGGTTGCGCATATGTGGGTCACCGGCGCCGAAGTCGAGCAGACCACCCATTGGTTCGCGCCGATCGATGGCCTGCTCTTCCTCGAGACTATCGCCGTCGGGCTGGGCGCAGCGCTCGCCGGCCGCTTCCTGCGCGTGCCCGCTGGCGCCTTCCTGCTGCCCTTCCTTCTCGGCGCCGCGCTCAATGTCTCGGGCGTCATGACCACCGCGCTGCCGCAATGGCTGCTGGCGATCTGTTTTGCCATGCTCGGCTGGAACATCGGCCTTGGCTTCACCCGCCAGATCCTCATCCATGCGCGTCGCGCGCTGGTGCCGACGATCATCTCGATCGTCGTGCTGATCTCGTTCTCCGGCCTGCTCGCCCTGCTTTTGATCAAGGTGGTCGGCATCGATCCGCTGACCGCCTATCTCGCCACTAGCCCCGGCGGTCTCGATTCGATCGCCGTCATCGCCGCCTCGAGCAATGTCGACCTCTCCTTCGTCATGGCGCTGCAGACTGCCCGCCTCCTGATCATCACCATGATCGGCCCGACGCTCGCCCGCTTCGTCGCCGACCGGGCTTGACGATGCTGGCCCGGCACGTTTCCAATGCGCTGCCGGGAGGAGACAGGTGAAGACGCTCAGAATCTACGGACCGTCGGGAGCCGCGCTTCCCTTCGACCTGCGCGACATCCTGCAACGCCTCGCACCGCGCTCGCTGGGCGCGTCGTGGAAAGTTTCCGCGGTCGACGGAGGCTATCAATGGTTCGATGCCACCGGCCCCGGCGGCGACGTTCTCGAGACTTGGGCCCAGTCCGGCAGCATGGTCGAGGGCCGGCAACTGGCCGCAGCTGCGCAAGACGTTCTGCAAGTCATCTGGGGAGAGTTTACCGGCTTCCTGCCGGGCGCCCCGGACAGACCCTGGATCATCGTTCGCGCCATCGACAGCACGTTTTACGAAATTACCACGGATGACGAGACGGTTCTGCAACGTGTAGAAACCGGCTTCCAGGGCGTTCGCCGTTCTGATGCCCCGTGGAAACCAGCCGGTTAGCACCATCGGCCCCTCCCTCACGAAAAACGTCCACGATCCTCAGGCGCTTTCCGCCGAGCGCGCAGCGAAGCGCGCCATCACGGTGGTGACCGCTTCCTTGGTCAGCCGCACGCGTGGCAGCTCGGCCGATTGTTCATGGACCAGCAGCCAAAGATCCGGGGCCAATGGCGGCACCTGCGGCAACAGTGGCGTGAAGCCTGCCGCTTCGGCCGCAAAGGCCGGAAGCACGGCAAAACCGAGCCCGTTTTTCACCGCCGCCATCTGCGCGCCGAGCGAAGAGAAACGCATCGCTGGCTGCAAGCCCGGGCATAGCGCTTCGAGCCAGGCGACCATGATCAGGTAGCTCAGCTCTTCGCTCCAGCCGACCAGCCGGTGGCGATGGAGGTCGGCAGGAGTGCCCGGCATGCCGTGGCGCGCGATGTAGCCGGGCGTCGCATACAGGCCGAAGGCGAGCTGCCCCAGCCGGCGCTGGCGATAATTGCCCTGCTGCGGCCGCACCAGACGCAGAACAATGTCGGCCGCTTCGCCGACAAGCCGCACCGGGCGCACGCTCGAATGCATCTCCAGGCGGATGTCCGGATGCTCCAGCAGGAAGCCCGCTAGCCCCGGCATCAACACCTCCTGCCCCAACAGTTCCGGCACGTCGATGCGCACCGGGCCGGCGAGGTCGCTGTCCTTCTCCCGTGCCGTGCGCTCGAAGACCCGCATCTGCGCCTCGGCCCGCTCGGCCGGCGCCAAAAGCGCCTCGCCCGCCGGGGTCAGGTCATAACCGTCGCGGTGCGGCCGGAAAAGCCTGACCTGCAACGCCGCCTCCAGCGCCTCGATCCGGCGCGACACGGTCGAGGCGCTGACGCTAAGCCTGGCGGAGGCCGCAGTTAGCGAGCGCGCATTGGCAACGGCCAGAAAGAACTTGAGATCGTTCCAATCCATCTTTGCTTTCCATTTTTGGAAACTGGTATTGCAGAAAGGTTTCTCGACCGAAATCGGAAAATCAAGCAGATTTTGGCGACATCTGGAGAGAGAACAAGCATGACGATCAATATCGAGACCTTTCGATTTTCCGAATTTGGCGATCCGTCGGTACTCGCCTTCAAGGCCGAGACGCTGGGCGACCCTGGACCCGGCGAAATCCAGATCCGCCATCTCGCCATCGGCGTGAACTACATCGACATCTACCACCGCCGGGGCTCGGCACCCTTGCCCCTGCCGAGCGGGATCGGCGTCGAGGGCGTCGGCGTGATCACCGCGCTTGGCGATGGTGTCCCGGGTTTTTCGATCGGCCAACGCATCGCCTATGTGGGCGGCCCGCCCGGTGCCTATGCCACCCACCGCAACCTGCCCGCCGCCCGGGCGCTGGCGCTGCCGGAGGAACTGGAGACCCGAGAGGTCGCAGCCCTCGTCTTCAAGGGTTTGACCGTCGAATACCTGATCCGGCGTTGCGTTGCCGTGAAGCCCGGCGACACGGTGCTCTTCCACGCGGCCGCCGGCGGCGTCGGCTCGATTGCCTGCCAGTGGCTGAGCCACATCGGCGCCACCGTCATCGGCACCGTCAGCTCCACGGAGAAAGCCGAGATCGCCCGGACCAATGGCTGCCATCATGTCATCCTTTACGGCCAAGAGGATTTCCGGGCCCGCGTCGGCGAAATCACCGGCGGCAAGGGTGTCGATGTCGTCTATGATTCCGTCGGCGCCGACACTTTCGCCAGGTCGCTCGACTGCCTGCGCCCACGCGGCACGCTGGTTTCCTTCGGCGCCTCCTCCGGTCCCGTCCCGCCGCTCGACGTCGCCTCGCTCTCGGCCAAGGGCTCGCTCTATGTCACCCGCCCCTCGATCGCCCATTACACCGCCGACCGCGGCGAGTACGAAGCGGCAGCGCGAGAGCTGTTCGGCGCCATGCAGGCAGGCGTCGTTCGTGCGCCTGCGATCACCACCTATCCGCTTTTCGACGCCCCAAGGGCACAGGAAGACCTGGAGGCACGGCGGACCACCGGGTCGGTGGTTCTGATACCCTGAGCGGATCGCCGCCAGCGGGTCACCATCCTTGTCACCCTCTCACCGGCCACGCGATGAACGTCGCGTGGCCGGTTGCGTCCCATGGCCCGAGCGGAGACAGGGCCAACCCAAACTTCCGCCCGTTCTCCGGGAATAAATCCTGTGCGTGTCGTGTCTTACGGTTGGATCTGCACCATGCGGCTCCCGCGGAAACGGGACGAGGAGGCTTTTCGCCCGTTTCCGGACAGGAAAACCATCTTGAGGAAGGACAATTGCCATGAGAACGTTTCCACTGACGATCGCCATGCTGCTTGCAGCCAGCGTCACGGCTTTCGCCGCGCCGCCGGTCAAGGAAGTCGAGACCGCCAAGGGCAAGGTGCTGGCCGGAGAAAACGGCATGACGCTCTACACCTACAAGGACGATCATGGCGGCATGTCCATGTGCTACGACGATTGCGCCAAGAACTGGCCGCCATTCATGGCCGAGGCGAGCGCCAAGGCAGATGGCGCCTACACGCTCGTCGAGCGTAAGGACGGCAAGAAGCAGTGGGCCAAGGACGGCATGCCGCTCTACTTCTTCATCAAGGACAAGAAGATGGGTGACATGACCGGCGACGGCATGAAGAAGGGCGAATGGAATGTCGCCAAGCCGTAACGGCGGCAACGAGGATGCGGGGGACCACCCCGCCTCCGACCGGTTCGAAGAGGATGTGCTGGCCCTGGTGCCGGCACTGCGGCGCTATGCCCGCAGCCTGGTGCGCTCGGACCCGGATGGCGAGGACCTGTTGCAGGATTGCGTGGAGAAGGTGCTTGCGCGCCGCGCGCAGTGGCGCGGCGTGAACCTGCGCGCCTGGGCCTTCACCATCATGACCAATCTCGGCCGCAACCGGCACCGCTATGTGGCGATGCACCCGCAGGTGACGCTGGACGAGGATCTGGGGCTTGAGGCCGAGACCCACGAGAGCGACCCCCTGGAGCGCTCAAGGCTTGAACGGGCGCTGAACGGGCTCTCCACCGAGAACCGCTCGGTGCTGATGCTCGTGGTGATCGAAGGATACCGCTACCAGGACGTGGCCGAGATGATGGCCATACCGATCGGCACCGTGATGTCGCGCCTGTCGCGCGCGCGGCGCCAGCTTGCAGAAGCCATGAAGGACGACAATGTGATCAGCATGCGGAGACCGAAATGACGGAAGGCCACAACACCGTCTCCGAAGACGACCTGCACGCCTATGTCGACGGCGCCCTTGGCCCGCGCGAGCGGTTGCGGATCGAGCAATGGCTCGAGCAGAACCCCGCGCAGGCCGACGAGGTCCGGCAATGGCGGGCGCAGGCGGTCGAGTTGCGCGCGCTCTTTGCCGGCTATGCCCGCAGCGACGCCGATGACCGGGCGCTGCTTCTGAGCAACGGCAGCGAACGCCCGCAACAGCACGCCGTCAAGAACACCCGATCGTTTGCCGGCATCGCCCGCGCCATCGCCGCCGGGCTGGCGCTGTTTGTGGCCGGCGGCCTCACTGGCCTCTACGCGCCGCCACTGCTCTCGCCCGAGCAAAGCCCCCGGCTGACGCAGACGGCCGACAGCCTGCCGCGCCAGGCGCAATCGGCCTTCCTGGTCTATGCCAGCGAAGTGCGCCATGCCGTCGAGGTCGGCGCCGACGACCAGACCCATCTTGCCACGTGGCTTGGCAAGCGTCTGGATCATCCGCTCTCGATCCCCGATCTCTCCTCGCTCGGCTTCTCGCTGGTCGGCGGCCGGCTGCTGCCGGTCAACGGCAAGGCGGGCGCGATGTTCATGTATGAGGATGGCACCGGCCGGCGGCTGACGGTGCTGCTCGGCCGCAACGACGACAACCGCGAAACCTCGTTCCGCATCGACGAGAACGACGGCGTCGAGACCTTCTACTGGATCGACGGCCCGCTCGGCTACGCCGTCACTGGCGAGGTGCCGCGCGATCTGCTGCAGCAGGTGGCGGATGAATGCTACCGGCAGTTCGAAAAGAGCGAGGCAACGAAGAGCTGAGGGCCAAGCGGCGCCTGCTGCTCCGGCGCTCTTGGCGAGCCATATCAGAGTGTTACGGTCGGCTCCGCACACTCGCCTTACCCCACGTGACTCGGCCCCTACGTGACTCTACCCCCCTGCGCTCACGATCGCAGGGACGCTTACGGTTGTCGGCATGGCTCAGGTGCTGGCACCTTTCGCCACGAGATAGGACGAAAACATGTCAGCCATCGCATCCGCATAGGCCTCGATCTCCGCATCGCTGCGCGCCGTTCCCGAAAAATCTTTCCCCACCGTCGTCATCGTCGTCATGATCAGGTCGCCGACGCGTTCCCTGATGTCGGCGGATGCGCTCGGAAGAAGCTCGATCATGAACCGGTCGATGAGCGGGTCATTGGCCTCCTTGGCTTCCCGCGCTTCCGGCGCATCGCGATAAAGAGGTGCCGCGTCGCCCAAGGCGACCCGAACGGCCGCTTCCTCGCATTCCGAGCGCAGGAAGGCGTGAACCAGGGACCGCAGCCGATCGAGTGGCGCGCGCGAGCCGTCGCTGAGGATCGTCGCCAGCAGCCCCGACGTCTGCCGCCACTCGTCGCTTTGCAGGCGAAACAGGATCGCGCCCTTGTTGGGAAAATACTGGTACAGCGACCCGACGCTGACGCCCGCCCGCTCCGCGACGCGGGCCGTGGTAAATCGCTGCGCGCCCTCCTCCTCCAAAACCTGAACAGCAGCCTGGAGAATAGCCTTCACCAGCTCGTTCGAGCGCGCCTGTTTGGGCGCTTTTCGTGAAGAAATACGGGCACTTGATCTGTTGGCCATTGGCATCGTCCGCAATGCGATTAGCGAATGCGACGAATTATTCGTATTTTTCCTCGTGAACGCAAGCCCATCGAAAACGAAGGAACATCCGATGACCACGCTCACCAGCCAGCCTCTCAAGGGCCTTCTCGACCGCCTGTTCGACGAGGCCGATGCCGCGACCAGCCCCGCAGTCGCGCAACTGCCCGCAGGCGAACGCGAGCGATTGCTGCACAGCAAGACCGAGTATCTGCAGCTCTACGGGCTCTTGAAGGATCTGTGGCTTCCGGTTTCGCGTCAGACCGGCAACCTCCTCTACATGCTCGCCCGCGCAAGCCGCGCCCACAGGATCGTCGAGTTCGGAACGTCCTTCGGCATCTCGACGCTCTTTCTGGCAGCGGCGCTGCGCGACAATGGCGGCGGCGAGCTGATCACCAGCGAATTCGAACCGGCGAAGGTGGCGCGGGCCGGACAGAACCTCGCGGCAGCCGGTCTCGACGATCTCGTCGAGATCCGGCAAGGCGACGCGCTTTCGACTTTCGCCGATCTTCCCGATGCGATCGACCTTGTGCTGCTCGACGGGGCAAAACCGATCTACCTCGACGTCTTCAGGCTGATCGAGCCTCGCCTGCGCCCAGGCGCCCTGATCATCGCCGACGATGCCGACAGTTGCCCCGAATATCTCGACTACATCCGCTCGGCCTCCGGCACCTACCTGTCGACGCCGTTTGCCGAGGACATCGAAGTGACGATGCGCCTCATCTGATCGGCGCCATCGCTTCACGGACCCGCGTGGTCCACCCAATCAAGGAGAACAGCAATGCATGTATTCGTAACAGGCGCGACCGGCTGGGTCGGGTCGGCCGTGGTCAAGGACCTGATCGCGGCGGGGCACACGGTGTCCGGCCTGGCACGCTGCAGGGAAAAGGCCGCAACCCTCGCCGCAACCGGGGCTTTAGTCGTCGAAGGCGGCCTTGAGTCCGCGGCGATCCTGCAGCGGGCCGCAGGGCAAGCCGATGCGGTCATTCACACGGCCTTCAGGCACGACTTCGTCCATGGCCCGCTCGACCAGGATTTTTCCAGTTTCCTGGAAAGTGCGGCGGAAGATCAGCGCGCCATCGCGCTTCTGGGCGAGGTTCTCGCCGGATCGGCTCGGCCGCTTTTGGTGACCTCGGGTCTTGCCGGTCTGCCGCCCGGCGCGACGGAAACCGATCGCCCCAATGCCGCCGTGCCGCGCAAATCCGAAGCTGCCGCCCATGCCCTTGCCGAGCGCGGCGTCCGGGCGGCAACGGTCCGGCTCGCACCTTCGGTTCACGGCATGGGTGACTACGGCTTCATCCCCATCCTCGTGCGCCTGGCGCGCCAGACCGGCGTCTCGGCCTATCTCGATGACGGCGCCAATTGCTGGTCGGGCGTCTACCGGGACGATGCCGCGCGCGTCTATCGGCTTGCGCTCGAAAGCGGCACGACCGAAAGCGTCTACCACGCCGTGGCGGACGAAAGGATCCCGTTCCGGCAGATCGCCGAGGTCGTCGGCCGCAATCTCGGCCTGCCGGTCGAAGCCCGTCCGCGCGCCCATTTCGGCTGGTTCGCCGGCATTGCCGGCGGCACCATGGCCGCCTCCAGCGCCCATACCCGCGCCGTTCTCGGGTGGCGACCCATCGGTCCTGATCTGCTCTCCGATCTGGATCAGGCCGCCTATTACGCTTGAAACGAGGAACCCGTGGAATCCGCAGGCGCGGTAGCGGGATGCTCCCTCCGCCCCGTGAGCGCGTGCCCCTCACTGTCCTGCCGGACATCTCTCCCCGCAGGCGGGGAGAGAACCGCTGGGCGCGCCCGTCAGCGCCAATCCTCGCCGCGCCAAAATCAGTCCCAGCCTTCGCGACGGGTAGAACCGCCGCCACCGGCTCCCTCTAGCCGCAGATGGCAAAGTGAAACGTGTGGCGCCCGCTCGTCACCCAGGTGCTCCGTCAGGCTCACCTTTCGACTCAGGCTCACCTTTCGACGATGACGCCAAGTGCCGGGGCGACAAAGGGCACGTCCCTTCTCCCCGCCTGCGGGGAGAAGGCTAGGATGAGGGGCAAAGCCGCACCGACCTTGCGAAGCGGCCGCACCTACCTGAGCGGATCGTTCTCGATCACGATCGGCTTGCCGTGCGGCGTTGCCTCCGCCGCGCGCTGCCAGCTCAGGGTCAGGTCGTCCAGTTCGCGGCCGGAAGCGAGCGAAAGCTCGGTGACGAGGCGCGAGAGGGCTGCCACCCAGCAGTCGTAATAGTCGCTGGCATCGGCCTTGCGGCCGGGTTTGTAGAGTTCGGCCGAAAGCGCTTCTGCCCATTCCGGCCAGGAGAACACGCCCTTTTCGTGCAGGCGCACGGTCATGGCGAAGGCGTTGGCCTGCCAGGGCTCGGCAAAGACCGGATCGCCCTCCGGCGACTTCGGCAGTTCGGCCGAGGCGACGAGCGGCGATGTCACCTTACACGTGCTCAAGGTAGCTCTCCCAAGCGTCGATGGACACCGTCAGCGTCGGATCGGCGCTCTCGCCCCAGATCTCCGGCCCGTCGAAAACGACCGTATAGACCCATTGCGGATTTTCGCCGCGGCCATGGGCGTTGTCGTCAGGAAAGACGAAGGAGCCCTGCACCGCCTCGACCCGGCCGAGCTTGGCGCGAGCATAGCGCGGCAGGCGCGTATGGGTCTCCGGATTGAAGTTTTTCGTGCGCACCCGGTCACCGACAGCGAAGCATGGCGCGGCATCGACAGGCCGATCGCAGGGGCCACCCTTGGCCAGCACGCCCGCCACCATGTCGGCCTTCAGCACCCGCTTCGGCGCCGTCCCCTGCTCCAGCCTATGCCCGCCATCGAGCTCAGCCTGGGTCACGAAGCCGTGGCGCTTCAACAGCGTCTCCAGCGCGCGGGTCCAGATCTCGTAATAGCTCGCCGACAGATAGGTCGCCGGCGGCAGGCTTTCGCGCGCATGCCGGCTTTCGTCGATCGTCCACGCGCCGAAGGCGCCGCAGGAGAGCGTGACGCCGAGCGCCCGCTTTTCCCATTCGCCGTGGAAATAGGGCTCGTCCTTTTCCGGCGCCACCGGGCCGAGGCCGTGGGCGCCGCCGAGATCGTGCGGACCGTTCATCGAAGCGCCTCCACCGAAAGTGCCAGACCCGTGCCGATCATCGCGTCGCGGGTAACGAGGGCAGCAAGCTCCTCCTCGCTGTACCCCTCCGTCCCTGCCGGGCGTTCGGGGATCACCAGATATCTGAGCTCCGCCGTCGAATCCCAGACACGGATGCGCGTCGTCTCAGGCAGGCTCAGGCCGAATTCCTGGAGCACCCCACGCGGATCGATGACGGCGCGCGAGCGATAGGGCGGCGCCTTGTACCAGACCGGCGGCAGACCGAGCACCGACCAGGGGTAACAGGAACAGAGCGTGCAGACGACGAGGTTGTGGGTGTCGGGCGTGTTGAACACGGCGCGCATATGCTCGCCCTGCCTGCCGGTGTAACTGAGGCTGGCGATCGCCTCGGTCGCATCCCGCTTCAGCCATTCGGCGAACTCGGGATCCACCCAGGCCTTTGCCACCACGCGCGCGCCGTTGCGCGGGCCGATCTTCGTCTCATAGGTCTCGACGATCGCATCGATCGCCGCCGGGTCGATCAACCCCTTCTCCGTCAACACCATCTCCAGCGCCTTCACCCGCGCTTCCATGTCGGTGAAATGGTTGTCGTGGTGGTGGTCGTGATCGTGGTGATCGTGATGGTGTTCGGACATTGCCTGGCTCCTCGCAACGCCGTGCCATCACAGGCACAAAGATGGCGCTGCCTCCTCATAAAGTCGTAGCGCATAAACCCCGGATTCGAAATCGATTTCAACGCCCGCGGGTACCCGCAATTGTCACCATAACAAGTCTGGCCCGATGCGGTTCGTACCAGGCCACCGAGTAAGCCGGCTACCGCTGCCGGCGATCATTTGCCATGCAGTTCCGAATGTATCATCTGTGCCATCTCTCTCGCACGCCGGAGCTGGGCTATGCTCCGTTGCAGCATGGCGATTCGGATCGCCCGATGCCGGCAGGCGCGAAAGGTTTAAGGGCGACATGAGGGCGGCTGACAAGGAATGATGACATCAATCGAGCGTGCATTCCCGAACCGCGCAGTCCGCATTGTTGCCCCTGGCTTCTCCCTCGGTTTCCTCTTCCTGCTGTCAGCAATCCTGCCGCTGCCGATTGCCATCGGGCTGTTAATGTTGCCGATCGACGAGATCAGGCGCGACTATTTCATCAACCGGAACCCCACTTTCATCAGCGGTGCCGAGATCTGCGCGATCGACTGTGCTCCCGAGGAGAGCGGCCCGCAGGAACGTCTGCAGTGCGCTATGGAAGTTCGCTTTGTCCATAACGGGCGGCCCCATCAGCAAATGCTGGCGGGTCGCTCCGTTGGCGAACCAGGGCCTTGCCGGCAGGGCAGCATCACCATCGCGGCCGACCGCCCGGAATATGTCAGCCTTGCCCATGACTATCGCAGCAGCCTTCGCACATCGGCGTTGCGGCTCATTCTCGGCGTGAGCCTCCTGTCGTTCTGTGTCGCGATGCTGATGAAGGCGGTACCCATCCTGCTTGCCCGCCGCGCCGCCGGCCGGAGGTACCTGCTGAAACCCGTCATCGTCGATGTCAGCGGCAAGCGTGTTCTGCGCTACATTCCAGGCAGCCCATTTGCGCCTCACGCGACCAACACCGCTTACACCCGGATGGCGCCGAAACAGGCGCCGCTTTACATCAGACCGCAGGGCGACCGCAGCGCTTTGCCGCCGGAGGCTTTTGCCGGGCATCCCTACCCCGCCCTTGCCGTGATCGCTGAGGGGGTCCCTCTACCGATCCTGCTTGATCGAGAACTCACGCGGCTTGAACTCAGTGAGCCGGAACGCAACCGCATTCGCGCCGGCATCGATGAAGCCATCGGATTGCCCCCTGGCGAAACGGCAACACCCGCCTACATTCGGCAGCGACTCATCCAGCCGTTTCTGGGACATAAGCCCTTCAACAGGCCATGGTGGCTTCAGAAATGGGCATTGAGGTTTGCCGTAACGATCCCGCCGTTTCTCCTGGCGACCATCTGGTTCATCGTTCTTCAGATCCTTTGAAGGGCTCCTCGCGGCCACCAGACTTGGCTTTGCCACAGCGCGCGCTTTACGCGCGGTGACCGAAGAAGCGCAGGCCCGCATGGCAATACACCAGCAAAGGCAATCGATCTTTGCCCGCCCTCTTAACCGGCTGCCCTGTAAGATAACGGCATGAAGGTTCTGATTCTCGGCGCTACCGGCTTCATCGGCTCGGCCCTCCTCGATCGACTGGCAAGCGACGGACACGCGGTGACCGGGCTTGGCCGCCATGTCGCCCGCTCCCGGTTGAAGCGGCCGGAGGCCCGATGGCTTGCGGCCGATCTTGCGCGCATGCGCGACGCCAGCGACTGGAAGCCGCTCATCGAGAGCCATGACGTCATCGTCAATAGCGCGGGCGCGCTGCAGGATGGCCTTGCCGATGAAGTGGCCGCGACGCAGGAGACCGCGATGCTGGCGCTCTATGCGGCAGCCGAGGCGTCTCCCATCCGCATCGTCCAGATTTCCGCACCGCGTGGCGGTGCCGGCAGCGACAGCGCCTTCCTCGCCACCAAGTTCCGCGCCGACGAGGCGCTGGCGGCAAGCGGCGTGGCGCATGTCATCCTGCGGCCGGCGCTGGTTCTCGGCCGCAACGCCCATGGCGGCTCAGCGCTTCTGCGCGCACTCGCAGCCCTGCCCTTCGTCACGCCGCTCGTCCATGCGGATGCCCGCGTCGAGACCGTGGCCCTGAGCGACGTGGCCGAGGCCGTCAGCGCCGCCGTCGCCGGGTTGCTCCCCGATGGAAGCGACGTCGTGCTCGGCCACAAGGAACCGCCGACGCTCGCCGAACTCGTGGCGCTGCACCGGCAATGGCTAGGCCTTCCGGTGGCAAGGACCGTCAGGCTGCCGCCGGCACTTGCCGCGCCTGTCGGCCTCCTTGCAGACCTCGCCGGGCGGCTCGGCTGGCGCTCACCCCTGCGCTCGACCGCTCTGTCGGTCATGGCCGGCGGTGTTTCGGCCCAGGATGGCGCCCGCGCTGCGGTCCCGTTCCTTTCCGCGCGCCAAAGCCTTTCGGCTGCGCCATCCGGCGTACAGGACCTCTGGTTTGCCCGCCTCTATCTGTTGAAGCCGCTGGTGATCGTCGGGTTGTCGCTCTTCTGGCTGCTCTCGGGCGCGATCCCGCTGTTCGACCTCGACGCGGCCCGGCAACATTTCCTGCGGTTTGTTGACCATGGCCCGGCAACGGCACTGACGCTTGCCACCTGCTTTGCCGACATTGCACTCGGCGTCGCCGTGCTGGTGCGCCCGTGGGCAAGGCGCGCGCTCTTCGGCATGCTCGCACTGTCGGTCGCCTATCTCGCCTCTGCTACCCTCGTCGAACCCGAACTCTGGGCGGATCCGCTCGGGCCGCTCGTCAAGGTGCTGCCGTCGCTGCTTCTCACGCTGGCGACGCTGGCCATACTGGATGAACGCTGATGCCGCTCGAAGATCTGCTGCGCCTTGCCCATGTGATCGGTGCCGCGGTGCTCTTCGGCACCGGCGCTGGTATCGCCTTCTTCATGCTGATGGCCAGACGCACGCGCGATGCCCGGCTGATCGCGCACGTCGCCGGAACGGTGGTCGTCGCCGACACGGTCTTCACCGCGACAGCGGTGCTGCTCCAGCCAATCACCGGTTACCTGCTGGCGACGAGTATCGGCTGGTCGCTGACGGAAGGATGGATCGCACTGTCGCTGATCCTCTATGTCGTCACCGGCCTCTTCTGGCTGCCGGTCGTTTGGATCCAGTTGCGGCTGCGCGATCTCGCCCGGCTTGCAACGGCCAACGGTGCGCCGCTACCACCGGAGTTCGACCGGCTCTATGCCGTCTGGTTTGCCTGCGGCTTCCCCGCCTTCTTCGCCGTCATCGGCATCTTCTGGCTGATGCTGGCGAAGCCGCAGTTCACCCTATTTTAGCATCGGCCAGAGGCTGATGACGAGCAGTACCGCCATGGTGATGTTGAACCATTTCAGCCGCGACGGTTCCGAGAGCCATTGGCGCAGCGCCGAGCCGAAGCCTGCCCAGGTGGAAACGCTCGGCACGTTGACCAGCGCAAAGACGAGGCCGACGACGAGCACGCTGAAGAGGTAGCTGTCGCTGCTGGTATAGGTGGCCATCGCCGACACCGCCATGACCCAGGCCTTGGGGTTGACCCATTGGAAGGCGGCGGCCCCGATGAAGGTCATCGGCTGTGCGCTGGCCTTGCCTTCGGACAGCGAACGCGAGGTGCCGATCTTCCAGGCGATCCAGACGAGATAGGCACCGCCGGCAAATTTCAGCGCGGTATAGACGGCCGGCACGGAATGAAGCAGCGCGCCGAGGCCGAAACCGACGGCGATCAGCAGCAGGAAGAAGCCGGCGCCGATGCCCAGCATGTGCGGAATGGTGCGCACGAAACCGAAGTTCACGCCCGACGCGAACAGCATCATGTTGTTCGGGCCCGGCGTGATCGAGGTGGTGAATGCGAACAAAAACAGCGCCAGCAGCGTATCGGCCTGCATGGGTTCCCTCCCGGTACAATTGGGTCAGCATAACTGACCTAATCACCGGTGCCAGCCGCGAACTTGTCATGGTGACAATTGCTGGTGGTGCCCGATGCATCGGGCGACGGCTGTTGTTGCGGCTCGCCTGTCCGGCGCACTGCGCGACCGCCGGATATCGCCGATCATCCGGTTGCGCCCCCAATTGGCCCAGGCCCCTCAGCTCCAACGACCGGCGCTCATATCCACGTCAGGCGGACGCGGATATGAGCGGCTTCAATCAAGGGACGTTGCTGCAGCGGGCGGCCAGGCTGTCCGGCCGGGCCGAGCGCCCGTTTCAGCCCCACTTCATCTCGCCCTTGGCGACCTTGGCGCCGAGTTCGAGCGTGGAGATGCCGGGCAGATCCGGATAACGCTTGGTCATCGCCGCAATCAGCTCGCCGCTGTCCTTGGCGGCGGCGGCCGCTTCGTTGAAGGCTGCGAGATAATCGCGGGTGAAGCGGATGGCCTCGACGCCCTCCGGCCCGCCCGCGCTCTTGTGCGCCGGCACGACGACCGCGGGCTTGCGCGCTGCCATGGCGTCGAGCGCCTCGATCCATTTCTGTTTGCCCTCGACGGTCGCCTCGTCGGCCACCCAGACATGCGAACCGGAATAGACGAGCACGCCGCCGAAGATGGCGTTCAGGTCCGGTACGAAAAGGTAGCGTCGGTCCTTCATCCCCTCGATCGTGACGATCTCGATCGTGCTGCCTTCGAGCGTCAGCACGGTGCGATCGTCGGCCGTCGGCATCACCACATCGGCGAGCGCCTGCGGACCGTTGTCCTTCAGTTGCGGGCCCCAGGTCTCGAGCTTGCCCTGAACATTGGCCTTGATCGCCTCGACGGTCGCCGAAGCGGCGATGACCTTCGCGTCCGGAAAGGCTTCGACGATCGGCTTGAGGCTGAAATAGAAATCCGGGTCGTTGCAGCTGACATAGATGGTCGTCAGCCGCTTGCCCGTTGCCTTGATCGCCTCGGCCACCGCCCGGCCGTCGGAAAACGTAAAGCCGCCATCAATGAGGATCGCGTCGCTCTTGCCGGTCAGCAGCACCGGTGTGCGGTTGAAGCCGGCATCATCCGCCTGGAAATAGCGCCATTCGAGCGCCGCGGCCGCATTGGCAAGGCGACCACCGATCGGCTGGATGATGATGGCGGCGCCGGCCGCCGCCGCCGTCTTGAGTGCGGTCCGCCGGGTCAACTGGATCTGCATGGGGTCTCCTTGGGCTTTTTGTCTTGCCCGGCAGGATGACGGCACGGGCACTCTTGAAAAAGCCCGGCCGTCCGAACAGACTGTCTGACAATTTCAGACAATCGCGAAGAATATCGAATGACTGTAAACTTAAATCGCCTGTCGCATTTCGTCGCCGTGGTCGAATGCGGCTCGTTTACCGCGGCTGCGGAACGGCTGGGCCTTGCCAAGGCCGCCGTCAGCCATCAGGTCGCCCAGCTCGAAAAGGAGCTGGGCACCACCCTGCTCGTGCGCACCACCCGCCGGCTGAGCCCGACCGCCACCGGCCAGCGCTTCTACGAGCGCTGCGCGCTGATCCTGCGCGATGCCGGCGAGGCCGTCGGCGCGGTCTCGGCCGAAACTGAAATCCCGAGCGGCACGCTGACGCTGACGGCGCCGCTCGACTATGGCGCCAAGGTCGTGACCAACGCCGTCGCCGCCTATCTCGCGGCCTATCCCGACATGCGGGTGGAGCTGAGCTTCGGCGACACCGTTCTCGACATGATCGAGAAGCGCCTCGACCTCGCCATCCGCGCCGGCTGGCTGGTCGATTCCAGTGAACGGGCAAAACGCATCGGCACCTTTCAGCAGCACCTTGTCGCGGCACCCGTCTATGCCGCCAAGCTCGGCACCATCGCGCATCCCGATCAATTGATGGAGGCCGACTGGGTCGCCAATGGCGCGTTGAAGGCACCGCTCGAATGGACCTTCACGGATGCAGCGGGCGCCGCGACGGCGATCGTAGGCAAAGCGCTGGTCACCGCCGACAGCACCGATTCCGCCCATTGTTGCGCTGTTGCCGGCATCGGCCTTGCCGTGCTGCCGGACTATCAGGTGCGAACTGACATCGCCGAGGGCCGGCTGGTGCGCTTGCTTTCCGACTGGTCGCTGCCCTCGGGCGGCATCCATGTCGTCTATCCGCCCTCCCATTTCCGCCCGGCGCGCGTACGCGCCTTCGTCGAGATCCTGCAGCGCATGGAGAAGGAGCGCGGGCGGCTTTCCGGATGAAGGCTCGAAAGACCGGCAAGATGCGCTAGATTGCCCGCTACCCGCCTGTTTCCTGAAAGCGTTTCCGTTTTTAGGTATAGAAACTTGGTGCACGTCAAAGTGCTACATGACCTTGGCGCATCGTCAAGGGTGCGGGCAAATTCGGCCGCGAGGAGAACAGCATGCACGATCCGATCCCGACGACGACACTTCCCGACGGCCGCGCGATCCCGGTTCTCGGCCAGGGCACCTGGCGCATGGGCGACAGCGCCGCGCGCAAGGCCGATGAGGTGAAGAGCCTGCAACTCGGCCTTGATCTCGGCCTGACGCTGATCGACACGGCGGAAATGTACGGCAACGGTGCGTCCGAGCGCGTGGTCGGCGAAGCGGTGCGCGGGCGTCGCGACGAAGCCTTCATCGTCAGCAAGGTGCTGCCGTCCAATGCCAGCCGCATCGGCACCGAGGCGGCCTGCGAACGCAGCCTGAAACATCTCGGTGTCGACCACATCGATCTCTACCTCCTGCACTGGCGCGGCGGCTATCCGCTGGCGGAAACGGTTGCCGCCTTCGAGGCGCTGAAGAGGTCAGGCAAGATCGGCGCCTGGGGCGTCTCGAACTTCGACGTCGACGACATGGAGGAACTGCTCGGCGTACCGGATGGAAAGAACGTTGCCGTCAACCAGGTGCTCTACAACCTCTCCCGCCGCGGCATCGAGTTCGACCTTTTGCCCTGGTGCCAGAGCAAAAGCATCGCCATCATGGCCTATTCGCCGCTCGACGAGGGACGGCTGTTGCGCCACCCCGATCTCATTCACATCGCCAAGGCGCATCAGGCGACGCCATCCCAGATCGCCCTTGCCTTCCTCAAGACCCGCCCCGGCGTGATCTCGATCCCCAAGACCGGCTCGGCCGACCGCGTCCGCGAAAACCGCGACGCGATGGACATCCACCTGACCGCCGAAGACCTCGCGGCTCTCGACAACGCCTTCCCGCCACCGAAGCGCAAGCGGTCTCTGGAGATGATCTGAGGGCTCTGCCCGCGGACAAGGCCGCCCGCCCACAAGGAAGCCTATCCGGCCTACCGGCCGGCGGGGAGAAGGAGATTCGCTGCACTCGCACGTTCCATCGAACACCGTTGACGGCCGCCCCATGCCTGGAAGGCTGGCGCATATCTCAGCGGCAACCTCGTACCCTCTCCCCGCCTGCGGGGAGAGGGTTAGGGGCACTGTCCGTTCTGGCGCCGTGAACGGTCTCCGGCGCGACGCGCACGAGGCCGGCGCGGCGTTGCGTATTGGACGGCAGCTTGATCGTCGAGGCCAGGCCAAGGCGTGCAAGCAGGCGGATGAACCACCAGCCGAGATCAACCTGTCCGGGCTCGATGCCGAGCCGGGCGGATTCGGGAAAGGCATGGTGGTTGCCGTGATAGCTTTCGCCGAAGGTCACCAGGCCGAAACGCGGCAGGTTGTAGCCCTGCACCGCGACGCCATCGACGCGCCAGCCCTGCTCGCCATCGCGATGGGCGAAATGACCGACCAGCCAATGCCCGGTCAGCGACACCGAGACACGCACCGCCACGCCCCAGACCACCCAGGAAATGCCGCCAAAGACGAACAGTAACAGCGCCAGCGGCGCCTGCTGCAGCATCCAGGTCGCCTCAAGGAAGCGATAGAACCGATCCTGCGCGACGCGATCTTCGATGACGAAGCGCGGCGGATGATCGAGCGCCAGCACGCAGTGCATCTGCCAGAAGGCGTCCTGAAAGAACGGCCGGCGATGGGCGAAGAGATCGTGGCAGGCCGGCTGGCGCTGCGCCCAGTCGCGGATGTCATGGGCGTAGATCATGCCGAACGGCCCGGCCATGCCGACGAGCACCCCGAGATAGACGAGGATGTGCTCGAGCCAGAGAGGCGCCTCGAACGAACGATGGATCAGAAGCCGGTGCATGCCGACCGAATGGCCGACGCAGATCGTCAGGGCCGTGAGAGCGACGAAGACCGCAAGTGCCTCCAAGGAAAACGTCACTGGTGCGCCGACGAGCGCCACGACCGTCATGCCGCTGATCCACAGCGACTTGCTCGCAGCCCAGACAGCCTTACCGTTCACCGGATCGCTGCCGGTTTGCGCGATCATTCGCCCTGTCGATTGGACATCCATGACACCCCCGTAGCGACATCGTCATCCGATGCCAGGCAACACTGAAGGCTCCGGTTGAAAACTACCGGCGCAGAAGGTAATTAGGAAATAAGCTAAATATACATGTACGCGCCAAATGATAATTAGGCAATAAACTAATTATCTAGCGGCAAATGCCAGCACTGTGGAGGAGGCGACCGTGGAAGACGACAGGGCCCAGAACGCGCTCGAAGGCGACGCAGGCGGATCGGTCCAGCGTGTCTTCAACGCGCTGTCGTCGCTGCATCGACGCAAGATCCTGGCCTATCTTTCAGCATCGAGCCTGACGGCTGGCGAAATCGCCGAACGCTTCAACATGAGGAAGCCTTCTATCTCACAGCATCTGAGTGTGCTGGAAAATGCCGGCCTGATTGCCAAGGAGAAGCGCGGCCAGTTCGTTCACTACACGCTGGTGACAAACAATCTGGTCAACACGCTGAATGGTTTTGCCCAGGAGGTCTGCCCCGTCAGCCGTCCGCTCAAGCGGGAGAGCGAGGCCAAGGCGAAGAAAGACTGAAAGCAAGAGCTCAGCCTGGCGAAACGCTTGCGCATCAAACGCGGACGGCGCGACGCACGAAGGGAAAGATCTTGACCCTCGATGACATCGACAAAATCACCACCAAGGACGTTTTCGCGTGTTTCGTGGAAAAACTGCGGGATCACCTGCAGCAATCTCCCGAAGAATGGGAAAACGTAACTCTTGAGAGCTTTCTCGAAGCGATGGAGGCCTGGGTCCGCGACATCGACGGGTACATCGCCAACTCCGGTGACAAGGATGCTGTCAATCCAAGCTGGAGGACCTTTGCCAAAGTCCTCCAGGCGGCAAGTATCTACGAGTAGCGCGGAAAAGCGATGATCGTTATCCGCCCACAATCTCCACCACCACCTTGCCCTTGGCGCGGCCGGATTCCAGATAGGCGAAGGCTACGGCGACATCGTTCAGGGTAAACACGCGGTCGATCACCGGCCTGACCGTCCCGGCGTCGATGAGGCCGGCGAGCTCGGTCAGCTCGGGTCCGCTCGGATGCATGAAGAGGTAGCGGTAGGCAACGCCGTGCTTTCGGGCGACGGCGCGGATCTTGTAGGACGCCAGCCAGAACAGCACCCTCAGGAACAGGCCGCGGCCGAGATCCTTTCGTGCGGTTTCCGGCTCGGGCATGCCGGCGATGGACACCACCTTGCCGCCGCGCTTGACGACGCCGAAGGATTTTAGAAGCGTCTCGCCGCCGAGCAGGTCGAAAGCGCCGTCCATGTCGCGCAGGCGCTCTTCGAAGCGCTCCTTCGTGTAGTCGATCACCACGTCGGCGCCGAGGTCCTCGACCAGCGCACGGCCGCGCGGCGATGCGGTGGTCGTGACCTCCGCGCCCAGCCATTTCGCCAGCTGAATGGCGAAGGTGCCGACGCCGCCGGCGCCACCAGAGATGAAAATCCGGCTGCCTCGCCCCACGTGAAGTTCGTCGCGCAGCGCCTGCAGGGCCGTGAGGCCGGCAAGGGGCACGCCGGCGGCCGTGTTGAAATCGATCGATGCGGGCATCTTCGCCAGAAACCGTTCGGGTACGACGGCATATTCGGCGAGAGCGCCCATGGCGCCCTTGGGCATGCGCGCAAAGACCCGGTCGCCCGGCGCAAACGACGTGACGCCCTCTCCCAGTTCCTCGACGACACCTGAGAGTTCGTTGCCCATGACCACAGGCAAGGAGTAGCGCTGGACGACCTTCAGCATCCCGTCCCGTGTCTTGTAATCGACGGGATTGAGGCCGGCGGCATGCACTCGGACAAGCACCTCGCCGCTCGCTGCGCGTGGGCGCCGCACGTCGCGCAACTCCGCGGCATCGGAACCACGATATCTCGTCAGGACCAAAGCCTTCATCTTGGTAGAATGCATCGGGCACCTGCGATCGTGAGAAATTGTCTTCGGGATTACTCGGCGAGAAATGCAGTGCGAAGTCAACCACGCGCGTGACGTCTGGCGGTTTCGCTCGCAAGCGCGTGCACCGATCATCCGGCCTGCCGAGAGGTTTCGGCTGCAACTGCGGCGGCCTCTCATCCGGCTTGCCGGCCACCTTCTCTCCGCAAGCGGGGAGAAGGAAACGCGCAGCGGGCGCCCGGTCCCCTTGAACGGCGAGCGCTTAGCATCTTCGGCAGAGGCGTGCCTCTGATGGACGGTCGTCATGAAGGAGGAAAAGAAGGCTCGCCCGGTGCGAGCGCCCCCTCTCCCCGCCTGCGGGGAGAGGGCTGGGGTGAGGGGCAGTCTCCGCACAAAGCGCGAGGGCCAATCCCGCTCGGAAAATCTCGCGCGCAAGAATGCACGCGAGCCCCTCACCTCGGCAAAATCACATGCCCTGCGGGCCGCGGTTCATCGCAGCGATGCCGGTGCGGCAGACTTCGATGAGGCCGAGCGGCTTCATGATGGCGATGAACTGTTCGATCTTCGACGGCTTGCCGGTGATCTCGAAGACGAAGTGATCGATGTTGGCGTCGATGACGGAGGCGCGGAAGGCGTCGGCGAGACGCAGCGCCTCGACCCGATGATCGCCAGATCCGTGCACCTTGACGAGCGCCAGTTCGCGCTCGATCGGCCGGTCGTGGCCTAGGCTGGCGGCGCGCACGGTCAGGTCGACGACGCGGTGGACCGGAACCAGCCGTTCCAGCTGGTTCTTGATCTGGTCGAGCACGTGCGGCGTACCGCGCGTCACAATGGTGATGCGCGACAGGTGCGCCTCGTGTTCCGTTTCCGAAACCGTGAGGCTCTCAATGTTGTAGCCGCGGCCGGAGAACAGGCCGATGACGCGGGCAAGGACGCCCGGCTCGTTGTCGACGAGGACCGAAAGCGTGTGGGTTTCGGCGACTTCGGTCTCCTTGGCGATGAAGTAGGCGGAGCCGGTCGGTTGAAGGTGTGCGTTCATGTGCGTGGTTCCTCTACCTGTCTCAGACCAGCTGACGGCCCTTGGCGTCGATCGCGTTGGCGACCGCTTCGTCCGTGGCTTCGTCGGGCAACAGCATCTCGTTATGGGCCTTGCCCGAGGGGATCATCGGGAAGCAGTTGGCGAGATTGGCGACGCGGCAGTCGAAGATGACCGGCGCCGGCGTGTCGATCATCTTGCGGATCGCAGCGTCGAGTTCGCTCGGCTTGTCGCAACGGATGCCGACGCCACCATAGGCTTCCGCCAGCTTGACGAAGTCAGGCATGGCTTCCGTGTAGGAGTGCGACAGGCGGTTGCCGTGCAGCAGCTGCTGCCACTGGCGCACCATGCCCATGTACTGGTTGTTGAGGATGAAGATCTTGACCGGCAGGCCGTACTGCACCGCGCAGGACATTTCCTGGATGCACATCTGGATCGAGGCATCGCCGGCGATGTCGACGACGAGGCTGTTCGGATGCGCGACCTGCACGCCGATCGCCGCCGGGAAACCGTAACCCATCGTGCCGAGGCCGCCCGAGGTCATCCAGCGGTTCGGCTGCTCGAAGCCGAAGAACTGGGCTGCCCACATCTGATGCTGGCCGACTTCGGTGGTGATGTAGGTGTCGCGGTCCTTGCTCAGCTCATAGAGCCGCTGGATCGCATATTGCGGCATGATGACGTCGTCGTTCGGCGCATAGGCGAGCGAGTTGCGGGCGCGCCACTTGGTGATCATCTCCCACCAGTCCGAGAGACGTGCCTTGTCGGTCGACTTGGAAGCGGCACGCCACAGGCGAACCATGTCTTCGAGAACGGTGCCGACATCGCCGAGGATCGGGACGTCGACGCGGACGTTCTTGTTGATCGACGACGGGTCGATGTCGATGTGGATCTTCTTGGAGTTCGGCGAGAAGGCGTTGAGGCGGCCGGTGATGCGGTCGTCGAAGCGCGCGCCAATGCAGATCATGACGTCGCAGTCATGCATCGCCATGTTGGCCTCGTAGGTGCCGTGCATGCCGAGCATGCCGAGCCAGGCCTTGCCGGAGGCCGGATAGGCGCCGAGGCCCATCAGCGTCGAGGTGATCGGGAAGCCGGTCAGCTCGACCAGTTCGCGCAGCAGGTGCGAGGCTTCCGGTCCCGAATTGATGACGCCGCCGCCGGAATAGATGATCGGCTGGCGCGCATTGCGCATCAGTTCGACCGCTTCCTCGATCTTCTTCAGATCGCCCTGCTTCTTCGGCTGGTAGCTCTTCTGGGTCGGAACGGCCGATGGCGGCGTGTAGGTGCCGGTCGCAAACTGAACGTCCTTCGGGATATCGACGACAACAGGACCCGGACGGCCGGACTGGGCGACGCGGAACGCCTCATGGATGATGCGGGCGAGATCGTTGACGTCGCGAACCAGCCAGTTGTGCTTGGTGCACGGGCGGGTGATGCCGATGGTGTCGCATTCCTGGAAGGCGTCCGAACCGATCAGCGACGTCGGAACCTGGCCGGAGATGCAGACGAGCGGGATCGAATCCATCAGCGCGTCCTGCAGCGGGGTGACCGCGTTCGTCGCGCCCGGACCTGACGTGACCAGCATGACGCCGACCTTGCCGGTCGAGCGGGCATAACCTTCGGCCATGTGGCCGGCGCCCTGCTCGTGGCGAACGAGGATGTGCTGGATATCGTCCTGCTGGTGGATTTCGTCGTAGATCGGAAGCACGGCGCCACCGGGATAGCCGAAGATATGCTCGACGCCGTTGTCCTTCAGGGCCTGGAGAACGATCTCCGCGCCTGTCATCTGGTTTTCTGTACCGCTCATTGACTTGCTTCCGTCCCTTTTCCCAGTTGGGTGCTTAGCTTGTTTGAAGGCATAAAAAAAGGCCCCGTCAGGAGCCTCGTTCAGCGCATGGGTGGCTACCGCCGGATGGTTACACCATCCTGCCCATGCGCCGTCCCACCACAAGAATAACCGCAAAATTTTTCATGGGCCGAGTTGATAACCACAAATGCCTAAGGCGTCAACGGCTTTTAGTTACGCGATCTGGCTTTGCCGCGGAACAATGTTGCGCGCACCGACGCGTCTGACCGCGTGGCCGGCCCGAGAAAGCGGCACGTCTGCGGACGGGCGAAGACCATCAGGTGCCGACTTGACGGCGGTGCGGCTTGGCGCTACCTCCCTTTCCGGGCTTCAGATCCCCGCCGCTCGCAGGCTTCCGGTCTCGGTGAAATCTGACTTCTGACGATATCCTCTCGCCCCGAACGCATTTCGTGTGGCAGGCAATGCGAGCCCCTCCTCTTCCCAATCGAAATGCGAGAACAGGAGCGCGGGATGTCCAAGGACACCTCCAAGCCGAATGCCTATTTGACCGCGCCGCTCGGTACGATCTTCTTGAAGACGGCGCTGCCGATCATCTTCGTCATGAGCATGAACGGACTGTTGACGGTGGTCGATGCCATCATGCTCGGGATCTATGTCGGCGCCGAAGCCGTCGGCGCCGTGACCACGGTATTTCCGATCTTCATTCTCATCGTGGCGCTGGCCACGCTCGTCGTCAGCGGCATGGCGAGCCTGCTTGCCCGCCATCTCGGCGCCAGCCGCTTTGCTGAAGCCCGCGGAGTCTTCGCCGGCGCCCACATGCTGGCGCTGACGATCGCTGTTGCACTGATCGCGCTGTTCGTAGTCTTTGGCGACCGCCTGGTGCTGACGCTCACCAATGGCCCGGGTCCGCTCGCCGGCATGGCCGAAAGCTATATCGCCATCCTGATCTTCTGCGCGCCCGTGCAGTTCCTGCTGGCGGTGCAATCGGATGCACTTCGCTGCGAGGGGCGTGCCGGGCTGATGGCCGGCCTCAGCCTGCTGGTCTCGATCGCGAACCTCGTCCTCAACTATGTGCTGATCGCGCTCATGGACATGGGCGTAACAGGCTCCGCCACCGCCACGGTACTGGCGCAGGTCCTGGGGCTTGCGCTGATTGCCCTCTTCCGGCTGTCCGGACGCACGGAGCTGCGGCTCTCCGCCCTCCTCCGGCACAATCCACTGACGGGATGGAGCCGGATGGTTGCGCTGGGCAGCCCGCAGAGCCTCGGCTTCATCGGCATGGCGCTGGTGTCGGTGACGATCATGGCAGCGTTGCAGAAGACGGCGGCCGATAACTACGACACCACGGTCGCCGCCTACGGCATCATAACCCGCACCATGACCTTCGCGCTGCTGCCGCTCTTGGGTCTGAGCCAGGCGATGCAGGCGATCGTCGGCAACAATGTCGGCGCAGGCCTTGCGGACCGAGCAGAAAGGATGCTGCGGCTCGGGCTCCTTGTGGCGCTGGCCTACTGCCTCGCCATAGAAGTGCTGCTCGTCGGCTTTGCCCGGCCGATCGGCGCGACCTTCGTCGACAACGGTGCTGTCATCGCCGACGTCGCGCGGATCATGCCGGTGATGGTCGCGATGTATGTCTTCTCCGGGCCGCTGATCATGCTTGGCAGCTACTTCCAGGCGATCGGCGATGCCGGCCGGGCGGCGATCCTGGGGCTTGCCAAGCCCTACCTCTTCACTATGCCGCTGGTCGCACTCTACGCGGCGAGCTTCGGCGAACCCGGCATCTGGTTCGCGACGCCGACCGCAGAGGCGCTGCTGCTTGCGGTCGCGCTACTGGTTCTGTGGCGGGCCTCGCGGCAGCGAGCCGCAACGGCGCCGTCAGGCTGATCTGCGCACGACGCGCCGGCTCTCCGGCGCGTCGTGGCCCCTGTCGCTAGAACCGCGAGAACCCGACAAGCGGCGGCATGATGGAGCCGCGGCCATCCCTAATGAACGGCGCCAGTCCCGCGACCACCTCTTCGCTCGGATTGCCATAGACCTCGAACCGCTCCACCGTGCAATGGGCGGAGACGTCGTTGATGTGTGCATCCGACATCTCCCAATGGCGAAGCACGTCCTCGGAATTGCGGTAGAGCTGGATGCTCACCGCCTGCATTCCTTTCTCGTCGATGAAGGTCTGCACCATCAGCTGCGGCGCATGCGCTTCGACGAAGGCGATCGCGCTGCGCACAGCCTCGCAGAACGGTTCGAGATGGCCGGGCGTAATCCTCATCAGGTTTCGGAAAAGCAGTTGCTCGGTCATGCGTCCTCCCTGTCGCGCATTGTTGGCTCCCCGGGCCGGATTCAGGCCGGGGACGGCGCTCGGGTGAACGCCGATGGAGAGGTTTGTAGGAGCTCAAGCATGGTTGAGGTCAAGCGCCGAATACCAGAGCAATATTAGAGGTCGGCCGCGTGCGCATGCACCCGGCATTAACACTTGCCGTGGCAAATTAGCTTGGCTGCATGATGCAGCTTAAAAACAAAGGCAATGAGATGCTTGACCTTTCCTTTCTCACTCCCCTCCTCCTCAGTTTCGGCGCGATCTACCTGTTCTTTCGCTGGGTCGTGTTCGATATGAACGCCCCGAAATAGAACCGCCCAACGGCTGCCTCCGCGCACGCCTGCGATCCCCTTGGGGAGCGCGGAGGCGTCCCCTATTCGTCGACAAGGCGCGCGACCAGATCGCCAAGCACGCGCTCGAGTGCGGCGTCGCGATCCTTGCTCAGCGCGTCGAGTCCCACCACCTGGCGCATGATCTGGACGCCGGCGACCAGCGACATCAACAGCGCCGCACGCTCGGCCGCGTCGGGGCCTGAAAGGGCTTCGGTCACGTTCTTCTGGTGATGGCTTTCCACCACCGCACGCGCGATCTCCACCGCCCGCTCGTTGGAGATCGAGCGCAGCATGATCAAGAAGCCGTCGAGCGCGGTCGCCTCCGGTTCCGTCACCTTGAGCAGCGCCTTGCTGATGCGCGCCGCCCGATCCGGTGCCGAAAGCGTCTCTGGCGTCGCGATGATCGGCCGCCTGTTGGCGGTCGAAAGCACTTCGGCAAAGAGCCCCTCCTTCGACCCGAAATAGCGGTTGATCAGCATCGCCGTCACCCCGGCCCCTTCGGCGATTTCGCGCACGCCGGCGCCCTCATAGCCTGACGCGATGAAGGCGGCCCGTGCGGATTCCAAAATGGCGGCGCGCGTGGCGGCCGCGTCGCGGCGGCGCCCGTCCTTTTCCGCAGACGGCTTTTCGGCAGACGGCTTTTTGGCGGACATGGCTTCCCCTTAGTATACACATGTAGACATTCGCATGAATCGGAAGTATACGGATGTAGACATGCTGCCGCAACGCACCGTGCCGCAGAGCCTTCATTTCATCCACGGAGCCCCACGTGACAAGCATTTGCGCCTATAGCGACAGTCTCAATTTCTTCCGCTCCTGGCTGTCAGATCCCTTGCGTGTCGCCTCCGTCACGCCCTCTTCCCGGTCGCTTGCCCGGCTGATCACACGCGAGATCGACCCTCGCCATGGCCCGGTGCTCGAACTTGGCCCTGGCACCGGCGTCTTTACCCGCGCGCTGATCGCGCGCGGCGTACGCGAGCAGGACCTAGTCCTCGTCGAAAGCGGCCCGGACTTCGCCGCCGTGCTCAAGGGCCGTTTCCCGGCCTCCACCATACTTGCGATCGATGCGGCGCGGCTCGCCGAAGGCCGGCCCGAGATTTCGGCCGGCATCGGCGCTGCCGTCAGCGGCCTGCCGCTGCTTTCCATGCCCACCCGCAAGGTTATCGCAATCCTCTCCGGTATCTTCCTGCACATGCGGACGGGGGGCCATCTCTACCAGTTCACCTACGGTCCGCGCTGCCCGATCCCGCGGCCGCTGCTCGACCGGCTCGGCCTTCGCGCCCGGCACGTCGGCGGCACCATCAGAAACTTCCCGCCCGCCTCCGTCTACCGGATCAGCCGGCGCCAACCCTTCGCAGCCATGCGCAGGACCGGCGACTGACGCAACGAAAGAAGATGAAAACCGATGAATGAATGTGTTCTCGTCACCGGCGGCACCGGCTTCGTCGCCCGCTGGTGCATCGTCTCCCTGCTCGAGCGCGGCTACCACGTTCGCGCGACCTTGCGCGATATGGCAAAGGCCGAGGCCGTCAGGCGCTCCATCGCCGCCGTCAGCGACGCCACCGACCGCCTGTCCTTCACGAAAGCCGATCTGACCAGCGATGACGGCTGGGCCGAGGCGATGGCGGGCTGCACCTATGTGCTGCACGTCGCCTCGCCGCTCAGCGGCGTTTCCGGCAGCGGTCGCGCGGCCTATGTTACGCCGGCGCGCGAAGGCACGCTGCGGGTGCTTTCCGCCGCCGTCGATGCCGGCATCCGGCGTGTGGTGATGACTTCGGCAGCAGCCACCACCCGGCCGCCGCTGGATTCGGGCCTAACCAGCGACGAGACGCGCTGGGCCGACCCCGACGACCCGCAATTCGACAACTACCGCGTCTCCAAGATCCTTGCCGAACGCGCCGCCTGGAAGTTCATGGCCGGCAAGGCAACGGAATTCGCCACGGTGCTGCCCGGCGCCGTCTTCGGCCCGGTGCTTTCGAGTGAAAACCTCGGCTCGGTGAAGATCATCGGCGACCTCGTCGTCGGCCGGCCGCGGTTCCTGCCGCGCCTCGGCTTCTGGGTGGTGGACGTGCGCGATCTCGCCGATCTGCACGTGACCGCCATGACCGCGCCGGAGGCTGCAGGCGAACGCTTCCTCGCTGCCGGCGACTTCCAGTGGATGGAGGATATCGCCGCCACGCTACGATCGGGCCTCGGCGCCAATGGCCGCAAGGTGCCGACAAGACGGCTGCCGACCGCGCTCGTGCGACTGCTGGCCCCGCTCAGCACCGAGCTGAAGCCGCTGGCGCCGTTGCTCGGTCGCAAGTTTGCGCTGTCCTCCGACAAGGCCCGGCGCGTGCTTGGCTTTGCACCGAGGCCGGTGAGCGCCACCCTCCTCGACTGCGCCCGCAGCCTGATCGCGGCCGGCGGGCGCTGATTTCAGCCTGCCTCAGGGCTGGACCTGCGGCGGCAGCAGGAACAGCGTCATGCCAAAGATCACATAGACGGTGAGCGCCAGCACGCCCATGTACCAGGCGGACCGCCCGCCGTTGGAAAGCAGCGTCGCGGCCATGGTCGAGACCAGCATCATCACGATCGCCCCCGGCCAGAACTGCAGGTCCATCGGTTGCGGCCCGAGCACGTAACTCAGGAGCACCAGCAGCGGCGCCACGAAGAGCGCAATCTGCACGGCGCTGCCGAGCGCAATGCCGACGCTGAGGTCGAGCCGATCCTTGCGCGCCGCGGAGAAAGCCGTCGCCATCTCGGCGGCAGCGCCCACGAGCGCGACGACGACGAAGCCGACAAAGGCCGGCGTCATGCCAAGCTCTTCGGCCGCCACCTGCACCGAGCTGACGAAGACTTCGCTGACGAGCGCCACAAGAACCGTCACCACCAGCAGGACGACGATACCCACCGAAAGCGGCCAATGCGGTTCATCGCCGCCATGCTCCGATGCAGCCGAGGCGAAAAGCTCGCTGTGGGTCTTCAGCGAAAACAGCATCCAGAGCCCATAGACGATGATGAGTACGACGGAGAGACCGGCGCTCAGTTGCTGGGTGAAGGCTGCCTGCGGCTGGCCGTCGGCAGCCCCGATCAACGACGGCACGAGCACGGCAATCGTCGCCATGAACAGCAGGCTCGACAGAAACCGCGCATTCACCCGGTTGAACTCCTGCAGGTGAAACTTCAGTCCGCCGAGAAGAAACGAACCGCCGAGCATGAACAGCGTGTTGGTGACGATCGCACCGGCGATCGAGGCCTTGACCAGCAGATACTGGCCGGCGGCGAGCGCCATCAGCGCAATGACAAGCTCCGTCAGGTTGCCGAGCGTCGCGTTGAGCAGTGCACCCACCGTGTCGCCGGTGCGGGACGCGACCGCCTCCGTCGCCTGGCTCAAAAGTGCGGCCAGCGGCACGATCGCCGCCACCGACAGCAGGAAGAGCAGCGTATGGGCGTCCGGCCAGATATGCTCGCCGGCGATGGCGATGGGCACGAAGACGATCAGCCAGAGAATGGGTGTACGACGAAAATGATCCAGTGCATCGCTCATGGCCGTTTCCCCCTAGCCCCTTGAGCATCCGCAGTCCAAAGCGCCTTCCCGGTCCGCGAGACGAGTCGCTTGAAAGCACTGTAATTATCCCGCGTTCGGCATGAGCCCGCATTGACTTTCGTCAAGTCCTGCAGCCGCGCGTTGAAAGTACGGGCCGGATCGCTCAGATCCGCTGGAGCAGTGCGCGCCTCTTCACGGGGCAAGCGCTGCGAAACCACTTATTAAATCCCATTGGCTAACATGAAGCGCCGTATTGCCGGGGTTTCTCGCGTTGCTGAACAATGAACTTCATTCCTCGATCCGTGCCGGAGAGCAGGATCGCCGTGACGGCCTGAAGCCTGGCAACCGTTTCCTCGGACGGGTGGTTGCCTGCAACGGCGCGCGCGCCACGATTGCCGCCATTGCTGAAAGCGGCGAGACGTCACTGACCGAGCTCTGGTCCGTCGGCCGGCTGATCTCCATTTCCGTCGGCAGGAACCGCGTAGTGGCGCTGGTCTATTCGATGCAGACAGCCTCCAGCGAGTGGGGCGAAGAGGCCAACAACACCTTCCGGATCGAAGTCGAGCTGATGGGCGAGGTCCACAGGGGGCCTGACGGTCGCGAAGAGTTTTCCGCCGGCATCAGCCAATACCCCTATCTCGGCGCCATCGCCCACCGCATCCGCGCTGCCGACCTTGCGCGCATCTACGATTCCGGCCGCAACGACAGCTGCATCATCGGCAAATTGACCCAGGACGAGAGCCTCGACGCCACGATCCACGTGCCCTCGATGCTCGCCAAGCATTTCGCGATCGTCGGCACGACCGGCGTCGGCAAGTCGACCGCCGTCACGCTGCTGCTCAACAAAGCGATATCGGCAGATCCGAAGCTGCGCGTGCTGATCCTCGACCCGCACAACGAATTCGCCGCCGCCTTCCCCGACCTTGCCGTCGTCATCGACACCGATACGCTCGACCTGCCCTTCTGGTTCTTCCGGCTCGACGAGTTCGCCGAGGTGATCTTCCGCGGCCGTCCGGCGCCGCCGGACGAACTCGACATGCTGCGCGACATCATCCCCGAGGCGAAGAAGGCCTTCCGTGGCGGTGGCAGCGACGGCATCGTGCGCCGACAGACCGAAAAGAGCTCGATCACCGCCGACACGCCGGTGCCCTACCGCATCGCCGACCTGCTCGCGCTGATCGACGAGCGCATCGGCCGGCTCGAAGGGCGGAACGACAAGCCGCATCTGCGCTCGCTCAAGGTCAAGATCGTCTCGGCGATCAACGATCCGCGCTATCATTTCATGTTCTCCTCGAACACGATCACCGACACCATCCAGGACACGATCGCCCGGGTGTTCCGCATTCCCGGCGACGGGCGGCCGATCGCCACCTTCCAGCTCGCCGGCATCCCCTCGGAAGTCGTCAACTCTGTTGCCTCAGTGCTTTGCCGCATGGCGTTTGAAATCGGACTCTGGAGCAATGGCGGCATCCACATGCTCGTCGTCTGCGAAGAGGCGCACCGCTACGTTCCGGCCGATCCGTCGCTCGGCTTTCTGCCGACCCGCCAGGCGATCGCCCGCATCGCCAAGGAGGGCCGTAAATACGGCGTCTCGCTCGGCATCATCACCCAGCGCCCCGGCGAGCTCGATCCGACGATCCTGTCGCAGTGCTCGACGGTCTTTGCCATGCGGCTTGCCAACGACCGCGACCAGGACATCATCCGCTCGGCCATTCCGAATTCGTCGACCTCGACCACCAGCTTCATTTCCTCGATCGGCAACGGCGAGGCGATCGCGTTCGGTGAGGCTGTCGCCGTGCCGATGCGCATGCGGTTCTCCCGCATTGCCGAGGAGCGCCTGCCGCGCGCCCACGGGATCATCGACCGCATCGACGAGGACCATCCGCCGACCGTCGACCTGCGCGCGATCGTCAGCCGGATGCGCGCCATCAACGGGCCGGATATTTCGAACTTCCAGCAAAGCTACATCGCTGCACAGACCGCCAGCGAAGAACAACGCTGGGAAGCGGAACTGGGCGCCACGGCAGAAACCAAGCCGCAACAGGGCCTCAGCGAACCACAGGTCGAAATCGAGCCCTATCGTCCGGACATGCTTCCGCGCGCGCCTACTCCCGTCAACCCGGAGCTGGAGCGCTTCAACCAGATCCGCCAGCAGCTCCTGAACGAGCCGCCCGCGACCGACCAACGCCGCCCGGACCCCGCGTCCGGCGAGCGCCCGCGCCAAGGCTCGCTTCGCGAAAGCCTGTTGAAGCGCCCGCTCGGCAGCATCATCCGCAAGCCGTAGTTTGCGGCACCGGCCGACCAGGCAGCACCGCACGTTCGGCCTTGCCCGATCGCGGCACCGGCCGATAGGATAGTCATTTCAATCGCTTCGGCAGCCGAATGGCGCCTTCCGGCGGGCCGCGGAGGAACAATCTTGTCTGAGAACGACTACGACGCCTTTGCGGCAGACTATGATGCCGACAACGAAAACAACGCCTGGAACGCCTATTACGAGCGGCCGGCGACCCTGTCTCTCGCCGGCGACGTCGCCGGCCTTCGGGTGCTCGACGCCGGCTGCGGCGGCGGGGCGCATGCGGCAGCGCTCATCGCGCGCGGCGCCACGGTGACGGGCATCGACCGGAGCGCCGGGCTGCTGGAAATCGCCCGGCGTCGCCTCGAAGGGCGTGCTCGATTACTGCTGGCCGATCTGAGCGAACCCCTGCCGTTCGGCGACGGCGACTTCGATCTCGTCGTGGCATCGCTCGTCATGCACTATCTGGAGGACTGGTCGCTTCCGCTTTTGGAATTCAACCGGGTTCTGGCGAAGGGCGGCCGGCTGGTTCTTTCCACCCATCACCCGTTCATGGACCACCCGCTCTCCGGTCACGACAACTACTTCGAGACCTATCGCTTCGACGATACCTGGGAACGCGGCGGCAGGACCATCCACATGCGCTTCTGGCATCGCCCGCTGCATGCCATGTTCGACGTGTTCAAATCGGCCGGCTTTGCCATCGAAACGGTGAGCGAGCCTGAACCCGATCCGCGCGCGCGCACGCTCTTTCCGAAAGCCTACAAAAGCCTCACGACCGAGCCGCGCTTCCTCTTCTTCTCGCTCGTGAAGGCGGCAGACCGGCAACCCTATTGAAGCCGATTGGACAGGAAAAACTCAGATCCCGAGGATTTCCTCGTGCGCCCCGGTTGCGCCCCAGCGGACGATCTCGGCCAGGATCGGCATCAACGCTCGGCCCTGGTCGGTCAGGCTGTATTCCACCTTGCGCGGCACCACCGGATAGTCCCGACGGCTGATCAGGCCGCGCTCCTCCAGCTCCCGCAATTCGCGGCTGAGAACACGCGGCGTGATCGGTTTTCCAAGCCCGCCCCGAAGCAGCGAGCGCCCAATCTCGCCATAGCGATGCGTGCCGCCTTCGAGCACGCAGAGGATGTGCAGCTTGTAGCGCCCGCCGACGATCCGGGTAAAGGCGATGGCGGGGCAGAGCCGGATATGGCTCATGTCGAGCCCGGTCAGGCTGGACACTTTCGGGCCTACGCCACGTCCGGGTTCCACGGCTTGTTCCGTCATGCAGGCGGCCCTCCGTACTATCCTATTTGTCCGTATTTACGATATCATACCAAAGAGTTAGCGTCCTTCCAGCGAAACATTGCAGGGAGGAAGGCACGATGGCAAAGCGCGACCGGGCGAACTCACTGGCGCCGTCCGAGACGGCTTTCGGAGCGCGGCCATGAGTGTTGAGATGACCGTTCTGGCGCTCGGCTGCGTCTTCGGCATCGTCCAGGTTTTCGTCGCGGCGCAACTCCAGACCCGCCAGCATGGACTCGCCTGGTCGCTCTCGTCGCGCGAGGTGGCCATGCCGCCGCCGACACCCCTGGTCGGCCGGCTGAAGCGCGCACAGGCAAATTTTCTCGAGACTTTTCCCTTCGCTGCGTCCGCGCTGCTGGCGGTCGAAATCACCGGCGCAAACGACGCGACGACGGGACTCGGTGCGATCGTCTGGCTTTCGGCGCGCCTGGCCTTCTGGCTCGCCTATGCGATCGGCATCCCCGTTCTGCGCTCGGCCCTGTTTGCGACCAGCATCATCGGGATCGGACTGGTGCTGTGGCCGCAGCTGGCGTGACGACGACGGTCGGGAGCAACGGTGGAACAATCGGGCAAGCCACCCGTTGTCGTGGCGACACCTTGGGGTAGTATCGCTCAAGAGGCTGTCGAACGGCCGACGAGGACGGGAGCGCGCCATGGTCACAAGCATCACCCCTTTCCTGATGTTCCAGGATGGCGTCGCCGACGCCGCCATGGCCTTCTACGTCTCGCTGTTTCCCAATGCCGAGGTGCTGGAGGTCGAGCGCTACGGCCCGGACGAGCAAGGCCCCGAAGGCAGCGTCAAGGTGGCGCTCTTCCGGCTCGGCGCGCAGCGGGTCAAATGTATCGACAGCCCGGTCAGGCACGCCTTCGACTTCACCCCATCCTTTTCCTTCTTCGTCGAATGCCAGAGCGAGGATGAGATCATCACGCTCTCGGGCATGCTCGCCGAAGGCGGAGCGGTGTTGATGCCGCTCGGCAATTACGGCTTCAGCCAGCGATTCAGCTGGGTCAACGACCGCTTCGGCGTGTCCTGGCAGCTGAACCTCGCCGACTGATCCGCAGCAACGCCGCTCGTCAAAGCACCTCCTCGGCGCTCGCAATGCGCTGCCAGCTGTCGTCGAGCTGGTTACGAAACCACGTCATCTGGCGCTTGGCATATTGCCGCGTGGCCGCAGCGCCCAACTCGACCACCTCGGCCTCGTCGAGTTCGCCCTTCAGAAGGGCTGCGATCTGGCTGACGCCGATCGCCTTCATAACAGGCATTTCCGGCGGCAGCTGGAGGGAAAGCAGCGCCTTGACCTCGTCGATTGCGCCGCCGGCAAGCATCAACTGGAAGCGCCGGTTGATGCGATCGTGCAGGAGCTTTCGCTCCGGCAGCACCACATATTTCTGGGCCCGGCCCGGATCGACGATGACAGGCCCGGTCTGCTGCTGGAAAAAGCGGATCGGCTTGCCGGTCGCCTCCACCACTTCGAGCGCGCGGACGATGCGCTGGCCGTCGCCGGGCTTCAGTGTCGCCGCCGTTTCCGGATCCTTGGTTTGAAGGTCGAGATAAAGCGCCTCCGGCCCTTCCGCCTTCAGCCGATCGCGAAGCCTTTCCCGGATTGCTGCCGGGATTTCCGGCATATCCGAGAGCCCGCCGGTCAGCGCCTTGAAATAGAGCCCCGTGCCGCCGACGAAGACCGGCAAGCGCCCCTCGCCCTTCAGCCGCGCGACCAGAGCCTGCGCCTCGCGCGCCCAGGCGCCGGTGGAATAGGCGGATGCTGCCGGCACATGGCCGTAAAGACAGTGCTCGATGCCGCCCATGTCGGCCTCGTCCGGCCGCGCCGTCAAAAGCCGCAGCGTGTCGTAGACCTGCATGCTGTCGGCATTGACGACCACGCCGCCGTGCCGGCGCGCCAGTTCGACGGCAAGCGCAGACTTGCCGCTGGCGGTCGGCCCGGTTATCAGGATCGCGTCGCTCTCGGTATCAAGGTTGTTGTCCATGGCTCTCGTTGCCACGCTTATCGCCAATCCGTCAAATCCTGTTCTGACGCCAGCACTGGCGGAAGCCGCCGCTGACGCCGTCAAGGCATCCGGCCTCTATTGGCTCGCCGATGGCATCGCCTGCGATATCGCGCTGACCGACGGCACCGATCCGGATGCAGCCGAAACCCTGCTGCGCGGGGTGATCGGCGATGCGCCGGTCGATGTCGCCGTGCAGGAGGCCGAGAGCCGCCGCAAGAAGCTGCTCATCGCCGACATGGACTCGACCATGATCGGCCAGGAATGCATCGACGAACTCGCCGCAGAAGTGGGCCTGAAAGACAAGGTGGCAGCGATCACCGCCCGCGCCATGAACGGCGAGATCGCCTTCGAGCCGGCCCTCATCGAACGCGTCGCACTGCTAAAGGGTCTGCCGCTCGGTGTCGTCGACGAGGTCATCGCCAAGCGCATCACGCTGACCCCGGGCGGTAAACAACTGATCGCGACAATGAAGAACAAGGGCCATTACACCGCGCTCGTCTCCGGCGGCTTCACCGTTTTCACCGGCCCGATCGCCGAGATGCTCGGCTTTGACGAGAACCGCGCCAACACGCTGATCGCCGAAGACGGGATCCTCACCGGCGAAGTCGCCGATCCTATCCTCGGCAAGCAGGCCAAGGTCGACTCGCTGGTCGAGATCGCAGACCGCCTCGGCATCTCCACCGACGATGCGCTTGCTGTCGGCGACGGCGCCAACGATCTCGGCATGATCCAGCTTGCCGGCACCGGCGTGGCGCTGCATGCCAAGCCCGTCGTTGCCGAGCAGGCGAAGGTCCGCATCGACCACGGCGACCTCACCGCCCTTCTCTATCTGCAGGGCTATCGCAAGACGGATTTCGCCGGATGATCATTGCCGAGACCGAGCGGCTTCGCATCCGGACGTGGAAGGAGAGCGACCGCGCGCTCTTCTTCACGATCAACAGCGACCCCACGGTGATGGAGTTCTTTCCCTTCCGCCGCAGCCGCGAACAGGCCGATGCGCTCTTTGCGCGCGTCGGCCGCGGTATCGCCGAAACCGGCTTCGGTTTCTTCGCCGTGGCGCTCAAGGCCGACGACCGACCGATCGGCTTCTGCGGCCTCGCGCTCACCGATCTGGAGCCGCACCTGCCCACGGGAACGGTCGAGATCGGCTGGCGGCTGGCAACGCCCTTTTGGGGCAAAGGCTACGTCACCGAAGCGGCCAACGCCCTGCTGCGCTATGGCTTCGAGGACAGGGGCTTGAGCGAGGTCGTCTCCTTCGCGGTTCCCGCCAACACCCGCTCGACGGCCGTGATGCAACGGATCGGCATGCACCGCGACCCAAGCCGCGACTTCGATCACCCCCGCGTCCCAACCGACCAGCCGGCCCTGATCCGGCATGTGCTCTATGCCATCAGCGCCGAGGAATGGTGGGCGCACCGTTCACAGGCTGGGACGTAAGCCGCCGCACTGCCCTGCCGGACATTTCTTCCCGCAAGCCGAGGGAGAGACACCAGTGGCAGACGCCGGCGCTTACCGTGCCTGCCGCCCCGCCCCCGGATAGCTTCGCTCGACCCAGTCGACAAAAGCCCGCGCCGCCTGCGACAACGCCTCGAAACGTCGCGTCACCAGAAAGAATGCGCCATAGGGCACGGTGACGTTGAAGGGCTGGATCAGCCTTCCGGCCGCAAGATCGTCGAGCGCGTGGTCACGGTCGATCAGGCCGACGCCGCTGCCCCTGACGGTCGCCTGCAGCACCATCGCGCCATCGGCAAAGATCGCGCCGCGCTCCAGCTTGACCGGAGCCACGCCCGCGGCCGCGAACCATTGCTCCCAGAGCGCACGGTTGTCTTCGTGCAGAAGCGCATGCTGCAAAAGGTCCTCGGGCCGGTCGAGCGGCCGGCCGGCCGTGGCAAGTGCCGGCGCGATCACCGGGATCATCTGCACGCGCGCCAGCGGTCGCGCCTCGACCCGCGGCCAGCGTTCCGAGGCCAGACTGTGGCGAATGGCGATGTCGGCCTCGCCGCTGCGAAACTCGGCAAGTCGCGGATCGGCATCGATCACCAGATCGATGTCCGGGTGCTCCCGCTGGAACTCCTGAAGATGCGGCACCAGCCAGCAGCCGGTAAAGGATGGCTCTGCGCTCACCTTCAGCGTCTGCGACAGTCGGCGTCCGGACAGCGCATCGAGACTTTCGCTCACCATGTCGAAGGCCAAGGTCAGCGTCGCAAGCAGCGCACGGCCATCGGCAGTCAGCGCCACACTGCGGTGGTGCCGCTCAAACAGCGGCCTGCCAACCAGTTCCTCGAGTTCCCGCACTTGGCGGCTGATCGCGGCCTGAGAGACGAAGAGTTCGGCCGCGGCCAGCGTAAAACTCTCCAGCCGCCCGGCCGTCTCGAAACTCCGCAACGCCGTCAAGGGCAGTCGTCCACGCTTCATGCATAACCTCAAGTTATCTGAAGGCGACTGTAAACTCGTTTGAGGGATCCCGGCAAGTGGAGTGAAATGCTTGCAGGAAAGGAGGTGCGGCAATGCATACGATCATCGAAATTCTGTTCGAAGCTCTCAGGCTGATGACTTTCCAGCCGACACGCAAGTCGTCCCCGCACCCCACGCAAGCGAGCAACGACTGCTGAAGGAAAGGCACCTCACCGCTTCGGGAATGCCCCCTCAGCCCAGCCCTCTCCCCGCCGACGGGAGAGGGAACGTACGCCACCGCGAACGCTCTGCTGCGGCACGATCTGAGAAGTCACGGGATCGCTCAGAGAGTGTTGCATGGCGCAGGTCTGCGAGCGGGCGCGGCAACGTCCCTTCTTCCTGCAATCGGCGAGAAGGTCCCGGCAGCGAAATGAGGGGCTGCGCCTGATACACATTACAAGCGCACTGCGGCCCGTCGAGCGGACCGCAGCCTTGAATCAAAACCTGAGGACGTGGATTCAGCTTCTCAGCCCCAGAGGCGATACCACTGAAAAGACTCAGACAATCGACCTCGACCGAAGCAGTGCTGCGGCATCGATCCGATGCCGCAGGATCAGGGGAGGCGCGACGCGCCCTATTCCACCCTGACACTGACGAAGCGCAGTTCGCCGGTCTTGTTGGAGAGCAACAGCTGCGCGTGGCGACGGCCGCTGGATTTCAGCTCCTCGACCCGATCGACCACGTCGGCGGGCGTCTCCATCGCCTCCTGACCGACCTCGACGATAACGTCGCCCGGCTCCACGCGCCGCTCTGCCGCGACCGAATTCGGTGTCACCTCGGTGATCACGACGCCGTCGATGTCCTCGGCGATGCCGTATTTCTTGCGCGCCTCTTCGTTGAGTGTCGCAAGCTTCATGCCGAGCACGACATCGGTCGCTGGAAGCGGTGCAGCCTCCGGCTTGTCGGGCTTCGCCCCCTCGTCGCCGGTCGCCGCGTCAGCACTTGCAAGCGCGCCATCCTCAAGGCGTCCGAGCGTAACCTTGACCGTCTGTTCCTTGCCGTCACGGATCACCACCACATCGACCGCCTTGCCGACGGGGCTTTCGGCGACCACGCGTTTCAGGTCGCGCACCTCGCCGACATCATGGCCATCGAATTTGACGATGACGTCGCCGGCCTTGATCTCGCCGTGCGTGATCGGTCCGCCCTCGATGATGCCGGAAACGAGCGCGCCGCGCGGCGCGTCCATCTTCAGGCTCTCGGCGATATCGTCGTTCACCGGCTGGACCCGCACGCCGAGCCAGCCGCGCCGCGTCTCGCCGAAGTCCTTGAGCTGCAGCACCACATTGGCGGCAAGTTCAGTCGGCACGGAGAAGCCGATGCCGATCGAACCGCCCGTCGGCGAGATGATCGCCGTGTTGATGCCGATCACTTCGCCCGCCATGTTGAACAGCGGCCCGCCGGAATTGCCGCGGTTGATCGCAGCGTCCGTCTGGATGAAATTGTCATAGGGGCCGGCGTTGATGTTGCGGCCGCGCGCCGAGATGATGCCGACGGAAACGGAGCCGCCGAGGCCGAACGGGTTGCCGATCGCCATTACCCAGTCACCGATGCGCATCTTGCGCGAATCCCCGAAGGGCACGGCCTTCAACGGCCCTTTCGGTTCGACCTTCAGGACGGCGAGGTCGGTTTGGGTATCCTTGCCGACCAGCGTGGCCTTCAGCTTGCTGCCATTGGCGAAGTTGATCTCGATATCGTCGGCGCCCTCGATCACGTGGTTGTTGGTGACGATATAGCCGGAGGGATCGATGACGAAGCCGGAGCCGAGCGATTCGACCGTGCGCTGCCGGTTACCGCCCTGATTGCCCTGGCCCTTGAAGAATTCGTCGAAATAGCGCTGGTAGGGCGAGCCCTCCGGCACCTGCGGCGCCGGCGCATCGTCGTCGTTCTTGACCTTCTGCGACGTCGCGATGTTGACGACGGCATCCAGCAGTCCGGCGGCGAGATCGGCAACGGAGGCCGGGCCATTGCTCGGCGGGCGGATCGCCGTGTTCTGCGCGAGTGCGGTGCTGCTGAAGGCAAGCGCGCCTGCGAGCGCCAGAACGCCCAGGGACGCGCCAAGCGAGTGTACTCGGGATTTTGATCGCGTGGACAATTCGCTTCAGCTCCTCTGGCTGTGTGCGGCGACACCGGCACACCATAGCACTTTGATTCTTCGCATAATTCCGCCTCGACCGAAACCGCCGGCCGGGCTTATGCGGCGGATTTGACAAACGCAAGCCACAAGACCGCAACGTCCGACCTTCCTCTGAAGATAAGGCGGAATTCGGAAGGGTCCAAACACGATTTCCTGATCCTTGCGCAGAAGGGTGCGAAAGGACGGGCGTTCCCGGCCAAGCCGTTACGTCGAGGCCGGGCGCGACTGATCAGGTGGTGAGCTCGTGGCCGTGGTCTTTCAGCGCCTGCACCGCCTTGTCGAGATCGGAGCCGGCAACGAAGATGTAGTCGGTGCTGAAGGTCGAATTGGCAAAGACGCCGACACCGGCGTCCGAAAGCGGCCGGAGCACCGAGGCGAGCACGCCGGGCACGTCAAAGGCAAAATGCTGCTCGACACGGAAGCAGCGCCAGCCGAGCGAACTCTGGACGCTGGAAGGCACGCGGGCGGCCCGGCAGACCAGCGTCATCTCCTCGCGGGAGCTCGACACGGTCCAGAAGCCTGGCCCCGGCAGCCATTCGGGCATGATGGAACCGATATTGAGGCGGGTGATGGCGTATTCGGCATCGACCAGCCGGATCAGCAGTTTATGTGGCATTTCGCATTATCCTCGAAGCAACCATACAAGTCCGACCCCGGCAGCCACGCAAACGAGCCCCGCCAGTCGAAGCTGATGTTCGGGGACATACGGCAAACGCTTCGCCATTTCCACCAAAACCAAAGGGGCCAGTGCGTACACCAGCCCCTCGATGATCAGGAAGAAAGCAAATCCTGTCAGAAAATCTGACATGGTCCGCCTAGTTTCCGGCCGGCTGCTGCGCAGGTGCAGCCGGTGCGGTGCCTTCCGAGTCATTGAAGAAACGGAAGAATTCGGAATGCGGCGACAGCACCAGCGTCGTGTCGGGGCTACCGATCGACTGGGTATAGGCCGTCATCGAACGGTAGAATTCGAAGAACTTCGGATCGCGCGCAAAGGCGTCGGCAAAGGTCTTCGTCCGTTCGGCTTCGCCCTCACCGCGCAGGATTTCCGAATCGCGCTGGGCGTCGGCGACGATCTCGACGACCTGACGGTCGGCGATGGCGCGGCGGCGCTGGCCTTCTTCGTTACCGCGGGCGCGGATCAGTTCGGCTTCCGCCAGACGCTCAGCCTTCATGCGGTCGTAGGTCTGCTGCGAAACTTCCTGCGTCAGGTCGGTACGACGGATGCGGACGTCCTCGATGTTGAGGCCGAGCGACTCGGCATCGCCTTTGAGGTCGGCGCGAACTTCACGCATCATCGATGCGCGCTCGTCCGAAAGGGCAGCCTCGAAGCCACGCAGACCGTAGACGCGACGCAGCGATGCGTCGAGACGGGTGCGCAGGCGCGATTCCGCAGAATCGCGGTCGCCCGAGACCGTTTCGCGGAAGCGACGGGGATCGGAGATCTTGTAGACGACGAAGGCGTCGACTTCATAGAACTTGCCGCCCGAGACCTGGACACGGATGTTGTCGAGGTCGAAGCGCAGTGCCTGGTCTTCGACATACTGGACGCGGTCGGCATCCATGAAGGCGAAGGGCAGCTTGAAGTAGAGGCCCGGCTGGCTCTTGACGTCCTTGATCTGACCGAAGCGCACGACGATCGCCTGCTGGCGCTCGTTGACGACGAAGACCGAGGAATAGATACCGACGAAGACGACGGCGAGCAGGATCAGGATAACGGAGGTACGATTGTTGATCACTGGCCTGCTCCCGAAACTGCTGCGGCACCCGACGTCGTCGGACGACCGATTTCATTCAGCGGCAGATATGGCAGAACGCCCTGCCCGTTCTTCTCGTCGATGATGACCTTCTTCGACTTGCCGAGAACGCCCTGCATGGTTTCGAGATAGAGACGCTTGCGGGTCACGTCAGGCGCCTTGGAGTACTCGTCATAGACGGAGATGAAGCGCTGCGCCTCACCCTGTGCTTCCTTGACGACACGGTCCTTGTAGGCGGCCGCTTCTTCGCGGATCTGCGCACCCTGACCGCGTGCCTTGCCGAGCACCTGGTTGGCATACTGGTTGGCTTCTTCGACGAAGCGGTCTTCGTCCTGCTCGGCGCGCTGCACTTCGTCGAACGCATCGGCCACTTCGCGCGGCGGTGCGGCGTCCTCGATCGCGACCGTGTTGACGGAAACGCCGGTACCGTAGGTGTCCATCGTTGCCTGGATCGTGCTCTTCACGTCCGCGGCGATCGCCTGACGGTTGTCACGGAAGATGTCCTGCGCCGGACGGCGGCCGACGACTTCGCGCATCGCGCTTTCGGCGACCTGCTGCAGCGTGTCGGACGGGTTCTCGACGTTGAAGAGGTAAGCCTTCGGATCGGTGACCGAATAAAGCACCGAGAACTGGACGTTGACGATGTTCTGGTCGCCGGTCAGCATCAGGCCGGAATTCGACTGACCGCTGGAGCGCCCGCCGATGTTCTGCTGCTGCTCGGTGATCTTGACGAATTCGACGGTCTCGAATGGCCAGAAATGATAATGCAGGCCAGGCATCGAGATCTCGTCCTTCGGCTTGCCGAAGCGCATCTCGACGCCGCGCTCGTCCGGCTGCACCGTGTAGATCGAATTGATCAGGACAAAACCGACGATCAGCAAGCCGATAATGGCGAAGACGCCACCATTGAAGCCGCCGGGAACGACGTTCTTAAGCTGGTCCTGGCCACGGCGGATGATCTCTTCCAGATCCGGCGGGCCGCCCTTGCCGCCACGCGGCCGGTTTGGCCCCTGGCCCCAGGGACCTCCCTGATTGCCGCCACCGCCGCCGCCGCCCCATGGGCCACCGCCGCCGCCATTCTGATTGCTCCAGGGCATCAAAACCTCTCTTTTGAATACTTCCCACGCAAAACGGCCGCGCCACCGCACGGTCGTTTATGATGTGAAACCGTTATAGGTATCACCCGCACCGCTTTCAACGCGATAGACCCGAGTTCACCGTAAATGGTTCAAAATAGTTGACGATCCGCCGCGTCAGGCTGTCGCACGCCGCTTAAACGTGACGAAATGCATGGCGTGGCTGTCCTTCTCACCCTGCGGCAGATCCTCTTCGAACGCCTTCTCGAACACGCCGGGATCGATATCAGGGAAGCGCGTATCGCCATCCACGGTCGCCTGAACCTCGGTCACGTGCAGGATATCGGCCAGCGCAATCGACTGGCGGTAGATCTCGCCACCGCCGATCACGCAGATCTCGCCCACGCCCGCAGCCTGCGCCTCTCGGCCCGCAAGCGCGATCGCCGCATCGAGCGACGGCACGACACTTGCCCCTTCCGCGACAAAATCCGCGTTGCGGGTGATGACGATATTGGCACGGCCGGGAAGCGGGCGCCCGAGCGACGCCCAGGTCTTGCGCCCCATGACCACGGGCTTGCCGATCGTGAGCGCCTTGAAGCGCTTGAGGTCGGTCGAAAGCCGCCAGGGCAGATCGCCATCGCGGCCGATGACGCCGTTGGCGGCAACGGCGACGACGATCGATATTTTCGGATGAGTGGTCTTCGTTTCAGTCATGGAACCCGTTCGGTTTGCTGTCGATTTCTATGGCCCGGTCATGGGCGGCCCGGTCCGTCACGACGCGGATGTAGCGATCGACGACTGTGCTTTCCGGAAGTAACTTGCGCATCCACTGCAGCGCGCTTGCTAGAAGCAGATCGGCCGCACTCATCGTTTCGCCGAGCAGATAGGTCTGGCGGGTGAGCACATCGATCACATGGGCGCACATTTCGCTATAGAGCCGCGCCTGCGCCGGGTTATTGATGGTCGCGCCCGAGATATGGGCGAGCGCCGTCGGCTCGATCACGCCTGCATAATAGGCGAGCCAGGAGAGATAGGCGCCGCGCTCCTTGTGTCCGGGCGGCCGGCCGAGGCTGCAGTTGGGATGAAGGTCGGTGAGATATTGCACGACCGCGGCCGACTCCCAGATCACCGCGCCATTATGAATGAGCGCCGGCACCTGCTTGTGCGGATGCGGGTTGTTGTCGTCGGGCGCGCCGGATCCGTCCCAGCGGCGGATCGAGACGTAGCGGATCTCGTATTCCGCGCCCAGCTCCTCAAGCAGCCAGACGATGCGCGAGGATCGCGACAGCGGCGCATGGACGAGTGTGAGCATCGATACCTCCCTTGGACGACAGCCCTCCCCGGCCGCCCCTCAGCTTTGGATTGCCGGCCCCTGCGCTTGTGGGCGACGGAAGCACCTGCCCCGCCCGAAGGGTGGCGCGGCATCGGCATCGAGAAGAATTCAGAAATGCGGACCGGCCACCCGCAGCATCAGGATATGTCAGACGGCGATCGGCGCCTTGATCGATGAATCGGCTTCGTAGCCGACGAGCGTAAAGTCTTCGAAACGGAAGGAAAAGAGATCTTTCACGTCTGGATTGATTTCCATCCGCGGCAGCGCCTTCGGCGTGCGGGTGAGCTGCAGCCGGGCCTGTTCGAAATGGTTGTGGTAGATGTGCGCGTCGCCGAGCGTGTGCACGAAATCGCCCGGCTTCAGGCCCGTCACCTGCGCCACCATCATCGTCAAAAGCGCATAGGAGGCGATGTTGAAGGGCACGCCGAGAAAGATGTCGGCCGAGCGCTGGTAGAGCTGGCAGGAGAGTTTGCCGTTGGAGACGTAGAACTGGAACAGGCAATGGCAGGGTGGCAGCGCCATCTCGTCGACCAGTGCCGGGTTCCAGGCCGAGACGATGTGGCGGCGCGAATTCGGGTTGGTCTTCAGGCTTTCGACAAGGCCGGCAATCTGGTCGATGTGGCGTCCGTCCGGCGCCGGCCAGGAGCGCCACTGGTAGCCGTAGACCGGGCCGAGGTCGCCGTTCTCGTCGGCCCATTCGTCCCAGATGGTGACGCCGTTTTCCTTGAGGTAGCGGATATTGGTATCGCCCTTCAGGAACCACAGCAGTTCATGGATGATCGAGCGCAGGTGCAGCTTCTTGGTCGTCAGCACCGGGAAGCCCTCGGAAAGGTCGAAGCGCATCTGGTGGCCGAAGACCGAGCGCGTGCCCGTTCCGGTCCGGTCGCCCCGGTCGGATCCGTTGGTCATCACGTGGTCGAGAAGATCGAGATATTGCTGCATGGTCTGGCGCCGCCGATTCGTATTTTCCCTAAATTTAGGACGAAGCCGGCGGCGAACCAATGACCACGGGACGATTATCCCGGATAATTCGGCGGGGCGCTACAAGGTCTGCAGCTTGCCGAGGTTCTTGGCCACCAGATAATAGAAGGTGACGCGCGATTTCGACCGGTCCGCCGACATCGCCTTGACGGTGGCGTCGATCGCGCTGTCCGCATCGGCGCCGCTGATGCCGAGCTTCTTTTCGCACCATTTCTCCCTGACCCGCTCGAGCTCCTTCGGATCCGACGCCGAAACGAGCGAGGAATCCCGGTTGCGAAGCGCGATGCCAAGGTGGCGCACGATCTTGTTGACGATCGCTTCGTCGGCGCCGCTGTCGTATTTCTGCACATCTGCGAGGTAGTCCGTCATGAGGCCTCCAGCTTGCTTTGCTTTTCGAAATTGCAGCCGGAGAATGCCGGCCGCGTGGCAGCAGCGGGAGTTTTTCACGGATGCCGGTCAAGTCAAGGCAGTTCGGCGCGAGCCAGTCCGGGAGAAAGTCATATATCCGACACATCCCCCTTTTCTTGAGCCCCAGAAAGACCTATATGAACCCTGCCGTCTTCGGGCGGCTATGGCAATAAACGGGCGATGAAATAAACCCATTGGACCCGGGGGCGGTACCCGGCGCCTCCACCAAAAACCGATCTTCCGGGATCGGCTTTTGATGGGGGCGAAATAGGATCGACAAGGGCGTAAAGATCGACTTTTTGCTCGGCATTGTACCACCGTTATCGGGCTAAACTTATAGTTGCAAACGACAACTATGCTGAAGCACGTCTCGCTGCTTAATCGCGGTGCGACACTTCAAATCAAGTCCTTCCGGGTAGCACCGTAAGGCGGGGTCCGAAGGCACCTGGCAACAGAAGCCTTCACCTTCTCCCCCGCTTCGAAATGGTCTATAGATGCTTGAATAATTGACTCGTCTGCTTCAGACGGGCAATGAAAAGCCGACGGCAAGACGTCGTGCCGGCAGCCGACAAGTAAGATTGAGTTCGAGGAAAGACGGGACACTCATGGGCCAGGACCACATCCGCTACGACATTCTGGCACAGGACGCGCTCCGCAGCGTCATCCGCAAGGTTTTGACCGAAGTCGCGACGACCGGCCACCTGCCGGGCGAACACCATTTCTTCATCACCTTCCTCACCGGCGCGCCGGGCGTGCGCATCTCGCAGCACCTGAAAGCCAAGTATCCCGAACAGATGACCATCGTCGTCCAGCACCAGTTCTGGGAGCTGAAGGTCACGGACGTCGGCTTCGAGATCGGCCTCTCCTTCTCCGACACGCCGGAACGGCTGGTCATCCCGTTCAACGCCATCCGCGGCTTCTACGACCCCTCGGTCAATTTCGAACTGGAGTTCGACGTGGCGGCCGGCGAGGAGGAAGAACAGGAATCGGCGGAGATCACCGCCTACCCCGTTCCGGAAGAAAATGCCGAGACCTCGGCCAAGGACGACAAGCCCACCGAGCCGAAGAACGGCGGCGGCTCCGTCGTCTCGCTCGATTCCTTCCGCAAGAAGAACTGATCCGAGGAGCCGCGGCTCATGACCGGCGACGTCGTCAATCTGCGCCAGTTCCGCAAGCGCCGCGAGCGCACGGAAAAGGAAAAGCAGGCCGAGCAGAACCGCATCTCCTTCGGCCGTACCAAGGCCGAAAAATCCCTGACGAAGGCGCTGAACGACAAGGCGGAAACCCGCCTTGACCAGGGCCGCATCGAGCGCCCTGCCGCAGACGAAGGCGACGCCGGCAAGGACTGAGCCCGCAAAAGCGATTCCGGAGCAAGGACTTGCGGCGATGTCCGGACTCGAAATGCCAATCCCTTGAATCAATCTCTAAGGCCGGGCGATGATCCGTAAGCATTCCGCGACGCTCCACGGCCACCGCACCAGCTTCTCGCTCGAAGACGCCTTCTGGCAGGAACTGAAGACGATTGCCGCGAGGCGCGAGATGCCGCTCGCCCAGCTGATCGCCGAGATCGACGACCAGCGCACGCCCGACAGCAATCTCTCCTCGGCACTGCGCGTCTATGTGCTCGAATGGCTGAAATCGAACGTGCCTGCCCTCTCTACCGAGCCGCGCTGATCCCGCCACAGCACCGGACCACGGGCCCGAGTCCGCCTCATCAGATCCCACGCGACTGTGTGGCGCCTGCAACAGCAGGGGCCATTTCGTCAGCCAAGGATTGCACTGGCGGTGGAAATTGGTTGTTTTCGGAATCGCTTATATAAAGATGGCCATGTTGGAGGCGGCGGCTTCTGCCGTCGATACGCACAACTCTTATGAGTAAGCAGGACCGGACGGAAAACGCGCGCATCGTTTCCCAGGGACTGCGCAAGCGGGAGGCGTTTCATGAGTATCTCTACGCGACTGGGCCTTGCGGCCTGCCTGAGCCTGGTTCCCTTTCTGCCTGTTCATGCCGCCGATATCACGCCGCTGATGGCGCCCGCGGCCCCCGTGGAAGAAACCGAGAGCGGCTGGCAATTCACCTTCGCGCCCTATTTCTGGATGGCGGGTCTCTCCGGCGACACAGCGCAATTCGGGCTCCCGACCGTTCACATCGATTCAAGCTTCAGCGACATCTGGAGCAATCTCGACTTCGCCGCCATGGCAACCCTGGAGGCGCGAAAGGACCGGTTCAGCATCTTTGGCGACCTGATTTATACGAAGCTCTCCGGCGACGGCAAAGCGCGTGGCATCTTCACCGATACCGTCGATGTGGAATCGGAGACCTTCGCCGGCCTCATTGGTGTCGGTTACACGGTCTTTGAGGATCAGAACTCGCATCTCGACGTGGTCGGCGGCGCCAGGATCTGGTCGGTCAACACCACCATGTCCTTCCAGGGCGGCCCGCTCGACGGTATCAGCCGCGATGACCGCAAGACCTGGGTCGACGGCATGGTGGGCGTGCGCGGCAACTACTTCTTCACCCCGGAAATATACCTGACCGGCTGGGGCCTGGTCGGTGGCGGCGGCGCCGACGTCGACTGGGACGTCGGCCTTGGCCTCGGCTACCGTTTCAACGACACGATCTCGGCGATTGCCGGTTATCGAGCGCTGGGCGTCAACTACGACAATGACGGCTTCATATTCGACGTGGTCCAGCAAGGTCCAATCCTCGGACTGTCCATCCGCTTCTGAGGGAAAAGCGCGCCTGGACACCGGCAAGCCATCACGCCGCCGGCCCAACGGCCGGAGGCAAGACGCGTCCGTCGTTATCGCACCAGCCGGATCGCACCGGGATTGTTGATCGTGGTGTTGGCCAGCACCGCCTTGCAATCCAGCTTGAAGCTGCTGTTGCCGATCATGGTGATCTCCTGGGCGACGATGCGCACGCATTCACCGCCGGTCGATCCGTTGCCGGCATACTGGATCTCGCGCGATGCCGGCATGTAGATGATGCCGGCGAGCGACGAGGCGCTGTTGCCGTTGATGGTGGCGGTGGCCGTGTTGTTGCGCCCGGCGACGATCGAGAAGCCGGCCCAATCGCCGGTCGTCGGCGCGCTGACCTGGAAAGTCGCCCCGCCGTGAATGTCGAGTTGGGCGCCGTTCAGGAGGAAGAAGGTAACCCCTTCGGCGCTCAGCACCGACTGGCTGGTAAATTTCAGGCTGCCGCCGTCGATGATGTAGTTGCCGGGCCTCAGAAGAACCCTCCCCTTGATCTCGAGCGCGCCATAGGTGCCGGGATTCAACTCGACGCGGTAGGTGTCGGGCGCGTTGTTCGGTGTCTTGCCGGTACCGTTGCAGTCGCCGTTGCCGCCACCGCCGCCGACGAAATTCTGGCCGCAGCCGGCAAGGCTCACCCAGCCTCCCGTGGTCGGCATCTTCTTCGACCGGAAGGGGTCGGGAATCGGAGCCACCTCCTCGACCGCATTGCCGCAGGCAAGCTGGAGATTGGCGAGCGTCGCCGACACCTTGCCGGCGGCATAGAGACATTCGGCCTTGAGCGTGGCCGAGCCGCTGAGATAGATCGACTGCGCGTCGGTGGAGTTCGACGTGATCGTGCAGCCGGACGTGTCGACGCTTGCCCCGCCGCTGACCTCGAAGGCCCGGCTCGCCGTCGGGTGCAGCGCCAGGATGCAGGCCTCCCGCCCCGGCATGCGCGCGGCAACGCTTTCCCGGTCGATCGTATAGGGCTGCAGCCCGAAGAAGAGCGGATTGTATTTCAGCGCGTAGGCCGCCGTCGCCGTGGTCTCGACGCCGGCGGCGCCGAAGGCGATCTGCACCGGCGCGGCCGCCACCGACACGCCGCTCTCCGCGCCGATCTGGTCGACGGGCTCCGCCTGGCCGAAATTGGCGAAAAAGACGTTGTTGGCGAGATCCCTGGCACTGGCCTCGGTCTCCCCCTCGCCGTAGGATTTGACCGCCGAAAAGGCAGCGGCATCGAGCGCCGTCTGCATCTTGGCGGCCTCGAGGTTGATCCGCGCCAGGTTGATGGCGATCGACGCGGCGCTCAGCAGCGGCACCGCTATCAGCGCGGTCAGAACGGTAAAGTTGCCCTTCTCGTCCGCAAGGATGCGGGCGGCTCTCTTCCTCAAATTGTAGCGCATCTCTGATCGTAGCCCCTCAGCAGACGGCGACGCGCCGCTCAGGTCAATCCGGAGCGATCGACGTCATCCTTCCCATGCGCCGATTAACGACGCGGCCCGCAAGCCGCGCCCCCTGCCCCATCCAACGCAAATTGCTAATTTAGCGATCAATAGTGGAGGATGTGCTTCAGAATTCGTTAAAACTCTGCCGATCCCTTCGCGCGCCACGATGCGCCGGACGAACGCCGGTTCGATGAACCACCTTCGAAATCTGAAGCTGAAGCACGTCGCAAAGCTGCGCAGCCGTTTGCGATAGCGGCATGCGAAGCATCAAAGACCGAAAGCGCAGAGAGCGAGGCTAGGATCGCGACGGGCTTCAGGGGCCGCCAGCCAAGGATGGGATTACGGCCGCCTGCGCAAACGGCAACGCATCTCCGGCCCCGAAAGGCCGGGACCGTCGTGCTCCGGCGCAATCGCCTGCTACTGCACCGTGACGTCGGGCAGGACGTCGAAGTTGAGCTTCTGTCCGGGAGGGGTGCCGGTGGCTCCGTCCGGTTGGGTCTGGGGGTTCGGCCCCGTCTGCGGCTGGCCCTGGACGGCGCTGCGCGCTGCCTCTGCCGCCCGGCGTGCAGCTTCCGCCTGCCGCTCCGCTTCGGCCTTCCGTTCGGCCTCTGCGCGCGCATCTGCTTCCGCCTTGAGGCGGGCGGCCTCCGCAGCGCCGGCAGCCCGCCGGCGTTCCTCGGCAACGGCGCGTTTGCGCTCCAGTTCCCTTGCCTCCGCCCGCGCCTTGTAAAGCGCGAGTTCGCGGCGAAGGCGCTGTTTCTCCAGCACGTTTGCCTGCAGGATCTCGACCCGCCGGCGCTCGCGCTCGAAGGCGCGCAGCGACAGGAAGTTCGCAAGATCGGCAACGTTGAGATCGACGCCCGGATCTTCCATCAGGCCGGCATAGCCGATGCGCACGCGCGGCTCAGCACCCGCAAGCGCCTCGTCGCCGGGCCGGAAGGTCAGGTCGATACCGGCGTCGATACGGCCCGCCGCAAGGTCCAGCGAGGCCTCGCCGGTCATCGCCGCGTTGCCGTCGCCGGCCGTCACGTTCTGCGCCCGCAGCACCCCGCCGGCGATGCTGAAGGGCGCCTTGACGACGCCGACCAGCGACTGGCCAGAGAAGATGGTCGCCTCCGCGGCACCCTTGATTGCGTCCGCCGAGATCTGCGTCTTCAGCGCATCGGCGGCTGCGATCAGCTGCGGCAGCGCCCCGCTGTTGATGCCGGCAAGCGTCATGCCGTTGAAGGTTGCCGTACCCGAGCCGCTTGCCGAATGCGCCATTGCCTCGGGCGTCGCACCCGAAGCCTCAAGCGCTACGGAAAGATCGAAGGTCCCGGTCGCGACCGGCGTGCCCGCATGGGCCCAGCCCGCCTGCGCAAGGTCGCCGCCCTTGACGTCCAGGCGTGAGCGCAGGAAACCCGAGCCGTTGGCATTGCCGATCTGCACGCGTCCGGCGAGCTTGCCGCCCAGCCAGTCGCCGGCCGCATCGGTCAGCGCGACCTCGTCGCCCTTCCATGCCATCTTGCCGGCAAAGCTCGTGACCGCGCCATAGACGCCCGGCCAGAATTTCTGCGCCTGCACGTCCAGCGCCACGTTGAGCCCGGTCCAGGCAGGCTGCGCCAGAGCGCCCTTCGAAAAGGCCCCGTTCGTATCCTCGATCGGGCCGAGGACGCCCTCGCCGAGCCAGGCAAGATCGAGCGTGTCGAGCGTCAGCTGTCCGCTGGCCGCCCCGGGCGTCTTGCGGTCGATCGTCAGATTGCCGGTAAAGCCGTTATGGTCGGCCTTGCCCTCGACGGTGGTGAGCGCGATCGTTTCGGGCGTCGTCGCGATATCCGCGGAGACGGTGAGCGGCAGGCCGCTGCCCATCTGCGGCACGGCCACGCCCTGGAGCAGAAGATAGGGCTCCAGGTCCTGGGTCTGCAGCGTCACCTTCGCCTGACCCTCGAGGAAATGATCGCGGGAAAGATCGACGCTGCCCTTGGCGGCGAGCGAGGTCTTCTCGGTGGTAAAGGTCACCGTGCCGTTCGCCGTCGGTCCGTCGGTGCTTTGCAGTTTGACGGAGAGAATGCCGTTAGCATCCGCATCGAAGGGCAAGGGATCGAAACCCGTCTGGCCGAGCAGCAGCCGCGTCTCGGGATTTTCGAGCGTCGCTTCCAAAAGCATCGCCTTGCCGGTCAGCGCCTGCGCCATGTCGGGCGCCTGGTAGCTGGCGGCGATCTTCGTGCCGTTGGCGGTTCCGAAGATGCCGAAGGTCGCGGGCGCATTGCCTTCCTTGTTGCCGGCCGTCAGCGTCACGTCGAAGGCCGTGTCGCTGTAATAGGGGCCGGCCTTGATCAGCTGCCTCAGCGCCGGATGATTGACCGCGTGGCGGCCGATCATTTCCAGGAACGGCGTCAGGTTCTTGGCCGCAAGCTTCATCTTGGCCGAGACGACGGGCTTGTCGAGGTCGCCGCTGGCCCGCCCGGAAAAGGCGAGCTGCGCGCCGGCAAGCGAGCCGATCGCCACGCGCTCGGCCTGGAGCTGGCCGTTCTTCAGCGTCAGCACCGCCTGCACGTCCTGCGCCTCCTCTCCGAAGGCGGAAAACTCGTCGGCCGAAAGATCGGCGGCAATCGCGTGCTGCAGCAAGGTGTCGGTGGAAGCGTCGCCCGCCACCAGCCCGGTCAGCGCCTGCAGCGCTTCGAAGTCGATGCGGTTGCCCTTCAGCTGCAGCGAAAGGTTCGGTTGCTGGTCGGCGAAGGACTGCCGCTCGAGCCGACCCTTGAGGCTCGCCTCGTCGGCCGCCACTTCGAGGTTCTCGAACTGCTGCAAGGTATCGGTCAGGTTCACCTTGGCCGAAAAGCCGGCGGTCCTGAGCTTGCGGATCGCCGGGTCGACGGAACCCGCCAGCCAGTTGGCGAGGCCGGAAGGCTGGTTGGAGGCAAGCAAGAGGTCACCGCGGAAACTGCGCTGTCCCTTGAGGTTCAGCCGCCCCTTGGCTTCGAGTTGCGTGCGCCCCGGCAGCAGCGCCACGACATTGTCGATCACCCAGCCGGCGCCATCGGGCTGTACGTCGATGCGCACGTCGCGCACGGTCGTATCGCCAACGACGATCGCAGGCAGTTTCAGGCTGGCGCGGCCGGGCACCTGCGGGATGGGAATGTCGGCGGCGATCGCCAGCATGGCTTCGAGCCGCTGGCGCATCGAGATTGCCGGATCGCGGCCGGTCTTGTTGTTGCGGCTCGGGCCGATGCGGCTGACGTCGATCTGCTGGCCGTCGGCGATCAGCAGGAATTTCTGGTCCTTGCCGGTATCGAGCGTCGCCTCGCCGGTGACCACATAGGGATCGTCCGACGGGCCGATTTCGAAGCGGTATTCGGGGACGCGGATGCTCTCGTTGGTCAGCTGGAAGTTGCCGTTGATGCGCAGCGGCGCCCGCCCGTCCGCGTTCTTCGTCTCGCCCTGCGGCCGGTTCTCCGTCAGCGTGAAACGGCCGCTATAGACAGGCCTGAAATCGACGATGCGCAGCGAGCCGTCGGTCTCGACGCCGAAGGGGCGCTTGTCGGGTGTCACGCGCGCCTTCAGGCTGAGCGTACCCGCCTCGTCCACCTCGTTGCTGGTCAAGGAAAAACTGCCGGCTTCGCCATCGAGCGCGGCGCGCCCCTCGACCTTCCAGGGCCCGGCGAGCGTGCGGGCCGAAATGTCTGCGGCAAGTCCGCTCACGCGGCGGGTGCGGCCGGTCTGCTCGTCGACGAATTCGATCTGGCCGTTGGTGATCTCGACATTTTCAAGCACGACGGTCTTGGCCGGGATCGAGGCCCGCCGGCCCCTCGCCCAGTCGAGCGTGCCGTCGGGCAGCAGGCGCACCTTGGCTTTCGGGCGGTCAAGCTTCATGTCGAAGATCAGCGCTTCGCCGCTCAGGAACGGCGCAAGCTCGGCGCTCATCGAGAACTGCGCCACCTGGATCAGCGGGTCGCCATCCTCGGCGGCGCCGACGCGCACGTCGTTGAGCGTCACGGTCGGAAACGGGATCAGCCGCGCATCGACGCTTCCATGCACGACGACGGGCTTGCCCATGATGCGGCTTGCCTCGCGCTCGAACTCCTTGCGGAAATCCGTCCAGTCAATGAACCACGGAGCGATCAGCGCCGCAAAGAGCGCAACGACCACAAGTCCACCGACGGCAAGCAGAATTCGCGAAAGCACCGTGCGTATATTCCCATATCAGTTCAGCGGCGCATGGCGCGCCGCGCATCGATTGGAGCGCCAGGACCTGGCGCCCGCCGACAGCGCCGTGTCCAGCACTGTAGCATCTTGATTTGCCGCATAAATCGCCGGGCGTCCATGCCGACATCGGAACTATGCAGTATCACACTTTCGCCCCGGCGCATCGCCCCAAAAAAGCGCTACGCCCGACGGTCGCATTCCTTCTCCGCCTCAGGCGAAAATCTTGCCGGGATTGAAGATGTTGTCCGGATCGAGCGAGCGCTTGACCTGCCGCATGAGGTCGAGCGCATCGCCAAGTTCCGCCTCGAGGAACGGCATCTTGCCCTGGCCGATGCCATGCTCGCCGGTACAGGTCCCGTCCATCGCCAAGGCGCGAGCATTCAGGCGTTCGACGAAGGCCTCGGCCCGCGCCACATCGGCTGGGTCCTTGTCGTCGAACAGCAGGCCGACATGGAAGTTGCCGTCGCCGGCATGACCGACGATCGGCGCGGTCAGCCCGTGGGCGGCGCTGTCTTCCTGCGTTGCCGCCACGCATTCCGCCAGCCGCGAGATCGGCACGCAAACATCGGTCGACAGGATTGCAGCACCCGGGATCAGGCTCTTTTGCGCCCAGTAGGCATTGTGCCTGGCCTTCCAGAGCCGCGCCCGCTCCTCCGGATTGGTGGTCCAGAGGAAGTCGCTGGCGCCGAACTCCGAGGCGATCTCGCCAAACTGGCGCGCCTGCAGTTCGACACTCTCGGGGCTGCCGTGGAATTCGACGAACAGCGTCGGCGTCTCCTGGTAGGAAAGGCCGGAATAGCCGTTGCAGGCCTTCATCTGCAGCGCATCGAGCAGCTCGATGCGCGCCACCGGAATGCCCGACTGGATGGTCAGGATCACCGCATTGCAGGCGTCTTCGATCGTCGGAAACGGGCAGACGCCGCCGGAAATCACCTCCGGAATGCCCTGCAGCCGAAGCGTGATCGAGGTGATGATGCCGAGCGTGCCTTCGGCTCCGACGAAGAGCCGCGTCAGGTCGTAGCCGGCCGAGGACTTGCGCGCCCGGTGCGCCGTGCGGACTTCACGTCCGTCAGCGGTCACCACCGTCAGCGCCAGCACATTGTCCTTCATGGTGCCGTAGCGCACCGCATTGGTGCCGGACGCCCGCGTCGAGGCCATGCCGCCGATCGAGGCGTTGGCGCCGGGATCGATCGGGAAGAACAGGCCGGTGTCGCGCAGGTAGGTGTTGAGCTCCTCGCGGGTGATGCCCGGCTCGACGCAGCAGTCGAGATCCTCGGCATTGACCTCGAGCACCTTGTTCATGCGCGAGAGATCGACCGAGATGCCGCCATGGGGCGCGTTGATATGACCCTCGAGCGAGGAGCCGGTGCCGAACGGGATCAGCGGCACCTTGTGACGGGTGGCGATCTGGACGATCTCGCGCACGTCGCCGGCGCTTTCGGCAAACGCCACGCCATCGGGAAGCTGCGCCGGAATATAGGTGGTGGTGTGGGCGTGCTGGGCGCGGATCGCCTCGCCCGTCTGGAACCGGTCGCCGAAGCGGGCGGAAAGCTCCGCCTTTGCCGCCGCAATCCCCGCCCCGTTTCGCGCGCCAGCCCTGATCGCCTTCAATGCCACGGAAAACGCCCTTCCTTTTGCATTCGCCGCGCTGCCTTTTTGATGTTCGGGAAGCGCAGTCATTTCAAGGCGCTACTGTGCAAATCGGAATCACTTTGTCCAGACGCTCGCCCACTTCCCGCTCACAGTAGCGCAGGAAAACGCCTGACGTGAGACCGGAGTGTCACAAGACTGTATGACAGCGTGGAAAACACCAACGCTGAAAAGCCGACACGATGTGTCCCCGTTTGCCGAAATGTCATATCCACACCACGCCGCGCGGTGATCCGTTCGGGAAGTCCTTGCGTATAAAGGCCGAGCGGAAGGACGTGTGACGTGCTTGGAGAGATCGGCAGAAAGCGACTGATGATGCGGTTGCCGCACTTGAGGGGCAGCATCGCGTCGGCATCGTCAGATTGCATGATTGAGCTGTTCTGCAGTTACGAACTTGCGGTCAACATGCGGGACGCACTCGTGTTGGGCGGCGGCCGCCCGGATCTCGCTGACGAATACCGCCAAATCTGCCTCGAACTCGAAGAAGAGGTGGAGGTCGTGCTCTGCGCGACGGCGCTGATCGTGCGGCGTGACGGCACATAGGGCGGGCGAGCCGGTAGACAGAGGGCCTTGCAGGCGGGCAAGCCGCGTCGCACCAGATTTGCCACTGGCAAAAGGAACGCCTCAGACCGACCGAACTCTGGTACTGCTACGTATGAGAGCGAAACAGTGGAAAACACCTGCCGTTTGCCCGGCCTTGCGCTATGATATCGGCGTGAAGGAAGGAGAGGCAAATGTTGGGTCTCACCGCTTTGCTCACCGCGTCGGTTTTCTTTGGCGCCGCCATCTACATCACCTGGGCCGAACAGCCGGCACGGCTGCATCTCGACGATCGCGCCGCACTCGTGCAGTGGCTGCCGTCCTATCGCCGCGGCTTCGAGATGCAGGCGACGCTCGCGCTCATCTCGGGCCTGCTCGGCGCCGGCGCCTGGGGGCAGACCGGCCATGTTCTCTGGGGACTGGGCGCCGCGATCATCATCCTCAACTGGCCCTATACGCTGCTCTTCGTCCTGCCGGTCAACCGCCAGCTGGAGGCAGTCCGGCCCGAAGACGCCGGCAACGACAGTCGCGAGCTGCTCAAATATTGGGGCAGGCTCCACGCCGGGCGCAGCGCGCTTGGCGGCCTGGCGGCAGCGATCTTTCTCGTTGCCGCCTGGCTCGAATTGTAAGCCGCCCGCTGACGGCCGTTTCAGTTAGCGCACTTCCATGGCCGCCGCTGCGTCCATCTCCTCGTGCAGCTTGCGCTCCTCGTCCGCATGCGGCTTGGTAAAGCGGGCAATGACGAGATAGGCGACTGGCGTCAGGTAAAGCGTGACGATCACCGCCAGGCCAAGGCCGCCGACGAGCACCCAGCCAAGCGCGATACGCGCCTCGGCGCCCGCACCGCTTGCCAGCACCAGCGGGACGGCGCCGACGATGGTGGCGATCATCGTCATCATCACAGGCCGCAGACGGATATTGGCGGCATTCTCGATCGCCGAACGCACGTCCTCGCCGCGATCGCGCAGCTGGTTGGCGAACTCGACGATCAGGATGCCGTTCTTCGCCATGATGCCGACGAGCATCACGAGGCCGATCTGGCTGTAGATGTTCAGCGTGTTACCGGTCATGATCATCGCGAAGACCGCGCAGGCAAGCCCCAACGGCACCGTCGACATGATGATCAGGCCGCTGACGAAGCTTTCGAACTGGGCCGCCAGCACCAGGAAGATGATGACGAGCGCAAAGCCGAAGGTGACGAACAGGCCGTTGGCATTTTCGTTAAGCGTTGCGGCTTCGGCAAGCGGCATGATGCGCGAGCCCGGCGGCAGCAGCGGCTCGGCCATCTGCTCGACCATGGTCAGCGCTTCGCCGAGCGCCAGGTCAGACTTGAGGCCGGCCGAAAGCGACACGGCGCGAAGCTGCGATTCCCGTGAGAGCTGCGGCGCCACCGCCATCTCCTCCACACTGGCGATCGTCGACATCGGCACGATCTTTCCGTCGCCGGCCTTCAGGAAGATGTTCTGCAGGTCGGTCGGGTCGTTGACCGGGTTGGTCGAGGACAGAAGCTTCACCGGATAGGATTCGCCGTCGACATAGACATCGACGACGCTGTTGCCGTCGAGCATGGCCTGCAGCGCCCAGGCGAGGCCGCCGATATCGACGCCCATGTCGGACGCACGCTCGCGGTCGATGGTGATCGACAGCTGCGCCTGGTTGGCTTCATAGTTGAGGCGGACGTTTTCGAAGCGCCCGGTGTCTTCCATCTGGCGCACCAGCTTTGCCGCCGCATCGCCGAGCTTGTTGTAGTCGTTGCCGACCAGCGCCACCTGCAGGCCGCTGCCGGCGCCGCGAATGCCGAGACTGTTAGGCTGCATGGCAAAGACGCGAACCGAGGGGATCCGCCCGGTCACCTTGTTGATATCAGCGACAATATCCTGTTGCGTTCGGTCACGCTTGTCCCAGGGAGCGAGCGTCAGCACCATGAAGCCGCTGTTGACCGAACCGCCCTGCCCGGAGATCGAGAAGATATTGTCGATCTCGCCGGATTTGACCAGCGGCTGCAGGCCGTCCTCGATGCGGCGCATCTGGGCCTGGGCATATTCGAGCGAAACACCCTGCGGCGCGTTGATGCGCATCATGATCTGCGAGCGGTCTTCGGTCGGCGTCAGCTCCGATTTCAGAGTCAGGAAGCCGACAGCGCCCATCGCGGTGAAGAAGCCCGCGATGACGAAGACGATCAGCGGCGCGTTGAGGCAGGCGCGCAGCGTCACGCGATAAAAGCCGGCCGCCCGCGCCCCGAACCGCGCCATCGGCCCCGGCACCGTGTGGGTATCCTTCGTCAGCATGCGCGAGGCGAGCATCGGGCAGAGCGTCAGCGACACGAAGGAGGAGAGCAGGATCGCGAAGGCAAGCACGAAGCCGAACTCTCGGAAGAGACCGCCGGTCTGGCCCGGAAGGAACGAGAGCGGCACGAAGACGGCGGCAAGCGTCGCGGTCGTCGCCAGCACCGCGAAGAACACTTCGAGCGTGCCGTGCACGGCGGCGGCCCGTGGGCCCAAGCCCTCGGCGCGCCGTCGCACGATGTTCTCAAGCACCACGATCGCGTCGTCGACCACGAGACCCGTCGCCAGCACGATCGCCAGCAGCGTCAGGATATTGATCGAAAAGCCCGCCATGTAGATCGCCGCCACCGTGCCGATCAGCGCGATCGGCATCGAGATCGTCGGGATCAGCGTCGCCCGCCAGTCGAGCAGGAACATGTAGATGACCAAGGTCACGATGAAGACCGCGACGATCAGCGCGATCTCCACCTCATGGATGGCGCCGTTGATGAAGACGGCATCGTCGCTGGTGATCCTGAGCTGCGTGCCCTCGGGCAGGATTTGCGTCTGGATCGTGTCGACGACCTTGCGCACGCCCTCGGAAATATCGACCGTATTGGACTGCGCCTGGCGCACGATGCCAAGCCCGATGCCCTGACGGCCGTTGGAGCGCAGCGCCGTCGTGCCGGTGTCGGGACCGAGCGTGACGGTGGCGACGTCGCGCAGGCGCACATTGTTGACGAGGATCAGGTTTTCGAACTGCTCCGGCGTCTGCAGGTCGGCCGTGGCGCGCACGGAAATGTCCTGGCTGGCGCTGGTCAGCTTGCCGGCCGGAACGTCATAAGAGGCGTTGGCCAGCGCCGTCCTGAGGTTGGCGACCGTCACCCCGCGCCCGGCGAGCTTGGCCTGGTCGAGGTCGATGCGGAAGATCTTCTCCTGGTCGCCATAGACTGCGACGTCGGCCACACCCTCGACGGCAGCGAGCCGGTCGCTGATCTCGTTTTCGACGAGCAGCGTCATGTCTTCCATCGACATGGTGTCGGAGGTGAGAGCCAGGCGCATGATCGGCTGGCTGTCGGCGTCGGCCTTCACGATACTCGGCTCGTCGACATTGTCGGGCAACTGGTTGCGCACCCGGCCGAGCGCATCGCGAATGTCGTTGGAAGCCTGGCCGATATCGGTCGTGTCGGAAAACTGCAGCGTCACCCGGCTGCGACCGAAGGACGAGGTCGAGGAAATGTCGCGGATGCCCTGCACGCGCGACACGGCACCCTCGACCACCGAGGTGACCTCGCGGTCCATCGTCTCGGGTGCTGCACCATCGAGCGTCGTCGTTACCGAGATCACCGGCTGGTCGACCTGAGGCAGTTCGCGGATTTCGATGCCGTTCCAGGCCGCAAGCCCGGCAACGACGATCAGCGTGTTGACCACCAGCGCGAAGATCGGCCGGCGGATGAAGAGTGCGGTAAAGCCGGTCTTGCCACGCTCGCGGGCTGACATCTTGTCGCCACCGCCCCCGTGACCACCACCATGGCCGCTCGACTGACTGTCGCCGCCGCTCACTTGGTTTCCTCCGCAACCTTCTGCGGTTCCTGCTTATTCTCGCGGCCGGCAATGCGCACGGCGCCGCCGTCGCGCAGGCGCTGCACGCCTTCGGTGACGACCTCGTCGCCTTCCTTAAGCGCTGCGTCCACCAGCACCTTGTCCGGGTTGCGCTGAATGATCTTGACCGGCACCTTCTCGCTCTTGTCGCCCGAGACGCGCCAGATATAGGAGCCTTCCGAGCTCCACTGGATCGCCAGCGGATCGACCGTCGGATAGGTGTCGCCGTCGAAGGCGACGGTGACCGAGAAGGACATGCCTGCCCTCAGCTTGTCGTCGGGGTTTTCAAGCCGTGCGCGCACGCGCAGCGTCCGGCTCGCCTGGTCGAGGCGGTTGTCGATCGCATGGATCGCTCCGTCGAGCTGGTTGCCCGGCTGGGCGATGGCGAAGGCCGTGACCGGCTGGTCGACGCTGATCTTGTTGGCGAAGCGCTCCGGCACCCAGAAATCGACGAGGATTTCCGAGCGGTCGTCGACGACCGCAATCGGCGTCGTGGTCGTGACATAGTCGCCGACATTGACGGTGATGATGCCGACGACGCCCTTCGACGGCGCCACGATATCGCGGCGCTTGAGGTCGAGTTCGGCGGTCTTCAGCGCCAGTTCGGCGGTCTGCATGGCGATCTCGGCATCGCGCACATCCACCGCCGACACCGCCCGCGCCGTGCTGAGGTTGCGGTAGCGCTCGACCTTTTCGCGGGCGCTGTCGCGTGTCAGCCGCGCCTGATCGGCGGCGATCTTCTGGTCGTCGCTATCGAGCCTGGCAATCACCTGGCCTTGCGCCACCTTTTCACCGGAGCGCACGAGGATTTCGGTGAGGTTGCCGGTCGCCGTCGGCGTCACGGTGACGGAATGGATCGCCTCGCCGTTGCCGATCGCGTTCAGCCGGTCGTTGACAACAGACGTGCCCGAAGGCCGGACCATGACGAGGATGGCATTGTTGCCGCCCTGCCCGCGTCCATTGCCGCGTTCGCCGCCCGCGCCGCCTTCAGCACCTGGCTTGGACAAGGCATCGATCAGCGGGTGCGAAACACCGATCGCCGCCAGCGTTTCACCGGCGCCGGGCACAAACCGCACCCAGACGCCTGCGCCCACGAGAAGCACAGCGGCGCTCACCGCAAGCTGTTTCCAAACCCGCATTCAAGTCTCCGAATTAAGCAAAAAACACGCCCCAGCGCGGCGCGGCCGGCGGTTCGTTCCGATTGCCCGGAGTATCCCTGTTCGCACGTGTCGGGGCAATGACAGAATACCATCATTACGCAATTGTAATAAAAGCGAATTTGTTGGCGGGATGATGACGCACCGACGCTTCGTTCGACGCATCGCAGCTTTGTCCAGAAATTCACTAGACAATTACCATTTACAGCCGCCGACACTGCGCTATCCTGCAACCGCCGGCAGCGTCTTTCGGCCGGCTTTGCGCCTGTCTTCAGGCCTCTTGGGGGAGAGAAGTCGATGTGCGATGCCTGTGTCATGGAAACGGTGAAAGAGCGCATGCTCTCGCGCCGCAGCTTCTTCAAAGCAGCCGCGGTCGGGACCGCGGGCCTTGCCGCCGCAAGCGTGGGCGCGGCACCGCCGGCGCTCGCGCAGGGGCATTCAAGCGTCACCGACCTGACCCATGAATTGCACGAGGATTTCCCGACCTTCTTCGGCCAGCAGCAGTTCTTCCGCGAGGAGAAATTCAACTACGCCAAAGACAAGTTCAACATGTTCGAGCTGCGGGTGAACGAGCACACCGGCACCCATGTCGATGCGCCGCTGCACTTCTCAGCCGACGGTCTCTCCGTCGCCGAACTGCCCGTCGACAAGCTGGTGGTGCCGCTCGTGATCGTCGATATCAGAAAGAAAGCTGAGGCCGATGCCGATGCGCAGGTGACGCCCGACGATCTCAAGGCCTGGGTCTCAGCCAATGGCGAAATCCCCGAAAACGCCTGCGTCGCCATGCTGTCAGGCTGGAGCGCGCATATGGGCACGGACACGTTCCGCAATGCCGATGGCGCCGGCAAGCTGCATTTCCCCGGCTTTCACGTCGAGGCGGCCAAATATCTCCTCGAAGAGAGCAAGGCGGCCGGCATTGCCGTCGATACGCTCTCGCTCGACCACGGCCCCTCGCCCGATTTCGCCACCCATTACGCCTGGCTGCCGGAGGGTCGCTGGGGGCTGGAGGCAGCAGCCAATCTCGACAAGCTGCCGGTCAAGGGCGCAACCCTCATCCTCGGCGCACCGAAGCACCGCGGCGGCACCGGCGGCCCGGCCCGCGTCTTCGCGCTGGCCTAGCTCCCCGACCTATAGAGCACAACCAGGTTTTGGCTGAAGCGAGCCTGACGAGAGCAAGGTCGTTTACGCTTCGACGGCAACACATGTTCCCGATCGTCGACCAGTTCCGCACTGGCTGCGTCACCATGGATCATGGTGCGCCAACGCTACGCCGATCGCGGAAGGTCAACGGCGACGCCTGACGCGCCGAAGCACCCTACCCGCCAACGACTTCACTGATCTGCACGATGGGCGCGATGTCCGTATAGTTGGCGACATCGGCGGAGATCTCGGCGCGGTGCGGACCTAACGCCTCCTGGAATGTCTCGAGGCTCGGCGCGTAGACGTGGCACGCCGCGACGAACTGTGGCGCGCTTCCAGGCTCGCGCCCCGCAAGGCCCTTGTCGATCTCGTAGCGCAGGCAGGCATCGCCGAGCCGGTCCTGGAGCAAGGGCATGTGCGTGGTGCGGTAGTAGTCGTGGTCGAACTTCGTGCCGCCATCGGCCGGATAGTAGACGCTCATCTTGATCATGGTCGGGCTCCTGCCTGAACGCCGCTTCGAGCGTCCGAAGCTACTTCTAGGTCACCGACCTATGGAGCACAACCAGCTTTTGGCTGGAACACGTTTTACGAGAGCAAGGTTGTTTTCGGGCTTTTGCGGCCGCCGGGTCTTCATCGTCACGCAAAACGGCAACGCCTGTCAGGGCTCGAGCAAGGGCGTGCTGTTTACATCGGGCCCCTTGGCTCGAACAATCAACCCTGCACCGAAATCCCCAATTGAACGCATCGGCGACGGCTCCTCAAACGCAACGCTGGCAATCGCTGCAACGTCGGCTATCGTCGTCGCATCAAGCGACCGGCCAGCCCGCATGCCGCCACCAACGACAACAGCGAAGGAGCCCCATGAGCACCGTAACCCCGCCCCCAAATCCGGAAGCCGATCCGCGCGTCAAGGCCGTGTTCGACGACATCCGCGCCACCCGCAAGTCCGATTTCATCAACAATATGTGGCTGTGGCTCGCCTTCGACCCGGAGCTGCTGGAGCAGACCTGGCGCGATGTGAAGGCGGTGATGGCAACGCCGTCTGCGCTCGACCCGCTGGTCAAGGAGATGCTCTACATCGCCGTTTCCGTCACCAATGGCTGCGGTTACTGCGCCCATTCCCATACGGCGGCGGCAAAAGCCAAGGGCATGAGCGATGCCGAGCACGCCGATCTCCTGCGCGTGATCTCGCTTGCCGCCCGCACCAACCAGCTTGCGACCGCGTTGCAGGTGCCCGTCGATCCCGCTTTCGACAAGACGGCTGGCTGAAGCATGTCGCGCAAAAGTGTGAAGCGGTTTTGCGGCGACGACATGCGACAAACGAAACAGGCCCAAGAATAAGCGGTCTCGAAATCGCCTGTCTTTCCACAGGCTTGGTGCGGCTGGCGCAGAAAACGGAATAAAAGAAGAACATCCTTTCTGGCCTTTCCCCACCGAATCACTACATTGAGCCGCATGATGAGTGGTTTCGACGATATTCCCTTCTTCGACGAGGAGCCGGCGCCGCGCAAGCAGCAGCCCGCCCCCGCAGGTGTTCCGGCAACCGGCGGCATCGCCGCGCGCGCCATGGCGGCGCGTGATCGCGCTCAGCCGCGCCCGGATTATCTCCAAGGCCTCAACCCGGAACAGGCCGAAGCCGTCGAGACGCTGGACGGACCCGTGCTGGTGCTCGCAGGTGCCGGCACCGGCAAGACCCGGGTCTTGACCACGCGCATCGCCCATATCCTGACGACCGGCCGCGCCTTCCCCTCGCAGATGCTCGCGGTGACCTTCACCAACAAGGCGGCGCGCGAGATGAAGGAGCGCATCGGCGTGCTCGTCGGCCATGCGGTCGAAGGCATGCCCTGGCTCGGCACCTTCCACTCGATCGGCGTCAAGCTTCTGCGCCGCCACGCCGAACTCGTGGGCCTGCGCTCCGATTTCACCATTCTCGACACCGACGACGTGGTGCGGTTGATCAAGCAGTTGATCCAGGCCGAAGGCATCGACGACAAGCGCTGGCCGGCCAAGCAGTTCGCCGGCCTGATCGACGGCTGGAAGAACAAGGGCCTCGACCCCGCCCAGATCCCCGAGGGCGACGCCCGCGCCTTTGCTAACGGCAAGGGCCGCGAACTCTACGCCGCCTACCAGAACCGGCTCTTGACGCTGAACGCCTGCGACTTCGGCGATCTGCTGCTACACCCGATCCGCATCTTCCGTAATCATCCGGATGTGCTGAAGGACTATCACGACAAGTTCCGCTACATCCTCGTCGACGAGTACCAGGACACCAACACCGCCCAGTATATGTGGCTGCGGCTGCTCGCCCAGCGGCCGAAGGGCGTCCCGCAGAACGTCTGCTGCGTCGGCGACGACGACCAGTCGATCTATGGCTGGCGCGGCGCGGAGGTGGACAACATCCTGCGCTTCGAGAAGGATTTTCCGGGCGCCAAGGTGATCAAGCTCGAGCGCAACTATCGCTCGACCGAACATATCCTGGGTGCTGCCGGCCATCTGATCGCCCACAACGAGGGCCGCCTCGGCAAGACGCTCTTTACCGACCGAACCGACCCGGATGACGAGAAGGTGCAGGTGCATGCCGCCTGGGATTCGGAAGAGGAAGCCCGCGCCGTCGGCGAAGAAATCGAGCAGCTGCAGCGCAAGAGCCACAAGCTCAACGACATGGCGATCCTGGTGCGCGCTTCGTTCCAGATGCGCGAGTTCGAAGACCGCTTCGTCACCCTCGGCCTCAACTACCGCGTCATTGGCGGGCCTCGTTTCTATGAGCGCCTCGAAATCCGCGACGCCATGGCCTATTTCCGCCTCGTCTGCCAGCCGGCCGACGACCTCGCCTTCGAGCGCATCATCAACACGCCGAAGCGCGGCCTTGGCGACACCACGGTGCGCACCCTGCACGACTATGCCCGCGCCCGCGACGTGCCCATGCTGGCGGCCGCTTCAGAGATCATCGAGACCGACGAGCTGAAGCCGAAGGCTCGGAAAGCCCTGTTCGACGTCGTCACCGACTTCCGCCGCTGGCAGAGCCTGCTCGAGACCACCGTGCACACCGAGCTTGCCGAGCAGATCCTCGACGAGAGCGGCTATACGGCGATGTGGCAGAACGACAAGACGGCCGAAGCCCCCGGCAGGCTTGAAAACCTGAAGGAACTCATCCGCTCGATGGAAGCGTTCGAGAGCCTGCGCGGCTTCCTCGAACACGTCGCTCTGGTCATGGATGCCGAGCAGAACGAGAACCTCGACGCCGTCTCGATCATGACGCTGCACTCGGCCAAGGGTCTGGAGTTCGACACCGTCTTCCTGCCGGGTTGGGAGGAAGGCCTGTTTCCGCACCAGCGTGCGCTCGATGAAGGCGGCCGCTCGGGCCTCGAGGAAGAACGCCGCCTTGCCTATGTCGGCATCACCCGCGCCAAGCATCGCTGCCACATCTGGTTCGTCTCCAACCGCCGCATCCACGGCCTCTGGCAGTCGACCATGCCGTCACGCTTCCTCGAGGAGCTGCCGCTTGCCCATGTGGACGTGGCCGAAAACGAGCAGTCCTATGGCGGCTATGGTCGCGGCGGCTACGGCCAGTCGCGCTTCGACAAGGCCGACCCGTTCCAGAACAACTACTCGACGCCCGGCTGGAAGCGCGCGCAGCAAAACCGTTCCGACGCCACCCGCGACAACTGGGGCACCCGCTCCGGCCACGCGGTCGAACGCATCGGCTACGGCGAAAGCGGTCCGCGCGGCCGCACCATCGACGGCGAGCTGGTGGCGAAATCGACGGCCACCGAACCCTCGCGTTTCTCGGTCGGCGACCGCGTCTTCCACATGAAGTTCGGCAACGGCAACATCGCCGCGATCGAGGGCAACAAGCTCACCATCGACTTCGACCGCGCCGGCCAGAAGCGCGTGCTGGACGGGTTTGTCGAGAAGGCGTGAGTGAGTTTCGCCTGTTAGGACAGGTTGACGAGAAGACGATCTGGAGTGCCGGATTCCGATCCGGCATCTCCCGTACCGTTAAAGTCAATAGATCCCGGCTCCGGTTGATGGGAGCTCTTGCACTCGTGCGAACCCGGGACCGCGCACGTAGGGCGACGTGAGGAACCGCAAGGACAGCTTTAGACCGCCTTCCGGTACACCAGGAACCCCGACTTCTCCGCAACCTTGTCGTAAAGCGTCATCGCCGTCTCATTGGTTTCGTGCGTCATCCAGTAGACGCGCGGCGCGCCGACGGCGCGTGCTGCCTCGTAGACACCCTCGATCAGCGCCCGGCCGACGCCCTTGCCGCGCGCTTGCGCGTTGGTGAAGAGGTCCTGCAGGTAGCAGTTCGGCTGGATCATCGTCGTGCTGCGGTGGAAGAGATAGTGGGTCAGCCCGATCAGCCGCCCTTCGCTTTCGGCCACCAGCGCGTGAACGGGCTCGTAGGCATCGAAGAAGCGCGACCAGGTCATCGCAGTGATCGCCGGGTCGAGCGCCGTTTCGCCGGAGCGGCCGTAAAAGGCGTTGTAGCCGTCCCAGAGCGGCAGCCACTGCTCGTAGTCGGTGCGGGCGATCGGGCGGATGTGAAGGTTTTCGGTCATTGCAAGGTCCTGAAACGGGATGAAATCGAAGGAATAGCTGAAGCGGTGTTACCGTTTGGTCATTACCGCGGTGATTGTCTGAACGTCGGTCATGATCGCATCGCCCATGAAGGCGATGTTTTCCATCGCGCGTTCGCCGGCCTCGTCATGTCCTGCCCCGCAGGCGTCGCGAACGACGACGGGCACGAGGCCGAGGTCGGTGGCGTGCCGCACAGTCGGGTCGATGCCGATTTCCGTGGCGATGCCGCAGATGGCAAAGGACGTGAGACCGAGATCGCGCAGGATCATGGCGAGCGGCGTGCCCTCGAAGGCGGAAAACGTGATCTTGTCGAGGATCGCCTCGTCGTCGCGAGGGGCAAGTTCCGGCACCAGTTCGAAGCCCGGCGTGCCCCGCAGGAACCAGGGATGCACCACATCCGGATCATCGGTGCGCTGCCAGGCCATTGCCTGGCGCAGCTGGAAGGCGCCCATCAGCGGCTTCGGCATCGACAGATGCCTAAGAAAGATCACCGGAAACCCGCCGACCCGCGCCGCTTCCAGTACCTTCAGCACCTTGGACAGCACCGCCGGGCCGTTCTTGACCTGATTGGTAATCCCCACCTGCATGTCGTAGACGATGAGCGCCATTCGCTCGGGCCGGCAGAAATCCTCAAGCGTCTTTCCGATCTCCAGTTTCGCGGCCATGACATCTCCTCCGGGCGCCTCCTGCGGCGCCCCTCTCCCGGCAACATCGCGCGCCGGGAATGTGGCGCGGGAGAAGGAGGCTTGCAAGACGGTTTCGGCTGCCTCGCGCAACTATTCGGATGCCTGGCGAAAGTCGCGGCAGCCGCGGCCAAGCTTGCCCGGAACAGGGATCAATCGCGCTCGCTGCGCAGCCGCGCCTTCTCCATCAGCGCAATTACCTCCTCGTCCGCCGTCTGCTCGAAATTGCGATAGTAGAGCCCGACAGCACGGAAGGCGAAGGGTGTGGCGAGACAGACGATACGATCGACCTCGCTGCGCAATTCCGCGAGCTCACTTTTCGGCGCCACCGGAACGGCGAGCACGAGGCGCCCCGCCCCCATGCGCCGCAGCGCCTTGATCGCTGCGCGCACGGTGCCGCCGGTGGCGATACCGTCGTCGACGAGGATCACGTCGCGGTCTCGGGGCGACGTCGGCGCACGGTCGCCGAAATAGAGGGTTCGGCGGCGCAGGATCTCGGCGCGCTGGCGCTCGGTTTCTGCCTCCAGATAGCCTTTCGGCGGACGGACCAGCCGGATCGCCCGGCGGTTGAGCACCAGTTCCGGCTCCTCACCGTCCACCAGCGCGCCCAGGCCGAATTCTTCATGCCCCGGCGCACCGATCTTGCGCACAATCAGGATTTCCAAGGGCGCGGTGATATGGATGGCGACTTCATAGGCGACCGGCACGCCGCCGCGCGGCAGCGCCATCACGAGCGGGTCATCAAGGCGCTCGTCTTCGACCGCGCGCGCCAGCTGGCGCCCGGCATCCGCCCTGTCCTCGAAGAGCCACGTCGCCGTGAACATGTCGCCTCTCCCGGCTCGTTCTCCTGTTTCATCATCGGGCCTGAAAACAGGGGCGCAAATGCCCGGCCCGGGCGCAAATTACGCCACCTGAAGAGCATCAACCGGGCCTGTCCGCGCCGCCGCTCGCGCGCGCCTCATCGCCTGTCGGCGCGCCCTCTCCCGGTTGATCCGGCGCCGCTGTGAACAACCGGGCCAATCCCGGCCAATCGCTAAAATTGCAACGGATTTCGCCGGGTTTCGTTAAGGCGCCATCGCTACCAATTGGCGTCACATATCTGGCTGAGACGCAAGCCGCCTTTGTTGATTTTAGCACGACAGGCCGTTTCGAAATGAGCTTTCTCCCTGCCATATCGATCATCGCTCTTCTGGCGATGCTCCCTGTGCTGATTTCCCTGCGGGCCTCCATGGTCGAGGGAGGTACGGATTTCGCAGCCGCCTGCGCCATTGCAGCCGCGGCGACGCTGTTTCTGATGCTGTCCGAGATCCCGGCGCTGCGGCCGTTGTCACTGATCGGCATCGTCTTTCTCGTCGGCGCCTGTCTTTTCGTGCTCTCGGGCTTTCACCGGGCGCTCGGTGTCCTCCGGCCGATGTCGACGCCGCTGGTCGCTGCCGCGTCGATTTCGGCCGTGGTGCTGCTGATTGCCGCCTTCGGCCCGCAGAGCGCGACATTGCACGCACTGTCGGCCGTCGGCATTGCCGCCGCCTTCGTGCTGATCATCGCCGTCTGTTCGCAGCATCGGCGCGCAGCACCCGGGCCGATCGAGCACCTCTGCGTCATCGGTTGCGCCGCCATCGGCTGTTCCGCCCTGATCGCGGTCACGATTTTCTCGCCGGTTGCGCACGGCACCGCCGAAAGCCCGCTTGCGTCGGCCAGCTGGGACTTTGCCTGCGTCGTGCTTCGATATTTCTACCTGCCTGTGCTGTTCCTCGGCGTGATCCTGATGATCCAGAACCGGGTGATCACCGACCTGAAGAGCGCCATTGCCCGCGACGAGCTGACGGGCGCCCTGTCGCGCCGTGCCTTGCTCGACCTCGGACAACGGGCGCTGGCAGTGGGTTTTGCGCGCCAGAGACCCGTCACCTTCCTGCTGCTCGATCTCGACTATTTCAAGCAGATCAACGACCGCTACGGCCACGCGGTCGGCGACACGGCGCTCGGCCATTTCGCGGGCACCGTCGCCGCCTGTCTCGGCGGCCGCGGCACGCTCGGGCGCATCGGCGGCGAAGAGTTCGGCATCGTCCTGCCCAACCACTCGGAGGACGCCGCCTTTGCGGTGGCCGAGGAGATTGGCCGCACCGTGCGCGATACGCCGATCGGCCGCTTCGATCGCCCGATCCGGCTGACGGTGAGCATTGGCCTTGCCGAAGCAGAGCCCGGCGATACGATCAGCGACATCATGATCCGCGCCGACATGGCGCTCTACGACGCCAAGGCCGACGGCCGCGACCGCTGCACCATCGCCGGCCGCTTCCAGCCCGAGGCCAGCGCACGGGCGCTTGCCGCGGCAGCCGCGCAGATGCGGGCCGCCGAGACCCGAAACCTCGAGCCGCAGCTGCTTCGCGGCACCGCCTGAGCCGCCAGCGCCTTGTAAAGCGAACTGGCGAACCTATGTGAACCTCGCTGCCCGCGCGCACGTTTCTAAGGGCCCCTCCCGGTGAAAATACGCGCGAATTCATATCGATACGGCGCCCTTGCGAGAGACGCCAGGCGCTGCAGGAGGACATTCATGTCGCGTTCGCTTCGTGCGCTCTTTTTTGCCGGCCTTGCCATCGCCGCCGCCGCCCTGCCTGCCCGCGCCGAAACGGTGGGCGAAGTCGGGGTCGACTGGCTCGGCAACGACATCATGATCGATGCGGTCACCGACCCCAAGATCAAGGGCGTGACCTGCCATGTCACCTATTTCGACCGCAGCGTCATCGACCGGCTGAAGAACGGCAACTGGTTCGAGGATCCGTCCAACAATTCGATCGCCTGCCGGCAGACCGGCCCGATCGAAATCGGCGATATCGATCTTTCCAAGGAAGGCGAAGAAGTGTTTCGCGCCGGCTTGTCGCTCGTCTGGAAGAACCTGCTCGTCACGCGGATCTACGACCGCAAGAACGACACGCTAATCTATCTGGCGCATTCGCGCGAATTGACGGATGGCTCGGCGAAGATGTCGATCACCACCATTCCGCTCTACGGCCAGACGGTCAATTGGCAGAACGGCAAGCCGCAATAGGAGCGGCCCCTGCCGCCGGCATCGGCGCGCAAGGCGATCGGTCAAGGTTGAAAGCGCCTGCCCCTTCGCAGGCGCTTCCGAAACCTCTTCGGTGCGGAACAGGGAGAAGTCTGGGAGCAACCCGTTCCGCTTTCGTGCATGCCTGAAGTGCCGTGCGTTCGAGCGAACGCACTAGGACTTCCTGGCACATTCATTTCAAATCATCTGTCCGCTTCAAGCGTTTCCACTGGCGCGGGATAGTCTAGTAGGCCGTCGGCGGAACGATGCCCTGGTAGTAATCGCCATCGCCGCCCTGGTATTGGCCATAGGGATTGCGGTCGCGATAGACCGGGGTCGGTGCTGCAGTTCTGTTGATGCTGCCCGTCGACATCGTGTCAACCGAAGCGGTTGGCCGCTTCATCGGCGTCATCGTCTTGTGCGTGTTCATCGTTCCGGGAGGGTTGTTGACGTCGATGCCCGGATAGTAGCTATCGGCCAAAGCCGGTCCGGCGATGACCATCGTAACGGAGAGCACGGCGGCGAGTTTCCTGAGAGAGATTGTCATAGGTTCAACTCCTGTTTGCGAGACAGGCACCCGGCCTCCGTTCGGGCACCAGCAACAATCATAAGTTAGTACAAGTATCGTCGCCGGCCGCATGACGTTTTGTCACAATGGCATCCCCCAAGCGTGAAGTTCATTGCCGAAGTTTAACTTGACCGTATCGTTCCAGAACGGACGAAACCGGGCCGAAATCATGCCCAAACGCAAGAAAGCCCCGGCGCCGATGCGCCGGGGCTTTCTCAAGCGGCAAACAAGCTTGTCTCAGGCGGCCTGGGCCAGCTCGTCGGCGATGACCGTGTCGAGGTTGAGGAAGCAGACCATGGTCTTTTCGAGCGCGACGATGCCGCGGCAGAAGGCGCGCTGCGCTTCCGGGATGATCTCCGGCGCCGGCTGCAAAGCTTCGCTCTTGATCGTCATCATGTCCGAGACCTGCTCGACGAGCAGACCGACAAGCTTGCCGGCAATGTCGGTAACGATGATCGCCGAACGCTCCGACGGCTCGGTCATCTTCATGCCGAGGCGGGCCGCCATGTCGATGACCGGGATCACCGCGCCGCGCAGGTTGATGAGACCGAGCACGTAGGGCGGCGTGTGCGGCATCGGGGTCACCGGCGCCCAGCCGCGGATTTCGCGGATCGCCATGATATCGATGCAGAATTCCTGGTCGCCGAGGTGGAACGACACGATTTCGAGATAGGCGCCGGACTGCTTGATTGCGTTGCTCATGATCAGAATTCTTCCCAGTTCTCACCGGAGGCCGTCGTCGACGGCACCGAGCCCGGTTTGTTGCCGAATGCGCCCGCAAGCTTGCCCATCAGGGCCTTGGCGGGGGATGGAGTTGGAAACGAGGCCATTTTGGCCGCGCCGATCTTGCGCAGAGGCACCGCTTCGCTGGTGCCCTTGGCTGCCGGCCGCTGAACGGCCGAAACCGAAGGTGCGTTTGCCGGCACCGGCGCAGCGGTCCTTGCCGCCGGCGTCACGGGCGTCGGCGCCGCGGTCGGCATGGCGCGCCGCATCGTGTGCCCCTCGCGGAACTGGCCGACGAGGTCCGTCAGTCGCTCCGCGTCCTGCGCCAGTGTGTGGCTGGAGGCGTTGGTCTGCTCGACCATCGCTGCGTTCTGCTGCGTCATCTGGTCGAGCTGGCCGACGGCCGTGCTGATCTCGTTGAGGCCGGTCGACTGTTCGCGCGCCGCCATCACGATCGAGGTCATCAATTCGTTGATGCGCGCGACATCGGTGCCGATCCGCCCGAGCGCCTCGCCGGTCGCCTGCACCAGCTTGACGCCTGAGCCGACCTCGGTGCCGGAGCGGCTGACGAGTGCCTTGATGTCCTTGGCAGCACCGGCTGCCCGCTGCGCCAGCTCGCGCACTTCCTGCGCGACGACCGCAAAGCCCTTGCCGGCCTCACCTGCGCGCGCCGCCTCGACGCCGGCATTCAGCGCCAGAAGGTTGGTCTGGAAGGCGATCTCGTCGATGACGTTGATGATCTTGCCGATTTCGTTCGAGGCCCCCTCGATACGCGCCATGGCGGCGATCGCCTGGCCGACGATGCGGCCGGACTCCTCGGCATTGGTGCGGGTCTGGTCGACCATCTGGCTCGCCTCTTCGGCGCGCTGGGTCGCTGTGCGGACCGTCACGGTGATTTCGTCGAGTGCTGCCGAGGTCTGCTCCAGCGAGGCGGCCTGCCGCTCGGTGCGGCGCGCCAGGTCGTCGGCGGCCGTGCGCATCTGCCGGCCGTTGGATTCGATCGAGAGCGCATTGTCCTTGACGCTCGAAAGCACCACGCGCAGCCGCTCGACCGTCTGGTTGAAATTCTGCCGCAGCTGGTCGAGATTGCCGTCGAACGGCCGGTCGATGGCAACCGCGAGATCGCCGTCGGCAAGCTGCGTCAGCGCCCGGCCGAGAGTGTCGATCGCCGCCTGGATGCGGCGTACCGCCTCCTCGCGCTCGTGCTGCTGCTGTTCGCGTTCCTTCTCGATTTCGCGCCGGCTGTGTGCGGCACTCTGTTCGAGCGATTGCTTCTCGATCGCCGACAGGCGGAAGAGGTCGACGGAGCGCGCCATCGCGCCGATTTCGTCGCCACGGTCGAGTGCTTCCAGCTTGGTCGAAAGTTCGCCTTTCTGGATCCGCTGCATGCCGTCGCGCAAGGACAGAATGCCCCGCCTAAGCGTGCTGCCATGGAACCAGAGCAGGTAAAGCAGCGTCGCCATGGCAAGGAGGCCAGAGGCGAGCTGAAGCTGGAACGCCTGGTCGGAGGTGGCGCGCGCCTCGGCGACGCGCGTCTGAACCAGCGTCGCTGCCGCCTCGGAGAGATTGGCGAGCGCCTGAGCCACCCGTTCGCCGGCGCCGTCGATCGCATCGTCGATCTTGCCGAAGTCGTCGGCCGAAGCCTTGCCCTCGATCAGCGCCTTCAGGTCCGTGCCGATCGCCTGGCGCAGTTCGGCCACGTCGGCGTCAAAGGTCGAAAGCGCATCGCTTCGGCCGAGCAGACCGGCAAGCGCCTTGATATCGGTCGATTTCGTCTCGAGCAGCTTCAGGATCTCGGCGATGCTGGCGGCGCGCGCCGGCTGGATCGCGCCCTCCTCGCGGTCGATGATGCTGTCCATCGCATTGAGCACGAGATTGGTGGTCGCAAGCCGGACCTCGTCGACCGTGGTCAGCCCGTTCTGCGCGGCGAGCGCGCCTTGCAGGGCATCGTTGGCCTGGCGGCCCTCGTACCAGCCGACGCCGAGCACGGAGCCGAAACCGACGAAAGCGGCACCGGCAAGCGTTGCCAGCCGTTGGCTTACGGAAAGATTGCGCTTCAATGGGGAAGATGCGGCAGTCATAGACAGTCCATGCTCACGGACCCGGCGCGGGCCGGATCCTCCGTTAGGATCGATGCGGAAAACCGGGCTCGATCAAACCGGATGACCTCATGTCATGTCGGAGCACAACGCTCCCCCCGCGCTGGAAAAACACTGTCAAACAGACCTTAAACATTCGCTAAGGCGCCCCATAGATCCCCAGGGAAAACGCCTTATTTTCGAGTTTGCGCATATTTGCTGCAAGCGCCGGTTTTCCCGGCATTTAAGGGCACAATCCATCAGCGCGCCGGCCGCCGCTTTTCACCCCGGTCTGGTCGGGCCCGTGCAGAACCACGGCCCGTCGGCAAGCACGCCCGCTTCCCCTTGCCGCCCGAACTGCTATGATGACACCATGAACACGAAGACCGCGCGCTCGATCCGCCTTCCTCTCGCCGCGACCCTTGCGGCGGCGATCGCTGTCGTGCTGCTGCTCGCCTTCCGCGGCTGGATGGAGAACGGCGCCGAGATGTTCCTGGCGCTTGCCCAGTCCGGCCTTTCCTGGTGCCTCTAGCATGGACTAGCGTCGCCGAGATCGGACGCCGCCCCTGACCTTTAAGCTCTCCCCGGACAGTGTTGACGTGGGAGATTGCCACGGCCCCTTCTCCCCGTCATGATGGGGAGAACGTCGCGACAGCGGGCTGAGGGGCAGTTCCCGACCGCAACGCACCGCCACAACCTGCGGCAATTGTCCCATTTGCGCGGGGTCCGTGAAGGCGGTATCAAGGGCCGATCAACCGGACACGGCCGTCTTCGGCCCCAACACATCGGTAGCACGCATGAAAACCATCCGCATCGTCCTTTGGGCCGCCGTCGTCGTCATGGCGGGTATCCTGGGCTGGCTGACCTATGAAATGACCCAGTCGAAGCAGCAGGCGGCCTCCGGCCCCTTCGGCGTTCCCTTCACGCTGGTCGCCCAGGACGGCAAGGAAATCACCGAGAAGGCCTTCACCGGCAAGCCGACGGCGCTCTTCTTCGGCTTCACCCATTGCCCCGAGGTTTGCCCGACGACGCTGTTCGAACTGAACGGCTGGCTGGAAAAGGTCGATCCTGACGGCACCAAGCTGCAGGCCTATTTCATCACCGTCGATCCCGAGCGCGACACGCCGGAAATCCTCGGCCAGTACGTATCCAACGTCTCCAAGCGCATCACCGGCATTTCCGGCCCGGCCGACAAGGTCATGGAAATGGTCAAGGGCTTCCGCGTCTATGCCAAGAAGGTGCCGGTCGACGCCGCCAAGCCCGATGGCGACTACACGATGGACCACACCGCATCGGTATTCCTGCTCGACGCCAACGGCAAGTTCTCCGGCACGATCGCCTACGAGGAGAACCCGGAAACGGCGGTCAAGAAGCTGGAAAACCTGACCAAGGGCTGAGCCCTTCGATCCTGACCTGAAGATGCAAGCGCCGGCCCCGTCCGGCGCTTTGCCTTTGCAGGGCAATCGTGATAGCGCACAGCACACGATTGCCGACGCTCGAGCGCACCCCTTTCACGGCTTGGTGCGGGCGGCGGATTTGCCAGCCGAAGGACGGACCCTTGAGCGAGATCAGACTTTTCGTCACCACCACCGAGAAGCAGGCGGAAGCCGTGCTCGACCGCATGAGCGAGGTCTTCGGCGAAGAGGACTATGCCATCGGCACGACGGAAGTCGACGAGAAGCGCGACATCTGGGAAGCCTCGATCTATATGATGATGGTCGACGAGGAGAGCGTGAACGAACGTCTCACCGAGGCGCTTTCCGAAAACTTCGCCCATCTCCCGATCACCCGCGAAGTGCTGCCGGATATCGACTGGATCGCCAAGTCGCTCGAGGGTTTGGCGCCGGTGCGCGCCGGCCGCTTCGTCGTGCATGGCTCGCATGACCGCGACAAGGTCAAGACCGGCGAGATCGCCATCGAGATCGACGCCGGCCAGGCCTTCGGCACCGGCCACCACGGCACGACTGCCGGCTGCCTCGAAGTGCTGGCCACCGTCGCGCGCACCCGCACCGTTCGCAACGTGCTCGATCTTGGCACCGGCAGCGGCGTGCTCGCAATCGCCGCCTGGAAGCTGATGCACGTGCCGGTGCTTGCCACCGACATCGACCCGATCGCCACCCGCGTCGCCGAAGAAAACGCCCGGGTGAACGGCGTCGTTACCGGCATGACCTTTGCCACAGCCCCCGGCTTCCATTCGACGGCCTTCAGCACCAACGGCCCGTTCGATCTCATCATCGCCAACATCCTCGCCCGCCCCTTGATGAAGATGGCGCCGCAACTCGTCGCCAACCTTGCCCCCGGCGGCTCGGTGATCCTGTCCGGCATTCTCGCCGAACAGCGCTGGAAGGTGCTTGCCCACTACAACGGCCAGCACCTGCGCCACGTGCGCACCATCTGGCGCAACGGCTGGGTGACGATTCACCTGGAGAAGTGAGGCACGGGTCCGGCGGCGATTGAGGCTGCCCCTCATCCGCCCGGTGAGGGCTTGCCCCTCATCCGCCTGCCGGCACCTTCTCCCCGCAAGCGGGGCGAAGGGAGCTTTGCCGCACTCTTTCGCCCAGCCACATACGCCGGCCACGCGCCGGATCGATGTCAACTCATGCGCGAGCCGCGCTTAGGGCACGTCCCCTCGCCCCGCCTGCGGGGAGAGGGCTAGGGTGAGGGGCATTCTTTTGAATGCACGCTGCCCCACCAAATCAACCTGGGAAAAACGAAAAGGCCGCCTCGTCCTTCATGACGGGCGGCCTTTCGAAACTAAGGCGATGCCAGAGGCATCGCCTGCTGGTTGGCTTGTGGCCAACCATGCCCGCGAGCCTGAGGAGGAGGAGTGCTCGAGCGGGCGTCTACTGTTCCGAAGCTGACCACCCTTGAGGGAGGAGGAGAACAGAGTGACCAACTATTCTCGGAACCGCAGCTTTTTGAACCACCGGATGTTCGTCCGTGTTCGTTGAGGCGGCTTATAAACTATTATTCCGATAGAGAAAGAGTTTTCTGAGCATGGGTGCCATGCGCTGAGCGCATATGTATGGTAAATGGGCAATTGCTCTCTTATCGCAGCACAACTGCAGCTTTGCACGGACCGGGGATCAGGCCGCCCCGCAGGATATCGCCTCTTTCCTCCAAAGGGCCGTTTCCGCTAACATGGCCCATCTTTTCCCGCGGTTTGCCGCTCAATCTACCGGAATTCCCTCATGTTTCAGTCTTTTGAAGTCACCTCCACGCCGCAGTTCGGCAAGGAGCGCACCGAAGCCCTGCGCGCGTCCTTCGCGGCCCTCGGCATCGACGGCTTTCTCGTGCCGCGCGCCGACGAGTTCCAGGGCGAATACGTGCCGGCCTCGTCCGAGCGCCTGTCCTGGCTGACCGGCTTCACCGGTTCGGCCGGCGTCGCTCTCATCACGAAACGTGAAGCCGTCGTCTTCGTCGATGGCCGCTACGTCACCCAATTGAAGGAACAAGTCGATGGCGCCGTCTTTACCGGTGGCGACCTCATCGGCGAGCCACCGCATCTCTGGCTCGAAAACCATGGAACCAAGGGCTTCAAGCTCGGCATCGATCCCTGGGTTCACACCGGTGCGGAAGTCCGCCGGCTGGAAAAGGCGCTCGCCACCCTCGGCGGTTCGCTCGTCTTCCTCGATCACAACCCGCTCGACAGGATCTGGACGAACCGTCCGGCTGCCCCGCTCGGCAAGGTGACGATCCAGCCGATCGAGCATGCGGGCACGCTCGCCAAGGACAAGATCGCGACGATCGCAGCCGGCCTTTCCAAGGCGGGCGCCGAAGCCGTCGTGCTGACCGACCCCTCCTCCGTCGCCTGGACCTTCAACATCCGCGGGTCCGACGTACCGCACACGCCGCATCCGCTGGCTCGCGCCATCATCCACACCGACGGTCGCGCCGAGCTTTTCCTCGACAAGCGCAAGACCGGCATCGAGCAGGAAGCCTATCTCACCCAGATCGCCGAGATCGTCGCACCGTCGACCTTCGACGATCGCTTGGCCGCACTCGGCACTGCCGGCGCGTCTGTCATGATCGATCCGGACCTCGCGTCCTTTGCAATTTCTGAACTGATCCGCGCCAAGGGTGGCAAGATCGTCGAGGCGGTCGATCCCGCCCGCCTGCCCCGCGCCCAGAAGAACATGGCCGAAATCGAAGGCTCGACCCGCGCCCATCTGCAGGATGGCGCCGCCATGGTCGAGTTCCTCGCCTGGCTCGACGGCCAGCAGCCGGGCACGGTGACCGAGATCGCTGCCACCAACCAGCTGGAAGCGGCCCGCACGACTGTCGGCGAGCGCATGCAGAACCCGCTGAAGGACATCTCCTTCGACACGATCTCCGGCGCCGGCGCGCATGCGGCGATCATGCACTACCGCGTCAACACCGCCACCGACCAGGCGATCGAGGCGGGCACCATGTTCCTGATCGATTCCGGCGCGCAATACATCAACGGCACCACCGACATCACCCGCACGGTCGCCATCGGCGCGGTACCGGAGGAGCAGAAAGGCTTCTTCACCCTGGTGCTGAAGGGCATGATCGCGATCAGCACGGCGCGCTTCCCCAAGGGCTCGCGCGGCGTCGATCTCGATCCCTTGGCCCGTATCGCGCTCTGGAAGGCGGGCGCCGACTATGCCCACGGCACCGGCCACGGCGTCGGCTCCTATCTCTCGGTGCATGAAGGCCCGCAGCGCATCGCCCGTCTTTCGACGCAGGAACTGCTGGCCGGCATGATCCTCTCCAACGAACCCGGCTACTACCGCCCCGGCGCCTTCGGCATCCGCATCGAAAACCTCATCGTCGTGCAGCCGGCAACGATGGTCGACGGTGGCGACCTGCCGATGCTCGGCTTCGACACGATCACCTACTGCCCGATCGACCGCCGCCTGGTGCTGCCGGCGCTGTTGACCGACGAGGAACTCGCCTGGTTCAACGCCTATCACGCCGAGACGCGCGAAAAGCTGACGCCGCTGCTGGCGAGCGACGAGACCCGCGCCTGGCTGAAGGCCGCAACGGAAGCGCTCTCACGCTGAATCAGTCGCCGACCGACACAATAAAAAACGCCGCGCTCCTTGAGCGCGGCGTTTTTGCTTTCCCGATAACGGACGCTGATCGGCCCTACATCACCAGGTGGCGGATCACCATCACCACGACCCAGCCGATAACGAGCATGCGCAGCGTCGAGAGGTTCAGTCCGAGCGCGATGGCAAAGGCGATGAACATGGCGATCGTGACGTCGAGCCCGCCGTAGACGAAGGCCGGCGCCACGAGCGTGGTGAGAACGGCCGCCGGAACGGCGTTCAGCGCCGCCTCCAGCCGCGGCGGGATCTGCTTCATCTGGGTGATCAGGATGTAGCCGCCGACACGCGTCAGGAAGGTCGCAACGGCCGCCGCGATGATCAGATAGATGAGGTTCAGGTGTTGCGGATCCATCGTCATGCCCCCTTCTCGACAGCCGGCGCTGCAGCCTGTCCGCTTGGCGGCAGGATGGCGGCAAGCAAGATGCCGGCGAGCGCACCGATGCTGACATGCCAGGGCGAGCCGACGAAATGCATGCCGGCGACGGAAGCCAACCCCGAGACGATGACAATCGGCAGGAAGCGGTCGCGCTTGCGGAAGCCCATGACCAGGCCCATGAAATAGACCGGCAGCAGCACATCGAGGCCGATCGCCTTGGGATCGCCGATCATCTGCCCGAAGATTGCGCCGACGAGCGTGTTGATGATCCAGGGAACGTAGATGATCAGCCCGAAGCCGAGATACCAGGCAAAGGTGATCGGCAAGCCGCGCTCGCCGCGCTTCTCGGTCTCGGCATATTGCGGATCGACCAGCAGAAAGAAGGCGAGGAACTTCTGCCCGAAGGTGAAGTGCCGGACATATTTGGCGATCGAGGCCGAATAGAGCACATGGCGGAAGTTGACGGCAAAGACCGAGAGCACCACCAGCCAGGGCTGGACATGGTTGCCGAAGAGCTCGATGCCGACCATCTGGCTGGCGCCGGCATAGACGGTCGCGCTCATGAACACAGCATCGGCAATGGTAAAGCCGTTGTCGACCGCAAGCGCCCCGAACAGCGCGCCAAAGGGCGATGCTGCCAGCATGATGGGAAAGCCGCCGCGGACCCCTTCCCAGAATTCATCTTTTTTCATGGAAACCTCCGCCGGCCGGGGCGATGACGCGCCGCGCGGCCGGTGCCGGACTGATAGGCGCTTGCGCCCCCGGCAACAATTCAAATGCGCTGATACAATGATTGAATTTTATGATGCCTCGGCGAACGAGGCTTGAACAAAAGGCGCACCGATCAAGAAACCGGTACGCTTTGTCGCTTGGAACATGCGGCCGGCGCGGGCCAGCCGCCCCTTACTTCTTGACCTGGAACGTATGTTCGATGCCGGGGAACGTGCGCGCCTTCACCTCGTTCGCATACGCCTCGGCCGCCTTCGAGATCGCCGGCGCCAGTTCGGCGAAATGCTTGACGAAGCGCGGCTTGAAGTCGTTGAAAAGGCCGAGCATGTCGTCGGAGACGAGGATCTGGCCGTCACAGGCCGGCGATGCGCCGATACCGATCGTCGGCGAGCGCAGTTCGGCGGTAATCTCGCGGGCGACCGGCTCGACCGTGCCCTCGATGACGATGCCAAACGCGCCGGCATCGTCGATCGCCTTGGCGTCGCGGCGGATCTTTGCCACTTCCTTGTCGTTGCGGCCGACCGAACGATAACCGCCTGTGGTGTTGACGAGCTGCGGCATTAGGCCGACATGGCCAAGCACCGGAATGCCGCGGCTGACGAGGAATTCGACCGTCTCCGCCATCTCCGCGCCACCCTCGAGCTTCACCGCGCTGCAGCCGGTTTCCTTGAGGATCCGCGCGGCACTGCGGAACGCCTGCTCCTTCGATTCCTGGTAGGAGCCGAAGGGCATGTCGATGACGACGCAGGCCTGCTGCGACCCGCGCATGACCGCCTGGCCGTGGGCGATCATCATTTCCAGCGTCACGCCGACGGTGGTGTCGAGCCCATAGAGCACCATGCCAACGGAATCGCCGACCAGCAGGAAATCCACATGCGGATCGAGCAGCCGCGCAATCGGCGTCGTATAGGCCGTGAGGCTGACGATCGGGCGCTCGCCCTTCAGCGCTTCGATGTTGGCGGGGCTGAGCCGGCGCTTGGCGGTCTGCACGCTCATGTCAGGCAACCTTTGCAAATGATGCGGATTTCGGGGCGATCACACGGTTGTCGAGCAGCTTCGTCGTGCCGAAGCGGACGAAGAGAAGCAGCAGCACCGGCTGGTCGCCGATCGTTTCGATCGTCTCGAGCGTCTCGGGATCGCGGACAGCCACGACCTCGGGCTTCGCCAGCGGCTCGCTCGCAAGGAAGGCGGTCACGGCCTTTTCGAGTGCCGCGACATCGTAGACGCCGGATGCGACGAGACGAGACGCCTCATCGAGCGCCTTCGGCACGATCGCCGCCGCACGCCGCTCTTCCGCCGTCAGATAGACATTGCGCGACGAGCAGGCCAGCCCGTCGGCCTCGCGCACCGTCGGCACGCCGATGACGGTCACCGGCTGGGCCAGGTCTTCCACCATGCGGCGGATGATCTGCAACTGCTGGAAATCCTTCTCGCCGAAGTAGGCGCGATCGGGCCCGACGATGTTGAAGAGCTTGGTGACGACTGTGGCGACACCGGCGAAATGGCCCGGACGCACCGATCCCTCGAGCTCGCTGCCGAGCGTCGGCACGTCGACCACCGTCTCCATCGGCCGCGGATACATGTCGGCAACACCCGGCGCAAACAGATAGTCGACGCTGCCCGCTTCGAGCATCGCCTGGTCGCGAGCGAGATCGCGCGGATACTTGGAAAGGTCTTCGTTGGCGCCGAACTGCAGCGGATTGACGAAGATGCTGGCAACGACGATGTCGTTTTCCTCGCGGGCCCGGCGCATCAGCTCCATATGGCCGACATGCAGGTAGCCCATGGTCGGCACGAAGCCGACGGTCTTGCCTGCGCGGCGATGTTCCGCAAGCGCTGCACGCAGCTCGGCGATGGTGGTGAAAGTCTTCATCTCCGGACCCTCCAATCCGCGCCGGCGCCCTGCCCTTTGGGGTGCTGGCGCGCTGCCTTCGGAGATGGCCGCGACCTGCTCCACGAAAAGGCATTTGCATAAAATTCGGCTGCAATCCTCTATCTTGTGCAGCGCAAAAAAACAATCGGATTGATGACAGGTTGATGACGCGCGGCCGCGCTTGACTTCCACCGACAGCCTGTCACGGTTGGCCATCGATGCCACCTGCAACCCACGCTGGAGAGCGAGATGAAACCCTGCCTGCGCCTTCTCAGCCTTCTTGTCCCGACGCTTGCCTTCGCCGCGGCCGCCGAAGCCAAAATCCCGCTCGTCAACGCCACCTGCCCCGGCAAGATCGAGGTCCATGCCGACGAAGGCGGCCCGATCTACATCAATGGCAAGGAAGCCAAGCTGAAAGTGTTCAACGAGAACTACTACGAGGCCAAGGGCGCCGGCATTACCATCTCGCTCAGCATCAATCCCGACGGCTCGCCGAGCGTGTCCTACACCGGCAAGGGCGGCGCCAATGGTGTGTGCACTGTGAAGTAGGAGAATGCCTTGGCTGGTGTTCTTCGCCGACCTCCGGCGCGGACAAACTGCCGTTCAATCGAAGTCGAATACAGCACCGTGGGCTCGCCCGCCGATCTCTTCGGAGCGATGCCAGCCGAGCCAGATCGGCTCCGAGATAGAGCCGTTGCGGATCAATGCAGCGAGTATCCGTTCGGCGAGCCTTTCTGGCTGCGGAACGAGTTTCCGATCATTGATGAAACAATCGAGCCGGGTGTGTTTATGGAAGCCCTCCGCAGCTATACGAGGGCGCGAAGCAAAGAACCGAGCCACCGGTGTCGCGAGCGAGCCGCCACGCGCATTGACGAGCCGATGAAAAACTTCCCCTTCGCGAAACGAAGCGCCTTCATCGCATTCCGCATAGAATTCAGGTGACAGTTCTAGCTGGGCCATGCAACCTCGTGCAGCTCAAGGCATTTTTTTTGCGATCATCGCGATTTCCCGGATAAAGGTCGCGACGCGCACATTTTCAACCAACTTTGCCTTAGCCCGGATCGCTTGAATACCTCAAGCTGCACCCCACATCAGCCCGGCTCAAAAAAATCTTTGAGCCGGTGTCGGGATCGTCGTCCGGCATACGTCCTTAGGACAATTCCAGGAGGCCATGGATCGGTCCTTCGTCCGGAGTTGAGAATTTTCAAAGAGTTGGGCCTTTTCACGGATGGTGTGGAGTGGCCTGACGCCCCAAAACACAAAATCCATTCCAAGGAGCATTTCATGCGCATGATTTTCGTAAACCTGCCGGTCAAGGATCTGAAGGCCTCGCGCGCATTCTTCGCCGCCCTCGGCTATACCTTCAACGAGCAGTTCTCCGACGACACCGCCGCCTGCACGGTGATCTCGGACAATATTTTCGTCATGCTTTTGACCGAGCCGAAGTTCCGCGACTTCATCACCGGCGAGATCAGCGACACCCGCAAGGGCACCGAGGTCATCACCGCCCTTTCCGCCGGCAGCCGCGCCGAATGCGACGACGTGCTCGCCAAGGCCCTTGCCGCCGGCGCCAAGCCCTGGAAGCCGGCGATCGACTACGGCTTCATGTACGGCATCTCCTTCCAGGACCTCGACGGCCACGTCTGGGAATACATGTGGATGGATCAGGAAGCAGCCCAGCAGCAGGGCTGATCACGACATCAGCGCAGCAAAAGACCGCCCGGCATGCCGGGCGGTCTTTTTGCACCGCGTGTCCGGCAGCGCGCAGCCATTACGATGCGCGCTGTCCGTTGGAAGGTTTACCCGATGGTTGAGACGGCGTGCACCTTCATGTCGTCGCGCACTTCATAGAACTTGTTCCCTTCAATGTAGATGGTGAAGCAAGTCGGCTTCTCACCTTTCCCGTTCGAGCAAGCCTTGTCGTCCTTGAAGGTCAGCTTGGTCTTCACGCCGAACGTTTTTCCGTCGACCTTGGCCTTGCCCGTTATCGTCCCCTTCTTCCAGTTCCAGACCAAATCTGCGGTCACGGGCTTGTCGAAATCGTAGACCTCGACTTTGACGGGTTTGCCGTCGGCAAAGGCCTTGAACTCGTCCATCGTGACCTTCTTGGCACCTGCCGGAAGGTCGAGGGCGTAAGCATTAATGCCTGATAGTAGGAACGCCAAAGCGATGCCTGAAAGTATCTTTCTCATCGTGGTCTCCCCATCATTTAAAGAAGTGACCACTAATATACAATGGAACCGGTTGCGGCGGCAACGAGGCACACGTTCACGTTTTCAGCGCAAAGCCACCACCACCACCGACTGAACCGGGCTCGGCGCCCTTCGAGACGCTGCAAACTCTCGCGCGGTTCAAGCGCCTCGCGCGATCGGCCATGGATCATGGCAGCCCCTACCCGCCGATCAGCGCCAGCCACTCGTCCTCGTCCATGGTCGCGACACCGAGTTCGCGGGCCTTGTCGAGCTTGGAGCCGGCGCCCGGGCCGGCAACGACGATATCGGTCTTCTTCGACACGGATCCGGCCACCTTGGCGCCGAGGCTTTCAGCCTTGGCCTTGGCCTCGTCGCGCGTCATCTTTTCGAGCGAACCGGTGAAGACGACCGTCTTGCCGGCGACCGGGCTGTCGCTGGCGACCGGCGCTTCCGCCGCCTCCGGCGTCACCTCGGACAGCAGCCGGTTGACCACTTCGAGGTTGCGCGGCTCCTTGTAGAACTCGACGATGGCGCGGGCGACGACCTCGCCGATGCCGTCGATGCTGTTGAGTTCGTTCCAGGCGTCGCCCGTAAAGGTCGACGCGTCGCGCATCGCTTCGCCGAAGTGTTCATAAGTGCCGTAGGAGCGCGCCAAGAGCTTCGCCGTCGTCTCGCCCACATGGCGGATGCCGAGCGCGTAGATGAACCGCTGCAGTGCGATCGAGCGCCGCGTGTTGATGGCGTCGTAAAGCTTGCGCACGCTGACGCGGCCGAAGCCGTCAATGTTTTCAAGCTTGGTGAGCGACGCCTCCTGGCGCTTCTCCAGCGTGAAGATATCGGGCGCCGTGCGGATCGAAAGCGTCGGATCCTCGCTTTCGAAGAAGAACTCGATCTGCTTGGAACCGAGGCCCTCGATGTCATAGGCGTTGCGCGAGACGAAGTGCTTCAGGTGCTCGACCGCCTGGGCGCGGCAGACGAAGCCGCCGGTGCAGCGGCGCACCGCATCCACCTTGCCGGTCTTCTCGTTGATGTCGCGCACCGCATGGCTGCCGCAGACCGGGCACGTGGTCGGGAAACGATAGGGCTCCGAGCCTTGCCTGCGCTCGTCCATGACGACATCGACGATCTGCGGAATGACGTCGCCGGCGCGCTGGACGATCACCATGTCGCCGATGCGGATGTCCCTGCCCTCGCGGATCGGCTCGCCCGAATTGCCGAGACCCTTGATGTAGTCTTCGTTGTGCAGCGTCGCATTGGTGACGACGACGCCGCCGACCGTGATCGGCTCCAGGCGAGCAACCGGCGTCAGCGCGCCGGTGCGGCCCACCTGGATGTCGATCGCCGTCAACCGGGTGAAGGCCTGCTCGGCCGGGAACTTGTGCGCCGTCGCCCAACGCGGCGAGCGCGAGCGGAAACCGAGGCGGGCCTGCAGGTCGAGCCGGTCAACCTTGTAGACGACGCCGTCGATATCATAGTCGAGATCCGGCCGTTCACGCTCGATGTGGTGGTAATGTTCGAGCAGCGCATCGGCCGAGGAGAGGCGCTGCATCAGCGGGTTGACGGGGAAGCCCCAGGCCTTGAAGACCTCGACCATGCCCATCTGCGTATCGGCGGGCATGTCCGAGATCTCGCCCCAGGCATAGGCAAAGAAACGCAGCTTGCGGCTCGCCGTCACCTTGGCGTCGAGCTGGCGCAGCGACCCGGAAGCCGTGTTGCGCGGGTTGACGTAGAGCGGCTTGCCGAGCGCTGCCATCTCGGCATTGAGCGCGGCAAAGTCGGACTTCGCCATATAGATTTCGCCGCGCACCTCGACGATATCAGGCGCGCCGGCCGGCAGCGTCTGCGGGATCATGCCAATGGTGCGGATATTGGCGGTGACGTTTTCCCCCGTCGTGCCGTCGCCGCGGGTCGCGGCCGTCACCAGCCGGCGGTTTTCGTAGCGCAGCGACATGGAGAGCCCGTCGATCTTCGGCTCGGCGGTAAAGGCGATCGAATTATCCGGTAGCTGCCCGAGGAAGCGATAGACCGAGGCGACGAAATCGCGGGCGTCCTCGTCGGAAAACGTGTTGTCGAGCGACAGCATCGGCCGGGCGTGAACGACCGGCTGGAAAGTGACGGACGGCGCCGCGCCGACCTTCCTCGACGGGCTGTCCTCGCGGATGAGCGCCGGAAACTGCGCCTCGATCGCGTCGTTGCGCCGCTTCAGCGCGTCATAGTCCGCATCCGAAATCTCCGGCGCGTCCTGGCCGTGATAAAGCGCGTCGTGGCGCGCAAGCTCGGCCGCGAGAAAGGCAAGCGCTTCCGCCGCTTCCGCTTCGTTGAGATTCTCGACGGGTTTCAATTCTTGGGACATGCGCGACAACTCCGGATTCGGAGTCGTTTTGTAGAGCAACTGATGGGAAAGAAAAGACCGTCCGGCGCCGTCGGCTCACGCGCCAGTGGCATTGACGCCCCCCGGCGCGAGCCCGGCAAGCGGCCGGACATCCAGTTCGCACCAGCGTTCATAGCGCCTCTGATAACGGCAGCGGATGGCCTCGAGATCCTTTTTCTGGACGCCACGCTTGCAGTAGATCCATTTGCCTTTCGCCTGGCCACGCATCACCCGGCTGACCGGCTGCAGGCCGAACATCTTCAGGATCGCAGCCCCGCCCTTGTCCCAGCCGATGCTGTAGATGTCGATGCCATCGGGCGGGAACGTGTGGTGTTCGAGGATCGCCGAGATCGTCGCCCAGACGAGGATGCCGTTCTGCCGCCGGCGCTCGGCGCGCATGGAATCGAGCAGGAAGCTCAAATTGAGGATGGTCGCGAGATAGACGACCTTCGCCTTTCGCGCCTGCGGATGGGCAAGCAGCCCGCTCGCCAAGAGATTGTCGAAGGCATAGTGGCCCTGCAAGAACAGTTTGAAGTGGTTCTTCTCGAAGGCGTAGTAGTCGATGAAGCCGAAGATGTTCTGGTCGGGATCCTGCAGGCAAATCAGGCTGTAGGGATCGGAATGGAACGCTTTCATATCCTCTTCGGGATCGATCGCGCCGCTGCGAAACACATCCTGTGCCTTGCGGACCACATCATAGGCGACCGCCGTCGGCGCCGGGACGCGGACAAGATAGGAACGGTCCCCACGCGCGCAGGGCGCCACAAGCGCCAACGGCGTGGCTTCGTCCGCGTTCGGCGGTTGAGGATCGGCCACCTCCTCCGCCGGCCCGAACTGTGAGGCACGTCGTAGCCTTGCGACAAGAGTTGCTGCAATCACGGCGATCGCAACGCACGCGACCACCCCGAAGCCGCCCAATTCCTGGTTCGCGTCCCTTATGGTCAGGATAAGGCCGGCATAGGCGAGCGCGATGAGCAGGATCAGTTCCGGATGCGCACGCATCTGCGCAAACCGGATCTCCAGTTTATGCTGAAGTTTCTCCCACATGCTCGAAGTGCCCCAACCGCAGAGGAAATAGAACACGGGTGCAGCGGCGCAACAATTCAACCAAAAGGCTTAGGAAGCCCAAGGCCGTGGGTTCGGATGCGCACTCTGAGGACATCGCATCCTTCAACCGCCAATGTTTCCACTTGGCGGCAGGATGATCTAGCCGTTGCCGGAAAGCAGGCGAGCGGCTGCCGCCCTCGCCTCTTCGGTGATCGAAGCGCCGGCCAGCATGCGGGCGATTTCTTCGGTGCGCGCCTTGTCGTCCATGCGGGCAACACGGGTGGAAATCATCTCGGCCTTCTCGGCCGAAGGACCCTTGGAGATCAGGAGATGCGTTGCCGCGCGGGCTGCGACCTGTGGCGCGTGGGTGACCGAGAGCACCTGAACCGTTGCCGAAAGCCGCTTCAGCCGCTGGCCGATGGCATCGGCCACCGCACCGCCGACACCGGTGTCGATTTCGTCGAAGACGAGCGTCGGCGCCGAGCCGCGATCGGCGAGCGCCACCTTCAGCGCCAGCAGGAAGCGCGAAAGTTCGCCGCCCGAAGCCACTTTCATGATCGGCCCCGGCCGCGTGCCGGGGTTGGTCTGGACGTGGAACTCGACGAGGTCGATGCCGTCGACCGTCGGCAGCGACGGATCGCTCTGCACCTCGACCATGAAGCGCGCGCGCTCGAGCTTCAGCGCCGGCAGCTCGGCCATGACGGCGTCGGAAAGTGCTGTCGCGGTATGGCGACGCTTTTCGGAAAGCGAGCGCGCCGAAGCGTCGAACGCCACCCGCGCCACGCCGACCTGGGCATCGAGTTGCTTCAGCTTTTCCTCGCCGGCATCGAGATCGGCGAGATCGGAAATCATGCGGACGGCGAGCGCCGGCAGTTCCGTGACCGGTACCGAATATTTGCGGCTGGCGGCGCGCAGAGCGAACAGCCGTTCCTCCACCCGCTCCAGTTCCTTCGGGTCGAATTCCGTGTTGCGCAGCGCCCGCTCGACCGACATCTGCGCGTCCGAAAGCTGGTTGAGCGCTCCATCGAGCAGTTCGACCGTTTCTTCGAGCAGGCCCGGCGCCTCCTGGCTCTTGCGCTCGAGACGCCGCACCAGCGAGGCGATCAGCGGAACCGGCGAAGCGTTGCCGTTGAGAAACTCCGAGGCCTCGTTGATGTCGCCGGCAATGCGCTCGGCCTTCATCATCCGCGCCCGGTTTTCGGCAAGCTCGTCTTCTTCGCCGTCGCGGGGGCTGAGCTTCTCCAGTTCCTCGACCGAGGACCGCAGATAGTCCGCCTCGCGCGCGGCCGCTTCGACCCGCTCGCGGTGTTTCTTCAGGCCGCGCTCGGCATCCTTCCAGGCGCGATAGAGTTCGCTCACATGCGCCGCTTCGTCGGCGGTGCCGCCGAAGGCGTCGAGCAGCGTGCGGTGCGCGTCGATATCGACGAGCGCGCGGTCATCGTGCTGTCCGTGGATTTCGACGAGCGTCTGCCCGAGCTGGCGCATCAGCTGGACGCTGATCGGCTGGTCGTTGACATAGGCCTTGGTGCGGCCGTCGGCCGACTGGACGCGGCGGAAGATCAGGTCGCCGTCGTCGTCGATGCCGTTTTCCCTGAGCATCAGCCGCGCCGAATGCCCCATCGGCACGTCGAAGACCGCCGTCACCTGCCCCTTGTCGGAGCCGTGGCGCACGAGCGAGCCGTCGCCGCGCCCGCCAAGGGCGAGCGACAGACTGTCGAGAAGGATGGACTTGCCGGCCCCGGTTTCACCGGTCAGCACCGAGAGCCCGGCGTCGAAATTGAGATCAAGCCGTTCAATCAGGACGATATCGCGGATCGAAAGCTGGGCAAGCATCCGGGGTCATATCTTCCTAGAGGGCGCTGATAAAATCAGGCGCCGACGAGTTTCTTGGCGGCACGCGAGATCCAGGAGTTCCCGCTTTCACGTGGCTCCAGGCCACCCGACTGCAGCAGCTTGAACGAATCGGAATACCACTGGCTGTCCGGATAGTTGTGGCCGAGAACGGCGGCAGCGGTCTGCGCCTCCTGGGTCACGCCCATCGCGAAGTAGGCTTCCGTCAGACGGGCGAGCGCCTCTTCCACCTGGTTGGTGTTCGGGTACTGCTCGATGACGACGCGGAAACGCGATACGGCGGCAAGGTATTCCTTGCGCTCGAGATAGTAGCGGCCGACCTGCATTTCCTTGCCGGCCAGCTGGTCGCGGGCAAAGCGGATCTTCGACTTGGCGTCGTCGACATATTCGGAGTCCGGGTAGCGGTCGACGACCGCCTGCATGGCTTCGATCGCCTTGAAGGCCGGCTTCTGGTCCTGCGTCACCGCCGGGATCTGCTTGGTATAGGCGAGACCCTGGATGTACTGCGCATAGGCCGCGTCTTCGGACTGCGGATAAAGATTGAGGTAGCGGCCGGTGGCGTTGATCGCCTCCTGGTACTGACCGTTACGATAGGAAACGAAGGCGTTCATGACCAACGCCTTGCGGGCATATTCCGAAAACGGATGCTGGCGGTCGAGCGCTTCGAACTTGCGCGCCGCCTCCGTCGTCTTGCCGGCATTGAGGTTGGCAAGGCCCTGATTGTAGAGCACTTCCGGCGGATCGGTTTCGGCCGTCAGCTTGGTGATGTCGATATCGGGATCGTTCTGGCAGGCGGTGATCAGGGCGCTGCCGGCAACAGCCGCGACAATGACGGCGGCGACGCGCGCTGACTTCTTCAAATCCACAGAAACTGCAAGAACCATCGGATATTCCCGTTCCACTCTGCGGGCATGGACCCCGCCAGACATGCGCTTTTAGAGCAAGTTACCTTGAGACCGCAACGTCATGATCGGTGATTCATGCAAATTTGTGGCAGCTCTACCATGAAAATGCCGGCCTTTCGGCCGGCGACTGGAGGAGATGATGTCTTTTTTTGTTATGCGGACCAGGGCGCGAAGCCCGGAGCTGCCACTGCAACCATATCGCGCGCGCGGGTACGCTGGCGCGGGGTTGCGGTTTCGACGACTTCGTAGGCCGTCGGGTCGCTGAGCAGTGCCTTCAGCGCGTTGGCGTTCATCTTGTGGCCGCCGCGGTAGGAGCGGTAGCAGCCGATGAACGGCGCGCCGGCGAGCGAGAGGTCGCCAACGGCGTCGAGCGTCTTGTGGCGCACGAATTCGTCGGTGTAGCGCAGGCCCTCGACGTTGATCACCGTGTTGTCGTCGGAAATGACGACGGAGTTTTCGAGCGAGGAGCCGAGTGCGAAGCCGGCGGCCCAGAGGCGTTCGACATCACGCATGAAACCGAAGGTGCGGGCACGCGACAGTTCGCGCTTGAAGACGGAAGGTGTCATGTCGCCCTTCCAGGCCTGGCGGCCGATCAGCGGGCAATCGAAATCGATCTCGACCTCGAAGCGCATGCCGTCATAGGGCGTGAACTCCGACCAGGAGGCGCCTGATTCGATACGCACCGGCTTGACGATGCGGATGTAGCGACGCTTGACCGCAAGGGCGCGAACACCCACCAGCTCGATCGCATCGATGAAAGGTTCGGAGCTGCCGTCCATGATCGGCATTTCGGCGCCGTGCACTTCGACCGTGAGGTTGTCGAGGCCGAGCGCGTAGATCGCAGCCATGACATGTTCGATCGTGGCGATCGAGGTCGCCGGCGACATGCCGAGAACAGTGCAGAGATCGGTGTTACCGACCTGCGAGGAAACCGCCTTATATTCGCTGACCCGGCCGTTGGACAGGACGCGCTGGAAAACGATGCCCGCATCGGCTTCGGCCGGATGGAAGGTGATCGACACTTCCGCGCCCGAATGCACGCCGATGCCCTTGAGCGTTACCGGGCTTGCAATCGTCGTCTGAAACCCGAGCAATTCGATTCCCATTCTCGTCACTTTCAATACCTGTGGCCGATGGCCAAAACCTGCTGGTGGACGCAACAACCTTCAGGGCACAAGAAAGATACCCGAGAGTCCCGGTTCAACAACCGGTCCTCTGCGTTTCGAACAGACAGCGCTTGATCGAATCGCATGCGTCCCCAATTCCGAGTCTGAAAATAGGAGTTTGGAGGCACCATTCCAAATCACTGTTCGTTTCGCTTTGTTACGCATTTGCGACGGTCCGTAACATGGAATCAAACACCTGAAATGATGAACAAAATGCAAAAATGCCCGGGCAGTTGCCCGGGCATTCGGCAAGGTGAAGGAACGGGCCTTCCAATCAGTTCGATTGACGGCGCAGGAACGCCGGGATCTCGAGCTGATCATCTTCTTGCGGGCGCGCCTGCGGCGAAGCGCGACCGTGATCGTCAAGCTGGCCGCGACGCGGCGCATAGAGGCTCGCTTCCGGCGAGAGCGGCCGGCGCTGCTGGGAAGCAGCGGTCGGTGCGGAAGCCGTCATGTCGGCGGCTGCCGGGGTCTGTTCGCGTTCACGCAGGCCAAGCGAGCTGGTGATGCGGTTGAGCAGGCCCATCGGGCCGCGCTCTTCCGCGATCGGGGCAGCCGGCTGTGCGCGGCGGTCCATCTCGGCCTTTACGACCGGCGGGAAGTCTTCGACCTTCGGCATGCGAACCTGTTCCGGCTGCTGGCGCATGACCGGAGCGACGGGCTCCTGGCGCATGATCGGCTGCGGCTGCGGCTGAACCGGCTGCATCTGCGGCTGCGGCTGGCGCATGACCGGAGCGGCTTCTACCGGTGCGGCACCGGCGAAAAGCTTGCTCTGGGGACGAAAGTTGTCTTCGTGCATCGGCTGCTGAACCGGAGCCTGGGCCTGCACCTGGGCGGCGCGGGTCGCGATGTCGAGTTCGCGTTCCATTTCGGCTTCGCGGATGGCGGCGGCGATCTGGTCGGCGGTAGCCTGCTGCTGCATCGGCTGCTGAACCGGCTGGGCGACCGGCTGCTGCATCACCGGCTGGTGAACCGGGGCCGGCTGGTGCTGGGCAACGGCCTGCGGCTGCTGGGCCGGAACCGCGGCAGACGGACGGACGACCGGCTTTGCTGCTACCGGACGAAAGTCGGCGGAACGACCCGCCACCTCCGCGGCCGTACGGTCGATGCCGGTGGCAACGACCGAGACGCGGATGAGGCCTTCGAGGTCTTCGTCGAACGTCGCGCCGAGGATGATGTTGGCATCCGGGTCGACTTCTTCGCGAATACGGGTTGCCGCTTCGTCGAGTTCGAACAGGGTGAGGTCGCGGCCGCCGGTGATCGAGATCAGCAGGCCCTGCGCGCCCTTCATCGAGGTTTCGTCGAGCAGCGGGTTGGCGATCGCGGCTTCGGCTGCGGCCAGTGCGCGGCCTTCGCCCGAAGCTTCGCCGGTGCCCATCATGGCGCGGCCCATTTCGCGCATCACCGAGCGGACGTCGGCGAAGTCGAGGTTGATGAGGCCTTCCTTGACCATGAGGTCGGTGATGCAGGCAACGCCCGAATAGAGAACCTGGTCGGCCATCGCAAACGCGTCCGCAAAGGTCGTGCGGTCGTTGGCAATGCGGAAGAGGTTCTGGTTCGGAATGACGATCAGCGTGTCGACCGACTTCTGCAGTTCGGCGATGCCCTGGTCGGCGAGCCGCATGCGGCGCGCGCCTTCGAAATGGAACGGCTTGGTGACGACGCCGACCGTCAGGATGCCCTTGTTGCGGGCGGCCTGTGCGACGATCGGGGCTGCACCGGTACCGGTGCCGCCGCCCATGCCGGCGGTGACGAAGCACATATGGGTGCCGTTGAGGTGGTCGATGATCTCATCGATGCACTCTTCGGCGGCCGCACGGCCGACTTCCGGCTGCGAACCGGCGCCGAGACCTTCGGTGACGGCGACACCCATCTGGATGATGCGCTCAGCCTTGGTCATGGTGAGTGCCTGGGCATCCGTGTTGGCGACGACGAAATCGACGCCCTGGAGGCCTGCGGTGATCATGTTGTTGACGGCGTTGCCGCCACCACCGCCCACACCAAAGACGGTGATGCGCGGCTTCAGCTCCGTGATATCCGGCTTCTGCAAGTTGATAGTCATAGTCCCGTTCCTTCTGTTTTCTGGCCGCCTTGCCGAGCCGGCCAAATCTTTCAGTTTGTCTTCACCGGCCCCGTCCCTGTTCGGAGCCAGCCGTCACTCAAAAGCTTTCTTTCAGCCACTGGCCCATGCGGGCGATGCGGCCGTTGCCGGCGCCGAGCGCCGAGAACATGCCGCCGTGGGAGGCATGCGTCTCGAGGTCGGCGACCTGCGGATAGATCATCAGGCCGACCGCCGTGGAGAAGGCGGGGCCCTTGGCAGCGGCCGGCAGCCCGGAAACCCCGAGCGGACGACCGATGCGAACATTGCGGGCGAGGATGCGGCGGGCCGCTTCCGGCAGGCCGGTCAGCTGGCTGGCGCCGCCCGTCAGAACGATGCGCTTGCCGACGATCGGGCTGAAGCCCGAGCGCTGGATGCGATCGCGGATGAGTTCGAGCGTTTCTTCGATGCGGGCGCGCACGATGCGCGACACGAGGGCGCGCGGCACATGCGTCGGCTGATCGCGGTCGTCCTCGCCGATCGGCGGAACCGAAACGATGTCGCGCTCGTCGGCGCTGTTGGGCAGGGCCGAGCCGTGCACGACCTTCAGTCGTTCGGCATCCTCGATGCGGGTCGAAAGACCACGCGCCAGATCCGTCGTCACGTGATGGCCGCCGAGACTGACAGCGTCGGCGTGAACCAGCTTTCCTTCGGCAAAGACCGAGATCGTCGTCGTGCCGCCGCCCATGTCGATCGCCGCGCAGCCGAGTTCGACTTCGTCGTCGACGAGCGCTGCAAGACCGCTGGCATAGGGGGTGGCAACCATGCCCTCGACCGAAAGGTGAGCGCGGTTGACGCAGAGTTCGAGGTTCTTCAGCGCTGCCCGTTCGGCCGTCAGCACATGCATGTCGACGCCGAGAACGTCGCCGAACATGGCCAGCGGATCGCGGATGCCGCGCTCGCCATCGAGCGAGAAGCCCGTCGGCAGCGAGTGCAGGATGGCGCGGTCGGAGCGCAGCGACTGCTGGCCGGCAGCCGACAGAACCTTGCGCAGATCGTTGGCGTCGACTTCCTGGCCGCCGAGATCGATCGTCGCGGTGTAGACGTCGCTCTGCAGCCGGCCGGCCGAAACGTTGACGATCAGACTGTCGATGGTGAGACCGGCCATGCGCTCGGCCGCGTCGACGGCGAGCCGGACGACGCTTTCCACCGCATCGAGGTCGGCGACGACGCCGTTCTTGACGCCGCGGGACTTCTGGTGGCCGATGCCGATGATTTCGACGCTATGCGTACGGTTGGGCAGGATCTGGCTCTCGGCGCGCGGCGTCAGCCGGCCGATCATGCAGACCACCTTGGTCGAACCGATATCCAGCACCGAGACGACATGAGACCGCTTCGAGGAAAGCGGCTTCAGGCGCGGCAGGCCAAAGCTGGAGGAACCGAACAGACTCATATGCGGCCTTCTTTCTTCTTTTCGGTCTCCTGCGCCTTCAGCATCTTGTCCCTCGCCTTCAAGGCAACTTCGCGCCGGGTCACTGCGTCCGGTGTCAACTGAACTGTTGTTCTGTCTTCAAGCCTCAGATCCACGGCAGCGATGTCGCGCTCGAGGAGCTGGTGCTGGCTTTCCATATCGGAGAGCACCTTCATCGCCCGGGCGACGTCGTGCTCCGGCAGCTTGACGACGATGCCGTTGTCGAGGCGCAGATCCCAGCGGCGGCCGGCCACGCGCACGAAGGCCTTCACCCGCGAGCGGATCTCCGGCCAGCGGGAAAACTCGTCGTAGAAATCGGCAGCCGCCGTTTCGGCGTCACGACCGACGAAGAGCGGCAGCGCCGCAAACTTGTTGTCGCGCAAGGGCGCGATCACACTGCCGCTGCGCTCGATCAGCGAAAGGTCGGAACCGTGCTGCCAGATGCCGAAGGCCTTGCGCTCGGTGAGGCTGACCTCGATGGTGCCGGGATAGATCTTGCGAACGGTAACCCCCTGCACCCAGGGCATTTCCGCAATCAGCTTGCGCGCCTCGGCGATATCGAGCGCCACCAGCGACGTCGTGCCGTCGAGGCCGAGCTGCTGGAGGATGTCGATTTCCGAGGTCTGGTCGTTGCCGGAAACCTTGACGTCTTCGATCGCAAAGCCCGCGGCCGTGGTCGAGGCCTGCGCGAAATTCTGCGTGTGGCCGCCGAGCGACATGCCGTAGAAGCCGGTTGCCGCGAAAAAGGCGATTGCCGACAGCGTGCCGGTATGAGCGGGAAAACGAATGCGGCCAGCACCGAGGCTGACGAAGAAGCGCACGACACGACGAAGCGGACGCGGCAGTACGCGCGCGCCGTCCACATCGGCGGCGGCGGCGCCATCGAGGTGACGAACCCTCTTGCCCCTTTTGCCCCTCAACGCAAACACGACGCGTCCTCCACCATCCAACTCAAAAACTCACCGAAGCTGTAGCCGGCATGCGCGGCCATCTCGGGCACCAGGGAGGTCGGAGTCATGCCGGGCTGGGTGTTGATCTCCAGCCAGATCAGCTCGCCCTCAGCGGAGGAACTGTCATCGAAACGAAAGTCGGATCGGCTGACGCCCCGGCAACCGATTGCCTGATGCGCCTTCAGAGCGAGTGTTTGTATTTTTTGGTAAATATTTGGTGAAATCTGTGCCGGAATGACGTGGCGCGAACCACCTTTTACGTATTTGGAATCATAATCGTAGAAGGCGTGGCCCTGCGGGATGATTTCGGTGACGCCAAGCGCCTTGTCGCCCATGACGCCACAGGTCAGTTCACGGCCGGCGACATAACGCTCGACCATGATTCGGTCGCCGTAGCGCCATTCGCTCGACGTCACCACCTGCGGGGGATGCGACTGATCTTCCTTGACGATGACGACGCCGAAGCTCGAGCCTTCGGAAACCGGCTTGACGACGTAAGGCGGCTTCATCGGATGCTTCGGACCGAAGGCATGGCGGTCCATGACCTGCGCATCGGCGACCGGAATGCCGGAAGCAGCCGCTACATGCTTCGCCTGCGCCTTGTCCATCGCGAGCGCCGAGGCAAGCACGCCGGAATGGGTGTAGGGGATCTCGAGATATTCGAGGATGCCCTGGATCGTGCCGTCCTCGCCGAACGGACCGTGAAGGGCGTTGAAGGCAACGTCGGGGCGCAGCGCGGCCAGCGTCTCTGCGATCTTGCGGTCGACGTCGATGCGGGTGACGCGATAGCCGGCAGCCTCCAGGGCATCCGCACAGGCAGCCCCGGACGACAGGCTAACCGGTCGCTCCGAAGAAAATCCGCCCATCAGGACAGCCACATGCTTGCCGTTCATTCAAACCCCCAGACAATACGCCACTATCGCAAGGTTTCCTTGCGTCTGGCTGGCTCCCGCCCTCGCGAGTCAGCTGTGCCATTGGGGTCACTAGAACGTCATTAAGGTTAACGAACCGTTTACTTTCGTTAACCCCAGTCAGGAAATGAAACGCCATCTGCAGGCGCAAGCGCATGTGGAACAAGGCATTTTAGCGACAGATCAAAGGGTTGCGGAGCAATCTTGAATCTAATGCATAAACAGAAGAAAAAATGAAAAAACCCGCCGCATCGAGGGCGGCGGGTCCATGCGTGACGGCATCCTGACTTGATCAATCGTCGTCGCCGACGATCTTCCAGACGATGCCGGCGATCGCCGCACCGACGATCGGCGCCACCCAGAACAGCCACAGTTGCGACAGCGCCCAGTCACCGACGAAGAGCGCCTGCCCTGTCGAGCGGGCCGGATTGACCGAGGTGTTCGTCACCGGGATCGAGACGAGATGAATCAGGGTCAGCGCCAGCCCGATGGCGATGGGTGCGAAGCCCGCCGGCACCCGGCCATGGGTGGAGCCGAGAATGATGAACAGGAAGAAGAAGGTCAGCACCACTTCGGCCACCAGCGCCGCCGTCAGCGAATAGCCGCCCGGCGAATGCTCGCCATAGCCGTTGGCAGCAAAGCCGCCGAGCTGGAAATCGCCCTTGCCGCTGGCGATCACATAGAGGACGGCGGCAGCCGCAATCGCGCCCAGCACCTGGACGATGACATAGCCGACAAGGTTCGACGCCGGGAACTTGCCCGCGACCGTCAGGCCGACGGAAACGGCCGGGTTGAAATGACCGCCGGAAATACCGCCGACCGCATAGGCCATGGTCAGGACGGTGAGACCGAAAGCGAGTGAGACGCCAAGATAACCAATACCAACGCCGGGAAGAGCAGCAGCCAGCACCGCGCTGCCGCAACCGCCAAAAACGAGCCAAAATGTACCGAGAAATTCTGCTGAAAGCTTTTTGAACATGCATTCGCTCCTGAAAAACGAAGCCGATCGCTTCAACTGCCCAGAGTTTGCCACAATTTGATTCCCGTCAATCCGGGTTGTCGGGCCGCACCACGCACCCGCAAAGCGTGAGCCTTGGCCGGCAGCAGGCCGGTTGGCGCGCAACCAGAAAGCCGGTTCCGTGCGGCCGGCCCTGGGCCGCGCCGCAGCAGAAGAATGCTGCGCATGGCGGCGATATCGTTCGCACTTCTTACGGTATCAGGGTTTCGCCATGCCGAAACTTGCGTTAAGAGGCCCTCACCCGCCTCCCAAGACGGTATGAAATCCACATCAGGAATTATGATAATGACAGACGCGACAACCTCCCTGTCGCCGAAGGACAATGCGTCAAAGCACGCGGCAGTGAACTCCCCTGCCCGGGTGCTGTTCGCAAGCCTCGTCGGCACGACCATCGAATTCTTCGACTTCTACGTTTACGCCACCGCCGCCGTACTGGTGTTCCCGCACCTGTTCTTCCCGGCCGCCGATCCGACCTCGGCAATGCTGCAATCCTTCGCGACCTTCTCGATCGCCTTCTTCGCCCGCCCCTTCGGCGCCGTGATCTTCGGCCATTTCGGCGACAAGGTCGGCCGCAAGGCGACCCTGGTGGCGGCGCTCATGACCATGGGCATCTCCACGGTCGTCATCGGGCTTCTGCCGACCTATGCGTCGATCGGCGTTGCAGCCCCGCTCCTGCTCGCCCTTTGCCGCTTCGGACAGGGCCTCGGGCTTGGCGGCGAATGGGGCGGCGCCGTGCTGCTCGCCACCGAGAACGCGCCTGAGGGCAAGCGCAGCTGGTACGCCATGTTCCCGCAGCTCGGCGCGCCGATCGGCTTCATTCTTTCGGCCGGCACCTTCCTCATCCTCGGCGAAGTCATGAGCAACGAGGCCTTCCTCGCCTGGGGCTGGCGCGTGCCGTTCATCGCCAGCATCCTGCTGGTCGCCGTCGGTCTCTATGTCCGCCTGAAGATCACCGAAACGCCGGAGTTCCAGAAGGCCGTCGACAAGCACGAGCGCGTGCAGGTGCCGATCATGGAGATCTTCCGCTTCCACAAGCGCAGCCTGGTGCTCGGCACCTTCGTGGCGCTTGCGACCTTCGTGCTGTTCTACCTGATGACCGTCTTCTCGCTCTCCTGGGGCACGGCGAAGCTCGGCTATTCGCGGGAGCAGTTCCTGGTCGTGCAGATGACCGGCGTCGTCTTCTTCGGCCTGATGATCCCGGTTGCCGGTATCCTGTCGGACCGCTACGGCCGTCGCCTGATCCTGATCATCACCACCATCGGCATCGGCGCCTTCGGCCTGTTCATGGCGCCGCTCCTTGCCGGCGGCATCGGCGGCGCCTTCCTGTTCTCGATCATCGGCCTCGGCCTCATGGGCCTCACCTACGGCCCGATCGGCGCAGCACTCGCCGCCCCCTTCCCGACCTCGGTGCGCTACACCGGCGCCTCGATGACCTTCAACCTCGCCGGCATCTTCGGCGCGTCGCTGGCGCCTTACATCGCCACCTGGCTCGCCACCAACTACAGCCTGGACTACGTCGGCTACTACCTGCTCGCCGCCGCCGCCATCACGCTGCTCTGCCTGGTGCTGTCGACCGAAGACGAGGTTTCGGCCTGATACGACTGGCTGCGCCCCGGGGCGCGGCCGACCGCAAACAAGGAGAGCCGCAGCGGCAACGCTGCGGCTCTTTTCTTTGACCTGCCGGACATATCCCTTTGGGACTTCACTTCTTTCGTGCCAGCCCCCAACGCCGTCATCCTCGGGCTTGACCCGAGGATCCAAACCCAAGGCACTCAAGTCACGCTGGCGCATGGATGCTCGGGTCAAGCCCGAGCATGACGGAGGATGAGGGAACGCCATCGCCCCAAGCAAAAAAGGCCGCAGCGTCCGCTGCGGCCTCTCCGAAAAACGATCCCAACCAGCCTTAAGCGATGCCGCGGCCGAGGAATTCCTTGATCTCGTAGCCCGGCATGAAGGTGCCGATGCGCTTGATTTCCCATTCGAGCCGGACGCCGGAGTGTTCGAGCACGCGCTGGCGCACGGTTTCACCGAGATATTCGAGCTCGTAGCCGGTCGCCTGGCCGGTGTTGATCATGAAGTTGCAGTGCAGCGGCGACATCTGCGCGCTGCCGATCATCATGCCGCGGCAGCCGGCCTCGTCGATCAGCTTCCAGGCCGAATGGCCCTCGGGGTTCTTGAAGGTCGAACCGCCGGTCTTCTCGCGGATCGGCTGCACGGTTTCGCGGTGCTGGCGCACGGCGTCCATGTCGGTGCGGATCTTGTTCTTGTCCTCGGCATAGCCTTCGAAGACGGCATGGGTGAAGATCAGGTCCTTCGCCGCCGCGGAATGGCGGTAGGCATAGCCCATGTCCGCATTCGACAGCACATGCTGGTTGCCCTGGCGGTCGACCGCATGCACCTCGACGACCCGCTCGCGGGTCTCCGCGCCATTGGCGCCGGCGTTCATGCGCAGCGCGCCGCCGAGCGAGCCGGGAATGCCGTAGTAGAAGTAGAAGCCGCCGATGCCGTGATCGAGCGCCATGGCTGCGATGTTCTTGTCCGGGCAGATCGCGCCGGCCTTGATGCGGTTTTCGCCGACGAGCTCCAGATCGCCAAAGCCCTTGGCCGACAGCCGGATGACGACGCCGGGAATGCCGCCGTCGCGCACGAGAAGGTTCGAGCCGACGCCGACAACCATGACAGGCACTTCAGCAGGCACCAGCTTCAGGAAGGTGATGAGATCGTCCGTGTCGTGCGGCTGGAACATCAGCTCGGCAAGACCGCCGGCGCGGAACCAGGTGACACGATCCATCGGCGCATCCGGCGTGATGCGGCCGCGCACAGCGCTGACGCCACTTCCGAGCGATTCCAGTAGTTTCTGACCGTTGACCTGTTTCATGCTCAATTTCCTGAAATATCCGCGAGTTCCTTAGGCAGGGCAGCCGCCCAGTAGGTGATGCTGCCAGCCCCCAAGAGAACCACAAAATCGCCGGGCTGTGCAATCTTGCTGACAACCGGCGCGATTGCTTCCGGACCGGAAACAAAACGGGCGTCGCGGTGGCCGCCTGCCTTGATGCGATCGACCAGCTCTTCCGCCGTAGCCCCCTGGATCGGCTCTTCACCCGCCGCATAGACCGGTGCGATCAGGATCGTGTCGGCATCATTGAAGCAGGCGGAGAACTCCTGGAACAGGCTCGAAAGGCGCGAGTAGCGGTGCGGCTGGTGCACGGCGATGATTCGGCCCTGGCAGGCCTCGCGCGCCGCGCGCAGCACAGCCTTGATCTCAACCGGATGGTGGCCGTAGTCGTCATAGACGCGCACGCCGTTCGTCTCGCCGGTCAGCGTGAAGCGGCGCTTCACACCGCTGAAGGAGGCGAGCCCTCTGGCGATCGCTTCCGGGCTGACGCCGAGGCGCTGCGCAACGGCGATCGCTGCGGTCGCGTTCGATACGTTGTGGCGGCCAGGCATCGGCAGGCGCAGGTCCTTCATCGGGATCACCTGGCCGGTGCGGCGGCGGCGGATCTCGATGTCGAAGACGGAGGTGGCGCCATCCATGCGGATGTTGTGGAAGCGCACGTCGGCCTGCGGGTTTTCGCCGTAGGTGACGACCTTGCGGTCCTCGATCTTGCCGACCATGGTCTGCACTTCCGGATGGTCGAGGCAGAGCACGCCGAAACCGTAGAAGGGCACGTTCTCGACGAATTGGCGGAAGGCCGCGCGCACGGCGTCGAAGTTGCCGTAGTGGTCGAGATGTTCCGGGTCGATGTTGGTGACGATGGCAACGTCGGCCGGCAGCTTCAGGAAGGTGCCGTCGGATTCGTCGGCCTCAACCACCATCCACTCGCCCTCGCCCATGCGGGCGTTGGTGCCATAGGCATTGATGATGCCGCCGTTGATGACGGTCGGGTCGAGCCCGCCGGCTTCCAGCAGCGCTGCGACCATCGAGGTCGTCGTCGTCTTGCCATGCGTGCCGCCGATCGCGATCGCATTGCGGAAGCGCATGAGTTCGGCGAGCATCTCGGCACGGCGCACGACGGGCAGGAATTTTTCGCGCGCCGCGATTAGCTCCGGATTGTCCTTCTTGATCGCGGTCGAGACGACGATCACCTCGGCGTCGCCGAGGTTCTCGGCCTTGTGGCCGACGAAGACTTCGATGCCCTTGGCGCGCAGGCGCTGCACATTGGCACTGTCGGACTGGTCGGACCCCTGGACCTTGTGCCCGAGATTATGCAGCACCTCGGCGATGCCGCTCATGCCGATGCCGCCGATACCGATGAAATGGACCAGCCCGATGGTTTTCGGCATTTTCATGAGCGTGTTTCCCTGAATTTCTCGACTGTCAAACCGCTGGCAATAGCCTCTACGAGGGATGCAAGCAAGCTTGCTGCGTCCGGCTTGCCGGTTTCCCGGGCATTTGCCGCCATATCGGCGAGCGATTGCGGCTTGCCGATCGCATCGTTGAGGATGCCGGCGAGACGGTCGGCCGTGAGTTCGCCTTGAGCGATCACGCGCGCGCCGCCCTTGGCGGCAAGCGCTGCCGCATTGGCCGCCTGGTCGTGGTCTAGCGCATAGGGATAGGGCACCAGGATCGCCGGCCGGCCGATGACCGCAAGCTCGGAAACCGTCGAGGCGCCGGAGCGGCAGATGACGAGTTGGGCGCCGGCGATGCGCTCGGCCATGTCGGTAAAGAAGGGCGAGACTTCGGCCGGTACGCCGAGCTTCTCATAGGTGGCGATCACACCGTCCTTGTCTTCCGGCCGGGCCTGCTGCGTGACCTTGAAGCGCTGGCGAACCTCGTCGTCGAGACGGCACATCGCCTGGGGTACCGCCTTGGAAAAATACTGCGCGCCCTGGCTGCCGCCGAAGACGACAAGATGAAACGGCGCGTCGCCGACAGCCGACGCATAGGGTGTCTTGGCAGCGGCTAGCACCGCCGGGCGAACAGGGTTGCCCGTCGTCACGGTTTTCGCAGCAAAGGCGCCCGTGCCCTCGGGCAGGAAGCCACCGGCGATCGCCTTGACGCGCGAGGCCAGCGCCTTGTTGGCGCGGCCCATGACCGCGTTCTGCTCATGGATGATCGACGGCACACCCATGCCGGTTGCCGCCAGCAGCGGCGGCACGGTCGGGTAGCCACCGAAGCCGACGACGGCCTTGGGCTTCAGCCGGGCAATCAGCTTGCGCGCAGCGCGCATGCCGCTCCACAGCGTCCAGAGCGACTTGACGACACTGACCGGGTTCTTCGAGCCGATTGTCGCCGAGGGCACGACATGCACCTCGTCGGCCGGGAACTTGCCGGCATAGCGTTCGGCGCGGCTATCGGTGACCAGATGCACGGAATAGCCCATGGCCTTCAGCTCGTGGGCCAGCGCTTCTGCCGGAAAGAGATGGCCGCCGGTACCGCCGGCGGCAAGCAGGATGATGCCTTTAGTCATATTTTACTCCGCCGGCACGCCAATGCCGGACCGAAACAGGCTGCGCTCCACGGCGCGCTTCTCCGGGCGGTGACGGGTCAAGGCCAGGATGAAGCCGGCAGTGACGCAGATCGCCACCATGGACGAGCCACCATAGGAGATCAGCGGCAGGGTCATGCCCTTGGCCGGAAGCAGTTCGAGGTTCACGCCGATGTTGATCATCGACTGGATGCCGATCTGAAGCACCAGGCCGGCAACGGCGAACCGGTTGAAGTCGTTACGTTCGCGGAAGGCATGGTTGAGGCCGCGCATCACCAGGAAGGCGAAGATCATGACGATGACCATGCAGAAGACGATGCCGAATTCTTCGGCCGCAACGGAGAAGACGAAGTCGGTGTGGCTGTCCGGAATGATGCGCTTGACGATGCCTTCACCCGGGCCACGGCCGAACCAGTCGCCGCGGATGATCGCCTCGCGCGCCGTGTCCATCTGGAAGGTGTCGCCTTCCCCGGTCAGGAACTTGTCGATACGGGCCGCCACGTGCGGCAGCATCGTATAGGCGACGAAGAAGCCGCCGAGTGCCGCACCTCCAAGCAGGATGATCCAGAGCCAGGGCATGCCGGCCATGAAGAACATGCCGCCCCAGACGGCGGTCGTCAGGATCGTCTGGCCAAGGTCAGGCTGGGCGACAAGCAGGGCGGCCACGATGCCGAAGAGCAGGATGGCGAAGAGATTGCCGGGGATTTCCGGCTGGCGCGCATGCTCCGAGAACAACCAGGCGCAGACGACGACGAAGGCCGGCTTCATGAACTCGGACGGCTGGATCGAAATCCCGCCGAGCGAGATCCAGCGCATCGAGCCCTTCACCTCTTCGCCGATGAAGAGCACCAGCACCATCATGCCGAGCGAACCGGCAAGAAGCAGGATCGCCGCCCGCCGGACCTGGCGTGGCGAGAGGAAGGAAATGCCGACCATCACCACCAGCGACGGCAGGAGGAAGAGCGCGTGACGCCGGACGAAGTGGAAGCTGTCGAGGCCGATGCGCTCGGCAACCGCCGGGCTCGCCGCAAACGACAGCATGAAGCCGACGCCCATCAACAGGATGAAGGTCGCCAGAAAGAACCTGTCGATCGTCCAGAACCAGTCGGCCACGGGGCCACGTTCGGCTCGGCTTACCATCTTGTCAGTCCCCTTCTCCGGCGCCCATCGCGCCCACGTCCGAAATCCCGCACCACCTTCCGCATCGACCGGCACGCCTGCGCGCCGGTCGAGGGATCAAATCAGCATCGTCACGCCTTCGATCGCGCGCACATGGCCGACGAAGGCATCACCGCGTACCTCGAAGTTCTTATACTGGTCGAAGCTTGCGCAAGCCGGTGACAGCATCACCGCCGAACCGCCCGTCTCGTCCCTGCCGGCATCAGCCGCGGCATGCGCCACTGCCTGCTCCAGCGTGCCCGAGATCTCATAGGGCACCGCGTCGCCGAGCGTCGCGGCGAAGGCGGGTGCAGCCTCGCCGATCAGATAGGCCTTGGCGATCTTTGGGAAGAAAGGTGAAAGCGTCGTGATGCCCCCTTCCTTCGGCAGGCCGCCGGCAATCCAGTAGATACGGTCATAGCTCGAAAGCGCAGGCGCCGCCGCATCCGCGTTGGTCGCCTTGCTGTCGTTGACGAAAACCACCGCGCCCTTGCGGCCGACCGGCTGCATGCGGTGCTTGAGACCGGGGAAACTCTTCAGGCCCGCGTGGATTTCCGTAGCGCTGACGCCGACCGCAAGGCAGGCAGCGATGGCCGCTGCCGCGTTCTGGGCGTTGTGACCGCCGCGCAGCGTCTGGATACCGTCGAGATCGACGAACAGGCTGGACGTGCCCCCCTCGGCCGTCAGGATGCGCGAGCCCTCGGCATAAAGGCCGCTTGCCAGCACATGGCGGCGCGAAATGCGCACGGTCTTGGTACCAGCGCGCTCGACGCGATCGGCGATCAGCGCCGAAAAACTGTCGTCGACGCCGACGATCGCCGTGCCGCTGCCGGCAACCAGCCGTTCCTTGATGTCGGCGTAATGCTGCATCGTGCCGTGGCGATCGAGATGATCCGGCGTGAGATTGAGCAGAATGCCTGCGGTCGGGTTCAGCGTCGGCGCCAGATCGATCTGGTAGGACGAGCACTCGACCACGTAGAAGCGTCCGGCCTTCGGCGGGTCAAGCGTCAGCACCGCCGTGCCGATATTGCCGCCGAGCTGGGTGTCGCGGCCGCTTTCTTTGAGGATATGGGCGATCAGCGCCGTCGTCGTCGACTTGCCGTTGGTGCCGGTAATCGCAATGAACGCGCAATCGGGCGCATGCGCCCGGCGCTCGCGCACGAAAAGCTCGACGTCGCCGATGATCTCGACGCCGGCCGCATGAGCGAGCTCCACCGTCCAGTGGGGCTTCGGATGCGTCAGCGGCACGCCGGGCGACAGCACGAAGGCGGCAAAGGCCGCCCAGTCGAGCGTGCGCAGGTCCGCCGTCGGCACGCCTGCGGCGGAAGCCTTCGCGACGCTGTCCGGGTTGTCGTCCCAGGCGGTGACCGCGGCGCCACCGGCGACGAGCGCCTCAGCCGTGGCCAGCCCCGAACCGCCGAGACCGAAGAGAGCGACTTTCCTGCCCTTGAAGGAGGTGACCGGGATCATCGTCCGCTCACCGCAGCTTGAGGGTGGAGAGGCCGACCATCGCCAGGATAACGGCGATGATCCAGAAGCGGATCACGACCTGGCTTTCGGTCCAGCCCTTCTTTTCGAAGTGGTGGTGGATCGGCGCCATCAGGAAGACGCGGCGGCCGGTGCGCTTGAACCAGAAGACCTGGATGATGACCGACAGGGTCTCCATGACGAAAAGGCCGCCGATGATGATCATGACGATCTCGTGCTTGACGGCGACGGCAACGGTGCCGATCAGGCCGCCGAGCGCCAGCGAACCGGTGTCGCCCATGAAGATGGCGGCCGGCGGCGCATTGAACCAGAGGAAGCCGAGACCGGCGCCGATGACGGCGCCGAGAATGACGGCAAGCTCGCCGGTGCCGGGCACGAAATGGATCTGCAGGTAGTTGGCGAAGACGGCGTTACCGGCAAGGTACGCGATCAAGCCGAAGGCGGCAGCGGCGATCATCACAGGCACAATCGCGAGACCGTCGAGACCATCGGTCAGGTTTACGGCATTACCGGCGCCGACGATGACGAAGCCGCCGAACAGCACGAAGAAATAGCCGAGGTTGACGATCAGGTCCTTGAAGAAGGGGAAAGTGACGGAGGAACCGAAGGTGGAGCCGGACGGGCCGCTCGAGAGCGAGGCCTGCATCATGAAGAACACGGCGATCGCCGCGATCACGAACTCGATGCCGAGGCGCGCCTTGCCGGAAAAGCCCTTGTCCGACTGCTTCGTAACCTTGAGGTAATCATCGTAGAAGCCAATGGCGCCGAAGCCGAGCGTGACGAGCAGGGTCGAGACCACGTAGACGCTCGACAGATCGGCCCACAGCAGCGACGAAACGACGATGCCGGCCAGGATCATCAGGCCGCCCATGGTCGGCGTGCCGGCCTTCTTGAAATGCGTCTGCGGCCCGTCGGCGCGGATCGGCTGGCCCTTGCCCTGGCGGATGCGCAGCGAGGCAATCATCGCGGGCCCGAAGAGGAAGACGATCATGGCCGACGTGAAGAGCGCCGCACCGGTGCGGAACGTGATGTAGCGAAAAAGATTGAAAAACTGAAAGTGGTCCGCCAGTTCCACGAGCCAAATGAGCATAAGGGACCTTTCCCCAAAGGTTTCCTGCACAATGATGCAGCAGTTTAAAGTGTTACAGCGAAGCTTTCCCGCCCCGGGAATAGCGCGGCGCCGTAGTATTTCGAAACACGTCCAACAGAATCATCTGAAAAACGATACGCGCTTGCATGAGAAAGTGTTAGGGCGCGCGGCCTAACCTCAAACTGTATCCACCGCGCCATCATGGCGGTGCCGCCGGCTCTTTTATTGCCCGCTATCCCTCGGCTTCGGATCCCTCGGCCGCGTATTCCTCGGCTTGCGCCGCCGGATAGGTGTCGATCAACGCCTGCACGATCTTGGCGCAGCCGGTCCCCTTGGATGACTTGACCATGACGACGTCGCCCGGTGCGACAGCGGCCAGCGCGTAGGCTTTGAGGTCCTCGACGCTCTCGCGGTAAACAACCGAAACTTCGGGCGGCAGCGCGTCGCGCAGGTGCGCCATCAGCGGCCCGGCGAGCCAGACGTCGGTGATGCCGGCTTCGATGAGCGGACGGGCAAGTGCCGCATGCACCTCGGCCGCGTGTTCGCCCATTTCCAGCATGTCGCCGAGCACGGCAACGCGACGGCCGCCGACCGGCGGCTCGCTGTCGCGCAGCAGCGAAATCGCCGCCCGCATCGAGCTCGGATTGGCGTTGTAGCTCTCGTCGATCAGCTTCAGCGTACCGCTGCCGATGACAAGCGTATGGCGCCGGCCCCTGCCCGTTTCGGCCTGCATGGTTGCAAGCGCCGAAGCCGCATAGTCGAGATCACCGCCGGCAAGCTTGACCGCTGCCAGAACCGCAACCGCGTTTTCGGCAATGTGACGCCCGGGGGCACCGATCGCGACTTCGAGCGTGCGACCACCGATGCCGGCCCAGAGGATCGAACCTTCCGCACCGCCGCTGAATTCGACGAGCCGGAATTCGGCCTTAGGGTTCGCGCCGAAGGAATGGATATGGCTGACGCCGGCTGCAGCCGCAGCGTCTTCGAGCAGCTTGTATTGCGGGCTGTCGTGAATGATCAGCGCGTGGCCGCCATTGACGACGCCTTCGAAGATCTCGGCCTTTGCTTCAGCGATCTGGTCGAGGCTCTCGAAATTGCCGAGATGGGCGGCGGCGATGCTGGTGACGATGGCCACGTGCGGGCGCACCATGGCGGTCAGCGGCCTGATCTCGCCCGGATGGTTCATGCCGATTTCGAAGACGCCGAAATCGGTGGCCTCGGGCATGCGTGCAAGCGTCAGCGGCACGCCCCAGTGATTGTTGAAGGAGGCGACCGACGCATGCACGCGGCCCTGCGGCTGCAGCACGTGGCGCAGCATCTCCTTGGTGGTCGTCTTGCCGACCGAACCGGTGACGGCGATGATCTTGGCGGCGCTACGGTCGCGCGCGGCGCATCCAAGCCGGATCATCGCCTCGAGCACGTCGTCGACGACGATCATCGGCGCATTCAGCCGTCCGAGCGCCGGCAGCTTGCCTTCGCTGACGACCAGCACCGCGGCGCCATTGGCAAGCGCAATGCCCGCATAGTCGTGGCCATCCACGCGATCGCCCTTGATCGCGAAGAAAGCTTCGCCCTTGCCGATCGAGCGGCTGTCGATGGAGATCCCCGAGATGCCTTCAGGCAGATTGCCGACCGGCCGGCCGTTCATGGCGGCCAGGAGATCGCTGCTTGTCCAGAGCCAGTTCAAATCACAAGCCTCCCAATGCCTTGCGGACCTCCGCATGATCCGAGAAGGGCAGCGTGACGGAGCCGATCGTCTGCCCCTCCTCGTGCCCCTTGCCGGCGACGATCAGCGTGTCGCCGGTCTTCAGCATGCCGACCGCCGTGCGGATCGCCGTGGCGCGGTCGCCGATTTCGATCGCGCCCTTGGCCGCAGCCATGATTTCGGCGCGGATCACATCCGGCACTTCAGAGCGCGGATTGTCGTCGGTGACGATCGTCACGTCAGCAAGCCGGGTGGCGATTTCGCCCATGATCGGGCGCTTGCCCTTGTCACGGTCACCGCCGCAGCCGAAGACCACGACGACGCGGCCGGTCGTGAACGGGCGCACCGAGGCGAGCACGTTTTCGAGCGCATCCGGCTTGTGGGCGTAGTCGACATAGGCGAGCGCGCCGTCCCGGGTCTGGCCGACCAGTTCGAGACGACCGGAGGCACCCTGCAGCTTTTCAAGCGCGGAGAAGGCCGCCTTGGCGCTGATGCCGGTGGACATCGCAAGGCCTGCCGCAACGAGCGCATTGGCGACCTGGAAGTCGCCGGCCAGCGGAATGTGGATTTCGAAGATGTCGTCGCCGACATGCACTTCGGCCGACTGCTTGTGGCGGAAATGTTCGACCCGCTTCAGCGAGATATAATCGCCCTTGCGGCCAACGGTGCGCACGTCGAGCTTGGCCTTGCGGGCGGCCGCAATCGCCTGGTCCGACCATTGGTCGTCGGCAAAGATCACCGCCGGCGCGCCCTTCGGCAACAGCGCCTCGAACAGCCGCATCTTGGAGGCCATGTAGTGCTCCACCGTCGGGTGGTAGTCCATGTGGTCGCGGCCAAGATTGGTGAAGGCGGCAGCCGCAAGGCGCACGCCGTCGAGCCGGCTCTGGTCGAGACCGTGGCTGGAGGCCTCCATCGCCGCATGGGTGACGCCTGCATCGGCAAGTTCGGCGAGCAGCTTGTGCAGCGACACCGGATCGGGCGTCGTCAGCGAACCGTAATCGTTACGCCCCGGCGCGATGACGCCGGTCGTGCCGATCATCGCGGCTGCAAGACCAGAATGGGCCCAGATCTGGCGGGTAAACGAGGCGACCGAGGTCTTGCCGGCGGTCCCGGTGACGGCGACCATGGTATCGGGCTGGCGGCCATAGAAGGCAGCGGCAGCGCGGGCGAGAAAGGCGCGGGGTTCGGAAAGCTTGAGCACCGGCGCCGCCGAGGCGTCGACGTCAGAGCCCGTTTCGGTGACGACGGCGACCGCGCCGCGCTTCAGGGCGTCGGCGACATAGGTGCTGCCATTGGCCTTGCTGCCGGAAACGGCGACGAAGAGATCCCCTGGCTGAACCTGCCGGCTATCGGCCGTCAGTCCGGCAACGTCGATATCGGCGGCAGCGCCGCTCAATTGCGCCGAAAGTTCCGGGAAGTTCGATCCCGCCAGGTCTTTGATCTTCATGAACGCACGTCTCGCATCGATTTCGATCCGCAAGAATCGCGAATCGTCCGCTTTCTCATTTCATGTCTAATAAGACACAAGCAAGGCAGAACCGTCTTCTCCAAACTTTGGTTCGACCCCAAGCAGCGGCGCAGAGCGGCTGATGATGTCACGAACCATGGGAGCCGCGTTCGAGCCTGCGGTGCGCCCGCCACCTTCGCCGGTCTTCGGCGCGTCGATGAAGGTCAGCACGATGTATTTCGGGTTGTCGATCGGGAAGGCCGCGAGGAAGGCGTTGAAGTTCTGGTCGCTGGCATAGCGGCCGTTGACCACCTTGTCGGCCGTACCGGTCTTGCCGCCGACGTTGAAGCCCGGAACCAGCGCGCGCTTGCCGGAGCCGGCAATGCCGTTCCAGCGCAGCAGGAAACGCATGTCGTCGCTGGTGCTCTTCTTGACCACCGGCGTGGCGACCGCGTCGGCCTGCTCTTCGGTGCGCGGCAGGAAGGTCGGCTCGATGAGCTTGCCGCCGTTGACGAGTGCGGCACCCGCGACCGCCGTCTGCAGAGGCGTCGTCGAGACGCCGTGACCGAAGGAGATGGTGACCGAGTTGATCTTCTTCCATTCGCGCGGCTGCGTCGGGGATTTCACTTCCGGCAGTTCGGTCGGCAGTTTCGAAAGCAGGCCGAGGCGCGTCAGGAATTCCTTGTGGCCGGGGATGCCGACGAGGTCGGCGATCTTCGCGGTGCCGATGTTCGACGAGTACTGGAAGATTTCCGGAACGGTCAGAACGCGGCGCTTGCCGTGGAAGTCCTTGATGGTGAAGCCGCCGATGCGGATCGGCGCCGAGGCGTCGAAACTGTCGTTCAGCGTCACCTTGCCGGAATCGAGCCCCATGGCGATGGTGAAGGTCTTGAAGGTGGAGCCCATCTCGAACGTGCCGTTCGACATGCGGTTCATCCAGCCCTCTTCCGCCCCTTCGGCCGGCTTGTTCGGGTCGTAGTCGGGTACCGACGCCATGGCCAGCACTTCGCCGGTGTGCACGTCGAGCACGACGGCGCCGGCAGCGAGCGCCTGGTAGTTCTTCATGCCGGCATCGATGACGTCCCGCACGATGTTCTGCACGCGCACGTCGATCGAGAGCTTCACCGGCTCGAGCTTGGCGTCGCTGGTCATGCCGATCGCGGCAAGGTCGGCCAGCCCCTGGCTGTCGATGTAGCGCTCCATGCCGGCAACGCCGCGGTTGTCGATGTTGACGTGGCCGAGGATATGCGCGGCGGTGTGGCCGCCGGGATAGAAGCGGCGCTTTTCGGGACGGAAGCCGACGCCGGGAATGCCGAGCGCCAGGATCTCCGACTGCTGCTTCGGGGTCAGCTGGCGACGCAGCCATTGAAAGCGCGATTTCGACTTCAGCTTGTTGTAGATTTCGCGGCTATTGATGTCGGGCAGCACCGTCGCCAGCCGCTCGACCGCCTCGTCGGCGTCGACGATCTTGTGCGGCTCGGCATAGAGCGAGACGGTGCGGATGTCGGTCGCGAGGATCTCGCCGTTGCGGTCGAGAATGTCGGGGCGCGACGCCATCAGGTTGTCGGCCCGGCCGATGCTGGAAACGGTCTCGGGCGCCGCCATGCCGTATTGCACCAGGCGGCCGCCGATGACGGCATAGACGATACCGAAGCTGCAGATCACGATGGCGACGCGGTTCTTCGCCTGGTTCGTGGTCTTCTTGCGTGTCCCCTGGAAGGTGACGTTGACGCCGCTTTCGGCCGGTCGGTTGTTGCCGCCCGCCGAGAAGTGCGCCTTGCTTTTCAACACCATGATGCGGGAGAGAAACGACATCAGCGCGCCACCGAGCCAGTTGCGATCTTATCGGTCTTTTCGATGATGGCAGCGATGCCATCCTTGGCTGACTTGTCCTCGGGCACGGGCAGATCGGCCTTCAGCATCGGCAGTTCCTGCGGCTGGGCGAGCTGCGTCGAGGGGGTCGGCACGAGCTGCAGGTCGGCTCCGAAGGCGCCGACGAGGCGCTCAAGCCGGTTCGGCTGGGTCAGAAGCGCCCAGTCGGCCCGAAGCAGGTCGATCGTGTCTTCCTCGAGCTTGATCGCCACGTCGAGCCTGCGGACTTCCTCAAGCTTGTTTTCGGCGCGATGCTTGATCGTGTAGGTCACCGTGGCCGCGGCCGTCATGACGACGATCAGAACGATATCGAACGTTCGAAGCATGTCTTGTCAGCCCCCCAGCCGTGCAAGGCTTGCCAGTTCCGGCAGATTGAAAATGGACAGATCGTTTCCCGGCGACTGAGCCTCAGTGCGGATACCGGCGCGCAGCTTGGCGGAGCGCGCACGCGGATTGAGGGACGCTTCTTCCTCGCTGGCCGACACCATAGGCTTGCCAACTGGCGTGAAGGTTGCCGCCCGCGCCGAAACCATCGGCAGGTGGCGCGAACCGCTGGCCTTGCCGGAGCGGTCCTGGAAGAAGGCCTTGACGATGCGGTCTTCGAGCGAATGGAAGGTAACGACAACGAGGCGGCCGCCCGGTTTCAGCGCCTTCTCGGCCGCAAACAGCGCCTCGGCCAGTTCGCCGAGCTCGTCGTTGACGAAGATGCGCAGCGCCTGGAAGACGCGGGTCGCCGGATGAATCTTGTCCTTGGCCTTGCGCGGCGTCACCACCTCGATCAGGCCGGCAAGGTCGCGGGTCGTTTCGAAGGGCTGTTCGGCCCGGCGCTTCTCGATGGCGCGGGCGATGCGGCCCGCCTGCTTTTCTTCACCGAGAAAACCGAAGATGCGGATGAGGTCGGAGACCTTGGCGCGGTTGACGACATCGGCCGCCGAAACCCCCGAAGCTGACATGCGCATGTCGAGCGGCCCCTTCTTCTGGAAGGAGAAGCCGCGCTCAGCCTCGTCGATCTGCATGGAGGAAACGCCGATATCGAGCACAACGCCATCAAGCCCGCCCTCGGGCGCCTGGGCGGCAAGGTCGGAGAATTGCGCATGAATAAGCTTCAGCCGACCGCCCCACTCGGCGACCTGCGCCTGGCCGGCGGCAATCGCCGTCGGGTCGCGGTCGAGCGCGATCACGTCGGCACCGGCTTTCAGGATTGCGGAGCTGTAACCACCGGCACCGAAGGTGCCATCGAGGATCACCTTGCCGGGCGCCGGCTCAAGGGCCGCCAGAACTTCCGGCAAGAGAACGGGAATGTGACGAACCGATCCGCCTTCGGCTTCAGAAATACCTCCGCCTTGATCCGTCACCATTCCCTCTCTCCATTCTATTCTGGACGCAACCCCCGTGACTTGCGCCCTTCCCGGGCCGCCGCCTGCGCCTTTTGAAAGGCCTGCGGCTCCCAGAGCTGAAAATAATCGCCCCGCCCGACGAACATCACGTCGGTCGAGATGCCGGTGAAGTCGCGGATAAAATCCGTCATCATCAACCGACCTTCCGGATCGAGCTTCACAAAGACCCCGCCGCCGTGAACCAGCAGCGACATCTCGTTGGCCTCCGGGGAAAAAGGATCCTCGGCCGCCATCTGCTTCTCGAACCGATCCAGGAGCTCCGGCCCACCGACGCTGACCGCCGGAAAGACGAAATCCTGAAAACAGTATAGCTCCCGAACGCCCCCATCCGACAGCACGGAGCGAAACACCGAGGGAACGGAGACCCGCCCCTTCGCATCGATCCGATTGGTGGCATGTGACAAGAAGCGGTTCATAACGCGAAACGGCCGCCCAAGACTGACGGGCCACGATCATCGACCCGCGAGAACACGTCACTCCGCACGCAAAACAGCCCCGCCGAACAGTGGAATGTCCGACCACCCTCCGAAGCCGGAAGGCATTGGATTCTTGCGATTTTGGGCCGCGAAGCAGCCCCTGCGCAGTGCCATTATGGGATATCATGGGACCATATGGGCGTCAATGGGAATGGATCGTAAACAGCCGCCGGGCTGATCAAATATTGATAGGTTGTTAAGTTTAACGAAGGGTTACGAAGAGACCCCCACCGTGCGGGAATGCGACGGTCGAACGGCTTCAAATCGTTGAAAAATCAGAATGTGAGAAAAAGCGCAGACACACCGTTGCGCAGAGGCGCTTGCGCGTCATCGCAAGAGAAGAATGCACGGCGGCAACGACAAAACCGCCTAAACCTGCACCGCTGCCGGCCGCAAAAATGGCATGCGGATCAGCCCGATTTGCAAGGCGCGATCCGCGCGCTCTGAACCGTTCGGCCCGCATTGAGAGGAGAGAGAGAGAGAGAGAGAGAGAGAGAGAGAGAGAGAGAGAGAAAATCGCCAGTTGGCCTGTAAGCCGGGTTCTGTATGGCCCCGCCACCGAAGGCAACGGAACGTGGCAGCCATTCATCTGGGACTACGTTTGCACGCAGCCTCTTGCAACCCACCCGGATGACTGGCCCGGAAACAGGCTGGGCGCTTGCGCGTCCGCGTCATCCCTATTCGGTCTTGCTCCCGGTGGGGTTTGCCGTGCCGTCCATGTCGCCATGTCCGCGGTGGGCTCTTACCCCACCCTTTCACCCTTACTCCGCAAGCGGAGCGGTTTGCTTTCTGTGGCACTTTCCCTGAGGTCACCCTCGCCGGACGTTATCCGGCACCGTGCTTCCGTGGAGCCCGGACTTTCCTCCCCCCGCGGCCTTTCGGCACTTGCGGAGAGCGGCTGCCCGGCCAACTGGCAGGCGCTCCTTAACGCAAGCCCCCGCCCGGCGCCAGAAAAAACGGCAGGGTTTCGAAAGCCACCAACAGGCAGATCGGCTGGAGCCTGGCGGATGCCGCCTTCGCCTAACGGAACGCCACCGCGAAATCGGCGTCATATTCGGGCTCATCGATCCGGCCGTTTTGCACGAGGACAGCGCCGAGCCTGCCGATTTCATCGGAGCTTTTTGCCGCCTGGCCGTTACCGCCGGTGACGACAGCGATTCGGTCGCTCTCGGCAAAACCGATATAGGGCAGGCCATGCCGGGTGAACGAGGTGACGCAGGGCGAAAAATGAGTGGAGGCCGGCTTGAAAGCGGGCATCACCTCGGCCAGCAGCCGACGCAGATGCTCGGCTGCGGCGGCACCGCCAGGCCCGCGGAACCAGTGCCGTATCGCCGGCTCATCATCAAGCGTTCTATCGCTCGGATCGCCGCCGATTTTGATGTAGGTCTTGCCGTCGGCATAGCCGACCGGCGGCAACAGGTAGTAGCTCTTCTCCTGCTCTGGCGCCGCACCGATCAGCGAAGGCATGCCCTCGAAGTCAGGCAGCTCGCTCGCCGCCACCTCGGCGAACAGCACCGTGCGGGCCTTCACCGTCAGGTCGATCGGCCGCGGCAGCAGCGTGTTGGAAAGCGAGAAGCCACCGGCCGCGACGATGACCCGCGGCGCCGTCAGCCGATCGCCCTTGAGCGTGGTAACGATCACCCGCCCGGCGGTTTCTGCGATGGAGCGAACCTCGTCGCGCACGATCCGCGCGCCGGCCCTCTCGGCGCAGACGACCTGTGCGGCAACGAGCGCACGCGGATTGACGTAACCGGCGCCAAGGCGCTCGTAAACGCCGGCCGCCCCCTCTGGAAAACGGAACCAGGGAAAACGCTGCGACAGCGTCTCGCGGTCGTAGAGCGGAGCCTCGACGCCGAGCGCATCCCGTGCCCTCTCCACCTGCTCGATATAGTCGTAGCTCGATCCCGGCGCCGGCCCGGCCATCAGGCAGCCGACCTCATGATAGAACCGGATGCCGCTCTCGCGCTCGATCTCGTCGTAGCGCTCGATCGAGCGCCGGGCAAGGCGCGCCCAGACGGGATCGTCGTCGATGGTGCGGGTGATGCGGGCATTGTCGTAATGGCTGGAAAAGACGCCGGAATGGCTGGCCCAGTCGCTCGGTTCGTCCGGGCCGACGAGCGCAACGTTCGCCCCCGACAGCGCCAGGTGCCGGGCAGCAGCCGCGCCCATCATGCCCTTGCCGACGACAATGAAATCAAAGCTTTCCGACATGCCCATCCCCGCTCCGCTGACACGGGAAGGAGGTAGCATATCGGCGCCGACAGGACACCACCACTCAAGGATTTAATTGGTGCGCCGGAACGCGAGACCTGTCCGGCTGGAGCATCCGCCATGGCCGCGTGGCCGGCGGATGATGCTCTCTCGTCGCGCGGGCAAATGCATCACCCACGCTTGTCTGTCGATCGACCGGGGCGCCCGCTCTCAAGTGGAACCACCGAGGCGAAAAGATGCTCTGGTCTGAGAACGCCTGTGCGTTCTTCGTGCGCCCAGTGGAACGCGCGGTGTTCTAGTCGATGATGTCCTGGACCTTGCCGCAATAGCGCTTGGAAACCGGGTTCATGCGCTTGGCGCCATGGCCGGCATTGTACTTCAGGATCGTGCCACAGGTGGTGCCGCCCGACAGCTCGTGCGCCATGGCGAGATACTTCATGCCGAACTTGATGTTGGTTTCCGGATCGTAGAGACCCTTGGAGGAACCGGAATAGCCCATCATGCGCGCCGTGGCGGGCTTGATCTGCATCAGGCCGATTTCGCCGGCGCTGCCGCGTGCCTTGGGATTGAAATTGCTTTCGACCTTGACGACCGCATGCGCCAGATCGACGGGTACGCCGTACTGCTTCGCATAGCTCTTGATGAGGGCTGAATACTGAACGTTCTTGGGAAGGTCCGGTTTCGGGAAGCCTGTGGTCCGGGTGACGGACGGGATGGAAGAGGTCTTGATGGTCTTGTCGACATTCCCCGCATACGACGTACCCATCCCGGCGAAGGACATGCCAAGGCATGCCGCCACCGCAGCAACAGACGATATTCTCATGTAGTTTGAATTCTCCGGTCTGGGGATTGGACCGAAGCGCACCCCGCTTCGAGCCTCACGTCCCGATCGTTTCATTCACAGGAAGTGAGCGTTGCGCCCTGAAGCTCCTGCAGTTTCAATGAGCGGGAAATGAACGGCGCATCATGGTAAACATGTGGCAAAGCTAAAAAAACATGCCACGAACATCCGCAAAACTGACTTCAGGACGAAAAATTCTTCCGCGTCAGGCGATGAATTGCGGCAGCCCGGAAAGCAGGCGATGGAGCGTATCGAGGGTTGAGATGTCGGCGATGCCGTCCACCCTCTGTTGCCGGAAATGCCTTTGGAACGCGGCAACGGCGCCCTCGGTTTTTTCGCAGAAATCGCCAGTCACTTCAATGCCGTAGCCATAGAGCGACAGCATCGACTGGATGGCCTCCACCGGCTGGCCGCGGTCGCCGCGCTGAAAGAAGCGCCCGCCGCCGATCGGCGCCGGCTCAACCCAGTGCCCGACGCCTTCGCGGTGAAGAACGTGCCAGGGAAATTTTTCTCCCGGATCGACCTTGCGAATGGGGGCGATATCGCTGTGCGCCAGCACCCTTTCCGGGGCAATCGACCACCGCTGGCCACAGTCCCGACACAATTCGACGACCGCTTCGATCTGTTTCTCCGGAAAATCCGGCAGTCCGCCGGGGTGGCCGGGATTGGCGATCTCGATGCCGATCGAAGAGGAGTTGATGTCGGTTTCGCCCTTCCAGTAGCTCTTGCCCGCGTGCCAGGCACGCAGCGTCTCGGGCACGAGCTGGTCAACACGCCCGTCCTCGTGAACGAAATAGTGGCTGGAAACCTGGCTCTCTTCACGACACAGCCATTCGAGCGCCGAAGCGCCCGTCGCCATGCCGGTGTAGTGCAGCACGATCATATCCGGTGCCCGCTTGTCAGCGCGCTCGCCGAAATTCGGCGACGGCATGAAGCGAGCCCCCGGATAGTCGCAGTATTTAGACGTCATGCAGCTCGGCGTTCTTTCTCGATCGCCTCATAGGCGGCATTGAGGGCCGCCATGCGATCATTGGCGATCGCGTGGAATTCTTGCGGTACGCCGCGCGCAACCAGCATGTCCGGGTGGTTCTCGGAAACCAGCACACGGTAGCGCTTGCGGATGTCGGCGAAATCATCCTTACGCGAAACGCCGAGCACCTGATAGGGGTCGCGACCGTCGCCGTGCACGTGACGGGCCATGATGCGACCGAAATGCGCCTCGTCCATGCCGAAGATCTCGCCGACCCGCAACAAAAACGCCAATTCGCGCTCGTGAACCGCACCGTCGGACTTGGCAATGTGGAACAGGCCGTCGACGATATCTTCGAGGATCGGGCAGTTTTCTTCGCAGGACGAACACAGCGACGCCATCTTCTCGGCATAGGCCTCGTAGCCGGCGACGTCCTGGCGCGCCAGGTTATAGAGACGCGCGACGTTCTGCGCCTGGTCGGGCGGGAACTGGAAGATGTCGCGGAAGGCAGCGACCTCGGCTTCGCTGACGATGCCGTCGGCCTTGGCCATCTTGGCCGAAAGCGCGATCATCGCGACGGAGAAGGCGACCTTGCGCCGTGTCTCCGGATCGCCCTCAAACAGGGTACGCACGGCCTCGACCACACCGGCAAGCGCATTGCCGGTGGCGGTAACGATCTTGAGGAGGCTGTCCCAGAATGACATGCGAGAATCCCTGTCTCTCCAGCGTATAGCATGGACTTGTGTGGTGGCAAATTGCAAGCGGTGGGATGGTCCGAACCACGAGGATGACGAATTTGTGATGGCACCTCACTATTGTCAATCCATCGATTGGAACTTGCGACAGCTGGTAGACGGAAAGCTGTTCCCTTGGGAACACCCTAGCGATCCGAAGCGGCAAATTTATGCCGCAAAACGCGCCGAATGCACCGCCTGCGAAGGCCGCGCCTTCTGATCGCCGGTCGGCGCCTGCGACAATCGGCGCGGCGCCGGGCCTGCCCTTCGTCTCCGACGGCAGAACGCGGCCGTTCCCTCCCCGCCTCGACACAACATCCACAGGGCCGTCATTTAAATTCCATCCGATTTGCGCTATGGAGGCCGCACCCATCGCATGCCAAAGTCCCGAGGAGGAAACATGGCCAAGAAAAAAGTCGCAATGCTGACGGCCGGCGGGCTCGCACCCTGTCTGTCATCGGCCGTTGGAGGACTGATCGAGCGCTATACGGACATAGCGCCCGAATACGAACTGGTCGCCTACCGCTCGGGTTACCAGGGCGTGCTCCTTGGTGACCAGATCGAAATCACCCGCGACATGCGCGAGAAGGCCCATATCCTGCACCGCCATGGCGGCTCGCCGATCGGCAACAGCCGCGTCAAGCTCACCAACGCCGCCGACTGCGTCAAGCGCGGCCTGGTCAAGGAAGGCGAAAACCCGCTGCGTGTCGCGGCCGAGCGCCTTGCCAAGGACGGCATCTCGATCCTGCACACCATCGGCGGCGACGATACCAACACGACCGCTGCCGATCTTGCCGCCTATCTCGGCGCCAACGGCTACGACCTGACCGTGGTTGGCCTGCCGAAGACCGTCGACAACGACGTCGTTCCGATCCGCCAGACGCTCGGCGCCTGGACGGCTGCCGAATACGGCGCCCGCTTCTTCGACAATGTCAGCAACGAACAGAGCGCCGCGCCGCGCACGCTCGTCGTCCATGAAGTCATGGGCCGCCACTGCGGCTGGCTGACGGCGGCCACCGCCCGCTCCTACATCCAGATGACCGACGACAAGGAATTTGTCGACGGTTTCATGATGAACCGGCAGATGAAGAACATCGACGGCCTTTACCTGCCGGAGATGAAATTCGACCTGCAGGCCGAAGCAGACCGCCTGCGCCAGGTCATGGACCGCTCGGGCTTCGTCACGCTGTTCGTCAGTGAAGGCGCCTGCCTCGACGCCATCGTCGCCGAACGGGAAGCCGCCGGCGAGACCGTCAAGCGCGACGCCTTCGGCCACGTGAAGATCGACACCATCAATGTCGGCAACTGGTTCTCCAAGCAGTTCGCGGCCCTTCTCGGCGCCGAGCGCTCCATGGTGCAGAAGTCCGGCTACTACGCCCGCTCGGCTCCGGCCAACGGCGACGACCTGCGCCTGATCCAGAGCATGGTCGATCTCGCCGTCGAAAGCGCGCTCAACAAGGTCTCGGGCGTCACCGGTCACGACGAGGACCAGGGTGGCAAGCTGCGCACCATCGAGTTCCCGCGCATCAAGGGCGGCAAGCAGTTCGACACCTCGACCAAGTGGTTCGGCGAGGTGATGGACGTCATCGGCCAGAAGTGGAAAGCCCAGAAGCACTGAACGACACTTGCCGGCGGGTGCATAGGACATCCGCCGACAACGCCTGATTAGACGTTGACGGCTCCGCGTTTCCGTGGCTGGCTCGGCAAATTGATTGCCGAGACGCCCTCAAACGCGGAGCTTTTTTCATGTCGTTCGAACACTGGTTTGCCTTTGCCGCGGCCTCGGCCGTATTGCTCGCTATCCCCGGCCCCACCATTCTCCTCGTCATTTCCTATGCGCTCGGCCATGGCCGCAGAACCGCGGGCGCGACGGTCGCCGGCGTGGCGCTCGGCGATTTCACCGCCATGACCGCCTCCATGCTCGGCCTCGGCGCCCTGCTTGCCACCTCCGCCGCCATCTTCACCGTGTTGAAATGGGTGGGCGCTGCCTATCTCATCTGGCTCGGTATCAAGCTCTGGCGCGCGCCGGTGGCCGCCGGCGGCGACGCCAACCTCGAAACCACGTCGACGGAACGCCCGCTGCGCATCTTCTTTCATACCTATGCCGTGACCGCACTGAACCCGAAGAGCATCGTCTTCTTCGTCGCCTTCCTGCCGCAGTTCCTCGATCTCGGCCAGCCGCTCTTTACCCAGATGGCGATTTTCGAGCTGACGTTCCTGACGCTCGCGATCCTCAACGCCAGCCTCTATGCAGCCCTTGCGACCGCTGCCCGCAGCACGATTTCCAAGCCGAATGTACGCCGGATCGTCAACCGCGCCGGCGGCTCCATGCTGATCGGCGCCGGGCTTCTGACGGCGACGATGAAGCGGGCCACGGCCTGAAATTCGCCCCCACGCTTGCCGCCGCCAGCCTCATAGGTTAATGGAGATTCACGCTTGGCGGCTGGCAACCGCTGATTTGCAGGGGCTACGGGGCCCAGAAGCACGAAAGTGACAGAATGGCGAATTACCGTATTTCCCTTTCCAAACAGACGTTTGGCATGGCAGCTTTGTTGTCGGCGACCATCGTCTCGGGATGCTCAACGGTAGAGCACACGTCGCTGGCAGACCTCACGGCCGTGCAGACGGTCACGCCCCTCGCCAAGCCCGGCACCGAAATGACGGCCTATGCGCTGCCGACGCCCGACGGCGTCGCCACCGCAACGAGCGCGGCCCTGACGGCGCAGACGGCAGGCCAGACCGCTGGCGTCGCCGCCACCTACCCGGTCGCGACCGATCTGGCACAGGGCGCCGAAGCTGCCCCTGCACTGGTCGCGGTTCCCGCGTCCAAGCCGGGCGACACCATGGCGCTTGCCATGATTGCCCCGACGACCCAGAACGGCGCCAGCGCGGCGATTGCCGCCGCTGAAGCCCCCTCGCCCGCCGACGCAACGCAAGTTGCATCCGCCGCCCTTTCGCCGGCGGCAACCAAGACCACGCGCGTCCAGGACCTGCCGGTCTCGACGCTCGCAGTTGCGGCCGCAATGGAATCGGACTTCGACACCGGCGAACCGGTCGGCCTCGAAACGCTGGTCGCCAACCGCATGATCGTTCCGACCGAGCGCCCGAAGACCGGCGTGATCGGCTCGACGGTGGCCGCAGTCGCCAACGTCATTCCGGATTCGATGAAGTTCACCAAGACGCCGACGAGCTCGCGTCCCGAACTCGACAAGATGATCAAGTACTATGCCGATCTCAACGGCATTCCGGTGGAACTGGTGCACCGCGTCGTCAAGCGCGAGAGCAACTACAATCCGCGCGCCTACAGCAAGGGCAATTACGGCCTGATGCAGATCCGCTACAACACCGCCAAGGGCCTCGGCTACGACGGTCCGGCCGAAGGTCTGTTCGACGCCGAAACCAACCTCAAATACGCGACCAAGTATCTGCATGGCGCCTGGATGGTGGCCGACAACCAGCATGACGGCGCAGTCAAGCTCTATGCCAGCGGCTATTACTACCACGCCAAGCGCAAGGGCCTGCTCGAAGAGCTCGGCATGAAGTAAGTCGGTCATCCGGCTTGCCCGAAGCGAAGCTGCTTCTCGACGGTTCAGGAATTCCCTTATGAGGCGCTCAATCGAGCGCCTCAATTATTTTGGCGTTGAGCTTCTGCACGTCGTAGCCAAGGCGTGAGGGCGTAAGGCCCAGCCGCACGACCGCCAGCTTCAGCGAAGGCACGAGCATGATCGCCTGGCCGTCATGGCCGAGCATCCAGAAGGCGTCCGCCGGGAAACTGCCCGTTCCTGCCCGCGCGCCGTTTTCCTCGAGCCAAACCTGACCCTGGCCGTATTTCCCGCCCGATGCCTTGGTCGGCGTGCGCATGACGGCGACATAGTCCTTCGGCAGCATCGCCCTCCCCTTCCAGACGCCATCCTGCAGCAGGAACTGCGCAAACCGCGCCCAGTCCTGCGTCGTCGCATACATGTAGGAGGAACCGACGAAGGTTCCGGCCTCGTCCGTCTCCAGAACGGCGCTCGTCATGCCGAGCGGCGCAAACAGCGCGTCATAGGGAAAGGCAAGCGCTGCCGCCGGGTCGTCGAAGGTCCGCATCCAGATCCGCGACAGCAGCGTGCTGGTGCCGCTCGAATAGCTGAAGTTCGCGCCGGGCTTTGCACCCAGCGTCCGCGTGGCGGCAAAACCCGCCATGTCCTTTTCCAGATAGAGCATGCGCGTCACGTCGGTGACGGCGCCATAATTCTCGTTGAAGGAAAGCCCGCTCTGCATCCCCATCAGGTCCGCAAGCGTGATGGCCGACCGCTCGTCCCCGGCCCATTCCGGCAGCAGGTTTCGTTGCGACGCGTCCATGCGCCCGTCAGTGATCCGAAGGCCAATCAGCGCCGCGGTCACCGACTTGGTCATCGACCAGCCGAGCAGCGGCGTCGAACGGTTAAAACCCTTGCCATAGGTTTCCGCCACCAGCTGCCCGTCGCGGATCACGGCGATCGCCCGCATGCCGGGCCCGGCGAGATCGGCGTCCTCGATGAGTTTCTGCAGGGCCGGCTCGATCGCGGCCCCCTCGCCTTCGGGCCATGCCGCACCCGGCACCGGCGCTGCCGCGGCGGTTTTCGTTTCGATCGGTGCCAGGGCCGCGGCATTGCCGTCGGGCAGGCTGGCGCAGCCGGCACCCGGACGGTAGGCCGCATAACCGGGTGCGGCAAAACCGAGGATGCGCGCCGTCACCAGTTGCTTCTCTTTGTCGACGCCGACGCGCACGAGCTTGAGCAAGGGATGGCCGGGGGCCTGCACGTCGTCGGCGAGCACCGCCTGGGCATCGCGCCCGGCGATGAAGACGTTGGAGCAGACGATTTTCGCGGCATAGCCGTCGCCGACCTTCAGCAGTTCCGGCGGCGCCAGCGCAAGCCAGCCGAACAGGCCGACGACGATCAGCGCCAGGACAGCACCCGAAATCTTCAACAAACGTCTCATGCGATCCTCCGGCCTGATGCGCAAAGAGAACCAGCATTTTGCCGCAAGGGAAAGCCCCGGCCGGCTCAACTTTTCATATTAGAAAGACGTTCAGGCGGTCGAAAAAAGTGCAGCGCTTTTCTGCCCGTGACGTGGTCTCGCTTAAGCCCGGGCCGAGCGGCGCGACTCTTCCGCCTCGCCGTCGCCGACGAGCACCGAGACGTCGGCCATAACAGGCGAAACCCAGGGACCGCGGATCTCGGCAGCACCGCAGGCCCGCGCACAATCCGCCTCACTCTCTTTCTCGACACCGCTGACGGCGATCGAAAGCCGCAGCACCTGTCCTGTTTTGATCAGGCAGGCGAGCAGGGCCACGCTGCGCTCGCTGCCATGTGCGGCACGAACGGCGGCAAGATCGACGGTCACCTGGTCGGGCTGCACGTCGGAGATTTGATTCAGAGGCAGCGACGAGGCGGAGCCGCCGCCAAGCGCGACGCGAACGCCGAGCGCACGTAGCCCCCGCAAGTTGTCGGTGACGATGACAAGATCGTCGGTCGAGACGCCCTCGGCGACCTCGATCGTCAACCGCTCCGGCAAAAGTCCGGCATCCGAAAGGCACCGCTCCACCTGGGGGACGAAATCGCGGTCGCGCAGTTGCGAGACGAAGGGTGCGATCGTCAGCCCCCTGGGGACGTTCCAGCCGGCCGCCTGCCTGCAGGCGGCTTGAAGCGCCCAGGCGCCAAGCGCCAGCGTGATCGCGCTCTGTTCCGGCGGCTCGAACGTTTCCGCGCCGATGACGCCGAGATAGGGATGCCGCCAGCGCAGCAGCGCCTGGAACCCGCCGATGGAGCCGCTTTCAACGCCGAGGATCGGCAGGAACGCGAGAAAGAACTCGTCCGCCTCGAAACCGCGCGTAAGATCGCGCTCGGCTTCCGCCCGCTGCCGCACGGCATGGCTCAGGGTTTCCGAGTGGAAGGCATGGCTGTTGCCGCTGATCGCCTTGGCCTCGTAGAGTGCTAGGTCCGCCCTTTTCAACACGTCGGATGTCGACTTGTCCGACCGCTCGATGAAGGCGATGCCGATGCTGCAGCCGGACGCGATGCGCGTCTCCCCGAGATCGAACGGCGCTTCGAACAGCTTCTCCACCCGCGTCGCGAGCATTTCGGCATCGGCTTGAGACGGCGCGTGCGCAGCCGCAAGCACGAACTCGTCGCCGCCCAGCCGGTAGATCGTCGCCTCGCCGGCAAAGGCACGCCTGAGACGGGCGCCGAACAGCGCCAGCAACCGGTCGCCGGCGTCATGGCCCAGCGTATCGTTAATCACCTTGAAGCGGTCGAGGTCGAGAAGAAGCAGGGCATTGCGGGCAAACGCGGTACCTTCTGCACAGAGTGCCTGGCTGATGTCGGCCTCGAGCGCTGCGCGGTTTGCAAGTCCCGTCAGCCTGTCACGATGAACTTCGTTGCGCAGGCGGCGCTCGGCGCGCCGCGCGGCACGCAACTCGAGTTCGAGCCGGCGCGAATAGCGCCAGCGATAGAAGGAGCCGCCGAGAATGAAAGGCATCGCGCCGGCTGCCAGCACGGCGGGAACGTCCCAGTGCGGCGCCATCTCGCCGGGAAGAGCGGTTCCACCGGCAAGCCACGCCGCAGAAACCAGAGCCCCCAATGCCGCGCCGGCAGCCGCAAATCGCTGCTCGGGCTTCGGCAGAAACGTACTTAACATCATGTCGACGCCCCCCGTATGTGAGGAGGTGCTAGCACGTCAGGGTTTAATGAATTCTTATGGGTGAAAAATTGTAGATTTGGGCTCAGGAGGCCGGCCCGACCCTTGTGGAAAGCCCGTCATCAAAGTGTAGCCGAGTCACTTTAGAAGCGCCTAAGTTTCAACTGGATGACCGGCAGAGATGAATGAACTCGCTCCCGACGTAGGCTTTGGCAGAAAAAATCCGAAGCTGAAAAACGCCCTGCTCCAGCACAAGACCTTCTCCCTCGCAGGCCTCTCGGAACGCCTCTTCGGCCTGCTTTTTTCGGGGCTCGTCTATCCGCAGATCTGGGAGGATCCGATCGTCGACATGGAGGCGATGCAGCTGACCCCGGAAAGCCGGATCGTCACCATCGGCTCCGGCGGCTGCAACATGCTGACCTACCTGTCGGCCGGCCCGCGCAGAATAGACGTCGTCGACCTCAATCCGCACCACATCGCGCTCAACCGCCTGAAGCTCGCAGCTTTCCGCCACCTGCCGAGCCACAAGGACGTCACGCGGTTTCTCGCGACCCAGGGCACGGCGAGCAACGTCCAGGCCTTCGATCTCTTCCTCGCACCGAAGCTCGATACGGCGGCGCGCAGCTACTGGAACGGCCGCGACATGACCGGCCGCCGGCGCATCGGCGTCTTCGGGCGCAACATCTACCGCACCGGCCTGCTCGGCCGCTTCATTGCGGCCAGCCACCTGCTTGCCCGCCTGCACGGGGTCAATCCGGAGGACTTCGTCCAGGCGCGCTCCATGCGTGAACAGCGGCAGTTCTTCGACGAGCGCCTGGCACCGCTCTTCGATCGTCCCGTCATCCGCTGGATCACCGGGCGCAAGAGCTCCCTCTTCGGCCTCGGCATTCCGCCGCAGCAGTTCGACGAGCTCGCAAGCCTGAGTGCCGAAAAGTCGCTCGCCGCCGTTCTGCGCCATCGCCTGGAAAAGCTCACCTGTCACTTCCCGCTGCGCGAAAACTACTTCGCCTGGCAGGCCTTCGGCCGCCGCTACCCGCTGCCGCATGAAGGCGACCTGCCGCCCTATCTCGACGCCGGCGCCTATGAGGCGATCCGCAACAATGCCGAGCGCGTCGAAGTGCATCACGCAAGCTTCACCGAGCTTCTCGCCGGAAAATCCGCCGGCTCCGTCGATCGCTACATCCTGCTCGACGCACAGGACTGGATGACCGACCAGCAGCTGAACGACCTCTGGACCGAGATCACCCGCACGGCGGATGAAGGTGCGGTCGTGATCTTCCGCACGGCGGCGGAAGACAGCATCGTGCCCGGCCGTGTCTCCCCGGCCCTGCTGGACCAGTGGCACTACGACGCCGAAACCGCGCTGCGGCTCGGCGCCGATGACCGCTCCGCCATCTATGGCGGCTTCCACATCTACCGCAAGAAGGGCTGAAACGTGCAACAGGCCGGGATCTCCCACGCGCGGCGCATGGACCACATGTACCGCTATCAGCGCCACTTCTACGATCTGACGCGGAAGTACTATCTTTTCGGCCGCGACACGCTGATCCGCGAAATGAACCCGGCCTCCAGCGCCTCGGTGCTTGAGGTCGGCTGCGGCACAGGCCGCAATCTGGCGCTGATCGGCCGCTGTTTCCCCTCGGCCCGCCTGTTCGGGCTCGACATCTCCCAGGAAATGCTGACCTCGGCCGATGCGAAGCTCAACCGGGGCGGCAACAGGCGCGCCACGCTCCGCGTCGCCGACGCGACGGACTTCAACCCGGCGATTTTCGGCGAAGGCGGTTTCGACCACATCGTCATCTCCTATTCGCTGTCGATGATCCCCGACTGGCAAAAGGCGATCGACGCGGCGATCGCGGCGCTGAACCCGGGTGGCTCGCTGCACATTGCCGATTTCGGCCAGCAGGAACGCCTGCCAACGAGCTTCCGCCGGGCGCTGCACGGCTGGCTCAACCGCTTCCACGTGACGCCACGCGAGCGGCTTTTCGACGTGTTGCGCGAGAAAGCCCGCGAAAATGGCGCCGATCTCGAGCGCCGCGCCATCGGCCGCGGCTATGCCTGGCTCGCCGTCTACCACCGCCCTTCCGTGGCGATCGCCGCCTGAGGCGGCAGACCATTTGGGCAAGTTCTTGCACCCGGCCTGACGTCGGCCTGTCCAGCGAGCGCCGAAACCACCTGGTTTTCGGCGCTTTTTAGCTTTTCGACCGTCCGCAATTCCCGCTTGAGCTAACCCAATTTTTACGATGATATGGTGAAAATGAGGTTCACGCCTCACTGGGGAAATCACCGACAGGGAAGCCATCGTGTGAGGCAGGATCATCGATCGTCTCTAGACAGGAAAATCATGCGCCGGCTTCTCCTGGCTCTGCTGCCTCTTGCCACCCTTCTTTCGGGCTGCTCGTCGACCGACTATGACCTGATGCAGACGGCTTCGATCCCGCCGCGCTTCCAGGACACCGACCCGCAGAACTTCGGCACACGCACACCGCAGCACCACAACATCCACGGCATCGACGTCTCGAAATGGAATGGAGACATTGACTGGATGAAGGTGAAGAACTCCGGCGTCTCCTTCGCCTTCATCAAGGCGACCGAAGGCAAGGACCGGGTCGATACGCGCTTTGCCGAATACTGGCAGAAGGCGCGCGCCGCCGGCATCCCCTACGCGCCCTATCACTTCTATTACTTCTGCTCGACCGCCGACGACCAGGCCGACTGGTTCATCGCCAATGTGCCGAAGAGCGCGGTCTATCTGCCGCCGGTTCTCGACGTCGAGTGGAACGGCGAATCGAAGACCTGCCGCCATCGCCCGACACCGGACGAAGTGCGCGTCGAGATGAAGCGCTTCATGGACCGGCTCGAAGCCCACTACGGCAAGCGCCCGATCATCTACACCTCTGTCGACTTCCACCGCGACAATCTCGTCGACCAGTTTAAGGAACATCACTTCTGGGTGCGCTCGGTCGCCAAGCATCCGGGTGAGGTCTATGTCGAGCGCCGCTGGGCGTTCTGGCAATATACCAGCACGGGGGTCATCCCCGGCATCGACGGCGCCACCGATATCAATGTCTTCGCCGGCTCGGCGAAAAACTGGAAGAACTGGGTCGCCGCGGTCTCGCAGCCAAAGCAGAACTGACATTCCTGCCGATAGGTGCGGCAGACAAACCCATTTTCTTCTTTCGGTCATAATGCTCTGAAAGAGCAACGACAGATTTCGTAGCGATTTGATTGCCCGTGGTGGTGCGAGGCGCCCCACGGCAAAGAAAGGAATTTCATGATGACCCGCACAGCCCGGCGCGCGCTTGCCTCCGTCGCTCTTCTGGCGCTGACCACCTCGGCCGCCGCCGCCCAGACCGCAGCCTCGACGGGCGCGAAGGCTGCCTCGCCGGCCGTTGCCTGCGGTGGCGATCTCGCAGCCTTCCTGCAGGGCGTCAAAGCAGAGGCGGTTGCCAAGGGCGTTCCGGCCGACGTCGCCGACCGGGCGCTCGCCGGTGCCGCCATCAACGAGAAGGTGCTGAGCCGCGACCGCACTCAGGGCGTGTTCAAGCAGACCTTTACCGAATTCTCCAAGCGCACCGTCAGCAAGTCGCGCCTCGATATCGGCCAGCAGAAGATGAAGGAATATGCTGACGTCTTTGCCCGCGCCGAGAAAGAATTCGGCGTGCCGGCCCCCGTCATCACCGCCTTCTGGGCGATGGAGACCGACTTCGGCGCCGTCCAGGGCGACTTCAACACCCGCGATGCGCTGGTAACGCTGTCGCATGATTGCCGCCGCCCGGAAATGTTCCGCCCGCAGCTGATCGCGGCGATCGAGATGGTGCAGCATGGCGACCTCGACCCGGCAACGACGACCGGCGCCTGGGCCGGCGAGATCGGCCAGGTGCAGATGCTTCCGGAAGACATCATCGCCTATGGCGTCGATGGCGACGGCGACGGCCACGTCAACCTGAAGAAGAGCTCGCCCGACGCGATCCTGACCGCTGCCAAGTTCATCCAGAGCCTCGGCTACAAGGCTGGCCAGCCGGTAATCCAGGAAGTCAGCGTTCCCGAAGAGCTCCCCTGGGAAAAGACCGGCCTGCAGCCGGGCATGAAGGCCAGCGACTGGTTCGCACTCGGCGTCAAGCCGCGCAACGGCGACACTGCCTTCGGCAATCTGGAAGCATCACTGGTGCTGCCGCAGGGCCGCAAGGGCGTGGCCTTCCTCACCTACCCCAACTTCAACGTCTATCTCGAATGGAACCAGTCGTTCATCTACACGACGTCGGCCGCCTATTTCGCGACCCGTCTCGGCGGCGCGCCGACCTATGAGGGCGGCAATCCGGAACCGGGCCTCGACGACACCGGCATGAAGGCGCTGCAGACCAAGCTGCAGACGCTCGGCCACGACGTCGGCAAGATCGACGGCATCCTCGGCTCCGGCACCCGCGCGGCACTCCAGAAGGAGCAGCTTCGCCTCGGCCGCCCGGCCGACGGTTGGGCGACGCTCGAACTCCTGAACGCGCTTTAAGCCCGAGCCGCCGTTTCAAAACCATGACCCCGGAGATCGGATCGATCTCCGGGGTTTTTTCATGCCGCATCGACCGACCGGATCCCGGTTGATGAGTGCCCACCGGCTCGCCCCCACTCATGCCGCCCTCGTCATCGCCGCAAGAACTGGGTGGTTCCGCCGGGCGTGCCGGGCTATGTATCATGTGTCGGAACACAACCGATCCGGGAGCGACAAGCAGGCGCTTGCGCCAAAGCGTCCACCCGGCGCGGAGAAGGACTGACGCTCGGCACGCAATCAGCACGGATAGGCATCACCATGAATGCGCGAACCACCGTCGATGGCAATCAGATGAGCGCCGGGACCTGGGCGCTGCTTGCCCTGCTCGGACTGATCTGGGGCGGATCGTTCTTCTTCGCCCGCGTTGCCGTCGCCCATGTGCCGCCCTTCACGCTGGTGTTCCTGCGCCTGGGCCTGGCGGCCCTGGCGCTGCATATCTATATCCGCGGCCGCTTCGGCATGTACGAGGCTCTTTCCGACCGCTGGCGCGAATTCGCACTGATGGGGCTGATCAACAACGCCATTCCGCACGCCTTCATCTTCCTTGGACAAACCCATATCGGCGCCGGACTGGCGGCGATCCTCAATGCGACGACCCCGGTGTGGACGGTGATCATCGCCAACATGGCGACCGAGGACGAGAAGCTGAGTTCCGCCAAGATCGCCGGCTGCCTGCTCGGGCTCGCCGGCACCGTCGTCCTGATCGGGCCGAGCGCCGTTGCCGGTCTCTTCGGCACCACAAGCAGCGTGCCGCTCTGGGCGCTGCTGCTGCCGGTGCTTGCCGCCATCAGCTATGGTTTTGCGGCGACCTACGGCAAACGCTTCCGCGATCTCGCCCCTCCCGTGACGGCCGCAGGCCAGTTGACCGCCTCGACGCTGATCGCGCTGCCCGTGGCCGCCTTTACCGACACGCCCTGGCTGTTGCCGATGCCACCCGTCGAGGTCATCCTTTCGATCCTCGGCCTGGCGCTGGTCTCGACCGCCTATGCCTACATCCTCTATTTCCGCATCATGCGTGCGGCCGGCGCCACCAATGCCTCGCTGGTCACGCTGCTGGTGCCGCCAAGCGCGATCCTGCTCGGCTACCTCTTCCTCGGCGAGACGCTGCAGGCGGCCGATTTTGCCGGCATGGTGCTGATCGCCCTTGGCCTCGCCGTGCTCGACGGTCGGATCCTGCGGTTCAGGCGGGTCGCCTGACACCTGATCGCGGTCGAATCCGGGAAAAGACCAGACGCCTGGAGTGCTTCGCACCGCGTGAAAAGGACGAGGTTTGCGGGGAATCGACAGCCGAATTTCGTCCCGCTCCGAGCCACTCACGCTCGGTTACAAACGTTTATATTAACCTTGCCGAAGCGATTGTGAAAAAAATGTGGCGGCCTGGAAACTTAAATAAAATCAGAACTATAGGCCTGTGAATAAGGCGGCGTCGGCTCACGCATTTCGCACTGCAGCACAAGTTTCCCTTTAACGTGTCGTGATTTCGCCCTATGTTTTAACGCGTTAACGCAGGGAGGGTCTTCCATGGGCCTTACACATTCGCTGAATGTCCTCATGATCAGTGCAGCGTTCGTATTCGTGGCCACGATGCTCTTCATCTGAGGAGCGGCCGCTGAGAGTCCAAACCGAATAGGGACTTAAATTTCCGGGAAACCATTTTGCAGCACCAAGCCAGTTAGACCGCCAGAGAGCTTAAGGTCTAGACGCTGCGACAAACGAGAAAGCGCCTGAAGATCGATCTTCGGGCGCTTTCCTTTTGGTGGATGCTGTCGCGAGCGGCGCGTTGCTGCGACCCGCAGCCTATCAAGCCCCAACGGGCATGGCCCCATATAAAGCGCCACGGCGATCGTTGAGGCCTGCCAGGACGCGAGGGCGTTTCGCAGCCATGCGCAAGTTCAAGACAGCGGAGCGGCCCTCGCCCGTCGCCAAAGTGCGGGCGACGGTCAGGCGGCCGCGCCGGCCGCCACCATCAGCGGTGCATCGATCGCGCCGGCTGCTTCCACGGCGACCCGTTCGAAACCGACGAGATCCAGCACGGCTGTCACCAGCGGCGTGCGGTTCATCGTATAGATATGGAAGTCGCGTACGCCGCGCCGGGCGAGATCGACGATCTGCTCGGCGGCGATGTGCGTCGCCTCCTTGAAGCGCTCGACCGGCTGGTCCTCGAGATGCACGAGCCGCGTGACGATCGCCTCCGGCACGGTGGCGCCACAGAGGCCGGCAAAATTCTGCACCTGCGCCAGATTGTTGATCGGCAGGATGCCCGGCACGATCGGAATGTTGACGCCGGCGCGCCGCACCCGTTCGAGGTAGCGCTCGAAATCGTTGTTGTCGAAGAAGAACTGGGTCAGCGCCCGGGTTGCGCCGGCATCGACCTTGCGCTTCAGCATGTCGATGTCAGCGGCCACGTCAGGGCTCTCCGGATGCTTCTCCGGATAGGAGGAGACGGAAATCTCGATGTCGTCGCCACGGGCGCGGATCGCCCGCACGAGGTCGGTGCTGCTGGCGTAACCCTCTGGATGGGGCTGATAGGTGCTGCCGATGCCGCCCTGCGGATCGCCACGCAGCGCCACGAAGTGGCGGACGCCGAAGCTGAGATACTCGTCGATCACCGCATCGACTTCCGCCTTCGGCGCGCCGACGCAGGTCAGGTGCGCCGCCGTATTGGCAAAGCCGCTTTCCGCGATCAGCCGCCGGACCGTCGTCAGCGAACGCGCCTTGGTCGAGCCGCCGGCGCCGTAGGTGACGGTGATGAAGGCCGGGCCGAAGACCGAAAGGTCGTCTGCCGTCTGGAAGAGCTGCGCTTCCATTTCGTCGGTCTTGGGCGGGAAATATTCGAAGGAGAGCCGGAGATTGCCGCGTTCGGCCGGGTAAAGCGTCTGTGCCGTCATATTCATACTCCCCCCGCCTGGACACGCGGCCGCGGCGTTTCATTCTCGTTCACGGCCCGCCGATCACGCGCGAGCCAGATCGTCACCGTCAGTTTTCCATCGTTCGCCCCCTCAGGCGAAAGATCCGTGGTCTTTTCGAGCACAAGGCCGGCCTTCGCCAGCCAATCGGCCATCGCCTGGTGCGAGAAGCCGAGGCGCGCATGGGCGTGCTCGTCACGCAGATGTTCAAGCCCATGTGGCGCGAAGTCGATGATGACCAGCCGTCCGCCCGGCATCAGCATACGCGCGGCTTCCGCGATCGCCGCTTCCGGCTCCTCAAGGAAATGCAGCACCTGGTGAATGGTGACGAGATCGAAGGTCTGGCCGTCGAGCGGCAGGTTGAAGATGTCGCCATGGCGGATCGACGCCTTGGTGATGCCGGCGCGGTCGAGATTGGAGCGCGCCACCGCCAGCATGTCGCGGCTGGCGTCGACGCCGATGCCGCGGCGATAGAGGCCCTCGAAGAGCTGCAGGATGCGACCCGTGCCGGTGCCGAGGTCGAGCAGGCTTTCAACCGGCTCGTCGCCCACCATCTCGCGCAGCTTCGCCTCGACGTCGCGCTCGCTGACATGCAGGCGGCGAAGCTCGTCCCAACCGGCGGCGTTTCGGCTGAAATAGGCCTGCGCCTTTTCCGACCGCGCCTTCTTCAAGGTGGTGAGCCGGGCCGCGTCACGCGCAAGCACCGCGTCGTCGGCCGAAGCAGAAGCCAGCATCGCCCGCACGAGCCCGACCCGGGCACCGTCCTGACGGAGGCGGAAATAAGCCCAGGCGCCCTCCTGGTAGCGGTCGATCAGCTCGACCTCCGCCAAGAGCTTCAGATGCCTGGAAATGCGTGGCTGCGATTGGCCGAGAATTTCGGTAAGATCGGTGACGGTCAGATCGCCGGCGGCGAGAAGCGCGACGAGACGCATGCGGGTCGGCTCACCCGCCGCCTTCAGCACGTCTACCAACGCATCCAGACCCAGTTCTCTCTGCAGAGCCATAGCGATCCCCATCAACACATAAAGATATGTTTATGTGATTTGCGGTGGTGACGCAAGCAGATTTGCGCGGAGAGGCCAAACAATGGCGCTGGCGGAACAGATGCTTGTACATGGACGCCATGCGCCACAAACGATGTCTCGAGCGGCACGTCAGGATACCTTGCACGGGCCCCTCTAATCGGCCTGCTTCACGACCCGAAGGAGGGCAACCCCACGCAACCGTGACAAGCCTGCCGCCCTTCCCGGTGGAAAGCCCCGCTATCCGGCCTCTGCCTGCCTGCGGCACGCCACGCCCTGTTTGGTTACCCGCCTCTGCCTGCCTCCGGCACGCCACGCCCTGTTTGGTTCCCCGCCTCGCCGCACCGCCACAAAAGCCCGCAAACGCCCTGCTCGCGTCCGGCATAAGGACGGCAACTGGAGAGCGGTTCGCCACGCCTCCGGAGCGTCCTGCAGGTGCGGCCAAGGCGCGGCCGCGGTGACAACGAACCTTGTACGCAAACAGTCCTTGGCCGGCCTCGCCTCGCGATCGGTGGCAAAGGAAAAACGGGCGAAACCTGCGCCTCGCCCGTTCCTTGAACAGTTGGTGCAGCGCCCGCTTTAACGGACGCCGCATGCCCCAGCGCCGCAACATGGCGGCGCCGATCGCGTGTTAGCGCGTCAGGCGCTTGTAGGTAACGCGCTTCGGGTTGACCGAATCCGGGCCGAGGCGGCGGATCTTGTCCTTCTCGTAGTCTTCGAAGTTGCCTTCGAACCATTCGACCTGGCTGTCGCCTTCAAAGGCGAGGATGTGCGTTGCCAGGCGGTCGAGGAACATGCGGTCGTGGCTGATGATAACGGCGCAGCCGGCGAAGTTTTCGAGCGCGATTTCGAGCGCTGCCAGCGTCTCGGTGTCGAGGTCGTTGGTCGGTTCGTCGAGCAGCAGGACGTTGCCGCCGGCCTTCAGCATCTTGGCGAGGTGAACGCGGTTGCGCTGACCACCCGAGAGGTTGCCGACCTTCTGCTGCTGGTCGCCGCCCTTGAAGTTGAAGGTCGAGCAATAGGCGCGCGAGTTCATCTCGTGCTTGCCGAGCTTGATGACTTCGGCACCGCCGGAGATTTCTTCCCAGACGGTCTTGTTGCCGTCGAGCGCGTCGCGGCTCTGGTCGACGTAACCAAGGTGCACAGTGTCGCCGATGCGGATCGAGCCGCTGTCGGGCTGTTCCTGGCCGGTGATCATGCGGAAGAGCGTCGTCTTACCGGCGCCGTTCGGGCCGATGATGCCGACGATGCCGCCCGGCGGCAGCTTCAGCGACAGGCCGTCGATCAGCAGGCGATCGCCATAACCCTTGGTGACGCCTTCCATCTCGATGACCACCTGGCCGAGACGTTCGCCGACCGGGATGATGATCTGGGCGTCGCCGGGACGCTGGTTTTCCGCCGCGTTGACCAGTTCGTCGTAGGAGCGGATACGCGCCTTGGACTTGGCCTGGCGAGCCTTGGGGCTGGATGCGATCCACTCCTGTTCGCGGGCGATCGCCTTCTGGCGCGAAGCCTCTTCGCGGCCTTCCTGCTGCATGCGCTTGGCCTTGGCGACGAGGTAGGCCGAGTAGTTGCCTTCGTAAGGGATGCTGCGGCCGCGGTCGAGTTCGAGGATCCAGCCGGTGACGTTGTCGAGGAAGTAGCGATCGTGGGTGATCATCAGCACGGCGCCCGGATACTCGCGCAGGTGCTTTTCGAGCCAGGCGATCGTCTCGGCATCGAGGTGGTTGGTCGGTTCGTCGAGGAGCAGCAGGTCCGGCTGCGACAGAAGCAGCTTGCAGAGCGCGACGCGGCGCTTTTCACCGCCCGACAGGTTGGTGACTTCCGCGTCGCCCGGCGGGCAGCGCAGCGCTTCCATGGCCATTTCGACCTGGCTTTCCAGATCCCACAGGTTCTGGCTGTCGATGATATCCTGGAGCTTGGCGCCCTCTTCCGCCGTCTCGTCGGAATAGTTCATCATCAGTTCGTTGTAGCGGTCGACGATCGCCTTCTTCTTGGCAACGCCTTCCATGGCGTTTTCAAGCACCGTCTTCGTCGGATCGAGCTGCGGCTCCTGCGGCAGGTAGCCGACCGTGGCGCCTTCGGCCACCCAGGCCTCGCCGGTGAATTCCTTGTCGAGGCCGGCCATGATCCTGAGCACGGTCGACTTACCGGCGCCGTTCGGGCCGAGGATACCGATCTTGGCGTCCGGGTAGAACGACAGATGAACGTTCTCGAGAACCTTCTTCGCGCCGTAGGACTTATTAAGCCCGGCCATATGATAGATGAACTGACGTGCCATGAGGGAATGCTCCGCAGGGATAAGGAAATTTGCCCGCTATGTAGGCGAATTAGTGGAAGGGGGCAATGATCAAAGGCATCCGCCCCCGCCTATCCCAAAACGAACATCCCAATCGGCAAGCCCGGCATGCCGCACCGGGAGGCGCCACAGGCCGGCTCTGTGAAGGCCGCACCTTAAGCGCTGACATGCCCAACCGGGCGAAACGCCCTACCCGCGACCGGCGGTATCGGCGATACCCTTGGCGCACTTGAATTCGGTCGGCCCCGCCGCCTGGATCAGCGGCCCGAGGCTCGCCGCCTTCATGACGTCGCCGGTGAGCCCGATCGTCAGCCCGGTGATGATGCTGCGGCCCTGAACCGTCTGGCAGCGCATGCGCACCCGGTCGCCGGCGCCGGCGCCAAAGCTCTGGTCGAAGGCCTGCTTGATCGTCGCCTCATCGAGTTCCGCGCCGACGCGCTGGCGGAAAAGTGCGCCGACCGCCGAGCGGTTGAGCTCTTCCAGCATGCGCAGTTGCACGGAGAAATAATCGTCGACCGAGCCGCTCTGGCAGGTGCCGCTTCGCAGCCATTGGTGCCGGTCGAGACCGGACTGCACGCCCGGCATGGCGATGAGCAGCCGCGCCGCTGTGTCGTCGGCCATGGCAAGCTTCGGCAACTCCAGCCAACTGCCCTTGCGGTCGGTCGCCCGCACCTCGGCCGCGACCCCGCAATAGCTCTTGCGCAGCGGCCACAGGCCGTGCAGCGAGAGGTTGGTGGCATCGAAGCGTTCCGCCGTCTGGCTCTCGCACTCCTTGCGTTGCGGCCGCGTCTCGCAGAAACCGGGCTGCCAGCTGACCGCCAATACATATTGGGTTCGGCTCGCAGTCCCGTCGCCAGCCCCTTGATCCGCGCCTTCCTCACCGGCAGCAAAGGCGGCGGGTGCAAGCAGCAGCACCAACGCGGCCACGATGCCCGCCACAGAACCCGACATCGCTTTAAAGAAACTCATCATGGCATCCTCCGCGAAAACAAAACAGGAACGAATATCGCTCAAAACGGGAAAATTGCAACTCCTAATGCGCTTGCCGTCAAATCGCTTGTGACCTCATGCGCAACGATCAACAAGGGGCGATTGCCTTTGCCGTGCAAATCGATTTGAAATCGCTGAGGTCTGTCGATTGTTTCCGGGAGTAGAGATGTTCGGGCAGGTGAAGACGCATCAGAGCCCGACCGGTGCCAGCTTGAGCTGGCGCCACGTGCCGGCGACCGCCCATGCCCGCGGCATTCTTCTCTTGAGCCATGGCCTAAGTGAACATTCCGGTCGTTATGCTCGCTTTGCCGAAGCGATGGCAGCACACGGCTTCCACGTCTATGCCCACGACCATCGCGGCCACGGCGCAACGCGCGCGCCCGACGCGCCGCTCGGCATGTTCTCCAACCGCGACGGCCTCGACAAGGTGTTTGCCGATATCCGCGCCATTCGCGCGATCGCGACCGCCGCCCATCCGGGTCTGCCGGTCATCCTCTTTGGCCATTCCATGGGCGGGTTGATTGCGCTCAACGCCGCCGAGACCGATCCCGGCCTATACGATGCGCTCGCCGTCTGGAACTCCAACTTCCGCCCGGGCCTTGCCGGCCGCGGCGGGCAGGCGATCCTGAAGGTCGAAAAGGCGCTCAAGGGATCTGACGTGCCGAGCCCGCTCCTGACCAAGCTCACCTTCGGCATGTGGGGCGGCGCGATCAAGGATCGCAAGACCGATCTCGACTGGCTGTCGCGCGACGATGCCGAGGTCGCGAAATATGCCGCCGACCCGCTGTGCGGCTTCGATGCCACCGTCTCGCTCTGGCTCGACCTCTTCCGGCTGTCCTTCGATGGCCCCCGGCCCGAGCGGCTGGCGCGGCTGAAGAAAGACCTCCCCATCCATCTCGTCGGCGGCAGCGCCGATCCGTCGACCGAGATGGGCAACGCCATCCGCTGGCTCGGCACGAAAATGAAAGCGGCGGGCCTCCGCGACGTTACCGTCACCGTCTATGACGGCATGCGCCACGAAACGCTGAACGAAATTGGCCGGGAAGAGGCGACGGCAGACTTTGCCGCCTGGTGCCTGCGCGCCGTCGCAGGGCGGCGCTGACCGGAATTATCATGGCCGACATGTCGCTTCCCAGGATCGCCGCCGACCACAACCGCATCTCCTTCGGGCTGACGCTGATGGTGATCTCGGTGCTGCTGTCGCCGCTGATCGACATCTTCGCAAAGCTCGCGATCGCCACCGTCCCGTCAGCCGAAATCACCGCCGTGCGCTTTCTGCTGCAGGTCGTCTTCATCCTGCCGATCGTGCTTGTCCGTGGCAGCCTGTTCGATCTCACCTGGAAGAAGACCGGTCTGCACGCGTTGCGCGGCGGGCTCCTGGTGGTGACCATGCTTTCCTTCATCACCACGCTGAAGGTCATGGAGGTCGCCGATGCGATCGCGATCTTCTTCGTCGAGCCGATCATCCTGACGATCCTCGGCAGCATATTCCTGAAGGAGACCATCGGCTGGCGGCGCTACACCGCCTGCGGCGTCGGCTTCTTCGGCGCGCTGCTCGTCATTCAGCCGAGCATGCAGGAAGTCGGCTGGATTGCGCTTTTGCCTGTCGTTGCCGCCTTCGGCCTTGCCGTGTTCCTGCTCGTCACCCGCATGGTGGCGCAGAACGAGGACCCCTGGTCGATGCAGTTTCACGCCGGTGTCTGGGGCGCGCTCTTCTGTCTCGTGCTGCTCTATTTCGGCGAAGGCACCGGCTCCGGCATCTTCGATCCGGTCTGGCCGGAAGGTTACACCTGGTACTACCTGCTCGGCGTCGGCGTCACCGCCACCATATCAGGCGTACTCGGCGTCTATGCCTATCGCGCTGCGCCTGCCTCGGTGCTGGCGCCGCTGCAATATCTCGAAATCGTCTCTGCCACGATCTTCGGCTGGCTCGTCTTCGGAGACCTGCCCGACGCGCTGAAGTGGCTCGGCATTGCCATCATCATCGGCTCCGGCCTCTACATCATCTGGCGCGAGCGCCGCGTGCACAAGGACACGAGCGTCGCTCCGGTGTCGCCAGCCATCTGACAACACAGCCATCTGAAAACAAAAGCCAATCTGAAAACAAAAGAAAGACCATCGGGAGGAATATCATGAAAACTGGAGGTCAGCTCATCGTCGACGCGCTCGTCGCCAACGGGGTGAAGCGCATCGCCTGCGTGCCGGGGGAAAGCTATCTCGCCGTGCTCGACGCGCTCTACGACACCGACATCGACGTGCTCGTCTGCCGCCAGGAAGGCGGGGCCGCGATGATGGCGGACGCCTGGGGGCGGCTGACCGGCGAGCCCGGCATCTGCATGGTGACCCGTGGCCCAGGTGCCACCAACGCGTCGGCCGGCCTCCATGTCGCCAAGCAGGATTCGATCCCGATGATCCTCTTCATCGGCCAGGTGCAGAGCGAGGCGCGCGAGCGCGAAGCCTTCCAGGAAATCGAATACCGCCGCGCCTTTACCGAGGTCGCCAAATGGGTGGGCGAGATCGACGATCCCGCCCGCATTCCGGAATTCGTCACCCGCGCCTTCGCCGTTGCCACCTCCGGCCGCCCCGGCCCTGTCGTGCTGACGCTGCCGGAGGACATGTTGACGCGGAGCGCAGAGGCGCCTGCTGCCAAGCCTTACCAGCCGGTCGAAGGTCATCCGGGCCCGGCACAGGTCAAGCGGCTCGGCGAAATGCTGAGCGCGGCCAAGCGGCCGATCGCCATTCTCGGCGGCACCCGCTGGACGCCCGAGAGTGTCGCGAGTTTCCAGAAGTTTGCCGAACGCTGGAAACTGCCGGTCGGCTGCTCCTTCCGCCGCCAGATGCTGTTTGATCACCTGCACCCGATGTACGCCGGCGACGTCGGCATCGGCATCAACCCGGCACTGGCAAAGGAGGTCAAGGAAGCGGATCTCGTCCTGCTTGTCGGCGGCCGTTTCTCGGAAATGCCCTCGTCCGGTTATACGCTGATGGACAGCCCCTACCCGCGCCAGACGCTGGTGCATGTGCATCCCGACAGTTCCGAACTCGGCCGCGTCTACCGGCCGGAACTGGCGATCGCCGCCAGCCCGCGCGACTTCGTCGCCGCGCTTGAAGGCCTTGCACCGGCAAGCGAACCGACCTGGTCGGAGCGCACCGAGATCATGCACGCCGCCTATCTCAAGTGGTCGACCCCGCCGCAGACCGGCCCGGGCGCCGTGCAGATGGGTCCGATCATGAACTGGATCGAGGCGAATGTGCCTGAGGATACGATCTTCACCAACGGCGCCGGCAACTACGCCACCTGGGTTCACCGTTTCCACCGCTTCCGCCGTTATGCCACGCAGGCGGCCCCCGCCTCCGGCTCGATGGGTTACGGCCTGCCGGCGGCGGTCGCCGCCAAGCAGCTGCATCCGGATCGCGAAGTCATCTGCTTTGCCGGCGACGGCTGCTTCCTGATGCACGGCCAGGAATTCGCGACCGCCGTGCGCTACCGCCTGCCGATCATCACCGTCGTCGTCAACAACGGCATCTACGGCACGATCCGCATGCACCAGGAGCGTGATTATCCCGGCCGCGTCAGCGCCACGGATCTCACCAACCCCGACTTTGCAGCCCTTGCCCGTGCCTATGGCGGCCATGGCGAGACGGTCGAGAAGACGGAAGAGTTCGCCGACGCGTTCCTGAGGGCCCGCGCCAGCGGCAAGCCGGCGATCATCGAGATCAAGCTCGATCCCGAAGCGATCACCCCGACGCGCACGCTGACGGATATCCGCAACGGCTGAGCGGAAGGCTGCCTTTATGAAATGGTCGATCACGGCGCAGACGCGCCGTGGCTGGCTTCCTGTGCTCGTCACCGGAATCCAGCAGCGCCACGTCTGCGAATCCCACCAAAGGCTGAGAACCGTACTTCCGCCTACTCCAGCCACTCGGTCGAAAACGCACCGGCCTCGTGCAGGTCGGTCGTCTCCAGCCGTCCCGGCCCGAGGTTCTCGAACTTGTGCGGCACATTGGCCGGCGCCACGACGATCTGGCCGGCCTCGGCATCGATGATGCGGTCGCCGACGGTGAAGCGGGCGCGGCCGACGCGCACGATGAAGGTTTCGGGATAGGGATGGCGGTGCAGCTTCGGCCCGTAGCCGATCTCATCCGTTGAAACGAAGATCACCGAGAGGCCGGCGCCATAGGCGCCGCCCTCGAATTCGCCCTTCCAGGCGTCGGGCTCGTCTGCCCATTGCGCGCGCGTAACGAGATGCGCTTCGGCCATGCCGATCCTCCACTGTCAGATGGAACGATGTGGCCGAGCGCGAGAGTCTGGATTTTGCGTGGCTCAGCCGCGGATATGCTGGGTCTGCTGGTAGACGGCCGTCGAGCGTGCGCCGGAACGGCAATAGCCGAGCATCGGCCGCTGGAACTCGTCGAGCGCGTCGACCATGCTTTTCACGGCATCGGCGGTCACGCCCATCGAGCCGACCGGAATGTGCTTGGTTTCGATGCCCAGTTCTTCGGCGCGCGCGGCAATGGAATCAAAGGTCGGCTGGTCCGGCGCCTCGAAGTCCGGGCGGTGGCAGACGATGGACTTGAAGCCAAGCGCCTTGACCTGGTCGAGATCCTCGACCGTGATCTGGCCGGTGACCGAGTATTCGTCGTTGATCTGGCGGATGTCCATGGTCGTCTTCCTTGAGGCAATTTTCTCGGCCTCTGATGTAGGCGCAGCCTCCGCTCCCGTCAATCAAAAGCCGCAGGCGTCGAGACGTGCGATCAGACAACCGAGAAGGCGACGGCATAGCTCCGCGCCTCCCCCGGCGAAAGAGGAACCAGCTCGCCGGCCTCAGCCAGTTCCGGCCGCTTGGCGATCCGGTGCGACACCGGTTCGATGCTGATCACATCCGCCGTGCCGCGCTGGCAGCGCCACATCTGCAGGAACGGCAGCGTCTCGGCCCGGAACCGCACCTTCAGGTTTCGCCCGGCGAGACCGTCAAGGCCTGCAAGCGTGACCTCCGACCAGCCATCGGAACCGATGGCCGCCGGCAGGCAGAAATGCGCGCTCTCGCCCGTGCCGAAGCGCCAGGCGCTCTTACCGCCCGCAAGCGACGCGCTGACGATACGGGTCTCGTCCCCGAGCAGCCGTCCGCCGATATTGAGGTGGTACATCATCATTGGCGGAAAGGCGATGACGCCTGAATTGACGACGCGATCCTCGAGCACCACTTCATGCCGCGCGGCATCGATCCGCCAGCGTCGCTCGACGCGAGCCTGCCCGCTACCCGCAAGCGTCACATCGATCGTCGCCGTACACTCGGCCCCGTCGCCCGCCATCTCCGTATGGCTGACCGCAGTCCCGGCCAGTGAGCCGTGCAGTGGATAGCGTACGCCCTCCGCGCCACCTTCGATCGCCTCGGGATGGCGGATATGGTCCGGCCCGCAGGTAAAGAGAAAGCCGGCGAGCGCCCGGTCGATCCTCGGGTCGCCATCGGACGGGATCGCAGCACCCGGCGACAGGTCGACGCCGTCGACGACGAAGGCGGCGATGTCGAGCGCCGAAAGCCGGTCGAACAGCACATGATTCTCTCCGGCCTCCCTTGGTTCCTCAAGCGTCCTCAGCATGCTGCTGCTCCTCAAAAAGGTCGAGAATCACTGCAATCACAAAGAGATGATACCCGAGGATAGACACAATTCATCGGTTGAAGCCCGATGCCGGTCCGCCTAGATAGAATTTAACCGCTTGTTCATGATGAATTCATTTTTTTCACATTAACGTCGAAATCCAAATGTACCGCGCCAGATCTACACCAATGAAAACAGGTTTACCCGTGACGTCAGCGACCCGCACAGGCCTTTCGCTTCTCGCCGCAGTCGGCTTTTTTGCCGTGGATCTGACGGCCGCCTTCGCACAGGACTATCGCGGCTACAATCGCTATGGCGACGACGTCATGCTGGTCACGCCCGATGGCGAGATCCTCGACTATGTGCCCCGGTCCGACGAAGTGCAGACGATGCGCGACAGCCGCGGCCGCACGCTTCTGATCGACAACTGGGGCAATGTGGTCGCAACCGTGGTGCCCAATAATCGTGGACGTCAACGCGACTACGGCGGCAACCGCCAGGGTGACTATGGCGGCTACCGCCGCCAGGGTGACGTGGATATCTATTCCAACCGGCGCTACCGGGAAACCGAGCGCGGCTACGGTTACTCCGAACCCGGCGAGGTCACCACCGGCTCGATCCCCGACTATCGCGACGTCGTGCCGCCATCGACCGACGGCAACGAGCTGCCGAACAGCCTGCCCGGCCTGATCGACGGCACGCAGGAAGCATCGATTGATCCAAATGACAGCAGACCGGCGGGCCCGTCGATGCCGCCGGCGATCTCGGTCAAGTCGAAGTCGCGCGCCGAGATCACGGCGCTGCAGGTCTTCCTCGATCGTGAAGGTTTTTCACCCGGCGTGATCGACGGCAAGATGGGCTCGAACGTCACCAAGGCGATCGAGGCCTGGCAGCAATCGACCGGCGAAACGCTCGACCCCAACAACACCGACGACATTCTCGAGCGGCTGCGCATGAGCGGCGGCATGCCGATCACCAGCTACACGATCACGGCCGCCGATGCCGCTGGCCCCTATGTCGCGTCGATCCCCGAGGATTACGCCCACAAGGCGCAGCTTCCGCACATGTCCTTCACCTCGACGACCGAAATGCTCGGCGAGAAATTCCACATGGACGAAGCCTATCTGCGCGAGCTGAACCCGGGCGTCGACTTCACCATTCCCGGCACGATCATCAAGGTGATCAACCCCGGCGCCAACAAGACCGGCAAGGTCGCCCGCATTCTTGCCGACAAGGGCCGCAAGCAGGTGCTGGCCTATGACGACGCCGGCAAGCTGATCGCCGCCTATCCGGCGACCATCGGCTCCTCCGACACGCCGTCTCCGTCAGGCACGGTCAATGTCGAGCGCATCGCGCTCAATCCGGGTTACACCTACAATCCGAAGATCAACTTCAAGCAGGGCAACAACGACAAGGTCCTGACCCTGCAGCCCGGCCCGAACGGCCCCGTCGGCACGGTCTGGATCGCGCTCTCGAAGCCCACCTACGGCATTCACGGCACGCCGGAACCATCGAAGATCGGCAAGACCCAGAGTCACGGTTGCGTGCGCCTCACCAACTGGGACGCGACGGAACTGGCCAAGATGGTGAGCACCGGCGTCACGGTCGAGTTCGTCGACTGACGAACCGGCCGCCGCCCTCAGGCGGAGCGTTGTTTTTTTGGCATTTTTTGCACGTTTCCCCCAATTGGGTGAGTGACTTCGCGTCTGCAGCATAGATGATGGGGTTGCCTGGTTGACCATCCACGACAAGGCACTCTTGTTAAATGTCTTTGTGCCGACCCGTCGGCTAAATCGTTTCAGACCTATCCATTTACGAAGACCGCAGCTGCCGACGACCCAGCTGCGGTTCTTTTTCAAGCGCCCGCTGCAACGCCCCGCTCCCGCCCTCCCCGTCCATCATGACTTCATGAAACATTGTCATGAGAATTTTTCCGGCAATCGGCTATCACCGGATATCTCTATGACAATGGCCGACCTGCGGCCGCACTTGAAGGATGGCCTGAATGGCGACGGAGCGCACCCTGCCCAACCTCTGGCATGCGACGGCACCGGCCGCCCCTGAGACCAGGCCTCTCGGCCAGGACCTGACGACCGATGTGGCGATCATCGGCGGCGGCTTCACCGGCCTTTCCGCAGCACTGCACCTGGCCGAAAAAGGCGTGAAGGCAACGGTCATCGAAGCCAAGATGATCGGCTTCGGCGGCTCCGGCCGCAACGTCGGCCTCGTCAATGCCGGCATGTGGGTGAAGCCCGACAACCTGATCTCTACGCTCGGCCCCGAGGCCGGCAACCGGCTGCTGACCGAGCTCGGCGACGGGCCGTCGATGGTCTATGCGCTCGTCGAAAAACACGGAATCGTCTGCGAAGCCGTGCGCAACGGCACGCTGCACATGGCCGTCGGCAGCGAAGGCGTCACCGAGATCAAGGACCGCGAAGCGCAATGGCAGAAACGCGGCGCCCCGGTCGAGGCGCTCTCGGCCGAACGCGCGCACGCGCTCACCGGCGCTGAAGGCTTTTCCGGCGCCCTGCTTGACCGCCGCGCCGGCACCATCCAGCCGCTCGCCTATGCCCGCGGACTTGCCAGTGCGGCGCTTGCCGCCGGCGCCGAGATCTATACCGACACGCCATTGACGGGTGCGGAGCGTCAGGGCGACAGCTGGGTGCTGAAGGCCGGCAACAATGTGGTGCGCGCCGGGCAGGTGATCCTCGCCACCAATGCCTATGGCGGCCTCTTCGCCGAGAGCCCCTGGCAGGCGCATACGCAGGAACTGACGATCCTGCCCTATTTCCAGTTCGCCACCAATCCGCTGCCGGACGCCATCGCCAAGCGCATCCTGCCGGAGCGCCAGGGCACCTGGGACACCGGCCTTGTCATGACCTCCTTCCGCATGGACCAGCAGAACCGGCTGATCTTCGGTTCGATCGGCCGCCTCGACGCGATGGCCGAAGGCACGCACCGCGCCTTTGCCGCCCGCTCCGTGCGCAAGCTCTTCCCGTTCCTTGGCGATTTCCGCTTCGAGTACTGGTGGGACGGCCGCATCGGCATGACCACCAACAACCTGCCGGCCATGCACACGCTCGCCGAGAACGTCGTTTCCGTCAGCGGCTACAACGGCCGCGGCATCGCGCCGGGCACCGTCTTCGGCCGCGCACTCGCCAGCCACGTCACCGGCGAAACCTCGGCGATCCCGCTCGCCGAAACGCCCGTGACCCCGGATACCTGGCGCGGCGTGAAGTCCGCCTTCTACCACGCAGGCGCCCAGGCCAAGCACTTCATCGACAGGCGGTTTTAAGGCGGGCACGGAACAGCCGTTCCGGCCCATGCTGACATATCTTGAACATTGAAACCCTGAGGTGTAGCGTCCGTCTCGGGTGCCCATCCGAACCCGCTGCCGGGTTGAAGGGACGCGGAACTTTTGTCGACGACCATGTTCATCAACGTCGAAGCGTAATCGGCAGACTTCGACCACGAACATCGGATCGTCTCATGCTGAACCCGCAGCTCAGGTTCTCGCCGTCCAACATCGCCACCCTGAAGAAGTCTCTTCGCGATCGTTACCCTCAGATCTGATCATCGCACCTGGACGAGGCAATCGCCGCTTCGTTCGGCTTCAAATCCTACGCGGCATTGCGCCCGGCACTGCTCCAGGTCGGAAACCACGCCCGGCTGATCGTCATTAGCGATCATATGCTGCTTCTGCTTCGGCTAGAGGAACTGGGATATCAGTACATCGAGGCGGAAACGCTGCGCCGCCACATGTGGGACATCAAGTTCCCCGATCGCTGGTACGATCAGCACCTTGAAAAGGCCGTGACGAAGCGAAGGCTGCCGACAGCGGCCAATTCGCAGTAGCGCCAGCGACCGCTGGTGGCGCACGGCAGTGCGCTTCGATTTCGAAGCACAAAAACCGCTTGCGATGTGAGATCAGTCGGCTTAGCCTCAACGTATCGCACATCGCAAGCAGACCCCTTTGAACGCGCCATTCAAGACAAGGAACTGGCCATGGCTAAGCTCGTGTTCGGAATGAACCAGTCGCTGGACGGCTACGTCGACCACATGGAGTTTGCGCCAAGCCTCACGCTCTTCCGCCACTTCATCAAGGAAGCCGAACAGCAGACGGGCAGCCTGTACGGACGGCGTATCTACGAGATCATGCGGTACTGGGATGACGAGCATCCCGAATGGGATGCGGACCGGCAGGCTTTCGCAGCCGCGTGGCGAAAGCAGCCGAAGTGGGTCGCCTCCCGCTCCTCGCCATCCGTCGGCCCCAATGCCCGGCTCATCCACGGTGACCTTGGCGACGCGGTGCGCAAGCTTAAGGCCGAACACGACGGCGAGATCGAAGTGGCAGGCCCGGTCCTGGCGCACAGCCTTACCGAGCTTGGCCTGATCGACGAATACCGGATCTACCTGCACCCCGTCGTTCTTGGTCGCGGCAATCCCTATTTCGCCGGCCCGCGCCCGCGGCTTCGCCTGATCTCCCATGACCGGATCGGCGAGGATGTCGTGAGGCTCACCTACGTTCCCGCATAGTCTGGCGGCGCACTCGTAGCGAATTGATACATGACAGACGCAAAGGCAAGTGGCCGAGGCGTGGCCCGCCAGATGCTTGAGCACTCTCTCGCCCACGCTCGCGCAAGAGGCTTCCGGGCCATGCAGTTCAACGTCGTCGTCAGCAGCAACGAACGCGCCGTGCGGCTGTGGCAGTCGCTCGGATTTGAGATCGTTGGCCGGGTTCCGGAGGCATTCCTTCACCCTTCGCTCGGCTACGTCGACGCCTTCGTGATATTTCGCAAGCTCTAGGCGAAGACACGCGGTCAATCCGCAAAGTTTGCAATGCCTTTCGGCAGGCCCACCAGTCCCGCAACGAAAAACGCCCCGGATCATCCCTGATCCGAGGCGCCGTTTCTTGAACGGAAGGCGCTCTCACGCCGCCGCGCGATAACCCGAAGCGACGCTGACCTGCACCTGCCCTGACGTGCGGAAGGCGCGCAGGCGGGTGGCGATATGCTCGGCCTCGCCCGTCAGCGCCTGGCTGGCGGCGTTCGCCTGTTCGACCATCGCGGCATTCTGCTGGGTGATCTGGTCCATCTGGGTGATGGCGGTGTTGACCTCCTGCAGGCCGGTTGCCTGTTCGGCGGTGCTGGCGCGGATGGCGCCGAAGACGGAGCTGACTTCGACGACCTGGGCGACGATCTGTTGCAGCGACTGCGCCACCTGGTTGACGGAGTTGACGCCGTCATCCACCTGGCCGCGCGACTTGGCGATCAGGCCCTGGATGTCCTTGGCGGCCTCGGCGCAGCGCTGCGCCAGCGCACGCACTTCCGAGGCGACGACGGCAAAGCCCCTGCCCGCCTCGCCGGCGCGTGCGGCCTCGATGCCGGCATTGAGCGCCAGAAGATTGGTCTGGAAGGCGATCTCGTCGATGACGTCGACGATCCGGGCGATGCTGGCGGAAGACGTCTGGATCTCCTGCATCACCTCGATCGCGTGGCTGACGATCTCGCCGCTCTGTTCGGCATTGGCGCGTGCGGCAATCACCGTCGAGTTCGCCTGGTTGGCGCCTTCGGCGGTCTGCTTGACGGTGCGTGTCACCTGCTCGACGGCAGCCGCCGTCTCTTCGAGGTTGGCCGCCTGCCGTTCCGTGCGCCGGGCCAGATCGTCGGCCGCAGCCGCGATTTCCTTGGCGCTCGTATGGATCTGGCTGGCGCCGGCCTCGATGCCGCCGATGGCGCGCGCTAGCTCGCCGATCGCGTGGTTGAAGTTTTCGCCAAGCTCCTGATAGGCAACCGGCAGGTCCGCGCCGATGCGCGCCGTCAGGTCGCCATCGGCGATCTTCTTGAGTGCCGCACCGAAGGTCTTGCTGATCAGCGCGCGTTCAGCGGCCAGCACTTCTTCCTGCACCGCCCGTTGCTTGGTGACGTCGGAGGCGTCCATGTAGACCGAGATCGACAGATCCATGTCGAGGAAGACGCCCTTGATCAGGCTCGACAGCATCGCGCCCATGTCCTCGGCAGAGGTCCCCTTGCGCGAGAACAGGCCGGCCTTCGGCCAATGCGCCTTGACGATTTCGGTGATCAGATGCTCGGCGACCAGCGCATAGCCGCCGATGTACCAGCGCGGCTCGAGCCCGATGCGAGCGTGCACCAGGCCGATGGTGCGAACCTTGGCGCTGTAGTCCTCGTTGAAATTGGCATCGACGATGTTGGCCCAGTGGCCGACCTGCGCGCCCTTGGCGCGGTCGATGTGAGCGTCGGAGGAGAAGAAGCGCTTGGTCTCGGGCGTCGTCTTGACCTTGACGTAGAACTTGTCGAGCGCGGGCTTCAGTTCCTTTTCCAGGATCGGCTTCAGCGCCTTCAGGCTCGTCTTGGCGGCGTCATCGAGCGCCATGAAATTCAGACGACCGGCAACGTCTTGCGTGCCGGCAGCGGCGTGTTCCGTTTTCATGCGCGAACTTCCCTGCATGCTCATTTCTGGATCATGGAGACAGGATCAAGGGCGCTGAAGCGTCTGAGATCATGGCCGCAATCATGGCGGCCGGTCGCCCTGTTGCGTCGATCGCAGGGGCAAGCTGTATCCAAGGTCACTGATAGAAGCGCAGGGTAAAGGAAGCCTTACGCAAAACAGCTATTTCGCGAGGCCTGAAATACAACTCAACCGGAACTGACGAATATCAATTCCGGTTGATACGCAATAAACGGTGGGACGCCAGGGGATCAGGCGGCGTTGCGCGAGGCCCAGGACGGCATGCGCGCAGCCCAGGAGCGGCGCGTCTTGACCGGCATCAGCGCCTGCACTTCCTTGGCAAGGGCTGCGGCGTTTTCGCGCGCCTTGTCGAGATTGCTGACGCGGTTCGCATCCATGGTCTGCAGCGTGCCGCCACAGTCGAAGATCTCGCGATAGGCGGCCCGCTCGACGATCGGCGTGTCGAGCACCGAGACGCCGCGCTCGGAAAGCATCGCCTTGATTGTCTGCAGCGCACGCGTGGTGACCAGCGAATTGACGCGGGTAAGCACGACCGAATGGTTGATCCTGAGGCCCGAGCGGTCCTGGATCTGGCGGATCAGCTCAAGGATCTGCGCCGCACCCTTGGCATCCATGGCACAGCCCTGCACCGGGATCAGCACCTGGTCGGAGATGGCAAGCGCAAGCGCTACGATCTGGTCCTTGGCGCCCGCGAGATCGATGACGATGTAATCCGCCTCGTCCTTCGCCTCGCGGATATGACATTCGAGCGAGCCGGGCGTGATGTGCGAAATGACGGTGAGATTGGCGATATGGCCGGAAGCCTCCGACCAGCTGGTGATCCAGCGCTGCGGATCCGCATCGAGGACGACCACCCGGTGCCCCTGCCGCGCCAGTTCCGTCGACAGGATCAGCGCCGCGGTCGTCTTGCCCGCGCCACCCTTTGCATTGGCGAAAGTGATGACCGCCATGATATTCCCCATTCTCTGCATGTTTCGCGCGAACCACGGAGCGCAGGGCTGGTGGTTCGCTTCTTAACGAAACCTTACAGAAGATGGTTAACGAAACGGTAACGCCGGCACGTCAAACCTGACAGTCGACCTTAAAGCTGCGTTGCGGCGGCACTGCTATGATGATGAAAACGCTGGAGTTCTGCCGTCAGACCGGAAAAACCGCCGGTTCGCCTACGTGCTGTGATCGATAGCACATCGACGAGAACGGCCCGTGCCGTACTTCCTCGCCTGCCGGGCTGAGCAGCGTCAGCACGTCACTGGCAAACGCCTGGGCGTTGGCCTGCGCCTTGGCAAGATTGCTGACCTTCGCGGGATCGAGCGAGGAGAGCGTATCACCCTGTTCGAAGAGTTCGCGGAAGGCGGTGCGCTCGACGAGCGGGGTATCGACGAGCCGGATGCGGTTCTCCGAAAGCAGCAGCTTGACCCGGCGCATCGCCCGCGTCGTAACGATCGGGTTGACGCGGGTCAGGAACACGGCATGGTTGATGTTGGCGCGCGCGTTGTTTTCGATGTAGCGGATCAGGTCCAGCACCTGGATGGCGCCGCGCGCATCCATGACGCAACCCTGTACCGGGATCAGCGTCAGGTCCGAAAGGCCGATCGCCAGCGCCACCAGCACGTCGGCCGCCCCGGAGAGATCGATGATCACGTGCTCGACCTGCCCGCGCAACCGCCGAAGATGATCGCTGAGCGTCGTGGTCGCGACACCGGAGAGAACGAAGAGATTGCCATCGTTGCGGCCGTGGCGGAACCAGTCGGTCATGCAGGCGAGCGGATCGCAATCAAGAACCGCAACGCGATCGCCGCGCCGTGCCAATTCGCAGGCAAGCAGCAAGGCTGCCGTTGTCTTGCCGGCTCCCCCCTTCGCATTCGCGAGGGAAACAATCGCCATCGGTCGACCCTAACTCAACGCAGGCCCGGATTTTCGCGGGGCCAATACATACGCACACCCTAATGCAAGCGTTCCAGACCGCGGTAAACAAAGCGTAAAGAAAAGGCTCCACGGGCCCGAAACGTGACAGTTCGATGACGATTAGGTGACAGATCGACCGCAATGGCAAGTGGTATTTTGGGTTAACTAAACCGGGCGGCCGACGCCTTCGCCAGGCGGCAAAGGCGTCGGAAATCGTTCAGATGCACTCGCGGAAGAGCGTCTTCGCCGCGTCGAGCGTGAGCTCGACCGGGTTGCCGCCAGCCGTCGGATCGACGATCGCCATTTCCGACATCTCGTCGATCCGGTCGGTGCCGACGCCGAGGGCCGACAGCTTGTCCGGAACGCCGAGTTCCTCGCGCAGCTTCAGCACGTAGTCGTAGAAGCCGTCGAAGCCGCCGGAAATGCCGAGATAGGCGGCAGCGCGCACTATTCTGTCCTCGATCGCCGGGCGATTGAAGCGCAGCACCGGCGGCATCACGACCGCATTGGTCATGCCGTGGTGGGTGTTGTAGATCGCTCCAACAGGATGCGACAGCGAGTGAATGGCGCCAAGGCCCTTCTGGAAGGCGACGGCGCCCATGGCCGCCGCACTCATCATGTTGGCGCGGGCCTCGATGTCGGTACCGTCCTTGTAGGCGCGCGGCAGATACTCCTTCACCAGCCGCATGCCTTCGAGCGCGATGCCGGCCGACATCGGGTGGTAGAAGGGCGAGGAATAGGCTTCCAGGCAATGGGCAAAGGCGTCCATGCCGGTGCCGGCGGTGATCACCTTGGGCATACCAACCGTCAGTTCCGGATCGCAGATCGTGACTGCCGGCAAGAACTTCGGATGGAAGATCACCTTCTTCACGTGGCTTGCCGAATTGGTGATGACGCTGGCGCGGCCGACTTCCGAGCCGGTGCCGGCGGTCGTCGGCACCGCGATAATCGGCGCAATGCCTTCGACGCTCGCGCGCGTCCACCAGTCGCCGATGTCCTCGAAGTCCCAGACCGGGCGGCTCTGCCCGGCCATGAAGGCGACGCACTTGCCGAGATCGAGGCCCGAGCCGCCGCCGAAGGCGACGACGCCATCATGGCCGCCGTCCTTGAAGGCCTTCACGCCGGCTGCAAGGTTGACGTCGTTCGGGTTCGGATCGACATCCGCAAAGATCGCCCGGCCGAGGCCGGCAGACTCGAGAATGTCGAGTGCGTTCTGCGTGATCGCCATCGGCGCGAGGCCCCGGTCGGTGATCAGCAGCGGCTTCTTCATGCCCACCGCCTTGCAATGGTCGGCAAGCTCCTTGATCCGGCCGGCCCCGAACTTGATGGACGTCGGATAGCTCCAGTTGGCGGTGATGGTCATGCGGTGACTTTCTTCAGATGGTAGGATTTCGGACGGGTAAGGTTCTGGAAGCCGATGACCGAGAGCGAGCCGCCACGGCCGGTTTCCTTGACGCCGGTCCAGCAGAGCGCCGGGTCGAGATAGTCGGCGCGGTTCATGAAGACCGTGCCGGTCTCGATGTCCGCACCGATGCGCGCGGCGCGCTCGGCATCTTTGGTCCAGAGCGATGCGGTCAGGCCATACTGGCTGTCGTTCATCAGCTCGATCGCCTGGCTGTCGCTCTTCACTTTCATGATGCCGACCGCCGGACCAAAAGTCTCTTCGCGCATGAAGGCCATGGAATGGTCGACATTCACAAGGATCTGCGGCGCGAGATAGGCGCCGCCGTCATCAGCAGGGAACAGCTTCGGATCGACCAGCGCCTTGGCACCCTTGGAGATCGCGTCGGCGATCTGCTCGCGCACGGTCGCGGCGAAACGCTTGTTGGCCATCGGCCCGAGCGTCGTTTCCGGATCGAGCGGGTTGCCGAGCTTGTAGTTGGAAACCCAGGCGACCGACTTCTCGACGAAGGCGTCATAAAGCTTTTCGTGCACATAGATGCGCTCGATGCCGCAGCAGCACTGGCCGGAATTGTAGGTGGCGCCGTCCATCAGCGTGTCGACGGCCGCGTCGAGATCCGCATCTTCCATGACGTAGCCCGGATCCTTGCCGCCGAGCTCGAGGCCAAGGCCGGTAAACGTGCCGGCCGCTGCCCGCTCGATCGAGCGCCCGCCTTCGACCGAACCGGTGAAGTTGACGAAGTCGAAGCTCTTGCCCGCGATCAGCGCTGCCGTCGTCTCGTGGTCGAGGAAGATGTTCTGGAAGACGTCGGCCGGAACACCCGCTTCGACGAAGGCGCGCACCATGCGCTCGCCGACGAGGATCGTCTGGCTCGCATGCTTGATGATCACCGTGTTGCCGGCCATCAGCGCCGGTGCGACCGTATTGATCGCGGTCATGTAGGGGTAGTTCCAGGGCGCGACGACGAAGACGACGCCGTGCGGCTCGCGGGCGATGCGGCGCTCGAAGCGGTCGCTCTCTTCGATCACCAACGGCTTCAGCGCATCGGCTGCGATCGTCGCGACATAGTTCGAGCGCTCGTTGAAGCCCTTGAACTCGCCGCCATAGCGCACCGGCCGGCCCATCTGCCAGGCAAGCTCCGGCACCACCTCCTCGACCATCTCGTTGAGGCGGGCGACACCGGCCAGCACCAGATTGACGCGCTCGTCGAGCGGACGGCGCGCCCAGGCCTTCTGCGCCTGGCGGGCGCGGGACACCACCTGCTTTGCCATGTCCAGCGGCATCGCCGGGCGTTCCGCGTAGACTTCGCCGTTCACCGGCGAAATGCACTTGATCATGCTCATGATCGTCTTCCTGTTTGTTCCATTCGAATTGCTGAGGCAGCCCCTCATCCGGCCTGCCGGCCACCTTCTCCCCGCAAGCGGGGCGAAGGAAATATGCCGCACTGTTTCTCCCAGCCAAGCCCTATTCGCAGGCCAAGTCCCCTCTCCCCGCATGCGGGGAGAGGGTTAGTCCTCGGGTTAAACCCGAGGAGGGAGGCAAGCGCCGTGCCCTGCTTACGCTCTTTCAAAACCGCGCGCGACCTCCCAGTCGGTGACGCGGCGGTCGTATTCTTCCTGCTCCCAGCGCCCCGCCCGCGCATAGTGCTCGATGACCTCGTCGCCAAAGGCGGCGCGCAGCATCTTCGATTCCGTCAGCGCCGCCGTCGCGTCACGCAGCGTGCGCGGGATCTCGCGCACATCCTTGCCGCCATAGGCGTCGCCGACGAAGGGCGCCTCCAATTCCATCTTGTTCTCGATACCGGAAATGCCGGCCGCGATCAAAGCGGCAAAGGCGAGATAGGGATTGAGATCGGAGCCGCCGACGCGGCATTCGATGCGGATCGCCTTGGTCTCCTCGCCGCACAGGCGATACCCGGCCGTGCGGTTGTCCTTGCTCCAGACCGCCTTGGTCGGCGCAAAGGTGCCGGCCATGAAACGCTTGTAAGAGTTGATGTAGGGCGCGAGGAAATAGGTGATCTCGCTTGCATGGGTGAGAAGACCGGCCACATAGTGGCGCATCGTCTCCGACATGCCGTATTTGCCGCTCTCGTCGTAGAATTTCGAGGTCTTGCCGTCGGCGCTCCAGAGCGACTGGTGGATATGCGAGGAGGAGCCGGCGGCCTGGTAGTTCCACTTGGCAAGGAAGGTGATCGCCTTGCCGCGCGACCAGGCGATTTCCTTGCAGCCGTTCTTGATGATCGCATGCCGGTCGGCCATCGTCAGCGCGTCGGCGTAGCGCACGTTGATTTCTTCCTGGCCGGCCGAGGCCTCGCCCTTGGAATTCTCGACCGGGATATCGGCGCCCTGCAGGCCGTTGCGGATCGCCCGCATCACGTCCTCTTCCTTGGTCGTCTGGAAGATGTGGTAGTCCTCATTGTAGCCGCTGACGAGCTGCAGGTCGCGATAGCCGGACTGGCGGGCATCGTCATAGGACTGGTCGAACAGGAAGAACTCGAGCTCACTCGCCATATAGGCCTTGAGGCCCATCTTCTCGAGCCGCGCCACCTGCTTCTTCAGGATCGCGCGCGGCGAATGCGGCACTTCCTCATGGGTATGGTGGTCGAGCATGTCGCAGAGCACCAGCGCCGTGCCTTCGAGCCAGGGAATGCGGCGAAGCGTCGAAAGGTCCGGCTTCATCGTATAGTCGCCATAGCCCTTTTCCCAGCTTGTCGCCTTGTAGCCGGGAACGGTCTCCATCTCCATGTCGGTCGCAAGCAAGTAGTTGCAGCTATGCGTTTCCTTCCAGGCGCCATCGACGAAGAACTGCGCATGGAAGCGCTTGCCCATCAGCCGGCCCTGCATGTCGACCTGGCAGGCGAGCACCGTATCGATGCGGCCGGCGGCGACGTCTTCCTTCAACTCGTCAAACGTATAGCTCATCAACTTCCATCCCATGTTTGGTCACGCGGCCGTTCCCTTGGTGACGATATTTTTGGGCCGCGTGAACGTGATCCGTTCAACCAACCGGAAAGGTTCCGGCAAAAGAAAAGGCGGAAGTCGCGGTCGCGCTCCCGCCTTGTTGTTGTCGCTTAGACCTGGCCGACAGCCTTTTCGGCGGCGGCGATCTCGGCCTGGCGGCGTGCCACTTCGTCGCCGATCGGCGGGCCACGGAAGCGGCGGCTTTCAAGGCCGAACCAGATCAGCGCCGTCAGCACCAGGAAGCCCACGGTGATGTAGAGCGCCCAGTCGTTCGGCGGCTGAACGCCGAGGATGAAGATCAGCACCATGGCGATGATCGACAGCACCGCGAACAGCTTGAACATGCTTTCGCCGAGGTTCCACGGGCCCATCTTGTCCCACTTCGAGGTTCCCCAGGCGAAGAGGCCGAGCGTGATCGGGATCGCGAAGGAGAAGAACAGGAAGATGACGGTGCACGAGACGACGATCGTGTAGACCGGGGTTTCGCCGATCGAGACGAGCGAGGAGCCCCAGACGAAGAGGACTGCGAGGATCGAACCGACCCAGATCGCCGCGACCGGCGTGCGGTAGGTCGGGCTGACCTTGGCGAGCGCCTTGGAGGCCGGCAGGCCGCCGTCACGCGAAAACGCAAAGATCATGCGCGACACCGAGGTCACCGTTGCCAGGCCGCACAGCCACTGGCTGACGAGGATGGCGAGGTAGAGGATGTCCTTGATGATCGGGTGGACCTGCGCTTCCATCGCCCAGAAGAAGACGTTCCAGCCCTGCTTGGCGGCGTCGTCCATGTTCGGGATCATGAGTACGAACGAGCACAGCATGATGTAGCCGAAGAGCGCCGACCAGAGCACCGACGAGACCATGCCGCGCGGCACCGAATGGGCGGCCTTGACGGTTTCTTCGGACGTATGCGCCGAGGCATCGTAGCCGGTGATCGTGTAGATCGGCAGCAGCAGGCCGAGCAGGAACACCCAGGTGCCCGAGGTTTCCGGCCAGACATTGCCGCCCGCTTCACCGGAATAGTTGGAGAAGGTGAAGAGACGGGCGATATCGTAGCTGTCGGCTGCGGCCAGGCAGACGACCGCAAGCAGGATCGCGGTTGCAAAGATCAGGTAGCCCGAGAAGTCCGTGAGCTTGGCTGTCAGCCCGATGCCCATGTGGTTCACCAGTGCCTGCCCGCCGGTGATGATGGCAAGGAAGACGATGCGCGTCAGCGTCGTATCCGCAAGCCCGAAGTACGGCGTGCCGAAGGTGCCCATGAAGAAGTAGTAGGTGCCGACGTTGATCGCGCCGAGAACGGTGACGAGGCCGAGCAGGTTGAACCAGGCGGTCAGCCAGCCGGTAAACCGGTTTCCGAGGATCGAGCCCCAGTGATAGAGGCCGCCAGCCGTCGGGTAGGCCGAGCTGATCTGTGCCATGGCAACGGCAAAAACGAAGGAAATGAAGCAGCCGAGCGGCCAGCCGATGCCGATCGCGGCGCCCCCCGCGCCTGCGGTCGCCTGGGCGAGCGAGTTGATGCCGCCCGAAAGAATGCAGATGATCGAGAACGACACCGCGAAGTTCGAGAACTGGCTCATGCGCCGCTCGAGCTCCTGGGCGTAGCCCATCGAGTGCAAGACACTCATGTCCTGCTTTTGGTCTGAATCACTGTAGTCTTGCATTTTTCTTCCCCTGATTTCTTCAGACCACACCGCCCCATTGCGGCAGGGTCCCATCAACCACCTGCCCCGGCTGGCCGGAACAGGACCGCGGCAACGCCGCTCCCCAGGGTCTTTTATTGTGCCGAAAGTGCCGCCGAGCCCTTGCGCAGCAGCCCTTCCAGGTAATCGGCCATGACCCTTTGGCCGATGTCATTGCGAATGAGATCGTTGCGGATCTCGATCATCACATTCGGCAATCCGTTCAGGACGCCGTATTCGATCAGGCTATGGGTAACGCCATCGGCCGGGCCATAGGGCTCGTTGCGACGGATATCGTAGGCGACCTGCCCTTTCGTGGCGGTCGCAAGCATGTGGTCGGCGAGCCGGCTGTCGGCATCGTGCAGAACGCCCACTTCGACGGCGCGCGGCTTGCCGAAATAAACGGGCGTGAAACTGTGCATGGTCACAAGAACAGGCGGGCGTCCCGCGGCCTTGCGATCGGAAACGAACCGCGCGACCGCATCGTGGAACGGCCGATAGATCTCGTCGACCCGCGCCTGGCGTTCGTCGGCCGACATCGTCCGATTTCCCGGTATCTCGTAGACCTCGCTGACGGCAGGCATCGCCGCGTCCGCTTCCGGCGGGCGGTTGCAGTCATAGGCAAGGCGGGAGAAGCGTTGATAGATCAAAGACGCGTCGAGCTTTGCCGCAAGCAGCTTGGCGACCGCAAGCGCGCCAGGGTCCCAGGCGATATGGCTTTCGAGCGCCTGCTCGCTGAGGCCGAGTGTGCCCAGCCGTTCGGGAACCAGGCGCGAGGCATGCTCACAGACGAGCACAATATCGCCTTTGCCTGCGGCGTTTTCGATCGCAACCGGATCGCCATCTGCTTCGGTCAAAAGTCGCGTCAACACCGGCATCCCCTCTTGCCCCGTTAGACGTTCGTTAATGAAAAGAATTCTTCAGAGGATGACGCATGTCAATCAAAATCTGAAACGATCTCTTCAAAATTGCGATTGACTCCAATTGTGACAGCGATGTTTAATCTGTCACAAACCGGCTTAAGATCGGTTCAGGGGAGACAATTTGAGCAGCAAGGCGACGTCCACCACCGTGTCGGATGTGATCAACGCCCACTTCACCGTGCTGACCCGCGCGGAGAAGCAATTGGCGGAGACGCTTCTCGACAATTATCCCGTTTCGGGACTCGGTTCGATCACCACGGTTGCCGAGAACGCCGGCGTTTCGACCCCGACGGTTGCCCGCATGGTGCAGAAGCTTGGCTTCCGCGGTTTCCCGGATTTCCAGGCGCGGCTGCATCAGGAACTGGAAGCGACGATTTCCAATCCGATCGCCAAGCACGACCGCTGGGCCGCCAATGCGCCCGGCACCCACACGCTCAACCGCTTTGCCGACGCGATCACCAGCAATCTGCGCGAGACGCTGACCCAGATCGAGCCGCAGGAATTCGACGCGGCAGCAGCCCTCATCGCCGACCGCAAGCGCAGCATCTACCTGCTTGGCGGCCGCATCACCCGCTCGCTCGCCGACTATCTCTTCACCCACCTTCAGGTCATCCGCCCGGGTGTCATCGAGATCGCCTCCAATGCCAGCGCCTGGCCGCACTACGTGCTCGACATGCGCCAGGGCGACGTGCTGATTCTCTTCGACATTCGCCGCTACGAGCAGGAAATGGTGACGCTCGCCAAATCCGCCCGCGAGCGCGGCGTCGAGATCATCCTTTTTACCGATCGCTGGAGTTCGCCGGTCGCCAAGTCCGCCTCCAGGGTGTTTCGCTCGCAGATCGAAGTGCCGTCCGCCTGGGACAGCTCCGTCGTCATCCTGTTCTTGATCGAGGCTTTGATCGAGGCCGTACAGAGTTCGAACTGGGACGAGACCCGGGACCGGATGAAAACGCTCGAGGGTCTGTTCGATTCCACCCGCATCTTTCGCAAACCGGTCTAGGAGAATTCGCCGACACGTTCACAGGATTTCATGCAGTTATGCGACAGTGGCCCGCCGAAGCCAAAAAAGAAATGTTCTTACAACGACATACGCGGCGCGAACGGATAAACCCCTGTCACATTACTTTCATCGCATCTCTTTAACAGCTTCGCCGAAATCGACTGAAACCCCACGAATTTGACTAAACCCATAAGGAGAACACCAGTGATTTCAAAAACCCAACGCCTGCTTTCGCTCTCCACCGCCATTTTCCTGGCGACGACCGCAATCGCCGCTGCCGAGCCGAGCGCCGAGCTCATCGAAGCCGCCAAGAAGGAAGGCATGCTGACGACGATCGCCCTGCCCCACGACTGGTGCGGCTACGGCGACGTCATCGCCTCCTTCAAGGCCAAGTATCCGGAAATCCAGGTCAACGAACTGAACCCGGACGCTGGCTCGGCCGACGAAGTCGAAGCCGTCAAGGCCAACAAGGACAACAAGGGGCCGCAGGCTCCTGACGTTGTCGACGTCGGTCTCGCCTTCGGTCCGCAGATGAAGGCCGAAGGCCTGCTGCAGCCCTACAAGGTCTCCACCTGGGACGAGATCCCGGACAGCGTCAAGGACGCCGAAGGCTACTGGTACGGCGACTATTACGGCGTCATGTCGTTCCTCGTGAACAAGGACCTCGTCCAGAACGCACCGAAGGACTGGACCGATCTGCTGAAGCCGGAATATGCCGGTCAGGTTGCTCTTGCCGGTGACCCGCGCGCCTCGAACCAGGCGATCCTCGGCGTTCTCGCCGCTGGCCTCGCCAAGGGCGCAAAGTCCGGCAAGGAAGCCGGTGAAGCCGGTCTCGGCTACTTCGCCGAACTCAACAAGAACGGCAACTTCGTTCCTGTCATCGGCAAGTCCGGCACGCTCGCCCAGGGCTCGACCCCGATCGTCGTCGCCTGGGACTACAACGCTCTCGGCTGGGCAAAGACGCTCAACGGCAACCCGCCGACCGAAGTCGTCGTTCCGGCCAGCGGCGTTCTCGCCGGCGTCTACGTTCAGGGCATCTCGGCCTACGCGCCGCACCCGAACGCTGCCAAGCTGTGGATGGAGCACCTCTATTCCGACGAAGGTCAGCTCGGCTGGCTCAAGGGCTTCTGCCACCCGACCCGCTTCAACGCCATGGTCAAGGCCGGCAAGGTTCCGCAGGAACTGATCGACGCCCTGCCGCCGGCAGCGGCTTACGAAAAGGCCTACTTCCCGACGCTCGAAGAAGTCGACGCCAACAAGGCTGCCGTCACCGGCGGCTGGGATTCCGTCGTCGGCGCGAACGTCCAGTAAGCCTTTCCACAGTCCTGTCGCCCCGACCGGTTTTCCGGTCGGGGCGCATACGTTATTTGTAAGAAATTCAAGTTCTTGGAGCGGGATAAGGATACGTTTTGGCGGTTTTGCGCCAGCCTCCCGCCTCACTTGCAAGCATCTATAACGCCCGCGTCGATAACGCGGCTTCAGGGGCGCGAACGGAATGTCATCTGCTAAACCCGACGCTAGCCCGCCGGCGCGTCGCCTACCGCTTCACTGGCTGGGCATTCTGCCCTTTGCCGCCTTCGTGACGCTGTTCCTGCTTCTGCCAACGATGAAGATCGTGGTCGGCGCGTTTCAGACGCCCGATGGCGGCTTCACGCTCGACAACATTCGCGGCCTGTTCACGCCGTCGATCCTCGGCGCCTACTGGATCTCCATCAAGATCAGCATCGCCTCCGCCCTTCTCGGCTGCCTGATCGGTTTTGCCATGGCGTCAGCCATCGTCTTCGGCGGCTTGCCGAAGGGGATCCGCGGGCCGCTTTTGACCTTTTCCGGCGTCGCCTCCAATTTCGCCGGCGTGCCGCTCGCCTTCGCCTTTCTCGCGACGCTCGGCCCGGTCGGCATCGTCACCGTCTTCCTGCGCTCGAATTTCGGTCTCGACCTCAGGATGCTTGGCTTCAACCTCCTCTCCTTCTGGGGGCTGACGGTCACCTATCTCTTCTTCCAGATCCCGCTGATGATCCTGATCATCACGCCGGCGCTCGACGGGCTGAAGCGCGAATGGCGCGAGGCTGCAGAAATCCTCGGCGCAACCGGCCTGCAATACTGGCGCATGGTCGCCTTCCCGATCCTGCTGCCGTCGCTGCTCGGCACGCTGGCGCTGCTGTTTGCCAATGCCTTCGGCGCCGTTGCGACCGCGATCGCGCTCACCGGCTCGTCGCTGTCGATCGTGCCGATCCTGCTTTTCGCCCAGATCCGCGGCGACGTGCTCGGCAATCCGCATCTCGGCTACGCGCTCGCCTTCGGCATGATCGTCGTCACCGGGATCGCCAACGCGATTTACATCTGGCTGCGCAGCCGCAGCGAAAGGTGGCTGAAATGAAGAAGATCTGGGCCTGGGGAGCCCTCGTTTTCGGCCTCCTCTATTTCACCCTGCCGCTCATCGGCATGACCAATTTCTCGCTCAAGATGCGTCGCGGCGAGTATTCCTTCGACGCCTACGCCAAGGTCTTCGCCGATCCGCGTTTCCAGGAGACGTTCACCTATTCGGTAATGCAGGCGCTCTTTACCATCCTCTTCGGCGTGCTGCTCGTCGTGCCGACGGCCTATTGGGTGCGGCTGAAGCTGCCGCGGCTGCGTCCCATCATCGAGTTCATCACGCTTCTGCCGCTGGTCATCCCGGCGATCGTCATCGTCTTCGGCTATATCCGGCTCTACAACACCTCGAGCTGGCTGCCGCTGACGGGCTCGCTCACCGGCACCAACATCCTCCTGATGTTCGGCTATGCGACGCTTGCGCTGCCCTACATGTACCGCGCGGTCGACACCGGTCTTCGCACCATCGATGTCGCCACCTTGACCGAGGCGGCACAGAGCCTTGGCGCCGGCTGGGTGGCGATCCTCGCCAAGATCATCCTGCCGAACGTGCTCGTCGCCGTGCTTTCGGGCGCCTTCCTGACCTTTGCCATCGTCATCGGCGAGTTCACCATGGCCGCCCTGCTCAACCGCCCGGCTTTCGGCCCGTACATGCAGCTTCTGGGTGCCAACCGCGCCTATGAGCCGGCCGCACTCGCCGTCATCGCATTCGGCATCACCTGGGGCTGCCTCGGCCTCATCCAGCTCGTTTCGCGCTTCCAGAAAAGCGCGCCCCCAAAGGCCTGAGGACCGACCCATGAGTTTCCTGTCACTCACCAGCATCAAGAAGTCCTTCGGCCCGGTTCAGGTCGTGCATGATTTCAACATGAACATCGAGAAGGGCGAGTTCGTCTCGTTCCTCGGGCCGTCGGGCTGCGGCAAGACCACCGTGCTGCGCATGATCGCCGGCTTCGAGACGCCGACCAGCGGCCAGATCGTCATCAACGGCCGCGACCAGAATTCGCTGAAGCCCAATCAGCGCAACATCGGCATGGTGTTCCAGGCCTATGCGCTGTTTCCCAACATGAACGTGCATGACAACGTCGCCTTCGGTCTGAAGATCGCAGGCACTGACAAGTCGGAGATCGACGCGAGGGTGAAGCAGATGCTCGGGCTGATCAAGCTCGAGCACCTGGCGGACCGCTTCCCCTACCAGCTCTCCGGCGGCCAGCAGCAGCGCGTTGCGCTTGCCCGCGCCATTGCGGTCAAGCCGCAGGTGCTGCTGCTCGACGAGCCGCTCTCGGCGCTCGACGCCAAGATCCGCGTGTCGCTGCGCGAGGAAATCCGGCAGATCCAGCAGCAGCTCGGCATCACCACCGTCTTCGTCACCCACGACCAGGAAGAGGCGCTGTCGATCTCCGATCGCATCGTGGTCATGAATGCCGGCCGCGCCGACCAGATCGGCACCCCCTTCGAGATCTACAACACGCCGGCGACCCGCTTCGTCGCGTCCTTCGTCGGCACGCTCAGCATCATCGAAGGCAAGGTTGCGGACCCGGCCGCAGGCTCGGTCACCATCGGCAACCAGCAGGTGGCGCTGAAGGACCCGATCGCCGGCATGAAGGGCGGCGACAGCATTTCGCTGGCGCTGCGTCCCGAAGCAGGCTCGATCGCCGAAGGTGCCAAGGGCGACACGTCGCTAGCCGGCGAGGTCGTCTCGACGAGCTTCCTCGGCTCGGTCATCCGCACGCGCCTTCGCGTCGGCGGCGACGTCATCTCCTTCGACATGTTCAACAATCCGGGCGTCGCCCCGCCGGTTTCCGGCGACAACGTCACGCTGCGCTTTGCCGCCAAGGACTTGTTGGTCATTCGCGAATAGGGTGAAACAACATCACAGGCTGGCGCGTCAGGCGCCGGCCTGAAGCCATCGTGGCGTTGCTGCGGCAAGGAACCCGCCGACGAGGTATCGAGACCATGGCCAGGGCCGAACCCAGCGCCTTCGTCCGGCATATTCAGGATGAACTCTCCGGCATCGGGACGGTCCAGATCGACCGTTTCTTCGGCGGTTGGGCCTATCTCCTCGCCGACAAGCGCTTTGCCGTCAGCATCAAGGATCGCCTTTACTTTCGGGTCGATCGGGCGCTGAAAGATGCGCTCGTTGCCGAGGGGTGCCAGCCCTTCAGCTACGCGAAGGGCGGAAAGACGGTGGTCGTGCATCGCTTCTACGAAGCGCCTCTGGATTGTCTCGACGACCGGGATGCACTGCTCCATTGGGCCAATCGCGCGCTTGCCGCCGAAGACGACGATCTGCGCTGATCATCGCGCATCCGCTCTCGACCAGTGGCCGAGACGGCTCAACTTCGGGGAACGAATTTGCCGTCGCTCCGTCACACAAGCAAAAATCTGTCGTGATTTCCGGCATTTTCGTCGCACCGTGCGTTTGACCGCGCGCGGTCGCCCTATATAGTCGCGTTGTTCTCAGGGCGGGGCGAAATTCCCCACCGGCGGTAGCGGTCGCAAGGCCGAAGCCCGCGAGCGCCTTGAAGCTCACGCTTCAGGGGTCAGCAGATCCGGTCGAATTCCGGAGCCGACGGTCACAGTCCGGATGGAAGAGAGCAAGCAGGAACGTGGGCCCCACAACGGGACCCCGCGCGCATGCATGTTCGCCCGACGGGATCATTGGAAACGCCAAACCCTGGAAGGCTTGAGACCTATGACTATTCTTTCCCACCCCACCGCCAAGATCGCGATCGTCCGTGCCCGCTGGCACGCCGATATCGTCGACCGTGCAGTCGATGCTTTCGTCGCGCAATGGACGAAGCTCGGCGGTTCGGCCGCCGACGTCGAGATCTTCGACGTGCCGGGCGCGCTCGAAATCCCGCTGCATGCGCAGACGCTGGCCAAGACCGGCCGCTATGCCGCAATCCTCGGCACCGCCTTCGTCGTCGACGGCGGCATCTACCGCCACGATTTCGTCGCCGGCACCGTGCTCGACGGCATGATGCGCGTGCAGCTCGACACCGACGTGCCGGTGCTTTCGGCCGTGCTGACGCCGCATAATTTCCAGGAAAGCGAACCGCTGATCGCCTTCTTCCGCGAGCACTTCGTGACCAAGGGCACGGAAGCGGCCAACGCCTGCGCCCAGATCCTCGACGCCCGCGCCAAGCTGGCGCTCGTCAACGCCTGATCGGCTGCGGGCTCCGACATCAGCCGGCCTGACGGCGCCGCAATGGCGGCTGCCGCTCATCCGCACGGTGAGGGCTTGCCCCTCATCCGGCTGCCGCCACCTTCTCCCCGCACGCGGGGAGAAGGACGCAAGCGGCGCTCGTGTCGCCTAAACTCACCCTTCACCATCGAGGACGAGGCCCGCCCGGACTGAGAAGCACGGGCTGGCTATAGAGCTCGTCCCCTCTCCCCGCCTGCGGGGAGAGGGCTAGGGTGAGGGGCAGCCACGCCCTACCAACCTCTCCTGAATCAATTCGTGAAGCGCCTGAATCGGTTCGTCAGCGTTAAAGGACAAGCCGCTGTTTCGACTCGCAAAATCAATGCGCCGCATCACCCTTGTGCAGGCTGCGCCCCAGAGCCGCCATGCGGTGGCGATGCCCCGCCACCTCGTAGCCGACGATGGTGACGACCGGTGCCAGCATCAGGATGATCAGGCACTTGGCCATGTCGAGCCCGGCAATCGCCGCAACTACGGACGCTGCCAGCACCAGCGCTGTGCCCGCGAGCAACCAGAGATGCAGGCGGTCCACCTGCTGCATGAGATAGGCGTACATCGCGTAGAGCAGCCCGATGTAGCACGCGACAGGCACCGCCACCGTCAGCACCGTTGCGACCGAACCGATATGCGCCTTGTGCTCGATGTAATAGGCCGCCACATGCAGGCCGGCGCCGGTCGCAACGATCGATGCGAAGATCGGCATATGGCCGTAGCCCCAGACGAAGGCCCGCTTGAGACGGTAGTGGTGCAGGATCTCCGCACTCGGCAGCAGGAAATAGATCCACCACATGCCGAAGGTGAGCCCCGTGCCGGCGAGGCAGACGAGCGCGACGTTGAGGTCCCAGCCCTGCCCCTCGACCACAGCCGAGATCGAGGCGACCGTGCCGACGACCCCTTCCCCAAGGGCGATGATGGCAAGAAGCCCGTAGCGCTCGGCGATGTGGTGCGCGTGCCAGGGCGTGCCGCCGTCCCGCGTCTCGGCGAAATAGGGGCCGAGCATTTCGATCGCCGTGAGCCCGACGACCATGGCGAAGGTCACCAGCAGCGAGAAGTCGACGAAGATCAGCACGACCCAGCCGATCTGGGCGACGCTGATCGCTTTCACATAGGTGAGGCAGGCATTGCGCCGGGCCGGGTCCTGGCGGCTCGCGCGCAGCCACTGGAAGAGCATCGCCACCCGCATGACGACGTAGCCGAGCACCATGATGCCATTGTCGAGATGCGCGCCCTTGTCGATCGACTCGAACATCGGCGGCAGGCCGATCGCAAGGATCAGCACGCCGACCATCTGCACCATGGTAACGGCGCGGAAAATCCAGTCGTCCGTGTCATAGGCGGAGGCAAACCAGCTGAAATTGATCCAGGCCCAGCAGATGGAAAAGGTCGCGAGTGCAAAACCGAAGAGGCCGGCAAAGATGTGCCCCTCGGCGAGGAAATGGGCGAGCTGCGAAGCGGCGAGGCTGAAGGCAATGACGAAGGTCAGATCGAACAGCAGTTCGAGCGTCGTCGCGGTCCGGTGATGTTCATGCGTGTCTCGGCCGCTCATGCGCGCCACGTGGTGGTGCGCGCTTTGATGCGGCTCGGTCGAGGTGGTTTCACTCATGCGGCAGCGTCCCTCATTTGACGATCCGCAAGAATATTCAAATATTTGCAGAAGCCTCGTCAAGACGAAGCACAAGACCGCACATGAAAACGCCCGGCATCGCTGCCGGGCGTGTCGTCACGATGCCTGAGGGAGGATCAACGGCATCGCGAGATAGGGTAGGCCTTGAACCGGGAACCGGATGCAGACAGCAAACCGCCCGCCCTTTTCCTCAACCGGCTCGCGCCGCATCCAGGCGGTTGATCGCCTCGACATTGCCGGCCGAAGAGCCGTTCGGGTCGAATTCGGAGGCGAGCCAGGTGTCGACGATCGACTTTGCCAGTTCCGGTCCGATGACGCGGGCGCCCATGGTGATGATCTGGGCGTTGTTCGACTTTGCCGCACGCTCGGCCGAATAGGTGTCGTGCGTCAACGCCGCGCGGATGCCCGGCACCTTGTTGGCGGAGATGCACACGCCGATGCCGGTGCCGCAGAACAGGATGCCGCGGTCATGCTTGCCCTCGACAACCTGCTGCGCCAGGTTCTGCGCGAGGTCCGCATAGAAGCCGGACTGGCTGAGGTCGACGACTTCCACGTCGCTGCGGCCGCTCAGATGGGCGGCGATGACATCCAGCAGGGGCTTGCCGGCGCTGTCGGCTCCAATTGCAATCTTCATGATTGTTCCTTTCGTTCTTCTTGAGCTGCAACGGCCGGGGCTCAGATCGCCTTGGCGACACGCTGCAGAATGTCGAGATAGCCATTCACGTCCCAGGCGGAGCGGCCGATGAAGAGGCCGTCGATATGCGCCTGGGTGATCAGTTCTTCGCAATTGCCGGGATTGACGCTGCCGCCGTAGAGCACCGGCACGCGCCTGCCGAGTGTCGCTTCCGCCACCTCAGCGATGCGCTTGTGGCGCTCGTCGGCATAATCAGCCGTCGCCGGGATACCGTTGACGCCGATCGCCCAGACCGGCTCGTAGGCAAGCAGGATCGTCGCCGTCTTCGCCTCGCCTTCGAGAAGTGCCAGCGCGCCTTCGACCTGGCGCTTCAGCACCTGATCCGCCTCGCCCGCTTCGCGCTCGGAAAGTGTCTCGCCGATGCAGATCAGCGGCACCAGGCCATGGCGCACGGCGGCTGCCGTCTTCAGGCCGACGGTGCGGTCGGTCTCGCCGAAATGCACGCGGCGCTCGCTGTGGCCGAGCTCGACCACGTCGAGGTTGCAGTCTCTAAGCATCAGCGGCGACACCTCGCCGGTCCACGCACCAGCATCGTCCCAGTGCATGTTCTGCGCACCAACCTTGACGCTGGTGCCTGATAGACGCGCCTTGACCTCGCGCACCGCCGTGTACGGCGGAATGACAAAGCGTTGGATGCGCTTGTCACGCGACGCGTCGGCAGCCGCCAAGCCGTCGGCAAAGACCATCGCCTCGGCGAGCGTCTTGTTCATCTTCCAGCTGGTTCCGACCCAGAGGCCCGACTTCTTCATGCTTTCTCCTTGGAATTGTCGACCCTGACCAGCCGGATGCCCGCCTCTTCGAGCGGGGCTGCATGTTCGGCCGAAACTTCGGCACCGGTCAGCACCGCGTCGAAGGCGTTAAGCCCGGTCAGGAAATGGAGCGCCGAGCGCCCGAATTTGTCGTGGTCCACCAGCAGGTATTTGCGCTTGGCCGCCTTCACCATCAGGCGCTTGGCCTGCACCACCTCCTGGTCTTGGTGGAAGGCCGTGGTGCCCTCGATCGCAGAACTCGAAAGAAAGGCGACATCGACACGCAGCGACCTGAGCGCCTCGTCGGTGACGATGCCGAAGAAGCCGTTGAACTTCTTGCTGTACTGGCCGCCGAGCGCGATCACATTGATGCCGGGCGCACCCGAAAGGCTGGTGATGACGCCGAGATTGTTGGTGATGACCGTCAGCGGCCGGATGTCGCGGATGCACTCGGCGATCGCGCCCGTCGTCGAGCTGTCGTCGATGAGGATGCTCTGCCCCGGCTCGATCAGGCTCGCCGCATGTTCGGCGATCCGCCGCTTTTCGGAGATCGCAATCTTCTCGCGGTAACGGAAATCGCTTTCGAATTGCGGGCTGGACTGGATCGAGGCGCCGCCATGCACCTTGCGCAAGAGGCCCGCCTGCTCGAGGTCGTCGAGATCGCGATGCACCGTCATCTTGCTGACGCCGAAGCGCAAGGACAGGTCCTCGACGGAGGCCGTTCCGGCTTCCATCAGCACATCCATGATCGCCTGTCGCCTGTCTTCCGGCTTCATCGTCTCGGTCCCGATCGCGCGCAGCCTTGGCCGCGCTCACCGTGAGAAGATAACACCTATTTGTGATATTTCAATTTACCTTGCGTTATTTTGTTATCTTTCAGTGTGATTTTTCTATGCGATTGAATCCCGTGTCGATATGGGGCTCCCAGAATTCGACCGACTCCCGGATCATCTCGACGACGTTGTGATCCGTCGGCTCGCGCTCACGGAAGGAAAGCTCCAGGCAGATCTCGTTGTCGGTGCCGCCACCGGCCTTAACCGCGCCGATCAGCTTCTCCGGCGTGATCCGGCCGTCGCGGTTATAGGCGGCGGTAAACGGCCAGTGGCCACCCTTGTTCATCGACGACTGCTTGATGTGGATGATCGGCGAACGCTCCGGGAAGGCACCGGCCCAGGCATAGGGATCGATGTCGTCGGGGTTGTCGGAGGTGACGTCGCCATGGTCGATATCGACCATCATCTTCATCGGGATCGGCAGTTGCGCTTCTGCGAGCCGCCGGTCGAGCGTCCGGCATTCCGCGATCGTGTGGCCGAACTCGCGGCCGACCGACATCGGCTCCCAGAAGACATAGGAAAGCCCTGCCGCCTTGCCGTGCTCGGCAACCTCCCGCCAGCAGTCGATGGCGATCCGCATCATCTCCTCGCGCCGCGCCGGGTCGTCATAATCCTTGAGCGTGAAGATCGCGAACTGCGTGCCCATGCCGGAGGCGCCGAGTTCGGCGGAGATGTCGGCAAAGGTCTTGAACCAGTCGACATAGTAGCGCCTGACATCCGGGTCCGGATGGCCGAAATGGTTGAGCCTGCCATAGGGGCCGGTCATGCCCGAGGTGATTTTCACGCCGGTACGGTCGAGTGCTTTGCGAAACTGCCTGAGGGTCTTGGCGATCGTTGCCGCCGGCCAGCCCGGATTGACGAACTCGTGGGTGAGCTGGACGTAGCCGATACGGATCTTCTCGGCGATCGTGTCGATCAGGTCGTCGGGCTCGGCGAAGCGGTTGACCAGCGGATTGGTGTTGAGCGAGAGCGTGAAGGCCACGGTCGGCTCCTCCTACCAGGTAAATTTCGGAAGAATGAAATCGGGGCTGGCGCCATGCTCGGCAAAGAGCCGGCGGCGCTCCGCGTCCGAGGCCCGCTCCAGGATCCCGGTCGTCACCAGCACCGCGCGAAGCCCTGCATTCACCGCACCGGCAATGTCGTGCTCGATGCTGTCGCCGATGGCACAGACCCGCGCCGGATCCGGGTGGCCGAGGAAGTCGAGCGCTGACGCATAGATGTCGGCAAAGGGTTTGCCGATCCAGCGAACGGTACCCCCGAGCGCCTCGTAAAGTTCGGCGATACGCCCGGCGCCGAAGGCGGTGCCTTCCTTGGTCAGCATCACCTTGTCCGGATTGGTGCAGAGACAGGGCACGCCGCGTCTGGCGGCCGGCGCCAAAAGCGCCTCGTAGTGGGAAAGCGGATGGACATCGCCCTCGCTCCCGGCGAGCAGCACGAAATCGGCATCGGCACCACTCTCCGTGCGTTCGAGGTCTAGCCCCGTCAGCGGCGAGACGTCACCGTCGCGACTGATCAGCAGGCACTTGCGCCGCTTGTCCGCGGCACCCGCGCCTTCCCGCCTGAGGATCTGCCAGGCGACCTCGCCCGAGGTCAGGAACCAATCCCAGCTCCCCGAGACGAAACCGAGATCGACGAGGCGGCGATCGTTTTCCGCCGACCGCTTGCCGGAATTCGAGAGGATGATGATGCGCTTTCCCGCATCCTTCAGCTTGACCAGCGTTTCGGCCGCTCCCGGATAGGGCCCGCGGCCATCGCGCAGCACCCCGAACTGATCGATCAGGAAGGCGTCGTAGCGATCGGCAATCTCGCCAAGTCCCTCGATCGCAGTCGTTTGAGCAAACGTCACAACACACCAGCCTTTCTGGCACCCGCAAGAGCAAGCCGCGCCGTGCCGGCCGCCGCCTCCTCGGAGAGAACCGGCAGGAACGGAACGCCGAGCTTGCGCGCCCGGATAGCGCTCCAGGCCGCATTCTTTGCGCCACCGCCGACACTGCGAAGCGATCGGAGCCCCGGTCCGCCAAGCGCTGTCAGCCGCTGATAGGCGAGGCTCTCGACGCCGGCGATGCCCTCGAAGATCGCCTTGAGGAAGGTCGCGTCGTCGGCCGGCCGCGGGCTCATGCGCGGGGCGAAATCCGGATCGGCGATGGGAAAGCGCTCTCCGGGCTTCACCAGCGGATAATAATCGAGCCCGGTGTCGACGGCCGGATCGATCCCGGCCGAAAGCGCGGCGATTCGGTCGGCTGAGAAATGTTCCGCCAGCACCACGCCTCCCGTATTAGACGCCCCGCCGGCGAGCCATGTCTCGCCGATGCGGTGGCTGTAGAGCCCGTATTCCGGCGCGAACAGCGGACGGTCGGACAACATTTTCACCGTTAGCGTCGTGCCGAGCGCGCTCACGCCGTCGCCCGGCTGGTCGGCGCCGGTGGCCAGAAACGAGGCGCAGCCGTCCGTGGTGCCGGCAACGATCGCCACATCATCCGAAAGCCCGAAAGCATCGGCCGCTTCCGGCGCAATCGTTGCGATCGGCGCTCCGGCCGGCAGCACGTCGGGCAAAAGCTCGACGCGGGCGCCGGTCCCTTCCATCCAGTCCGGCCAGGACCGCGAAACCGGATCATAGCCGGTCTTCAACGCATTGTTCTCGTCGGAAACGTCGTAGAGACCGGTGAAATGCCCCGCGAGCCAATCGGCCTGATGGATCACCCGGAAGACACCGGGTAGCGACTGGAAAACGATCAGCTTGGCGAGGCCGGACGTCGCGCCATGGGCGGCACTTTCGCGCGGCGCATGGGCCGCGACCGCGTCGAGCAACGCGCGGTCGGCAATCGGGTCGTTGTACATCATCGGCGTCGCCAGCGGCGCGCCTCTCTCATCGACCGGCAACATCGTGCCTGACGTTCCGTCGATCGAAAGTGCAACGACTTTCCGCCTGTCGATACAGCCAAGCGCTTCCTCAAGCGCCGCCTGCACCGCCTTCCACCAACCCATGGGATCGCGGTGATCCTCGGAGAACGCCGAGAGTTTCGCCGCACCTGATGCGACGACGGTCCCGTCCGCCGCCATGGCGACCGCACGGGCGCCCGAAGTGCCAAGATCGATGCCGACGACGAGCTTGTCCGATTGGCCGCTCATTGCAGCACCTGCCCGGCGCGATTGAGCTGCTGGCGGTATTTCTCCGCGTCCCAGCCGAGAAGCTCAGCGTTTTCCGCCTCCGTCAGGTAGCGCAGCCGCGCGTCCGCCGGAATGCGGGTCGTCACGTCCGCAAGGCACCGGGCCATGGCGAAGGCGCCGGCGGAGATCTCCTTCTGCACCAGCACGCCCTTGCCGGGAAAGAGCAGCAAGGGCGGCAGGCTGTCGCCGGTCGCATGCAGCTTCGTCTCGATCGAAAGCGCGGTCTCGCCGGGCGCGGCGACCACGACGCCCTTGCCAAGGAAGATGACGTGATCGGGGTAGAGGCTGCCGCCGGCGGCAAGCCGGCAACTGTCGAGATCGGCGGCGACCGAATGCAGGGCAACATCCTCCGGCAGACGGTAGTCGCTATCGACCGCCAGGCGCGAAAGCGCCGCCACATCGGCGGCGGGAGCGATCCTGCGTGCGCCGGTCAGCCGACGGGTAATATCCGTGAGCAGGATCGCGGCATCGACCACGGTTTCAGCAGCGACCACCAGGCCGTGATTGCCAAGCAACAGCACCGACGTGTTGTCCTGCATCCGTTCGGCAATCGCTTTCGCTAGCGGCAGGCCCGGGCGAGCATAGGGCACGAAGACATGGGGGTAGCCGGCAAGCCGCTCGGCAGCGATTGCCGCACCGTTGGCCTGCACCGCCGTCGCGATCGTCTCGACGCAGTGCACATGCACCACCACCTTTTGCGGCATCAGCGCATGCACCGTCGTTTCGATCGAGGGGCGCAGGCCCGAGGGGTTGCGCTCTGCGATCACGAAATCCTGCGCCTTTTCTGTCGCCGGGTCGTTCGCATCCAGTGCTTCGAGCAAGGGCTCGAGCGCCACCGGCACCATCACGTCGCGCTGGCGGGCATGCGCCAGCCACAGACCAGACGCCTTGATCCAGAGCGTTCCGCCCTCCTTGATCGAGGTGTTGCCACCCGCCCCTTGCACCAGCAGCGGATCCGCCCCGACGCGGGCCGAAAGGTCGAGAAGCGCTTCGAATTCCAGACTTCGCATCCGTTCTCCTTCAGGCCGCCGCCTGCTGGCGGTCCAGCCAATGGGTAAAGGCCTGCCGCTCGGCCTGCGTCATGTGCAGACCATGCTTGGTGCGCCGGTCGAGAATGTCGTCCGCCGCCAGCGCCCATTCGTTTTCGATGAGGAAGCGCGCCTCGCACTCATGGAAGAGCGGCCCGAAGGCCGGGCCGAGATCGTCGAGCGATGTGGCGCCAGCCAGTAGCGCATGTGTCCGAGTGCCGTAGAGCCGCGCGTAGTGCTTGGCGAGGTCCGATGGCAACCAGCGATAGCGCGCCTTAAGCTCGCCCAGGAACAAATCGAAATCGGCCTCCGCCATGTCGCCGCCCGGCAGATGCGCCTTCGCCGTCCAGGCCGGCCCCATCCTGGGGAAGAACGGCTTCAGCCGTTCCAGCGCATGTTCGGAGAGCTTGCGGAAGGTGGTGATCTTGCCGCCGAAGACCGAGAGCAACGGCGGCTGCCCGTCGGCCGCATCGACCTCGAAGATATAGTCGCGCGTCACCGCCGACGGGTTTTCGGCATTGTCGTCATAGAGCGGCCGCACGCCGGAGAAGCTGTGGACGATATCGTCCGACGTCAGCTGCTGCTTGAAGTAGCGGTTCACCGATTTCAGGAGATAAGCGATCTCGTTGTCGTCTGCCGCCACGTCCTCCGGCCGGCCTTCATAGGGGATATCCGTCGTGCCGATCAGCGCCAGGTCGTTCTGGTAGGGGTTGATGAAGATCACCCGCTTGTCCGGGTTCTGCACCAGATAGGCCTGCCGCCCCTCCCAGAATTTCGGCACAACGATGTGGCTGCCCTTGACCAGGCGCACGCTGCGGGTGGAGTTCAAGCCGCCGATCCGGCCAATGACGTCGTTGACCCAGGGACCGGCGGTGTTGACGACACAGCGTGCCCTCGCCTCGGTCTTGGCGCCGGTGCGCGTATCGGTCATCTCGATAGACCAGAGCCCATCGCGCCTACGGATCGCGCTGCAGGCGGTGCGCGTCAGCACCCGGGCGCCACGATCACGGGCATCGAGCGCGTTCAGAACGACCAGACGCGCGTCGTCCACCCAACAGTCGGAATATTCGAAGGCCTTGCGATACGCACGCTTGATCGGCGCGCCCTCGGGCGCGGTTTGAAGATTGAGGCTGCGGGTACCCGGCAACCGCTTGCGGCCGCCGAGATGGTCGTAGAGGAAGAGCCCGAGCCGGACGAGCCACGCAGGCCGGTCCTGAGGATTATGCGGCAGCACGAAACGCATCGGCCAGATAATGTGCGGCGCAGACTCCAAAAGCACCTCGCGCTCGATCAGCGCCTCGCGCACCAGGCGGAACTCATAATATTCGAGGTAGCGCAAGCCGCCATGCACCAGCTTGCCGGAGCGCGAGCTGGTGCCCTGGGCCAGATCGTCCTTCTCGCACAGCAGCACCGAGAGCCCGCGCCCTGCCGCGTCGCGCGCAATGCCCGCGCCGTTGACGCCGCCGCCGACGACGAACAGATCGTATATTCCGGTCTCGGAACTCAACGTCGTTCCTCCTGTCATCAGCACGGATTGACCGGCGGCAGACCGGCGATGTAGCGGCGCACTTCCTCGGCCGCCATTTCGGCGGCAAAGGTCACGGTGCGCACCGAGGCGCCGGCAATATGCGGCGTCAGCGTCACGTTCGGCAGTTGCAGCAGCGGCCAGTCCTCCGGCACCGGTTCGATCGCGAAGGTCTCCAGCATCGCCGCCGACAGGTGGCCGCTCACCAGGTTCTCGTAAAGCGCGTCATAGTCGCAGAGCGGTCCGCGTGCCGTGTTCACGAAGATTGCGCCGGGCTTCATCTTGGCGAAGGTCTCGGCGTTCATCATGTTCCGCGTCTCCTCGGTGACCCGCGGATGCAGCGTCACGACGTCGGAGCGGGAGAGAAGCGTGTCGAGCGAAACCTGCTCGACGCCGGCGTTGAGATCGTCGGCCGAGAGCTGCACATAGGGATCATGCACCAGCACCTTGGTGCCAAAGGCCCGCAACAGCCGCACCACCTTGGTGCCGATATTGCCGTAGCCGATGACGCCGACGGTCATTTCGCAGAGCTCGCGGCCGGTGCGGTCGGCGCGGTAGAGATCGCCGCGCCACTCGCCCTTGCGCAGGGCTTCGTGGCCGGTGCGGATCAGCCGTGTTTCGGCAAGGATCGCGCCGAGCGTGAACTCGGCGACGGCGTTGGCATTTCGGCCAGGCGTATTGACGACACGAACGCCCGCATCGCGCGCAGCGCCCATGTCGATATTGACAGGACCGCCGCGCGAGACGGCGACGAGCTTAAGGCCGGGCAACGCCTCGAGCATTCCGCGCGACAGCGGCGCGAGCTGCGTCACCAGGATTTCGGCATCGCCGATGAAGTCGATCATATCCTCCGGCTTGCCGAGATATTCCTTGAGACCGTCCATGCCTTCGACGGCATAGCCGTGCTCCATCGGCACATCCGGCCAGGGCAGTTCGAGCGTGCGGATGTCATGGCCGTTGCCGGTCGCCTCGACGATCTTGTCGCGAAACACGTCCGGCAGCATGAACCGGTCGCCGATAATGGCTATCTTCTTCATTTCGATGTTTCCTGTTGAGTTCCCGCGGCCGCACCTTGGGAGAGTGCGTGCCAGACGGGTCTGAGCGCTGTGCGCGACTGCTGGTAGGTGGGGAAGAGTTCGTCATAGCGGCGGGCAAGCGCCGGGTCGGCGGCTTCCGCCGGCCGTTGATAGGGCGTGACCCAATCGCCCAGGCAATCAGCCATCGAGGGATAGATGCCGAGCGAGACGGCGGCGATCATCGCCGCACCCGCAGCCCCCGCCTCCTCGCGTTCGCTCGTCTGCACGCTGGCACCGAGAGCAGCGCCCAGAATGCGGCGAAGCGAACCGCTGCGGGCAGCGCCACCCGTCAGGCGAATACGCCCGGGCAGCGACCCCATCTCGGCGTAACAATCGCGCGCTGCCATGGCGAGCCCGTCAAGGACTGCCTTCACCATCTCGGGAAAGCCGTGGGTGATCGAGAGCCCAACGAAAGACGCCCGCGCCGTCGCATCGACGAAGGGCCCGCGCTCGCCGGCCTCCGAGATATAGGGCTGGAAGATCAGTGGCGTGTCCTTCGCGTCCGCCAGCCAGTCATCGACATAAGCGAGCAGCTCGCTCTTCGATTTTTCTACCCCCATGCCCTTCAACAGGCCGGATGCCAGCGAGAGGATCCAGTCGATATTGAGCGTCGCCGCCATGTTGGACTGCATCTGCGCGTAGGCGCCCGGGATCGGCATGCACATGGTGTAGCCGGTCAGATCCCGGTTCAGCCGCACATCGTCGGCGCCGTTGGCAAGCCGCATATGCATGCCGGTCGAGCCGATGATCGAGCAGCCGGTATCGGTGCCCGGATCGTAAAGCCCGGCGCCAAGCGCGGTGCAGACGACATCGACATAGCCGAGCACGATGGGCGTGCCCTCGGTGAGGCCGGTAATGCCTGCTGCTTCCGCCGAAAGTGCGTGATGGGTCGCAGCACCGTCGACGATCTCCGGCAGCACATGTTTCAGCTTTTCGAGCCCGAGAAAGCGGATGACATCGTCGTTGTAGCTGCGGGTGCGAAAATTGCCGAAGCTGAAATTCGCCTCGGAGGGATCGGTCGCCCGCTTGCCGGTGAGCTTGAAATAGAGCCAGTCCTTGCAGTGGAAGGTAGTTGCGACGCCGTTCAGCATCTCGGGCGCATGGTCGCTCATCCAGCGAAGCTGCGGCCCCTGCTGGCAGGCGGCAAGGCCCGAGCCAGTGCTTTCGAAGCGGGCGATATCGCCGCTGTCGGCGCGAAGCCGCTCCACCGTCTCGCCGGCGCGCGCGTCGAGCCAGAGCCAGCCCTTGCCGACGGGCATGCCCGCTCTGTCGATCATCCAGGTGCCGTCGCCCTGCCCGGTTACCGCGATCGCGGCGACACGGCCGGCGAGGTTCTCGATCTTGTCGGAGAGCTGCTTCAGCGTCGTTGCCGCGTCGGCCCAGGTGCGATCGAGATCCTGCACGCTGCCGGCGCGGCCGACGGCCTCATAGGCGTTCGGCAGCGCCGCCGTGGCGATCTGCCGGCCGCGGAGATCGAAGGCCACCGACTTGATGACCGAGGTGCCCGCATCGATACCGATGAGGATGTCCCGCATCAGGCGAGCTCCTGTCCATGGCTGATCGCCCGCCCGCTCTCGCCGTCGAAGACGTGCAGGCTCGACGGGTCGAGGTGGATGCCGATCGGCTGGCCGACATCGAGCTCCGTGCGATCGTGCTCGACCAGCACCATGGTGCCGCCGGCAAAGTCCGCGGCGATATGGGTCTGGTCGCCGAGCCACTGGTTGACGGCGACGCGGCCCGTCACACCATCAGCGCTGCGGCGCACCGAATAGGGCCGGATTCCGAGCACCACCTTCTGCCGCTTGATGAGTTCGTCGCGCACCGCATGCGAGAAATCCGACGCCGCATATTCGAGCCGCACGCCGTCCTTGAGTCCAAAGGCCATCTTGCTTTCCGAGCCGGTGACGCTGGCCTCAAAGACGTTCATCGGCGGCTCGCCGACGAAGGTGCCGGTGAAGAGATTGGCCGGCCGCTCCTTGATCTTCTGCGGCGTGTCGAACTGTTGCAGCACGCCGCCCTCCATGACCGCGATGCGGTCGGCAAGCGCGTTGGCTTCCGTCTGGTCGTGGGTGACGAGGATCGCCGTCAGCCCACGTTCCTTGATGAAGTGCTTGATGCGGCCGCGAAGCAGCGCGCGAAGCTGCGGCTCGAGCTGTCCCATCGGTTCGTCGAGCAGGTGCAGGTTGGCGTCGCGGATCAGCGCCCGTCCGAGCGAAGCGCGCTGCTGCTGGCCGCCGGAGATCGAGCTTGGATAGCGCCCGAGAATGTCCTCGATCTCGAGCAGCTTGGCGATGCCCGCCACCTTCTCGTCGACGACGCTCTGCGAGAGCTTCGAGGCCTTGAGCGCGAAGGCGATGTTTTCGCGCACCGTCAGCGGCGGATAGAGCGAATAACCTTCGAACGCCATGGCGACGTTGCGACGCACCGGCGGCAGGGTCTGGACCTCGCGTCCGGCAAGCGAGATCGTGCCGCGCGACACCGCCTCGAAGCCGGCGATCATGCGCAGCGTCGAGGTCTTGCCGCAACCGGACGAGCCGAGCAGCGCGATGATCTCGCCCTTCCTCACATCCATGTTCAGCTTCTTCACGGCATGCACGCCGTAATCGACGGGGCCGTAGAACTTGTCGACGTCCTTGATCAGAAGGGCGGTGTCGGTCATGCCGCTTCTCCATTGCGCTTGGCTGCAAGGTCGGCGCGCGGCAAAAGAGCGCCGCTCGCCTTGTCGAAGAGGAAAGCCTGCATGCCATTGACGGCAATATGGGCAGGCCCTGCGGTCGGACCAGGCGTGCCGGCCGGCCGCGACACCAGGATTTCGCGGCCACGGGCGGTCAGCGCCAACGTCACCGTCTTTTCGTTGAGCGGCGTTTCCGCCTCCACCGTCACAGGGATGGCACCCGGTGCTGCCGCATCGACGAAGCTGATCGCCTCGGGACGCAGGCCAAGCACGCACTGGCGGCCAACGACATCGGCGCCGTAATCCCCAAGCCGCACCCGGACGTTCGAAAGCTCGACGAAGACGTCTCCGCCGCTGCGCTGCGGCGTGACATCGAGCAGGTTGATGGTGGGATCGCCGAAGAGCCTGGCGATCTCGATATCGGCCGGCGCGTTGTAGATCTCCTGCGGCGTGCCGATCTGGCGAATACGGCCAGCGGCCATCACCGCGATCCGGTCGCCGAGCGCCATCGCCTCCTTGTAGTCTTGGGTGACGTAGACGACCGTCGCGCCTTCCGCAGCCAGGAGCCGCGGCAGTTCCAGCCGCATCTCGAAACGCAGCTTGGCATCGACGTTGCGCAGCGGGTCGTCGAGCAAAAGCAGCGGCGGCGAGCCGACGAGCGCACGGGCAAGGGCCGTGCGCTGCTTCTGGCCGTTCGACAGCGCCTTCGGGTGATGCGTCAGCACATGGTCGATCTTCAGGAGCTTTGCGACCTTCTGCACGCCGGCGGCTATCCTGTCCTTCGACGACCGCGTCGCCGTCAGCGGGCTTGCGATGTTGTCGAAGGCGCTCATGTGCGGGAACAGCGCAAAATTCTGGAAGGCCATGCCGACGCCGCGGTGTTCGGCATCGACATCGGTCATGTCCTCGCCGCCGATCAGCACCCGGCCCTCGTCCGGTTCAATGACACCGGCGACCAGCCGCAGAAGCACGGTTTTGCCGGCGCCGGACGGGCCGAACAGCACCAGCCGCTCGCCATCGGCGACATCAAGCGTGAGATCGTCGAGAACCGTCTGGCTCTTGTAGCGCTTGACGATATTCTTCAGTTGCAGCGTGGTCATGAGTTACCCTTTCACCGCGCCGAGCGACAGGCCTTCGACGAGGTAGCGCTGGGCGTAGAGTGCAAGTGCGAGCGTCGGCGTGACCGAGAGCACGATGGCCGCCGCGATCTGCCCGTATTGGATGCCCGAGGAGGTGACGAAGGCAAGCGCGCCGACGGTCACCGGCTGCTTATCGGCAGATGCCAGCACCAGCGCGAAGACGAAGTTGTTCCAGGCGAAGATGAAGGCGAGCAGACCGGCAGCGGCGATGCCCGGTCCGGCAAGCGGCAGGGCGATCTTGCGGAAGGTCGCAAACCAGGAATGGCCGGCGATGCGATAGGCATATTCGACGTCGGCCGAGATGTCCTCGAAGTAGCCGCGCACGATCCAGAGGATCAGCGGCAGGCAGATCAGCTGGTAGACCCAGATAAGTCCGAAGTAGGTGTTCGAAAGCCCGAGCCACTGGAAATACTGGGTCAGCGGCAGGAGCACCAGGAGCGGCGGCGCGAAGCGGAAGGAGAGCAGCGTGAACGCGATGTCTTCCGACCCTTTGAACTTGTGACGGGCAAAGGCGTAGGCCGCGGGCACACCGAGCACGAGCGCCACGGCAACGGAGGCGACCGACAGGAAGATCGAGTTGCCGAGATTGCGCATGAAGGCGATGTCGAGCGTGCCGGCCGCCGTCTGCAGCTTGCCGGTGATCAGCGCTGCGTAGTTCGACAAGGTCGGCGAGAACACGACGGACGGCGGGATCGCGAGAATCGTCTCGTTCGTCTGGAACGACATCAGAAAGATCCAGAAGATCGGGAACATGAAGAAGACGACGACGAGCGTGAGGGCGAGACCGCGTAAGGTCCGTTCGAGCGGAGACATGGTTTCCATTGGTCCCTCCTTTACGCTTCGCCGCGTGCGCGTTCGCGCAGCCGCAGCCAGTTTTTGATGAAGACGTTGGACAGCGTGTAGGTGATCGCCCACAGGATGATCAGCAGCGCTGCCGAGCGGCCGACATTGGTCGACTGGAAGAAGTTGAGATAGGCCTCGACCTGGAAGACGGTGAGCGTGTTGCCGGGGCCGCCTTGTGTCATGGCGTAGATGATGTCGAACTGCTGGATACTGTCGAGCAACCGGAACAGCGTCGCCGTCAGGATGTAGGGTGTGAGCATCGGCAGGGTGATGCGGAAGAAGACGAAGCTGCGCGGAACGCCATCGAGTGCCGCCGCCTCGAAGGGCTGGGTCGGCAGCGAGCGCAGGCCCGCGAGCAGCAGGATCATGATGAAGGGCGTATAGACCCAGATGTCGACCAGCACGACGGTCAGCAGCGCGGTATCCGGCGAGGATGCCCAGCGGAAATCATGCAGCCCGATCAGGCTTGCGAGATAGCTGAGGATGCCGAAGCTCGGATTGGTCATCAGCTTCCACATCAAGGCGGCGAGCGCCGGTGCGATCATCAGCGGCAGAAGCAGCATGATCGAGATGAAGTTGTTGACCGTCGAGCGCCGCTGCAGGAGCAGCGCGATGCCGAGGCCGAGCAGTAGTTCCAGCGTCACGGTGAGGCCGGCATAGAGCAGCGACACCTTGAGCGTGTTCCAGAAGGCCGGATCGGTGAAGAAGTTGAGGTAGTTTTCCCCCCAGTTGAATTGGCGCGCCCAGGGCTGGCTCAGCCGATAGCGCTGGAAGGAATAGATGACCGCCGTGAAGAACGGGATGAGGATGCCGATGCAGACGAGAAGCGCCGGCAGGCTCAGCACATAGGGAAGCATCTTCCTGCTGATCCTGAAACCGGACGCTGGTCTCTTGAGGGTTTCTGTTGAAGCCATGTCGAGCTCCGTTCCTGACGTCTTTAAAGAGCACGCGGCACGCGGCAGCCTTCGGGCGTCGCGCCAGTTCCTCGGCATCTCAGGTTGATTTCGATGCGGCCTCAAATAGGTCGCAACAGGCCGGCTCGGCCGGCATCGCGGGATGCCCGGCGCCACCGGAGCGCCGTGCGTTCAGACGAACGCACGAAGGACGCTCTGGCACTCTGGCGCCGGGCATCGCTTGGGAGGCCTATCAGCCGAGACCCGCCTCTTGGAGCTGGCGGTTGATGCTTTCGACGAGCTGGTCGAGACCTTCATCGACGGGCACTTGCTTGGCGACCATCTTCTGCAGCGTCGATGCCCATTCGGTTGTGACGTCGAAGAACAGCGGCTGCGGCGTGAACTTGATGGAAGCGCCGGCGGCCGAGGCGTCGAACATTTCGACATAACCCGGATACTTGCCGTTCAGCTTCTCGCGGAACATCTCGTCCTTCCAGATCGACTGGCGAACCGGATCGACGAAGTCCATCTTGGTGGCGCCGAACAGCGCATGCTCCGGACCGGAAGCCCATTGCAGGAAGTACCAGGTGGCGTCCTTGTCCTTGGAGAAGTTGGACATGGCAAGCGACCAGATCCAGATGTTCGGCGTCGAGGCGGTGGCTTCCGGGTTGGCGGCAAAGGCGGCATAGCCGAGCTTGCCGGCCATCTTGTTGTCGCCGCCGTTCATGAAGTAGCCGAGGCAATCGGCGTCGAAGATCATCGCCGAGGCGCCGGCGCCAAGGTCGGTGCCGACCTGGTACCAGGTATAGGTCGACCAGTCCTTCGGGCCGCTTTCCTGGATCATCTGCACGAACTTGGCGTGATAGGCCTTGGATTCCGCCGTGCCCATCGCTGCCGACAGCTTGCCGTCGGCCGAGACGTTCAGGTCCTTCTGGTTGAAGTTGGCGTAACCCGACAGGAAGCCCGGATGGATCGTCGCCCAGGAGCGCGAACCGCGAACGCCGATGCCGTAGATGCCGCCGATGTCCTTCTGCAGCTTGGCCGCAACCGTGATCATGTCGTCGAGGTTCTTCGGCAGCTCGACGCCGGCCTTGTCGAACATCTCGCGGTTATAGGTGATGTTGTTCTGCTCGAACGCCCACGGAATGCACCACTGCTTGGCGTCTTCCGAACCGAGCGCCCCGCCCGGCTGGCCGTTCCAGGCGCAGGAGTTCTTCACGCCCGCCAGGAAATCGTCCCAGTTGTAGTTGGGGTTGGTCTTGGCCGGGTCCTTGATCCATTCGTTGAGGTCGGCGATCCAGCCGGCAGGACCATAGGTCCAGGTCATGTAGGCGCCGGTCATGAAGGCATCGTATTCGGCCGAGCCCGACGACAGCGCCGCCGTCACCTTGTCGAAATAGACGTCTTCCGGGAACACGTCATAGGTCACGTCGATGCCCGTCAGGTCCTTGAAGGCCTGCAGGTTGGCGATCATCGCATCGGCGTAAGGGTGCTTGTTCAGAAGCAGCTTCAGCTTCTTGCCGGAGTGTGCTTTCCAGTCGAAATCGGCGGCGAGCGCCTGCGTCGACATCATGTTGAACAACGTGCCGGCCGTGCCGGCTGCCAGGCCTGCAGCCCCCAATCCCTTGAGCATGCCGCGGCGGTCCACCTCCCCACGCAGGAATGCGCTGATGAGGTCCTTCTCCTTCTCGTACATTCGTCTTCTCCTCCGTTGCGGGTATGATTGCGACTGCCGGCTACCCCACCGGTATTCCTCCCGTTAAGACCGCGGGCAGATCCTCCCTGCCCTCATGGTCCTGATGTGTCAGCGCCTCATGCGCCGTCGGCGGCCAGCGCCCTCGCAGTCCTCTCGTCGGTAATGAGACCGCTCAAATGCCCGCTGGCGAGCACCGCCCGGATGGCCGGAACCTTGATCTTGCCGCCGGCCACAGCGACCGTGCGGCGGTTCTTCAGGTCCTCGCGGCTGAGCGTAAACGTGCGGTCGGAAAGCGTTGTTTCGACCGGCTTGCCGTCGCGGTCGAAGAAGTGGCCGAGCAACTCTCCCATCGCCCCGCCCTTCTGGATGTCCTCGATTTCGCTCGTCTCGATCATGCCGGTCGAGACCAGCGACGCCTCGCGCTCGACGGTGCCGATACCGACCATCAGGAGATCGGCGGTCTTGGCGAGATCGAAGACCTCGCGCACGCCGCGCTGGCTGAAGAGCACGTCGCGATCCTCGATCGTGTTGGCGAAGAACGGCACCGGCATGACATAGGCCTCGGCGCCCGTACGCTCGGCGAGCCGGTGGATCACGTCGTGCGGGTTGGCTGAGAACTTGCGGGTGAGCCCGCCGAGCAGTGAGACGAAGCGGGTGTTGCCGCTTCCGATCCGTGGCAGGTATTCGACACAGGCGGCGAGTGTGCGGCCGTGGCCGACGCCGACCAGCGCGGTCTCGCCGCGCTCGATCTCGCGCTTCAGGAACTGCGCACCGGAAATGCCGAGCGCCTTCAAAGGCAGTTCGTCAGAGTCAAAGTCCGGCACGACCTCGCAATAGTCGAGGCCAAAGCGGGCCGAAAGCGCTTGCTCGAGTTCGACGCATTCGGAGACTTCACCGTCGATATAGACCTTCACCAGCCCTTCCTGGTTGGCCTTCATGATCAGCCGGTGGGCTTTCAGCGAGGTCAGCCCCAGACGCTTGGCGACCTCCGCCTGGGTCAGGCCGCCGGCATAGTGCAGCCACGCCGCCCGCGTCGCCATGCTGGTCTCGTCGTCCCGAATGCCTGTCCCGCCGATCGTCATCGTTTCCACCCGGCTCTTGTTGCGCTGCATGATATTTTTTGCACCGCGTGATATTTTTATCCGCTAATGAAAGAAATTTCATGGCGTGAAAAAAATGTCAATAGCGCCTGACAAATGAGCGATCACGTTTGTGCAGACACGGTTGAGCGGTCGCGGCGGCTGCACGCAATGGCAGCGGCCCTCGGCAGGCAACGGAGATCGGGAGTTTCCTGAAAACTGGGAAAGGCGCCGCTCGACAGACGATCAACCGACCGTCGGCGGTGCACGGGTCGCCGGATTATTGGCCGAGGTTTCTCAGATAGAGCGACAGCAATTGCGTCTGCGAGGAAATGCCGAGCTTGCGGTAGACGTTGCGGCGATGAACCTTCACCGTGCCGGTGGAGATGCCGAGCCTCAGACCGATCGATTCTGACGAATGACCCTGCAGCACCAGCTCGATGATCGAGGCTTCGCGGTCCGTCAGATTGAGATGTTGCCAGACGCCGTCGGCCGGCGGGTGTGTCGCCTTGCGTTTGTTGCGCCCGGTTTTCGCCAGCGCCGCATCGAAGCGGCGGCCGAGATCGGCCCAATGATGGCGCACCAGGCCGGAGACCAGCGGCTCCACCTTTTTCAGAAGCGCAAACTCAGCAGTGCTGAAGGTCCCCGTTGCCTCGCGCCGCATCAGCGAAAGCACGACGGTGATCTGCTCGTCCACGGGCACGAAGAAACCGACCTCTTCGGCAAGCCCCGTCTGCACGTAGTAAGTGCGGTAGTATTCCGAGGAGAAGAACCGGTCGGGCGCCAGCTCCCGCATCCGCCAGACGCCGGGCTCACTCTTGATCGCCGCGTGGTAGAACGGGTCGAGCAGATACGGCCCCGCCTGGTAGAGGCTGACGAAGAGCACGTGATCCCTGGCGTTAAAGGTGCTGTAGAGATCGATCGGCCGTTCCTTGCCGCGATAGGCAAAGACGACAACGTAGTCGAAGGTCATCAGCTTTGACATCAGCCGCCGATAGGTGGAGCCGACGGTCTCGTCGTCCATTGCCGCACCCGCCACCAGCGGCGCCATGACCTGAAAAAGTCCTTCGAGATCGACGCTCAAACCGCCCTCCCGGCCGGTGTTTCCTGCTCTGGGGTATACTCCTCACACAGAGCAATCCGCCTTGAAATACCTCTCTCGGGGTATATACCGGCAAGGCATGTGGTGACTAGGCTGCGTGTCAATGACGGTGGAGTGCCGGGATACGAGATCCTGGCGACATCCGAAAACAACCGCAGGGAACAGACGTGACATCCGCTTCGACGAACGACATCGAGTTCCGTTCGGTCGCCAAACGTTATGGCGCCGTGACGGCCGTTTCCGACATCAATCTCGAGGTGCCGCGCGGCGCCTTCATGGCGCTTCTCGGGCCGTCGGGCTGCGGCAAGACCACCTGCCTGCGCATGATCGGCGGCTTCGAGCAGCCGAGCGAAGGCACCGTCTTCATCAGCGGCGAGCCGATGAACGGCGTTGCCGCCTACCGCCGCCCGGTCAACATGGTGTTCCAGCACTATGCGCTATTCCCCCATCTCGACGTCGAAGCCAACGTCTCCTACGGCCTGAGGCAGATGCGCCCGCGCATCGCCAGCGCCGAGATCGCCCGCCGCGCCCAGGAGGCGCTGGAAATGGTGCGGCTCGGCGGCTTCGGCAAACGCCGCATCCACGAAATGTCCGGCGGCCAGCAGCAGCGCGTCGCGCTCGCCCGCGCCATCGTCAACAAGCCGAAGGTGCTTCTGCTCGACGAACCGCTGGCAGCCCTCGACAAGAAGCTGCGCACCGCCATGCAGATCGAGTTGCAGACGCTGCAGCGCGAACTCGGCATTACCTTCGTGCTCGTCACCCACGACCAGGAAGAAGCGCTGTCGATGAGCGATTTCGTCTGCGTCATGAATGCCGGCCGCATCGTCCAGGTCGGCCCGCCGCAGGAAATCTACGACCGACCCGCAAGCCTCTTCGTCGCCGATTTCGTCGGCAAGACCAACCGCATCGATGCGACCGTCGACGGCGCATCTTCGCTCGTCCTTGCCAACGGCGCCCGGTTTTCCGCCCCTGCGGTCAACGGCACCAAGGGCGCGGCAACGGTGGCGCTGCGGCCCGAGGCGATCCGCCTGACGCGCAACGGTGCCGTCAGCACGTCTGCACTGGCCGGCACGGTCACGCACCGGATCTTCCTGGGCTCAGCGGTCGAATATTCCGTCGCGGTCGATGGGCTCGGCGATTTCCTGGTCACCGCCGACCGCCGCACGCTCGGCGACAGCGAACTCGTCGAACCCGGCGAAAAGGTCGGCCTCGCCTTCGATCCGAACGCGCTTCACGTCTTTCCGGCCTGACATCGCCCGGCTTCTAAAGCCGGTTCTGCCGCCTACGCATGAACGTCAAACGATAAAGGGAACAGCGTCATGAGCAAATGGTACAGAGAAAATGCCCCCATCACCGCCGACCAGCTCGCGGACGAATTGATGCGCCTGAAGCGCGGCTCGGTCACCCGCCGCCATTTCCTCGGCGTCACCGGCCTCGGTCTTGCAACCGCCGTGCTCGCCCGCCAGCCGGGCCTCTTCAATTCCACCGCCTTTGCCGGCGATCTCGGCACGCAGATGTCGATCGCCACCTGGCCGAACTACCATGACCCGGCGACCTTCGAGGCCTTCCAGGCGGCGACCGGCGTTGCCGTCGAGGTCAACGTCTTCGGCTCCAACGAAGAGATGCTCGCCAAGCTCCAGGCCGGCGGCACCGGCTGGGACCTCTTCGTTCCGACCAACTACACGATCTCGACCTATGTGAAGCTCGGCCTCATCGACGAGCTCGATATGTCAAAGCTTCCGAACTACGACGCCGCGACCGAGACCGCCCGTTTCACCAACGAAGGCACTGTCGACGGCAAGACCTATGCCGTGCCGAAGAACTGGGGCACGACCGGCATTGCGGTCAATTCGGCGAAGATCAAGAAGCCGGTCACCAGCTGGAAGGAATTCTTCGAGATCGCCATGACCGACGGCGACGGCCGCGCCATGGTGCACGACTACCAGCTCACCACCATCGGCAACGCGCTGGTGTCGCTCGGCTACTCCTTCAACTCGATCAAGCCGGAAGAACTCGCCAAGGCCGAGGAACTGCTGATCAAGGTCAAGCCGCATCTCTACGCCATCAACAGCGACTACCAGCCGTCCATGCGCGCGACCGATGCCTGGATGACCATGTGCTGGACCAATGACGGCGCACAGCTCAACCGCGACATGCCGGAAATCCTGTTCACGCTCGGCAAGGACGGCGGCGAGATCTGGTCGGATTTCTACGCAATCCCGAAGAGTGCGGCCAACAAGGCGGCCGGCTATGCCCTGCTCAACTACCTGATGGCGCCGGAAAACGCCATGAAGGAGCACATCGCCAACGGTGCGCCGACCACAGACAGCCGCGTCCTGAAGCTGCTGCCCGTCGACGTCACCTCCAACAAGATCGTCTATCCGGACGAGGCATCGCTAACGCCGCTCGAATTCGGCGCCGCCGTGACCCTCACCGACCCCGGCCGCGCCGAACTGATGGCGCGCTTCAAGTCGGCTTGATGGGAACGTGACTGCACAATGCTGAGAGACGCGCCCTTTGGTGGGACGCCTCTCATCTAGGCGAAGAAAAAGTGCCCCTCATCCGCCTGCCGGCACCTTCTCCCCGTTTGGACGGGGAGAAGGGACAAGCGGCGAGCTCCCTGCTTCCTCGCTTCTGTCGGGAGAGAGGGATCGAGCGGGCGCCACAGCTCCCCTTCGCCCCGCCTGCGGGGAGAAGGTGCCGGCAGGCGGATGAGGGGCTTCCCTCGCCGCGCACCCAGCAGCCCGAAAAAACGACTGAAACCAAACGGATACCATTTCATGACCGCGGCGACGAACACGAAGAGAAACCTGGTGACGGCGGCGCTGGTGGCGCCGGCCGCGGCCTGGTTGATGATCTTCCTCGTGCTGCCCTTCATCGCCATGCTGGTCTTCGCCTTTGGCGAGCGCGCACCGGAAGGCGGCTATCAGGCGGCCTTCACCTTTGCACAATTTGCCAATCTGCCGACGCGAGCGGCGGCCTTCTGGAACACGCTGATCCTGGCGCCGATCGGCGCGCTTGCCTGCCTGCTGATCGCCTATCCGGTCGCCTACTACCTCGCGGTCAAGGCAAACCCGCGCTACCGGCTGATCCTCGTGTCGCTCGTCGTCGTGCCCTTCTGGACCAGCCTGCTCGTTCGCACCTATGCCTGGATGTACATCCTCGGCTCGCGCGGCATCCCGAACCTGCTTTCGATGATCGGCATCGAGGACGTGAGGATGCTGAACACGCCGGGTGCCGTGCTCCTCGGCATCGTCTACGGCTACCTGCCGCTGATGATCATGCCGATCTATGTGAGCCTCGAAAAACTCGATCGCCGCCTGCTCGAAGCCTCCGCCGACCTCGGCGGGAGGCCGGTCTCGACCTTCTTCGGCGTCACCCTGCCCTTGTCGCTGCCGGGCGTCATGACCGGCGTCGCACTGGTGACCATCCTGCTGCTTGGCGAATACCTGATCCCGCAGCTCTTGGGCGGCGGCAAGGTCTTCTTCATCGGCAATGCGCTGGTCGATCTCTTCCTGCAATCGCGAAACTGGCCCTTCGGCTCGGCGATCGCCGTCACGCTGGTTGCCGTCGTCGTGGTGATCCTGATGGTGGCGATGCGCATCGCTTTCCGCGTCGCCGGCACAAGACAGGTGGATCTCGTCTGATGCGCGCTTTCATCTCCTCCGTTTACCTCTTCCTCTACGCCCCGATCGCGCTCGTCGTGCTCTTCTCCTTCAACGCCGGGCGCAACGCCAGCGAGTTCACCGGCTTTTCGACCGCCTGGTACGGCAAGGCGCTTGGCAACACCTTCCTGGTCTCGGCCCTGCAGAACAGCCTGCTGATCGCCTTTACCAGCGCCACGCTCGCCGCGATCTTCGGCACCATGGCAGCCCTTGGCATGGAGCGGCTGGCGCCGCGCAACCGCGCGATCTTCGATGCGCTCTTTGCGGCCGCCATCGTCGTGCCCGGGGTCGTCATCGGCATTGCGACGCTGGTGGCGCTCGTCGCCGTCTTCTCCTTCGTCAACCCGGCGCTCGCCACCATCTGGCCGGGCGAACAGCCGCCGCAGCTCGGCCTCGGTTACGGCTCGATCATCGCCGCCCACGGGCTGTTCTCGATGGCGCTGGTGACGATGATCGTGAAGGCCCGCATCGCCAGCCTCGGCCGCGATATCGTCGAGGCATCGAGCGATCTTTACGCAACGCCGCTCACCACATTCCGGCTGATCGTGCTGCCGCAGATCCTGCCGTCGATCCTTGCGGGCTTCCTCTTGGCCTTCACCTTCTCCTTCGACGATTTCATCATCGCCTTCTTCGTCGCGGGCTCGAAGACCACGTTGCCGATCTACGTCTTCGCCTCGATCCGCCGCGGCGTGACGCCCGAGATCAACGCGATCGCGACGCTGGTGCTCGTCGCCTCGCTGCTTCTGATCCTGACCGCCCGCATCCTGATGCGGGAAAAGAAAACGAAATCCGGGGAGTGAAACCATGATCCTGAAAGAGCGGGTCGCGATCGTGACCGGAGCGGGCTCCGGGATCGGTCAGGCGGGTGCGGCCATCATGGCGCGCGAAGGCGCCCATGTCGTCGTCGTCGACCGCAGCCTTGCGGCAGCCGCGACCGCCGTCGAGGCGATCGCCGCCAAGGGCGGCAGCGCCGAGGCGCTGGCGATCGACGTGACGGACGACACGGCGCTTTCCGATGGCATTGCCGATATCCTCTATCGCCACGGCCGCATCGACATCCTGCACAATCATGCCGGCGCCCAGGTTGCGGGTGATCTCGAAGAGGTCGAGGTCGCGGGTTTCGATCGCTCGTGGAACCTCAATGTCCGCGCCCATTTCATGGCCGCACGCCTCGTCATGCCGTCGATGCGGGCCGCCGGCCGCGGCGTCATCGTCAACACCTCCTCATCTTCGGGCGTGCTCTACGACCGCGAGATGATCGCCTATACGACGACGAAACACGCCGTCATCGCCATGACCAAGCAGATGGCCGGCGACTACGCCCGCCACGGCATCCGCGTCAACGCCCTCTGCCCCGGCTGGGTGGACACCCCCTTCAACGAGCCGTTCATCGCGCAAATGGGCGGCCGCGGCGCAATCGAATCCTATATCCGCGAGAAGGTACCGCTCGGCCGCTGGGCGAGCGTCGACGAGATCGCCGAGTCGATCCTCTTCCTCGTCTCCGACCGCTCCTCCTACATGACCGGCCAGATCCTGGTGGTGGATGGCGGCGAGACGGTGGTGTGACTGCCGGGCGCTGAGGACATTATGAAGGGCGGACTGGGCATACTTGCGATTGATTGACGGCGAGATCGGCACTATCAGGTTGGGCCGAAGGCGGTGGACGCGGCGCTATCGCGATGACAAGGACCCGACATGAAGACACTGTGCCTCTCGCTTGTGATCGCTGCCGGCAGCGCCAGTGGTATTCTTGCTCAGGACATAGATTACCCGCGCCGGAAACTTCCTGAGGACCAGTTCTTGTCATATCTGGGAACCGCTGCGGTCGCTGCTGCCGCCTGCCCAGGTTTGGCTGCCAATGAACAGTTTGCAAACGGATACGTGCGCGCGACTGGCGTGGCGCCTGAGTTTCATCGCGCCTTCGGCGACTCAATGGACAAGGCCCAGGAAAATGCAAAGCGCGACCTCAACGGATTCTGCGGTGCCGCGCGCACTTTGCTGTCCTTGCAGAGCAGAGTGGCCGCCGTCCCGCTGCTCGTCGATAGCTCCGATAAGCCGGCCAGGCAGAAGTGACGAACCGCTGCTCCATCACGCCCCCGGAACCACGCCCCGGCACGCCCAGGCGACCGCCGCAAAAGACCGCGGCCCATCGGGCTGACCCGCCTGGTAGGCGGCCTTGACCGCCGCATCGAGCTTCGCCCGCAATCCCGCGTCCAACGAGCCCACATATTTGCCCAAGGGTCCCTCGCCGGCTGAGATCGGCTGCCAGAAATCATCGAAAGACAGATAGTCCATGCGGATCGTCAGCGACGTCTGCTCGACGTTTGCAAGCCCATGTGCGGCAAAACTCTGCATCATCTCACCCGGCCGCATCATCGGCTGAAAACAATAGCGACTGCGCACCTGCTCGGCATTGGCGTCAAGCATCGCCGCCACATCGAGCACCATGCGCATGCCCGGCATGCCGCCGAAGTGATCCCAGACAGCGGCGGCAACAACGCCACCCGGCCGCACGACACGGCGCATCTCGGCGACCGCCTTTCCCGATTCCGGCACGAAGTGCAGCACCAGCAGCGCCATCGCCCGGTCGAAGGATGCATCGGCAAAGGGCAGCGCGCAGGCATCGGCCTGCTGGACTTCGATCCGCGGATCGCTGTTCGCCTTGATCGTCGCCTCGACGAAGACGGGCGAGAAGTCGATCGCGGTAATCTCGCTGATATCGGCTGCATGCGGCAGCGCAAAGGTGAGGCTGCCCGTGCCGCAGCCGACGTCCAGCACCCGCTCACCGTCGGCAACACCCGCAAAGTCGATGAATGGCGGCGCAAGCTGCCGGCTCCACCGACCCATCAACTGTTCGTAGCCGGCAGCACTCTGCACATTGAAGCTCGATGTCATGATCGCCTCCGGGCAGTGAGGCGTGCATTGTAACGTGCGGCAGGCGCGACACCAAGACACCGGCTCACCGCTCGAGCGCCATCAGCAGCATTGGTGGAAGGTACGGTCGCCAGATCGCCTGCGTGAGCGGGCTTGATTTTTGAGAATGGCAAAGCAGCAAGGAAGTCAGGAAGGTTGAGGCGTCTGAAGCAAGTTGCTCGGGATTTGTTGCAACAATTCCGCCAATCGTTTCTGCCAATGCGGATTGCGCTGTCTTAGCGGCTCTAGAGCGTCGCCTGACACGTTCTCCAATTCGCTCATCAACGCGCGCGATGATCGAGCCTCTGCAAGACGCCCGGCAGCCGCATAACAGCAGGCCAGCGTTTCTTGGACCGGCCGCCATCCGGGGCGCACCTTTTGGGCCTTCACGGCAGCAGCGAGCGCGTTTGTTCCATCGCCTGCAAACAGGTGGGCGAGCGCCAGAAAATTCAGCCAGACGAAGTTCTGCGGGTCATTGGCGTTCAACATGAGACCGTGTTCAAGCGACGCTATGGCACCGGACGCGTTCCCCCTGAACAGCTCCGCCATTCCCAGGACAAGATGGCCAAGGGCGAAACTCGGGCTGATCTCGATCGCCCTTTCGGCGGCAAGGACCGCCTGGTCGGGCGCATGCGCATACGCGCTGCAGATTGCCAGCGCATAGTGTGTGTACGGGTTCTTTTCGTCGAGCCGAACGGCCGCCAGGGCAGCGTCCAAACCCTCCCTGATGTCCTTGGAAGGATACTCGCTCCATCCATAGGCGACGATGCCTGCGCTCACGCGACCAAGCCAGAGATGCGCTTCGGCAAGCTCGGGATCAAGCCGACGCGCCTCCCTGAATAGCTCTCGCGCCATTAAGTGGGTCTGCTGGCCAACCTGGTGAAAATACCAGGTCCCCTGCCGCACGATCTCCCATGCCGTCAAATTTCCCGTGTGCCGCGACGCCGCAGGGAGTGACGCCGTCTTCAGCAGTTCTGGTTCAATCGCGCCTGCAACTCTCTCTGCGATGGCGTCTTGAACTGCGAATGCCTCTTCCATTTTCAGGTCGTACCGTTCGGCCCATACCTGGCTGGCCGAGGTGGTCTCGACCAGTTGCGTGGAGACCCGAAGACGGCCGCCGGAGCGGCGCACGCTTCCTTCGAGCACGTAATCGACATCCAGGTCTCGGCCCACCTGCTTGGCACTCACCGACTTGTGCTTGTAGACGAAACTTGAATTGCGCCCGATGACTCGAAACCACCGAAATCTCGTGAGCGCGGTGATCACATCTTCGGTGATGCCATCGACCAGATACGACTGTTGCTTGTCACTGCTCAGATTTGCAAACGGTAGAACCACGATCGATGGTCTGCCCGGGTTCGCGGGCGAACCTGGCAGTGCCGGCGACGCATCAGCGGCAACCGGATGCAGGCTATTCACCCGGGCGGCAAAACGATACCCCGCACGCGGCACGGTGGCGATCCATTCGTTACCCTCCGGTTGAGGGCCCAGCATCTTGCGCAAGGCAGCGATCTGAACCGAGAGATTGCTCTCCTCGACGACAGCCGCGGGCCAGGCTGCTTCCATCAGCGCGGACTTGCTCACGACCTGCATCGACGCTCGCACCAGCGCGTGCAACAGCAACAAGCCCTTATGGCCAATCGCGACACGCCGCCCTTTACACGTCAGTGCGCCGCGCTGCATGTCGAGGATGAATGTCCCGAACGCGAACAGTTGCGGCTCGACGCTATCGGCCACGACGTCTTCGGAAGAATTCGGAACTTTTCGCCCTCCCATTCAGGACTCCAGCCGGTCTTCTTGCGATCCTTTGCGTAGGTCGACCAGACTACCACAGAGGAGACCGAAACATGACGATTTCAGAAGAACGGACCGACGCGCGTCCAGGCTTCTCGCGGGGCAAGGCCCTCGTATCCAAAGGGGACGCCGGTTACCAAGCTGAACAGGGGCCCGATTACCTGCCCGGCATTAGTGCAGAGTCAGTTGGCTCTACCGCACTGTGGCTCGGTATCGCTACGATCCCGCCTGGAAAGCGCACCAAGGCGCATGTGCATGAGCGCCACGAAACTGCCTTCTACATGTTGAGCGGTGAAGAGCTGGAACTATGGAGTGGCGATCAACTCCAGCACCGGGATGTGATGCACCCAGGAGACTATCTGTACATCCCCGCCAACGTGTTGCACGTGGCCGTCAATCGAGCTGCCCAACCAGCGGTATTTGTCGGGGCGCGCAACGAGCCAACCGCGCAGGAGAGCGTTGTTCTTTATCCTGAAATGGATTCCCGAGTGCCGTGACAGGTGTGAGACTGCTTAGGGCAAATCCACAGGTCCTTACACCTTCACATGCCCGATGCCCTTGGCGGCGATCTCCTCAAAGCTCTCGTCGTAGCCGGCATCGGCATAGCGGATGACGCCAAGCGAGGTGTCGTTGGTGAGCGCATAGTCGAGGCGCTCGTCGGCCCCGACCGTGCCGTCGGCAACAACCGTCACGCCGCAGCTGGTCATGTAGCCGGCATAGCCGCCGCCGCCGGAATGCACGACGACAAGGTCGGCCATCGAGGAGCAGAGCAGCATCGCGTCGAGCAGAGGCCAGTCGGCAATCGCGTCCGACCCGTCCTTCATCCGCTCGGTCATGATGTTCGGATGCGCCATGGCGCCGGCATCGAGATGGTCGCGGGAGAACGCGATCGGGCCTTTGAGTTCGCCGGACGCCACCAGTTCGTTGACGCGCCGCGCGAGCGCCGTGCGTTCGCCGTGGCCGAGCCAGGCGATGCGGGCCGGCAGGCCCTCGAAGGGAATATGCTGGCGCGCCAGCCTGATCCAGTTGGTGACGATGCGGTTGTGCGGAAACATGTCGAGCAGCAGATCGTCGATCCGGGCGATGTCGCTCTCCTCGCCGGAAAGCGCCATCCAGCGGAAGGGGCCGATGGCGCGGGCAAAGAGCGGACGCAGATAGGCCTCGGTGAAGATCGGGATGTCGAAGGCATTGGCAACGCCGCCCTCGCGCGCCTGGGTGCGGATCAGGTTGCCGTTGTCGAAGACTTCGGCACCCTTCTGCTGAAAGTCGAGCATCGCCTTGACGTGCTCGACGATCGAGGCGCGGCTCGCCGCCATCAATTGCCCCTGTCCGTCGTCGCGCAGCGACTTCACCTGGTCGAGGCTCATGCCCTTCGGCACGTAGCCGTAGACAAGGTCATGCGCCGAGGTCTGGTCGGTCACGACGTCAGGCACGATGCCGCGCCGGGCTATCTCCGGATAGATCTCCGCAGCATTGCCAACGAGGCCGACGGAAAGCGCCCGTTTATCCTTCACGGCCGCATCGATCATCGCAAGTGCTGCATCGAGATCGGGCGCAATCTCCTGCAGATAGCCGATCTCGCGCCGCTTCTTTGCCCGTTCGGCATCGATGTCGACGCAGAGGATGGCAGCGCCCGCCATGCGACCGGCAAGCGGCTGCGCGCCGCCCATGCCCCCGAGGCCGGCGGTCAGCACGAAGCGGCCGGAGAGATCGCCGCCGAAGCGGCGCTCGGCGATACGCATGAAGATCTCGTAGGTACCCTGGATCACGCCCTGGCTGCCGATATATTGCCAGGCGCCGGCGGTCAGGCCGCCCCAGCAGATCAGCCCTTTTCGCTGCAAATCATAGAACACCTCGGCCTTCGCCCATTGGCCGACGATGTTGCAATTGGCCATGATGACCAGCGGCGCCTTGGCGTGAGTCTTGAGCAGGCCCACAGGCTTGCCCGACTGGATGACGAGCGTCTGGTCCTCGTCCATTTCGGTGAGCGCCTTGACGATGGCGCGATGCGCCGGCCAGTTGCGCGCCGCCTTGCCGAGTGCTGCATAGACGACGAGATTGTCCGGATCCTCGCCGACCGAAAGCACGTTTTCCAAGAGCCGCAACAGCGCTTCCTGCCGCCAGCCTTTGGCGCGCAGTTCCGGCCCGCCGGGAATGGGAAAACCAGGATGACGGGGATTGGCCTTGGGCATGGTGTCGTTCCTCTTTGTTGTGTCGGCGGAAGGAGCAAATGCCCCGCTCATTCGCTTATGGCGCGTGGCGATTGCCCCTCACCCTAGCCCTCTCCCCGCGCGCGGGGAGAGGGAACACCGTTGTGATTGCCGCCTGGGTCACATCCGAACACTTGGCGAAGCGCGTAACCTTGCGGCAAACGCAATTGGCTCAATGCTCGCCAAACCCATCGTGGAGGCTGGTGGCCACATCCCCTCTCCCCGCAAGCGGGGAGAGGGCTAGGGTGAGGGGCAATTCCACCCACCAACTCTCACTTCGGCGGCAACGTCTCGACGAACGCTAGCGCCCCATCCAGCAACCGCCGACGCAGCGCATCGTCACCATAGGCATCCGCCCCGGCGCGCACCCAGCCATGCATCGACCGCCCGTTCATCGCCATCAGCTCGATATCAGGCAGCGCGAGCGCCCAGCCGTCATTGCCCTTGCCGAGCCGGACGAGCAGCGAACCCTCGCGCGCGCCGAGCAGCAGGTTTCCGTGAAGCAGATAGGCCCAGCCACCGAACATCGCCTTTTCCGAGAGCCCGGCACGGTCGCCGAGCTCTTCGCGGGTCAACTCTTCCAGTCCGGCATCGCGCGCCATGACGTTGCCCCTCAGTTGCCTGCAAGCGCGTAGCGGGCAAGCTCGATGCCCATCGCCTTTTCGACCGATGGATAGACCGTCGGGTCGAGCACGCTGGAGGACAGCGGGATCACCGTCTTCGGCACATGCAGCACAAAGATCCTCATGCCCACTTGCAGCTGGCCGACGCTCAAAGGCTCGCCCTCCGGCGACAGCGTGGTGATGACGTCGGGGAAGGTCGCAAGCCGCGTGCCTTCCGCAGAGTCAACCGCCATATACTCGTTCATCACGTGCAATACCGTTGAGTCAGCGCCCTTCCCCAGCGTCACCGTGCCGATATCGAAGGCTTCCTTGGTATAGACGACGGATTTGTCGGTGATCGTGCCCTCGGCGAGGATCGCGCCGTTGGTCGTCTTGACGATGGCATCGATCACCGCGCTGCCGCCCTTCGCTTCCGCCGAAATGATCGCCTCGCCGAGCGCCAGCGCCAGTGAAATACCGCCCAGCGCCGCATTGGCTTTCACATAGGATGCCCTGACCGGATTGCGGCAGGACGCAATGAAGCCACCGGACATGTCGGAGGCGGTACGCAAAACCGGCGAGACCTTGGCCGTGGCGCCGCGCACCACCAGCTCGATGTAGCGGTTCTCCTCGCGGTTTCCCCCGACCGCTGTCTGGATCATCGGCTCGGGCGAACCGGCAAGGCCGATCGAGCCCATGTCGCCGGTCGGATGCGCCCTGATATCACCGACTGCGTCCACCACCTTGGTGCCGAGGATCGCCGAGGGCAGCCAGCCGTTGAGCGTCGAGGACTTGCCGTTCTGGCCGATGATCAGGCCGGAGAGCTTTTCGCCAAGCGCTTCCTGCAGAAGCTGCACGGCCTTGACGTAGTCGACGCCGCGCATCTCCCAGGGCGTGGTCGAGGCCGGCGCGCCGATCGCCGCCGCCGTCGCCACCCAGTCCTGCGCATCGAGTTCGTCGATCGACACCAGCTCGGGCTTGCCGATCGACACCGCGGCATAGCCGAGCATGCGGCCATGATCAGCCCAGCCGCCGCCGCCGGCGGCATAGACGGAACCGCCCTTGACCGCCGCCTCGACGTCCTTTTCCTTCAGTATCCGGCCCATCTCACACCTTCTCCTGCAATTTCTTGTCGAGCCTCTTCACCGCATCGAAGAGAACGGCGGCACCAAGCGCAATATCGTCGTTTTCGGCCCACTCCTCCGGCGCATGCGAACGTCCGCCGAGGCAGGGAATAAAGATCATCGCCGACCGGGTGATGCGCCCCATCCAGGCGGTGTCATGACCGGCACCGGAGGCCATGCGCCGATGCTTGGCGCCGATCGCGTCGCAGCTTTCTTCCAGCGTCGAAAGCAACAGCGGATCGCCCGGCGTCGGGTGGTTGTCGGAGATCACATTGGCGGGCGGGATGGTCACGCCCGATGCCTCGGCGACACCCTGGCAAAGGGAGCCGAGCGTTGCCAGGAACCGCTCCATCTGCGGCCGCAGCTCGGCACGCGCATCGATCAGCAACCGAACGCGAGACGGCACCACATTGGCCGCGTTCGGCTCGATCGAGAATTCACCGACCGTCGCGGTGAAATGCCCGTCGCCATGAGAAAATTCCGTCGCCAGCCGCTCGATCTCCAGCACCAGATGCGAGGCGGCGACCAGCGCATCGCGCCGGTGCCCCATCGGCGTCGTGCCGGCATGGTCCGCCTGGCCCTCGACGATGATCTCGATGCGGGTGATGCCCGAAATGGCGGTAACCACCCCGACATCGAGCCGCCCAGTCTCCAGTATGGGCCCCTGTTCAATGTGCAGTTCGAGGAAAGCCTTGATGTCGGAGCGCTTCGAGCCCGCGAGCCGCGACGGATCACCGCCGACCTCGACGATGCCTTGCCTGAGGCTCAGATCACCTTGCGTGCGGCTGAGCCACCCATCCGGCAGCACGCCCGCCATGCCGCGGCTGCCGACACAGGAGACCCCGAAGATCGACACTTCCTCCGCCAGGAAATCGACGATCTCCAGATCGTGGTCGAGCTCAATGCCGTTGTCGGCAAGCGCGCGGGCCACTTCGAGCGCCGCCGCGACGCCGGCGATGCCGTCGAAGCGGCCGCCATCGGGCACCGTGTCCGAGTGCGAGCCGAGCAGGATGGTGCCGAGCGCCGACTTTTTACCCTTGCGCCGACCGATCAGGTTGCCTGCGGCGTCGATCCGAGTTTCAAGCCCGGCGGCGCGAAAGCGCCGGTCGAGAAAGGCCCGGCCTTCGAGAAACAGCGGCGTGAAGGCGCGGCGGGTATAGGGCCGGTCCGGTTCGGTGATCCCGGCGAGACCGTTGACGATGCCGGCAATGCGGCCGGCATTGACGGGCAGATTGGCCGGAACTTTGTGGGCGGTCTTGCTCATCACATTTCCTAAATCTCGATGCCGGATGCGGGCGGAAGCCGCACACACTTTTCCGTATCCCGCTCTACAGAGCCAAAGTGGCGAGCGGCCGGACAAACTGTCCCGCGCCCGGCTCGGCCAACACCTGGCGACCATCGAAGGCAGGCCTGCCCCGCAGATAGGTCGCAGAAACCCGCCAGGGCAGTCGGATGCCGTTATAGGGCGACCAGCCGACAACGTTGTGACCGCTTGCCGCCGCATCATAGACATAGGGCTCCGGCGTCATGACGATGATATCCGCATCCTTGCCCGCTTCGAGCGCGCCCTTCTGATGGTCGAGGCGGAAATGCCGGGCCGGGTTCAGCGTCATCAGCTTCGCCGCCCGCGTCAGCGGGATGCCGCGTTCCAGCGCGCCCTTGACGAAGAGCGGCACCATGACTTCGAGCCCCGGCACGCCGGACGCATTGGCCAGCATGTCCGGATTGGTCTTGCGATCCTCCGACCAGCTGACGTGATCGGTCGAGACCATCGTTACCGTGCCGTCGGCCACATGCCGCCAGAGCTTTTCCACCTCGGCGCGCGGCCGGATCGGCGGGTTGATCTTGGCCTTGGCGCCGAGACGGCGAACATCGTTCTCCTCGTCGAGCGTCAGATAGTGGATGCAGCACTCGATCGTCGCCCTGTAGCCCTGGGCGCGGTAGGCGGCGGCAATCTCATAACCGCGCCCGAGCGAACAGTGCACCACATGCGCCGGGCAGCCGGTGGCGGCCCCCGTCTCGTAGATCTGGTTGGTCGCAAGCAGCTCCGTCAGCGGCGGGCGCGACAGCCCGTGGGCGCGGTAGTCGGTGATACCGGCTGCCTTGACCTTGTCGATCGCCGCGCGCACCGCCTCGTCGTCCTCGTTGTGCACGCCGGCAGCAAGCCCCGTCGGCGCGATGGCGCGGAAGCAGTCTTCGAGCAAAGCTGCCGGAATGCGGGGGAAGCGTTTGGGATCGGTCCCGAAGGTCGAGAACTTGAAGGCAGCGACACCGCCCTCCACCATTTCGAGAATGCGCGCCGGTCCCTCCTCCGGATCGATAGTGCCATAGAGCGCGAAATCGACGCGCGCCTGCAGACCCGCATGGTCGATCTTGCGGCGAAGGGCCTCGGCCGAGCAGACGAGATTGCCCTCGTCATAGGGCATGTCGACGATGGTGGTGACGCCGCCGGCGGCTGCCGAACGGGTCGACCAGATGAAATCTTCCTGGTTCTTCTGCGACAGCGAATGCACTTGCGCATCGACAGCGCCCGGCAGGATTAGCGCGTTGCCGAGATCATGCCGCTCGCGCGCCGCCGGTGCCGTACCCTGCCCGACATGCACCACCTTGCCGTCGCGAACCGCCACATGGCCGCCCTCGACGATCCTTTCGGGGAGAACAACTGTACCTTTCAGAACGAGATCGAAATCGGACATGCTGCTCTCCCAATCGGATTATTTGTCGAGCGCGAAGAAGTCGTCGAACTCCGGCATCGGCGCGGAGGCGACGAAGGAGCGCAGGAGATCATGGCAGGTGAAGGCAGCCTGCAGCGCCTCGATCTCCTTCGAGAGCGGCCGGTCCTTCAGATAGATCGCACTGACGGAGCGGGTCTGGTCGTAGGCGCGCTTGACGATCCCCTGCGGCTGGTCGCCGACGAGGTCGATCGCCTGCGCCGAAAGCATCGCCTCGATCGCCGCCAGTTGGCGCAGGTCCCGCACCTGCGTTTCCATGCGCTCGACGATCAGCGGCAGGAAGGTCGCCTCCTCCTCAAGGCCACCCGCCACCACGATCGACTGCGCCGAGAGCGGCACGGCGAGCGACTGCACGCGCATATAGAGTTCGACCGCCAGCTTCATCAGCGGCCCGAGCCCGGTTGCGACCTCGCCCGGCGCCACCAGATTGACGGAGAGATTGCGGCGGCCGCCGTTCGCAAGAAGGATGCAGCGGTTCAAGACGTTGCGCGCCGCATGCGAAAAGGCGATCTGCGCCGCCTCGATATAAAGCGTCGTCGTCAGCGGCAGCGAAGCGCCGGAGGAATGGACCTGCCCGCCGATGACAACAGGGTTGTCGTCGGAGAGATAGGTCTGCTCCACCAGCCGGCCGGCCGCAACCAGCAGCGTATCGACCACCGCGCCGAACACCTGGGCGGTCATGCGCAGGCTCAAGGGATCGTGGATCGCCGTCGGCACCGGCCAGTCGGAGATGCCGGATTGGCCATAGAGCCAGGAGCCGACCACCGCCTCGCCGCGGGTCGAGAGTGTCGCCGCCACCCGCCAGGGATCGGCAGACGCCCCGAGCGCTTGCGACGACATGACCCCGGTGACGAGCAGCACGCGGATGGCCGAAGCCGCTTCGCGCAGCACATTGGCGGCAGCCGAAAAGGCGATGGCATTGACGCTGAGGGCTGCCAGCGCATCACGCGGCTGCATCACGAAGGGCTCCAGGCTCGCTTCGGCAAGCGCCGTCTCGGCCGAGACGAGCCGCCCCTGGTAATAGGCCTCGCCGACGCCCGTCAGCACCGAGGCGATCTGGCCCATCAGGCCGATATCGGCGCAGCCCATCGATCCGTGGCGACGCACCGCCGGAATAATATCGTGTTCGCTGAGGGCCAGAAACGCCCGGATCAGGTCCGGGCTGCAGCCGGTATGGCCTCGCATGGCGGTGTTGACGCGGATGGCGATCGCCATGCGCACGATCGCCGGCGCAAAGAACTCGCCGGTACCGAAGTGATGGGCGCGCACCAGCGAGTTGTTGAACTCGGCAAGATCGTCGGCCGTCCACAGCCGATCCTTCATCGAGCCGACGCCGGTGTTGGAGCCGTAGACCGGCAGTCCCATCGCGATGCGGTCGGCGATCACCTTGTGGGCGGCCGCCACCCGCTCCATGCCGCCGCCATCCGCCACCAGCCGCACCCGCCCCGCCCCGATATCCTCGAGCGTCGCGAAATCCAGCGGTTTTCCGCAGAGAACGATGGTCTTGACCTGGTGCAGCATGCCGATACGGATCCTCCCGCGCATGGCCGCCTATGCTTTCGATGGGGTGCGCGGATGCTCTGATGTCTCGCAACCGACGCTCGAAAATGCCGGTTCGCATGATGCATGCTATGCGCTTATTGCACGTCCATGCTATATCCCAAATCTGGAACGGGTGATGCCGAATTGAGAACAGCCGTTCGGCGTTCGTGGCTTCCGGGGATTTGGCCATGGATCTGGCGACGATAGTGCTGGTCGATGCGGTGCTGCGCGAAGGGGGCATTCGCCGCGCAGCCACGCTTGCAGGTCGCGCACCTTCGAGCGTCAGCGCCGCCGTCAAACGCTTCGAACAGGCGGTCTCGATGCCGCTCTTCCGGCGCGAGGAAACCACACTGGTCCTGACGTTGGAGGCGCGCAGCCGTGCAGCCGATGTCAGGCAGGCGACCACAGGCATTGCCGGCATCCTGGCGCTGGCCGGCAAGGCGGCAACCGACCCCGTGCCGCCGATCGGGCTCGTCGCGCTCGATCGTTTCGTCCGGGTCGCCCGTTCCGGCAGCATCCGCGCCACGGCAAAGGCGCTCGGCCTCGGCCAGCCGCAGCTGACGCGACAGATGGCGGACCTCGAACGCCATCTCGGCATCCGGCTGTTCGAGCGCTCCCATGGCGGCATCCTTTCGACCGCGACCGCCGAGCGGATCATCCCGCTCGTCGAAACCCTGCTCGATATCTGGGCGCGGCTGACCCATGCCTCCGCCGACCGCTTTCGCCGCGATGTCGCCACCTGGCGGCTCGGCGCCGTCATGCCGCTTGGTCCGGAAAGCGAGATCGCCCGCATGCTGGCCGCATTGACGGCGAACTGGCACCGCGCCCGCCCGCGTCAGCCGCTGTTCATTTCCAGCACCACGGCCGACGAACTGCTTGTCGGCCTGCGCAGCCGCCGCTTCGATGCGGCCCTGCTCGATGTCGCCGAGATCCCCGCCGATTGCGACGGCCGGCTGGTGTCGCAGACGCCGCTGGTTCTCGCCGGCCCTGCCTCCGCGCTTTCGGACCTGGGCGGCAACTTGCCACGGTTGCTCGCCGCCTGCCCGATCGCGGTACCGAGCGTCAGGAGCGGCCTTCGCCGCGAGGCGGCCCGCTTCCTCGACGACACGCTCGATGAAGCCGAGCGGCGGCGCATCACCCTCGTCGAGGTCGATTCCATCCCCGTGATCATCAACCTCGTTCGCCAGCACGGCTATCTCTCGGTGCTGCCGCAATCCTCGCTCGCCCGCGTGCATCGCCCGCCGGCCATGATCCGGCTCGGCCCGGCCTATCGGCAGTCGCTCACCCTCGTCTGGCCACGCGGCGCGTTTGCCGCCGAGATCGGCGAGCTGATGATTTCGATGATGATGATGATGATGACCGCCGAGACCAGTTCGCCGGCGGAATCAGCTTCTGATCGTCGGCCGCCAAACCCCTGAAACGACTCTGAAAATTCCGACTTGAATCAACACTTGAAGCGCGCGCTCAGCTCTTCAGCTTCAGCCGCCTGCGCGTTTCGCTCGGGCTTTCGCGGTAGTGCGCCCTGTAGCTGCGCGAGAAGGAAGACGACGAGTTGAAGCCGGAGATCGCGGCAATGTCGGCAAATTCCATCCGCGTCTCGATCACCTTGCGCCGCGCCGCATTGAGACGAAGCGCCAGGTAGTGCTCGTGCGGCGCAACGCCCATCGTGTCGCGAAAGAGATCTTGCAGATGGCGGGTGCTGACGCCGATGCGGCGGGCGAGCCGCGAGAGGGTCAGCGGCGCTTCCACCGTTTCTTCCATCAGTTTCACGGCGGCGCCGACGCGCGGGTCGAGGATGCGCATGTTGCCGATCGCTGGCATCTGCAGAAGATCGCCGCGAGTGCGCTCCTGCTCGTAGATGAACAGTCGCGAGACTTCGAGCGCCAGCGAATAGCCGTGCGCCCGACGGATCAGTTCCAGCATCAGGTCGAGCGTCGGCAGCGAGCCGCCCGTCGTGATGCGCTTGCCGTCGATGACGAAGCGCTCGCGCACCATGGTCACCTGCGGATAGGCGGTGGTGAAATCCTCGAAATCCTCCCAGTGGGTCGTCGCCTTGGAGGTGTCGAGCAGGCTGGTTTCGGCGAGCAGCCAGGAGCCCGATTCGATGCCCGCCATCATCTCGCGGTGCCTTGCTGTCTGCGACAACAGCATCTTCAGCTGCGAGGTGGCGCTGCGTTCCCAGTTGTAACTCGAGAGGATGAAGAGCGGTGATGTCTCGCGCTGCGGCCGGAAGGCGCCTGCGACCGGAATGGGAATGCCGCTCTTCGTCTCGATCGGTTCGCCATCCGGGCTATAGATCGTCCAATCGTAGAGCGGTCGACCGGCGATGCGGTTGGCGGCACGCATCGGCTCGATCACCGAGGCGACAAGGATCAGATTGGTCTCCGGCAGCACCAGGATATCGACGTGCTGCACCTGCGAAACGTTCTGATCCATGCCCAAACTTCTCCACGCCTTCGCCGATAATGTATAAGATGCAGCCGATAATGAAAAGCAGCGCGGTCCTTCTTGGCTCGTAATGGGCTCAATAAAAGGGAGACAGCAATGCCGCTCAGCATGAACCGCGAGGTATTCATCACCTGTGCCGTCACCGGCTCGGGAGATACCGTTTCAAAGTCCAGCCACGTGCCGATCACGCCGAAACAGATCGCCGAAGCGGCGGTCGAGGCGGCCAAGGCGGGTGCGGCCGTGGTCCATTGCCACGTCCGCGATCCGGAGACCGGAGCCCCTGCCCGCAGGCTTGATCTCTACAAGGAAGTGACCGACCGCATCCGCTCCGCCGATGTCGACATGGTGCTGAACCTGACCGCCGGCATGGGCGGGGACCTGATCTTCGGCAACGTCGAAAGCCCGCTGCCGCTCAACGAGAAAGGCACCGACATGGCCGGCGCCACCGAGCGCGTTGCCCATGTGGCCGAATGCCTGCCGGAAATCTGCACGCTCGACTGCGGCACCATGAACTTCTCGCTCGGCGATTACGTCATGACCAACACGCCGTCGATGCTGCGCGAAATGGCGCGTCAGATGACGGCACTGGGCGTGCGCCCGGAAATCGAAGCCTTCGACACCGGCCATCTCTGGTTTGCCAAGCAGCTGGTCGAGGAAGGCCTGATTGAGGATCCGGTGCTGATCCAGCTCTGCATGGGAATTCCGTGGGGTGCGCCCGACGATCTCAACACCTTCATGGCGATGGTCAACAACGTGCCCGCCAACTGGACCTTCTCGGCCTTTTCCATCGGCCGCAACGCGCTTGCCTATCCGGCAGCGGCGATCCTTGCCGGCGGCAATGTCCGCGTCGGCCTCGAAGACAACCTCTATATCGGCAAGGGCCAGCTCGCGACCAACGGCCAGCTCGTCGAAAAGGCCGTCGGCGTCATCGAGGGCATGGGCGCCAAGATCATCGGACCGAAGGAAGTCCGCGAGAAACTGAAACTGACGAAGCGCTGAGCAGGGACTGAACAATCATGACCTTTATCAAGAATGCAGCCTGTGTCGGCGGTGGCGTCATCGGTGGCGCCTGGGTGGCGCGTTTCGCGCTTGCCGGTATCGACGTGAAGATCTTCGACCCGCATCCGGAAGCCGAGCGCATCATCGGCGAAGTCATGGCCAATGCCGAGCGCGCCTATGCCATGCTCACAATGGCGCCGCTCCCGCCGAAGGGAAAACTCACCTTCTGCAAGAGCATCGAGGAAGCGGTCGAAGGTGCTGACTGGATTCAGGAAAGCGTGCCCGAGCGGCTGGAGCTGAAGCGCGGCGTCATCACCAAGATCGACGCGGCCGCACGGCCCGATGCACTGATCGGTTCCTCCACCTCGGGCCTGCTGCCTTCCGACCTGCAATCCGAAATGCACCACCCGGAGCGCATGTTCGTGGCGCATCCCTATAACCCCGTCTACCTCCTGCCGCTTGTCGAACTGGTCGGTGGCAAGAAGACGACGAAGGCGACGATCGAACGCGCCATGTTGGGCGTCGAGCAGATCGGCATGAAGGGCGTCGTCATCGCCAAGGAGATCGAGGCCTTCGTCGGCGACCGCCTGCTCGAAGCGCTCTGGCGCGAGGCGCTGTGGCTGATCCAGGACGACATCTGCGATACCGAGACGCTCGACAACGTCATGCGTTATTCCTTCGGCATGCGCTGGGCGCAGATGGGCCTGTTCGAGACCTACCGCATCGCTGGCGGCGAAGCCGGCATGCGCCACTTCCTCGCCCAGTTCGGCCCGTGCCTGAAATGGCCGTGGACGAAGTTCACCGATGTCGTCGATCTCGATGACGCGCTGGTCGAAAAGATCGGTGCCCAGTCGGACGCGCAGGCCGCCGGCCGCTCGATCCGCGAGCTCGAACGCATCCGCGACGAAAACCTCGTCGGCATCATGCATGCGCTGAAATCCGGCAATGGCGGCGAAGGCTGGGGTGCGGGCAAGCTGCTCGCCGATTTCGAAGCCAAGCTCTGGGCCAACGCGAAAAAGCCGGAAGCCAACCTCGGCGACGTCAAGCCGCTGCGCATCGTCGACACCAAAGTCAGCGCCGCCTGGGTCGATTACAACGGCCACATGACCGAGCACCGCTATCTCCAGGTCTTCGGCGACACCACCGACGGCCTGCTGCGCCTGATCGGCGTGGATCTCGACTATGTGCGCGACGGCCACAGCTACTACACGGTCGAGACCCACATCCGGAACCTCGGCGAGGCCAAGCTCGGCGAGGCGCTCTATTCGACCTGCCAGATCCTGTCGTCCGACGAAAAGCGCCTGCACATCTTCTCGACGATCTACAATGCCGCGACCAACGAGGCCGTGGCCACCGCCGAGCAAATGATGCTGCATGTCGACAGCAAGGCCGGCAAGGCGGTCGCGGCACCCGAGAAGGTGCTGAGCAAGCTGCGTGCGATTACAGAAGCCCATGCGCAGCTGCCGACGCCTGAAGGCGCCGGACGCTTCGTCGGCCAGAAGCGCTGAGACCAGCCCTCCGTCTTCGGAGGGATTGCGGGCAATGCCGGGTCAAGCCCCTCATCCCGCTGCCGCGACCTTCTCCCCGTAAACGGGGAGAAGGGATCTGCCGCAACCGCTGGTTCCTTCAAAGGTCGCTGCGGTTCTTGACGGCCGAGGCGGTGCGATACCCGAGAGGCGTCCCCTCTCCCCGCCTGCGGGGAGAGGGTTAGGGTGAGGGGCAGCCGAGCATGCAGCGACTGATGGGGAGATCGGTCGCAGGCAGGCAGATAATTGCGAGGGAGAACACAATGAATTTCGCACTGACCGAAGAACAGCAGATGATCGTCGATACGGTCAGGAGCTTCGTCGAAACGGAAATCTATCCGCATGAGGACGAGGTCGAGCGCACAGGCATTGTGCCGCGCGAACTCGGCCAGGAGATCGCCCGCAAATGCAAGGAGATCGGCTTCTTCGGCTGTAACTTCCCGGAGGAAGTCGGCGGCGCCGGTCTCGACCACACGTCCTTCACACTGGTCGAGCGCGAGCTTGGCCGCGGCTCCATGGGCCTCACCGTCTTTTTCGGCCGCCCTTCGGGTATCCTGATGGCTTGCAACGCCGAACAGCGCGAGAAGTACCTGTTGCCAGCGGTCAAGGGCGACAAGTTCGACGCACTCGCCATGACCGAGCCGGACGCCGGCTCCGACGTGCGCGGCATGAAGTGTTTTGCCCGCAAGGACGGCGACGACTGGATCGTCAACGGCACCAAGCATTTCATCAGCCATGCCGACATCGCCGATTTCGTCATCGTCTTCATCGCCACCGGCGAGGAAGAGACGCCGCGCGGCCCGAAGAAGAAGATCACCTGCTTCCTCGTCGACCGCGGCACGCCCGGCTTCGAGATCCGCAAGGGCTACAACTCCGTTTCCCACCGCGGCTACAACAACTGCGTCCTCACCTTCGACGATTGCCGCCTGCCGTCCGCCCAGATCCTCGGCGAAGTGCACAAGGGTTTTGACGTCGCCAATGACTGGCTGTTCGCCACCCGCCTCACGGTGGCGGCGACCTCGGTCGGCCGGGCGCGCCGCGCCTTCGATTATGCGCTAAACTATGCCGCCGAGCGCAAGCAGTTCGGCAAGCCGATCGGCGCCAACCAGGGCGTCTCCTTCAAGCTCGCCGACATGATCACCGAGATCGACGCCGCCGACCTTTTGACGCTGTCGGCCGCCTGGCGGCTCGACAACGGCCTGCCGTCGAACCGCGAGATTGCCTCGGCCAAGGTCTACGCCACCGAGATGCTCGCCCGCGTCACCGACGAGGCGATCCAGATTTTCGGCGGCATGGGCCTGATGGACGACCTGCCGCTCGCCCGCTTCTGGCGCGACGCCCGCGTCGAGCGCATCTGGGACGGTACGTCCGAAATCCAGCGCCACATCATCAGCCGCGACCTCTTGCGGCCGCTGGGGGCGTGACGGGATGATTGAACAGGCTTCCTCTCCCTCCCTCATTCCTGTGCTCGTCACAGGAATCCAGCAGCGGCACGTCCGTGCCGCGCACGACCAAAGCAAACAACGCATGCGCTTCAAAGTGAAGAGAGCCCTTACCGGCTTGCCGACGCAAGCCGGCTGGATTCCGGTGACAAGCACAGGAATGAGGGCGTTGATGGCGAGCGCTCCGACGGCCGTCGGCATGAGGGAGTGCAAAACGGCATGACCTCCACGCCCCGCTCCCTCGACCGCCTGATCCGCCCGCGCTCGATCGCCGTTTTCGGCGGCAAGGAAGCGCGGCGCGTTATCGAACAATGCGACAAGATGGGTTTTACCGGCGAGATCTGGCCGGTGCATCCGCGCGAGACCGAAATCCTCGGCCGCAAGTGCTACCGTTCGGTCGCCGAGCTTCCGGGCGCACCGGACGCCTCCTTCGTCGGCGTCAACCGGCAGCTGACGATCGACATCATCCGTGACCTCGCCGCCCGCGGCGCGGGCGGTGCGGTCTGCTATGCCTCGGGCTTCCGCGAGGCGGCAAGCGAGCTCGACGACGGCAACCACATGCAGGAGGCGCTGGTGCAGGCGGCCGCCGACATGCCGATCGTCGGGCCGAATTGCTATGGCTTCATCAACATGCTCGACGGCGCCCTGCTCTGGCCCGACCAGCACGGCATGCAACGCGTCGAAAAGGGCGTCGCGATCCTGACGCAGTCCTCCAACATCGCCTGCAACATCTCGATGCAGACGCGCGGCCTGCCGCTCGCCTATGTCATGACCGCCGGCAACCAGGCGCAGACGGGCTTGTCCGACATCGCCTGCGCCGTGCTCGAAGATCCGCGCGTCACCGCCGTCGGCCTGCATATCGAAGGCTTCGACAGCGTGGCGGCCCTCGAGCGGCTGGCGACGCGGGCGCGCGAACTCGGCAAGCCGGTCGTGACGCTCAAGGTCGGGAAGTCCGAAGCGGCCCAGCTTGCGACGGTGTCGCACACCGCATCGCTTGCCGGCAACGACCGTGTTTCGTCCGCACTGCTGGCCCGTCTCGGCATTGGCCGCGTCGACACGCTGCCCGCACTTCTGGAAACCCTGAAGCTGCTGCATGTGGCAGGCCCGCTCGACAGCCGCGACATCTCCTCGATGAGCTGCTCCGGCGGCGAGGCCTCGCTGATGGCGGATGCCGGCGAACGCTACCGAGTAAACTACCGCCCCTTGCGCGACGAGCAGAAGAAGCCGCTGAAGGACGCGCTCGGCGAGATGGTGACGATCGCCAACCCGCTCGACTACCACACCTTCGTCTGGGGCAATCGCGAGAAGCAGACGACCGCTTTTACCGCCATGATGAAGGGCGGCTATGCCATCAATCTGCTCGTGCTCGATTTCCCCCGTCTCGACCGCTGCGACCCGGCCGACTGGGAGACCACCTGCCACGCGGTGATCGACGCGGCGAGAGCCACCGGCGCCCGCGCCGGCATCGTCGCAAGCCTTGGCGAAAACATGCCGGAGGCAACCGCGCTCTTTCTGATGAAGGCCGGCATCGTGCCCTTCTTCGGCATAGAGGAGGCTCTGGACGCGATCGAGACGGCAGCCGATATCGGCGCTGTCTGGGCAAAGCCCGCCCCGCCCCGTCTGCTCGACGGTATTGATGCCGACGATGGTGAAGCCGTCACCCTCAGCGAACACGAGGCAAAGGTGGAGCTTGCCGCCGCAGGCCTCACCGTGCCGAAGGGCAAGACGGCGGCAACCGCCGAGGAGGCAGCAACGGCTGCCGAAGCGCTCGGTTTCCCCGTCGTGCTCAAGGGCCTCGGCGTCGCCCACAAGACCGAAGCGGGTGCTGTGAAGCTCAACCTCACGAGCCGCGATGACGTCTATACGGCGGCCAAAACCATGGCCGGAGTCGCATCCGGCTATCTCGTGGAGAAGATGGTGGGCAAGCCCGTCGCCGAGCTCATCATCGGCGCCATGCGCGACCCGGTCGCCGGCCCGGTTCTGACCATCGGCGCCGGCGGCATCCTTGTGGAACTGCTCGACGATTCCGCCATCGTGACGCTGCCGACCACGCCGGAAGCGATCGGGGAAGCGATCGGCGGACTGAAGATCCGCAGGCTGCTCGACGGCTATCGCGGCGCGCCTGCCGCCGATTACGCCGCTTTGATCGAGGCTGTCGCGGCAGCGGCATCCTATGTCGTTGCAAACGCTTCGAAACTCGAAGAACTGGATATCAATCCTTTGATGGTGTTGCCGAACGGTCAGGGTGCCGTTGCTGCCGACGCCCTGATCCGCCGGAGGAAATGACAGCGATGACCGGACCGATCCGTACACGCCGCGAAGGCGGCATCCTCGAAGTCACCATCGACCGGCCGAAGGCCAACGCCATCGACCTGGCGACCAGCCGGGTGATGGGCGAGATCTTCCGCGACTTCCGCGACGAAGACACCTTGCGCGTCGCCATCATCACCGGCGCCGGTGAAAAATTCTTCTGTCCAGGATGGGACCTAAAGGCCGCCGCCGGCGGTGACGCCGTCGACGGCGACTATGGCGTCGGCGGTTTCGGCGGCATGCAGGAGCTGCGCGATCTCAACAAGCCGATCATCGCGGCGATCAACGGCATCTGCTGCGGCGGCGGCCTGGAGATCGCCCTTTCGACCGACCTGATCCTTGCCGCTGAACACGCAACCTTTGCGCTGCCCGAGATCCGCTCCGGCACCGTTGCCGACGCGGCCTCGATCAAGCTGCCGAAGCGCATCCCCTATCACATCGCCATGGACATGCTTCTGACCGGCCGCTGGCTCGATGCAGTCGAGGCCAACCGCTGGGGTTTCGTCAACGAGATCCTGCCGGCGGGCAAGTTGATGGATCGCGCCTGGGAACTGGCGCGCCTGCTCGAAAGCGGCCCACCGCTCGTCTATGCCGCGATCAAGGAAGTGGTGCGCGCCGCCGAGGGCGACACCTTCCAGGGGACCATGAACAAGATTACCAAACGGCAGTTCAAGACCGTCGATATCCTCTATTCGAGCGAAGACCAGCTGGAAGGCGTGCGCGCCTTCACCGAGAAGCGCGACCCCGTCTGGAAGGGTCGCTAGAGCATCCCGCTTTCGCGTGAAATCACCGAAAGCGCATCCCCGCCAAGCCTTGGCGGCGCAGGCAACCGAGCCGGGCGACCGGCACCAAGACGTGACGAGACGCGCGGGAAAAGCCGCGCGCCATCAAACACGCATCCATAAGCCAAGCTTATGGAAATAAATTGTAATTTAGGGCGTTACAAGAAGAGTTCCAGCGATTACGCTTATCGATCTGAACGAAGGACGCCCCCGGCTGGGGAAGGAGAAGACGACAGAAAGAGAAGAAAAAGCGGCCGTCAGGCCGATCCGAAGCCATCTGATACAATGGCTGTACGCAGCAATCTCTACCAACCACTACGAACGGCGAATGCCGACAACAGAAGGGAACAGGGGAATGAGCGATTACAAGGATTACCTCACACGCCAGGTCATGCTCGGCAAGATGAACCGCCGCGAGTTTTTGGGCCGCGCGGCAGCAGCCGGCATTCTCGCCTCGACGGCAGGCACGCTGTTTGCCACCAGCGCTCAGGCGCAGGAGCCGAAGCGCGGCGGCCACCTGAAGCTCGGTCTTGAAGGCGCTGCCGCCACCGACTCGAAGGACCCGGCCAAGGCGCTTTCGCAATTCATGTTCGTCGTCGGCCGCAACTGGGGCGACATGCTGGTCGAAAGCCACCCGACGACGGGCGCGCCGGTGCCGGCCCTTGCCGAATCCTGGGAGCCGTCAGCCGACGCCTCGACCTGGACCTTCACCATCCGCAAGGGCGTGAAGTTCCATGACGGCAAAGAACTGACGCTCGACGACGTCATCAAGACCCTGCAGCGCCACACCGACGAAAAGTCGGAGTCCGGCGCGCTCGGCGTGATGAAGTCGATCAAGGAAATCAAGGCCGACGGCGACAAGCTGGTGCTCGTGCTGACCGAAGGCAATGCCGACCTGCCGCTGCTTCTGACCGACTATCACCTGATCATCCAGCCGGGCGGCGGCATCGACAAGCCGGACGCGATGATCGGCACCGGCCCCTTCAAGGTGACGAGCTTCGAAGCCGGCGTTCGCGCCACCTTCGAGAAGAACGCCGACGACTGGCGCACGGACCGCGGCTATGTCGACTCGGTCGAGCTGATCGCCATGAACGACGCGACCGCCCGCATCGCCGCCCTTTCCTCCGGCCAGGTGCACTACATCAACCGCGTCGATCCGAAGACGGTCAACCTTTTGAAGAAGGCGCCGACGGTCGAGATCCTGAACACGTCCGGCCGCGGCCATTACGTGTTCATCATGCATTGCAACACCGCGCCCTTCGACAACAACGACCTGCGCATGGCGCTGAAATATTCGATGGACCGCGAGACCATGGTCCAGCGCATCCTCGGCGGCTACGGCAAGGTCGGCAACGACTTCCCGATCAACGACACCTATGCGCTCTTCCCCGAAGGCATCGAGCAGCGTGCCTACGATCCGGACAAGGCGGCCTTCCACTACAAGAAATCGGGCCATAGCGGTCCGGTGCTCCTGCGCACCTCCGACGTCGCCTTCCCGGGTGCGGTCGATGCGGCCGTGCTCTACCAGGAAAGCGCCAAGAAGGCCGGCATCGAGATCGAGGTCAAGCGCGAGCCGGGCGACGGCTACTGGACGAACGTCTGGAACGTGCAGCCCTTCTCCACCTCCTACTGGGGCGGCCGTCCGACCCAGGACCAGATGTACTCGACCGCCTATCTCTCCACCGCCGACTGGAACGACACCCGCTTCAAGCGCCCGGATTTCGACAAGATCCTGCTCGAGGCCCGCGCCGAACTCGACGAGGCCAAGCGCAAGGACATGTACCGCACCATGGCGATGATGGTGCGTGACGAAGGCGGCCTGATCCTGCCGATGTTCAACGACTTCGTGAACGCCTCCACCAAGCAGGTGAAGGGCTATGTGCACGACATCGGCAACGACATGTCGAACGGTTACGTCGCAACCCGGGTATGGCTGGACGCATGATGATGGAAAGCGGACCGCTCACTGGTCCGGTTTCGACGGATGGAACCGCGGGTGCAACACACCCGCGGTCTGCCGAACTTTCCGGAGTACCAGCAAAACCCAACCCTGGCGCCAACCCCGCAAACAGCGAAATCGGTGGCACCTTCTGGCGGCGCTTCACCTTCCGCCGCCCGCTCGCGGCGCTGGTCCTGCAGCGCCTCGGCCTGAGCGTCGGGCTGCTCTTTGCCGTATCGCTGATGATCTTCGGTGGCATTGAGGCGCTTCCGGGCGACTTCGCCACAACCTATCTCGGCCAGTCGGCAACGCCGCAGGCTGTCGAAAACATCCGCAAGGATCTCGGCCTCGACAGGCCCTGGACCGAACGCTACGTCTCCTGGCTCGGCGGCGCCCTGCAGGGCGACTTCGGAACGTCCTGGGCGAGCAAGAACTCGGTCGGCGAACAGATTTCCAAGCGCCTCGGCAATTCGCTCTTCCTCGCCTTCTTCGCGGCCCTCGTCTCCGTGCCGCTCGCCGTCGGGCTCGGCATGCTGGCGGTACAGTTTCGAAACCGGCTGCCCGACAAGATCATCAACGTCGTCTCGCTCGCGGCCATCTCCCTGCCCGAGTTCTTCGTCGGCTATCTGCTGATCATGTTCTTTGCCGTCAAATACGGCGTCGCGACCTTCCCCGCGACCGTCTATGACAGCATGACCTTCACCGAACGGCTCTCGGCGATCGCACTTCCCGTCGCGACACTCGTTCTCGTCGTTCTCGCCCACATGATGCGCATGACCCGCGCGGCGATCCTCAACGTCATGTCGTCGGCCTATGTCGAGACGGCCGAACTCAAGGGTCTCGGCATGTTCCGCATCATCGCGCGCCATGCGGCTCCCAACGCCGTGGCGCCGGTCATCAACGTCATTGCGCTCAACCTTGCCTATCTCGTCGTCGGCGTGGTCGTCGTCGAAGTGGTCTTCGTCTATCCGGGCATGGGCCAATACATGGTGGATGCGGTGACCGTGCGCGACATGCCGGTCGTTCAGGCCTGCGGCCTGATCTTTGCCGCCTTCTACATCTTCCTGAACATGGCGGCCGACATTCTCGCGATCATCGCCAACCCGAGACTGAGGCATCCGCGATGAACCTGAGATCCATTCCCTTCAGCGCCTGGATCGGCATCGCCGGCATCGCGATCGCGATCTTCTGCGCCCTCTTTGCGCCCGTCATCGCCCCCTTCGGCGAGCGCGACGTCGTTGGCGACGTCTGGCTTCCGGCCGGCGGCGACTTCCTGCTCGGCACCGACAATCTCGGCCGCGACCTGCTCTCGCGTCTGATCTACGGCGCCCGCACCACCATCTTCGTGGCGCTGGCGGCAACCGTGCTCTCCTTCTCGCTCGGCATGCTCCTAAGCTTCACGGCCGCCGTCGTCGGCGGCTTTACCGACCAGCTCTTCTCCCGCTTCAACGACCTGATGATGGCGATCCCGACCCTGATCTTCGCCCTCGTCGTCCTTGCCGTGCTGCCGCAGCATCTGTGGATCCTGATCCTGGTGATGGCGGTGCTCGACAGTACCCGCGTCTTTCGCATCGGCCGCGCCGTGGCGCTCGATGTTGCGGTCATGGAGTTCGTCGAGGCCGCAAGGCTGCGCGGCGAAGGTTCGCTCTGGATCATCTTCCGCGAGATCCTGCCGAACACGCTGTCGCCGCTGCTCGCCGAATTCGGCCTGCGCTTCGCCTTCTCCATCCTGTTCCTCTCCACCCTCTCCTTCCTCGGCCTCGGCATCCAGCCGCCGGCAGCGGACTGGGGCGGCATGGTCAAGGACAACAAGGACGGCATCATCTTCGGCATTTCGGCAGCGCTCATCCCGGGTGCGGCGATCGCCACGCTCGCGATCTGCGTCAACCTCGTCGTCGACTGGCTGATGAAGAGAACCTCCAGCCTCAAGGGAGGACGCGGCGATGCCTGAGATGCTTTCCGTCAAGAACCTCAAGATCGAAGCGACCAGCTATCCGCCGGGCGAGCCGCCCAAGGTCGTCACCCTCGTCGAGGGCGTCTCCTTCGACGTTCAGAAGGGCAAGGTGCTCGGCCTCATCGGTGAGTCCGGCGCCGGCAAGTCGACCATTGGCCTTTCGGCACTCGCCTACGGCCGCGGCGGCGTGCGCATCACCGGCGGCCAGGTCCTGCTCGACGGCAAGGATATCCTGACGCTCGACAGACACGGTATCCGCTCGATCCGCGGCGCCCGCGTCTGCTATGTCGCGCAATCGGCCGCTGCCGCCTTCAACCCGGCCCATAGGCTCGGCGACCAGGTGATCGAGGCGTCGCTGCGCCACGGCATCATGAGCCGCGACGAGGCAAAGAAGCGGGCGCTCTATCTCTTCCGGGTGCTGGGCCTGCCCAATCCGGAAACCTTCGGCGACCGCTATCCGCACCAGGTCTCCGGCGGGCAATTGCAGCGCGCCATGACCGCCATGGCGCTCTGCCCCAACCCGGAGCTGATCGTCTTCGACGAGCCGACGACCGCACTCGACGTGACAACCCAGATCGACGTGCTCGCCGCAATCAAGCACGCGATCGAGGAGACGCATACGGCAGCGCTCTACATCACCCATGATCTCGCCGTCGTTGCCCAGATCTCCGACGACATCATGGTGCTGCGCCACGGCAAGACAGTGGAATACGGCTCGACGAAGCAGATCATCGAAGCGCCGCGCGAGGATTACACCCGTGCGCTCGTCAGCGTCCGCCAAACCAAGCGCGACGAAGCGGTTGACCAGACCGGCACGCAGCTGACGATCGAGCATGTCAGCGCCGGCTACGCCAATGGCTTCAAGGTGCTGCACGATGTCTCGATGCATCTGCCAAAGGGCCAGACGCTGGCGATCGTCGGCGAGAGCGGCTCGGGCAAGTCGACGCTCGCCCGGGTCATCACCGGGCTTCTGCCGCCGACCGAGGGCCGCATCACCTTCGAGGGCAAGGAATTGCCGCGCGCCTTGAAGGGCCGCAGCAATGACGAGCTGCGGCGCATCCAGATGATCTACCAGATGGCCGATACGGCGATGAACCCGCGCCAGACGGTGCGCGACATCGTCGGCCGACCGCTCTCCTTCTACTTCGGTCTGCACGGCCAGAAGAAGACGGAGCGGGTCAACGAGCTCTTGGACCAGATCGAGATGGGCGGCCGCTTCCTCGATCGTTATCCGGCGGAACTCTCCGGTGGGCAGAAGCAGCGCGTGGCGATCGCAAGGGCGCTTGCAGCCAAGCCCGAGCTGATCCTCTGCGACGAGCCGACCTCCGCACTCGATCCGCTGGTGGCCGAAGGCATCCTGAATCTGCTTTTGAAGCTTCAAGAGGAAACCGCTGTTTCCTATGTCTTTATCACCCACGACATCGCCATCGTCCGGGCGATCGCCGACAGCGTCGCGGTCATGCATCGCGGCCGCCTCGTGCGCTTCGGTCCGAAGTCGAAGGTGCTGTCGCCGCCCTTCGACGACTACACGGACCTTTTGTTGAAGTCGGTTCCGGAGATGGAAATCGGCTGGCTGGAGCGCGTGTTGAAGACACGCCGCATGGAAAGCGCCGGCAACTGAAAAACGAGACGGCGGCACGATTGCGTGCCGCCGTCTTCCGCTTCGTCGGGCAAGGTCAGCGTTGCCAGAAGGCCTTGCTCGTCTCTGCGCGAACCTCGGCCCTCGTCATCCCGATATCCTTCAGCCGCTCCGGGTATTGATCGGCCATGAGCTGAAGTTGCTCGCGGACGCGAACGCGGTCCTCCCAGATGACAAGGATGCGGAAGGGATCGTGACGGCCGAGGCTGTCGGCCAGATGCCTGGCCGGTTGGCTGAGGTCCAGCCGGACGGCGTGATAGAAATCGGACATTCCGGAAAGCAGGCTGCTCATCGCCGTTCCCACCTCTTCTGGCCCCTCAGGGGCGTTGAAAAACTGGTGGAACTCTAGGCGCGTCGCCTGCGCGCCACATCGCGCAGCTGCTGTGTTTTCCTCTCCTGCATTTGTAGTATTTTGCCTGCAGCACCGCGCGCGCCGTTGGACGCGCAAGGGGCGCTGTGGCACCCTGCCCTATGTCGCCATTGAAAACGGCCCGGTCAGGTGGCAGGAAGCAGCCATGAACCGTATTTCGACACCACAGGTCGCCACCGAAGCCTTGTCGGACCGCGAGCGCGCCGTGGCGGAGCGCTTTGCCGCCGGCCTGACCTATCGCGAAATCGGCGAGGCGCTGTTTATCGCGCCGTCGACGGTGCGCACGCATCTGGCGACGATCTACGGCAAGCTCGGCGTTCGCAACAAGATCGAGCTTGCCGCCTCGGTCGCGCAGATGGTGGCCGGCAGGACGGCAACGCAAGCAGTCGCGCCGTCGCGGGTGGCTGAGCCGGCCTCCCCGACGCTTGCGGTCTTTCCCATTGAAAGCCTCAATCCGGAGGAGCGCTGGCACCGTTTCGCCGACGGGCTGTCATCCGACATCTGCGTCGACCTCGCGCGCTTCGCCGATCTCCCCGTCATCGCCTTCCACACGATGAAGCTGCTCGGCAACCGGCCGGAAAGCTTCGAAGACCACGTCCAGGCGGTCGGCGCCACCTATGCCATCACCGGGCAGCTGCGCGCCGACGACCGGCGGGTCCGCCTGACGATTCAGCTTTCCGATACCCGCACCGGCATGACGCTCTGGAGCGAGCGCTACGAGCGCACGATAGAGGACGTGCTGACGCTGCAGGACAGCCTCACCGAAAGCGTCATCAACGTGCTCGCCGGCTGCTTCGGCACGCTGGCCGCCATCGGCCGAAAGGCGAGCCGGCAAAAGCCGCCGGGCAGCCTACAGGCCTACGACTATTTCCTGCTGGGCGTCGAACAGCACAATCGCTTCAGCCCCGACGGCAACGCCGCCGCCATGCAGTTGCTGACGCGCTCGATCGAGCTCGATCCGGGGCGGGCGCGCGCCTGGACCGAACTTGCCTATGCCCATTCCATCCAGGCGGCGAACGGCTTCGGCGACGACCTCGACGAAGCCTTCCGCAACTGGCGGCGCGCGGTTGACGAAGCCGTGCGGCTGGACCCCACCGACCCTGCCGGCCACACCTGCCTCGGCGACCTCAAGGCGTGTCTCGGCGACCTTGCCGGCGCCGCCGAGGCGCATGCACGCGCCTTCGAATTCGGCAGGAACAACGCCGATACCCTTGCGCTGCTCGCAGGTGCCAAGGCCCTGATCGTCGGCGATCCCGCCGACGGGATCCCCTTCATCGAGCGCGCCCTCTCGCTCAACCCGCTTGGCCCGCCCTGGTACCATGGCATGTTCGCGCGCGTTCTCTTCGTCGTCGGGCGCTATCGCGAATGCTTGTCCGCGCTTGAAAGAAGTTCGCAGGAATCGCCCAACACGCTGATGTTCCAGGCGATGGCGCATGCGCACCTTGGCGAGATGGCGGAAGCGGCAGAGGTCGTGTCGCGGCTGCGCACCCAGTTCCCGTCGTTCACGGTCGAGGGCTTCATTGCCGGCTATCCCATCTCCAATCCGCCGGCGCTTTCGGCCGTTCGGGAGGGTGCCCGGCTGGCGAGGCTTGATTTACCCGACCCCGCTTCAACGGCATGAAACCCAAGCCAAACGCTATGGCGCCAGCTTTTTGCGCTGCTCGACAAGAAAGTCCATCAGCGCTCGGGTCTTGGCGGGCATCTGAGCGCGCGACGGGACGTAAAGAAAGAACGCCGGACGGGGATGAACCCACGGCAGAAGAACACGCGCCAAAGTGCCATCCTCCAGATACGGACGAACGCAGAGGTCGAGGTGCTGCACCAGGCCGACGCCCTGTAGCGCCGCACGCAACATGCTGTCGTCGTCGTTGAAGATGGCGTTGCCCTGGGGTTCGTAGATCACGGCGCGTGCTTCTTGGTCGGGCGTGAGGAACGTCCAGCGGTCTATGGTGCCGCTCGAGGTGAAGCGATAGGACAGGCAATTGTGCTGCTTCAGCTCCTGAGGCGTCTCAGGAATACCGTGGCGCTGGAAGTATTGAGGCGATCCGACGATCGCCATTTCCAGCGGCGGCGTGATGGGCACCGCGATCATGTGCTCGTCTAGGCTTTCGCCCAACCGGATGCCGGCGTCGAGCCCTTCGGCCACGATGTTGGAGAGACCGTCGTCGGTCACCAGTTCCAGCCGCAGCTTCGGATAGCGCGCCAGAAACGCCGCCATATGCGGCTCGATCAACGACCGCGCGGCAACGCGTGAGACGGATAGCCGGATCGTGCCCGACGGTTCCGTGCCGGCCTCGCCCAGGTCCGTGACCGCGCCTTCGATCGCGGCAAAGGCGGGCTGCAGCACATCGAACAGACGCTGGCCCTCCTCGGTCAACGACATGTCGCGCGTCGTGCGGTTGATGAGCCGCACGTTCAAGTGTCGTTCCAGCGATTTCAGGTGCTGCGATACGGTTGCGCGCGTCACCTCCATTTCCATGGCGGCCTTGGTGAAGCTGCGGCGGCGGGCCACGTGGACGAACCACGCCATGGCAGGAAGCAAGGAAGGATCCAGAGGCATATTGTCAGTTATCACTTAACACTGATGTCATGTCCAGGCGGTTTATCCGATCAATTCGCTCGCTTAATATGCCCCCATACCCACCGACATCGTGTCTCGGCAGGGCAGTCAGAGGAGACCTGGTTATGACCGGAATTTCAAAGGAAAGAATGCAGAGGGCGCGGGAGCAGGAAAAATCCATCTCCCCGGAAGATCACGCCAAGGTCAAGGCACTGGCCGGCATGGTCAAGATGCCGCGCAGCTTCATCTTCAAGAACCCCGACGAATACGGCATGGAAGGTTGGTACGACCTGTCCATCCCGTCGGACGACGGCACGCCGCTCGAAGCCTGGTACATCCCGGCCAAGGGCGGCGAGAGCAACAAGCTCGTCATCTTCAACCATGCGCTTCCGATGTGCCGCGCCGGCTATCCCGGCCATATGGGCGCGCCGTGGGGCAACTTCATCGAGCCTGTCGAGATCGACTTCGTCATCCAATACAAGCACCTGACCGATGCCGGCTACAACGTCCTGACCTACGACTTCCGCAATCACGGACAGAGCGGTGCTGCCAACGGCGGCGTCTGCGGCGTCGGCCAGTGGGAATGGCGTGACTGCGTCGGCGTGAAGAAATTCGTCGATGCCCATCCGCGCCTGGGCAAGATGGACGTTGCACTGTTCAGCCAGTGCCTGGGCGGCGTTTCGCAGTATGCGGCCATCACCAAGCATCCCGAGCTGTTCGAAAACGTCAAATGCCTGCTCAGCCCGCTGGTTCCCAACATGACGTCGGTCTTCACCAAGCTCTCGGGCTACCAGGGCATCGCGCAGTACCAGGAACTGATCGACCTAGAGATACTGAAGCTCGGTGGTTTTGCTGCCGCTGACATGTCGGGCAGATTGTGGGCTCCGAACGTCAAGCTGCCGGTCTTCATGTGGCAAGTGCTCGACGATGCCGTCATCAACAACCCGAGCGACGCGGAGACCACCTTCGACGCGCTGGCGAGCAACGACAAGGAACTCTACTGGATCGAGGGTACGACCAAGCGCTTCGAGGACGGCTACAACTGGTTCGGCCGTCACCCCGAGAAGGCGCTGTCCTATCTGGCCAAATACATGAACTGACGCCTTGAGACGGATGCCGGAGCGGTTACCGTGGCGATAGCCAGCAGGGGCGCTCCGGCTCGTTCAGTCGGATCGGACATGCGACATCGCGTGGCGCGGAGAGATCTAATGGTATCGGAGCGCCAGGCAACCGTCATTTCTGCCGACAATCGACGTCGCCCACCCGCTGCGCCGCCTCGCCTTCGAAGGTGACCGTCGCCTCGCCCTTGGCCGAACAATCTCCCCTTTCGCCGCTGCCGGCGCGAAAGTGTACGACCGGCTGCCCCTCGATCATGATGCTCGGCACCACCTCGTAGAGTTCCGGCGGGCAATTTGCGACGTCGGACAATCGCAGCGCCGGCTGGCCGCCGATCATCACGCTGGACGCACCCGAAAGCGCGCAGGACGGGATCGGCGCTTGGCCCTCCTCCGCCATTGCCGGCGACAGCGGCACGGCGATGCAAAGACAGGCAATCGCGGTCGCTGCAAGTTTCATGATCCCCTCCTCCATGGTTCCGTTGCGGCGAAACCTAGCACACGGCCACGCCGCCTCAATATTCAGTCGGTATGCTCAAGAGCTCGGCATCGGGCGTATCGAGAAAGGCCCGGACTGTCTGCGGCAGGTGGCGCGAGCCGAAGGACAGCACGCCGCAGCGCGAAAGCATCTGCCGCAAGTCCGGCTGTTCCCCGAGCGAGCGCCAGATCATCCGCGACGCGTAAGGCAGGTTCTCCTTGCGCCAGGAGACCCCCATGGTGGTGCCGCGCAGATAGACGCGCTGATGCACTTCGAACGGCAGAAGGATGGTCTGCGCCAGCATCGGCTCGCGCCCGATGCTGCGCTCGGCGATGAAGATCCGGTTTCGCCAGAAGGTGACGAGGCCGACATATTTCGAGAACTGCTGGATCTCGTTTGCGGGATCGCGGATGCGCTCGATCGATTTCACCCGGATCGAGCCTGCCTCCTCATAGATCCGCGCGCAGGAGCAGACGACGAGCCCCGGCCAGGAGAGCGACACGTGATAGGTCTGGTAGTAGCCGATATGGCGCCTGAGGCCTGCGATGTCGCCCGGGAAACCCTCAAGCAGCAGGCCGGCATCCGAGCGGTCTCGATCGGGCCGCGTCATGCGCGCCTCAAACTGTTTGGCCGGCAATGCGAAGTCTTCGGCAGAAAGCCCGAAGAAGCGGGCAATGCGCGCCACATTGTGCGCCGATGGCCGCGCCTCGCCACCGATGTAGCGGTTGAACTGCTGGCGGTTGATGCCGATTTCGCGGCAGATCTGCGAGATCGACCGTCGCGTGGCACAGGCAAACTTGAGATTGGCGGCGAAGATGTCGATGTCCTGCACGGTGCTTTTTCGAACCCCATTCAACGCGCTTCCAATCCTTGTCGAACAGGGAGCACGCAGGTAGCGTAAAAGAGCGTAAAGAAGCGTCAAGTCGCGAAATTGTGTGCCGGTCGGCAAACGCTAGGTTTTCCCTAACAAGCATCACTCCAAAGGGAACCCTAGAATGACCGAATTCACCAAGCGTCCTGACGGCCTCCTTGTCCCCGCGACCCTTGCCTCGACCGGCCTCAGCCGGCGCGGCTTCCTGGCCGGCACGGCAGCCTTGGGCCTTGCGGCCGGTTTCGGTGGCACGCTCGCCGCCACTGACGCAAGGGCTCAGGAGCCGAAGCGTGGCGGCCATCTGAAGCTCGGCCTCAAGGGCGGCGCCACGACGGACTCGCTCGACCCCGCCGCCTATAGCGGTTCCGTCTCCTTCGTGATCGGCCACCTCTGGGGCGATACGCTGGTCGAATCCGACCCGAAGACCGGCGCACCGCTGCCGGCGCTTGCCGAATCTTGGACACCCTCGGCCGATGCGTCCGAGTGGACCTTCAAGATCCGCAGCGACGTGAGCTTCCACGACGGCAGCAAGCTGACGGTTGCCGACGTCGTCGCCACGCTGAAGCGCCATGCGGACGAAGGCTCGAAGTCCGGCGCGCTCGGGCTGATGCGGTCGATCAAGACGATCGAGGAAAAGGCAGGCGGCCTGGTGCTGACGTTGACGGAAGGCAATGCCGACCTGCCGCTGCTTCTGACCGACTATCACCTGATCATCCAGCCGAAGGGCGGCGTCGACAATCCGGCCTCGCCCATCGGCACCGGTCCCTACAAGCTTTCAAGCTACGAGGCTGGCCTGCGCGCCACCTTCGAGAAGAACGCCGATGACTGGCGCTCCGACCGCGGCTTCGTCGACAGTGTCGAGATCATCGTGATGAACGACACGACGGCGCGCATCGCAGCACTTTCCTCCGGCCAGGTGCACTTCATCAACAACATCGACCCGAAGACCGTGCCGCTCCTGAAGCGCGCGCCGCGCGTCGAAATCCTCAGGACCTCCGGCAAGGGCTTCTACAGCTTCCTGATGCATTGCGACACCGCGCCCTTCGACAACAACGACCTGAGGCTGGCGCTGAAATATGCGGTCGACCGCCAGGCGATCCTCGACCGGGTGCTCGGCGGCTTCGGCACGCTCGGCAACGATTACCCGGTCAACGGCAACTATGCGCTGGCCCCCGAAGGCATCGAGCAGCGGGCCTATGACCCGGACAAGGCCGCCTTCCACTTCAAGAAGTCCGGCCACGACCGGCCGATCCTCTTGCGCACCTCCGACGCCGCCTTCCCCGGGGCTTCCGACGCCGCTGTGCTCTTCCAGGAAAGCGCCAAGAAGGCCGGCATCGAGATCGAAGTGCGCCGCGAGCCGGAAGACGGTTACTGGACCAATGTCTGGAACGTGCAGCCCTTCTGCGCCTCCTATTGGGGCGGCCGGCCGACGCAGGATTCGCGCTACTCGACCTCCTATCTCTCGACCGCCGAATGGAACGACACGCGCTTCAAGCGCGAGGATTTCGACAAGCTGCTGCTGCAGGCTCGTTCCGAGCTCGACGAGACTAAGCGCAAGGAAATGTATCACACCATGGCGATGACCGTGCGCGACGAAGGCGGGCTGATCCTGCCTGTTTTCAACGACTACGTGAACGCCGCCTCGGCCTCGCTCAAGGGCTTCGTCGACGACATCGGCAACGACCTCTCGAACGGCTATGTCGGCAGCCGCGTCTGGTTCGACAGCTAAGCCATTGCGACGAATGCCGGACGCGGGTTCGCGTCCGGCATTTCCCGAGAAAACAAAGAGATCGTTGGAACCACATGTCAGAACGCGAATTCACTGTCATCGAAAACGAATGGATCCGGCTGAAGGACGGCACCGAGCTTGCCGCCCGCATCTGGATGCCCGCCGGCGCTAAGGCCGATCCGGTCCCGGCCGTGCTCGAATACCTTCCCTACCGCAAGCAGGGCGGCACGAGCCTGCGTGACGAGTCCACCTATCCGGTCTTTGCCGCCGCCGGCATTGCCGGCGTGCGCGTCGACATCAGAGGTTCCGGCGAAAGCGAGGGCGTGATCGACGGCGAATACACGCCGCGCGAGCTTTCCGACGGTTGCGAGATCGTTGAATGGATCGCCGCGCAGCCCTGGTCAAACGGCAAGGTCGGCATGATGGGCATCTCCTGGGGCGGCTTCAACTGCCTGCAGGTCGCGGCCCTGAAGCCGCCGGCGCTGAAAGCCGTCATCTCCATCGCCTCCACGGTCGACCGCTACAACGACGACATCCACTACAAGAACGGCTGCCATCTCTCGGCCCAGCTGTCCTGGGCGGCGACGATGCTCGGCTACCAGTCGCGCTCGCCGGATCCCGCCATCGTCGGCGACCGCTGGAAGCAGATGTGGATGGAGCGGCTGGAGAAAGAGCCCTTCTTCATGGAGGAGTGGCTGGAGCACCAGCGTCGCGATGAATTCTGGCAGCACGGCTCTATCTGCGAAGATTTCGACAGGGTCGAGATCCCGGCGCTGGTCATCGCCGGCTGGGCCGACGGCTACCGCAACACGCCCCTGAAGGCGGTCGAAGGCCTTGGCGACAGGGCCAAGGCGCTGATCGGCCCGTGGGTGCACAAATACCCGCATTTCGCCTTCCCGAAGCCGCGCGCCGATTTCCACGGCGAGGCGATCCGCTGGTGGAACCGCTGGCTACGCGACGAGGAAAACGGCGCCGAGAACGGGCCGCAGGTGCGCGCCTATATCCTCGACGGCCCGCGCCCGTCGCTCCGGCGTGACAGCGATCCCGGCCGCTGGGTGGCGAAGGACGCCTGGACGACGCCGGAAATGCAGCTGTTCGGCATCTCCCATGACGGTCGGCTGACGCCGTCGGCCGGCGGCACCGGCATCGGCGAGGTCTACCTGAAATCCCCGCTCGATACAGGCACGGCATCCGGGGAATACTTCACGCTGAAGCCCGATGCCGAAATGGCCGGCGGCCAGCGCATCGACGATGCCGGCTCGCTCGTCTTCGAAACCGCGCCGCTGCTGGAAGCCGCCGACTATCTCGGCCAGCCGACGCTGACCGTCGACGTCACCTGCCAGGCACCGACCGCCAATCTCGCCGTCCGCCTGGTCGACGTGCATCCTGATGGCACCGCCACCCGCGTCGCCTTTGGGGTGCTCAATTTGGCGCACCGCGAAAGCAACGCCCAGCCGCGCGCCATGGAGCCCGGGCGCAAGACGCGGATCACGCTCACGCTCGATGCCTGCGGCTACCGCTTCCGCGCGGGAAATCGCATCCGCGTCTCGCTCTCGACCTCCTATTGGCCGCTGATCCTCCCCACCCCCACCGACCCGGGTCTTTCGATCGACACGGCAAGCCTGTCGCTCGCCCTTCCGCTGCTCGGCGCGCACAAGGAGATCGTCGTGCCCGAGCCGGAGAACCCCGATCCGCTGCCGAAGTATCGCGAGCTGACACGCGGTGTTTCGAGCCGCACCGTCGAGCGCGACATGACCCACGGCATGACCCACTACCGGATCTACGAGGACACCGGGCTCTCCGAACATCCGGATACGGGCCTTGCCACCCAGGACGTGCGCGACGAGACCTGGTCGATCGCACCGGACGACCCACTGTCGATGATCGGCACCTCGACCTGGACCTGCGTCGCCAAGCGCGAGGGCTGGTCGGTGCGCACCGTCTCTACCTCGACGCTCCACTGCACACAGAACGAGTGGATCACCGAGGCCGAGGTCGTCGCCTACGAGGGAGACACGCCGATCTTCGAGAAGCACTTCAAGAAGCGCATCCCGCGCGATTTCATGTGAGCCTCGCGCACGGAGCGGGCCGGTGGCCGACCGCCGCCACGCCCGGTCCGGCGGCCCTGTCTTGACATCGTCGGCACATCATTGTACCAATCGGTAAACACTTGACCGATTGGTACACAAATGCGCCATTTCTTCTCGCGTCATCAGCCTCCCGTTCATATCAACCGCGGCCTGATTGCCGGCATCGGCGGCCTCGTCGCCATCGCCGCCGTCGGCGCGCTGACAGGCCTTGTCGGCCACCCCATGCTGATGGCGCCCTTCGGCGCCAGCTGCGTGCTGATCTTCTCCGTCACGGCAAGCCCGCTGTCGCAGCCGGCCAACGTCGTCGGCGGCCACTTCGTCGCCACGCTCGTCGGCCTGGTCCTCAGGTCAGTCTTTCCGAACGAGTGGTGGGCGGTCGCCATCGCCGTCGGTGCGGCGATCGCGCTGATGGCGGCATTGCGCCTCACGCATCCGCCGGCGGGCGCAAACCCGCTCGTCGTCTTTGCCGCCGATCCCGGCTTCGAATTCCTGCTCTTCCCGGTGCTGACCGGCTCGCTTATTCTCGTCGCCGTTGGCGCGCTGTTCCACCGCTTCGCCAAGGTCGAGTATCCGCTGGCGAGGAAGCCCGCATGAGCCGCGTCGTCACGGAGCGAAAGGACGTCATCTCCATGCTTGCGGAAATTTTCCGCGAGCACGGTTACGACGGCACCAGCCTCAGCCTGATCACCGAGAAGACCGGGCTTGGCAAAGGCAGCCTCTACCACTTCTTCCCCGGCGGGAAGGAGGAGATGGCCGAGGCCGTGCTTGGCGATATCTCCGCCTGGTTCCGCACGCACATCTTCGAGCCGCTGCGCAATGCCGAAGATCCCGCCGCGGCGCTGGACGCGATGTTTGCCGCCGTCGACGGCTACTTCCGCCAAGGCAGACGCCTCTGCCTGATGGGGGTGATCGCGACCAGCGGCGCGCACGACCGCTTCGCCCACGAACTCAACCGCTATTTCTCCGACTGGCGCGCCGATCTTTCCGTCACGCTTGAACGCGCCGGCACGCCCGCTGCCGAGCGCGACGGCCTTGCCGAGGAAATCGTCGGCGGCATCCAGGGCGCGCTGATCCTAGCGCGAAGCCTCGAGGACCCCGGTGCCTTCGGCCGGGTGCTGGCTCGCCTCAAGGCGCGCCTGCCCGTATCCTCGTAAAAGCAAGCGACCACCCTTCCTCCCCTCGCCCAAATTGACAAAAATCAGATCGTCGCTTGAGCCAGCCTTGACAATCGCGTTTGCGCCCGGATATTAACCGATGAGTTAAATAACTCTACGGTTAAAGACTGGGCGCATTGGGGCGCCCAGAGGAGGAGGTTTCATGACAGCGGCGACCGCAAACGCAGCACGCAAGGATATCAGCTTGGAAATCGTGCGCGACTTCGAGGCGCCGATAAACCTCGTCTTCAAGGTCTGGTCGACGCCGGAGCATCTGTTGCGCTGGTGGGGGCCGCGGGATTTCACGCCGCATTCGGTCAACATGGACTTCCGTCCGGGCGGTGCGTGGCGCGCCTGCATCCGCTCGCCCGAAGGCCAGGACTATTGGATGAGCGGCATCTTTCGCGAAGTGCGCGCGCCCGAGAAGCTGGTCTTCACCTTCGCCTGGGATGAAGACGGCGAGCCCGGCAGCGACACGCTGATCACCGTTTCCTTTGCCGACATCGGCGGCAAGACGCGGCTCACCTTCCAGCAAACACCATTCGAGACCGTCGAAGAGCGCGACTCGCACCAGGATGGCTGGGGCGAGTGCCTCGAGCGGCTCAGGGATTACGTCGACCATGTCTGAGATTTCGAACTTTGAAACCGAAAACGCGCCCGGTCCGAAGGCGACCAGGCGCGAATGGATCGGGCTCGCCGTGCTGGCGCTGCCCTGCATGCTCTATTCCATGGACCTGACGGTGCTGAACCTCGCGGTCCCGCAGCTTGCCGAACAGCTCAAGCCCTCGGCCGCCCAGCTTCTCTGGATCATCGATATCTACGGCTTCATGGTCGCAGGCTCGCTGATCACCATGGGCACGCTCGGCGACCGCATCGGCCGCCGGCGGCTGCTGATGATCGGCTCTGTCGCCTTTGGCCTCGCGTCGATCTTCGCCGCCTTTGCCTGGAACGCCGAGACGCTGATCATCGCGCGTGCCGTGCTCGGTGTGGCGGCGGCGACGCTTGCGCCCTCCACCCTCTCGCTCATCCGCAACATGTTCCTCGACGATCGCCAGCGCACCTTTGCGATCGGGGTGTGGATCGCCAGCTTCTCGGCCGGCGGCGCCATCGGCCCCGTGGTCGGCGGGCTGATGCTGTCGCAGTTCTGGTGGGGCTCGGTCTTCCTGCTCGCCGTGCCGGTCATGGTGCTGATCCTCATTCTCGGCCCGATCCTCCTGCCGGAATTCCGCGATCCCGAGGCCGGCCGGATCGACCTCGTCAGCGCCGCCCAGTCGCTCGTCGCCGTGCTGTCGGTGATCTACGGCATGAAGCATGTCGCCGAGGCCGGGTTCGATACGATCGCCGTCTTCTTCATCCTGCTCGGCATCGTCGTCGCGATCCTGTTTGCGCGGCGCCAGCTCCGTCTCGCCGACCCGCTGATCGATCTGGCGCTGTTCAGGACGCCGGCCTTCAGCGCCGCCCTTGGCGTCAACATTCTCGGCCTCTTCGTCGGCTTCGGCGCCTTCCTGTTCGTGGCGCAGTACCTGCAGCTGGTGCTCGGGCTCACCCCCTTCGTCGCCGGCCTCTGGTCCGTGCCGACGGGCGTGGCGATGATCGTCGCGTCGATGACCGTGCCGATGCTTGCCACCCGTTTTGCCGCCTCGAACCTGATTGCGGCGGGCTTCGTGCTGACGGCGATCGGCTTTGCCATCTGCACCCAGGTCGGCACATCAAGCAGTCCCCTGCTCGTCACCACGGGCCTCGTCGTGCTCTGCCTCGGCTTTGCCCCTGTCGGCACGCTGACGACGGATATGATCGTCGGCTCGGCACCGCCGGAGCGCGCCGGTGCAGCGTCCGCCATCTCCGAGACCAGCTTCGAATTCGGCGGCGCGCTCGGCATCGCCGTGCTCGGTAGCCTTTTGACCTCGGCCTATCGCGGCCGCATGGACCAGCTGGTGGTCACCGGCCTGCCGGAGGAAACCGTTGCCGCCGCCCGCCAGACACTTGGCGGAGCTGTCGCCGTGGCTGCCGACCTGCCACCTGCAGAGGCCGAACGGCTGCTGACGGCGGCGCGCGACGTCTTCACCCAGTCCTTCGCCTTCACCGCCTCGATCTGCGTGCTGCTTTCGCTCGGCACCGCACTCATCGCCTTCCTGCTCCTGCGCAAGGCCAGCGATGACGGTGACGGCAAGGCGCAGGTGGCCGCCGATCAGCCGGCGCCTTCGGGCAATGCGGGATAACGGTGCCCGGCGCCAGACGCCGGACGCCAGACGCCAGACGCCAGACGCCAGACCGGAAACGCAAAGTAGCGCAGATCTCAAGCGGCGCCGGCCTCGGCCGGCGGATGGTGATCTGCGCCCAACCCCAGGGAGGAAACCGATGAAGAAGCTCTATCGCGGCAGCTGCCATTGCAAGGCTGTCACCTTCGAAGGCCAGCTCGATCTTGCCGAGGGCATCCGCCGCTGCAACTGCTCCTTCTGCGCCAAGACGCGCATGCAGAAGGCCTTCGCGTTGCGCGGGGAATTCGAGATCACGTCAGGCAAGGACAGGCTCACGAGCTACCGGGCCGACAATTCGAGCTGGATCGAAGGCGACGTCGATCACTACTTTTGCAGCCGCTGCGGTGTCCGGCCCTTCTCGCGCGGCTACCTCAAGGATTTCATCGGCCACTTCTACGCGGTCAATGTCGCCTGCCTCGATGGCGTCAGCGACGCGGAACTCGCTGCGGCGCCGATCATCTATGAAAATGGGCGCGACGACGACCACTTCAACACGCCCGCCGACACGCGCTTCATGTAAGCGCGACCGCCTTTCAGGCGACGGTCAGCGCCCGGAGCGCATCGAGCGCCCGCTCGGCATCCGCTTCCGGCACGAAGATATGGTCGTGGTAATAGGCGGCGATCACATTGGCGCTGATGCCTTCGCGCGTCAGCGCTGCAGAAACGGCCGCCGTCAGGCCGACCGCCTCGAGCGCCGAGTGTACGTTGAGCGTGATGCGGCGCAGCAACGGGCCGTAGCCGAGCCCCACCTCATCCGCAGCAGCGCGGGTCAGCACCAGCGTCAGCCCCTCGTCCTCGCGATAGGTGGCGAGCGGCTCCAGCGCCTGGTAACGCGCCGCGTCCCGATAGGCGACGGTGCAATAGACATAGGTCTGCGGAAACAGCACCGGGCTCATCGTCGAAAGCAGTTTCGCGAGATCCGTTTCTCCAGCCATGGCATCGTCCCCTGCTCTCGGCACCTCATATTCGTCCAGTGGTAGCGGATCGTCACGTTGGCGTGAAGCACGCGATCGCGATTTGACCGTTGCCAATCCCATGAAAACATGAGGTCATCGAACGTCCGGCGCTGAAGCCGGACGATGGGAGGACGCGATGGCGCGCAGCAAGTCGGCACAGATCGCAGGCAGACCTTTCATGAACCTGGCAGCGGCAGTCTTTGCCGCGCTGATGGCATCGGCGCCGATCGCCGTCGCCCAGGAACCGGCCGTCGTCATTCCGCCGCCTTCGCTAGACGAGAAATCATCCGCATCGACGGAAATCGCCGTCTTCGCCGGCGGCTGCTTCTGGGGCGTTCAGGGCGTCTTCCAGCACCTCAAAGGCGTGAAGAAGGCCGTCTCCGGCTATGCCGGCGGCACGGCGGCAACCGCCGACTACGAGACGGTGAGCGGCGGCAAGACCGGCCACGCGGAATCGGTGGAAGTGACCTTCGATCCGCGCGAAGTGACCTATGGCCGGCTGCTGCAGGTGTTCTTCTCCGTCGCCCACAATCCGACCCAGCTCAACTATCAGGGACCGGATCATGGTCCCCAGTATCGCTCGGCGCTCTTTGCCGTCACGGATGAACAGAAGCGGATCGCCGATGCCTATATAGACCAGCTCGGCAAGTCTGGCGCCTTCCCGGCGAGGATCGTCACGCAGGTCTCGCCGTTCAAGGGATTCTACGCCGCCGAGGACTACCATCAGGATTTCCTGACCCGAAACCCGACCCATCCCTACATCGTCTATAACGACCTGCCGAAGATCGAGAACCTGAGAACCCTGTTCCCTGACGCTTTCCAGGCAAATCCGGTGCTGGTGTTCAAGGCGAAGAGCTAGGGCCGTTCCAGCCGACACGACGGTTCGGCGTTGCCGCACCCGATGCCAGCGCGTCAGCGCGTCCCGACGAGAACAGCCACCCCTTCCGCCAGCCGGCGGAAGCCGTCCCGCGCGCCCTCGCTCATGTGCCGCGCCCTGAGCCAGGCATGGATCATCTGTGGTTCCTCGCGGAAGGTGACGTTGACGCCGGCGGCGGCAAGCCGCGCCGCATAGAGACGCGCATCGTCGCGCAAGGGATCGAAGAAGGCGCCGGTGATGTAGCTCGGCGGCAGGCCGGAAAGGTCCGTTTCCGCCAAGGGTGCGGCGAAAGGATTGTCAGCCGGCGCCTTCAGGATATCGCGATAGTAGCTGACATCGGCGGTCGTCAGCCCCGGCGCCTCGGCCATTTCCCCGTAAGATCCCGAGACGAGATCGCCGCCAAGGCCCGGATAGATCAGCGCCTGGCCGACAATGCCCTTGAGACCTTCCGCCCGCGCCTTCAGAACGATGCCCGCCGTCAGGTTGCCGCCGGCGCTGTCGCCGGCAACGACAACAGGACAGCCATCGGACAGCAATTCCTTCAGCACCGCGTAGCAATCGTCGAACGCGGCCGGCCAGACATGCTCCGGGGCCAGGCGATAATCGACCGAAACCAGTTCGGCGTGGGCGAAATCGGAGAGCTCGGCGCAGATCGCATCATGGCTGTCGAGCGAGCCGACGACAAAGCCGCCGCCGTGGATGTAGTAGATGCGCGTCTCGGTCGATACCGTGGCCGGCGTGTAGTGCCGGATCGGGATGAGACCATCGACGAGCGTGTCTTCGCGGGTGAGCCCTTTCGGGCTCGGCGCATCGAATTCGGCGCAGAGCGCGTCATACCATTTGCGCTGCTGTTCGATCGGGGCATCGACCGCATCGGCCGGATAGAAGTCCTCGCAGCGGCGGTGGAAAGCGAGGATGCCGGGCTCGCTCGGCATGGGTTTGGCGCTTGCCCTGTTGTCCATTTCACGTCCTCGCTCGATCAAGCGGTATCACTGGCATTCAGGTCGTCACGCGAGCAGGTCGGCTCAGAATATGCGGGGTTGATAACGCCACCCCCTACAATTACTGATTTACACCTTCTACCTACAATCCGCTCCGATTCTCTCTCCCGTGGTGTCTCCATGAAAGTATTGCAGGCCTTTCGCAATCGCCATCCTGTTTGCGCCGCATTGATCGGCTTCTTCGCCGCGCCAGCGCTGATGATGGCCTATCTTGGGCGTTGGAAGCTCGCCCTGGCATACTTCATTGCGGAGGTCGCACTGTACTTCGGCGCCTCCTGGGCGATTGCCGCAGCGACGAGTACCCATGACGCGACGTGGCTTGCCGATCTCGCGCTGGTTGCCTTCCGTTGCTTCGGATCAAACCACGGCTATCAGCTGGCTCGCGGCATTTCGCCTGGCCAGAGCTTTCCCTGGTATGCACGTTGGTACGGCCTCGCCCTGATCTTCCTCGTCGCGCCGATTGCCTTCACGTCGCTCTTGTTCCAGTCCTTCGGCACAGCGGCATCTTCGATGTACCCGACGATCCGTAGCGGCGACTATGTGGTCGCAAGCAAATACGCCTATGGCTACGGCAAGTTCTCGTTCCCTTTCGGCATCGGACTGAACTCGAAGGTACTTGCGAGCGCGCCGGAACGCGGCGACGTGGTCGTCTTCGCCTTCCCGCCGCAGCCGGAGCTCCCCTATGTCAAGCGGGTCGTCGGTTTGCCCGGCGACAGCGTTCAATACAGGGGCGGTACTCTCTACATCAACGGCGAACCGACGCCGAAGGTGCAGGTGGAGGTACAACACAATCCGGACGATCAGGGCGGTGACTTTACAATCTACAGCGAAAGGCTGTCCGGCGACCGCTCTCACCGAATGGCCGAAGACACGCCCGTCTCCGACACCCAGGAATTCACCGTTCCAGACGGCCACTACTTCATGCTTGGCGACAACAGGAACCGAAGCGCCGACAGCCGGCACGATGTCGGCTTTGTTCCGGAGGAGAACATTTTCGGGAAAGCCGTTCTGGTTCTCTTCAACAAACGCAGTGGTTTCGACGCCTTTCGAAAGGTGAACTAATCCGGGCAGACAGCGGCGGCGCGGCAACGGCTTGCCAGCCGCGCCCTGCACCTATTAACTCGCGCCATGGCCTTCACTTTCAGACAGCTGCAGTATTTCGTCGCCGTTGCCGAACAGGGGTCGATCACCCGTGCGGCGCAGAACCTGTCGATCTCGCAATCCTCGATCACCGAGGCGATCAAGGAGCTTGAAGGCGATCTCGGCGTCGAGCTTTTCGACCGGCACCCGCGCGGTCTGTCGATCACCCATAACGGCCATCAGTTCCTGCGCCACGCCACCAAGATCCTCTCCAATGTCTCGGACGCCCGCCGCAGCTTTTCCGACAGCCGCGAGGAGACCGGCGGCAAGCTCAATCTCGGCGTCACCTCGCTGGTCGCCGGCTACGTGCTCTCCGATCTGCTCGCCCGCTATCGCCGCGCCTGCCCCGGCGTCGAGGTCAGCGCCATCGAGGACAACGGCTCCTATCTCGAACATCTGCTGATCGGCGGTGAGCTCGACGTCGCCGTCATGGTCATCTCCAACCTGCGCGATCGCATGGCGCTGCAGGCGGAAATCCTCGAAACCTCGCCCTATCGCCTGTGGCTGCCGATCGGCCATCCCTTGGTCAGCGCCGACATCATCTCCGTCAGCGATATCGCCAAGGAACCGCTGATCATGCTGACAGTCGACGAAATCGAGGAGAACACCGGCAAGCTTCTAACCGCGCTCGGAGCCCGTCCGCACGTGGCATTCCGCACCCGCTCGGTGGAGGCGGTGCGCAGTCTGGTCGCGACCGGCGCCGGCATCGCGCTCCTTCCCGACCTCGTCTACCGCCCCTGGTCGCTTGAAGGCGACCGCATCGAAAGCCGGGACGTCTCCGGCGCCCTTCCCGTCGTCCAGGTTGGCATGGTCTGGCGCAAGGGTTCCGGCCTGCCACAATCGGCGCGCGATTTCGTCGGCATCGCCGAGGCGCTCCGAAGCGCCAGGCCGCGCTAATTCCCTGGATTTATTAGCCTTCTCCCGCCACTGACCACACCTTTGGCGTGCCTCCCGACTAGAGATATCGGAAAAACCGAAAGCGACATTCTGTTTAATGAATTTGCGAATACGGTGAAATGAAGGCACGCTTCATCCTGGGAACGAAGCCGCAAAACGCGGCTCAAAACTGGGAGAATTCAGATGAAGCAGATGCTCAAATCCTGCACGGCATTGACCCTGTCGCTCGGCCTTGTCGCCCCGGCATTCGCGCAGGAGCCGCTGAAGGAACTCGGCAAGGGCGAAGGCGAACTCTCTATCGTCGCCTGGGCCGGCTACATCGAGCGCGGCGAGACTGACAAGGCCTATGACTGGGTCACGGATTTCGAGAAGCAGACGGGCTGCAAGGTCTCGGTCAAGACCGCCGCGACCTCGGACGAAATGGTGGCGCTGATGAACGAAGGCGGCTTCGACCTCGTCACCGCCTCGGGCGACGCCTCGCTGCGCCTCGTTGCCGGCAAGCGCGTCCAGCCGATCAACACCGACCTGATCCCCAGCTGGAAGACCATCGACGAGCGCATGCAGAACGCGCCCTGGTACACGGTCAACGGCGTGCACTACGGCACACCTTACGTCTGGGGCCCGAACGTGCTGATGTACAACAAGGACGCCTTCAAGGGCGAAGCGCCGAAGAGCTGGAACGTCGTCTTCGAGGAAATGAAGCTGCCCGACGGCAAGTCCAACAAGGGCCGCGTCCAGGCCTATGACGGCCCGATCCACGTTGCCGACGCTGCCAACTACCTGATGGCACACAAGCCGGAACTCGGCATCAAGGACCCCTACGAACTCAATGAAGACCAGTACAAGGCAGCGCTCGAGCTGCTGCGCGGCCAGCGCAAGATCGTCGGCCGCTACTGGCACGACGCGATGATCCAGATCGACGACTTCAAGAACGAAGGCGTCGTCGCCTCTGGCTCCTGGCCGTTCCAGGTCAACCTGATGGAAGCCGAGAAGCTGCCGATCGCATCCACCATTCCGGAAGAAGGCGTGACAGGATGGGCCGACACGACCATGCTGCATGCCGACAGCCAGCATCCGAACTGCGCCTATATGTGGATGGAACACTCGCTGTCGCCGAAGGTCCAGGGTGACGTCTCCGCCTGGTTCGGCGCCAACCCGTCGGTCGGTGCCGCCTGCAAGGGCAACGAACTCCTGACCGATGCCGGCTGCAAGACCAACGGCTACGAGGACTTCGACAAGGTCAAGTTCTGGAAGACGCCGGTGACGAAGTGCGCAAGCCAGGGCGAATGCGTGCCCTATCACCGCTGGGTCTCCGACTATATCGGCGTGATCGGCGGCCGCTGAGCCGTCAGACCTATCGCAAGCATTTGCCCCTCACCCTGACCCTCTCCCCGCACGCGGGGAGAGGGAACGCCCCCGGCCAAACCGCAGGGCGTGAACTTGAGGCAAGACGCCCGCCGCACGTCCCCTTCGCCCCGCCTGCGGGGAGAAGGTGCCCGGCAGGGCGGATGAGGGGCCACATTTCCGGAGCATTCAAATGACCACCGCCGTTCTCTTCGACAATGTTTCCCGCCACTTCGGCGCCGTGCGCGCCGTCGATGGCGTGAACCTCGAAATTGCAGAGGGCGAGTTCTTCGCCATGCTCGGCCCCTCGGGCTCCGGCAAGACCACCTGCCTGCGCCTGATGGCCGGCTTCGAGCAGCCGACCGGCGGCCACATCGAGATCTTCGGCGAAACCGCCGAGGGCGTGCCGCCCTATCGCCGCAGCGTCAACACCGTCTTCCAGGACTATGCCCTCTTCCCGCATCTCTCGATCCTCGACAACGTCGCCTACGGGCTGATGGTCAAGGGCGTCGGCCGCGAAGAACGCCGCAAGGCGGCCGAGAACGCGCTCGCCATGGTCAAGCTGCCGGGCTATGGCACCCGCCGTCCAGGCCAGCTCTCCGGCGGCCAGCGTCAGCGCGTGGCACTTGCCCGCGCGCTCGTCAACAAGCCCAAGGTGCTGCTGCTCGACGAGCCGCTCGGCGCGCTCGATCTGAAGCTGCGCGAGCAGATGCAGGAGGAACTGAAGAGCCTACAGAAGTCGCTCGGCATCACCTTCGTCTTCGTCACCCACGACCAGGGCGAGGCCCTGTCGATGGCCGACCGCATCGCCGTCTTCAACGATGGCCGCATTCAACAGCTCGGCAGCCCGGAAGATGTCTACAAGCAGCCGAAGACGCGGTTCGTCGCAGACTTCGTCGGTTCGTCCAACGTGCTGCCGCAAAAGCTCTGCCAGCGGCTCGGGCTGAAGGCACCCTTTGCCAGCCTGCGTCCCGAGGCGATCGCCATCGCCGCGCCGACCAATGGCGCGCTCAGCCTTTCGGGCACCGTCTCGGCCCATAGTTTCCTCGGCGCCGTCAACCGCGTCGTCGTCGATGTCGACGGCGCCCGCGTTGCCGTTGCCAGCCCCGCAGCCCTTGCCGTGCCCGCGCTCGGTAGCCTCGTCACCATCAGCTTCGCCGCCAACGAGCTGCACCCGATGGAGGACGCATGACCGCCTTTGCCGAACCCCTCGTGTTGCCCGAACGCCGCGGCCCCGCCGGCCGCCTGTCGGATTTCTTCTGGCGTCACCCGCACCTGCTTCTGACGCTGATGCTCGCGCCGCCGCTGCTCTGGCTCGGCGTCGTCTATCTCGGTTCGCTCTTTGCGCTTCTGCTGCAGAGTTTCTTCTCGATCGACGATTTCTCAGGGCTGATCAATTACGAGTTCACCTTCGCGACCTATCGCCAGCTCTTGAGCGAGACCAATCTCGACATCATCCTGCGCACCGTCTTGATGGCCGCAACCGTGACCGTCGCTTCCGCCATCATCGCCTTCCCGATCGCCTATTACGCGGCGCGTTACGCCCAGGGAAAATGGAAGGTGCTCTTCTATCTCGGCGTCATGCTGCCGCTCTGGTCGAGCTATCTGGTCAAGATCTACGCCTGGAAGCTGATCCTCGCCAAGGAAGGCATCCTCACCTGGATCTTCGGCAAGCTGCATCTCATGTGGCTGCTCGACGGCTGGCTGGCGCTGCCTGTCGTTGGCGGCAACTCGCTCTCGGTCAGCTACACCGGCACCTTCATCGTCTTCGTCTATGTCTGGCTGCCCTTCATGATCCTGCCGATCCAGGCAGCGCTGGAGCGGGTGCAGGGCAACCTGATCGAGGCCTCCTCCGATCTCGGCGGCACGCCGGCCCAGACCTTCCGCTACGTGCTCTTTCCACTGGCGCTGCCCGGCATCGTCGCCGGCTCGATCTTCACCTTCTCGCTGACGCTCGGCGACTACATCATCCCGCAGATCGTCGGCTCCTCGCGGCTCTTCATCGGCCAGGCCGTCTATGCCCAGCAGGGCACTGCCGGCAACATCCCGCTCGCCGCCGCCTTCACGGTGGTGCCGATCGTCATCATGGGCGCCTATCTCTTCGTCGCCAAACGCATGGGGGCCTTCGATGCGCTCTGAACGCAACCGCTCGCCGATGGGCCTGAAGATCGCAGCCGGCGTCGGCCTCGCCTTCCTGCACCTGCCGATCCTCTTGATCTTCCTCTACGCCTTTACAACCGAGGAAAAGAGCTACCAGTTCCCGCCGCCCGGCCTGACGACGCAATGGTTCGCCGTTGCCTGGAACCGGCCCGACGTCTGGGCGGCGCTGACGCTCTCGGTAAAGGTCGCCTCGATCGCCACCGCCGTGGCTCTGGTGCTCGGCACGCTCTGTGCAGCCGCCGTCAGCCAGACGCGCTTCTTCGGCCGGGAGACGATCTCTCTGCTGGTGATCCTGCCGATCGCACTTCCCGGCATCATCACCGGCATTGCGCTCAGATCCGCCTTCTCGATGGCCGATATCCCCTTCTCCTTCTGGACCATCGTTCTCGGCCACGCGACCTTCTGCATCGTCGTCGTCTACAACAATGCAGTCGCTCGCTTCCGGCGGATTTCCGGCTCGCTGATCGAGGCGTCGATGGATCTCGGCGCCGACGGCTTCCAGACCTTCCGCCACATCATTCTGCCGAACATCGGCACGGCGCTCTTGGCCGGCGGCATGCTCGCCTTCGCGCTGTCCTTCGACGAGGTGATCGTCACCACGTTCACTGCCGGTCAGCAGTCGACGCTTCCGATCTGGATGCTCGAAGAGCTGATCCGACCGCGCCAGCGCCCCGTGACCAACGTGGTCGCCATGGTCGTTGTGCTCGTCACCTTCCTGCCGATCCTCGGCGCCTACTACCTCACCCGCGACGGCGACCAGATCGCCGGCGCCGGCAAGTAACTCGACTATCAAGGGAGAACAGACATGGACACCCAACTGCTGATCGGATCGCGCTTCGAGGCCGGCACCGAAGCCGACGAACACATCCTGAACCCGCGGACGGGCGGCAAGATCGTCGATCTGCCGGAAGCCTCGCACGCCCAGGTCGAGGCGGCCGTGGATGCCGCCGAAAAGGCCTTCACCACCTGGTCCCAGACCACGCCTGGCGAGCGCTCCAACTATCTCTTGAAGATCGCCGACGCGATCGAGAAGGATGCGGACGGGTTTGCGGCCCTTGAGGCGCTCAACTGCGGCAAGCCGATCAACGCGGTCAGGAACGACGAGCTGCCTGCCATCGTCGACTGCTGGCGGTTCTTTGCCGGCGCCGTGCGCAACCTGCATGCGCCGACCGCGGGCGAATACCTGCCCGGCCACACCTCGATGGTCCGCCGCGATCCTGTCGGCATCGTCGGCTCGATCGCGCCCTGGAACTACCCGCTGATGATGATGGCCTGGAAGCTGGCACCGGCGATCGCCGGCGGCAACACCGTCGTCTTCAAGCCGTCCGAGCAGACGCCACTGACGGCGCTGAAGCTTGCCCGCGTGCTCGCCGACATCCTGCCCGAAGGCGTGGTCAACGTCGTATCCGGTCGTGGCGAGACGGTCGGCAACGCGCTGATCAACCACCCGAAGATCTCGATGGTCTCGATCACCGGCGATATCGCCACCGGCAAGAAGGTGCTGGCCGCTGCCGCCAAGAGCGTCAAGCGCACCCATCTGGAACTCGGCGGCAAGGCTCCGGTTATCGTCTATGACGACGCCGATCTGGAAGCCGTGGTCAACGGCATCCGCACCTTCGGCTATTACAATGCCGGCCAGGACTGCACCGCCGCCTGCCGCATCTATGCCGAGGCCGGCATCTACGAAAAGCTGGTCGCCGACCTGACGTCGGCCGTCTCGACCATCCGCTACAACCTCGCCGACGACACCGAAAACGAAATCGGCCCGCTGATCTCGCGTCGCCAGCGCGACCGTGTCGCAAGCTTCGTCGAGCGCGCCGCCGACCAGAAGCACATCGAGATCACCACCGGCGGTGCCGCCGGCAGTTCGGACGGCTTCTTCTTCCAGCCGACGGTTGTGGCCGGCGCCACACAGGAGGACGAGATCGTGCGGCGCGAGGTCTTCGGCCCTGTCGTCTCCGTCACCCGTTTCACCGGCAAGGACGATGCGATCGCCTGGGCCAACGACAGCGACTACGGCCTTGCCTCCTCCGTCTGGACCAAGGACATCTCGAGGGCGATGAAGGCAGCCTCGCGCCTGCAATACGGCTGCACCTGGATCAACACCCACTTCATGCTGACCAACGAGATGCCGCATGGCGGCGTCAAGCAGTCGGGCTACGGCAAGGACATGTCGGTCTACGCGCTCGAGGACTACACCGCCGTTCGCCACATCATGATCAACCACGGCTGAGGCTCACCGCCCCGGGCGCGGAAAAATGCATGCAAACGAAACAAACGGGAGGAGTTTGCGATGTACCGTCGTCAATTGCTTGTTGCCGCTGGGGCCCTCGGCCTCAGCGCGCTCGTGCTCACACCGGCGGCCTTTGCCGCCGACGCGGCACCGGATGTGGTCGCGGCCTATGTCGCGGCCTGGAATGCCCATGACTCAGGCAAGGCCGCATCCTACTTTGCCGACGACGTCACCTATTACGACGCGTCGGTCGGCACGCCAGTGACCGGCAAGGATGCCGCCAAGACCGGCGTCATCGACAATTTCCTGAACGCCGCTCCCGATGCCGTCTGGACCATGAAGGGCGACCCGATCGCCAGCGGCGACAAGGTCTCTTTCGAATGGGAGTTCTCCGGCACCAACTCCGGTGCCTGGGCCGATGGCACGGCTGCGACCAACAAGAGCTTCAAGTTCACCGGCGCCTCGGTCTTCACCGTCAAGGATGGCAAGATCGCCACCCAGAACGACTATTACGACGCGCTCGGCTTCTACAAGCAGCTCGGCCTGATGCAATAGGCGAGCCCGATGGCTGCAGGCTCCGGCTTGCAGCCATCGCATCCGCGCCTGAAATCATGAGCATAAAACTCATAAATGACTTGCACAGCACGAAATCATGAGTAACACGATCACCTTATGAGTTTCTGACCACGCTCAGAAGGTGTCCAATGCTTGCAGGACGGCGTTCGTCCACGGCTGTAATTCCGATCAGGCTCACCCACGCGCGGGTGACCCGATGACGGCTGCTGTTTCCGAACAGGTCATGGCGACCGGTGGTCCCAAGGCATTGTCGGCCGCCTTTGCCGGCCCCCATGCCTGGTGCAACGAGAAGATGATGCTCGCGGACGAACTGTCCGACGGCGTGGCGTTGACGGATTTCTTTTCCTCCGGCGCGTTCGATCGGGCGCTCGACATCTACACGGAAAAGTCCGGCGCCAGCGACCGGCGCGCCGTCGCCTCCATGTGGTCGCTTTATTACTTCTCGGCCCTCACCATCCCCTATCTGGTGGCGCGCGTTCTCGATCACCATGTCCTTCCCGTCTCCTTCGACCGCATGAAGGTGGCGCTTGCCGAGGACGGCCTGCCCCGCGCCTTCGGCGTCGCCACCTCGGGCGATTGGCAGGAGGGAGACGATAGCGACGTTTTCGCGACACTTGCTCCTCTGATGCAGGGGCATCTGCGCGAGGTCGTCGGCCACCTCAAATCCGTCGGCGGCATCGCCCCGAAGCTCGCCTGGAACAATGCGCTCGTCTATATCGACTATGCGCTGCGCGCCTCCGGCATCGAGCCGCTGAACGCGCAGGCCGACGCGCTGATCGGCAGCAAGTCCCTGCCGGACGGCACGCCCAACCCCTTCTTCGATTGCCTGCGGCACGAGGAGGAAGACGGCGCGCGTGTCTGCCGGCGCAAGATCTGCTGCCTGCGCTATCTGCTGCCCGGGGTCCCGAGCTGCGGCAGCCTCTGCGCCCTCCCGAGCCAAAGGAACCAATAGGTTTGTCTTCCCGCTTCCCCTTCCCGGCCGTCCTGCGGCTGACGATCGTTTTCATCACCGCCCTGCTTTTTGCCGTCTCCGCCCGCGCCGAAGGCATCTGGCCGATGACCGTCACCGATGCGGTCGGCCGCGAGGTGACGATACCGGCAAAGCCGAAGGCGATCCTGCTTGGAAGCGGATTCAATCTCGTCGCCCTGTCGCTCATCCATCCCGATCCCGTCAGCCTGCTTGCCGCCTGGTCCGGCGACATGAAGACCGACAACCCCGAGATCTACGAGAGCTTCCGGCGGAAGTTCCCTGATATCGCCGACGTGCCGCAGATCGACGACGGCACGGGCCCGGGCCTTTCCTTCGAGACGCTGCTGACCGTGAAGGCCGATCTCGCGCTGCTCAACAACTGGCAGTCCGACACGGAGTCCGGCAGGCGCGCCATCGAATACCTGACCGGCATCGGCGTGCCGGTGGTGGTCGTCGATTTCAACAACGACGCGCTGACCGGCACGCCACGCATGATGCGTCTGCTCGGCCGCATCCTCGAACGGGACGAACAGGCCGAGGCCTTCGCCCGGTTCTACGAGGACAAGCTCAAGCTGATCCGCGACCGCATCGCCGCCAAGCCGGAACCGCGCCCGCTGGTGCTGATGGACGCCTTCCCCCAGCCCGACCGCTGTTGCTGGGCCTATGGCACCGGCGGCCTCGGCGAATTCCTGACGGTGGCCGGCGGCCGCAACTTTGCCGAAGGCGTGCTGCCGAGGCCGGGCGGCACCGTCAACGCCGAGGCGATCATGGCCGCCAATCCGGAAATCTATATCGCCACCTCCTCGCCCGGCGGCAAATACGGCACGCTCTCGATCGGCCCCGGCGTCAGCGAAGACGAAGCCCGCGAGACGCTCGCCCGCACCATCGAAGCGCCGGCGCTGAAGACCATCCGCGCCATCGAGGAAAAGCGCGTGCACGGTCTCTGGAACTTCTTCAACGCGATCCCGCTCAACATCGTCGCCGCCGAAGCCTTCGCCACCTGGATCCGGCCGGATCTGTTCGGCGATCTCGATCCGCAAAAGAGCCTTGCCGAGATCAACGCCCGCTTCGCCGCGGTGCCCTTCGAAGGCACCTACTGGGTGGACCTGACATCCGCCAGATAGTGAGGCGTCCTGCACACGTAGGCGCGGGAGCGCATGACCTGGTCACGCGTGTTCACCAATTCGTCAGGGTGCTTCCTTTCGTCCACGCCCCGGCGTGTTGCCAGTCGGCGCCCACCCTATATAAAGGCCAGGTGGTGTAGCGCGCCGTTCCGAGAAGGCGAGCGTCGCTGTAACACGTTGATCGGCTGCACGATTTCTCTGTTGCGTCGATTCCGGACCAAGGAATGATGCGGGGTTGAGGAGGATCTTGATGCTGTGGTTGATTGCGTTGCCGCTGGGTCTTGTCGTCGTGTATCTGGCAGCGCGCTTCAGCCGCTTTCGTCATTGGGCCGAACCGATCCTCTCCGTCGCCGTGGCACTCGGCCTGCTCGTCGCCTTCATCATCTGGTTTGCCGACCGCGACGGCCGCACGCCTCCCGCTCCGAAGCCCGTCGAGACGACGCAGCCCGCCGGTCTCACGGCCGCCGATGTCGCCCTGGAAGGCCTGACCTTCGAGCAGAGCCAGCCGGAGAGAAGCTTCCGGCTGCGCGGTACAGTGACGAACAAGGGGCCGCAACTGCTCGAATATTTCCGCCTCGCGGTCACGCTCGAGAACTGCCCCGACGGCAATTGCGAGACGATCGGCAACGACACAGCACTGATCCTCGCCCGCGTACCGGCGGGCCAGAGCCGTTCGTTCGAAACCTTCCTCACCTTCCCCAACCGCGAGGGCGAAAGCCTGACGGCACCGAAATGGACGACCGAGATCCAGGAAGTCCGCGGCGCCAACCGTTAATCGGCGACGCGGGAGAGAAAAGCAGCTAAGCGTTAGCCCACGTCTGCCCGCGCCGGACCGTCAAGCCGCTGCGGGGCGCTGCAACGCCTCGACGAGCTTCGCCGTCGACAGCACCTCGGCAAATTCCGCCCGCAAGGTCGCCACATGGGCACGGTGGATGTCGCGCGCCGAAACCACTCCGCCTTCGCCGTCCGGCTGGTCGAAGCAGTCGCAGGCATCCTCGACGAGCATCATGCGGTAGCCTAGATTGGCGCCGACGCGCACCGAGGTCGAGACGCACATGTCGGTGGAAATACCGAAGGCGACGACCGTGTCGACGCCGAGACGACGAAGGCGCAGATCGAGATCCGTGCCGATAAAGGCAGCATTGACGCCCTTGGTGACGAGCGCCTCGTCTCCCATCGGTCCGAAACCGGGCCTGAAACCATTGCCGGGGGCGCCCAGCGAAAGCGTCGAACCGGGCATGACGCTGTCGTGGCGCACGTGAATGATCGGCCGACCGCTCGCCCGCCAGGCGGCAAGGAGCGCAAGGCCGTTTTCATCGACCGCGTCGTTCCAGCGGCGCGGCCAGGGGGCGCTGTCAAAGGCCTGCTGCATGTCGATCGGCAGCAGCACGGCATTCTCGGGGATATTCAGTTTGGGCATGGAAAGGCTCCGTTGTTGCAGGGAGACGCTATCTTGCCTATCGTCCGGTTTCACTGGACATGATGACGCCTGACCGGACATATGTCCGGAAAGATCGACAAGGAGGCGACGTTATGACGGAAATCGATGAGAAGGATCGCCTACTGCTGGCGGCGCTCAGGCAGGATTCGCGCCAGAGCCTGGTGGCGCTGGCCCGCCACAGCGGCCTGTCGCGCAGCGCGGCCCATGACCGGCTGCGGCGGCTGGAATCGAAGGGCGTGATTGCCGGCTACACCATCCGCCTCGGCATCGAAGACCAGAGCCCGACGGTCAAATCGCTGATCGCCATCACCTTCCAGCCCGGCAAGAACTGCGACCACATCGTGCCGCATCTCTCCGCCATGCCGCCCATCGTCACCTGCTGGTCGCTCGCCGGCGCCACCGACCTGATGGTGCTGGTCGAATGCGCCTCCAACGGCGATCTCGACACCATCCGCCGGCAGATATCGATCATCCCGGGCGTCGCGACGGTGCAGACGCATGTGGCGCTAAGGACGCATTTCAACCGGCGGGACTAGTGAAACCAAATGCGTCGCCGGCGCGCTTGCAACGGCGACGCGATTTTGCCAGCAGCTTGACGTTCAGGCCGGCCGGCTGATCTCGTCGAGATACCAGTTGATGTAGCGCAGCTCGTTCTGCTCCATCGGCGCGATCGGGCCCGGCACGAAATAGTGCGAGCGCACGCCGCGCGACGTGTGTTCGATGATCGCCTTGTCTTCGTCGGTCGTCACCTTCCAGAGCCAGGTGAGCTTTTCCAGATCGTAGTCGCGCCCCTCCTCGGCCTTGCCGTCGACGAGCCAGATCAGCTCCATCTCCGAGGTTTCGGCCGTCTTCGGGATGAAGCGGTAGATCATGCCGTGGTCCGGATAGCAGACGAGGAAAGTGGTGCCGCCCAGATGGATCGAGGTGACGCCGCCGTCGAAATCGGTGAAGCGGCCCATCAGCGTGCTCAGCGCCTGCCCGTCCTTGCTGCCGGTCTGGACGCCATCATAGAGCGCGTAGCGGAAGGCATGGATGGTCTCCTTTCCGCCGGTGGAATTCTGCCAGTGGTTGCCGGAGGCGACCTCGATGCCGAGCGCGCAGGTGCGCGCCTCCATCCTGGCGTTCAGCTCCTCGATCATGTGCAGCGGCTGTTCCAGCGCATGGGTTTCGGAATATTCCGGATGCGCCGGGCCGCAATGGTAGCACTCGACGTAATTCTCGACCGCAAGCTTCCAGTTGGCGTCAACCGGATAGGACTGACGATGGGCGATCTTCGCCGAGCCCCAGCCATATTGGCCGCAGGTCGCGTGCAGCAGCCGTTCGACCTCGGAGAAATCGAGCGGATCGGCGGCGAACGAGATGAAGATCAGGCCCTCGACGACACGCACGTTGAGTTTCTTCAGCCCGTGGTCCTCGCGCTTGAAGTCCTTGGGCATCAGCCTTGCTGCCTTCAGCGCGCCGTCGTTGCCATAGGTCCAGGCGTGGTAGGGACAGACGAAGGCGCGGGCATTGCCCTTGTCCTTGGTGCAGACCTCGGCGCCGCGGTGACGGCAGACGTTCAGCATCGCGTGGATCTCGCCGCTCGCCGTCCGGGTGACGATCACCTGCTCGGATGCCATGCGGAAGACCTCGAAATCATTGGCGTTCGGGATCGCACTTTCGTGCGCCACGCAGTGCCAGTGACGCCGGAACACTCGCTCCAGGTCCCGCTCATAGATTTCCGGGTCGAGATAGAAGGCGCGGGCAAGCCCATGACCGGGACGATGGGCGGCGACCAGCTGATCGATGCGGTCGCCCGCAACTGTCGTATCCTTAAGCTCCGATGCGAGCATGGACTGAACTCCAGAAAGAAGACCGGAAACCCGCGATCCGGCACGCGTATTGTCCTGTTCTAGGCCCGGAACGGCCCCTCATGCGCGCAGCGAGGCGCTGCCCCTCATCCGCCTGCCGGCACCTTCTCCCCGTTTGACGGGGAGAAGGGATATGCGGCACCGTCTCGCCATTGCCTGAACCATCGGTATGGCAGGTCCCCTCGCCCCGCCTGCGGGGAGAGGGTTAGGGTGAGGGGCAGCCTCAAACGCCCGCCTACATCCGCACCCGCTCCGATCGCGGGTCGTACATCGGCTTCAGCGACGCCTCGGCCTTCACCCGCGTTCCGGCAATCTCGATCTCGAAGTTCGAGCCGAGCACGTCGTCTGCGCTCTCGCCTTCCGACGGCACGTAGCCAAGCCCGATGGCGCCGCCGAGGTGGTGGCCGTAATTGCCCGATGTGATCGTGCCCACGATCTTGCCGTCGCGAACGATCGCCTCGTTGTGGAAGAGCAGCGGCTCGGGTTCCGTAAGGCGGAACTGCACCAGCCGGCGCGACAGCCCGCGATTGTGCTTGGCAAGCACCGCCTCGCGGCCGATGAAATCGCCCTTGTCGGCCTTGACCGCAAAGCCGAGCCCGGCTTCGAGCACGTGGTCCTCGTCGGTGATGTCATGGCCGAAATGGCGGAAGGCCTTTTCGATGCGGCAGCTGTCGAGCGTGTGGATGCCGCAGAGCTTCAGGCCCAGCCCCTCGCCTGCTTCATCCAGCGCCTCGAACACATGCGCCGTCTGGTCGGTCGGGATATAGAGTTCCCAGCCGAGTTCGCCGACATACGTGACGCGGTGCGCGCGGGCGAGACCCATGCCGACCTCGATTTCGCGCGCGGTGCCGAAGGGATGGGCGGCGTTCGAGAAGTCGTTGGGGCTAACCTTCTGCATCAATTCGCGCGCCTTCGGCCCCATGACGCAAAGCACGCTTTCGCCGGCGCCGACATCGGTGATGACAACGAATTCATCGGTCAGATGCTTGCGCAGCCAGGCAAGGTCGCGCTGCAGCGTGGCGCCGGGCACGACCAGCAGGAAGGCGGTTTCCGACAGCCGCGTCACCGTCAGGTCGCTCTCGATGCCGCCGCGGGCGTTCAGCATCTGGGTGTAGACGATGCGGCCGGGCTCGACGTTCATCTCGTTGGCGCAGAGCCGCTGCAGGAAGGTAAGCGCGTCGCGCCCTTCCACCCGGATCTTGCCGAAGGAGGTCATGTCGAACAGGCCGACGCCGTTCCTGACCGCCAGATGCTCATCCCTCTGGTTCTCGAACCAGTTCTGCCGCTTCCAGGAATAGCGGTACTCGCGCTCCTGGCCCTCCCTCGCAAACCAGTTGGCGCGCTCCCAGCCGGCAACCTCGCCGAAGACGGCGCCGCGGGCCTTCAGGTGCTCATGCAGCGGCGAGCGGCGCACACCACGGGCCGTCGCCATCTGGCGATAGGGAAAATGGTCGGCATAGAGCAGGCCGAGCGTCTCGGAGACGCGGTCTTTCAGATAGGCACGGTTCTTCTGGAATGGCTGCGCGCGGCGGATATCCACCTCCCAGAGATCGAAGGGCGGCTCGCCGTCGTTCATCCATTGCGCGAGCGCCATGCCGGCGCCGCCGGAGGAAACGATGCCGATCGAATTGTAGCCGGCCGCCACCCAATAGCCCTTCACCTCCGGCGCTTCGCCGAGATAGTAGCGGTCGTCCGGCGTAAAACTTTCCGGGCCGTTGAAGAAGGTATGGATACCAGCCGTCTCCAGCATCGGCATGCGGTTGACCGCCATTTCGAGGATCGGCGCGAAGTGGTCAAAATCGTCCGGCAACTGGTCGAAGCAGAAATCCTCGCCGATGCCGTCCATGCCCCAGGGCTTGGCCTTGAGCTCGAAGGCGCCGATCAGCATCTTGCCGGCATCCTCCTTGTAGTAGGTGCACTCATCGGGCACGCGCAACACCGGCAGACGCTTCAATTCCGGGATCGCCTCGGTGACGATGTAGAAATGCTCGCAGGCGTGCAGCGGCACGGTGACGCCCGATTGCCGAGCGAATTCCCGTCCCCACATGCCGGCGCAATTGACGACGTGGTCGGTCTCGATCGTGTAGGTCTCGCCGTTCTGCTCGCAGGTGACCCCGGTGACCCGACCATCCTTCTTCAGCACGGAGGTGACCTTGACGCCTTCGATGATCGTTGCCCCGTTCTGGCGTGCGCCCTTGGCAAGCGCCATGGCGATGTTGGCCGGGTCGCACTGGCCGTCGAGCGGCAGATGCACCGCGGCCTTCACATCAGAGGTGTTGAGATGCGGATACATCGCCTTCACCTCGTCCGGCGTGATCTCGCGCACGTCGACATTGAAGGCGCGCGCCAGCGATGCCTGGCGATAGATCTCTTCCTTTCGCTCCTCCGTCAGCGCCACGGTAATCGAGCCATTCTGGCGCATGCCGGTGGAAATACCGGTCTCGGCCTCGAGCTTGACGTAGAGATCGGCCGAATATTTCGCGAGCCGCGTCATGTTCTGCGAGGCGCGCAGCTGGCCAATGAGGCCCGCCGCATGCCAGGTGGTGCCTGACGTCAGTTGCTTGCGCTCGAGCAGCACCACGTCGGTCCAGCCGAGCTTGGCCAGGTGATAGGCGACCGAACAGCCGGAGACGCCGCCGCCGATGATGACCGCACGGGCTTTCGAGGGAATGGGCTTGGTCATGCGCGCAGTCTTTCATTGGAGGGATCCCAGAGCGGCTGGTCCGCTTCGACCGTCGCCTTGAAGCGGTCGCCGAAGATCTCGACCTCGATTTCCTTGCCGGGCACGGCGAGATCGGCCCTGAGCATGCCGAGCGCGATCGACTTGCCGACGCGGTGGCCCCAGTTACCCGACGTCGTCTCGCCGACCACCTCTCCGCCCGACCAGAGCGTCGACATGTAAGGCGCGTCGCAGCCGTCGGCGGCAACCGTCAGCGTGACGAAGCGCTTGGAAACGCCCTGCTGCTTTTCACGCTCCAGCGCCGCCTTGCCCTTGAAGCCAGGCTTGCCCCAATCGACGAAGCGCTCAAGTCCGCCCTGCAGGATGGTGTAATCGGTGGAAAGATCGCCCTTCCAGGCGCGGTAGCCCTTCTCGATGCGCAGGCTGTCGAGCGCTTCCATGCCGAAGGGCTTGAGCCCGTGCTTCTGCCCGGCCGCCCAGACGGCGTCGAAGATGATGGCCGTGTCCTCGACCTTCGTGTGGATCTCCCAGCCGAGTTCTCCGGCGAAGGAGACGCGCACCAGCTGGCAGTAGCGCCCGGCGATCTGCGCCGTCTGATGCGTGAGCCATCCCTTGGAAAGGTCCGCCTCGCTGACCTCGGCCAGGATCGCGCGCGACTTCGGCCCGGTCAGGATCTGGCAGGAGAAGGACTTGGTGACGTCGTCGATGCTGAAGTCGGCGTTGCCGGGCACATGCTTGCGCAGCCATTCAAGATCATGCCACTGCGCCGTCGCGGCGGTGATCAGGAAGAAGAAGTCCTCATCCAGCATCATCACCGACATCTCGGTAACGATCCGGCCCTTGTCGTCGGAGAAATAGGCAAGGCCGATGCGCCCTGGCTTCGGCACGCGGCCGGTGATGAGGCTGGACAGCCACTCGGTCGCGCCCTCGCCCTTCACCCGGAAGCGCGAGAAGCCCGGCAGGTCGAGAATGCCGGCAGCGTCGCGAACGGCGAGACACTCCTCCTTGATGCGCTCCGCCCACGGGCCTTCGCGGCCCCAGGTCTGCGTCGCCTCTTCGGAGGTGTCGTCGCCTGGTTTGGCGTACCACATCGCACGTTCCCAGCCGTTGTAGGGCTTGAACTGCGCGCCAAGCGCTGCGATCCGGTCGTGGATCGGCGACAGCTTCTTGCCCCGACCCGCGGGCCAATAATGCTTCGGAAAATGCATCGCATATTCGTGGCCGTAGATCTCCATGCCCTTTGCGATGCAATAATCCTGGTCGGTATAATCGGTGTAGCGGCGCGGATCGCAGGACCACATGTCCCACTCGGTCTGGCCCTCGGTGATCCATTCGGCGAGCACCTTGCCGGCGCCACCCGCCTGGCAGATACCGAAGGTGAAGACGCAGGCCTCGAAGGCATTGGGCACGCCGGGCATCGGCCCGATCAGCGGGTTGCCGTCGGGTGCATAGGGGATCGGGCCGTTGATGATCCGCGACAGCCCGGCCGTTCCGAGGATCGGCACGCGCTCGACCGCATCGTTCAGGTACCATTCGAGCCGGTCGAGATCGTCGGGGAAGAGCTGGAAGGAGAAGTCCTCCGGCATCGGATCGTCGGGCGTGACCCAATGGGCGCGGCAGTTTCGCTCGTAGGGCCCTAGGTTCATGCCGTTCTTTTCCTGGCGGAGATAGTAGGAGCTATCGACATCGCGAAGCAGCGGCAGCTTGTGGCCCGCCTCCTTCGACCAAGCGGCCAGCTCCGGGATCTCGTCGAACAGGATGTACTGATGGCTCATCACCATCATCGGCACGTCGCGGCCGAACATCTTGCCGACCTCGCGGGCGTAATAGCCGGCGGCGTTGACGACATATTCGCAGCGGATCTCGCCCTGCGGCGTCGAGATCACCCACTCGTCGTTTTCGCGCCGCGCCCCGGTCACGGGACAGAAACGGATGATCTTTGCGCCCATGTCGCGCGCGCCCTTGGCGAGCGCCTGGGTCAACTGCGCCGGGTCGATGTCGCCGTCGTAGGGATCATAGAGCGCGCCGGTCAATTCGTGCGTTTCGAGGAAGGGATAGCGGGCGCGCATCTCGTCGGGCGAGAGAATGTCGAGGTCCATGCCCTGGTAGCGGCCCATGCCGACGACGCGCTTGAACTCCTGCAGCCGCTCCTTCGAATGGCCGAGCCGGATCGAGCCGGTGACGTGGTAGTTCATCGGATAGTCGACGAGCGCGCCGAGATCGCGATAGAGCGAGGCCGAGTAGCGCTGCATGTTCATGATCGACCAGGAGGACGAAAAGGTCGGCACGTTGCCGGCCGCATGCCAGGTGGAGCCCGCCGTCAGCTCGTTCTTTTCCAGAAGCACGCAATCGGTCCAGCCGGCCTTGGCAAGGTGGTAGAGCGAGGAAGCGCCGATCGCTCCCCCACCGATGATCACGACACGCGCGTGCGACGGCAAATTCGACATCAACTGTTCCCTCGTTTTGGCGAATTCTTGCCGGTGAAGCCGGGCGTCATCAAGCAACGGAAACAGGCTTTATTGATCGACGTTTTCGATTAGATTGGAGCGATCGCAGCGGGAGAGAACGGCATGCAGGTGGAGCTGATCGAAACCTTCCTGGACCTGATGGAGAGCCGCTCCTTCAACCGCACCGCCGAGCGGCTGAACCTGACCCAGTCGACCGTCTCGCATCGGGTGAAGGCACTGGAAGCGCAATTCAACCGCAAACTCTTTACCCGCAACAAGGGCGGCACCGTGCCGACGGCCGCCGGCCTGCGTTTTCTCGATTACGCGAAAGCCCTGCAAAACCAATGGCATGAGGCCACGCGCGCAGTCACCAATGCCGGCGCGCTCGAACGCTCCATGCGGCTTGGCGTCCAGCATGATCTGGCGGAGGCCTTTGCCGGGGAATGGATGGCGACGATCCGACGGGAGATGCCCGGCATCGAGATCTACATGGAGGCGGACTACTCCAACCAGATGAACCGCGATCTCGGCGCCGGCGACCTTGATCTGGCGATCCTCTATACGCCCCACTACCTGCCCGATCTCTATTACGAACGGATCGGCGATCTGCATTACGTCATGGTGAGCACGGAGGCTCAGACGCTCGCTGAGGTCCGCTCCGAAAGCTACATCCGCTCAAGCTATTCGCCGGGCTTCGATCGCGCCCACCGGCTGGCGCTGCCGCATCTCTCCGCAGCGCTGCTTGCCGCCGGGCAGAACATGGCGATCACGCGGCTGCTTCGCACACTCGGCGGTGCGGCCTACGTGACGGCAGCGACGGCCGAGCAACTGACGGGCGATGGATTTGCCGCGCGCGTTCAGGATGCGCCGGTCATTGCGCAGACCGTCTATGCCGCCACCAGCCTGCGCACCCGCCACGCGCACCAGCACCGCAAGATCATCGCCGCCATGGCCGATCTTCTCGCAACGCTGCCGGTGCCGAATTCGGAAACGGGTTAGGCCATGCGGCTTTGAATGAGCCGCTGCAGAAACATCAGGATCGAAACGATCGCGAGGTAGTAGACCAGCGCTGCCGAATACCACTCGACGAAGCGGAAGCTCGACGCAATCGCGTCGTTGACGACCGCCATGATCTCCCGCATCGAGATCACATAGGCAAGCGAGGTCAGCTTGATCAGGTTGATGAATTCGTTGACCAGCACCGGCATGACGATCCTGAGCGCCTGTGGCAGGACCACCAAAAAGAAGGTCTGCCAGCGGTTGAGCCCGAGTGCGCGAGCGGCGTCCGTCTGTCCCTGACCGATCGCCGCAAGCGCACCGCGCATCGCTTCGGCCATATAGGCAGCCGTGACCAGCGTAAACGCGATGAAGGCGGCGACGAAGGGCGTGTACCAGGGCGCCCGCGTCAGGCCCGGAAAAAGCTGCGGCGCGCCGTTCCAGACGATCAGGAGTACGAGGATCAGCGGCGCCGAGCGAAACAGCCAGACATAGACCTGCGCTGCCGTGCGCCTGACCGCCGCCATCGAATTGAGCGCGACGGCAAGCGGCAGGCAGAGCAGGAACGACGCCGCCTGCACCAGGATCGACAGCAGGATGGCAATGCCCGCCCCCTGCAACATGACGGGCATAGTCAGGGCATCGAAAAACAGTTTCGTATCAAAGTTCATGCCCCGCCTCCTTCAGATCAGGAGTCGTAGTCGACGTCGAAGAGCGCCGGATCGAGCCCGTATTTCTTGGCGAGATCGCCGAAGAAGCCCTTCTCCTTGAGCGCCTTCAGCCCTGCCTTCACCGCGGCTGCATCGCCACCCTCGCGACGGCTGTAGATGCCGTATTTGAAATCGGAAGCCCAGATGTAAGGGAGCACAAGCGCGCCGTCGGAACGCGAGGCGCGATAGGCGCCCTCCGCCTCCTCCGTCACGGTCGCATCGACGCGACCGACGAGCACCTGCTGGTAGGCGGCCTGCTGGGTCGGATATTCCTGCACCTCGACCGGCGGCAGGCCCTTGGCGGCAAACGCCTCGTTCAAAGGACCGATCCGCTCTTCCTTGTAGTAGGCACCGGCTTCGAGCGCGATCACCTTGCCGCTCAGGTCCTCCGGCACCTTGATCGTATCGCTGCCTGCCTTGGTGACCATCGCCGTCGCCGACTTCATGTAGGGCACGCCGTCATAGGTCTCGCGCCGCTTGGCGTTGATGTAGATGCCGCTGACGATGACGTCGCAGCGCCCGGCCCCGAGCGTCGGCAACAGACCGGCGAATTCGGTGACGGTGTAGTTCACCTGCGCGTTCCATTGCGCCGCCAGCGCTTCGGCGATCTCGATGTCGATGCCGGTCGGCGTGGCATCGGCCGGATGCTCCTTGAAGGAAAGCGGCGGAAAGGCCGCGGTGGTGCAGACGCCGACTTCGCCATCGGCGGCAAAAGCCGGCGGCTCGGCCTGTGCGACGCCGGCAGAAAGCGCGACGGCTGCAAGAAGGGTTGCGCAGGATGCCAGTCTGATCATCTTCATTCCCCTCATTGTGCTGGTGAAACGCGGCCGACGATGTCGCCATAGGTCTGGCTGTCGAAGGCAGGAAGGATAAGCGGATCCACGAAGCCGTCGCGCCGCGCCGTCAGCACGTATTGCATCATCGACGCATTGTCCGGCATTTCGAAAACCTGGACGAAGTCATAGGTTCCAAGCGTGGCGTAGAAGGCGACCGAGCGGCCGCCGAGTGCGGCGACCCGATCCTCGCTCACCTTGCGCCGGGCACCGCTGTCGGAGAGCTCGGCCAGTCCCTTGGAGGTCAGTCGCATCAGCGAGATATATCTTTGCATGGGGCATCATTCCGTTGAAACGGTTGGCAAAAGGCTTTGACGATGTGAAGTTGGCGTCGCGCTTAGCGCGCGGCTCTCGCAAGACCCGCGATGACCGCATCGCTGGTCGAGACCGTGCCGAAGATGCCGTTCTCGATCGAGATCATGTTGATCGCCGCCTCATGCGCCCATTGCTCGCCGCTGGCGCAGCAGTCCGAGATCGTCAGGCACTGGAAATTGCGGTCGCAGGCTTCGCGCAGCGTCGTGTGCACGCAGACATCCGTGGTGCAGCCGGTAAAGAGCATGTGGGTGATACCCTGCGATCTCAGCACGTGCTCGAGATCCGTGTAGGTGAAGGAGCTGTTGCAGGTCTTGTCGATGATGACGTCAGTGTCAGTGACATCGAGTTCGGGCAAAAGCTGGAACCCCGGGCTCGAGCGCAACAGCACCTGCGTGTTCTCAAGGCCGGAGCGCTTGCGGCGCCATTTCTCGTAAGGGGTCATGTCGGCGAGATCGGCGCGGTAGCCCTGACGCGTGTGGATGATCAGGCAGCCGGCTTGACGTGCCGCCGCAATCACCCGGTTGACCGCAGGCACGATGGCCGCCAGCGGCGCCGGATCGTAGCCCATCGACGCGAAGTAGCCGTTGGGCGAGCAGAAGTCGATCTGCAGGTCGATCACCATCAGCGCAGTCTGCGCCGGTACCAGCTTTCCATCATAAGGAAAATCAAACGGTTGTGCCTCGATCATCATCGTTCTCCCTCTCTCCGCACAGAGTCATAGGAACAAATATCGATTGGGAATAGCGATTTTTTATGCTTGATATTGTGCAGTCTGGCTAAACGATTTTACGCCATAAGGGCGCGATCAGAGCAGGAGAACTCACGTGAAGGCGTTGCATTTCCTGCCCTATATCCGGGCGTTCGAGGCGGTCGCGCGCATCGGTTCCGTCCGCCAGGCGGCGGACGAGCTGGGCCTCAGCCCCGGCGCCGTTTCGCTGCAATTGCGCCGGCTCTCGGAAACGACGGGACTGACGCTGCTTGAAAAGTCCGGCCGCAACATCAAACTCACCGCCGCCGGCCGCGACTTCGCGCAGACGGTCTCCCACGCGATCGGCAATCTTGCCGCCGCCGTCGAGGACGGCACCGACCGAAGGCTCGAAAGCCACCAGCGCAAGCTGACGGTCGGCCTGCCGCCGGCACTGGCGATTGCCTGGATGGCCGGCCTCCTCGTGCAGTTCGCGGGTGCGCGCGGCGTCACCGATCTTTCGATGCGCAATTGCATCCGCGCCTCAGACGTCGTCTGGGACGATGTCGACCTCGCCGTCGTCTACGACAACCCGCCTTTCGACGGCCTGTGGTGGCAGGCAGTCAGCGACGTCAAACTGCGCACGGTCTGTTCGCCGCTGCTCTTCCCCAGGCTCGAAGGGCCGCTGCGCGAGCGCAAGCTGCGCGACGTCACGCTGCTGCATGAGGATGACGGCCGGGAATGGACGCGCTGGTCGGCCGCCGCGCGCATCTCGCTCGAAGGCAGCCGCAGCGTACGCGTGCAATCGGTTGCGATTGCGGTCGCATCTGCCCTGCAGGGCCAGGGCATCGCGCTCGTCTCCGACGTGCTGACGCGTTCCTATCTCTATGAGGGGCGCCTGATCCAGCCCTTCCCGACGGCGATACCGGCGTCGGCCGGCTACTACCTGCTCTGCCCGACGGAGAAGGCGGAGGAACCGCTGATCCAGGCCTTCGCCAACCAGATCGCCGCCCACCTGCGTGGCGAGCGGTCCGGCGACAAGCAGGCCTAGATCATTTCATCGTTTCCTTGAAACGATGAAATGATCTAACCCTTTGAAATTACGCAATTCCGTCCGGAAAACCGTTTCACACCTTTCCTGGAATTGCTCTAGTAGCGCCCCTTGAGCATCGTCTTCAGTCGCTCGGCATCCGCTTCGGTCACACCAGGCGGTGCCATCACCTGCATCCACGCGTCGATATAGTGCTCCGGCGCATAGACATGGCCGTAGCCGATCGGCGAGGTGGTCGCGAGCGCCATGTCGGCAAGCAGCTGGAACATGGTGACAACCGGGAACCAGCGAAGCGCCGGCGAGACGTCCGCTCCGCGCGGCGCCTTCATCCAGTCCGGTTCGCGGTAGAAGGAATGGGGATCGAAGAAGGTGATCGGGTCACTGGCATATTGCAGGTAGACGATGCGGACATTGCCCCAGGTCGCGCCCGGAATGTTCAGCGCATTCTCCTGGTTGGTGAAACGGATCACCGAACCGTCGCGATAAAGCGGCCGCCATTCCGGCGAGCCCGGATTGCGATTTCGCGTGATCTGCAGCCATGTCTTCGTCGGGAACGGCGACCCGACCCAGAGTGCGCCCTGGAACGGATCGCTGATGATGTCGAAGGGATCGACCGAGCCTTGCGAATTCATCGAGCCGAGGCTCAGACCATAGAGATAGAGCTTCGGCCTTTTGTCCTTCGGCAGCGTCGTCCAGTAGCCGTAGACAGCATCGAACAGCGCATCGGCGGTCTCGGCGCCATATTCCGGCTCGACCAGCAGCGACAGCCAGCTCGTCAGGTAGGAATATTGCACCGCCACGCTCGCGACATCGCCCTTCAGCAGATATTCGAGTGAATCGAGCCCCGGCGGGTCGATCCAGCCGGTGCCGGTCGGAACCACGATCAGGAGGTTCGAGCGCTCGAAACCGCCGACGCGCTTCAGTTCTTCGAGCGCCAGCTTCGCCCGCTCCTTGGCGGTTTCGGCCGAGTTGAGGCCGGCATAGACGCGCAAGGGCTCCTTCGCCTCTCCGCTGAAGAAGCCGCCGATGTCTTTCGCCGCCGGCCCGGAAGCGATGAACTGGCGCCCCTGGCGGCCAAGCTCGTCCCATGTCATCAGCGACGCGTTGCTGCCGGTCTTCAACGGATCGGTCGGCGGCGCGACATCCGGATCGATCAGCGCGTCGAGCCGCTGGAACGAGCTGTCGGCCGCATGCAGGGCATACCGGAAGATGACGCCATCGGCCGCAGACCAGAAAAGCGCCAGCGCCGCGACCACGCCAGCGACCTTCGCCAGCGGCCGGGTCAACACATGCTCGAAGCGGCGGGTCAGAAACCGGAAGGTCAACCGGAACAGCCGCGCGATGAGCACGATGGCAACGAAGACGAGAGTCGCGATCAGCCCGAGCTTGAACGGCTCCGCGCTTTCGACCGGGTCGAGCCCCATGATCTGCCGCACAGTATTCTGCCAGTAGGCGGTGCGCCAGAGGAAGGCGAGCGCAACCGCGGTGCAGCCGAGCGCCGTTAGCACCTTGACCGTGAGGCCTGTGCGGCCGCGGATCTCCGGCAGGTCGAGCAAGGACCACAGCCAGCGCAACAGCACGCCGATCGCATAGCCGGCGGAAAGCGACAGGCCCGAGATCACCGCCTGCACCACATAGGGCCGCGGGATCAGGCTCGGCGTCAGCGACATGGCGAAGAAGAAGACACCGACGATGAGCCCCGTGGTCGAGAACGATGCCAGCAGCGCGGAAACAAACCGGGGCACCGGCAACCTCGACAGCTGAGTCCGTTGAAGATTTTCCATGGCCGATCCCACCTCATGCAGTCATGTCACCGGAACGGCCACGGGACGTCCGGGCGACCTACGGGCCCCGCAACGTATCAGCCGGCCGAAGGTCGCTTCATCATTTTGAATTGCCGCACATTTATCTCCCAATCGGCGACGATTTGACGAAACATGCAGCAGGCATTGGCTGCAATGTCGCCTTCCCCTCCTGTCCAGTCAATTGCCACAACCGGAAGACGCGTGCTTCCTGACGTTTGAGCGACACGCTAGCCCTCACGCGCGGGTCACCTCGACCGGCGTCTTCATGATGATTTCACGGTGCGGGAACGGGATCGAGATACCCGCCGCCTTGAACGCATCCCACAGCGCCATCAACACCTGACCGCGAATGTTTGTGAGCCCGTTGCTCGGATCGGAGATCCAGAACCTCAGCTTGAAGTCGAGCGACGAGGCGCCGAAGCCGGTCATCCAGCAGACCGGCTGGGCATAGCTGCTCGCGACTCGCGGCAGCGATGCGGCAGTCTCGATGGCTATGCGCGCCACCTCGTGCGGGTCGCTGTCATAGGAGGTGCCGAAATCGACTTCGATGCGGACGAAGTCGCTGGAGAACGACCAGTTCACCACCTGCTGCGAAATGAAGTCCTCATTTGGAATGAGGTATTCCTTTCCGTCCCGGGTGATGACGGAAACAAATCGGGAGCGCAGGTCGCGCACGGACCCGAAGGTATCGCCGAGCGTGATCGTGTCGCCCGGCTTGATGGATTTGTCGAGCAGGATGATGATGCCGGAGATGAAGTTGGAAACCACCTTCTGCAGACCGAAACCGATGCCGACACCGACCGCCCCGGAAAAGACGGTCAGCGCCGTCAGGTCGATGCCGGTGGCCGAAAGCGCGATTGCACCGGCAAAGCCGATCAGTGCGATCTTGACCAGCTTGCTGATCAGCACCTTGAAGGAGGGCGTCAGATCCGCTGACCGCTGAATCCAGTGCGACGAGACATTGCCGATCAAAACGGCAAGCCAGATCAGCGCGGCGGAGAGCACGATGGCTTTCAGGACGAGCAGCAGCGACAGGCGAACCGCGCCGAGATTGATGGCAACGCCATCGAGTGTCGTCAGGATCACCCGATCGAGCCCGACCGCGTAAAGTGCAAAATAGATCCAGCCGACGACGGCGGTGACGCGCGCGAGCATCTGATTGCGGATGATGCGCGTGAGAACCGAGATGACGAACCACGCCGCCGTCAGCGTCAGCGCGGTCGCCACCAGCCAGCGATAGGACGGCCAGCCAAAACGCAGGATCATGCCATCCGCGATCCAGAGCCAGACGATCAGAAACAGCCACCGCAGCCGCCGCATGAAGGCGATGATGACACGCAGCAGATCCGGATTGCCCTTGATCGTGCGGGCGCGGGCCTCGACCCGCGGCTCTATCCGCTTCGCCAATGCGCCACAGACCAGGTAGCCGGCGACGATAATGGCGAGCTGATAATAGGTCCACTCGTTCAAAAAGACCGTCTGCAGCCAGGAAGCGGCGGCATCGAGCGCTGTTGCGAAATCCATCGTCTCTCTCCGAGAGATCAAGGCGCCCGCCGAGCGTTGGGACGCCCTCCTAACGCGAATCTAGGGCATCCCTGATTGTTTCAAAGCCGGATGGACGATTATCGAACCTCTTCAGAGGCTTATGCAGGGGGTGGCGCTAGATCCGCCGCTCCTTGATGGTGTTCATCACGAAGCTCGTCTCGATCGAGGCGACGCATTTGAGCCTTGCAATCTTTTCCTTGATGAAGCGCTCGTATTGATCGAGGCCGGCGCTCATCACCTTCAGCACGTAGTCGCGCGAGCCGGTCACCAGATGGCATTCGAGCACCTCGTCCCAGCCGCGCACCGCCTCCTCGAACATGACGATCTCGTCTTCGTGCTGGCGGCTGAGCGTAACGGTCGCAATCGCCGTCATCGTCCAGCCGTCGACTGCGGGATCGACCAAGGCCGTATAGCCGCGGATGACGCCGGTCTCTTCCAGCCGCCGCAGCCGGCGCAGGCAGGGCGACGCCGAGAGCCCCACCCGCTCGGCAAGCTCGTTGTTGGTGAGCCGGGCATCCGCCACCAGCTCCTTCAAAATCCTGCGATCCGTCTCGTCGGCAATTTTCTGCGCCATATCTTTCCAACTCAGCCAAATCTTTGCGCAACTCAAGGCGATCCGGCCGGAAATAGCAAGGATCGGCCCAAGCATCTGATATAATTTGCCTGTCAGTCGAGTCCGCTTCGCTTGAGGAGACAAGCCATGACCGCACCGCATCCCTCCAAAACCCACATCGGAAACCACAAGCTGCATCCTGAAACGCAGATGCTGAACTATGGTTACGATCCGGAACTGTCGGAGGGCGCGGTCAAACCACCGGTCTTTCTGACCTCCACCTTCGTCTTCCGCTCCGCCGAAGAGGGCCGCGACTTCTTCGACTTCGTCTCCGGCCGCAAGGAACCGCCGGCGGGTGTCGGCGCCGGCCTCGTCTATTCGCGCTTCAACCACCCGAACAGCGAGATCGTCGAGGATCGCCTCGCCGTCTACGAGCGCACCGAAAGCTGCGCGCTGTTCTCGTCGGGCATGTCGGCGATCGCCACGACGCTGCTCGCCTTCGTCAAGCCGGGCGACGCGGTGTTGCACAGCCAGCCGCTCTATGGCGGCACCGAGACGCTGCTTGCCCGCACCTTCCTCAAGCTCGGCGTTGCGGCCGTCGGCTTTGCCGATGGCGTCAACGAAGCGGCCGTCAGCGCCGCCGCAGAAGAGGCGATGGCCAAGGGCCGGGTCTCGGTGATCCTGATCGAGACGCCGGCGAACCCGACCAATAGCCTCGTCGACGTCGCCATGATCCGCCGCGTTGCCGATGCGATCGGCAGGAAGCAAGGCCATACCCCTGTGGTCGCCTGCGACAACACGCTGCTCGGACCCGTCTTCCAGCGGCCGATCGAGCACGGCGCGGACATCTCGCTCTATTCGCTGACCAAATATGTCGGTGGCCATTCCGACCTCATCGCCGGTGCCGCGCTCGGCTCCAAGGCGGTGATGAAGCAGGTGAAGGCGCTGCGCGGCGCAATCGGCACCCAGCTCGATCCGCACTCCTGCTGGATGCTCGGCCGTTCGCTGGAAACGCTGTCTGTGCGCATGCAGAAGGCCGACGACAACGCCCGCATCGTCGCCGAATTCCTGCGCGACCACCCGAAGGTCGAGCGCATCCACTACCTGCCCTTCCATGGCGAGGACACGCCCGTCGGCCGCACCTTCAAGGCGCAATGCACCGGCGCCGGCTCGACCTTCTCCTTCGACATCGCGGGCGGCCAGGAGGCGGCTTTCCGTTTCCTCAATGCGCTGCAGATCTTCAAGCTCGCCGTCAGCCTCGGCGGCACGGAATCGCTTGCCAGCCACCCGGCGGCGATGACCCATTCCGGCGTGCCGATCGAGGTGCGCCACCGCATCGGCGTGCTGGAATCGACCATCCGCCTGTCGATCGGCATCGAGCATCCGGACGACCTCGTGGCCGATCTTTCAAACGCGCTCTCGCTCGCCTGATGTAAGAGGCCGCCGGTTTCGCCGGCGGCCTCTTCGCTGATTTCAGATGGCGCAATTCCGGACGGAAAACCGCTGCGCACTTTTCCTGGGATTGGCTCGCTTGACTGGCGCAATTCCGGACGGAAAACCGCTGCGCACTTTTCCTGGGATTGGCTCGCTTGACTGGCGCAATTCCGGACGGAAAACCGCTACGCACTTTTCCTGGAATTGCTTTAGTGCGCCAGGATGTTGACGATATTGCCGAATGGGTCGCGCATGTAGAAACGGCGGACGCCCCAGGGCTCGTTGGTGATGTTGTAGACGATTTCGACGCCGGCGGCCCTGGCGCGTTGATAGGCCCGGTCGACGTCGTCGACCTCGATCGAAAGCACCGGCACCGGCGTATCGTTGCCGCCCTCGCTGGCGATGCTGACCTGCGGCATCGCGGCCTTGCCCTCGGCGGCAAAGGTCAGGATCCAGCCATGGTCCATCACCACGTCCAGTTCCAAAAGGTCGCCGTAGAAGGCGCGCGCCACCTGCGGGTCCGGGGCGTAGACGTTTGAGACGATACGCTTGACGGTCATGGATTTCCTCCTCCGGTGAGCCGCAACGCGGCCACATCGGCGCTCAATGGTTGGCTCCTGGCGCCGCATCCTATATTGCCCGCCGATGGCAGCCGTTTGAAGCGGAAGTTGCAGCGCGTCAGGACCCCTTCCCGTCCGCCCCGGCAAGAGCCACCCGCACCAGCGTCGCCGCCGCCTTGCCCGCCATCTCCATGTAGCTCGCGTCCCGGTGCAGCAGTACCACCGCGAAACTGCCGTCGAGCAGCAACAGGATCTGTTTGGCAAGCACGGCGGGCTCCACCGCACCCGCTTCGGCGAACGTCTCTGCCATCCACGCCTCGAACTTCTTCTTGTGGGCAGCACCGATGCGGATCGCCGGGTGGCCCGGCATGTTGGCGAGCTCGGCCGAGGTGCGCAGGAAACCGCAGCCTTTCCACTTCGGGTGGCGCGCCGTCCGCGCCAGGTTGACGAAGATCGCCTCGACCTTGTCGGCAACATCCCCGTCGCCCGCGTCGAACCACTTGCGGAAGAGTTTCAGATTGGGCTGGTCGCGACCTTCGAGATAAGCGGCGATCAGCTCGTCCTTGCTGTCGAAATGATAGTAGAGCGTGCGTTTGGTCACGCCCGCCGCTTCGGCCACCGCATCGACGCTGACGGCGCGGATGCCCTCGGCGTAAAACAGCTTCTCCGCCGCTGCGACGAACACGTCCCGGGTCGACTTCTCTGCTTTCGTCATCTCTCAAGTATACCGACTAGTGAATATACATCCCATCTTCCCTCACCTAGCTTCTCCCCGTCAACACCTGCCGGAGAGCAACCATGTCGAACACCGTGCCGCTGCAGATTTCCGAGGACATCGCCCTCCTCACTCTCAACCGTCCGCAGAAACTGAACGCGCTGAACTACGAGCTGATCGACCGGCTCATGGGCCTTCTCGACCAGATCGAGGTGAACCATGCCGTCAGCGCGGTGATCATCACCGGCGCCGGCCAGCGGGCCTTTTCCGCCGGCGGTGATATTCATGAGTTCTCGGACAGCGTCGCCAAGGGCGTGAACCCGGCCGTGCGCGATTTCGTCCGTCGCGGTCAGGGCCTGACGGCGCGGCTCGAGGCCTTCCCGAAACCGATCATCGCCGCCGTCAACGGGCTTGCCTATGGCGGCGGCTGCGAGATCACCGAGGCCGTGCATCTGGCTATTGCCAGCGACCGGGCGCGCTTTGCCAAGCCGGAGATCAAGCTCGGCATGCCGCCGACCTTCGGCGGCACCCAGCGGCTGCCGCGGCTTGCCGGCCGCAAACGCGCGCTGGAATTGCTTTTGACCGGCGAGGATTTCCCGGCCGATCGCGCGCTGGAGCTGGGGCTCGTCAACCGCGTCGTCCCGCATGACGAACTGATCGCGTCCGCCCGTGACCTGGCAAAGCGCATCATGGCGCACTCACCCCTCGCCGTCCGCTCGATCATCACTGCCGTCACCCGCGGCCTCAACATGTCGATCGCCGAGGGATTGCAGGTCGAGAGCGAGCAGTTTGCCCAGATGGTGCCGACCGACGACCTTGCCGATGCGCTTGCCGCCTGGAAGGGACGGCGCATCCACGACGACCCGCCGCGGCCCGGTCTTTTTTCGCGATATTTTTAAATTCAACCGAACGGTTGACAATTAGGTACATCGAGACGATATTCAACAATATGGTTGAATATCAGAACGCACATCTCGATGCCGTGTTTCACGCGCTTTCGGACCCGACGCGGCGCGCCATGCTCCAGGACCTCTCGCAGGGCGAAAGACTGGTGGGAGAGCTTGCGGCGCCGTTCTCGATCTCGCTGGCCGCGGCATCGAAGCACATCAAGGTGCTGGAAGGAGCAGGTCTGGTGCGCCGCGAAGTGAAAGGTCGCACGCATGTGTGCCGGCTCGATGCCGCGCCGATGCATGCAGGCATGGAGTGGATGCGCCACTACGAAGCCTTCTGGCGCGCCCGCATCGACGTACTCGAGGCGCTGCTTCTCGCCGAAGACGCCACCAACCAACCTGATCCGGAGGATAAGCCATGACTTCGTCTGCCACAGCCTTTGCCGGCGCCGATTACGGCCGTGTCGTCGCACCGGACGCGGTGCGCATCGAGCGCCTGCTTCCCGGCCCGATCGAGCGGGTCTGGTCCTATCTGACGGAGGAGAGCAAGCGCCGCCTCTGGATGGCGTCCGGAACGATCGGGTCGAAGGAAGGGGCCGAGGTCGAGCACGTCTTCCGCCACTCGGAACTGACAGCGGAAGACGACCGGCCACCGCAGAAATATGCCGAGCACGCCGGCGAGGTGCGCAATTACGGTCACGTGCTCGCCTGGGAGCCGCCTCGGCTGCTGGCCTACACCTGGAACGAAGAGACCGGCACGCCCTCGGAGGTCCGTTTCGAACTCAGCCCCCGCGGCGACAAGGTGCTGCTCGTCGTCACCCACAAGCGCATCGCCGACCGCGCCATCATGACCAGCTTCTCCGCCGGCTGGCACGTGCATCTCGACATTCTGCGCGCGCTGCTGGAAGGCGAAAAGCCGGCGGCCTTCTGGAGCAAGTTTGCCGATCTTGAAGCGCAATACGACGCGCGTATTCCCAAGCCCTGACGGCGGGATGGGTTCAGAGGTCAGGACGCGCGCAGGCGCCGGCAAGGATCCACTTGCCGGCGCTTTTCGTCAGGCACGGGCGAAACCGAGAATGAAGAACGCCAGCGCGCCGATCGACGCGAAGCTGCGCACGTGGTTCCACCAGACCCAGTCGGTCAGATAGCGCTCACGCCAGAGATCGGTCGCCGCCTGGCCGGGCGCTGCGGCGGCGAGCGCATCGTTCATCGGCACGTTGAAGACGATGGTCACCAGCAGCACGCCGACGACATAGGCGACACCGCCGGCGGCAAGCCACCACCGGCCCTCGCCGCCCGAGAGGAAGGCGACGACGATGAGCGCCAGGGCGAGCAGCGCCGTGCCCATGAAGGCGCTGAGGAAGATCGGGTTCTGGATCACGACATTGATCGCATTCATCGCAGCGATCCCCTGCTCCGGCGGCAGCCGCGACAGGGCCTGCATGATGCAGACCGAGAAGATGAAGAACAGTCCGGCCATCAGGCCGGAGCCGATCGCGGCGGCAAACGCCAGAGCGGGGATCAGGGGGATCATGCGGCAAGACTCCATACACCGGTTGCTGCGGTTTCCCGAGCGTAGGCTGCAAAGTCACGCGGACGCCGCCCAAGCACATGCTCGACATCGGACGTCAGGTTTGAATTGCGCCCGTCGAGCACCGAGGTGAAGAGATAGCGGATGAGTTCGACATAGTCATCAGGCACACCGTCGGCCTGCAAATGTGCCGCGAAGTCGGCAATCGGGATCGCCTGATAGGAGATCGGACGGTTGGCAGCCGCGGCGATTTCGGCCACGGCGTCGGCAAAGGTCATCAGCCGCGGGCCGGTCAGCGAATAGACCTTGCCGATATGGCGGTCGTCGAGAAGCGCTTCGACAGCGACGTCGGCAATATCGTCGCAGCTGACGAACGGCTCGGTCACCGTGTCCACGGGCAGGAAGACGGAACCGCTCAAGACACCCTCGGCGAGGAAGCCTTCGTCGAAGTTTTCGAAGAACCAGCTGCCCCGGATGACCGTCCAGTCGGCGCCGGAGGCCTGCAGCGCGCGCTCTGCCGCTTCCGCCTCGTCCTCGCCACGCCCCGACAGCAGCACCAGCCGCTTGACGCCGGCGCTGACGGCAAGGCTCGAGAACTTGGCGATCACCTCGACGGAGCCCGGCACCGCCAGATCCGGCTGGAAGCAGACATAGATGCGATCGACGTTTTCAAGGACCGGCGCCCAGGTCGTCTCTTCCGTCCAGTCGAAGGAAGGCGACGCCGAACGGGCACCGATGCGCACCGCGACGCCCCGCTCCCGAAGGCGCTCGGCCACCCGCCGCCCCGTCTTGCCGGTACCGCCCAAAACCAATGTGATTTTCTGAGACATCGTTTCCTCCTGAGGTTCCACCAACAAACATGAGTATCTCTCACATTTGCAAATGTGATAAATCCTCGTATTTTAGGAGTCAAGTCAAAATGTGAGCATTACTCATGATTTCAGATGCAAGCCCCGCCACGCTTCCCGCCGACGACGAGCCTGCGCTGCGCCGGACACCGAGCCAGAAGCGCAGTCGCGAGCGCGTCGAGCAGATCCTTGCCTGCGCGACGGCGCTCATCCAGGAAAAGGGCAGCGACGCCATGCGCATGAGCGAAGTCGCTGAAAAGGCTGGGATTTCGATCGGCTCGCTATACCAGTACTTCCCCGACAAGGCGGCAATCGTGCGCACGCTCGCCGAGCGCTACAATGCGGTCTGCAACGAGTGCATCGCGGCCGAACTGGCCAAGGTGACCTCGATCGCCGAGTTGCGCGACGCCTTCTCGCTTTTGTTTGACATCTATTACGAGATGTTCCTCGCCGAGCCGGTCATGCGCGACATCTGGTCGGCGATGCAGGCCGACAAGGCGCTGCGCGAAATCGACCTTGCGCAAAGCCGCGCCGGCGGAAAGCTGCTGGCCGATGTCTGGGCCCGGCTTGTGCCGGCGACGCCGCGCGAGGAAATCGACAGCGCCGCCTTCCTGATCATGCATCTCGGCGACTGCACCATGCGGCTTGCGGTCTCGGTCGATCGGGCCGAGGGCGACCAGATCGTCGAGGCCTACAAGCGCATGACCATCAAGGATTTTGTCGCGGATGGACCGCGCGGCGGCGCAGGCTCAATTGACAACTCCATGACAGAATCCTAATCATCTGGGATCGATTGGTTCCCGGGACGCGAACGCGTTTCGGGAGTAAACGGGAACGTGACGGATGGACCCACTCTGGGCATTCAAATCACGGCCGACCCCGCGACTGTAGAGCGACGTCGATCTGCCATTCCGGAGCGATCCGGAAGAAGCCACTGGAAAGGCCGCGAGAGGGCGGCCGAACTGGGAAGGCGAGGCAGACCGAGGGCATCGAGCCCAACGCCGTGAGCCAGGAAACCTGCCACTCGATGCGGGCATAGGGCCCAACCGGGAATTTCCCGATGCCATCACGGAGGTTGTCATGGCTACGTCTACCATTTCGAGCACCCCGCTCTCCCTCAGCGATCGTCTGACCGCTGGCGTCATCGCGCTCTTCATCGGCGCATTCCTCGTCTTCGGCGCCGGCCTTGCCAACTCGGCCGTGCTGCACGACACGGCGCACGACACCCGCCACTCCTACGGCTTCCCCTGCCACTGACCGATGCCTCGGAACGTCAACAACGTTCCGCATCGAACAATCTGCGGACCTGAACACATCCGGCCCGAGCCGGATGTCGGCTTGTGTGCATCCCGGTTTTTCCGGCGTGCGAACGCCATCCGCAGCACAGGCAAAATGGGAAGGCTCAAGGACCACGCCGCAGCGCGTGGCTTTTGTCGTTATCGAGGGATTTCAAGATGATTGTCAGAACGCTTCTGGCCGCGATCGTGGCTGGATTGATTGCCGGTGTCTTCATGACCGGCGCCCAGGAATTGCGCGTCACGCCGCTGATCCTGCATGCAGAGGAATTCGAAGGCGAGGCTCCGGCCCCCACCGAACAGCCCGCCGCCCAGCCGGGTGCGGCACAGCCTGCCGCGGAAAACCACGACCAGCATTCGTCGCTCAAGGCCGTGTCGCCGCTTAGCGCCTTGCTCGACGCATTGTCGCCGATCACACCCGCCTATGCCCATGAGGGCGAGCACGAGGAAGGCGGCATCATGTTCGGCATGAGCCGCTTCTCCGGCACGCTGATCGCGAACCTCGTCACCGGTTCCGGCTTCGGCCTGCTGCTCGCCGGCGTCAGCCTGGTGATCGGCTATCCGATCACGCTCAGGAACGGCGCGCTCTGGGGCGCCTGCGGCTGGCTTGCCGTGCACATGCTGCCGGCGATCGGCCTGCCGCCGGAACTGCCTGGCTTTCCGGCCGCCGAACTGGGTGACCGCCAGACCTGGTGGCTGGCAACGGTCGCGCTTTCGGCCGTCGGCCTTTATCTCGTCGTCCTGCGCGAGGAGATCGTCTCCAAGGTCGCGGGCCTCGTGCTGATCGCAGCGCCCCATGTCTACGGTGCGCCGCAGCCGCTCGACATCACCAGCAACGTTCCGGCCGTGCTCGGCGCAGAGTTTGCGGTGGCCGCACTCGCCACTACGCTCGCCTTCTGGATCGTGCTCGGCGTCGTCTCCGGCTTCATCAACGAGCGCTTCGTCAAGGCATAGTGGTCGCCGATCACGGATCGTCAGCAAGGCGACGGCGGGGTTCAGGCCCCGCCGTTTTGCATGAGATGCGCCGCCAGCCGCGCACGGCGATCTTCCGGCTCCAGCAGGACGCAGGTGTCGCAGAAGCTTCCGCCCTCCGTCTTGAAATAGAGACAGCAGCCGCAGCGGATCCGATACTGGCGTGAAATGTGTTCACCACTTGCCGGATCGACAGCCGCAATCTGCTCATAGCAAAGCTCATCAGAATAGAGCCGCGAGCCGGGCCGCTTGACGATCGCCAGCGCCTCGGCCATGCCGCGCGCCTCATCCCCGATCGCGCGGCCGATTTCGAGGAACGCGCCGGCCAGGGCATCCGCCGCGAGCCGCCACTGCGCCCCGCTCGAGAGGCCTGTCCGTGCCTTCAGGACTGCAATGACGGGTGCCAGATGAGCGACGAAGCCCTGTTCAAAAGCGCTGACGCCCTCCTCTCCACCCTTGCGCCCCATCGCCGGCGGCTGGAAGCGAAAATGATAGCGTTTGCCCGTGACTTCGGCACCACGGTGAAGCCGCGCCCAATCCTCGAAACGAATGCCGGCGACCTCCGGCTGCAGCCCGGCGCCGAGATGGAACGCGCCGAGGACCACGCTCAGCTGACGGCTATAGAAGGCGATCAGATGCGCCGCGCGGATCCGGTCGGTCATGCCGACCCCGAAGAAATCCTGATAGGCGAGCCCCGCCTCAAGGCCAGCGCTGCCCGCAGCCCAGAAGTCGCCCGGCGCGCTGAATTCGCTGGCCGCCGGCCCGAACGAGACGGCAGCCTCCGGAAACTGGGCACGCAGACGGTCGGCGACGGCCAGCGCCTGCGGCGCAAATGCGTCCGCGATCGCCGCTGTCGGCCGGTGGTCGTTCAAGCGCATGCCGTCTCCTTCGCCCATTCTCATCCCTTGGCGCTGGATGCGGGCGGATTGCCACGCGCACCCTCCCCCTGCCGCAGCCAGCCACCGTCGAAGCCCGCTCGTTGAAGACCAAGGCGGATCGCCGGTATGCCGCGCATCAGCGTCCAGACAAGGCCGCTTCGCCAGTTCTCGATCATCATGACAACGAGGCCCTGGTCAAGACCGACGACCCGCGCATCGATCCAGCCCTCCGGCCCGCCGCCACCGAGGCTTGGGTTGAAGCCGCCGGGAAAGCGCCCCTCGTTCAGAAGCCCCGGATAACTCTTCGCCATATGCACGAGGGAGGCCTGCGCCGCCTCAGGCTCGAACGGCAGGCAGGCAAGCGGCGCCCAGGGCACGAGCGTGCCGTCATCAGGGCCGTAGGGCGCGCCGCGGTTCACATAGCCGAAAAGCCGCTGCTGGCGCCCATCGCGAAGCCGCAGCCGGCCGCGCGGCGCATGGCAGGCGCTGAGGCCCCACAGGTGTTCACCATATCCGGCAAAGCGTCCGGGATTGGAGCGCGCATGGTCCCGCTGCAACTGGATGGCGCGCCGGGTATTTTCGAAATAGTCCGTTCCCCGCTCCCGCATCGGCCGGTCGGCCAGCCCACGCAGATCGAGCCAGGCCTGCGGGAAGAGATGGATGAAGAGCGGCGCCGCATGCAGGTGCGGCCGGCCCTCGACGGGGATCCAGTCATGGCCCTCGGCATAGGCCGCATAATGCTCCGGTTCGATCGCATGCTCGGGCGCGCCGAGTGCCAGCATATAGAGCAGCAACGCTTCGCTATAGCCCCGCCAGCGATGTTTCAAAAACCGCCCCGGCGGCCGCCAGCCCATCGTCAGCGTATCGCCGCGATTGAGCGCCCAGCGCCAATCGACCCGAGCATAGAGCCGGTCAGCAAGCGCACGGATCTCGCCTTCGACCGCGTCGTTCCGACAGAAATAGGCGGAAGCGGTCAGGACGCCGGCGATCAACAGCGCCGTATCGACCGTTGAAAGCTAGCTCTGCCAGGCGCGCTCGCCGGTCCGCATGTCGAGGAAGTGGTAGTAGAAGCCGCGATAGCCGGTCGCCTGCCGGTGGCGGGACTGCGGGCTTTGGGCAAGGAAGCGCAGGGTCGCCACCACGCGCCGCGCCGCATCGCCGCGCGAAAGCCAGCCGCGCTCGACGCCGATCGGGTAGCAGGAAAGGCCGAAGCCGGTCGCGGCGATACTCGCCGGCGCGCCCGGCAACGCGGTGTCGGCGATCAGCCCGGTGACCGGATCGGATTGTTCGAGGAAATAGCCGAACGCTGCCTGCTGCAATCGATCGATCTGAAATCGCTCGGTATTTTCGCTTCGCTGCTGCATCCCGCCTTTCCCGGTCGGCATCCGGGCTCATGCATGACCCGGCAAAATCACTCTTTAGTGAAGGCCAACTACACCCAAACGGTCGCCGAAATCCAATCTTGTGTTACAGTCTTCTAATCTGACCGCGCGCAATGACTGGTTGAAGCGATGTTGAGCGTGTTGGCGTTACTCCTTTCATTGAGTGGTGGCCCGAGCCCATCGACCGCCGAGGCGACGAATGTCGACGTCGAACTGATCCTGGCGGTCGACATGTCCGGCTCGATGGATCTCGACGAGGCCCGCATCCAGCGGGCCGGCTATGTCGAGGCGTTGCGGCACCGCGACTTTCTCGATGCCGTCGAAAGCGGTCAGCTCGGCCGCATCGCGATCGGTTATTTCGAATGGGCTGGAACGGTGAACGAATCCTCCGTCGTCGCCTGGCGGGTGATCGACACCGCCGCCGACGCGGATGCCTTCGCCAAGCTGATCGAGCAGCGCCCGGTCGGCACGCGGCGCGGCACCTCGATCTCCAACGCCATTACCTACGGCACCGCACTGATCGATTCCAACGCGTACAGCGGCGTGCGGCGGGTCATCGACATCTCCGGCGACGGGCCCAACAACATCGGCCCGCCGGTGCTTCCGGCCCGCGAGACCGCGATCGCGCGCGGCATCACCATCAACGGGCTCGCGATCCTCATCCGCCCGTCGGTTTCCACCGGCCCGCTCGACCAGTATTATGCCGAATGTGTCATCGGCGGCCCCGGCTCCTTCGTGCTGCCGGTGCACGAGCCCGAAGATTTCTCCATCGCGATCCGCCAGAAACTGGTGCTCGAAGTCAGCGGTCTGCAACCGCCGCCGACGATACGCTATGTCGATGCCTTCCCGGCCCCCGACTGCCTGGTCGGCGAGAAACTGCGGCCCGGCTTCCTCGACCGGGTCTATCCGGAACTCGACAAGTAGCCTCGCCCGACCTGAGGATCATGCGCAATCCCACGCAACCTTTGCGCGTCAGATTGTCGTTTCCCTTCGCCTCGTCCGACGATAAGATAGCGCGTTGCTTCGCGGATCGATTCATGTCCTTGACCACCACGCCCCATCAGGCCGAACTGGCCACCGACATCGGCAGTCAGCATATCCGCGATACGTTGCGCGATGCGATCGTCGAGCGGCGGCTTGCGCCTGGCACCAAGCTTTCGGAAAGCGACGTCGGCGAACTCTTCAATGTCAGCCGCACACTGGTGCGCGCCGCTCTGCAGGCTTTGTCCTATGAAGGACTCGTCAACGTCGAGAAGAACCGCGGTGCTTTCGTCGCCCACCCGTCCATCGACGAGGCGCGCCAGATCTTTGCGACCCGCCGGCTGATCGAGCCCGGTGTCGTGCGCGCCGCCGCCGCCCGGATCGGCAAGGCGGAGGTGTCAGAACTCAGACGCATGCTGGCAGCCGAGCGGCAACTGACCGAACAGCGCGGCCAATCGGCCCGTCGTGCGGAGATCAAGGCATCGGGCGATTTCCACCTGGCGCTTGCCGACCTCTCCGGTAACGCGATCCTGCGCCGCTTCATGGACGAACTCGTCGCCCGCTCCTCGCTGGTCATTGCACTCTACGGACAATCGACCGTTTCGAGCTGCGGCCACAGCGAACACGACGAAATCGTCAACGCCATCGAGCGCGGCGACATCGACGCAGCCGCACGGCTGATGGTCCACCACATCGACCATATCGAAGCCGACCTCGACCTGCGTGTTCTGAAATCGACCGACCTTAAGGCTGCGCTGGAACTCTGATCCCGCTTGCGCCTCAGTGTTCTCGGTAGGCGGCCACAACCTGCCCCGGCCTGGATCTTCGAAACCTTTCAACACCGGTCCGAACTCCACGGCGCGTCCCTGCCGCACGTCCCTTCGTTCGCCATCGACGAAGATGCGCCCACGAAAAGATCCCGCTCGCAAAGCCGAAGAGAAGTCGGCTGCCGTCAGCACGGACAAAAATCGACCGGCAACGTGGAACCATCCCGTCGCTCTTGCGTTGCCCTCTCGCTCGAAAAGACTGTGAACGAGGAATGCAATGAGCGAGAAACTCTTTCCCACTCCCATCCCCCTGAAACTATCGGCAAGACGGCAGACTGTGGTCAGAACGGTGTTCGAGGCCGTGGAACTGCTCCGGCAATGGCCGGGCCGTCGTGGACGGGAATATCGCGCAGCCCTGAGGCGTTGCCTGGATGCGCTGGATGGATTGACGAGTACGGACCGGGCGAGCCGCTGCTTTGCTGCCGCCGCCCGGGAATCGGGCCTGTTGCTGGCCTGATCCGGCGACCAGGATGTTCCGGAACCACAAGCGTGGTCCGGCACAATCAAGGGCGCGGAGTTTGAAGCTTTCACGATGCGCCGAAGGACGATCGGCGCGTCGCCCCGACCGAAGACGCCTCTGCTGCAATCAGCAAGATTTAAAGTCGCGCGCGGCGATCAGTCTGCGAGCTCGGCCGCTTCTTTCGGTCCGCGGTCGGCAAGCGCCTTGAGCGCCGCCTTGTCGAGCCGCCAGTCCGGCGCGCCGTAACCGAGCGGCCACTTGTACGGCTCCTTGTCGTTGAAGAAGACGACGGTTGTCAGAAGCGGGAAGGCCTGGCGGTAGGTCTGCTGATCCAGGATTTCGGCATACCATGCGCGCCTGTAGTCGGCCGAGCCGGAGACCCCGAGTTCGGCGACGATCACGGGCTTGCCGTAACGCGAAACGCGCTGGTACTTTTCCTTGAGCGCTTCGACGAAACGCCGTTCGCGCCCCCAGTAATCGACATCCATTTTCTGCAGGCCCCAGACCGGGATGCCGATCGCATCGACGACATCGTCGCCCGGATAGTAGGCCGCGAGATTGCGATGGCCCTTCGGCGACCAGACATAGCGTGCAGCCGGCGCCAGTTCCCGGCACTTGCGCACGAAATAGCGGAACGCCGCCTTGTAGCCTTCGCTGTCGCGGCGCGCCCAGGGATAGCGCTCGCCGGGCTCTTCCATCTCATGGCCCCAGCGAATGTAGACCTGTCCGCCGAAATCGGCGGCGCGCGTGCAAATGTCGGTGATCTCGCGATCGAAGCGGCCCTTGCCGATATCGGCAAACAGCCGGTTGCCACCGGCGCGCCAGTCGGCGGCGTGGGTATAGGGCTCGACCGACAGCATCAGCGCCCGACCCTGTCGTGCCGCGTTCGCGAATTTTCGCTTCAGCTGCGCCCGATCCGGTTTCTGCCAGTAGACGAAGACATGCTCGAGCGTCAGCGCGTCGCTGTCTGCGACCGCGTCATGCGGATCGTAGACACCGATTTCCACCGTGCGCGCTTCCCGACCTCTTGCCTCAGGCGTGATGGCGGCGGTCGTCATCGTTCGGTCGATACCGTCGATGGCATCCTGCGCGCAGGCCGGCGTCGCTCCGGCAACCGCCAGAAGCACCAGCGCGCCAGCGCCGAGGACCGATCTTGGTAATGCAATAGGCAACGATATTCTCCGGCGGGCCACATGTCGCACCGCATGAAATCAGACATGGCTTGCTGCGCGCTGGAAACCTGTGCGACCGCGAGGCCGTGGGCATCATGCCCGGATGGCGAAAAGGCCGGCCGCTACGGCTGTCGACCGCCGCAGTGTCCATGATCGGTTGCGCCCGGCTTGCCGAACGCGAAAGGCCGTTAGAGCGATGCTCTCAGGAAGCAGTGCGACGTGCGCCCGAAGCCGCTCGGCGAGCAGATATAGGGCGCGCGGCCGAGATAGGCGGTCGTGCGTCTGCGCGTCGGCGCCGGCTCGACGATATCCTCGTCCGCCTCGGCGACTTTCAGATCCTTCGCTTCCTTGCGAACCTTGATCGCCGGGCTGGCATAGGCGCTCGAATGGCCCGAAGCAAACAGCGGCGTTTCGCTGATGACCGTCGACGAGCAGCCGGCGGACAGAAGCAGGAGGCTGAGAACTGATGTTGTCGGTACGAGAAACTTGAAACCCGAAACGGCGGTGCGGCTTGCGCCGGCACATGCGGATTTGATTCGCATAAACGTCCTTTCGAATAGCGGTCCAGCCGCCCGGGGCTTCCATAGGGCGAAACGGCGGCGATCTTCAACCCCCTCCTTCATTATTCATTGCTTAAATTAAAAATTCCTTTCGCGGCGTTTTCCGCCATGGTTGTGCCGGCCACTTTCGCCATGCGCTGACGGACGTCGGTGCCTCACGGACAACAAGCGCACAGCATCGGCGTGGGCTATCAGCGAAACAATTTCGGAAAAGCAAAGGCTTGCCGAGGCGGCCGCATCGCGCCATCGGCGAACGGCGATCCGTCTCCGCCGCTTCCGCACCACCACGCCCGGTGGCAATCTCCGGCTGACGCCACGGCTGATACCCCCTGACAAAAAAAATCGACTCGCCGCCGGCTCGTCACCGAAATCCGCAGCACGGCCGGCGCGCCGGAACGAAGGATTTCCCTCACTCCCATTTTTAGCTATCGCGCATTTACAGATCCTTGACCTCTGATGGCCACCTTGGAGCGAGGCGCAACATGTTTGAGCGTATGCGCCCACTCCAAAACTGCCCGCCTCCCGCGGGCATTTTTTTGTGGCCCTCCGCCCCAAGCGCATCGCCGACCGGCATTGCCCGAGACCTCCCCCTTCTCCTGCGCGCGCCGCAGACGCTCGGCGCCCGCAATCGTCCCACGGGTTGAGAACTTTTCAAGGTCCGCCCCCTGACCCCGACGGCCAGGAAGCCGCGATCGCTTCGCGCCTGCGTGTTTACCACACTGCGAAAGTCCCATTGCGCGAATTTAAGGAGTTGTTAATAATAAAAAGGGGAGAGCGAGGGGCAATCCAAATTGCATCAGGGCACGGGTACCGACATCGTCGGAGCCGCCGGCATCGCTGGCGCGCGCATAACCATCATCGTTTCCGCACTCGGCGCTGGCGGCACCGAGCACGTCGTCAGCCTCGTTGCCAGCCACTGGGCCCGCCTCGGCTGCGCTGTCACGGTGATCACGCTCGAAGCGCCAACCTCCGCCCCCTATTACCGGCTCGATCCACGCGTCGCCATCGAGCGGCTCGACGTGCCGGCCCAGAAGGCCGGCAAGCTGCGCGCCGCCTGGCTGGTGGCACGAAGGCTCTCCCGGCTGCGCTCGACCATCAGCCGCACTCGTCCCGACTTCGTCCTGAGCTTCCTGACGCGCACGAACGTGTTGACGCTTCTTGCAACACGGGGCCTCAGGCTTCCGGTGATCGTGTCCGAGCGTAACAACCCGGCCGTGCAGCCCTTCGGCCCCTTCTGGAAATGGCTGCAGCTTCGCCTCTACCCGCGCGCCTTTGCGCTGGTGACCATGACCAAGGGGGCCCTCGACTATTTCCCGCCGGATGTTCGCCGCCACGGGCGGGTGATCGCCAATGCCATCAACCTGCCCACGGGCTGGCAAAAGAAGCGCGGCAACAATGTGCTCACCGCCGTCGGCCGGCTGACAGAGCAAAAAGGCTTCGATCTGCTGCTCGAGGCCTTCGCCAAGGTGGCCGCCGACCACCCCGAATGGAAGCTCGTCATCTGGGGCGAAGGCGAAGCGAGAAAAGCGCTGGAGGCCCAGCGCGACGCGCTTGGCCTTGCTGAGCGAGTGGAAATGCCGGGCGTCACGCCGAAACCCGGCCTCTGGGTCGAAACCGCCGATCTCTTCGTCCTGTCGTCCCGCTACGAAGGCTGGGGCATCGCCCTGCTCGAAGCCATGGCCGCAGGCCTCCCCGTCGTTTCCTTCGCCTGCAATTGGGGCCCGACCGACATGATCGCCCAAGGCGAAGACGGCATCCTCGTCGAAAACGGCAACATCGACGCCCTGGCGACCGCCCTCTCCAACCTGATGGCCGACGAGCCCCTCCGCGCCCGCCTTTCCGCCAACGCCGAAGCCAATGTCAGGCGCTACGACGCCGATCATATCCTTACCCAATGGGACGCCATGGCGCTGTCGGCACTGGAACACTCCCCCACCCGCAAAGCCGCGATCAAGCAGCCGAGCTTGCCCGTTTCGGGCGAACTGGCAAGCTGGATGTACATGGCAAGCTGGATTTTTTGAGTGGTGGGCCTGGAGGGCCCACGAAGGTCGAGCAGAATCAATTGGTTACCGGAAAGGTTAGCCAACGCAGTTCAATGATTGTTCTCGGATTTTGGCGAACTTATCAAATGGTCGCGGAGGACCATCAAATCCGATACAAAAATTCGTTCAAGGCCCTAGAAAGTTCAACTGAACGGAGCGGTTTCTTCTGCCTTTCTTAAACTACTGGTTTTATCGCTGACAAATCGGTTCAGGTTTGGAGAGGAACGGTGAAGAAGGTAGTATTTGGCGGGGTACTAATCCCCTTAGCTATCACCATAGGTGCATTGTGGTGGGAGTTGCCGATTTTCCCGGGCGGCAATCAGATGACGAAAACAGATGTGTGGTCCGTCATCGGGACACTCTTGAGTTACTTGGGAGTGCTTTTTTCAGCGTATGCCGCATACGAGGTCGGGTCGCTATCTAGAAAGTATTTCGCAAGAACTAGGTTTCCAGAAATAAAAAGTAGTTTGACGGCGATTACGACGGCAATGGCCAAGACTGCCAGTAAAAGCGCGTTGGAGTTAAGGCCCGAACGGTTTATTTCACAAATACCCGTTTCCCTTGGAGAGATAGAGCGAATCCCGGGACATAGAATGCATTCGCTGATAGAGCGTGCAAAAAAAGAAAGGGCGAGCCTCATCGAGTGGCTCAACGACCCCGGTAGAAAGGCTTCCTTTGCCAACGATGCAACGGTTTACTGGGACTTATTCAGAACTATCAACGAGATCTCTGAAGAAATAACGGCGTACCTGAAAGAGCAGGAGGCGAAATAATGGCCTACAACACGAATGACTGGGTGAGAGCAATTACAAAGCTAATTGAGCTCACGTCGAAGCAGGAAGCATCCTGGGATTTATCCAGTTCCTACGATACAGATCCGTGGACGGAAGTCGATAGAGCCTACGAAACGCTTCTAAACGGCGCGAGGTATGTTGTTAAATCTTCTAGGTATCGTCACTATCATGATGAAGACGAATGGTCTTGGGCGAACAAATTTGAGTTCGAGGTATATAAAATCAGATCGAATGAAGATTACATTAGAATAGCGAAAGCACCTGATCTAAATGTGATCACGAACTTATACGCAGTTGTCGAGGACAACTTTGCTTATAAGGAAAACGCTCTCAGCGGTCTTCTCCCCTAAGGCACGGCAAAAACCATTCGCGCCTTCATGGATCCCTGTGGATTGCCGGGCGGGAACGACGCCAATCAGCTCCGCCGTCGCAGCCTCAGGGCTGCGACCACGCGTGACCGGCTAGCCAAACGCCGGAGGGCAGATGCCCTCCGGCCAATCTCAGAAATGGCGCCCCTGCTGGCACCGACTTAATTGGTAGCGCGGGACCGTCTCACGTCATCCCCCCGCTTCTCGATCCGACGTTTCGTAGCGTGAACCCCGATATCCCGAGACGCAAAGCATTCTTGGGTTAGAGCCTCAGTTGCTCATCACCTTCACCGCTCGGTGTATCATCGTTATCAGCCTCTTTGTCCGCAGTAGGAGACGGAAGCAGCTTCTGAGCGGGCGGGCTGGCGAGCATCAACATCTCGACCGCTGTTTTGGCTCTCGTGTAGAAATTCTCTACTGCGGAGAAAGCGTCATCCGCGGCGATAACACCAGCAAGCACAACGCCGACGATTGCCGCCGCCCTTCCATACGACGATTTACGCTCCTTCGGCGCGATGGTTGCGGCCTGCTTAATGATTGCATGCGTTTCGAAGAGTTTTTCCCCGATCGCTGCCGAGCCGTAGACATCAAACAACTCTATCATTTTGATCGAGGTTCGAATGGCTTGGGCCACCAATTGAGCAGCATAGTCGGCGGAACCCTCAACTGCGCTCAAGGCCAGGTTGAGATTTTGGATATGCTCTCGGCGCTCTTCATCACTCAAGACCACGACCGGAGCGACGTTGGCAAGGCTTCCACCAGCCATGTCGATCGTCAGAAGGTGCTTGTCCTGAAACGCATGCTTTTTCGCCTCATGCCAATGGGACTGCCAGAAGCGCTGATCAGTGAAAGATTGCAATTGCGCTACGGCCGCCTCCAGATGGCCTCGGTGACGTTCATTTGCGATCGCATTTTGCGCCACCTCAAGAAATCGCCTGAAGCGCAGGCGAATTGCTGAAATGAAGGAAAAATACTCGGGCGACTCCGGGTCCACCCCAATGAGGCCAGCCAAAACACTCGAAGTTGATCCCCCCGTGTGTATTTGGTTGAAGGTCTCACACATCCGGTGGATTTCTTCGGCTTCGTTGCTGAGGGTGGGCATCCGTCCCATGTTTCCTTGGTTGCGCTCGGTTGAAACGCCACCTTGCTCAACTGCTAGAAGAACGTCAATGCCAAGGCCGCCCCGCATGCCCTCCCGCCAACCTTTTGGGCTCATGCCCCATGCCGGGGCAAATTAAGCGCACGAAATCAGCCTCTTGCCGGATTGTGGGACAGACCGTAGGAACCTCGTTTCGTAATATTTTTCCCGCCCGCGTCTCACGCCATGTAAAAAAAGGGCCCGGCGGTAACCGGGCCCATCGTCTGATTGCTAGATTGTCTCCGCGTAGTGATCGAGGTAAACCTCGCCCCATTCAGTTCCATCGAGCGCGGTAAGTTTGTGGAAACCTGTTTCGAGGCTGTCGGCCTCTAACTTGCCGGCTAGATCCCGAAGCACACGCGCCGCCTCTTTTAAGACTGCAGGTTCCTTTTCCCCCTTCACATCAATTTCGACGTGACACGTTAATCCCACGCGCCAATCCGGATCTGCAAACCCAACACGGGTGACCATACCATCGTTGCTCATGGCATATCTCTCCTTCTATTTGGAAAGGTGCTCATCAGCCTAATCGGACCATTCCGACGCTGGGTTCTAAGCTGGGCGACTGTTTCAGATTGCGCCAGGCGTCACCCTTATGCTCACATGCGCAAATCGATACTAGTTCAGGGCAATTTAGTGAGCAAGTAGATCCGGGAGAAGCCGATGCCAATTGTAACTGAGCACCCGGCAATCGTTCGGGCGCCGAGCGACGACCAAATTGTTTGGCGCTTCATGTCTGTCGAGAAGCTGCTGTCGCTTCTCACTACGTCGAGCCTGTATTTCTGTCAGTTGAAGCTTTTGCAGCGAGACGATCCCTTTGAAGGGCACTACACGAGCGCGCAGATCCAGGCGCGCGCGCGGGTCTCGTCGGATCCAGCTCTCATCCAGGCCATCGGCGACGAATTTCTCAAACGCTCTGGCGCCGCAGAAAGCCAGGGCTTTCGCGATAACATCAGGCGAATTTACTCACCCGAAAACCTAGAGATGATCGCCAACGTGATCGCCCTGACTTCCTACATAAATTGCTGGCACCTGAACCCCCATGAGTCCGCTGCGCTTTGGAAGATCTACTCAGCGATTGACGCAGGGATAGCCATACGCACTACGGTCGGACGTTTGAAAAGCGCCATCAGGGCGGATGGAGATGTGTATCTCGGCTGCGTCGAATATGTAGACTATTTCAAGGAAATGCTCCCTGACGGGAATGCCATGGTTCCTGCGTTCCGGAAGCGAGTAAACTTCTCTCACGAGAGCGAACTTAGGCTGTATATAAGCGAGATGCCGGTCAAGCAGGACAATCCTTCGGACGCCCCCCAGACGGGAGACCTCACAAAGAACCCACCTGGTATCAACGTTCCCTGCGACCTGCCTACACTCATCGAGGAGTTGGTCGTCAGCCCGCTAAGCCCTGCCTGGTTCGTCAAAGCCATTGAGAACGTTGTCGAGCACTACATGGGAAAAGTCCCGGTGAACCGCTCCACGATTTTGTCAGGCCCTCAATATTCAGGACTACGTGGGCAGTGAACGGGATAACCGTTTAATCTCATAGACCACTGTCTTAGCGCCGCGCTTCTTCACCCCCTTAAAGGACGGGTGCCGCAGTTTCTTGTCTTCCGACCAGGCGCGATACTCGACATCAGCGACCAGTACCGGCTCGATAAAGACTGCCTCTTTCCGCGCCAACTTCACAACCGTTCTTCACAATCCAGACAGTGGATTGACGCTTTGGGAAAGAGTGGAACGTCACTTAGTAAAGGAAGAGGCAAACGGTCGCTGGAGCCTTGAAGTCACTCCGTACCAACTTCTCACGTCCGACTCCAAGGAACTCCTTTTGGAGAGTTTCCGCCGCACTGACCCCGAGAGTTCCCGCCGCAACCGTATGGCGCTGGACAGGGAGCTTATCCAGCGCGTTCCTGACGAAGAAGAAGTCTTCGTCACGATCGATGAGTGGATTAACAAGATCATCAACTACAGAAGGGCCTGTTTTTCGTTCGGTTCGCCCGAAGGCGAAGATCCTGAAACGGCCGTCCATTTCTACTTGGCCGGATTCTCGCCCGGTGCCGTGTTTGATTGGCTCTTTCCGTGGCTCAACTACCGTTACCATGAGGCTCCCGACCCCGAGGGGAATGGAGAAGTCGCGTGGCACATTTTCAGCGTCGAACTGAACGAGATCGGAATAGGTTTTCTTGCCGTTGAGGACTATTTCCGCACGGGCGCCCCCCCGGCGGCGATGACACGATCCCTGAGCCGTCTGAAGAGGACGTACCTTACGCCTATCAGTTCCATAGGGTTCTGAGGGAAGACTGGGAACAAGAAGCGACGACAGAGAGAAGAATAGCGTAATAGACACGCATCCTTGGCGGAACCGCATTGCTCCGGTGGTTTCGAAAAACCGATAAAGGGCGTCAAACTATTTTGGCTAACCTGTTTGGTTAACCAGAACACAACTGATTGAAATCGTTAAATTTTGGTGGGCCCGGAGGGACTCGAACCCCCAACCAAGCGGTTATGAGCCGCCGGCTCTAACCATTGAGCTACAGGCCCACTCTGGATCCGTTCCTGTCCTCAAACCGTAACGGTCCAGGGATAAGACACGGGGTGCAGCAACTTTAAGTGCTACGGTGGCCTTTGCGCTTCTGAACGAGGCGTGGCACCGTCTTGATCCAGGCCCGCGAACCAATGGCAGTTTGCGGGGTGGCCAAGGCTCTAGCGGAAAACCTTTTTGCGGACAAGCCATTGCCGCAATGCTCACACAATCGATAGCCAAGAAGACGCTTGGGACGGAACAACCGGAGAGACATTGAAGATGATTTCCACACGCACTGCCCGCACGCTTTCGATCGCCGCCTTCGCTGCAGCTTTTGCTGGCGTTGCCGCCGCTCAGGCGCAGGAGACGGACAAGGACAAGGCGACCATCATCGTTGCCGGCGAAGGCCGCGCGACGACCGCGCCGGACATGGCAGTCCTGCAACTGAGTGTCGTCAAGGATGGCAAGACCGCGCGTGAAGCGCTGGACGCCAACAACAAGACCATGGCCGAAGTGCTGAAGGCGCTGAAGGACGGCGGCATTGCCGATCGCGACCTGCAGACGAGCGGCTTCATGCTCAACCCGCAATACACCTATCCGACCAACACAGACGGCAGCAACCGCGCGCCGGAACTGATCGGCTACCAGGTGACGAACGGCGTCAGCGTCCGCGTTCGCGATCTCGCCAAGCTCGGCGAAGTCATCGACAAGTCGGTTTCGCTCGGCGTCAACCAGGGCGGCGGCGTGCAGTTCACCAACGACAAGCCGGAAGCCGTAATCACCGAAGCGCGCAAGGCCGCCGTTGCCGATGCCGTCGAGAAGGCCAAGGTGCTCGCCGAAGCTGCCGGCGTCTCGGTCGGCAAGATCGTCAACATCTCCGAGCAGGGCTTCCGCCCCGAGCCGGTGCCGATGATGCGCGCCGGCATGGCCAAGGAATATGCCGCCGATAGCGTTCCGGTCGCGACCGGCGAAAACAGCTACAACGTGACGGTCAACGTGACCTTCGAAATCAAGCAGTAAGCGTCCAACAGGGCCCACCGTTAAGCGCGGGCCCTCGCATCTTCCTTGCCCCTGGCTCCGGAACCGGCGCCAGGGGCAAATTCGTTTGGGGGACACGATTGCTGGACCTCAGGCGCTCTTCGGCGGGCCAGACCGGCCGATGGCCAGTTGTCGCCGACCGCTGCCCTGATGACCGCTGGCTGCGTCGGCAAGCAGCACCCGGCAGCACCCGCGCTCCCGTCTCCGATTGTGAGCCTCCGTTTGTCTTGAGGATAAGGCGCGGCACCTTTTCACCGGATGACCTATCCCGCGGCCAAGCCGCAAGGTGGTCGGTCAGATACCGCAGGTCAGCAGACAGGGATGAGGGTCGCTCGGTAGGCGCCCGCGATCGTCGAGCCGGTCAAGAAGCGTCAACAACGCCCTTCGATAAGGCCGGAGTTTGGCGCGGCCTCAGACCGGAAAGAGGGACGCCGCCTCGACGATCCTACCGAGCCGCGCATTCCCTCTGACGTCGCGCCGCAACACTGGAAATCGTCAAGAGAAGGGCTCACCGTGTGTCGTGCGCCACGCGCGCGGTCCCGCATTGGGGAACGACAAGCTACAGATGCTAGCCACCCCTCAGCGGTCAACCTCTGCCACGCCACGACGAGAAGGCCGCGTGACCCGAGAGGCATGACAAACAAAAAAGCCCCCCATGCCGTAGCATGAGGGGCCATTCTTCCGCCGGCCGGGGGAGACGAGGCGGGAAGATTGCTTGGATGTTACCAGCGGCCGATCGTCGGGCAGCCGCGGGCGTTTGCGAAGACGATCGTCTGGCGGTAGCCGTCGCGACGGCCTTCGACGACGACGCGGCGCGAGGAAACGTCGGCAACATAGGCGCGGCGGAAGCCACGGTCGCGGGCCTTGTCGACGGCCATCCAGGGGGCGCAACGGCCGCGGCGGTCACGGTCCCAGTGGCGGTCGCGGCCGCGACCCCAGTCGCGCTCGTCGCCATAGCCGCCGTTGTGATCGCGATACTGCACGTCGACGCCGCCGCGCGGGCCGAAGCCGAATTCGATCGAGTCAGCCGAAGCGGTGGAGGCAGCGCCAAGCAGGCCGGTCATTCCGATGACGGCAGCAGCAGCGGCGTTAAAAAAGCGGTTCTTCATAAGATCTCTCCAGGCTTGAAGGGTTCAAAGGGCAATCACCGTCCCAAGCGATTGATCAGAGGATAGGGTCGCGAAGCTGAACGACAGCGGAACCCGATGTTCATGGGAGGTTCAGGTTGCCAGAACCTGACGATCGGCCCCTGCGCCAAGGCACATCTACCTAGATAAGGTATTGCTTATAAACGAATATTTCGAAGGACTTTTCTCGAAACGCAAGCGCTGCGAAGGGCTTTCGCCCAGGCCCGGACAGGCGACGAATCAGGCGACAAAATCGGCATGCGAGAGACGACTCGCGCCGATATTTCCGGCTCAAAGCACGGTCAGGCGACCGACGGGCGGTGAAAAAAGCAAAAAGGAAGGGCACCGGCGGCGCGCAACCGTCGGCGATCTATCGCTTAACCGGCAAGCGCCCGTTCGAAGACGCGAATGTTGCGATAATGGCTGAGGCGGGTGATGGCGCCGTCCTCGATCTCGAAGACGAGGACGCTCGGAATGGAGTAGCTCTGGCCCGTTGCGGGCGGAAATCCCTCCATCGTCTCGCGGTAGGTGCCGCGCGCCGTCAGATCGGCGGCGACGCGCTGGCCGAACGCGTCACGCATCAGCACCACGTCGCCGAACTGCTCGTCGAAGCGGCGCAGATAATTCATCAGCCAGGCGCGCAAGGGGCCGACGCCGACGGTGCGCTGACCGGTGAGCGAATCGAGCTCGACGTCCTCGTTGACGAGCCGCGCCAGCGCCTCGAAATCCCGCTGGTTCAGCGCCTCGATGAAGCGGCTGGCAATCGTCTGTGCATCGGTCATCCCTGCTCCTCCCCGGCATGAAAGGCCGGCTCTCAAGGCTCTACTCGTGCCCCATTATCTAGAACCGCTCCGCCGCCATTCAATCGCGCGCCGTTCGATCAGCCGGAAAGATGCAGGACGATCTCGCGGCGATGCGGGCGGTCGCGGTGCTCGAAGAGATAGAGCCCCTGCCAGGTGCCGGTGAGCATGCGGCCGCCAGCGACGGGGATGCCGAGCGATACCGGCGTCAGCGCCGCCTTGATATGCGCCGGCATATCGTCAGGCCCCTCCTGGGTGTGCACGATCCAGCGCATGGAGGGATCGGAGGACGGCGGCACGAGGCGGCGGAAAAAGCCGTCGAGATCGCGCTTTACATCCGGGTCGGCATTTTCCTGGATGAGAAGCGAACAGGAGGTGTGCCGCACGAAGACGGTGAGCAACCCCTCGCCTCCCGCGTTGGCGCGCACGAAGGCCGCCGCCTCGTCGGCAAATTCATAGAGCCCCTGGCCATGAGTGGCGATGGTGATGCGCGTTTGCGGCATGAAGGCCTCCGGCAGTCGGCCGCATCCGCCGGGCTGGCGGTGCGACCGGTTGATATGCCCAATGCTTCTATCCCCGGACCGTTCCCGGTCCAAGACGATCTGCCGCAAACCGCCGCGGTGGCGTGCCTACATCTGCAGGAAGGTCTCGAAACCGCCATAGATCATGCGCTTGCCGTCGAACACCTGCTTCCAGGCATCGCCCTGCAGCCGCGGATCGGCCATGACCTTGGCAACGATCGCGTCGCGTTCGGCGCGCGACTTGTAGGTGATCCAGGAGAAAACCACGGTTTCATCGTCCTTGGCCTGGACCGAACGGGGAAAGGACGTCACTTCGCCATAGGGCGCGTCGTCCGCCAGGCATTCGTTGTAGGAGAGTGCACCGTGCTCCATCCACACCACGCCCGCCGCCTTCGCCATCGCCTTGTAGGCCTCGATATTCGCCTTCGGCACGGCAACGATAAAGCCATCCACATAGGTCATCGACTTAGTCTCCTCTGTTCGTTCTACGAACATAGGACGCAGGGCGGGCAAGAGTTCCGACATCGGCACGGAATTTTCTTTCGGGCCGCAGCGCTGTGCTTGTCGGAATGGCGCTCCGCCGTTCGTCCTTCGCGCGTAGCATCCAAATCGGGAGACACCCATGCAGAAGATCACGCCGTTTCTCTGGTTCGACGATCAACTGGAGGACGCAATCGCTTTCTACACCGCCATTTTCCGCAACACCCGCATCACCGACGTCAAGCGCGGTCCCGACGGCAGGGCCTTTACCGCTTCCTTCGAGCTCGAGGGTCAGCACTTCATGGGGCTTAACGGCGGGCCGCATTTCAAGTTCAGCGAGGCCGTGTCGTTCTTCCTGCGCTGCACCGACCAGGCGGAGGTGGATTACTACTGGGACAGGCTGTCTGATGGCGGCACGCCGCAGCGCTGCGGCTGGCTGAAGGACCGGTTCGGCCTCGCCTGGCAGATCATCCCGGACGCGCTGATGCGCCATCTCGGCGATCCCGATCCGGCGCGTGCGGCCCGCGCCCAGCAGGCGATGATGGGCATGGTCAAGATCGATGTCGCGGAACTCGAACGGGCGGCCGCAGGTTAGGCGGAAAGACAGCGCTCAGCCGGGCGCGGCCTCAGCTGCCGCAACCTCGAAGCTGCCGGCTGTAGGCGGAGGCCATGCCGGCCGCGCGCTTGGCGCCGGTCTTGGCCGTATCGCTCCAGTTGCCGCGGGCATAGCCGGCGTGGCCATGATAGTAGGCGATGTAGAGCCTGTAGGCGTCGTTGAGGGCGATGCCGTTTCGCTGGGCGCTTTCGCGGTGGTACCAGGCGATAAAGCGGATCGCGTCGCCAAAGTCCGAACGCCGCGCCGCCCAGCGGCCTGTCTCGCTCTGATAGCGCGCCCAGGTGCCGTCGAGCGCCTGGGAATAGCCATAGGCGGTCGAGGCGCGCGTCCAGGGAATGAAGCCGAAAAGCTTGGTGCGTGGCGGCCGGGCATTATGGCGGAAGCCGGATTCGGTATAGATCGTCGCCATCAGGATCGGCACGGGCACGCCGTACTCACGCTGGGCGCTATAGGCTTCCCGGCGCCAATTGTTGAAAAGGCCATCTCGCTGCTCGAAAACCGCGCAGGCATTCCGGGTGTCTCTCGGCACCGTTCCGCAGCCGGCCAGCAACAGGAGGACGACGACAAATACGCAACGCATCGCTGAACCTCTTGCTTCCCCGGGGCAACCGCTTGCACGCGGCAAGATATGGCCTCGGGAAAATATGCTCGAACACCACGTGCCGCCCGTCGGGGGCAGCGGCGCTCCAGAAATTGATAAAACGTAAACGTTAAGGATCTCTTTTGATTCAAAGGAGAACGATCCGCCTCCCCTGCCAGACCATTGAAATTCATAAGCCGGAGGTTTTACGATCGCACAAATCCGCAACCGCGCCGAAGCCTGGATGGCGCAAGGGAGAGACTTGATGCGCCTTCGTACCCTGCTGTTGGTCGCGGGATTGCTTGCCACGACTGGCGCTGCGCGCGCCGACGAATGCGCCGATGCCAGCGACCAGGCGACGATGAATGCCTGCGCCGGCAAGGCGCTAAAGGCTTCCGACGCCGAACTGAACGCACTCTACCGGCAAATCCAGGGGCGCCTCAAGGACGACGCGGAAAAGACGAAGCTGCTCGTCACGGCGCAAAGGGCATGGGTCGCCTATCGTGACGCCGAATGCGACTTTGCAAGCTCCGGCGTCGCCGGTGGCTCGGCCCAGCCGATGATCACGCTTGAATGCCGCGACGACCGCACGAAGAAGCGCGTTGCCGACTTCAAGACCTATCTGAGCTGCGAGGAGGGCGACCTCAGTTGCGTCCTGCCGGCGGCAAACTGACTCGGAAAAGAGCGATGGCCGCGGCACTCGCCGTGGCGCTCCTCTGTCTTGCCGGCGGCGGCGCCGGCGCGGCAGACATCGATGCGCTTTATCGCAGTGACGCGATCGTCACCGGCACGGGCGAAGCCAACCGCGAAATCGGCTTTCGCGAATGCCTGCGTGAGGTGCTCGTCAAAGTGTCCGGCGATCCGGCGATCACGGAGGCGCCCGGATTTGCTGCAGCGGAGGCCAGGGCCGGCAGCTTCGTTTCGGCCTTCTCCTATCGCGACCGGCTCGAAGGCATCCCGATCCATGACGAACAGGGCACGCATGACCGCCCGCATGATCTCAGCTGCCGCTATCGGCCGGCAACGCTCGATCCGCTGCTCGCAGACCTCGGCCGCAAGCCATGGCTCTCCCCTCGCCCCAGGATCGCCGTGTGGCTGGCGGTCAAGGACCAGAAGCGCCGCTTCGTGCTGGCGCGCGACGGCAGCGAAAGCCCCTACATGACGGATTCGCTTCAGGCAGCGGCAGAGCCACTGGCGCTCTCGGTCGTGCTGCCGGATGCAGCGACCGTCACTGCCCGCAAATCCGCGCTCGGTACCCTGCCGCACGCGGATCCCGCGCAACTCTTCTCGCCCGCGGCACAGACCGGCGGGGACATGCCGCTTATCGGCACGCTCGTCTGGTCCGATGCCGCCCGCGGCTGGATCGCCCAATGGCAGATGGACGCGGGCGGCAGGCGCTATCGCTGGCATGTGAGCGGCGTGAGCTTCGACGACGCCTTTCGCAACGCCATGCGCGGCGCCGCCCGCATCCTCTCGGGAAACGGTGCACCGTGAACGAGGCATCCGGCGTTATGACCGCCATTTGCCGCACGGCCGCAACGTCGGCTGTTCATCCAAGCGAGGCGATCAGTTCGCGATAGGCAGCCTCAGGGAAGGCTTTCAGCGTCGTCGAGCGCACGTTGCCGGCCATGCCCAGCGTGAGCGCGAAGCGTGCGGCCACCGCATCGTCAGGCGCTTCGACGATGGCCACCATGTCGTAGTCGCCCATGGTCAGGAAGAAATGCTTGAAGGAGCCGCCCATCTCGCCGAGCACATTCCGTGCGAGGTCGAGCCGCTTCGGGGAATCGCGCACATTCTTGACGCCTTGCTCGGTCCAGTTGAGGAGCATGACATACGTCGTCATCTGACACCTCCACGGGGGCACGCTTCACGCCCGCGGTGCGATTGCGCCCGCGTACAAGACGGGGTGCCCCAGATTACTGCGAAGGGGCGACTATACTCCCCGGCGAAAGCGCCCACAATAAATCGCATGGGTGAGGCGGAAACGAAAAAGCCGGGCATTTGGCCCGGCTTTCGATCTTTACCTGTATCCGACTTTAGCTGTCGAGGAAGCTTCTGAGCTTCCTGGAGCGGCTCGGATGCTTGAGCTTGCGCAGCGCCTTCGCCTCGATCTGGCGGATACGTTCGCGGGTAACCGAGAACTGCTGGCCGACTTCTTCGAGCGTGTGGTCGGTGTTCATGCCGATGCCGAAGCGCATGCGCAGAACGCGCTCTTCGCGCGGCGTCAGCGAAGCGAGAACGCGGGTCGTCGTCTCGCGCAGGTTCGCCTGGATGGCGGCGTCGATCGGCAGCAGTGCGTTCTTGTCCTCGATGAAATCGCCGAGGTGCGAGTCTTCTTCGTCACCGACGGGCGTTTCGAGCGAGATCGGCTCCTTGGCGATCTTCAGGACCTTGCGGACCTTTTCGAGCGGCATGGCGAGCTTTTCAGCCAGCTCTTCCGGCGTCGGTTCGCGGCCGATCTCGTGCAGCATCTGGCGCGAGGTACGGACGATCTTGTTGATCGTCTCGATCATGTGCACCGGAATACGGATCGTACGGGCCTGGTCGGCGATCGACCGGGTGATCGCCTGACGGATCCACCAGGTGGCGTAGGTCGAGAACTTGTAACCGCGGCGGTATTCGAACTTGTCGACCGCCTTCATCAGGCCGATGTTGCCTTCCTGAATGAGGTCGAGGAACTGCAGGCCGCGGTTGGTGTATTTCTTGGCAATGGAGATGACGAGGCGCAGGTTCGCTTCGACCATTTCCTTCTTGGCGATACGCGCTTCGCGCTCGCCCTTCTGCACCATGGATACGATCCGACGGAACTCGGCGATCGAGATGCCGGTTTCGGTCGCAAGGTTCTGGATCTCCTGGCGGATGTCGCGGATCGTCTGGTTTTCGCTCTTGGCGAATTCCTTCCAGCCCTTGCCGGCCAGGTTGCTGATCGACTTCATCCAGTTCGGGTCGAGTTCGGCACCCGAATACTGTTCCAGGAACGAGTCACGCTTGACGCCGTAGGATTCGGCAAGGCGCAGCAGGCGGCCTTCGTTCTGCATCAGGCGCTTGGAGATGTCGTAGAGCTGCTCGACCAGGCTGTCGACGCGGTTCTGGTTGAGCGACAGCGACTTGACCGCCTTGATCAGCTCGTCCTTGAGCTCCTTGTAGCGGCGCTCCTGGGCAGGCGAAAGCGTGCCGGTGGCAGCAAGGCGGGCTTCCACCTGCTGGTCCTGCAGCTTGCGCAGCTTCTTGTAGGTCTCGGCAATGATGTCGAGGGTTTCCATGACCTGCGGACGCAGTTCCGCTTCCATGGCGGCGAGCGAAAGGTTCGACTCGTCGTCGTCTTCCTCTTCCTCCTCGGCCGGCATGACATCGCCGCCGACATTGGTGATGTCGTCGTCGTTGGCAGGCGAACGGACCTTGCGGGTCTTTTCCTTTTCCTCGGCAGCCTTGCGGTCGGCCTCGATCTTTTCCGGGCTCTGGAATTGCGGTGCAGCCTTGGCCTCAGGCCCGGAATAGGTGGTTTCGAGATCGATGATCTCGCGCAGCAGCGTCTGGCCTTCGTTCAGTTCGTCGCGCCAGATGATCAGCGCCTGGAAGGTCAGCGGGCTCTCACAGAGACCGGCGATCATCGTCTCGCGGCCAGCCTCGATGCGCTTGGCAATCGCGATTTCGCCTTCGCGGGAGAGAAGCTCGACCGAGCCCATTTCGCGCAGGTACATGCGCACCGGATCGTCGGTACGATCGGTCGGCTCTTTCTTCTTGCTGGTCGCAAGCGACGTGCCGCTGGAAGGCGCGAGTTCGCCACCTTCGCTGTCGCCGTCGTCGTCGCCGCCCTCGTCGTCACCGCCGCTGGCTGCCTCTTCGGCTTCCTCGTCCTCGATCACGTTGATGCCCATGTCGGACAGCATCGCCATCGTGTCTTCGATCTGTTCGGAGGTGACTTCTTCGGACGGAAGGACCGAGTTGAGCTCGTCCATCGTCACGTAGCCGCGCTTCTTGGCGGCCTTGATCATCTTCTTGACAGCGTCATCGGAAAGATCGAGAAGCGGGCCGTCCGGAGCGCCTTCGCGTTCTACGTCAGCTTCTTCGTTTTCTTTGACTTTGGTTGCCATTTAGTTCGTCGCTTTCCTTGTCGCAACCGGCGTGAGCCCGGTGCCAATGCCGCTCGAAGGTCCGGGTGCGCCGCGCACCCGCCACCGAATCATTTCCCCTGACGTAACGGGATGATGTTTAATTCCTGTTTAACCACGAGTGTACTCGTGGCAAAGCGGGCAAGCTCCGACAGTCCTGCCACTGAAACGTCTCTGGCATGATTCCCTAACCGCCGTGTCATCTCGCCATTTCTTATTCGGAAATGGTGATTCCCAGAATTTTCGATCCCGTCAAGCATTTCCGCTGAAAAACCGGATGATTCGGTAAAAATCACCGTTCCTATCGCTTTTTGGGGTTTATCAGCTTCCGCTGAAGATGTAGGCGCTGCCCGCCAAAAGACAAGGGTAGCAACAATTTAATCGGCAAGGTCTCGTTGTGCCATATCCGCACGCGCAACCAGAGCTGCATTTTCCGGCCCGATTCTAAACCAATCGGCCGTCATACTTGACGACCTTCACCGCCTCGATATCGAACTCCGGCAGGCAGCGCAGGTTGACCGCCGCCATCTTCCCATGCGGCCCGTCGCCCTCGCCGAACGGCGCGATGCCGCAGGTGTCGCAGAACCGGTGCTGGATCACATGCTTGTTGAAGAGGTAGGTCGAGAGGTCCGCTTCCGGCGTCGTCAGCATCAGCTTGTCGCGGGCAACGAAGGCGAGCAGCCCACCACGGCGACGGCAGAGCGAACAATTGCAGTCGATCGCTTCGTTGAATTCCCCTTCCACCTCGAAGGCGATCTTGCCGCAGTGACAGCTTCCCTCATAACGCATGCAGGCATCTCCTCTTCCTCCCGGCGCAGCTGCGCCACCTCTGCCAGCAAGATAGAGCGTCCCTGCCCTCAAGCAAGCGCAGGCAGCAGCCAGGCACATGCACGCAAAACGATTCCCGAAGGAGCCGATTATCGATGCAAACTCGCAAGATTATTCCGGCTTTTCGCTTGCGCTTGACCTGATCGCGCAGGAACTTCGCTCCGAAACGGAGGCTCGAATGCTCATCAAGGAAACCGACGCCATGCGCGTGCTATCGATCGCGCGGCGGCTCACCATAGCCGATGTCAAGGGCGAGAGCGCCGCACTGGCGCCTGTCATCGAGGCGGAGATGGAGCGCGTCGGCCTGACGCCGGCGGGCCCCTGGATCTTCATCGCGCAGAACCTGCCGAAAAACGCCAAGACCCTGTTCGACTGGCGGATCTGCCGCCCGGTCTTCGGCGGCAAGGATTATTGCGGTAAGCTCGATCTGGTCGAACTGGAGCCGATCATGGTGGCGTCCACGCTGCACCAGGGTCCGATGCGCAGCCTTTTCACCCAAGGCTACGCGCCGCTGGTCGCAAAGATCGAAATGTCCAGGCACAATTTCTCCGGCGAGAGCCGCGAGATCTACCATCGCTGGGCGGGCCAGGGCGCCCGCTATCACGAGATCGAGATCCAGTTCGGCCTTGCGAACTGAGCCGCCGCCCCCCCACGGGTGCAACGGCCCATCGGACTTCACCAGTCCATGACGACCTTGCCGGAGTTGCCGGAGCGCATCGCTTCGAAGCCGTCGCGGAATTCGTCGATTTTGATGCGGTGGGTGATGACCGGGGCAAGGTCGAGGCCGCCCTGCACGAAGGCGATCATTTTGTACCAGGTCTCGAACATCTCGCGGCCGTAGATGCCCTTGAGGTTGAGCATCTTGAAGATCACCTTGTTCCAGTCGATCTCGAAACCCGCCGGTGCAATGCCGAGGATGGCGATCTTGCCGCCATTGTTCATCTTGTCGATCATGTCGCGGAAGGCGGGTGCCGCCCCCGACATTTCAAGCCCGACGTCAAAACCCTCGGTCATGCCGATCGCCTTCATCACGTCGGCAAGGTTCTCCTTCGACGCATCGACGACATGATCGATGCCGACGCTTTTCGCGAGCGCCAGCCGCGTCGGGTTGATGTCGGTGATGACAACCTTGCGCGCGCCAGAGCGCTTGGCGACCATCGCCCCCATGATGCCGATCGGGCCGGCACCGGTGACGAGCACGTCCTCGCCGACGAGATCGAAGGAAAGAGCGGTGTGCACGGCATTGCCGAACGGATCGAAGATCGCCGCCACTTCGTCGGGCACGTCCTCGGGGATCGGCACGACGTTATATTCCGGCAGGCAGACGAACTCGCCGAACGAGCCCGGCCGGTTGACGCCGACGCCGAGCGTGTTGCGGCAGAGATGCCCGCGCCCGGCGCGGCAGTTGCGGCACTTGCCGCAGACGATATGGCCCTCGCCCGAGACCCGCTCGCCGACATGGTACTTGGTGACGGCCGAGCCGACCTCGGCGATCTCGCCCATGAACTCGTGACCGACGACCATCGGCACCGGAATGGTCTTCTGCGCCCACTGGTCCCAGTTCCAGATGTGCACGTCGGTGCCGCAGATCGCCGACTTCTTCACCTTGATCAGCACGTCGTTCGGGCCGATCTCCGGCACCGGCACGCGTTCCATCCACAAGCCCACTTCGGCCTTCGACTTGACCAGCGCCTTCATCATGTTCGTCATTTGACTGCCTCCAAAATCATCTGCCGTTTCGGCGCTGCGCGTTGAGGGAAGCCCCTCATCCGGCTGCCGCCACCTTCTTCCCGCGCGCGGGGAGAAGGGATATGCCGCACCCTCACCACTCCTCTTTCAGGACTGCGCTTCCGCCAAGTCCTCCAAGGCCTCCGGCGGGCACGTCCCCTCTCCCCGCCTGCGGGGAGAGGGTTAGTCCTCGGGTTAAACCCGAGGAGAGGGGCAAACTCTCCGTTCTTTCCGGATCGGACATCGCCGTCTCCCTCAGATCACGCCCAGCTCGCGGCCGACCTCTTCGAAGGCGGCGATCGCCCGGCGCACGTCCTGTTCGCTGTGGGCGGCCGACATCTGCGTGCGGATGCGCGCCTGGCCCTTCGGCACCACCGGGAAGGAGAAGCCTATGACATAGACGCCCTTCTTCAGCATGCGTGCCGCCATCTCCTGGGCCAGCGCCGCGTCGCCGAGCATCACCGGGATGATCGGATGGCCTTCGCCGGCGAGCGTGAAGCCGAGCTTCGACATCTCGGTGCGGAACAGGCTGGCATTGGCATAGAGCCGTTCGCGAAGCGCATCGCCGTTGTCGATCAGGTCGAAGACCTTGAGCGATGCCGCGGCAATGACCGGCGCCAGCGTGTTGGAAAACAGATACGGGCGCGAGCGCTGCCTGAGCCAGTCGACCACTTCCGCCTTGGCCGAGGTGTAGCCACCGGAGGCACCGCCAAGCGCCTTGCCGAGCGTGCCGGTGATGATGTCGATCCGGCCTTCGACGCCGCAATGCTCGGCCGAGCCACGACCATGTCTGCCGACGAAGCCGACCGCATGGCTGTCGTCGACCATGACCATGGCGCCGTACTTGTCGGCGAGATCGCAGACACCACCGAGATTGGCGATGATGCCATCCATCGAGAACACGCCGTCGGTGGCGATCAGCTTGAAGCGGCTGCCCTCCGCCTTCTTCAGCTCCTCTTCAAGGGCTACCATGTCGTTGTTGGCATAACGGAAGCGCTTGGCCTTCGACAGCCGCACGCCGTCGATGATCGAGGCATGGTTGAGCGCGTCCGAGATGATCGCGTCCTCTTCGCCCAAGAGCGTTTCGAACAGGCCGCCATTGGCGTCGAAACACGACGAATAGAGGATCGTGTCTTCCAGGCCGAGGAACGACGAGATGCGCGCCTCGAGTGCTTTATGCTCCTCCTGCGTGCCGCAGATGAAGCGCACCGAGGCCATGCCGTAGCCATAACGATCGAGCGCCTGCTTGCCGGCCGCAGCCAGTTCCTCGCTGTTGGCGAGGCCGAGATAGTTGTTGGCGCAGAAGTTGAGCACCCGCTCGCCCGAGGCGACCTTAATTTCACCCGCCTGCTTCGAGGTGATCACGCGCTCCGACTTGTACAACCCGGCCGTCTTCAGGCCCTCGAGTTCGGATCGGAGATGGGACAGGAAGGCTGAAGTCATGGCGCTCTCGCTTCAAGAAAACATCGCTTGGCTGACGAGTATCATGACGGCTTTTGACTTGCAGCAAAATCCGGCGCTCGGCCGGATCCAGCGCAAAAACGACAGGGCATTTCACGCTGCAATGGCGCGGCGGAAATAATGTGTCGCCAAGCGCTTCGTCGCAGACATTTTCCGATGACGGAGAACCGCGAGGGCGACCGCCCTCACCCGTCGAGATAACCGTCGATGACCGCAAGGAATGCCTCGCCGTAGCGTTCGCGTTTGCTTTCACCGATGCCGGGAATGTCGAGCAGTTCGTCGAAATCGCGCGGGCGCTCCTTGGCAAGCGCAATCAAGGTCGCGTCGGGGAAGACGACATAGGGCGGGACGTTCAACTCCTTGGCGATCGAGAAGCGCTCGGCGCGGAGCAGTTCGAAGAGTTCGAGATCCGACCCGGCCAGATCGGCGCGCTCGCGCTGCGAACCGGACTTGGCGCCGCGCGCCGCCTTGCCCGTGGTCGGGCGGTCCTTGCGGAAGAATACCTGGCGCTCGCGCTTGAAGACGGCGCGTGCGTCCGGTTCGAGCTTTATCGCCCCGAAGGCGGCATGGTCGACGCTGACCAGGCCTGCCGCCAGCAATTGGCGGAAGACCGATTGCCAGGTGCGGGCCGGCAGGTCCTTGCCAGCGCCGAAGACCGGCATGTCGACATGACCGAAGCGCTCGGTCTTTTCGTTGACCGTGCCCATCAGCACATCGACCACATGGCCGGTACCGAAACGCTCGCCGGTGCGATAGACCGCCGCCAGCGCCTTGATCGCCGCTTCCGTCCCGTCCCAGGTCTCGACCGGTTTCAGGCAGGTATCGCAATGGCCGCAGCGGCCGGGATGCGCCTCGCCGAAATGCGCGAGGATCGCCTGGCGGCGGCAGCCGGCGGTCTCGCAGATCGCAAGCAGCGCGTTGAGCTTGCCGCGCTCGATACGCTTGATGTCGTCGGCAGCTCCCCCCTCGTCGATCATCCGGCGGCGCTGCAAAACGTCGGCCATGCCATAGGCCATCCAGACCTCCGACGGCTGGCCGTCGCGCCCCGCACGCCCGGTCTCCTGGTAATAGGCCTCCACCGATCCCGGCAGATCGAGATGGGCGACATAGCGCACGTCCGGCTTGTCGATGCCCATGCCGAAAGCGACGGTCGCAACGAGGCAGAGGCTCTCTTCTTTCAAGAAAGCGTCCTGGTGCTTGTCGCGAAGCGTCCGGTCCATGCCGGCGTGATAGGGCAATGCCCTGATGCCCTGCGCGTTCAGCCATTCCGCGGTATCTTCGACCTTGGCGCGCGACAGGCAATAGACGATACCGGACGCGCCCTTGAAGCGGGAGAGAAAGCGCAGCAATTGCTGCCGCGGCTGGTCGCGCTCGACGATTTCATAGGCGATGTTCGGCCGGTCGAAGCTGGTGGTAAAAACCTCGGCATTGCTGAGCGCCAGCCGCTCGACGATATCGTCGCGCGTATGCGGATCGGCCGTGGCGGTGAGCGCGATGCGCGGCACGCCGGGGTAACGCTCGGCAAGCAGCCCGAGCGCGCGGTACTCGGGGCGAAAATCATGGCCCCACTGCGAAACGCAGTGCGCCTCGTCGATGGCGAAAAGCGCGATGCGGGCATTGCCGATGAGATCGGAAAACCCATCGGTCACGGTCCGCTCCGGCGTCACATAGAGAAGGTCGAGCGTGCCGTCGTGGATCTGGCGCCTGACCGCAATCGCCTCCTCGCGCGTCAGCGACGAATTCAGCGCCGCCGCATTGACGCCGAGCTGTTTCAGCGCTTCCACCTGGTCGCGCATCAGCGCGATCAGCGGCGAGACGACGACACCCAGCCCGGGGCGGCAGAGCGCCGGGATCTGGAAGCAGAGCGACTTGCCGGCGCCGGTCGGAAAGAGAACGACCGCATCGCCGCCAGCGGTCACATGCTCGACCACTTCCTGCTGTTTGCCGCGAAAGGCGGAATAGCCATAAACGCGCTTCAGCACGTCGAGCGGTGCCTGGCCGGCTTCGTCGAAGAGCTTGCTGGCAGCGCTTCTTGAGGGCGTCGCCCTTTCGACGAACTCCATCACATCTCCTTCGGGAATCAGCTTAGGCCATCATGGCCACATGCGCAGGCAATGCCATAGCCGTTGCCGCAACTGAAGAGACAAGGGCTGTTTTTCCCCGAAGGCCCTGCTGCGCTTCATCGGGGATTGCCCGGTTTGCCAGCTTGACCTTGATAACACATCAGTACTTTAGTGACCCGCAAAAATCAGGAAGTCACCATGGCGAACATTCTCGCGGCGAGCGGCGGCGTCAAGCAGGTCATTTGCATCAACTGGGGTACGAAGTACGGCGCACCGTTCATCAACCGGCTCTACGCCATGGTGGCGCGCAACATCACCCCCCCCTTCACCTTCACCTGCTTCAACGACAATTTCGAAGGATTGCGTCCGGAAATTCTCTGCGAGGACCTGCCGCCGCTGGACATTGGCGAAATGCCCAAGAACACGCCCGGCATCTGGCAGAAGTCGCGGCTCTGGGGGCCGAAGCTCGGCAATCTCAAGGGCCCCGTCCTGTTCCTGGACCTCGACCTGGTCATCGTCGGATCGCTCGATGGTTTCTTCGAGCAGGGGGAACCGGACGACGTCATCCTCGCCCGCAACCAGACGACGCCGTTCGAGCGCCTCGGCCAGACCTCGATTTTCCGCTTTCCGGTCGGCAAGCTGGTGCCATTGCAGGAGAGGTTCCGCGCCGACCCGCAAGGCATTGCAGACGAGTACCGTTTCGAACAACGCTTCGTCACGCGCAATGCGCCGGGCGGAGCCAAACTCTTCCCCCGCCGCTGGGTCCTGCATTTCCGGCAGGACTGCCGCCGGCCGTTTCCGCTCAACTACTTCCTGGCGCCGCGCCTGCCGAAGGACGCACGCGTCGTGCTGTTCCCGCGCAACATCCTGCCGCAGCATGCGATCGAGGGGCGCTTCGGCAAGAAGGACAAGGTCTCCACGCCGCTCGGCCATATCCTCGGGCTGTTTGCATCCGACCGCTACGAGAAGAATGCGTTTCGCTACCTGCGCCACTACATTCGCCCATCGCCGTGGGTGGCCGAACATTGGCGCGAATAGTCGAGACCTCGTCAAGAACGAGCCTGCCTTCGTCGTGCGGGCCGGAAAAACCCAGCTGCTAGCGCGCCGCCGGCCCCTTCACGCGGCCTGACAGTACGCCGAAGCCCTCGATGATCGCTTCCTGGTTTTCAAGCCGCGTCACTTCGTGCTGCACCTCCTGAAGCGTGCGCAGCAACTGCGGCACGGCTTCGAGGTCGCCCTCCTCGGTCGCATAGGCCAGTTCACGTTCAAGCTCGCGCACCTGCCAATGCAATGCCTTCGAGCGTTGGTGCAGGGCCAGCGCCTGCAGATAGCCTTCGCGGGCGTCCTCAGGCGCGGCCGCCGTCGTCGCGGTCCAGAGCCTGGCATAGCGGATCTGCTGGTCGATCGCGGTAATCAGCGCGCCAAACCCCTCGCCCTGCAACTGTTCGATCAGATCGTCGCGGTTGAGCCTTGGCCCTTGCTCGGCCGCAGCGTTCAACACCGCCGCCCAGCAGCGCTGCAGCTCGCGGTGATCGAACTCGATCGTCGAGATCTCGTCATACTCGTCGAACAGCAATTGCGGGTGGTTGACGATGGTAAGCGCCAGCACGCTCTCTCTCAGAAGCGGGGCCACCTGTTGTCCGCTGACCAGCGTCGAACGCGCCAGCCGATCGGAAATCGCCGTCGGCCCGCTCGCATTCGGTCCCCGTGCCTGACCGGCGCCGCGCGCTCCGCCGCCACCGCCCTGCCGGCCGCCGCGCTCGAACGGTCGGCGCTCGCCCCGCCCTGCTCCTGACGATTGCAGGAAGGCGTGCAACCGGTCGCGCATATCCTGTCCATAGTGCCGGCGCACGCTTTCGTCGGCGATCACGGATGTCACCTGCTTCAGCCGCGCTTCGAGCTCGGCGCGCTTTTCCGGCGTATCGAAGGCGCCGCCCTGGACCTCGCGCTGCCAGACCATCTCGGCCAGCGAACGGGCATTGGCAAGCACCTTGTCGAAGGGCCCACGGCCCTCCTGGCGCACGAGATCGTCGGGATCCTTGCCATCGGGAAGCATGGCGAAGCGGACCGAGCGGCCGGGCTTCAAGTGCGGCAGCGCCAGGTCGACGCCGCGGTTGGCGGCGCGAATGCCTGCGCCATCTCCGTCGAAGCAGAGCACCGGCTGCGACGTCATCTTCCACAACAGATCGAGCTGGTTTTCGGTGAGCGCCGTACCGAGCGGTGCCACGGCGTTTTCGACACCTGCCTGGTGCAGCGCGATCACGTCCATGTAGCCTTCGACGGCGATGATCGTTCCGGCCGCATCGTCGCCGCCGGCGTCGCGGGCGCCGCCTTGCGAAGCACGGCGCGCACGGGCGAAATTGTAGAGAACGTTGCCCTTGTGGAAGAGCTCCGTCTCGTTGGAATTGAGGTACTTGGCCGGCGCGTCCGGCGACATGGCGCGACCACCAAAGGCGATGACCTTTTCGCGCGACGACAGGATCGGGAACATGATGCGGTCGCGGAAGCGGTCGTAGGAAACCGGCACGTCCGGCCCGTGCACCACGAGGCCGCAAGCCTCGATCTGCTCCTTGGCGACGCCCTTGCCGGCGAGATGTTCCTTGAGCGCATTGCGGCTGTCGGGCGCGTAGCCCAAACGGAAGGTCTCGATCGTGCGCCCCGTAAGCCCGCGCTCTCGCAGATAAGCGCGCGCCTTGGCGCCACCCGCCGTCTGGAGCTGGTCCTCGAAATACGCGGTCGCCATTTCCATCACGTCGAGCAGGCTCGTGCGTTCCTTCTCCCGGCGCTCGGCCTGCGGATCCGGCTGCGGCATGGCAACGCCCGCCATGTCGGCGACCTGCTGGACGGCTTCCGGAAAGCTCAGGCCTTCGAGATCGGTGAGAAAACGGAAATGGTCGCCCGAAACACCGCAGCCGAAGCAATGGTAGCGGCCCTTGCGGTCCTCGCAGTGGAAGCTCGGCGACTTCTCGCCGTGAAAGGGGCAGCAGGCCCAATAGTCGCCGCGCGAGACGTTGGTCTTGCGCCGGTCCCAGGTAACGCGCTTGGCAATCACGTCCGAAATCGGAACGCGATCGCGTATCTCGTCAAGAAAGGACTGTGAAAAGCGCATGGATACCTCTGGTCGATCCTCCATATAGGCGGCATGGCCGGCGGGCGCTACAACGGTGATCCTGCTTGCACGCTATTCACAGGAGCGAAACGGGAATCGCACGGCGAATAACCAATCAAAAGTTGTGCGTGAATATTTTCTAAAGACCAAAAGTAGCGCTTGACACCCCTTTGACGAAAAGGATCAATTCGCCGTCTCGAATTGGATCACTTGCCATGGCCGTTTCCGTCAAAGTGCTCGCCTCCAGTCCGGCATTCTTCAGCGCGGTGCTGAGCTATGCGCGCGGCATGGTGGAGATGTATGCGGCAAACCCGCGGCTCGCCTCGATCTTTGCCTCGCAGCAGCGCTGGCTGATGGCCCAATCCGGCCTTGCGCTCTATCACGACCGCGATCCGGATGATCCCTCGAGCGGCCTCTACAGCGGCCGCTTCATCAACTATGCCGTCATGCACGGGATCGCCAGCCGCAACACCGCAGCATCCTTCGTGCAGGAAATGGTCGCCTACCGCTTCGCCCGCTACATCACGGTGCAGCCGGACAAGCGCAGCCGGCCGCTGGAGCCTACCGAGGCGGCACTCGACTATGTCTGGAAATGGATGCAGTCCCATCTGGCCATCCTCGACGCCTTCGACGGCCAGTCGCGGCTGGCGCGGCTTAACGAAGAGCACGACCGGTTCGGTCGGCTGCAGGCCGCGGTCGCCCAAGCGCTTGTCGGCAACGACACGGTCCGCCGTCCAGGCCCGACCTTCGACCTCTTCACCTGGGTCAATTCCGGTGGCGTGGTGATGGATGATCTCTTCTCGCGCATCGGCGACTTCGACCCCGAGGCGGAGCGCCACGCGATCGGGCCGGTTTCTCCGAGCGATCTCAGCGAACGCTTCATTATCTCCAAGACCCACCTCAAGCGGATCTTCGACAAGGCAGCGCTTTTGGGAAATATGGGGTGGGAGCGGACGCCCGGACGCGGCGCGGTCTGGCTGTCGAAAGCCTTCATCCGTGAATACTGGGATTACCAGGCAGAGAAGTTCGCCCTGATCGATCGCGCATTCGAGGCGACGTTTCCGGCGAAAGCCGAGGTGGCGACGCCCGTCCTATCGCGACGGGCGCCGGCACTCACTTGAGCGGAGCTACTTGAGCAGTTCCTTCACCAGGCCGGAGGCCTTGGCGAAGTCCATCTGGCCGGGATAGCGCTCCTTGAGCACGTTCATGCACTTGCCCATGTCGCGCAGGCCATGTGCGCCGGTTTCGGCGATGACCGAGGCGCAGAGTTCCTTCACTCTGTCTTCCGGAAGCTGGGCCGGCAGGAACCGATTGATGATGACGATTTCCTCACGCTCCTGCGCGGCAAGCTCCGGCCGGCCGGCGTCATCGTAGATACGAGCCGATTCCTCGCGCTGCTTGATCATCTTGGCGAGGATCTGCAGGATGTCGTCATCGCTGACCGGGTCCTTGCCGAGGCCCCGATTGGCAATGTCCCGATCCTTGATCGCCGCCTGGATCAGCCGCACGGTCGAGGTACGCCGTGCGTCCTTGGCTTTGAGGGCTTCCTTCAGTGCGTCAGCGAACAGGTCGCGCATGTCTATACTCCATGTCGAAACCGGCCCGCGGTGCTCTGCCCGGAACCGGTTCGAAACCATTATTGTTGTCGTCGTCTTAAACCAGTGTGACAGGTGCAATCAAACGGAATACGCAACCGCTTGAATTATAAGGAATTTTATTTCCAGACAATTCACAGCGGCTGGTTGACCCGGCTAAGCGCTTTGGGTATTTTCCCGCACCTGCACAACATCGGCATGAGAGCACTTTTCCGCGGGGTCTCCGCGCGTCCATGCCTGAGCAAAGAAATGGCGATCGACTGCCGGGCTTTCAAGCCCCTGCGCTCCACGCCGCAACGGGATAGGAACGATGACCGCGACACCCGCATGGACCACTGAAAAACCAACCGCACTGCTCGTTCTGGCCGACGGCACCGTGATCGAGGGCAAGGGCATCGGCGCGACCGGCAAGGTGCAGGCGGAAGTCTGCTTCAACACGGCGCTGACCGGCTACCAGGAAATCCTGACGGACCCCTCCTATCTCGGCCAGATCGTCACCTTCACCTTCCCGCACATCGGCAACATCGGCGCCAATGACGAAGACATCGAAGACCTGACGCCGGCAGCACGCCACGGCGCGGTCGGCGTCATCTTCAAGGCCGACATCACCGAGCCGTCGAACTACCGCGCCGCCAAGCACCTCGACGCCTGGCTGAAGGCCCGCGGCATCATCGGCCTTTGCGGCATCGACACCCGCGCGCTCACCGCCTGGATCCGCGAAAACGGCATGCCGAACGCCGTCATCGCCCACGATCCCTCGGGCGTCTTCGACATCGACACGCTGAAGGCCGAAGCCAAGGCCTGGAGCGGCCTTGAAGGCCTCGACCTCGCCAAGGTCGCGACCTCCGGTCAGTCGTCGCGCTGGGACGAGCAGCCCTGGGTCTGGAACGAAGGCTATTCGACGCTCGGCGAAACCGATGCGGCCTACCACATCGTTGCGCTCGACTACGGCGTAAAGCGCAATATCCTGCGCCTCTTTGCCGGCCTCAATGCCCGCGTCACGGTCATGCCCGCCACGACCAGTGCCGACGAAGTTCTGGCGCAGAAGCCGGACGGCATCTTCCTGTCGAACGGCCCCGGCGACCCGGCAGCAACCGGGAAATACGCCGTGCCGGTCATCCAGGACCTCTTGAAGACCGATATCCCGCTCTTCGGCATCTGCCTCGGCCACCAGATGCTGGCGCTGGCACTCGGCGGCAAGACCGAGAAGATGCACCAGGGCCACCACGGCGCCAACCACCCGGTCAAGGACCACACCACGGGCAAGGTCGAGATCGTCTCGATGAACCACGGCTTCGCGGTCGATTCGAAGTCGTTGCCACAGGGTGTTGAAGAGACTCACATTTCGCTGTTCGACGGCACCAATTGCGGCCTGCGCGTCGATGGCAAGCCGGTGTTCTCGGTGCAGCACCACCCGGAAGCCTCCCCCGGCCCACAGGACAGCCACTACCTCTTCCGCCGCTTCATGAACCTCGTGCGCGAGAAGAAGGGCGAACCGGCGCTCGCGGAGCGCTGAGCGACCGACCGACACAAGCTTCCAGGGCCCGCTTAGAGCGGGCCTTTTCTTTTCGAGCGTGCGCCTTCGTTGCCGCCGAACTTACCCTTCCTGCAGATGCGCGACGATGAAGTCGACGACGGCGCGAACCGACGGCAGTTGCCCACGCCGGTGCGGCATCAACAGCGTCGTCGTCACGTTGCCGGCCTCCCAGTCCGCAAGCACGCGCACCAGACTTCCGGCTTCGATTGCCGCCCGACAGATCTTTCGCGGCAACGCGGTGATGCCAAGACCGGAGACGGCAGCCTCGAGCAACACGTTGGATTCGTCCGCGAGGAACCGCGGCATTGGCCGAACCCTGACGACCACGCCCGCATCGTTGCGCATCGTCCATCCCTCTGTACTCAACGAGGCGAGCAGCCCGTCGTGATGCGAAAGGTCGCTGGGCTCGCGCGGATGCCCGCTGCGTTCCAGATAGGCCGGCGCTGCCACCAGGAGGATCGCATCCGTTGCCACCCGCCGCTGTACCATGCCGGAATCGGGCAACGGCGCGAAGTGATCGCGCACCGCGATATCGAAGCCTTCTTGCACCACATCGACGAAACGGTCCGTCGCGTGCAACATCACCTTCATCTTGGGATAGGTCTTCGCCAGCGGCGGCAGCAGCCCGGCCAGCATCATCTGCGCCGTCGGCACCGAGGCGGTGATCCTGACCGTGCCGCTCGGCTCGGCAAGGCGGCCCTTGACGATGGCTTCGGCCGCCTCCGCCTCTATCAACATCGCCGAGGCATGCCGGTAGAAATCCTCGCCTATCTCCGTCACGGTGAAGCGGCGCGACGTTCGGTTGATCAGCCGGACGCCAAGCGTCTTTTCCAGCTCGGCCACGCGCTTGCTCAGCGTCGATTTCGGCACGTTCAGCGCCCGCGCCGCCGGCGCGAACCCCTTGTGATCAACCACATGGACAAAGACGATGAAGTCGTTGAGATTGCGCATCGCGGCTCCCAATGTCTGCAAATGTGAACGATACATCCACATTTGCCCGTCTTACGCAACATCGTCCATAAAATTATCTCTTCCTCATCGAAACTTGATATCGAAGGAAGAGAGACAATGGGTATCTATCAAGACAAGAAAGCCGTGGTCATCGGCGGCACGCATGGCATGGGCCTGGCGACGGTCGAGCGTCTCGTCAACGGCGGCGCCGAGGTGCTCCTGACCGGAAACAACGAAGAGAACCTCGCCCGGATCCAGCAGCGCTTCGGCGACCGCGTTCATGCCGTAAAATCGGATATCGCCGACCTCGGCGAGATCGCCGTGCTCGGGGCGACGGTCGGGCAGAAGCTGGGTTCGATCGATCTCCTGCACGTCAACGCCGGCACATCGCTGCTCGAGCCGTTCGACCAGGTGACGGAAGCATCCTACGATCGCCAGTTCACCATCAACACCAAGGGCGCCTTCTTCACCGTCCAGCGGCTGGCGCCTCTGATCCGCGACGGCGGCTCGATCGTCTTCACCTCGTCGGTTGCCGATGTCGGCGGCCATCCGGGAATGGCGGTCTATAGCGGCAGCAAGGCGGCGCTGATCTCGTTTGCCTCCGTCTTTGCCGCCGAACTTCTGCCGCGCGGCATTAGGGTGAACTCGGTCAGCCCCGGCTTCATCGATACGCCGACCAAGGGCGTGGCAGGCGTCACCGACGCCGAGCGTGCCGAGTTCAAGGCGCTCGGCGATGCGATCACGCCGATGGGCCGCAACGGCACGGCGGACGAAGTCGCCCGCGCCGTGCTGTTCCTCGCCTTCGACGCCACCTTCACCACCGGCGCACGCCTGACCGTCGATGGTGGCCTTGGCCAGCAATTGTCGCCTGCCGCCTGACGCGGCCCGGAGCGGAGAGACAACATGTCCAGATCCATCTCGATCATCGGGCTCGGCGCCATGGGCGCAGCCCTTGCCGGCGCCCTCATCGATACGGGCAATGCCATCACCGTCTGGAACCGTACGTCCGCGCGGGCCGACGCCCTCATTGCCCGTAGCGCCCGCCGGGCGGCAACGGTCGCCGGGGCGATTGCGGCCAGCGATGTGCTCGTCCTGTGCCTCACCGACTACGCCGCCGTCGAAACAACGCTGGCGGACGTCGGCGCAGCCATCGCCGGCAAGACAGTCGTCAACCTCACCAATGGCCGTCCGGACGAGGTCCGGGCGATCGCCGCCCGGCTTGGTGGGCTTGGCGCGCGCTATCTCGACGGCGGCATCATGGCAACGCCGCCGATGATCGGCACGCCGCACGCCTTCGTTCTCTACAGTGGGGACAGCGCTGCATTCAGGGATGCCGAGGAACAACTCGCTGCCTTCGGCCAAAGCCACTATCTCGGCGAGGATCCTGTTCTCGCCGCGGTCAGCGACCTCGCCTTGCTGTCGGCGATGTACGGTCTCTTCGGCGGCTATCTGCACACAACCGCGCTCGCCGGCAGCGTCGGCTTCACCGCCAAGCAGTTCCTGCCGCTGGTCGAGCCCTGGCTTGCCGCGATGATGACGGCGCTGCCCGATTACGCCGAACGGATCGACAGCGGCGACCATGCCCGCGACGTGATGTCGAACCTTCAGATGCAATCGGTAGCGATCACCAACATCGTGGCCGCAAGCCGCAGCCTGGGCATCGATCCGGCTTTCATGGAGCCGATTGAAAGGCTGGCGAAAAAGCGCCTCGCCGCCGGCTTTGGCAGCGACGAGGCCTCGGGCCTGATCGAGGCGATGCGGGGCAAATAGAGGCCGTCGGAGAGGTCTGGATGCGAGTACGCGCCGATGGTGCTCGCCAAGCAAGCGACATGCCGATGGCCCGCGGTCGAAACGTCGCGGGCCACCGGCTTGTTGTTGACCCTCGGGCGCCCTTCGCGCATCCTCACCGCAACTGGAGGTGACGATGATTACAGGTCCACAGTGCCGCGCCGCCCGGGCGCTGATCGAAATTTCGCGCGAGATGCTTTCGAGCTTTTCGGGCGTCGACGAAGAGACGATCCTCAGGTTCGAGCGCAAGCTGGAAAAACCGGCCGACGCGGTAATCCTGTCGTTGAAGCATGCGCTCGAAAATGCCGGCGCGGTGTTTCTGCCGGAGGGCGAACGCGGGATCGGCGTCCGGCTGAAGTTCACCCGCTCCGAAGCCCGCCGCCTCTCGATCCTCGAAAGCGAGGGCGGCGTCGTTGGCGACGACGAGGTTCCCGGCGCCTGAGAATGGACTCTGATTTCAAGACCTTAGCCGGATGACTTGAATCTGCATGGCCAGCCGTTGAATCGCTTTGCGAACGAAAAAACCCGCCGTTTCCGGCGGGTTCTTTTGTCAGGTGCGGTTGCTCGCGCTTACTTGCAGGCGGCGCAGAAGCGCTGGATGCGGCGGCAGGCTTCCTCGAGCTGGGCTTCCGAGGTCGCATAGGAGATGCGGAAGTTCGGGCCGAGACCGAAGGCCGAACCGTGGACGACGGCGACGCCTTCGGACTCCAGCAGTTCCGACACGAAGTCTTCGTCCGTCTCGATGACCTTGCCCGACGGCGCGGTCTTGCCGATCAGGCCGGCGCAGGACGGGTAGACGTAGAAGGCGCCTTCCGGCGTCGGGCACGAGATGCCCTTGGCCTGGTTCAGCATCGACACCACGAGATCGCGGCGGCCTTCGAAGATCTTCTTGTTTTCGGGAATGAAGTCCTGGGTGCCGTTCAGCGCCTCGACGGCCGCCCACTGCGCGATCGAAGTCGCGCCCGAGGTCTGCTGGCCCTGGATCATGTCCATGGCCTTGATCAGCTGCAGCGGGCCGGCGGCGTAGCCGATGCGCCAGCCGGTCATGGCATAGGCCTTGGAAACGCCGTTCATCGTCAGCGTGCGGTCATAAAGGCCAGGCTCGACTTCGACCGGGGTCGCGAACTTGAAGTCGCCATAGGTCAGGTGCTCGTACATGTCGTCGGTGAGGATCCAGACATGCGGATGCTTCATCAGCACGTCAGTCAGCGCCTTGAGCTCGGCATGGCTGTAGGCAGCGCCCGACGGGTTGGACGGCGAGTTGAAGATGAACCACTTGGTCTTCGGCGTGATCGCCTTGTCGAGGTCCTCGGCCTTGAGCTTGAAGTTGTTCTCCTGCTTGGTCGAGACGGTGACCGGGGTACCGCCGCACAGCGCCACCATTTCCGGGTAGGAAACCCAGTAAGGCGCCGGGATGACGACTTCATCGCCCGCGTTCAGGGTCGCCATGAAGGCGTTGAAAAGAATCTGCTTTCCACCGGTGCCGACGATCGTCTGGGCAGCCGTGTAGTCGAGGTTGTTCTCGCGCTTGAACTTCTTGGCGATGGCTTCGCGCAGTTCGGGAATGCCGGAGACCGGCGTGTACTTCGTCTCGCCGCGATTGATCGCGTCGATGGCGGCCTTCTTGATATTGTCGGGCGTGTCGAAGTCCGGCTCTCCGGCGCCGAGGCCGATGACATCGCGGCCTTTCGCTTTCAGCTCACGGGCTTTCTGCGAAACGGCGATGGTGGCGGAAGGCTTTACACGGGAAAGGGCATCGGCAAGGAAGGCCATGGGTGAAGGTCCTGATCGTTTCGAGACGAGGTGATCGCTACGGAACGAAAAAGCCAGGCTCCATAGCGGTTAGGTCTATGTCGAAAGACGCCCGGTCTTGCAAGCGCCGGAACGGCAAAAACGCCGGAAACGCGGGCAAAAAGCGTTACCATGACAAAGTTTCATGAATGCGATCAGCATCGTCGATCGCAGGTCACGACACGCCGCGATGCATGACCGGCCGTCGAGCGCTGCGAAAACGGATTGTGGCGCCCGTTTGAACGACCACGAAACGTAACGATCAGAAACGGTTGTTGATCGCGATTTATTCAAAAAAATCAGCGCAGTCCGCCGAATTTGCAAATGCCATAATTTAGCCACGACAACTGTCGCGGAACGCCGCAATTCCGTCGCGCAACAGCCGGCTTCCGGGCTTTTCCTCCGATGATCCGAACACATTCGCATTACGGGGGTTATGCAATGTTTCTCGACGACGAAATCGCTTCCATGAAGACACGGCAGAGCGAAGCACGCTGGGGCATGTATCTGGCGCTCGCGGCCCTTGCTGCCTGCATCCTGATGTTCATCGGGCTGATGACCCAGGCGGCCGCGCAAACGGCTGATGCCAAGCCGCGGCAGATGGCGGGTTACGTTCGCCCCAACGACGTCGGCGCCGGCGCCCTGCTCTTCCCGTCGAAGGAACCGGGCTATTTCGTCGAGGCGCCGCGGCTTGCGACCGACGTCCAGATCGACGTCAACGGCCCGATCTTGCGCACCCGCGTCACCCAGCGGTTCGAGAACCCGAGCAAGGGCTGGGTCGAAGGCACCTATGTCTTTCCGCTACCCGAAGATTCGGCCGTCGATACGCTGAAGATGCAGATCGGCGACCGCTTCATCGACGGCCAGATCAAGCCGCGCCAGGCCGCCAAGGAAATCTACGAACAGGCAAAGGCCGAAGGCAAGAAGGCAGCGCTTCTCGAACAGCAGCGCCCGAACATCTTCACCAACCAGGTCGCCAATATCGGCCCGGGTGAAACAGTGGTGGTGCAGATCGAGTACCAGAGCGCGGTGCGCCAGTCGAACGGGCTCTATTCTCTCCGTTTCCCGATGGTCGTGGCACCGCGCTACAATCCGCAGCCGATCGTCCAGACCGTCGATCTCGACAGCCGCACGGGCTATGCCGTCAGCGACCCGGTCCCGGATCGCGAGAAGATCGAAGCCCCGGTCCTCGACCCCAAGGAAAACGCCAGGATCAACCCCGTCACGCTGACGGTGAACCTCAAGGCCGGCTTCCCGCTCGGCGAAGTGAAATCCGGCTATCACGACGTCGATATCGCCAATCTTGACGATCCCAGCCGCCGCGTGACGCTGAAGGGCGACAGCGTGCCGGCCGACCGAGACTTCGAACTGACCTGGAAGGCGATCGAGGGCAAGAGCCCCTATGCCGGCCTGTTCCGCGAGACGGTCGGCGGCAAGACCTATCTGCTTTCCTTCGTCACCCCGCCGGCCGCCGCAAGCGAGGCCGACGCCAAGCCCGTCAAGCGCGAGATCGTCTTCGTCATCGACAATTCCGGCTCCATGGCCGGCCCCTCGATGGAGCAGGCCAAGGAGAGCTTGGCGCTGGCGATCTCCAGGCTGAAGCCCGAGGACCGCTTCAACGTCATCCGCTTCGACGACACCATGTCGGTGCACTTCCCCGAACTGGTCGAAGCGACGCCGGACAAGCGGGAAGATGCGATCGCCTATGTGCGCGGCCTGACGGCCGATGGCGGCACCGAGATGCTGCCGGCGCTGGAAGCGGCCCTTCGCACGCAAGGACCGGTTGAGGCCGGCGCCCTTCGCCAGGTGGTCTTCCTGACAGACGGTGCGATCGGCAACGAGACGCAGCTTTTCGACGAGATCCAGAAGAACCGCGGCGACGCCCGCGTCTTCACCGTCGGCATCGGCTCGGCCCCGAACAGCCACTTCATGACCAAGGCCGCCGAATATGGCCGCGGCACCTTCACGCTGATCGGCTCGGAGAGCGAGGTCGCCGCGCGCATGGGCGAACTCTTCACCAAGCTCGAAAGCCCCGCCATGACGGATATCTCGGCCGCCTTCGAGGGCGCATCGGCCGGCGACATCACACCCAACCCGATGCCCGATCTTTATCGCGGCGAGCCCGTGGTGCTGACGGCCGAACTCGATGGCACCGCCCCCGAAGGCAAGCTGCAGATCCTCGGCAAGGCCGGAGACCAGCCCTGGCGGGTGGAGATGGACATCGCCAAGGCTTCGACCGGCGAAGGCATCGCCAAGCTCTGGGCCCGCCGCAAGATCGACGACCTCGAAGCGAGCGCGTCGACGATCGCCGACCCGGCGACCCTCGACAAGCGGATCGAAACGGTGGCTCTAGCCCACCATCTCGTCTCCCGCGTCACGAGCCTCGTTGCCGTCGACGCGACGCCATCGCGGCCCAGCAGCGAGAACCTCAGCGAAACGAAGCTGCCGCTCAATCTCCCCGCCGGCTGGGACTTCGGCAAGGTCTTCGGCGAAGCCCCTGCCGAGACCGTCCCCGGCAAGGTCGACAAACGCGCCGCGCTCGAAAGCCGAACCAAGCTTGCGATGGTGACGGCCGACCGCATGCTCGCCGCACCGACGGCGCGGGCGGCCGGTCTGATCGCTGAAGCCAACAACCAGGTGTCCCTGCCGCAGACGGCAACGGAAGCCGACAAGCAGATCCTGATCGGCCTGATGCTGCTTGCCTTCGCGCTTCTTGCCGGCACGACCTTCGTCTTCTGGCGCGCGCCGATCGCCGCCGTGGTCACTGCCGGAGTGCGCCGCCGTGGCCGCTGACAACGAAAGGCCCGAGCCGCGCCCGGGTTTTCTCGCCCGCCTCTCGGCGGTCGAAACGATCGTGCTTGCGATCATCGCGCTCATTGCCCTTGCCGGCCTGCTTCTGATCGGCAAGGGCTTCTACATGAAAGCCAAGGCCGAGGTCTCGCAAGTGCTGTTGAAGCGCACCTTCGAGGCGCAGCTTCATGGCAGCCCTGATGGTAAGCCCTGGCCCTGGGCCGATTTCCAGACGGCTGCGGAAATCTCGGCGCCGCGGATCAATCGCTCGGCGATCGTGCTCCAAGGCGCCAGCGGCGAAGCGCTGGCCTTCGGCCCCGCCTGGTTGACGACGACGCCGCTCCCCGGCGACGAGGGTACCTCCGTCATCGCCGCCCACCGCGACACGCATTTTCGCTGGCTGAAGGACGTCAACCCCGGCGACCTCCTGGTGCTGACGCGCAAGGACGGCCGCCGCTTCCTGTTTCGGGCCGGCGAAAGCCGGGTTGCCCGCTGGGATGAAAGCGGCATCAACGCGTCTTCCAGTGGCCACCACCTGGCGCTCGCCACCTGCTGGCCCTTCGATGCGATCGAGCAGGGACCGATGCGCTACATCGTCGATGCCGAACTCATCGGCGAACAGCGCCCGGTACCGCTGACGACGGGCTCGATCTCGAAATAAACGGCTTTTGATCGGATGTGACTTGAACCGGCGGAGAGACCGCTCCAGCTTCCCCGGAACGAGTCGGTGTCGGAGAAGCGGAATGAGGCGAGCGATTGCAGGAACATCGGGACGGACAGGCAAAGGCGTGCGCAAGGTCGCCATCCTGGCCATGTCCACCGCTCTGGCTGCCCTCGTCTCCCCGTTCGGCGCCAAGGCACAAGACGCCCGCGAGTTCCCGAGCAAGAAGGGTACCCTCATTGTCGAAACGCTCGCCACCGGTCTCGAGCACCCCTGGGCGGTAGAAGCACTCCCCGATGGTGGATTGATCGTCAGCGAGCGTCCGGGGCGGCTGCGCATCCTGCGCGACGGCAAGCTCTCGAAGCCGCTGACCGGCGTGCCCGAGGTCGCCGAGCGTGGCCAGGGCGGCCTGCTCGACATCGCGCTCGATCCCGGTTTCGACGAAAACCGGACGCTCTACCTGACGATGGCCGCCAACGGCAAAGGCGGCTACGGCACCGCCGTCGTACGGGCGAAACTCGCCGCCGACGGAACCGGGCTTAGCGATGTCAAGGAACTCTTCCGGATGAGCAAGTTCACCGGCAAGGGCCAGCATTTCGGCTCACGCATCGCCATCGCGCCCGATGGCAGCCTGTTCTTCGGCATCGGCGACCGCGGCGAAGGTGACCGGGCGCAGGACCCGCGCGATCATGCCGGCGCCATCCTGCACATCAATGCCGACGGCAGCATTCCCGGATCGAACCCCTATCGCGGCGGTACCGGCGGCCTTGCGGAGATCTGGTCGAAGGGGCACCGCAATCCGCAAGGCATCGCCTTCGACCCGAAAGACGGCACGTTGCTGACCGTCGAGCACGGCGCGCGCGGTGGCGACGAGATCAACAATCCGAAGGCCGGCCACAATTACGGCTGGCCTGTCATTACCTACGGCAAGGATTATTCCGGCGCCGAGATCGGCGAAGGCACGTCGAAAGAGGGCCTCGACCAGCCGCTTTTCTATTGGGATCCCTCGATCGCGCCGGGCGCGCTTGCCGTCTATCGCGGCAAGATGTTTCCCGAATGGGACGGCGACCTTCTGGTGGCGGCGCTGAAGTACCAGTTGCTCGCCCGGCTCGAACGCGACGACAGCGGCGCGATCGGCTCCGAGGAGCGCTTGTTCGATGGCGAATTCGGCCGCATCCGCGACGTCGTCGTGGCACCCGATGGCGCCTTGCTGATGGTAACGGACGAGGAAGACGGCGCCGTGCTCAGGGTCTCCAAGGCCGCAGAGCAATAGGCGGCGTCCGCCACTGGCTCACGACAGCCGGTCGCGCACCTCGCGCCGGAACATGAATTTCAGCCCGGACCAGACCGCGTCGACGGCGCAAACCTTCACATCGACAAGGCCGAGCGGCAGGAAGACCTCGCGCAATACATCCTCCGTCAGTGTCGTCGGCCGTTTTGACGCCTTCTTGGGCCAGGAGATCCACAGCATGCCGTCCGGCTTCAACCTCGCAACCAGCTTCGGCGCAAGCTCTTCCAAAGCCGATCGCTCCGTTTCGAACACATGCGCATAATCGATGTCGCGCGCGGCTACCGCGCCGATCTCGGTCTCGCACCTGCGAAAGCCGGGAAAACCGCCGATCGCGTCGAGCCCGGCTGGCACCCCGAGAAGCAGGGCTTCCTGCCCGTCCTTCAGCCCCAGCTTGCGCCCGAGCGGCGTGCCGGAATAGCCGGCATCGCTCATGGCCGCCGATCTCCGATGGGTGATTGGAGCCGAGCCCCCTCCTCGGCGCCCTCTCCAGGCGCCATGTCTCCGGCCGTTTCCGCCAACGACAACTGCGCCCAACCTTGGCGACGATGAGCCTTGCCCGGCGAAAACGCAACTGCTAGACGCGCCTGTCCGAGGAGAGAACGACATGCCGCGCATTCAGGCCAATCTGCTGCTTTTGATTTCAGGCGCCATCTGGGGCGCCGGCTTCGTCGCGCAGTCGACCGCCATGGATGCGATCAGCCCGCTCTGGTTCATCGCGCTGCGTTTTGCGATCGCGACACTGGTCGCCATGCCCTTGGCCATCATCGAAACGAAGCGTGCCGCCGAACCGATCAAGCTTTCGACCATCCGCAACTTCATCTTCATCGGCCTTGCGCTCTTTGCCGGCGCGGTGACGCAGCAATTCGGCTTGCTCGACACCAGCGTCACCAATTCCGGCTTCCTCACCGGTCTTTATGTCGTCTTCGTGCCCGTGCTGATGGTTGTCTTCCTGCGCCGCAAGCCGCACTGGATCATCTGGCCGGGCGCGATGATGGCGCTGTTTGGCATTTTCCTGCTGAGCGGGGGAACGCTGTCGGCGCTCACCGGAGGCGACTATCTGACCATCCTTTGCGCCCTGTTCTGGGCCGTGCAGATGCTGCTGATCGGCCTCTTTGCCCCGAGCAGCGGCCGGCCGATGCTGCTTTCGATGACGCAGTTTGCCGTCTGTGCCGTGCTCGGCTTCGTCCTCGCCGTCACGACCGAACCGCTGAGCTTTGCCGCCATCGAGGGCGCGCTCTTCGAAATCCTCTATGCCGGCATCTTTTCGAGCGGCCTCGCCTTCATTCTTCAGGTCGTCGGGCAGCGCTACACCACGGCGCCGCAGGCTGCGATCTTCCTGTCGAGCGAGGCGCTCTTTGCCGCCCTCTTCGGCGTTCTCCTGCTTGGCGAGGTCATCACCCCGATCGGCTATGCCGGCTGCGCCATCATCTTTGCCGCCATGCTGACGGTCGAGATCGTGCCGGAACTGACGAAGGGGCGCCGCGCCGCAGCCGCCGCCTGAGGGCGCCTCAGGGAACTATAAGCACCCACCGCCAAGACGCTGGACTGAGGCTTTACTTGCTATTGCTCAGGGCAACAGGCCCGTTGCTTCGCGACGAAGGCGTGGCTTCGCCGTGCGTTTTCGCCCCGAAACGGTAGTTGTAGATTTTCTGCAAGAAATCTACGTAAGAAACCGCCGACATCAGAAGCCTCAAACATATCAGGGAGTTGCCGACGGCATGCCTGATATGCGATTGGCCTGCTTTGCCAGCGCCGCACGGGAAATCGGCGAAAACCACTCAATTTTGCAGCAATTGTTTTCAAAAAGCTGTGATTTCAACAGCTTGCGATATATTTTGCGCAGCGCCCCGCAAAGCCGCAAATGACCGATTTTTGAGCAATGACAAGACGCAATACCAATCCCGAAAAGTTTTGCTTGCCAATTCAAAATAAACCCATCAATCTTACTTCCGTTCGGGCAATCTGCGAACACGGGAAGATCTTGAAATAAAAGCGGGCCGGAGACGCAAAAACTCCGGGCGGCCAGACCGATGGGAAGCAGCAATGCGACCTTTCCTATGGCTGGCTGCGGTAACCAGGACCCTTTCCTCAAACGTCGAGACCTGCCTGCCAACGCCCATTCGGGCAAAACTGCAATGCTGCCCGTCCGTCAAACGGGTGGAGAGAAAAGGACCTGACGCATGGCCGAAACTGGCACTGTAAAATTCTTCAACACCGACAAGGGCTTTGGTTTCATCAAGCCTGACAACGGTGGTGCAGATATCTTCGTACACATTTCCGCAGTCCAGGCTTCCGGCCTGACCGGTCTGACGGAAAACCAGAAGGTAAGCTTCGACACCGAACCGGATCGCCGCGGCAAAGGCCCGAAGGCGGTCAACCTGCAGATCTCCGGCTAACGCCGTTTTCTGCTGACAGATTCCAAGTTGAAGCCCGGCATTCTTGCCGGGTTTTTTTGTTCAGGCTCGGTTCAGTTTGGCCGCGTTAACCTTCCTGCATCATGAAGACCGGGTTGATCCGGTCCATGCGAAGGATTGAAGCCAAATGAACAAGTTCATCAAAGCCGCCGTTCTCTCGATCGCCGCAGCCGCTATGGTCATCCCGACCTTTGGCGCCGCCGAGGCAGGCGGCCGGCATCACCACAACAATGACGACGCATGGGCAGCCGGTGCAGCAGGTCTCGTTGCCGGCGCTCTGATCGGCGGCGCGATCGCTTCGCAGCCGCGTTACAACGGCGGCTACAACGAGCGCGTCTACATCGATCCGGAACCGGAATACGATTACTACGAGCCGCGTCCGGTCTATCGCCCTCGCCCGGTCTACCAGGCACGCCCTGTCGTCGTCGACAGCTACGGCGGCGGTTACCGGTCGCTCGAGCCGTGGACCCCGTCCTGGTACCGTTACTGCTCGCAGCGCTACCGCTCGTTCAACCCGGATAGCGGCACCTTCCGCGGCTACGACGGTCGCAGCTACTTCTGCACCGCCGGCTGATCAGGCTCAGCGCAAGAATCGAAAAGCCCATGTCTTGATCGAGACATGGGCTTTTTTCATGCGCGTGTGCGGAGGCTCAGAGCCCACGCAGATAGGGATTGGTGCGGCGCTCGTCGCCGATCTGGCCGCCCGGGCCATGGCCACAGATGAAGCCGACGCTATCGCCGAGCGGCAGGATCTTGTCGCGGATCGAATCGAGCAATTGCTGGTGATTGCCGCCGGGCAGATCGGTGCGGCCGATCGAGCCGTGGAAGAGCACGTCGCCGACATGGGCGAAGTTCTGCGCCCGGTTGAAATAGACCACGTGGCCCGGCGCATGGCCCGGGCAATGCAGGACTTCGAAGACATGGTCGCCGAAGGAGACGGTGTCGCCCTCTTCAAGCCAGCGATCGGGAATGACGTTCTGGACCTTCATCGCCAGACCGAAGCGCTCGGCCTGGCTTTCCAGCCTTTCGAGCAGCGGCAGGTCGTCCTTGTGTGGGCCGATGATCTCGAGCCCGAGCGCGTCCTTCAGTTCCTTGGCGCCGCCGGCATGGTCGATATGGCCGTGGGTGATCCAGATCGCCTTCAGCGTGATGCCGTTTTCGCGGACGGTCTGCAGGATGAGGTCGACATCGCCGCCCGGATCGACGATCACGCCTTCCTTGGTCTCGCTGTCGAACAGCACCGTGCAGTTCTGCTCGAAATGGGTAACCGGGATGATGCCCGCCTGTAACATGCGCGTCTGCCTCTCTAGAGCATGTCGCGCAAAAGTGTGGGAGCGGTATTGCGATAACGACATGCGATAAATCAGGAACCTAAAGCGTAGGAAGCGAATCTGGAAGATCGCAACGCGCTTTGGGATCTTGTCATCTTCCTATAGCGACAATTGGCGGCGGTGACAGCGCCAATCAGCGAAGCGAGGCTATTTGCGGCGCGGACAGCTGGGGCGCCGGCCACTGCACGGTGGTCATCAGCAGCGCCGAAATCGCGATCTCGGCAGCGACGACGATCCGTACCACCGGCTTAAGGCTGCGCGCGGCGACGTTGGTCTGATCCGGCTGAGCATTCTGCATTGTGTCCCCTCTCCCGTCGCCTGTTCTCCTGGCGTGTCCTGCCCTCGGCGACGGCTGGAGAATGTCACAGCGTCATATTTCGTGACGTTCCCGGGGGAACATCCGCGCGCTTGCCGGCGTTTGGCCCTCGTCAATATAAGGAGAAACACAATGGTGAAGCTTACCCGCCCCCTGTTGCGAGCCGCTGCGGCCGCGGGTTTGGTGTTGGCGATCGGTACCCCGTCCGCCTTTGCAGCCATGACCGCGACCACAGTGACGGACCTGAATATCCGCACGGGTCCGGGCCCTCAATATCCGACAGTCGGCCTTGCGGCCCGCGGCAGCACCGCGGTCATCGACGGCTGCGTCGAAGGCAGCAAGTGGTGCCGCATCGACGTCGGCGGCGTGCGCGGCTGGGTCTATGCCCAGTATCTGACGACGGATCTTGGCGGCTCGGCCGTCGTGGTCCAGGAGCGTCGTGCCGACCTCGCCATTCCCGCGGTCACCTACGAAGCGCAGCCCAATGATCCCGTGATCGTCAGCAGCGGCGACGAATTGATCGGCCCGGTCGAACAGATCGACCCGATCGTGCCGCCGGACAACGTGCGGACCTACGTCACGTCCAACCCCGGCGAGACCGTCTATCTCGATGGCGAAGTCGTCGTCGGTGCCGAACTGCCACAGACCGTGGCCGTTCACCGCGTGCCTGACTACAGCTACGACTATGTCAGCATCAACGGCCAGCCCGTTCTGGTCGAACCGGCAACGCGACGCATCGTCTACGTCTACCGCTAACAGCCTAGATCTCCGGCAGCCATTCGGTTGCCGGAGGTTCCCTCATGCGCCTGCATCACGCTCCCTCGCCCTTCCGACGGCACGAATCATCCACGGCAAGGCCAATGCCTCCAGCCGCCCCCGCCGCCGGCTTCATTTTCCCGCTTTGCCTGCATGATATTGCCTCTGCCTAAAATCGAGCCATTTCAATTGGCTACGAAGCAGTCGCGGGAACGTCATTTCACTCAAATTGACAATAAACCAGAATAGGCTTCAACCTATTGATGCCGGATCATCGGCTTTTAGTGGCGCGTCCACGACGAGCCACGACACGGAGGGATCAATGGAAGCATTAATGCCTATCATTACCCAATTGATCGCGGGGGCGGCCGGCGGCAACGCGGCCAGCGCAGTGTTGAAGCAGCAGGCATTCGGTATCGTCGCACGCACCATCGTCGGCGCGATCGGAGGCCTCGGCGGCGGGTTCCTCATTCAAATGCTCGGCGGAGAAGCAGCCGCGACCGGTCTTGCCATGCAAGCCATCGGCGGCCTTGTCGGCGGCGGCGTGCTGAGCGGAATCGTCGGGCAGTTCTTGGGGAAGACCGCCTAACTCTGCGATCATATCCGTAGCAAGACAAAAGGCGGCCCCGGGGGCCGCCTTTTCTGCATTCAAGAGTATTCCGGATGCCGTTGTTACTCGGCTGCCGCGGCAACCGGATAGACTTCCTTCATGTAGTCGTTCATCAGCGTTTCGCAGATCGTTGCCGGCGTGAAGCGATAGGGGCCGATTTCGGAAACCGGCGTTACCTCGGCGGCTGAGCCGGTGAGGAAGCATTCGCTGAAACCGGACAGTTCCTCCGGCATGATCGCCCGCTCGACGACTTCATAGCCGCGGCGCTTGGCAAGCTCGATCACGGTGCGGCGGGTGATGCCGTCGAGGAAGCAATCCGGCACCGGCGTGTGGATGACGCCGTCCTTGACGAAGAAGATGTTGGCGCCGGTCGCCTCGGCCACGCGGCCGCGATAGTCGAGCATCATCGCATCCGCATAGCCCTTGGCCTCGGCCGCATGCTTGGAGATGGTGCAGATCATGTAGAGACCGGCGGCCTTCGACTTCGAAGGTGCTGTCTGCGGATCCGGGCGGCGATATTCTGCGATATCGAGCCGGATGCCCTTGAGCTTTTCGGCCGGGTTGAAGTAGCTGCCCCATTGCCAGATGGCGATGGCAACATTGATACGATTGTTCTGCGCCGAAACGCCCATGCTCTCGCTGCCGCGCCAGGCGATCGGCCGCACATAGGCCTCGGAGAAGCCCTGGCGTTTCAGAAGTTCGACGCTGGCGGCGTCCAGTTCCTCGACCGAATAGGGAATCTTGAAGCCGAGGATTTCGGCGGACTGATGCAGGCGCTGGTTGTGCTCGGTCAGCTTGAAGATGCGCCCGCCATAGGCGCGCTCGCCCTCAAAGACCGCGCTGGCATAGTGCAGGCCGTGGGTCAGCACGTGTACCTTGGCGTCCTTCCACGCGACGAACTCGCCGTTGAACCAGATCTGTCCGTCCAACTGATCAAAAGGAACCGCTGCCATGGTGTCATCCTCCGGCGCATGCGCGCCATTCTTAGTTGATTATCGTCCTGCTTTCAGTTTATCGGCAAACTGATTGAGGGAAAATTCAATTTCGTGATTTTGGATTTGCGATCGGAACGGCACGGCATATCCTTTCAGATGTTGCCAACGCCAAATGTCTCGCTTACCGAGCATGGACGCTAACGACACGGTAAAAATATGTCAATAAAGCTGACGTATTTTTCCGAATGTTTCGCAAGTTGCAATCAGGCTGAAAGGAAATGACCGCGTGGCCGGCCAATCCAAAGAGAACACCCGGTATCTGAACGATGCCGCCGCCGATGACGATACGATCGATTTCGAGATCATCGAGCTGCTCTTCTTCGCCTATCGCGACTTCACCTCCGACCCGGACGCGATCCTGGAAAAGAGCGGCTTCGGACGGGCGCACCACCGCGTCGTGCACTTTGTCGACCGCGAGCCGGGCATGACGGTCGCCGACCTCCTGGACACGCTGAAGATCACCAAGCAGAGCCTTGCGCGGGTGCTGAAGCAGCTGATCGATTCCGGCTATATCCGCCAGGAAACCGGCCCTGAAGACCGCCGCCAGCGCATGCTCTATACGACGGAGGAAGGCCAGGCGCTGGCGCGTGCGCTCGCCGAGCCACAGTCCCGCCGCATAGCCGATGCATTGGCAAGAACCGGTCCGGGCGCGCGCGAAACGGTCAAGCGCTTCCTCGCCGGTATGAAGAACAACGCCGCAGACTGACGCCCGCCGCAGCGCGGGTCTGGCCTGCAATTTGGGAAGCGTGGAATGACGACAAAAGCGACTGTCTCGGACGATGCGGCTCACCTTCTGGTCGTCGACGACGACCGGCGCATCCGCGATCTGCTCAACCGCTACCTGGTCGAACAGGGTTTTCGCGTGACGACTGCGTCCGATGCGGACGAGGCCCGCCGCAAACTCGTCGGCCTCGACTTCGACCTCCTGATCGTCGACGTGATGATGCCGGGCGAAAGCGGCATTTCGCTCACACAGAGCCTCCGGCAGATCAAGACCGTGCCCATCCTGATGCTGACGGCGCTGGCGGAATCCAATTCCCGCATCGAGGGTCTCGAGGCCGGCGCCGACGACTATCTGTCGAAGCCCTTCGACCCGCGCGAACTTGTGCTGCGGATCAACAACATCCTGCGCCGCAACCAGCCGGCCCAGGCGCCCAAAGTCGATCAGGTGATCTTCGGCCCCTACACCTTCTCGGTGGTGCGCAAGGAACTCCGGCGCGGCGCCGACCATATCCGGCTGACCGACCGCGAGCAGGAGATCATGACGCTGTTTTCGCAGCGCGCCGGCGAAACCATTCCGCGCCACGAACTGATCGGCGACGATGCCGAAGTCGGCGAGCGCACGATCGACGTGCAGATCAACCGCCTGCGCCGCAAGATCGAGGACGACCCGTCCAACCCCGTCTGGCTGCAGACGGTGCGCGGCATCGGCTACCGGCTGAGCGTAGACTGAAATGACAGCCCTTCCGATGAGCGCGGCAGATCATGGCAAGCTTTGACGGCATAGAGCACGGTGCATCCGGGGCGAACGACAACGCCTGGAGGCGTTTCACCCGCTGGCTGCGCCGTCGCCTGCCCATGGGGCTTTACGCCCGCTCGCTGCTCATCGTCATCATCCCGATGGTTCTCCTGCAATCGGTGGTCGCCTTCATCTTCATGGAGCGCCACTGGCAGCTGGTGACGCAGCGCCTGTCGGCCGCCGTCACCGGCGACATTGCCGCGATCGTCGATCTCATCGACACCTTCCCGGCCGACCGCGACATCTCCGAGATCATCCGCATCGCCCGCGATCAGCTCGATCTTAGCATCTCCGTGGACCCGCCGGGCGAACTGCCACCGCCGCGTCCCAGCCCCTTCTTCGAAATCCTCGACCAGATCCTCGGCGAAGAGATTTCCAACCAGGTCCGCCGCCCCTTCTGGATCGATACGGTCGGCAACTCCAAGCTCGTCGAGATCCGCATCAAGCTCGACGACGGCCGTATCCTGCGCGTCTACGCCCGGCGCAACCAGGCCTATGCCTCCAACACCCACATCTTCCTCGTCTGGATGGTGGCGGCCTCGCTGGTGCTGCTGACGATCGCGGTCCTCTTCCTGCGCGGCCAGATCCGTCCGATCCTGGCCTTGACCAAGGCGGCCGAAAGCTTCGGCAAGGGCCAGAAGATCGACGACTTCGCGCCGCGCGGCGCCGACGAAATTCGCCGCGCCGGTCTCGCCTTCATCCAGATGCGCGAGCGCATCGAACGTCAGATCGAACAGCGCACCGCAATGCTGACCGGCGTCAGTCACGATCTGCGCACCATTCTCACCCGCTTCAAGCTGCAGTTGGCGCTTGCCGGCAACAACCCGGATCTCGAGGGCCTGAACCAGGACGTCGAGGACATGCAGAACATGCTGGAAGGATACCTCGCCTTCGCCCGCAGCGAGGCGGAGGAAGACGTCGGCCAGCTGAAACTTTCGGACCTGATGACCCGGCTCGCCGCGGAAGCCGAACTGCTCGGCAAGACGCTCACCACCTCCGTCGAGGGGGAAGACGATATCCGCGTCCGGCCAAACGCCTTCACCCGTCTCATCGCCAACATCGCCTCGAACGCCTATCGCTACGCCAACACCGTCAAGATCGATGCGCGCCACAGTGCCAAGTGGCTGACAATCACCATCGACGACGACGGCCCGGGCATTCCCGAACGCTCGCGTGAGGATGTCTTCAAGCCGTTCTTTCGTCTCGACGAAGCGCGCAATCTCGACAGCTCCGGCACCGGCCTTGGTCTGGCGATCGCCCGCGATATCGCCCGCAGCCACGGCGGCAACGTCACGCTGGGCGACAGCCCGCTCGGCGGCCTCAGGGCAACGGTGCGCGTGCCGGCTTGACGTCCCTGCCCGGGCGGGCCACTTCTGGCCGCGAACGGGGGCTGAGGGGAGCGGGCATGGTAGACGTCATCGATTGGGCTGACTGGGAACGACGGGTGGCCGAACTCTGGGCCGCCTTCGACACGATGGATGGCGAAAGCTTTGTCGCCCGCATTGATGCCCTCGCCGCCGAACTGCCGGCGGGACATGCCGTCGGGCTGTTCGAAAGAGCCTCGGCACAGGATTCCACCGGCCATGAGACGAAAGCGGAGCCGCTCTACCGGCAGGCGCTGGAAAACGGCCTTCAGGGAATTCGCCGCCGGCGCGCCACCATCCAGCTCGCCAGCACCCTGCGCAATCTCGGCCGCGCCGACGAAGGCGTCGCCCTGCTCACCGCCGAGCGCGACAAGCCATCGGACGAACTCGACGATGCGGTCGTCGCCTTCCTGGCGCTTTGCCTCGTCGATACCGGCCAGGCGCAACAGGCGGCAGCACTCGCTCTCGGCAGCCTGTCGCGGCACCTGCCCCGCTACAATCGCTCACTCAAGCGCTACGCCGAAATGCTGATGCCGGAGAGCTGAGCCCGTCAGCGCTGGTAGATCGAGGTCAGGCCGCGTCGTTCGTTGAAGCGGTGCCAGGCGTCGATGCGGCGCGGATGACGGGCGCGCATGACATCGAGCGGTGCCAGCAGCCGGCCGTCGCGGCCAAGGGCGGCATCAAGGATCTCGATGATGCGGCGGTTCGGCCAGGGCTTGCGCGTGATGGTCAGCAGTGCCTGAAAAGCTTCGTCCTCTCGTCCCGCGCCAAGCTGGTGCGCAATCAGACCATAGGCAAAGGCTGTCGAGCGGCTGACGCCGGCATGGCAATGGACGAGAATGCGGCTCTCAGCATGCTCGGCCGCCGGGCGCATCGCCTCGAAGACCTCAAGCACCAGATCCGGGAAATGCTGGGTGGCTTTCAGGTTTTCCTGGTCGCGCATGCGCACGACCCGGTGGCTGGCGTCCGCAATCACGGGCACGTTGGCATCCGGCAGTTCCGGATCGAGCAGGGACAGCACATGACTTGCGCGCCAGTCGCGCGCGGCATCGGCGGCGCGCCAAAGGCAGGACACCTTGACGCGCTCGGGGATCACTTCGAAAGCAATGTTCATGGGATCACATCAACTTCTTGCCGTTGGGGACCGGCCGTTCGGTGGCAGCCAGCACGATCGCACCGGCCTCGTCTGCAAAGCCCAGCGTCAGTACTTCAGAGCGCACAGGCCCGATCTGGCGTGGCGGAAAATTGACCACACCCAGCACCTGCCGCCCGACGAGTTCCTCCGGACGATAATGCACCGTGATTTGCGCTGATGACTTTTTTATGCCGATTTCCGGGCCGAAATCGATCTTCAGCTTGATGGCCGGCTTGCGGGCTTCGGGAAAGGGCTCGGCCTCGACGATGGTGCCCACGCGAATGTCTACGCGCTCGAAATCAGCAAATTCAATAGTCTCAGCCATCGTCATTCCCTATGTGAAATCTTCTCCGACGAGGTGGATTAAAGCATCGGGCGAGATTCCGGAAGCATGGCGTCCCCGGCAGGCTCCCCGCGAAATCTGGCCTCCTCCCATGGGCGGCGCGCAAACTGCTCGGCCAGGAAATCGACGAAAACACGCACGCGCGGCGGCAAGAACCGCCGGTGCGGATAGACGATGGTGATCGGCTCCGCCTCGGCATAGTTGCTGTCGGTCAGCAACGGCACCAGCAATCCCGCCTTGATATCGCCGCCCACGAGCAGTTCGGAAAGGCGCACGATGCCGATGCCCGCGAGCGCAAGCCGTCGGAGCGCTTCGGTGCTGTTGGCCTCGACCGAACCGCGAACACGGATCGCGCGCCGACCATTGCCATCCTGGAATTCCCAGACATTGAGGCGGCCGCGGGCGGTGATGGCAAGGCAGGCATGGTGTTGCAAGTCGTCAGGCGTTTTCGGTGCACCGTGCCGCTCGAGATAAGCGGGTGCAGCGCAGATGACGCGACGGTTTGGCGCAAGGCGCCGCGTCACCAGCGTGCTGTCGCTTTGTTCCGCGACCCGTATCGCGACATCGGCGTCACCGTTCATGAGATCGGCGATCGCGTCGCTGAAATCGAGTTCCAGATCGATTTCGGGATAGCGCGCGATGAAATCGGGCAGCATGGGCACGATCAGGCGATGACCGAAAGCGCTGGGCAGGCTCACCCGCAGCCGCCCGCGCGGCACCGCCCCCGGCTGGATCGCAACCTCCGCATCTTCCATGTCGCCGAGGATGCGGCGACTCGATTCCGCATAGGCGCTGCCTTCGCTCGTCAAACCGATGCTGCGGGTCGATCGCTGCAGCAGGCGCACGCCGAGGCGCGCCTCCAGCCGGCCGACGATCTTGCTGACCGCCGATGGCGTCATGCGCAACCGCCGCGCCGCCGCCGAGAAATCACCCTCCTCGACGACGGCGAGAAACACCGCCATGGCTTCCTGTCGATCCATCTTATCTATTCCATTTCGTCACAGATAAACGGAATTTAACATGGATTATCGCGGCAGGCGACAGGCTGTAGCTTGAGCCGGAACTCAGACAGCGAAGCTTGAGGAGTGACGGAAATGGGCAATCAGCGAGACGGTCTGCCGATGAGCTATGCGCTGCATTGCTTGGCGCGGCGTCAACGCGCCATTGCGATCGGCGACATGGGCCGCCGCGCGATAAGTGCAATTTGGAGAAGTCTCTTCAACCGCCAGCCAAGCCGCGATCATGGGGCTTGCACTGGCGCTTACCCGACGCGAACGCCATAGGCCAGGCGCTTGCCGGCCCCGACATGGCGCCGGCCGCGTTTGATGTTCAGCCTGCGAGTTCTTCCGCGCGCTTGCGCGCCGCAGCGATCGCCTTGTCGAACAGCGGCTGCATGCCGTCGTCGGCCATCAGCACTGACAGTGCCGCGGCAGTCGTGCCGCCGGGCGAGGTCACGTTCTGGCGCAGCCGCGCGGCCTCGTCGGGCGACTGGTGCAACAGTTCGCCAGCCCCCGCGACGGTTTCCCGCGCGAGCCGCATGGCGAGGTCCGCCTCAAGGCCGGCCTTGCGGCCCGCCTCCGCCATGCATTCGACGAGGTAGAAGACATAGGCCGGGCCACTGCCGGAAACGGCGGTGACGGCATCGATCTCGGCTTCGGTGCGGACCCATTCGACCGGGCCGCTGACCTTCAGGAGATCATGCACCTGAGCGCGCTGCTGATCGCTGACGCGGGCATTGGCAAAGGCGCCGGTGACACCGCGGCCGATCATGGCCGGCGTGTTCGGCATGGCGCGCACCGTGGCGGCGGCACCAAGATGGGTTTCGATGAAGGCCAGCGTCTTGCCGGCGGCAACCGATACGATGACCGTCTCCGGGCCAACGAGCGATTTCAGCGGCGGCAGCACCGCATCCATCACCTGCGGCTTGACCGCAAGGAAGATCACGCCCGCCTGAACACCCGACGGTGCGGAGGTCGCAAGCGTCACGCCGTTGTCGGCGATCAGCTGCGCCATGGCCGGTGGCGGACCGGGATCGACGACGAGAACGTCCGCGCCTTTAACACCGCTCTTCAGCCAGCCGGAAAGCATGGCGCCGCCCATATTGCCGGCGCCGACGAGCACGATGGGACCGGAAGCGGCGTTCGTCATGATCAGGCTTCTCCAACCGTCTCGAACAGCACGGCATCGACGGCGCGCTGCGCGTCCATGCCGGACCAGACGACGAATTGAAACGCCTGATAATAGGATTCGCAAGCGTCGAGTGCGCTCGAAAGCAGAACTTCGACCTGCTGGTTGGTGGGCTCGGCGCCGCCGGCGAGCAGCAGCGACTGGCGGAAGATCACCACTTCCTCCTGGCGCCACAGATCGAAGTGGCCCATCAGCACCTGCCCATTGATATGGGAGAGCAGACGGATGACTTCGTTGACCCGGCTTTCCGGCACCTTGATGTCGAAGGCACAGGCCAGGTGCAGCGCCTCGAATTCCTCCATCCAGGAGAAGGAAACGTGGTAGTCCGCCCACTTGCCTTCGACCGTCATGGCGATTTCGTCTTCGCCGGATCGCTCGAACGACCAGTCGTTATTGGCAGCCACGAACTCGATCATATCGACCGGGTTGGATTGGCGCTCGACTTCCATTTCCAAAAGGCTCATGCATCACCCTGCATAGGTGTGGCACGGGCATGCATCATCACGCTCACAAGACGCAACGCTGCAAACCCAACACCGATTACAAACACACTATGATTGCTGAACTCACATCCATCCTGGCTGACTTACCCTGCCCGGAGCTTACGTGGTTCGTTTCGAATCATCATTTAAAATCAGTGTATAATGGCGGAGTCAGGCTGCCAGCCCCTCGGTCCAAAAATAGCCGTGAACAATCGCGTCCACGTTGTCATGTGAATGAAGCGGTTGAGCTTAACTGACTCTGCCATAAGGGTTTTTTGGCAGTGTCCACAGGTGGAAAACTTTTCAGGTTTTATTAACCACCCATCATGCCGTTTCAGACCTGTGCGGCTGATCGACAGCAAAACGCCCGCGGAAGAGGTCCGCGGGCGAAGTAAAAACGCTGAAATGCCGTTATTTCAAGGGAATCGCGTTACTTGCCCGTATCGACGAGACGCGCTTCAAGAGCCTCAATACGGGCCAGAAGCGCATCGTTTTCCTCACGCGCCTTGATGGCCATTTCCTTGACCATCTCGAACTCTTCGCGCTTGACGACGTCGAGCGAATTCAGCGCCCGCTCGGCCTGCGCCCGGAAGGCCGTTTCAACCTCGCGGCGCACGCCCTGGGCGGCGCCTGCAGCATCGGTCATCAGCTTGGCGAAGTCATCCAGCATGCGGTTGGTGCCTGTGCTCATCGTCGCGATCTCCATTTCAGCCATCGCCTCTTAAAGAGCGATGCGGTCCATGAGTTTCAGGTAGGGTCACCGGCCGCCCGATGCAAGAAAAATCACGCGCGCCTTCACGGCCCGCTTCACGACCCTGTGTCCGGGGCGCAAATCGTCGCCCTTGACCGGGGTGCAATCGCTCGCCATGTTCCGCCGAAACAACCGGCCCGGCACGAGAACAATAAATTGGAAACATTAGCGACCCGCCTCGCCATCCTCCCCTTCCCTGAAATCGATCCCGTCATCGTCCAGATCGGGCCGCTTGCCATCCACTGGTACGGGCTCGCCTATGTGGCGGGCATCCTCCTCGGCTGGTTCTACGCCCGGCGCCTGGCAATGAACACCGCGCTCTGGCGCGACGACAAGCCGGCGATCACGCTGCAGCAACTCGACGATTTCCTGCTGTGGGCAGCCGGCGGCATCGTGCTCGGCGGCCGCATCGGCTACATCCTCTTCTACGATCTCGGCTCAGTGCTCGCCAATCCGATCCGCGCGCTTGAAATCTGGAACGGCGGCATGTCGTTCCACGGCGGCTTCCTCGGCACCACGCTCGCGATGATCCTGTTTGCCCGCAAGAACAAGATCGCCATCTGGAGCCTGTTCGACATCGTCGCCGCCGTCGTCCCGATCGGCCTGTTCTTCGGCCGCATCGCCAACTTCATCAACGGCGAACTCTGGGGCCGCCTGTCGTCGATGCCCTGGGCGATCGTCTTCCCGACCGGCGGTCCGTTCGCCCGCCACCCGAGCCAGCTCTACGAGGCCGCCCTCGAGGGCATCGTCCTGCTCGCCGTGCTTGCCTGGTTCATCTACCGTCGCCACGCTTTGAAGTCGCCGGGGCTCGTTACCGGCATCTTCGTGCTCGGCTATGGCCTGAGCCGTATTTTCGTCGAATTCTTCCGCGAACCGGACGCGCAGATCGGCTATCTTGTCGGTGGCTGGCTGACCATGGGCATGCTTTTGTCGCTGCCAATGGCGCTCGCTGGCATCTGGGCCATTGCCCGGGCGCGGCGCGCAGCCGCCTGAGAGCGGATGGGGCAAGGGCGCGCGGCTATTCCGGCCGCCGCCCCGCGAATTGGACGAAGGCATGACGACACCACTTGCGGACAAGATCAAGGCGCTGATCAAGGCCCACGGGCCGATCAGCGTCACCGATTATTTCTCGCTTTGCCTGGCGGATCCGGAGCACGGCTACTACCGCGTGCACGAGCCCTTCGGCAAGGAAGGCGACTTCACCACGGCGCCGGAAATCAGCCAGCTCTTCGGCGAGATGATAGGCATCTTCCTTGTCCATGCCTGGCAGCAGCACGGCAAACCGGAAGGTGCCGTGATTGCTGAAATTGGCCCGGGCCGCGGCACGATGATGACCGACATGCTGCGCGTCGTGCGCCGTCTTGCCCCCGATCTCTATGCCTCCGCCGGCGTGCATCTCGTCGAGACCAGCGAGCGGCTGCGCAAGGTCCAGTCGGAAACGCTCGCCGCCCATGGCCACAAGGTCGAATGGCACACGAGCTTCGAGACCCTGCCGGAAGGCTTTCTGCTGCTGGCCGCCAACGAGCTGTTCGACGCCATCCCGATCCGGCAATTCGTGCGCACCGCGCAAGGTTTCCGAGAACGCATGGTCGGGCTCGATGCCGATGACGAACTGACCTTTGCCGTCGGCGTTGCCGGCATCGATCCCGATCTCCTGCCGACGCCGGCCCAAGGTATCGCCGAAGGCACGATCTTCGAGATCGCCCCGGCCCGCGACGCAGTCATGTCGGCCCTATGCGAACGGCTGAAGGTCAGCGGCGGCACCGCCGTGATCATCGACTACGGCCATATGGCCACCGGCTACGGCGACACGCTGCAGGCCGTGCGCGACCACGAATACGATCCGCCGCTAGCCAGCCCCGGCCGCGCCGATCTCACCAGCCACGTCGATTTCGAGCAGCTCGCCCGCCGCGCCAAGACGGACGACGTGCAGATCAACGGCCTTGCCCACCAGGGTGATTTTCTTGTCGGCCTCGGTCTTCTGGAACGCGCCGCATCCCTTGGCCGCGACAAGGATGCGCTGACACAGGAAACCATCCGCCAGGACGTCGAGAGGCTTGCCGGCGCAGGCGCGGGAAAGATGGGCGAACTGTTCAAGGTCCTGGCCGTCAGCAGCCCGCCGGTTCCGCTCTCGCCGTTCCGCAAACCGAAGGCCTGAACCGCCACCGGACGGCACCCCTGCCGTTCGGGAATTGACAGCCCTGCCGTCGCGGGTCAACATCGCGCCGGCAAATCAAGAGCCAGTCGCCGGGCCGGAGCGCGCCCCCAAACCCATTGATTTTCCTGATAAAGCAAAGGCGAATATACCGATGCAGCATGACGCCGCGCTCTCTCCTGTGCAAAGCTCGCTCTTCAGCGAGAAGGCCGGACCGGCAATCGCCCATGGTTATTTCACCCGAACGGGCGGCGTTTCCGAAGGGATCTATCGCGGCCTCAATGTTGGGCTCGGCTCCAAGGACGAGCGCGCCCATGTCAACGAGAACCGCGCCCGCGTCGCCCGCTGGTTCGGCGCCGTGCCCGAGCGCCTGGCAACCGTGCACCAGGTCCATTCCCCAGACGCCGTGGTGGTCGACGAAAGCTATGACGGCGCCCGCCCCGAGGCCGATGCGCTGGTGACGGCAACGCCCGGTATCGTGCTCGGCGTACTCTCGGCCGATTGCGGCCCTATTCTCTTTGCCGATGCCGAAGCCAATGTCATCGGTGCGGCCCATGCCGGCTGGAAGGGCGCGCTCGGCGGCGTGCTCGAAAGCACGATCGACAGGATGGTTTCGCTCGGCGCCCAGCGCGAGCGCATCGTCGCCTGCCTCGGCCCGTCGATCAGCCGTCGGAACTATGAGGTCGGCTCCGAGTTCGTAGAACGCTTCGTCGCGGCGAACGAAAGCTACGCCACGTTCTTCCGGCCTTCGGAGCGCGACGGCCATGCCATGTTCGACCTGCCCGGGCTGACGATCAAACGCCTGGTCGAGGCGGGCGTTGCCGCCGAGAATCTCGACATCTGCACCTATGCCGACGAGGAGCGTTTCTTCTCCTATCGGCGCACGACCCACAGGCAGGAACCGGACTACGGCCGACAGATTTCCGCCATTTGCATACGAGGGACCTGACATGGCGCTTCATTTTGCCCAGGAAGAATATGCAAGCCGCCTCGAGCGGCTGACGGAGAAGATGCGCGAGGAGAAACTGGACGCGGTGCTGCTTTTCGCCCAGGAAAGCATGTACTGGCTGACGGGTTACGACACCTTCGGCTACTGCTTCTTCCAGACGCTGGTCGTCAAGAAGGACGGCTCGATGGTGCTTTTGACGCGCTCGGCCGACCTGCGCCAGGCCCGTCACACATCGAACATCGAGCGCATCGAGATCTGGGTCGACCGGGCCAATGCCGACCCGACCATGGACCTGAAGAACCTCCTGAGCGAACTCGACCTGCTCGGCTGCCGCATCGGCATCGAATACGATACCCACGGCATGACCGGCCGCGCCGCGCGGCTGATCGACCGGCAGCTGCAGACCTTTGGCGAGCTGATCGACGCCTCGCACCTCGTCGGCCGCCTGCGCCTGATCAAGAGCGATGCGGAAATCGCCCATGTCGAAAAGGCCGCGAGCCTTGCCGACGACGCGCTCGATGCCGCCCTGCCGCTCATTCGTCCCGGCGGCAACGAGGCCGACATTCTGGCCGCGATGCAGGGCACGATCCTTGCCGGCGGCGGCGACTATCCGGCCAACGAGTTCATCATCGGCTCCGGCGCCGATGCGCTGCTGTGCCGCTACAAGTCCGGGCGTCGCCTGCTCGACAGCCAGGATCAGCTCACGCTGGAATGGGCCGGCGTCAGCGCCCACTATCATGCGGCAATGATGCGCACCGTCGTCATCGGCGAGCCGACCAACCGCCATCGAGAACTCTACAGCGCCTGCCGCGAAACGATCCAGGCGATCGAGATGGTGCTTCGCCCCGGCAACACCTTTGGTACCGTCTTCGACGTGCATGCCAAGATCATGGACGAGCGCGGCCTTGCCCGCCACCGGCTGAACGCCTGCGGCTATTCGCTCGGTGCCCGTTTCTCCCCCTCCTGGATGGAGCAGCAGATGTTCCACCTCGGCAATCCACAGGAGATCGAGCCGAACATGTCGCTGTTCGTGCACATGATCATCATGGATTCCGACAGCGGCACCGCCATGACCCTCGGCCAGACCTACCTCACCACGACGGACACGCCGCGCGCGTTATCGCGTTACGGCCTGGACTTCATTTCTGCTTAGGGAAATCCGCCTAGACTTGCGTTCGTACTGGCAGACGACAGGAGACGTTTCAGGAAACTGCCGCGAAGAAACGGACGGACGGTTTGAACATGCGAAAGCTCACCACGCCCATCGTAGCTCTTGGCCTCGCCATTGCGCTCGCCGGCTGCAACAGCACCGAGATGCTGACGCCACAGGTTGACGTCGGCGGAGGGACCTTCCGCTCGCCGCCGGTGACACAATCCGATCTCGACGCCATGTCCACGCAGACGGCTATGGCGCCGGTGCAGCGCGAACCCGTCAGCCAGACCACCGCCTATTCGCCGCAGCCGGCACCCTCGAACACGCCGACGGCCTATGCCAGCGGCGACGCGACCTATACGGATCCGGCCGGTACCTTCGAGGGACAGGCAAACCGGCTTGCCGCCGGCTCGGCGCCGGTCCAGAACTCGATCGAGAGCCGCCAGGCACCGGTGGAACAGGCACCAGTCCAGCACACACCCGTTCAGCAGACGGCGGCCGCAGCCGAAGAAATCCAGAGCCAGCCGAGCGTCGCCGCGCTGCCGAAGGCAAGTGCTGCCGCAAGCGGCACGATCCGCTTCCTGCCGATCATCGGCGCGCCGGTTCAGGCCGTGACACCGCTTTCCAAACAGCTCGGCGCCGACGCCCGCGCCCGCGGCCTGACGATCAAGGGCTCGGCAGACTCAAGCAGCGAGCATATCCTCAAGGGCTATTTCTCGGCGTTGAAGGATGGCGACAAGACGACCGTCGTGTACGTCTGGGACGTGCTCGATGGCAGCGGCAACCGCCTGCATCGCATCCAGGGACAGGACTCTGTTCCGGGCGGTGGCACGGATTTGTGGAGTGGCGTTCCGGCTACAACCATGCAGGGAATTGCGACGAAAACTATCGACGCCTATCTCGAATGGCGGCAATCTCAAGCCGGTTGACACAAAGTTTTTAGGATATTGGCCTTCGCGGCGCAGCATTCCCCTTGCATTCAAGTTCAGTCTCGCTAAAAAGCGGCCGATCAGCTCTGAACGGCGGCCATCCGCAAAGAATGACCGCGATTGGAATGGCTCTCGGAATCTGCGCGGAAAACACCGCTACCGGAAAAGTACCGGACGGTGACCGCGCCAGCTCAAGGCGGTCCGTCAATGAAGGTTTTCGCAGGTAATTCGAACCGGCTCCTGGCCGAAGCGATCTGCAACTATCTCAACCTGCCTCTCGGCAAAGCGACGGTACGCCGTTTCGCCGATCAGGAAATCTTCGTCGAGATCGGCGAAAACGTACGCGGCGAGGATGTCTTCATCATCCAGTCGACCTCGTTTCCCACCAACGATCACCTGATGGAACTGCTCATCATGATCGACGCGGTGCGCCGCTCGTCCGCTCGCCGCATCACCGCCGTGCTTCCCTATTTCGGCTATGCCCGCCAGGATCGCAAACCCGGTCCGCGCACGCCGATCTCCGCCAAGCTGGTCTCCAACCTGATCACCGAAGCCGGTGCCGACCGCGTGCTGACGCTCGATCTTCATGCCGGCCAGATCCAGGGCTTCTTCGACATCCCGACCGACAACCTCTATGCGATCCCGATCCTGGCGCGCGACGTCAAGGAAAACTACGACCTGAAGAACGTCATGGTCGTTTCGCCGGACGTCGGCGGCGTGGTACGCGCCCGTGCGCTTGCCAAGCGTCTCGACTGTCTGCTGGCGATCGTCGACAAGCGCCGCGACCGTCCGGGTGAATCCGAAGTCATGAACGTCATCGGTGACGTGAAGGGCAAGGACTGCCTGCTGATCGACGACATCGTCGATTCCGGCGGCACGCTCTGCAACGCGGCCGAAGCGCTGCTGAAGAACGGCGCGACCAGCGTTACCGCCTACATCACCCACGGCGTTCTCTCGGGCGGCGCGGTTGCCCGCGTTACCTCGTCGATGCTCAAGGAACTGGTCATCACCGACTCGATCCAGCCGACGACCGCCGTCCAGTCCGCCCACAACATCCGCGTCATCTCGACCGCGGGCCTGCTCGGCGAAGCCATCAGCCGCACGAGCCAGGAAGAATCGGTATCGAGCCTCTTCGACTGAGCTCGTCCGGAGCACCCGAATTTCCTAGACGCCGGCGCCCCACGCGCCGGCGTTTTTCGTTGCCGAACGCGATTACTTCTCCAGCGCCTGCGCCAGCGGCTGGTCGACGAGGTTGTCGATGAACCAGTTGGGATAGACGGGCACCGGCACGGTCGCTGCATCGAGCGCCGAGATCTCCGCTTCCGTGAGCACCAGATCCGCCGCGCCGAGATTGTCCTTCAGCTGGTGCGGCTTGGAGGCGCCGAGCAGCACGCTGGTCACCGCCCTCTTCGAAAGCAGCCAGGCGATCGCCACCTGGGCGACGCTCGCTCCGTGTTCGCCGGCGATGCCGCGCATGCGCTCCACCAGTTTGAAGCCCTGTTCCTTGTCGAAGGGCAGAATGTCGAAGCCGGAATAACGGTTGTCCGGATCGCCCAGATTGTCGCGGGTGTACTTGCCCGAAAGGAAGCCCGAGGCGAGCGGGCTCCAGACGGTCAGCCCCAGCCCATAGCGCTGCATCATCGGAATGACATCACGCTCGACGTCGCGGCCGAGCAGCGAATAGTGCATTTGGCCGTGGGTGAAAGGTGCCAGCCCGTTGGCCTTCTGGATCTCGGCTGCTGCCGCCACCTTCCAGGCCGACCAGTTGGAAAAGCCTATGTAGCGTACCTTGCCGGAGCGCACGACCGCATCGAGCGCGACAAGCGTTTCCTCGAGCGGCGTGTGCGGATCCTCCTTGTGGAGGATGTATGCGTCGATCCAATCGGTCCCGAGCCGCTTCAGGCTTTCGTCGACCGACCAGAGGATATGGCGGCGCGACAGACCGGCCTGGGTCAGCGGCGTCCCCGTGCGGAAGCCGACCTTGGTGGCGATCACCACCTCGTCGCGGCGGGACTTGAGCGCCGCACCCAGGATCCGCTCCGACTGGCCGGAGGCATAGGCGTCGGCCGTGTCGAAGAAATTGATGCCGGCATCGAGCGCCTGCCCGACAAGGGCGTCGGCAGCCTCGGCATCGGTCTTGTAGACCGCGCCGAGGCTGCGGTCGCCGGCAGTAAACGTCATCGCCCCGAAGGCGAGGCGCGAGACCACCAGACCGGTATTTCCAAGCGTCGTATATTGCATGTCGATCTCCATCCTCTGAAAGTCAAGTTGCCGTTGGACAGATCATGCCGGAGTGGATTGCTATGAAAAACCACCGCTCTCTTGATAGGCTTGGAAGAACTGCTTCATAATCAGCAGATGGCGAACGACCCTTTCAACGGACTGAGAGAATTTCTGGCGGTGGCGGAGGCAAAGAGCTTTACCGCGGCGGCGGCGACGCTCGGCGTCACGCCCAACGCCGTCAGCCAGACGATCAGGGCGCTCGAAGCCCGCCTCGGCCTGCAGCTCTTCGTGCGCACCACCCGGCGCGTCGCGCTGACCGAGGCAGGCCTTGCCTTCCTGAAGCGCGTGCGTCCGGCAGCCGCCGAGATCGCGGACGCCTACGAGTTGCTCGGCGACTTTCGCGACCGGCCGATGGGCAATCTCCGGCTGACCGTGCCGCGCATGGCGATCCCGCTGGTGCTGACGCCGCTCCTGCCGCGCTTTCGCCAGGCCTATCCTGATGTTTCCGTCGAAGTCTCCATCGACGATGCGGCCGTAGACATCACCGAACACGGCTTCGATGCCGGCATCCGCATTGGCGAAGCGGTCGAGCGCGACATGATTGCAGTCCGGTTGACGCCCGAAATCACCTGGGCCGTCGTCGGCTCGCCCTCCTATTTCGTCAAGCACGGGCGTCCGTCGACACCCGAGGACCTGACGCGCCACGAAGCCATTCGCTACCGCTATCCGGGATCTGGCACGATCTACCGCTGGGAGTTTGAGCGGGAGGGACGCGATGTCTCCGTCGATGCTCCAGGCGCCCTCACCGTCAATGATTTTCAGATGCTCATGGAGATGGCCGAGGCCGGCACCGGGCTTGCCTATCTCCCGGATCTTTCGGTGCGGGATGCCGTCACGAGCGGCCGCCTCGAGCGGGTGCTAGAAGCCTATCTGCCGACATCGCAGGGTCTCTTCATCTATTTCCCGGCCAAGGCGCAGACGCAGCCGAAGCTGCGGGCCTTCCTCGACCTGGCGGCAAAAGTCATGCGGGAACGGAAATAGGTCCACGGTCTACCGTCCGCGGAAGACGACGGCACAAGCCTCGCCGCCGCCAAAGAGCCGCGAGCGCGTCAGGAAGCGCCTCTCCCGTCCATTGTCGAGCGAGAACATGCCGCCCCTGCCCGGCACCACGTCGATGATCAGTTGCGTGTGCTTCCAAACCTCGAATTGGCTGGCGCTGATATAGACCGGTACGCCGCCGATCTCGCCGAGCTTCACGTCGTTGTCGCCGACGATGTAGTCATCGGCCGGATAACACATTGGCGACGAGCCGTCGCAGCAGCCACCGGACTGGTGAAACAGGATATCGGGGTGATTTCGCTGGATTTCGGCGATGAAGTCGAGTGCTGCGTCAGTCGCCAGCACGCGCGGCTCGTCTCCGTCGGCTCCCGTCAGTTCCGTGGACATTTGCGCGCCTCGCTGTCGATTGCGGTCAATGGGCCGGCTGAGGCGCGGGTGGAGAGCACGCCTCAGCCGTCGATCAAGCCGGAGGGAAAGGTGGAGAATACCGTCCCTCCGGCTCCTGTCGCCTTCCCCAGGCGGCGGGGAAGGCGGATCCGATCAGAAGAAGCCGAGCGCCTTGGGGCTGTAGCTCACCAGCATGTTCTTGGTCTGCTGGTAGTGGTCGAGCATCATCTTGTGCGTCTCGCGGCCGATGCCGGACTGCTTGTAGCCGCCGAAGGCCGCATGGGCAGGATAGGCGTGGTAGCAATTGGTCCAGACACGCCCGGCCTGGATCTCGCGGCCGAAGCGGTAGCATCGGTTGGCGTCGCGGCTCCAGACACCGGCGCCGAGGCCATAGAGCGTGTCGTTGGCGATCTCCAGCGCTTCTGCCTCGGTCTTGAAGGTGGTGACGGAGACGACGGGTCCGAAGATTTCCTCCTGGAACACGCGCATCTTGTTGTGTCCGCGGAAGACGGTCGGCTTGACGTAGAAGCCTTCCGACAGCTCGCCCTCAAGCACGTTGCGGCCGCCGCCGGTCAGCACTTCGGCGCCTTCCTGCTTGCCGATGTCGATATAGGAGAGGATCTTTTCGAGCTGTTCGCTCGACGCCTGTGCACCGATCATCGTGGCGCTGTCGAGCGGATTGCCCTGGCGGATCGCCTCGACGCGTTTCACCGCCCGCTCCATGAAGCGGTCATAGATGCTCTCCTGAACCAGTGCCCGGCTCGGGCAGGTGCAGACCTCGCCCTGGTTCAGCGCGAACATGGCAAAGCCTTCGAGCGCCTTGTCGAAGTAGTCGTCGTCTTCGGCAAGCACGTCGGCGAAGAAGATGTTCGGCGACTTGCCGCCGAGCTCCAGCGTCACCGGAATGAGGTTCTGGCTGGCATATTGCATGATCAGCCGGCCGGTCGTCGTCTCGCCGGTAAAGGCGATCTTGGCGATGCGCGGGCTGGTGGCGAGCGGCTTGCCGGCTTCAAGGCCGAAGCCGTTGACGATGTTGAGCACGCCCGCCGGCAAGAGATCGCCGATCAGTTCCGCCCAGACGAGGATCGAGGCCGGCGTCTGCTCTGCCGGCTTCAGCACGACGCAGTTGCCGGCGGCAAGCGCCGGCGCCAGCTTCCAGGCGGCCATCAGGATCGGGAAGTTCCAGGGAATGATCTGGCCGACGACACCGAGCGGCTCGTGGAAGTGATAGGCGACGGTGTCGTGGTCGATCTCACCGATCGAACCTTCCTGGGCGCGAATGCAGGACGCGAAGTAGCGGAAATGGTCGATGGCGAGCGGAATGTCGGCGGCCATGGTCTCGCGGATCGGCTTGCCGTTGTCGAAGGTTTCGGCCCGCGCAAGCAGTTCGAGATTGTCCTCCATGCGCCCGGCAATCTTCATCAGGATGTTGGAGCGCTCGGCGGCCGACGTGCGCCCCCATTTCTCGCGGACGGCATGGGCGGCATCGAGCGCCAGCTCGATATCGGCGGCATCCGAGCGCGCCACCTGGCAAAGCACACCACCGGTCACCGGCGTCGTATTGTCGAAGTAGCGCCCGGCCACCGGCTCACGCCACTGGCCACCGATGAAGTTGCCGTATTTCTGCTTGAACGGGCTTTCGATGATCTTCTGATGCAACATGGTCATTCCTCCCTGAGACCCAGCAACGGAGCTGTGAGGAGGAAGGTGCGACCGAATGTGCGTCTTCGATAGTGAGGCGCAAGCGGCTGCCCCGCAATCTGTTTCAGATATGAGACAGCTTGGTTCGATCGAGCGTGCTGCAATGCAGCAAGGCGTGAACGGAGTGCCGGCGCCGCCCCTCATCCCCCTGCCGGGACCTTCTCCCCGTGATCACGGGGAGAAGGGGGCAAGCCGCGCACTCTGAGCCAAACAGCTACCTGGCATTCATCTGCCCGGCATCTCAGGGGGAAAACGCCGTCACTGGCTTTATGAAACCAACCCGGCGGCACGTTGTGTGGCTGCCACCGGCCACGTCCCCTCTCCCCGCGTGCGGGGAGAGGGCTAGGGTGAGGGGCAACTTCCGCGTTGACGGATCAATTCACCTGGAGCCGCTTCATCTTGCGGTAAAGCGTGGCGCGGCTGATGCCGAGCAGGTCGGCTGCCATGGAGACATTGCCGTTGGCGCGCGACAACACGCGACGGAGCGCCGCACGCTCCGCATCCGGAAGCTCGCCGGCATCACCCGACGTATCTTCCCGCAGCAGATCGGAAGCCGGAACGCCGGCAGCGATGCGTTTGTCGTCGAGGTCGAGCCATTGCCGGGCCGCGCGGGTTGCGCCGAGCACCAGGTCGTCGCGGTCGACGGCGAGCAGCGCGGGGCCGGCGCGGTCGACCGGCACCAGCACGATGCGGGCACTGGCAAAGGCGCGACGGAAAAGTCCGGCCTCGATGCGCGCGGCCGCGTCGCGCACGGCCTGCGACAGGAGCGACATGGTCATTTCGGAGGCGTCCGCGCGGCAGGTGGAGATATCGATGGCCGCGGCCAACCGGCCGAGATGGTCGCGGATCGGCGCCGTGGTGCAGCTGAGGCCGATATTACTGCTGAGGAAATGCTGGTCGCGCTGGATGACGACTGCACGCTCGTCGGCGATCGCCGTGCCGATACCGTTGGTACCGACGCTCGCCTCGCTCCAGACCGTTCCCGACCAGAGCCCGAGATCGCGGAAATCGGCATCGTCGCCGACGGCGCCGCGGCGTTCCAGCGCCACACCCTTGTCGTCGGTCAGAAGCAGGCAGCAGCCGGCCCGGCCGACGGTCGCAAACAGCCGGTCGAGTTCACCGCCCGCCTCCAGGATCAATTCGGCCGACCTCTGCCGGGCAAGCTCGAACTCCGCGCCGGACAGTCGGAGCGGCTGGCGCCCCTCTTCGGGTGCCAGCCCATGCAGCGTCATGCACCGGCGCCATGAAGCGGCGATCGGCGAGCTTGCGGCGGCTGACGGCTGGTGCGCAACCTTGTAGACATAGTCCGAATGTTCCCTGACGGCAGCCATCGGCTTCCTCCCTGAAAGCGTCGTCCGGCGGAATGTCGACACGGCCGATCTCCCAAGCGGGCCGCATCCACGGGCGCCACTATAGCCGTCGTTTTCCGCGAAGGTCCAGCCAGACGAAGGTTCGAGAGCCGGTACCCGTCAACGAGTTTGATCGGTCGATCACGCCACCGATATCGACAGCGCGCCCGAATGTGCTACGCGAAAGGATCAAATTGCCGCGACTCAACCTCACAACAGCCGGTTGCCGCCATGCTTCGTGACTTTTCGCTCCAGAGCCTGTTCATGGGCCTGCTGATCGCCTTCGTCGGCTTCGCCAGTTCCTTTGCCGTCGTGCTACACGGCCTGACCGGCGTCGGCGCCAGCGAAGCTCAGGCCGCCTCCGGGCTGATGGCGCTGTCGATTTCCATGGGCCTCTGCGCCATTGTCATCAGCGCCGTGACGCGGCTGCCGGTCAGCATCGCCTGGTCGACGCCCGGTGCTGCGCTGCTTGCGAGCGCCGGCGTCGTCGAGGGCGGCTTCAACGCGGCCGTCGGCGCCTTTCTCGTCTGCGGCCTGCTCGTTGTCATCGCCGGCCTCTGGAAGCCGCTCGGCCGGCTGGTCTCCTCCATCCCGGCGCCGCTTGCCAATGCGATGCTGGCCGGTGTCCTGCTCAGCCTCTGCTTTGCGCCGGTCAAGGCGATCGCCTTCAATCCGCTTTTCGGCCTGCCGATCCTGCTCGCCTGGGCCCTCGTCGGCAGCATCAACAAGCTCTATGCGGTGCCGGCGGCGCTGATCGCCTTCGTGCTCGTCATCACCTTCGGCGTCGAAATCCCCGCCGGCGCCTTCTCCGCCCTCTCATCTGCGCTGGTACCGACCGTCGAATTCGTGGTGCCGCAGTTCAATGTCGCGGCCATGATCAGCATCGCCCTGCCGCTCTTCATCGTCACCATGGCCTCGCAGAACATTCCCGGCATCGCCGTTTTGAAGGTCAACGACTATCATCCGGAACCCGGGCCGCTGTTTGCGACGACCGGCGTCTTTTCGATGTTGAGCGCCCCCTTCGGCGGCCATGCGGTCAATCTGGCTGCAATCACCGCCGCCATGTGCGCCGGCGGCGATAGCCATCCTGATCGCAACCGGCGCTACTGGTCGGCGATCAATGCCGGCGCCTTCTACATTCTCTTCGGCCTCTTGGCCGGCGTCGTCACCACCTTCGTCAGCCTTGCGCCGTCGGTCCTGATCGAGGCGGTGGCGGGCCTTGCCCTCGTCGGGGCCTTCGCCGGCTCCGCCATGGCCGCCTTCACGGACGCAAAGACCCGCGAGGCCGCGGCGATCACCTTCCTGGTGACCGCCTCCGGCGTCAGCTTCGGCGGTGTTTCCGGCGCCTTCTGGGGTCTGATTGCCGGCGGGTTGATGCTGGCACTTGCGCGTTTCACCGCTAAAAAGAGCTGAAACCGCGGCAAAGCTTGCATTTGCAGGGGATCTCGTCTAAGGAGCGCCCGTCCGCGTAGACACCCTTGGAGGCAACGCGGATGAAGTCCTTGCGGCTTCAGTTCTTCCGCATGGCGGTCGAACTCTCCAGCATTAGACATTAGAAAGGTCTATCCATGAGCCACGCATCCTACGAGCTCAAGGCCGAGACGCGCGAACGGGTTGGTAAGGGGTCCTCCCGTGAACTTCGTCGCAACGGTCTTATCCCGGCTGTCATCTACGGTGACAAGCAGGCCCCCCTTTCCATCGCGCTCTCCACCAAGGAAGTGACGATGAAGATCCACGCCGGCGGTTTCATGACCACCGTTGCAACGATCGACGTCAACGGCGAAAAGATCCGCGTCCTGCCGAAGGACTACCAGCTGGATCCGGTCCGTGACTTCACGATGCATGTCGACTTCCTGCGCGTCTCCAAGGACAGCCAGGTTACCGTTGCAGTTCCGGTTCACTTCGAAAACGAAGAGAAGTCCCCGGGCCTCAAGGCTGGCGGCGTTCTCAACATCGTTCGCCACGACGTCGAACTCAACGTTTCGGCCAACGACATTCCGGAATTCCTGACCGTTGACCTCTCCGGTCTCAAGGTCGGCGACGCCATCCACATCTCCAACATCAAGCTGCCGAAGGGCGCGACCCCGGTTATCACCGACCGCGACTTCACCGTTGCAACGATCGTTGCTCCGGCCGGTGGCGTGAAGGAAGAAGCTGAAGGCGAAGCAGAAGCCTGATTGGCCTCTGGGCGACCGGCGAAAGCCGGTCCCGCCGCACTTCATTCAAGAGCCCGTCCCATTCGTTTGGGGCGGGCTTTTTGCATTGGCGATAGCCCTCCGCTGCCCGAATGCCTCTATGCCGTGCCCCACGAATTATCATGAAGCGATTTCAGCAACATTTAAGGTTTTGATGATGTTCTTCTGACGGGGAAATTGGGCTTGTCTGAAGAGAATTCTGATATGAGATGGGTGGCAGCTGCTTCTGGGGCGTGCATGCGATGATGCACTCCGTGGAGAACCGGTTTATTGCGATTGTCTGCGGCGCGATGCTCGTCTTCATTGCCCCGCTGCTTGCACTCTTTCTCAGCATCTCGAGCGATCGCATCGCACGCGAGCGCCTGCACAACATCGAACTGTTGATGGCTGCAAGCGCCGAGGCGCTCGGCAAGCCGATCTGGGACTTTGACAGCGACGGCATCAAGCACATCGCCCGCTCGCTGATAAACGGCACCGACATCCTCTCCGTCACCATTCGCGACCAGTCCGGCTCCATCCTCGCGCAGCTGCCGATGGGCGGCGTGCAGCCGAGCACCAAGGACCGGGTTCTCATCCTGCCCATTTCCTACCAGTCGGTGGATGGCATGAAAGAGGTCGGACGCATCGAAGTCAGGGTTCCGACGCCGGGTCTGCTGTCGCAGTTCAGCAAGGACGAGCTGGCGATTCTCGCCATCCTGCTCTTTGCGGTCGCGATCGTTTTCGCCGCAGCGCTCGTCGGCAATCGCTTCACGGTGATGCGCCCGCTGATGCGCCTGACCGCCGCGATCGAGGCCACCCGCCGGCTCGGGTCTCGCCACCGCGTCGACTGGACCTCCGACGACGAAATGGGCGCGCTTGCCGCCAACTTCAACGAGATGCAGGACCGCCTCGAGCGCGAAGAGACCGAGCTGAAGAACGCCCACGAGCGCGTCACCGACATCTACAACCTGACGCCGGCCATGCTGTTTTCGCTGGATGTCGACGGGCGCCTGCTCGCCGTCAGCGACTACTGGCTGCTGGCGACCGGGTACAGCCGCGACGACGTCGTCGGACGCGACTTCGTCGATTTCGTCGATCCGCACTGGCACGAGACCTATCGCAGCCATGCCAAGACGATCGCCGTTGCCGATCACGCCATCCGCGAAGTGACCGTTCCCTTCCGCAAGGCGGACGGCGAAGCGATGACGGTGCTGATCCAGGAGACGAAGGCCACCGGCGAAAGCAGCCTGTCGCTGTCGGTCATGACCGACGTGACCGCGCTGAAGCAGGCGGAAAGCCGAAACCACACGCAGGCGATCACCGATCACCTGACTGGCCTGTTGAACCGCCAGGGCTTCGAGGCCGCGCTCGACGAGGCGATCATCCAGGCCGACCTATGCGCCATGCAGCTCGGCTGCCTGTTCATCGACCTCGACCGCTTCAAGTGGATCAATGACAATTTCGGCCATGCCGCCGGCGACGAAGTGCTGCGCCAGACGGTCGAGCTCATTCAGGCCGCCCTGCCGCATGGCGACATCATGGCCCGGCTCGGCGGCGACGAATTCGCCATCCTGCTTTCCGATCCGAACGCCGCAACGCTGGCGGCCGAAATCGCCGAGCGCATCGTCACGGCCTTGCACGAACCGATGGCGATCGCCGGCAACGAGCTTTTCGTCAGCGCCAGCGTCGGCATCGCCGTCTACCCGACCCATGCGGAAAATGCCTCCGACCTGCTGCTGAAGGCGGACATGGCGATGTATGCCCGCAAGCACGACGGCAAGAACGGCTTGCAGGTGTTCGACGCCGGCATGCTCGACGCCTCGCGCGAGCGCCATGAGATCGAGCAGTGCATCGAAGCCGGCCTGAAGGACGACCACTTCGAAGCGTGGCTGCAACCGATCGTCAGCCTCGCTGACGGCCAGATCGCCGGATTCGAGGCGCTGATGCGCCTCAACCACCCGGAAAAGGGCCTGATGCCGCCCGGCAAGATCATCGGCATCGCCGAAGAAACCGGCATGATTGCCCGCATCGGCGATCAGATCCTCGAAAAGGCGATCCGCCACCTGGCGGCGATCTCCGAGCTCGACGGCACCCAGAACACCTATCTCGCCGTCAACTTCTCGCCGCTGCAGTTCGAGCTGACGCTGCCGCACAAGCTCGCGGCCCTGCTCCTGAAGCACCATATCTCGCCGAGCCGGATCGTCGTCGAGATCACCGAAGCGGTGCTGATGCTCGACAATCCCGAAGTCCACTCGGTGCTGAAGCAGCTCAACGAATTCGGCTGCCGCATCGCTCTCGACGATTTCGGCACCGGCTACTCGTCGCTGAGCTACCTGAACCGTTTCCCGGTCGATATCGTCAAGGTCGACCAGTCCTTCACCCGGTCACTGAGCTCTGGAACCGCCGACATCCGTCGCAAGAGCCGCATGCTGATCAAGGGCATCCGCACGATCTCGCACCAGATGGGCTGCACCGTCGTTGCCGAAGGCATCGAGACCAAGGAGCAGTGGCAACTCTTGCGCAAGCTCGGCGTCGATTGCGGCCAGGGCTATCTCTTCAGCCGGCCGATGCCGGTCGACCGGATGCTGACCATGCTCGAAAGCGATTCCGAGGCAAAGGCGGCTTCCGCACCCAGCATGCGGGCATGAGTTCACCCACCTGATTCCCTCGGGCGCGGGAGGCTTCGGGGGCCCAAGGTCGAGCACAAGCCGGGGATAGAAAGAAGGATCCGTCGCAAGGCGGACGCAGAAGAGGAGGAAAAGATGTGAAGGCGCTGATCGCAGCATTTTTCCTCGGCCTTGTAACGACGGCCGAGGCCCAGACGATCAAGTTCGTCACCGAGGAATATCCGCCTTACAACTTTTCGACCGAGGCCGGCCCGAGTGGTGCGGCCGTCGACCAGATCAAGCTCATCATGGAGCGCCTGAAGCAACCCTATACGATCGAGGTTCTGCCCTGGGCGCGGGCTTTCATGCTGGCCGAGACCGATCCCGCCTATTGTGTTTTCACCACCGGCCACGACGCCGAGCGCGACGGAAACTTCCAGTGGGTCGAGCCGCTGCTGATCGACCACATGGTCATGGTCCGGCAGGCCGGATCCGCGATTGCGCCCAAGTCGCTGGAGGACGCGCAGCAATATACCGTCGGCACGCAGCGCGAGGATTTCTCGGCGTCCTATCTCAAGGAGCACCGCTTCCCCAAGATCGACTATGCCGCCAATCTCGATTCCAGCCTGAAAAAGCTGCTCGCCGGCCGGGTCGATCTGTTGATGACGTCCGAGAAGACCTTCGAAAGCATGCGCACCGAAGGCAAACCGGTGGAGGCGGCGCTGGTGCTTGAAGGCAAGCTCTACGGCATCGCCTGCCACCGCGACTTTCCCCGCGATATCGTCGCCGCCATGCAATACGAACTCGACCGGCTGATCGGCAACGGCACCCAGGATGTGATCTTCAAGCAATACGGGCTCAAGCCCAATGCCAGCCTGCAGGCGGAGAAATAGGCGTTGACTTCCGGGGGATGCGGTGTTTTTGGATGGCATCACCCCGAAATCATGAATGCGCAGCACCATGTTGATCATCGTAGGGCTTGGCAATCCAGGTTCGAAATACGCCGCCAACCGGCACAATATCGGCTTCATGGCGGTTGACGTCATTCATCGCCGGCACAGCTTTTCTTCCTGGTCGAAGAAGTTCAAGGCCGAGATCGCCGAGGGCGATATCGGCGGCGAGCGCGTTCTGTTGATGAAACCGCAGACCTACATGAACCTGTCCGGCGAAGCGGTCGGCGAGGCCATGCGCTTCTACAAGCTGCAGCCGAAGGACATCACCGTCATCTATGACGAGCTCGACCTGCCGTCCGCCAAGGCGCGCATCAAGGTCGGCGGCGGCCATGGCGGGCATAACGGCATCAAGTCGATCGATGCCCATTGCGGCAAGGACTACCGGCGCATGCGCCTCGGCATCGGCCATCCCGGCGTCAAGGATCTGGTGCATGCCCATGTGCTCGGCGATTTCGCCAAGGCAGACCAGGCCTGGCTGGTGCCCCTGCTCGACGCCATCGCCGACAATGCCGACATGCTGGTGCGCGGCGAAGACAGCCAGCTCCTGAACAAGATCGCGCTCGCGACCGGCGGCAAGCCGGAAGCGGAAAAGCCTGAAGGCCCGAAGAAGCAGGGCGCGCAATCGCATATCCACCAGGCGCGCAATTCCGCCCAGCCGAAGAAGCTGCCGGCGACCGGCCCGATGGCCGACATGCTGAAGAAGATGTTCGGCTCGAAGAACGACTAGCTTCCCCTATCCGCAAAGCGCCCTAGCTTGTGCAGTCGGAACGGGTCAGATCGACCCGATGGCATAAGTCTGGAGCACGCCCGTGGCCGACGCGGTGATTGACTGGCTTCTCGCATCGGATCCCGCAATCCGCTGGCAGGTGATGCGCGACCTGCTGGATGCCCCAGAGCCTCTATGGAAAGCCGAAAGGGCCAAGGTGGAGACCGAAGGCTGGGGCGCCAGGCTTCTCTCGCATCAGGACGATGACGGCCAATGGGCGGGAGGCGCTTTCATCCCCGCCGGTTTCGACGAGCACGAGTGGACCGCGCAGGGCCAACCCTGGACGGCAACCTGCTTTTCGCTGTCGCAGCTCCGGGAATTCGGTCTCGACCCTTCGTCCGAGCGGGCCCGACGAACCGTCGACCTGATCGGCGCGAATTCCCGCTGGGACGAAGGCGGCCAGCCCTATTGGCAAGGCGAAGTCGAGGAGTGCATCAACGGCCGCACCGTTGCCGACGGCGCCTATTTCGGCGTCGACGTTTCGCCGATCGTCGACAGGCTCGTCGGCGAGGTCCAGGCCGATGGCGGCTGGAACTGCGAACGGGCAAACGGTTCGCTCCGGTCCTCCTTTGCCACCACCATCAACGTGCTCGAAGGCTTGCTTGCGTTCGAACGGGCGACCGGTGGCACGCCACGGTCCAAGGCGGCGCGCCGGGCCGGCGAGGACTACCTGCTCAAGCGCCATCTCTTCCGCCGCCTGAGCACGGGCGAAGCCGCCGACAAACGCTTCCTGTGCCTTTGCCACCCAAGCCGCTGGCGATACGACATCCTGCGGGCGCTCGATTACTTTCGTGCCGCGGCGCTCTTTTGCGATGCGGCACCCGATCCACGACTCAGCGAAGCGATCGACCATCTGCGTTCAAGGCAGCTCGAAAGCGGCGCATGGCCACTCGACTGGCGCCCCGCCGGACGGGTGTGGTTCGACATCGACGACGGGGTCGACGCCCCTTCGCTGTGGGTGACGCTGAAGGCTATGCGCGTGCTCAAGTGGTGGGACGCCCACGCGCGGTGAAGGCCGCGCCTGAGCGCAACCCGCGGCCATCCATTACCCCGGCTTATGGGCCGCCAGAAAGATCCGCACCGCCTCCGCCGCATGGGTCCGCAGCACCTCCGGCGTCGGAATGGCGCCGTCGCCGAGCAGCATGGCGTCATTGACCGGCCCGCCCATGACCAGCCAGTTGAAAAAGCCGCCAGCGACATCTGCATCCTTCACCCGGATGTCGCCCTTCTCGCCATAGCGCCTGAACGCGACCGCCAGCCGCCGGATCGAGCGCATGGGCCCGCGCTCGTGCAGCGCCTCGCCAAGCTGCGGAAAGCGCTCCACTTCGGCGATCACAAGGCGGCGAACCTGCATCAGTCGCGGCGTCATCACGATCGTCAGCAACTGCGTGGCATAGTCGAGCAGGAAGTCCTCGATCGGCTCGTCGCCATCGGGGTCGGCCACCTGCTCCTGGAACTCGTCGCCGGCTCCCCCCGTCATGCTGCGCACGACTTCGAGAAACAGCGCCTCCTTGTTGTGGAAGTGGGAATAGACCGTCTGCTTCGACACCTCCGCCGTCGCGGCGATCTCGTCCATGTTGGTGCCGAGGAAGCCGTGCTTGAGGAAGAGATCGCTGGCTGCGGCCACGATCAGTTTGCGGGTGCGCTCCATGCGCGTCTTTGCGCCGTTGCTCAAGCCTGCCCTCCCCTGTCGTATCTCACCAAATCACTCGGCTTGCAGAATAGGCCAGCCGGATTGACAAATCAAACTGGACGGTCCAGTCTAGTTAGTGAAGCCAGATCAGGAGATGGCCATGGCCAAACCACAGGGAAGACATCGCATTGCCGCCTGCCGCTGCGGGCTGGTTGCTTTTGAAGCCGTCGGCGAGCCGATCGTCGGCGCCGCCTGCTACTGCACCAGTTGCCGCACCGCCGGCGAGCGCTTCGAAGCCTTGCCGGAGGCGTCGCCGGTCATGGAAGCCGACGGCTCGACGCGCTTTGCGCTCTACCGCAAGGACCGGATCCGCTGCATCAGGGGCAGCGATCTCCTGCGCGAACACCGGCTGACGCCGGAGGCGCCGACGCGCCGGGTCATCGCCAGCTGCTGCAACGCCGCCATGTTCCTGGAATTCAAGGGCGGTCATTGGCTGAGCGTCTACAATCAGCGTTTTGCCCCGGACGAACAGCCACCGCTGGAAATGCGCACGATGACGAAGGACCGCAGGGCCGGCGTCGAGTTTGCCGACACGCTGCCGAGCTACAAAACGCATTCGGGCCGCTTCATGTGGCGGCTATTGACCGCCTGGGCGGCGATGGGATTCAAGGCGCCGAAGATCGATTATGTGAAAGGCGAGGCCAATGGCATCCCCGGCTGAGAAGATCGAGATCGAAAACATCGTCTCGCCCGGCCACAAACATCGCGTCGACCGGGTGAAATACGAGGCGATGCGTGAAGCCCTGCTCGCGGTCCTACCGCCCTCAGCACCCGGCCTGAGCGTGGCGGAAGCGAAGGAACGGCTGCTGCCGTTGCTGCCGCAGGACCTTTTTCCCGAGGGCGCAAAGGCGGGCTGGTGGCTGAAGGCGGTTCAACTCGATCTCGAGGCCAAGGGCACGATCGAGCGCGAAGCGAGCAAGCCGCTTCGCTTGCACCGGAAGGCGTGAAACGGGCCGGCCGCCGGGCATCTCTCCGGCCGCCACGCCCATTCATGAGGCTTGTTATTCCTCTGGCTCGGTGGTGAAAAGCAGCGGGAAGCCCGCTTCCTTGGCGAGATCGGTTGCTTCCTTGGCCTTGGTTTCGGCGATGTCGCGGGCGCAGACGACCACCACGCAGCTTCCCATCTTGTGGGCGGTCATCATCACCCGGTAGCCCGCCTCCTCGCTCATATGGAAAACGGCCTTGAGCACGCCGACGACGAACTCGCGCGGCGTGTAATCGTCATTGAGCAGCATGACCTTGTAAAGCTTCGGCCGCTCGAGCTTCGGCTTCACCTTCACTTTGACTTTTCTGGCAACCTCGTTGTCACTCATCGGAACCACCCCGTTGATGACAGATTGGCTGGCGCTGCCGCGGCTCGCCTTGCGGACAAGGCCGTCTCGGCGCACCGGCCCCGTCGGCGCACTATCCTACGGCCGCAGGTGCCGATCAAGCAAAAGCAGGCGCACGGACGCAGGCGGAAATCAACGCTTTCCCCAATAGCCGACGAACATCGATGACGCTTCGTCATAGGAGCGGGCTTTTTCCAGCGCCGCCTTTGCCTCTTGCTTGCGCGCCAGAAGCGCATGGAAGAAGCAATGCACGAAAAGCGGCGCGTCCGCTCCTTCGGGCGAGCCGTCAGGCGCAACGTAGAGGGCGGCCCCTCCCTTTTCGACAAAGGCATCGCCGTAGCGCTTGCCGCCGGTCTCGCAGCAGGTGCTGAGCACGATCTTGCCGTCAAGCCTGGCGTGTTCGGCGATAACGGCTGGCGGCAAGCTGCCCTCGACCAGCATCGATGTGTCGATCTCCTCGATATAGTCGCCAAAGACGAAACCGTTCTCGTCGCCGTGGCCGGAAATGATCAGGTGCTGGTGCACCAATTCGCCGCCGGCAAGCAAGGTCAGGAAATCCCCGGGCGTTCCCGGCAGATGCAGGGTGACGACGGCGCCCATGCTTTCGAGCGTCGCGCGGACCAACAGCGCCTCGAGCGTATCGCCGATATCGACGACGGCAACCGGCACGCGCGGAAACAAGAACTTTTGGTCGATCAATGGAAATCCTCAATAATGTCCTGGCCGCCGCGCAGGTCGACGGAAATCTGAGCGCATATGCCGCCCGAAGAGCACCGGTTCAACGGGCGTGGCCCCTTATTTACCGTGAACAGGGCCTGCGCCCTTGACCGGGGAGCGCCCTTCCCGCATAGCCACGCCAACGGAATTTTAAGATACGGACGAGACCCCATGGGCTTCAAATGCGGTATTGTCGGACTGCCGAACGTCGGCAAGTCCACGCTCTTCAACGCACTCACCAAGACGGCAGCGGCGCAAGCGGCCAACTATCCCTTCTGCACCATCGAGCCGAACACCGGCGAAGTTGCGGTGCCGGATCCGCGCATGCGCAAGCTTGCCGACATCGCCAAGTCGAAGGAAATCATCCCGACGCGCATCTCCTTCGTCGACATCGCCGGCCTGGTGCGCGGCGCGTCGAAGGGTGAAGGCCTCGGCAACCAGTTCCTCGCCAACATCCGCGAAGTCGACGCCGTCGTTCACGTGCTGCGCTGCTTCGAGGATGACGACATCACGCACGTCGAAGGCCGCATCAACCCGGTCGCCGATGCCGAGACGATCGAAACCGAGCTGATGCTCGCCGACCTCGACAGCCTCGAGCGCCGCACCGAGCAGACCCGCAAGCGCGCCGGCGGCAAAGACAAAGATTCCGTCGCCCAGCTGCCGATCATGGAAGCTTCGCTGAAGCTTCTGCAGGACGGCAAGCCGGTTCGCACGATGCTCGCCAAGCTCGACGCCGAAGAACTGCGCATTCTGCAGGGCCTGAACCTTTTGACCGCACACCCGGTTCTCTACGTCTGCAACGTCGCGGAAAGCGATGCGGTCGACGGCAACGAGCACACCCGCGCGGTTGCCGAAATGGCAAAGGCGCAAGGCGCCGAGAGCGTTGTCATCTCGGCAGCGATCGAATCCGAAGTGGCCCAGCTGCCGGAAGAAGAATCCAAGGAGTTCCTGAGCGCACTCGGTCTCGAAGAAGCCGGTCTCGACCGCCTGATCCGTGCCGGCTACAAGCTGCTCGACCTCATCACCTATTTCACCGTCGGTCCGAAGGAAACGCGCGCCTGGACAATCCAGCGCGGCACCAAGGCGCCGCAGGCGGCCGGCGTCATCCACACTGACTTCGAGCGTGGCTTCATTCGCGCCAACACCATCGCCTATGAAGACTACATCGCGCTCGGCGGCGAAGTGGGCGCCAAGGAAGCCGGCAAGGCCCGCGACGAAGGCAAGGAATACGTCGTCCAGGACGGCGACGTCATCCACTTCCGCTTCAACACGTAAGACCTGCCGGTCCGATCCCGCACTCAAGGCGCGGGATCGGAGCGCATCAGAACTTGATACTACGGCGCGGCATGCAACCGCGCCGTTATCGTTTCCGGCAAGAGGTCGATGACCATGCGGCGCAGCCGCTGCCAGAAAATGCCGATGAACAAGACGGTCACCCCGACGACCGCAAGGGCGATGAAGACGTAGCTGTCGAGCGACGCATTGGTCTTGCTCAACACAGTCCAGATCGCACCGCCAAGCGACAACAGTCCCGATGTGACGAATGCGCGCCGGTCGATGACGAGCCCGACCAGCATGAACACGGCGACGATCACGATTGCGGAAGTGGCCTGATTGAAGCTTGCCTGCCCGTCCCACCATGTTGCGCCGCCATTCGCCAGGAACACCAGGCCCATCAGCGAATAGAGCAGAGCCGGCGCGGCTGCCAGGTGCAGCCAGAAGGCGATGTCCGAACGGGTGGTGAGCCGCTGAGGGTCCGAAAAGTCGTAGCGCATGGCGATCGCGAACACGGCCATCGCCCCCACGAACAAGGTCAGCGGAAAGAGCAGGACGTGGTCGGGGTTGGCAACGTCGATACCGAAGACGTTCTGGAAGGCGATGAGCACCGCCACCACGCAGAGCATCGCGATCGACAGCACCAGGCCGGCCAGCGCCAGCGGAACGCGGTAGCGCCAGTAGAACAGCGCCAGCGGGATCGGGAAGGCAGCAACATAGGTCAGGCCGAAGGTCAGGGGGTGCCAGGCATCCCCGTGATCGTCCACGAACCACATCGAGGTCATTGCGACCCAATGAACGAGCGCGAGCGTCAGCACCACCGAAGGCAGCGCCAGACGCTGGCGCCGCACAAGAATTTCCGCAAGCACGAGAATGACGGGCAGCGTTGCGAGCGGGCCGGTCAGGCCCCACAGGCCGATGAGGACAACCACGACGCCGATCGTGATCAGGATATCGTGGAAGCCTCTGATGAAGCGGGGCTGTTCGCTGTCTTCCGCCGCCCGCGCATCGAGCGCGGCGTCGGCCCTGTCGGCCGCGGCATCCGATGCCACTGGTCCGAAACGGAAGCCGCGATCGGCGAGATACACTTCGAGATCGCGCACCTGATGCGCGGATATGATGCCTTTTTCGGCTGCGCCCGCGAGCGCTCTGTTCAGTTCGGTCACGCGCTTTCCTCAGTCAAGACACGAGCGGATGGGACGGATTGTCAGCTGGTTGCATGGACAAGGGCCAAGCGCAACCGGGAAACGTCGCGGGAGGACCTGCGATGTTGCCTATGTCCGCGCAAATCGATTCCGCTTGCGGAAATTATGCAGTAGGTAATGCGGCAACAAATCAGACGGGACAAGGCAAGCATGCTCTACTTCGAGGATTTTTCCGAAGGCCGGCGGTTCGACTACAAGCCGGTCGAGATGAAGCCGCCGGAGATGATCGCGTTTGCCAGCGAATTCGACCAGCAGCCGATGCATCTTGATGAAGAGGCGGGAAAACGCAGCATCCTGGGCGGTCTCGCCGCCTCCGGCTGGCACACCAGCGCCATCGGCATGCGCATGATGCTCGACGCCTTCATGAGCAATTCCACGTCCCAGGGCTCGCCCGGCATCGATTTCATGGACTGGAGGAAGCCGGTCATTGCCGGCGACGTGCTCTCGGGCTTCAGCCTGGTGATCGAGGCGCGCCGTTCGAAGTCGAAACCGGATCTCGGCATCGTCAAGTTCCGCAACGAAATCAACAACCAGGCCGGCGAACCCGTGGCGGTTTCCGAATGCTCGGTTCTCTTTCGCTGCCGCGACAAGGGCAAAGCCTGATGATGACGATGGAAGAATTCTACGCGGCCAAGAGCCGGACCGTGATCGGCAGCCTGACCTTTACGGCCGAGGACATCATCCGATTTGCCACCGACTTCGACCCTCAACCCTTCCACCTCGATGCGGAAGCGGCGCGGCATTCGCTGTTTGGCGGCCTTTGTGCCTCGGGTTGGCATACCTGCGCCGGGTGGATGCAATGTTTCGTCAAGTTCTGGCGAAACGAGCAGCGGCGGCTTGCGGCCGAAGGCCTGAAGGCGCCGAACCTTGGCCCCTCGCCCGGATTTCGCGAGCTGAAATGGTTGAAGCCCGTCTATGCCGACGACACGGTCACCTACTTCGTCACCTTCCTCGAAAGCCGTTCGCTTGCCTCCAAACCCGGCTGGCGGATCAACACGATCCTGTGCGAAGGCGAAAACCAGCACGGCGAGGCGGTGATCCGTTTCGAGAGCAAGGTCATCGAGTTCGTCTGACCGGACCAGACTGGCAAGGCACCATCATTTCTTAAAATCGCCTTCCGCCGGGTGTAGACTCCCGGGCTACAGGTTGCGCGCCCTCAGCCGCGCCGAAGCGGCTTCAGGGCAGCGACCATTGCTAGCGGAGGAGCGGTTATGGAAAGAACCCACGCCCGCGAACTGGCGGACGAATATCTGCGTCTTGGCGGTCACCGACGCGTCGTCATCGACGACAACGAGACATCGGTCAGGAGCTGGGAAGACGAGCCGCCGGAAGCCGAAAAATTCTGGCTCACCGAAGTGGAGACATTGTCGCCGGCAGCCCAGCGCGAAGTGCAATTGATGCTGCGGACGATCAACCGCATGTAGGCCAAAGGAAGGGCGCGGTTCTCCGCCCCCATCCCGCAAGGACCGATCAGTGGCCCTCGAACTCGATCAGCGTGCGGACATTGACGCCGAGCGCTTCGAGTTTCTTGCGCCCGCCGAGTTCAGGCAGGTCGATGACGAAACAGGCGGCGACGATCTCGGCGCCCATCTGCTTCAGAAGCTTGGTGGCCGCTTCCGCCGTGCCGCCGGTCGCGATCAGGTCGTCGACCAGGATCACCTTTTCGCCCGGACGGATCGCATCCTTGTGCATTTCCATCTCGTCGACGCCGTATTCCAGGCTGTAGGCGATGCGCACGGTGTCGTGCGGCAGCTTGCCCTTTTTGCGGATCGGCACGAAGCCTGAGGAAAGCTGATGCGCGATCGCGCCACCGAGGATGAAACCACGCGCCTCGATACCGGCGATTTTGTCGATCTTGGTGCCGGCATAGGGATGCACCAGTTCGTCGATCGCGCGACGGAAGGCGCGCGGATTGCCGAGCAAGGTGGTGATATCGCGAAACATCACGCCCGGCTTCGGATAGTCAGGAATGTTCCGGATGGCGGCAATCAGTTCCGATTGAACGGTGGAGGTCATGGGCAAAAGGGCCTTTGCGTCTCTTGTTACCGCAAACCCATAACACCAACGGCCCGCTTGTCTATAACGGTTTCTTGTCGCGCGTTCGGCGGGAACAATTGGCCGTGCCAGGGGTTGATGCTACTCTGACCGTGCGGTCGCCCGACCGGCGCGCCGCGCTCTCGCATCAAACTTACACAGGGAAGGAAGCAACCATGCGCCTGTTTGAATGCGGTTCCCTCGTCCCGGGCTGCGAATGGCACACCCGCGCCGACAACGATGCCGAAATCGTGCGCCGCGTCGTCGATCACATGCGCGAAACGCACGGCGAAACCGTCATCCGCGAAAACATGATCGACAACATCAAGGCCCGGATCACTGACGAGTCCAAGGCGGCTTAAGCCGTCGTCAAGGCGGCTTGAGCCGTCCGGCCAAGGCGGCGTGATCAGGACGGCTGCACCATGGCTTCGAGCCGGGCGACGAGGTTTGCCCGGTCGAGATTGAAGTTACGCTCGATCCAGAGGTTCTCGAGTTCGCCGAGGATTTCGCCCACCCGCGGGCCGGCCGGCACACCGGCCTTCAGCACGTCACCGCCGTTCAACGGAAAGCTGGGCCGCTTGAAGGCCTCGGCCCGCGCCAGAAGACGGCGCAGCGACGCGGTCTCGGACAAGAACGCCGGGTCTCCTTCCGACTTGCGCCGCGCCGTTGAGAGTGCCAGCCGCAGCCGCACGACAATGCCTTCCACCCCATGACGATAGAGCAGCCGATCGAAGGCCGTGTCGACGGTCGTCGCCGGCACCGCGGGCGCCTTGGCCCAGCGGCTGAAATAGGCAGCCTCCACCTTCGACACACGCAGACGCTCGGCCATGGCCTCCAGACGCTCCTCGTCCGGCGGCACGATCGCGGCAAGCCGCAGAAGCGGATCCGGCTTCCAGCCGAAGGCCCGCTCGGCGGCAACGAGTTCCGGGATCGCGTCGATGCCCCATTTCTCGGTTTCCGGCAGGATCTCGGTGAGCACGCCGGCCTGGCGCATCCACAGCAGCGCGCGGCCGGGATCATCGGCCGAAAGCAGCTTCTTCGTTTCCGCCCAGACCCGCTCGGCCGAAAGCGTTGCAAGCTTCGAGCGCGCACGGGCACAGGCACGCAAGCCGTCGGCATCCGGCCGACCGCGGCCGTAATGCGCGAAGAAGCGGAAGAAGCGCAGGATGCGCAGATAATCTTCGGCGACCCGTTCGCTGGCATCGCCGATGAAGCGCAGCGTGCGCGTTTCGATGTCGGCGAGACCGCCGACATCGTCGAAGACCTCGCCGCGGTCGTTGGCATAGAGTGCGTTGATGGTGAAGTCCCGCCGTTCGGCATCAGCCTTCCAGTCGGTGCCGAAGGCGACTTCCGCACGGCGGCCGTCGGTCGCAACGTCACGGCGCAGCGTCGTGACCTCATAGGGCGTGCCGTCGATGACGAGCGTCACCGTGCCATGGTCGATGCCGGTCGGCACCACCTTGATGCCCGCCGCCTTCGCCCGCTCGGCGACCTCATCGGGGCGCCAGGTGGTCGCCATGTCGATATCGCCGGCCGGCAAGCCCATCAGGCTGTTGCGCACCGCACCGCCGACGACCCGGACTTCGCCGCCGTCGACATTGAGCACATCGAAAACGCGACGCAGGGAGGGCGTCGAGAACCAGCCTTCGCCAGCAACCGAGGTCATGCATAAAGCCTTTCATAGAGCATGCGCAGAATTCCGGCGGTGATACCCCAGATGTTGCGGCCGCCATAGGGCATCCGGTAGAAATGCCGTTCCTCGCCCTGCCAGTGGCCGCTGCCGCGGTCGTGATTGCCGGGGTCCATCAGGAACGACAGCGGCACCTCGAAGACGCTTTCGACCTCTTCCGGGTTGGGCACGAGCTCGAAACCCGGCTTGACCACCGCCAGCACCGGGGTGATGCGGAAACCGGACATGGCCATGTAGTGCGGCAGCCGGCCGATGGTTTCGACGAAGCGCGGATCAAGGCCGATCTCTTCCTGCGCCTCGCGCAGCGCTGCGACTTCGATCGACCGGTCTTCGGGGTCGACGGCACCGCCGGGAAAGGCGACCTGGCCGGAATGCTTGCGCAGGCTGGTGGTGCGTTGGGTGAGGATGACCGTCGCATCATCGCCGTCGTCGACAACAGGCACCAGGACTGCGGCATCCTTGAGCTTCAGCGTCTCCAGATAGGGCACCATGCCCGGATTGAGCAGGAAGTCGCCGTGCTCGCGCCAGGAGGTCTCGATCGGCCCGCCCATCTGGGTCAGCGCCCGGCGGCGAAACTCGTCGGCGGAGAAGGGATGCGCATTCATCGGGAGAGCGCTTCCAGCTCGGCTGCCGGCATGATCGGGAAGACGGCGCCGCCCGAGCGCACGCAGAACATCTCCGTGCCGTCGATCGCGAGCGTCTCGCCGAGTTCGACGATGTCGTACATCACCGGCCGCGACACCAGGGCTTCCAGCCGACCACGCACATGCAGGTAAGGCTTCAGCTCGCGGTTCTCGCCATGGATGACGAAGCGCAGCGGATGCTCCGGCCCGGCTTCGACCACATCGCCGACATTGGTGCGAAAGGTCAGGACCTGGCCCCTGTCGTCGTTCGTGACACTCATCTCGACGGCGACGAACGGGGCGTCGACGATGCGAATGCCGACCTTTTCCACAGGCGTGACCAGATAGGTCCGCCCGTCCTCGTCCTTGCGCAGAACCGTGGAAAACAGCCGCACCAGGGGCTGCCGGCCAATCGGCGTGCCTAGATAGAACCAGGTACCGTCGGCGCGGATCTCCATGTCGATATCGCCGCAGAACGGCGGATTCCAGCGGTCTACCGGTGGCAGGCCGCGCGCTTTTTCGCCGGTCTGCCCGGCGGCGCGCGCAATCAGGGCCGCCAGTCCGGCCGCGTCGCCGGTTTGCTGAATTTCGGCTTCTGCCATTGTTCCGTCCCGTTTGACCTCGATTTTGCATCGAGACCTTTGATATCTCACGAGATAGTGCGTCGGCGCCGACTTGTCAGCCGTCCGGCAGGGTCTAAATTGGATTTTGGCGACTGAAATCCCGGCTACCGCATGATTCCTGAAATCGGGATCGATCTAAGGACAGGCGTCATGCGGCGGCTCAGAATGTTACAGCGAACCTGGCGCGCCCTATAAGGACGCGCAGCGCTGTAGGGGCGATTCGGTTTAACAACGGGCGACCGGGGAGTATGACCATGAGTGTGATGAAGGGCGCGGCTGACGCGATCGACGAGAAGGCGATTGTCGCTGCGGCCGAAAGTGCGCTGGGGGAAATCGCCCGGGTGCGTGCGGAAGTCGGCAAGGTCATCTTCGGCCAGGAAAGCGTGGTCGAGCAGACCCTGCTTGCGGTCCTCTCCGGCGGACATGCGCTGCTCGTCGGCGTTCCCGGCCTTGCCAAGACCAAACTCGTCGCCACACTCGGCACCGTGCTCGGGCTCGATTCCAGCCGCGTGCAGTTCACGCCCGACCTGATGCCGTCGGATATCCTCGGCTCCGAAGTGATGGACCAGGATGCGGCCGGCCATCGCTCGTTCCGCTTCATTCCCGGCCCGATCTTCACGCAGTTGCTGATGGCCGACGAAATCAACCGCGCCTCGCCACGCACCCAGTCAGCGCTGCTGCAGGCCATGCAGGAGTATCACATCACCGTCGCCGGCGCCCGCAAGGACCTGCCGCAGCCCTTCCATGTGCTTGCAACGCAGAACCCCCTGGAGCAGGAAGGCACCTATCCCCTGCCCGAAGCGCAGCTCGACCGCTTCCTGATGCAGGTCGACGTCGGCTATCCGGACCTTGCCGCCGAGCGCCAGATCCTGCTCGAAACGACAGGTGTCGGCGAAGCGACGGCCCACCCGGTCATCGATGCCGCCCGGCTGCTGCAGATCCAGAGCCTCATCCGCCAGATGCCGGTCGGCGAGAAGGTGGTCGACGCGATCCTGGCGCTGGTGCGCTCCGCCCGTCCGGGCAACGGCAATGCCGCGACCGACAAGAACGTCGCCTGGGGCCCAGGCCCGCGCGCCGGTCAGGCGCTGATGCTCTGCGCCCGCGCCCGCGCGCTCTACGACGGCCGCCTGGCGCCGTCGATCGACGATATCCTGGCGCTTGCCGAGCCCGTCTTGCAGCACCGCATGGCGCTGACCTTCGCCGCCCGCGCCGAAGGCATGACCGTGCGCGACGTCGTCGCCGATCTGGTGAAGCAGGCCAGAGGCTGACGCATGGCCACCGTCGGGCACATAGTCTCGCGTACTCCCGCCAGTGAAGTGCTTTCACGCGCGCAGCAGCGCGCCATGCTCGTACCCGATTGCCTGGTCGAGGCGCGACGGATAGCCAACACCGTGATCTCCGGCTGGCATGGCCGGCGCAAGCGCGGCATCGGCGAGAATTTCTGGCAGTTCCGGCCCTATTCCGATGGCGAGAGCATGTCGCGCATCGATTGGCGGCGTTCTGCCCGCGACGACCATACCTATGTGCGCGACCGCGAATGGGAAGCCGCCCACACCATCTGGCTGTGGGCCGATCTCTCGCCGTCGATGATGTACAAGTCGAAGCTCGGCACCGTGTCCAAGGAGAGCCGTGCGCTGGTCCTGATGCTGGCACTCGCCGAGATCCTCGCGCGCTCGGGCGAACGCATCGGCTGCCCGGGCATCATGGAGCCTGTCTCGGCGCGCAACGCCGCCGAACGGCTGGCGACTGCCATCATGCTCAGCCCGCTTGCCGAAGGCCTGCCCGAAACCGGAATGATCCGCAGCGCCAGCGACCTCGTGCTGATCGGCGATTTCCTCGATCCTGCCGAAAAGATCATGGACCGCCTCGGCCCGCTGGCCAGGCGCGGCCTGCGCGGCCACGTGGTCGAGATCGCCGACCCGGCCGAAGAAGTGTTTCCCTATTCCGGCCGGACCGAATTCACCGACCCTGAGACCGGCGAGAAGCTGACCGCCGGCCGCGCCGAAGTGCTGCGTGAGGACTATCAGCGCGCCTATATCGGCCGACGCGACACGCTCGGCGTGACGCTTCGCCATCTCGGCTGGACCTTCACCCCGCACAAGACAGACCGACCCGCCTCCGAGGCACTCGTCGCCGTGCACACCTATCTCTCCGGCATGCCGGGACGCGCGACCCACGGAGGCCAGCTATGAGCGGCCTCGCCTTCCTCTTCACCAATCCGGCCATCCTTGCCGCCCTGGTTGCCCTGCCGGTCATCTGGTGGCTGCTGCGCATGACGCCGCCAAGGCCGTCGGCCGAAGTCTTCCCGCCGCTGCGCATCCTCGCCTCGGTGATGAAGCGCGAGGAGACCCCGGCGCAAAGCCCGTGGTGGCTGACGCTGTTGCGCATGCTGATGGCCGCAGCCCTGATCCTTGCGATTGCCGATCCGGTGATCAACCCGCGGCAGAACACGCTTTCGGCAGCCGGTCCGCTCGCGCTCGTCGTCGACAACAGCTGGGCGACAGTCTCCGACTGGAACCAGCGGGTCGAAGCCGCCAGTGCTCTGATCGACGATGCCGAAGCCAAGGAGCTTCCGGTTTCGATCGTCTTTACCACCGACCGCCAGCACGACGCGACGCCGGCCTCCGCCGCCACGGCGCGCGACCGCCTGGCCGCCGCGCAGCCGCAGCCGCTGCCGGCCGACCGTGGCCGGGCGCTTGCCGCCATGAAGACCGCATTTGCCGGCACTCCGCCCGGAACCCTCGCCTTCCTCAGCGACGGCATCGAAGCGTCGAATGGCGGAACGATGGAGCAGATCGCGGAACTCGGTGCTGCGAATGTCCGCCGGGTCGAAGGCAATGCGGAAAGCGCCATCGCGCTGACCGCCGCAACAAACGAAAACGACGGAATGCGGGTTACCGCCTCGCGCCTGCCGCTCGGCGAACCACGCGCCTATTACGTGCTCGCCCGTGACATCAGGGGCACCGCGATCGCCGAGGGCGAGCTTCGCTTCGCGACCGGCGCCACCACGGCGGACACCTTGTTGAAAGCGCCCTTCGAGCTGCGCAACGACTTTACGCGCCTGACGATCGAAGGCCAGGCGACGGCCGGCGCCATCCACCTCCTGGACGACGGCAACCGCCGCCGCCGGGTCGCTCTTCTCAGCGGCGAGGTCCATCAGTCGCAGCCGCTGCTTTCGCCGCTCTATTACATCAAGCGCGCGCTCGAGCCGCATGCCGACCTGATCGAACCCCGCGAGGAGGCGGTCGGCAAGGCCATCGCCGAGCTCCTGGCGCAAAATCCGTCGATCCTCGTCATGGCCGACGTCGGCCGCCTGCCAGATGAAAGCTACCCGCTGGTCACGCGCTGGCTGGAAAATGGCGGCATGCTGGTGCGCTTCGCCGGCCCAAGGCTCGCCGGCGCTCCCGCCGACGACCCGCTCGTTCCGGTCGTGCTTCGCCAAGGCGAGCGCACGCTCGATGGCGCGCTTTCCTGGTCGGAGCCACAGCCGCTTGCCGACTACCCGCCCACAAGCCCCTTTGCCGGACTGGAGCGCCCGCGTGACGTGCTGGTGAAGCGTCAGGTGCTGGCGCAACCGACACCCGATCTGACGGAGCGGACCTGGGCCAACCTCGCCGACGGCACGCCGCTGGTTACGACCGCAGAGCGCGGTCGCGGCCGCATCGTGCTCTTCCATGTGAGCGCCGATCCGAACTGGTCGAACCTGCCGATCTCAGGCTCGTTCGTCGACATGCTGCGCCGGTCGATCCAGCTGTCGCGCGCTGGCGGCGTTGCCGGCGACCAGCCAAGCAAGGCCCAGACATTGCCGCCCTACCGCCTGGTAAGCGCCCGCGGCGAACTGACCGGCGATACCGGCAGCGCCCGCCCGCTCGAAATCGCACCCGGCGTCGCGCCCACCGTTTCCGCCGACACCCCCCCCGGGCTCTACGGCTCGGAGGAAGGTTTCGTCGCCAACAATCTGCTGCCTGACGGCGGCAAGCTCACCCCGATTGCCGGCAATCTCGTCGGGGCACGGGCCGAAGGACTGGAGGGCGCCCGGCCTTTCTCGATCCGGCCCTATCTCTTCGGCCTGGCGCTGGCGCTTTTCGTCCTCGACACTTTGATCGTGCTCTACATGGCCGGCGGTCTCGCCGGGCTGCGCCGGCGCGCAGGCCGCGGCGCCGCGGCCGCGGCACTGGTCGCAACGCTTGGCCTTGCAACGCTCGGCCTTGCGGTCGCTCTCGCCCCGGCGATCGCCCATGCGCAGGACAGCCAGCCGAGCGACGAGCAGACGCTGCAGCGGCTGGACACGACTCATCTCGCCTATGTCATCACCGGCGAGCAGGAGGTCGACCGCCTCTCCGAACAGGGCCTCATCGGCCTCAGCAACTATCTGACCTACCGCACGGCGCTGGAACCGGGCGCACCCGTCGGCGTCGATCTCGAACAGGACGAACTGGCCTTCTATCCGATCATCTACTGGCCGGTTTCGGCCACCGCCCCGATGCCGAGCAGCCGGGTGATGAGCCGGATCGACGCCTATATGCGCAACGGCGGCACCGTGCTCTTCGACACGCGCGACCAGTTTTCCTCGCTGACACCGTCGGATGCCGGCGACAGCCCCAACGTGCAGCGCCTGCAGGCGATGCTGAGCGGGCTCGACATTCCGCCGCTGGAACCGGTGCCCTCCGATCACGTGCTGACGAAGGCCTTCTATCTGCTTTCGAACTTCCCCGGGCGCTATGCGGAAAGCCAGCTCTGGGTCGAGGCCGCCCCCAATGGTGACGAAGACCGCAGCAATCGCCCCGTGCGCGGCGGCGACGGCGTCACGCCGATCATGATCACCGGCAACGATTTTGCCGGTGCCTGGGCCGTTGATGTCAACGGCGCACCGCTCCTGCCGACAGTGCCGCCGGACGAAATGCAGCGCGAATATGCCTACCGCGCCGGCGTCAACATCATGATGTATATGCTGACAGGCAACTACAAGGCCGATCAGGTTCACGTGCCGGACCTTCTGCAAAGGCTTGGACAGTGAGGGCCGATCGATGACCTATGGCTTTGCCCCGCTGATCCCGTGGATCTACTTCGTCCCGCTGCTCGCAATCGCGGCCCTGTTCATCGCCTATGGCCTCTGGCAGAAGGTGCGCGGCGCCTGGCTGCGCCTGGCCGCACTCGCAGCGCTCGGGCTGGCGATCGCCAACCCCTCCATTTTCGTGGAACTGCGCGATCCGCTCTCGACCATCGTCGCCGTCGTCGTCGACCGCAGCCAGAGCCAGCAGAACGGCGACCGCACCGCGCAAACCGATCGCGCCGTCGAGGGCCTGAAAGAGCGGCTGGCGGCCATACCGCTGATCGAGCCGCGGATCATCGAGGCAAACACCGATCCGGCAGATGTCTCGCCGTCGACCAATCTCTTCTCCGCGCTCGCCTCCTCGCTGTCTGACGTTCCGCCGGCGCGCATCGGCGGCGCGATTTTCGTCACCGACGGCCAGATCCATGACGTTCCCGATGTCGGTCGCACGCTCGGCTTCGACGCGCCCGTGCACGGGCTGATCACCGGCAAGCCCGATGAATTCGACCGGCGTGTGGAACTGATCAACCCGCCGCGTTTCGGCATCGTCGGCGAGGAGCAGAAGCTCTCGTTCCGGGTGGTCGACGATGGCGCTGCCCCCGGCGGCAGCGCCGAAGTCACGATCCGCCTCAACGGCAACGAGATCGCCCGCGAGCGCGCCGAGCCCGGCACCGACGTTCCCTTCGCCTTCAACGTTCCGCGCGGCGGCAACAACGTGCTCGAATTTGCCGTCGATGCTGTTCCGGGCGAAGTGACGACGGCCAACAACCGCGCGGTCCACGTGCTCGACGGCATCCGCGAGAACCTGCGCGTGCTCTTGGTCTCCGGCGAGCCGCATGCCGGCGAGCGCGCCTGGCGCAACCTCTTGAAATCCGACGCGGCCGTCGATCTCGTGCATTTCACCATTCTGCGGCCGCAGGAAAAGCAGGACGGCACGCCGATCAACGAGTTGTCGCTGATCGCCTTCCCGACGCGCGAACTCTTCGTCGACAAGATCAACGAGTTCGACCTGATCATTCTCGACCGCTACCAGCACCGCGGCCTGCTGCCGATCCTCTACTACGACAACATCGCGCAATATGTTGAGAACGGTGGCGCGCTGCTGATCGCGGCCGGCCCCGAACATGCCGGCGACGATTCGATTGCGGCAACACCGCTGGAGGCCGTGCTGCCGGCAGCACCCACGGGCGTGATGAACGAAAAGGCCTTCTTCCCCCGCCTCTCGGAGGAAGGAAAGAAGCATCCGGTGACCCGCGGTCTCGAAGGCTCCGACAGCGAACCGCCGCACTGGGGCCGCTGGTTCCGCACCGTCGACGTCAACCGGCCGCAGGGCCATACGGTCATGGAAGCGGCTGACGGCAAACCGCTGCTGGTGCTCAACCGCGTCGGCAAGGGCCGCGTCGCCATGCTGCTCTCCGACCAGGGTTGGCTCTGGGCGCGCGGCTTCGAAGGCGGCGGCCCGCACGTGTCGCTCTATCGACGCACCGCCCATTGGCTGATGCGAGAGCCTTCGCTCGAAGAAGAGGCGCTGACGGCACGCGCCCGCGGCCGTACGCTGGAAATCACCCGCCAGACGATCGATGGCGATCCGGGTCCGGTGACACTGACCTCGCCGTCCGGCGAGAAGCAGGACGTCAAGCTAACCGAACGCCAGCCGGGCCTCTACTCGGCCGAAGTCGCCACCACCGAAACCGGGCTGTTCGAGATGTCGAACGGTGAGCTCACGGCTCTTGCCCATGTCGGCGACCCCAACGCCCCGGAATTCAAGGCGGCGATCTCGACCGAGGATAAGCTGCGTCCCTGGGCGGAAAAGACCAAGGGCCTCGTGCGGCGCCTTGCCAGTGCCGATGGACCGCTCGACCTGCCCACGGTTCTGCCGGTCAGGGGCTCGGTGCGTGCAGCAGACGACCAGCGGCTCTCGATCCGCATGACCGACGAAACCGTGCTGAAGGGCGTCAATTCCGTGCCGCTGTTTACCGGCTTCCTTGGTCTTGCGGCGCTGCTGCTGCTGATTTCCGCCACCTGGTATCGCGAGGGACGATGAGCGAGCGCACCATGATCGTCAGCGACCTCCGCGAAGCGCCGCATTTCTTCGATGCCGTGGCAGACCGCATCTGGCGCGCCTGGTGGGAGCCCCATGGCTTTCCGCTGGAGCACATCACCGGCCTGCTTCAGGAGAGCCTTGCCGCCGATACCGAGCAGCTGTGTCTGGTGGCCCATGCCGGCGACGATTTCGTCGGCACCGCCTCGGTCATCGCTTCCGATCTTGAGGAGCGGCCGGATCTCACCCCCTGGGTCGCTGCCGTCTGGGTCGATCCACAGTTCCGCGGCGCAGGCGTCGGCGGCGACATCGTGCTGAAGGCAGCGCAGGCGGCGCTCGATACGGGCGCCGAAGCCGTGCATCTCTGCGCCCTCTCGGGCAAGCGCGCCTTCTACGAGCGCCTCGGCTGGCAACTCGACGAGACGGATGTCGGCGAGGACCGTCTGGATGTTTTCAGCATGCGCCGTGTCGAAAGGTAAGGACTGATGTTCGTCGTCACCGACGCCGCACCGCCCGAAGCGATCGAAGCCATCGGCAACGGCCTGACCGCCTTCAACGCCGCCGACATCGGCCCGTCGGAGCGCCGCCCCCTCGCCGTGCTTGTCGGTGGTCCCGAAGCAAAGGGACGACGCGGTGGCTTGAACGGTTACACCGGCTGGGGTTGGCTGTTCGTGCAGTGGCTGTGGCTGCCGGAAGATCTTCGCGGCCAGGGGCTTGCCGGCAAGTTGCTGCAGGCGGCCGAGGACGAAGCGCGCAGTCGCGGCTGCCACAGCGCCTGGATCGACACCTTCAACCCGCAGGCCCTGCGCGCCTACGAACGTCAGGGCTATGAGGCCTTCGGTGAACTGCCGGATTTCCCTGTTGGCCGAACCCGGGTGTTTCTGAAGAAGTCGCTCGTGACGCGATAAGGTCAGCGTCAGCCGGCCAGCGGCAACGCGATCGGCTGCACCTGAACCAGCTTGTCATCCCGCCAGGCAATGACGCCGGAAAGTCCGGCATGCACGCCCTCGGCCATCGGCACGACAAGCACCCGCGCCGGATCGACCGGCCCCGGGAACTCGAGTGCCGCGTAGCGCACCTTCTCGAAACCGAGCGGCTGATAATAGGGCGGATCGCCGACGAGGATCACCGCGTGCGAGCCCTTCCGCCGTGCCGCCTCGACCGCGATGCGCACCAGTTCCCGGCCGATGCCCTGGTTCTTGTGCGACGGCCGGACGGCGAGCGGCCCGAGCAGATGGCCCTTGATCGAGCCTGCCATGACGGGCGTCATCCGGACCGATGCGATCGTCTCGCCGTTGTCGGCGCAGATGAAGGAAAGCGACCGGTCATGCGCCCCCTGCTCGCGAATGCGCGCAGCAGCGCGTGCGAACCGGCCCGGGCCGAAAGCTTCTTCATTGATGATTTCGATGGCTGCGTCGTGGGACGCGTCTTCGGTCAGATAGACGAGATCGTGCTTTTTCATGAGATCGAGAAACCAGGCATGCGAACAGACATAGGGAGGCTTCGCCCGATGAGGGCGTTGGCAGCATCAGCGTCGTCGCAGGTTTCCCGAGAACATCATCTGTGTGGATTCTTCCAGACACGAAAAAAGTTGTGAAATCGCCGATAGCAGAAATTTGCCCTCTGTCAAAGCCTAAAACGCACTGTTCCGATTTCGCTACCTATCGAATGGCGCTGGAAACGTTATCTATTGAGGCAACGATCACGAAGGAGTTTGTCCGATGGGCAGGTTGGTGGATGGCGTCTGGCAGGACGTCTGGTACGACACGGTGGCAACGAACGGTCACTTCAAGCGCAGCGCTTCGCAGTTCCGCAACTGGGTGACGGCGGACGGATCGGCCGGCCCGAGCGGCGACGCCGGCTTCAAGGCCGAGGCCGATCGCTACCATCTCTATGTTTCGCTCGCCTGTCCCTGGGCGCACCGCACGCTGATCTTCCGCAAGCTGAAGAAGCTCGAGGACCTGATCTCGGTTTCGGTGGTCGATCCGCTGATGCTCGCTCAAGGCTGGGAGTTCAAGGACGGCGGCATCGGCAGCGGCGACCATCTCTTCGGTTCGAAGGCGCTGTGGCAGCTCTACACCCGCGCCGACGCCAACTATTCCGGCCGCGTGACCGTGCCCGTCCTCTGGGACAAGAAGCAGAACACGATCGTCTCGAATGAATCCTCCGAGATCATCCGGATGTTCAATTCCGCCTTCGATGGCCTGACCGGCTCGACGCTCGATTTCTACCCGGAAGAGCTGCGCGGCGAGATCGATGCGATGAACACCGACGTCTACAACGACGTCAACAACGGCGTCTACAAGGCCGGCTTTGCCACCACGCAAGCCGCCTACGAGGAAAGTGTGAGCGCACTCTTTGCCCGCCTGGACAAGATTGAAGAGCGCCTCGGCTCGCACCGTTACCTCACCGGCAGCCGTCTCACCGAGGCCGACTGGCGGCTGTTCACGACGCTGGTGCGCTTCGACCCCGTCTATGTCGGCCACTTCAAGTGCAACGTCCGCCGCATCGCCGACTATCCGAACCTGCAAGGGTATCTGCGGGAACTCTATCAGGTGCCGGGCGTGGCCGAGACCGTCGACATGCGCCACATCAAGGAGCACTACTACCGCAGCCACACGACCATCAACCCGACGGGCGTCGTGCCGGTGGGCCCGGTACTCGACCTCACCGCCCCGCACGGCCGTGAGGCGCTGTAAGCCCGCACTGAAACGGACAATCGATCGCTACCAATAGCGGTCGATTGCGGCGTCGCCGGCAAGTTCCGCAAGCCGGCGGCGTGTTGCCGGCGTGGTGTCGTCCGGCAGCGCGTCCAGGGCGAAGAAGCCGCTTTCGGCAATTTCGAGATCGGGCGTTTTCGGCGCGGTCTGGCTGACGCCATCGCAGCGGTAGAAGACGACATGGTCGCGGCGGCTGGTACGCCTGTTGTAATAGACCTGGACGAGCACCGGCGGCGCCGAAACCTCAAGGTTCCCCTCCTCGCGCAACTCCCGCAACAATCCGTCGATCGAGGCTTCGTCGCGGTCGAGGCCCCCGCCCGGCAGGTGCCAGCCCGGCAGGTAGGAGTGGCGGACGAGGAAAACGCGGCCCTCGCCATCGAAACAGGCCGCCCGCACACCCATCGTCATGCCGCGCGCCACAGCGTAGTAGCCATGTGCAAGCCACATCAGGAGCCGAAGATACCAGCGCCGCATCTCCGGTGGCCGATCCTGTTCCAGGCGTTTTTTCCTTCCTCGTCCCGGCCACGCGCGATTCATCGGGCGACCTGATTCCCCTCGGCCGGAATATGCGCTAGACGGGGGCGATGTTCAAACTTGCCCATATCTCCGATGTTCATCTCGGGCCGCTGCCCGAGCTATCCCTCAGGGAACTCGCCTCCAAGCGCATCACTGGTTTCGTCAACTGGCACCGCAACCGCAGCCGCCATCTCTTTACCGGTACGCTCGACACCCTTTTGGCCGACATCGAGAAGAAGGATCCGGACCATCTGGCGATGACGGGCGATCTCGTCAATCTCGCCTCCTCCCTCGAGATCAAGGCGGTCACCGAGTGGCTGGAGGATGCGGGCAAGCCGGAAAACATCTCCGTCGTTCCGGGCAACCACGACGCTTATGTGCCGGGCGCCTACGAGAAGACCACCCGCGCCTGGTATCCCTACATGCGCGGCGACGATGCGCCGGCGCATTGGCATGACCGGCACCATTGCTTTCCCTACATGCGCGTGCGCGGCCCGGTGGCGCTGATCGGCTGCTCGACCGCGGTTGCCACCCCGCCCTTTGCTGCCAGCGGCTATTTCGGCCAGCGCCAGGCGCGCGCCACCGTCAACCTGCTGAGGCAAGCCGGCGAGGCCGGGCTCTTCCGCATCGTCATGATCCACCATCCGCCGATCCGTGGCGCGACCTCGATGCACAAGCGCATGATCGGCATTCGCCGCTTTGCCGCGACGATCTCGTCGGGCGGGGCGGAGCTTGTGATCCATGGCCACACCCACCTCAACACCGTTTATTGGCTGAAGGGCCAGCATGCCCCCGTCCCGGTCGTCGGCATCGCATCCGCCTCGCAAGGACCGGGCGGGCACAAGCCACCGGCTGCCTACAACCTGTTCACGGTCGCCGGTGAAGCGGGAAACTGGCACCTGACGCGCGAGCGCTACGCGCTGAACGACGATGCGACCACGGTGTCGCTCGCCGAAACCACGCGCTTCTAGCCAAACGCCGGCTCCCTCCGCAGAAAATTCATCGCCTGGCGAATAAACTCCGGCCCTGCTGCGTCATACCCCGGTCCGCCGCCGCATGGCAGCGCGCCCGCCTCTGCGCGAATGCAGGACACGCAGTCGTTTGAACCAGCGCGAGGCTTTCGCGGTCATGCGCCAGCAATGGGAGATGGCATGATGAACCACAAGAACCTCGTTTTCGCCCTGTTCGCCGCCGGGGCAACCAGCTTCATGGCGCATGCGGTGATGGCCGCCGGCGAGGATACGAGCGAACCGCCGAAGAAAACCAAGACCACCAGCGAATGCACCGACGGCAAGGTCTGGGACGCCAAGAAGAAAGCCTGCGTCGATGCCAAGAAGAGCGAGCTTGGCGACGACATCCTGTTCCAGGCTGCCCGCGAACTCGCCTATGCCGGCCAGTATGAGAATTCGATCAGGGTGCTCGGGGCCGTCAAGGACCAGCAGAGCGCCCGGGTGCTCAACTATCTCGGCTATGCCAACCGCAAGGCCGGGCGCATGGAACTCGGCATGCAGTACTACAAGCGCGCGCTGCAGGCCGACGAGAACTACATCCTCGCCCGCTCCTACATGGGCCAGGCGCTGATCGAACAGGGCCGCGTCGAGGAAGCGCGGGTGCAACTGGTCGAGATCCGCGACCGCGGCGGCGAAAACACCTGGGCATACCGCGCCCTGCTTCAGTCGCTGGGTGGCGTCCGTCAGTACTGACCGGGCGATAAACTGGACGGGCGGCGCCAGGCGCCGCCTCGATCCGACGTGCCACGGACATGCGCCGGGACGTCAGGTTTTCTTCGACCCGCTTGCCGTCGCCCCGCCCTTCTTGGGCTCGGTTCCCTTGGCTGTACTTCCCTGCGCCGCACTTCCCGGCGTCGTGCCTGCCGGGGCACCGCTTCCCGTCGTGCCGTCGGCAATCGACTTTGCCTCGTTCTTCTTCTCCGACCATTCCGGCGGCAGGCCGAGCGCGCCGCCGGCGATACCGCCAAGGCCGGATCCCTTGCCGAACACGGCGCAATCCGGATCGGTCGGTTTACCGGTGACCGCATAGGCGACGCTGTTCTTGACGTTCTTCATCGACGGCAGCTCGAAATCGGACTTCATCGGGTCGCCCGATTTTTCGAGCAGCGCGCTGAAGTCGCTCGAGAAATCGCCTGCAAGCTCGAAGGCGTCTGCCGCCGTCGAGGCGCGGGAGCCGTTGGTGAGGATGTTGGCGCCACGCGCCCATGCAAGGCCGGCGATCTGCTTGCCCTGCGGGTCGAAGGCCTCCGCCTCGACCGCGAGGCTTCCAAGGCCGATCGGAATGCGCGGAACCGGGATCGGAGAAACGGCCGAGGTGACGGTCGATACGCCGGCGACGACGGCATTTGTCGATTTGACCTTGCTGATCACGGAGCGTACCGCCATGTCGGCGGGCTTGGAGATCGGCACGACGTCAAACTGTGCGCTCAAAGCTTCGCAAAGCGACCGGTCGATCGCGGTTGCCACCAGCTTCTTTTGCGGATCCCCGAGCTTGTCGAGATCCGCAGTGGCGGCAAAGGTCGTCGGGATCACATGCACCGTCTTGACGTTCTTGGTGGCGGCGGAATCAACCCGGTACTTCGTCTTGGTCACCATCCCGTCGCTGGCAACGAAATCCTTGTAGGAGGATAGCGACCCCGTTTCCATGACCTGGGCGCTCTGGCAGGCGGCAAGCCCCGCAAACAGCGGCACCAGCGCAGCCGTGCGAATGACGGCCGTACCTCGCCGAATGCGGCGTCCGCCACAATGTCTCCCGACAAACCTGACAATACTCATGCCATTGCGATGCTGTGCGTTCATTGGCGTGTCCCCGACATCGACCTGCAGTTGTGCATGAGGTCCAGTCAGATTCGGGCCGAACTTTGACGCGATCTCCGGCCGTCGTTGCAGTTAACGGTAACGAAGCGCGTGATTAACGGGCGCGGGCAAGCGAAAGCTTTTTGGGAAAAGGCGCCATGAAGCAGCAGAATTTGCTTTCCGTTCCGGGACTTCCCTTGCAGACTAAGGAGCAAATGTTTCATATCATCCGCTCGTGCTCAGCACGGCGAATAAATGCATGATCCGGCACGTTTCATTGGAAGAGAAATGCGTCCAGCGGCAGAAACGAAGGACTTCAGACGCGACTTGGTCAGCCTGCTGCCCAAATTGCGCCGTTTCGCGATGACGCTGACGCGCAATGCCAATGACGCCGACGACCTCGTCCAGGAAGCCTGCGAGCGCGCGATCACCCGCAGCCACCTCTGGAACGGAGAGGGCCGGCTGGAAAGCTGGGTCTACGCGATGACGCGCAATCTCTGGGTCGACGAAATCCGCAAGCGCAAGGTGCGCACCGGCAGCGGCACCGTCGATGCGCTCGGACATGACGAGCTCAGCATCGAGCCGTCGGCCGAAAAAGCCGTCTACGCCAATCAGTTGCAGAAGATGATCCTGTCGATGCCCGAGGGGCTGGCGAGCGTGTTCCTGCTGGTCAATGTCGAAGGCCACAGCTATCGCGAGACCGCCGATATCCTGGGCATTCCGATCGGCACCGTCATGAGCAGACTGTCGACCGCGCGCCTCAGGCTCGCGGCGATGATCTCAGAGAATACCGAAAGGAGGGCCTGACCGTTGCAACAGACAAGGGGTCAAGCGCTCGAAGTGCGCCTTTCCGCCTATATCGACGGCGAGATCGGCGAAGCTGAACGAACCGAACTCGACGCGATTCTTGCCCGTGACGAGGACGCCAAGGCATTGTTCGAGAGGCTGAAGGCCGGCAGCAGCTTTGGCGATACCGCCTTCGAGGATTTCCTGCACGATCCCGTGCCGCTCGCTCTCGTCCGGCAAATCAAGCAGGGTCCCGGGAGCAATCCGAAGACCGAGCGGATTGCCGCAACGACGACCACTGTCCGGCACGCGCGGGTCTGGCCACGCATGGTTGCCGCATCCGTAGCCCTGTTGCTGCTCGGCGCCGGCGCCGGCTTCATCGTCGGAACGGCAAACACCGGCAGCGAGCCGGCCAAGCTCGCCGCAGCCCGTGGCTGGCTCGACGACATCGCCGACTATCACCGCATCTATTCGCGGCAGAAGGAGCATCTGGTCGAGGTCCCGGCGACTGAAGCGCCGAAGATCGAGACCTGGCTTGCCTCTAGCGTCGGCGTTCCCTTCAAGATCCCGCAGCTTTCCGGCAAGGGCCTGACCTTCGAGGGTGCCCGGCTGCTCGTGGCCAACGGCAAGCCCGTGGCACAGCTCGTCTACCGCAGCGCCGAAGGCGAGATCTTCGCGATCTGTTTCCTCAAGAGCACCACCGGCCCGCAGGCGGACCAGTTCGACGAAAGCATCCGCGACGATCTCGGCATGGTCTCCTGGCAGCGAGGCGGCGCCTCGTTCGTGCTCGTCGGCCCGTCTTCCCATGTCGGCATGCAGGACATCGCCGAAGCCGCCGCCGCGACGATCTGAGATCGGCGGCAGTCCCCTGCCCCTATAACGACCCTACCCCCGAAACGAAAAGGCCGCGCCAGGTTTCCCCGACGCGGCCGCATTTCGTCACGGTGAAGCGTATCAGCCGCGCTGCATCTCGAGCACGCGGTTCGCCGCCGAAACAATGGCTTCAAGGGAAGCGGCAACGATGTTGGTGTTGATGCCGGCGCCGAACAGCTTGCCGCCGGGATGCTCCATCTCGACATAGGCGATCGCCGCCGCGTTCGAGCCGTGCTGCAGCGAATGCTCCGAATAGTCGGCGACCGAGAGGTCGATGCCGAGATAGATCGACAGCGCGTTGATGAAGCCGTCGATCGGGCCGGTGCCCTTGCCCTCGATGCGCTTCACCTCGCCATTGTCGGTGATCTCGGCGGCAACCACACGCACGCCCTTGTGCTCGCCCACCGGATAGGTGTGGTGGTCGACGAACTTGATGCGCGCGCCCGGCTGCTCGACGTAACGCTCGATGAAGCGCTCGTAGATCTTCTTCGAGGGAAGCTCCTTGCCCTCTTCGTCGGTGATGCGCTGGATGTCCTCGCGGAACTCGACCTGCAGATTGCGCGGCAGGTTGATACCGTAATCTTCCTGCAGGATGTAGGCGATACCGCCCTTGCCCGACTGCGAATTGATGCGGATGATCGCCTCATAGGAGCGGCCGACATCGCGCGGGTCGATCGGCAGATACGGCACTTCCCAGAGCGGCTTGTTGGCGGTCTTGATCGCCTTCATGCCCTTGTTGATCGCGTCCTGATGCGAGCCGGAGAAGGCCGTGTAGACCAGTTCGCCGACGTAGGGATGACGCTCGGGAATGACCATCTGGTTGGAGTATTCGTAGACTTCCTTGATCCGCTCGATGTCGGAGCAGTCGAGCTGCGGGTCGACGCCCTGCGTGAACATGTTCAGTGCCAGCGTCACGACATCGACGTTGCCGGTGCGCTCGCCATTGCCGAACAGCGTGCCTTCGACACGGTCCGCACCTGCCATCAGGCCCAATTCGGTGGCGGCAATACCGGTGCCGCGGTCGTTGTGCGGGTGCAGCGAAATGATCAGGCTCTCGCGGTTGTCGAGGTTGCGACACATCCATTCGATCTGGTCGGCATAGATGTTCGGCGTCGCCATCTCGACGGTCGAGGGCAGGTTCAGGATCAGCTTGTTGTCCGGCGTCGGCTTGACGATCTCGGTGACCGCGTTGCAGATCTCCAAGGCCACTTCGAGCTCGGTACCGGTAAAGCTCTCCGGCGAATATTCGAAGCGGTAGCCGCCGCCGGCCTTGGCCGCCATGTCGGTGATCATCTTGGCGGCATCGGTCGCGATCTGCTTGATGCCGCGCACATCCTTGGCAAACACCACGCGGCGCTGCAACTCACTGGTGGAATTGTAGAAATGCACGATCGGCTGGTGCGCGCCTTCCAAGGCCTCGAAGGTGCGGGTGATCAGCTCCGGCCGGCACTGGACCAGCACCTGCAGCGACACGTCCTTGGCGACATTGCCTTCCTCGATGCACCAGCGGGCAAAATCGAAGTCGGTCTGCGAGGCCGAGGGGAAGCCGATCTCGATTTCCTTGAAGCCCATGTCGAGCAGCAGCTGGAACATGCGGGCCTTGCGGTCGTGGCCCATCGGGTCGACCAGCGACTGGTTGCCGTCGCGCAGGTCGACCGAGCACCAGATCGGCGCCTTGGTGATCGTCTTCGACGGCCAGGTGCGGTCGGTGAGCGCAATCTGCGGATAGGCCTGGTACTTCACCGCCGCTTCCGGCATGCCAATCTTAACGGGATGGGATTTCTGGATCATTGCAGCTTCTCTTCATCACTGGACGTCCTGGCCGCCTTGCCATAGCCGATCAGGGATCGGATTGCGATGGCTAATGCCGCGCCGAACGCGCCTTTATTCTAGAACACTTGATGGGGTCGAGGAGCATCCGCCGGCGTGGCTTTTCGGCCGCCGGGCGCTCCTCAGCGAACCCGGCAACCGCGAGTAAGGCCGAGAAGAAGAAGCGAGGCGAAGGCGCGCGACGGCGCACGATTGGTATCGTGTCCGGCGGGGATCGAGGCGATCCGATATGCGTCAGCCTTGGTCATGACCAAAGCCTATACACGGCTTGCCGGAGCGGAGCAAGCCGCGCGATGACGAGGATCAGCGCAAAAGAAAAGGGCACCGGCGAACTGCCGATGCCCTCCAAAACCTTGGCTTGCGTGCGAAGTCAGATGTCCGCAGCGGACGAGATGATCCGCGAAACGAGACCGTAGGACTTCGCTTCCTCGGCAGAAAGCCAGTAGTCGCGGTCCGTGTCCTTGGCGATCTTCTCGACCGGCTGGCCGGTTGCGTCAGCGAAGATCTTGTTCAGGCGATCGTTCATCTTGATGATTTCGCGCGCCTGGATCTCGATGTCCGAAGCCATGCCGCGGGTGCCGCCCGACGGTTGGTGAAGCAGGAAGCGGGTGTTCGGCAGGCAAATGCGGCGCTCCTTGGGGGCGCCGACAAAGATCAGCGCGCCGGCGGAAGCGACCCAGCCGGTACCGATGGTCCAGACCTTCGGCTTCACGAACTTGATCATGTCGTGGATGCTGTCACCCGACTCGACATGGCCGCCCGGCGAATTGACGAAGATGCGGATGTCTTCGTCGCTGGCGGCGGCAAGCGCCACGAGTTGCGAGCAGACCTTCTGCGCCAGTTCCTGATTGATCGACCCGTAGATGAAAATCGAACGCGACTTGAAAAGGTTCGCCTCCGTTTCCTTGCCGAGCGGCAATTCGGTCTTCTTGTCGTCCTCGTCGTCGTTCATCATCCGTTTTTCTCCGGCGTCTCATGAAGTCTTCAGTCAAAGTCAGATAATGCGACTCGACCCCGAAGACAATGCAACAAACCGAAGCGGCGACAAAGCGGCAAGGTCGACTACGCTTATGGTAAAAACACCTACCGCCAAATGCCGTATAGACAGGCCCGCAACGCCCAATAAGATCGTCAGCGTCAAACACTCAAGAGTGGGGCCGACCTCCCAGGCCCCGCCGATCCATGGGGACACGCATGAACAGACGCATCCTGATCGCCGCTGCGGCGCTGATCGCCTCCGCCGCACCCGCATTCGCCCATCTCAATCCGGCAGAGCACGGCTCGTTTGCCGCCGGCTTCTCGCATCCGCTGTTCGGGATCGACCATATCCTCGTCATGATCGCCGTCGGCCTCTGGGCCGCCCAGATCGGTGGGCGGGCGCTGTGGATCGTGCCGACGGCCTTTGTCTCGATGATGGCGGTGGGCTTCGCGCTGGCGGTTGCCGGTGTCGGCCTGCCCTTCGTCGAGCCGGCGATCCTCGCCTCTGTCATCGCACTCGGCCTCCTCGTCGCCATGGCGGTGCGGCTCGACACGGCAGCGTCGGCTGCGATCGTCGGCGTCTTCGCGCTGTTCCACGGCCATGCCCATGGCGGCGAACTCGGCAGCGCCGGTGCACTTGCCTTCTCGGTCGGCTTCATCCTTGCCACCGCAGCACTTCATGTGGCCGGCATCGGCCTCGGCATCGCCCTTCAGCGCCTCTCCGGCAGCGGGCTGCTGGCGCGGATCCTCGGCGGTGTGACGGCTCTGGCCGGCGCAGCCCTCATCTTCAGCTGAGATCAAACACGCGTGCAGCACGGACGAATTATCTTTTTGAACGGCACATCGAGTGCCGGAAAATCCACGCTGGCAAAGGCGCTCCGGGAAACCCTCCCGGAGCCCTTCTGCTATTACGCGTCTGATCAGCTTGCAGACGCCGGATTTCGCGTCCTCAAACGCGGCATGCATCATCGCATGCGCGGCGAACGCAATCGGTTCTTCGACGGGTTTCATCGGTCGATCGCGGCCTTTGCCGAGGCCGGAAACGATCTGATCGTCGAGCACATCGTCGAGGAGAAGAGCTGGGCCGAGGACCTGAGGACGCGAACCGCGCATCTCGACGTCTTCTGGGTCGGCGTGCACGCGCCGATCGAGGACCTCGAACGGCGCGAGCGCGAGCGTGGCGACCGCACCATCGGCGAAGCCCGCTTTCACCTGAAGACGCATGATTACTGCGCCTACGACCTCGACGTGAACACGCGCGACCCGACCGATCAGGTCGCTGCGCGCATCGTCGACGCCTGGCTCAAACGCCAGTCATTCACGGCGTAGCGCCGAACTTGGTCCTTAGCCGCGACCACGATAGGTCGGCACGCCCTGGTCGGGCAGCCACAGGCCCTCCGGCGGCTTGCCGGTCTGCCAGAAGACATCGATCGGGATGCCGCCTCGGGGATACCAATAGGCGCCGATCCGCAGCCAGCGCGGCGAAAGCAGCGTGACCAGCCGGCTGGCGATCTCGATGGTGCAATCCTCGTGAAAAGCGCCGTGGTTGCGGAAGGAATGTAGGAACAGCTTCAGCGACTTCGATTCCACCAGCCATTCGTCGGGCACATAGTCGATGACGATATGGGCGAAATCCGGCTGGCCGGTCATCGGGCAGAGCGATGTGAATTCCGGCGCGGTGAACCGTACCAGATAGTCCTTGCCCTTGTTACCGCTCGGCACCTTCTCCAGCGCTGCCTCGTCAGGGTTTTGCGGCAGGTCGACCTTCGCGCCCAACTGCGAAAGGCCGGATACGTCTGTCTTGCTCATTTTCGTATACTCCGTCGGTGCATCTGCGCGTGTCCGCTCGCCATGGCTCATACGCTGGCCACGCTCAGTTTCGGCCCTTAAATCAGAACCGCCTCAAGAAGGAAACCTTGTCACGGTTGAAGCGCCTCCGACCTTTCATCAATGGCGCCCGACCGTGGTCTTGACGCGCACGCCGTGCGCCTTCTCGCCTTCGGGCTCCACATGGATCGCAATTTTTGCACCCGGATGCACCAACCGGATGGCATCCTCGATACGGTCGCAGATGTCATGCGCCTCGCCGACCGGCATCAACTCCGGCACGACCATGTGGAAGTCCACGAAAATCGCCGGTCCGGCCTGGCGGGTCTTGAGATCGTGCACACCCAGCGAGCCGGCGGCGTTGGCGGCGATCGCCTGCTTGATCGCCTCCTCCTCCTCGGCCGGCACAGCCCGGTCCATCAGACCGTCGATCGAGCGCGAGATCACCATCCAGCCCTGATAGAGGATGTTGCAGGCGACGATGACGGCAAGCAAGGGATCGAGGATCGCATAGCCGGTGGCAATCGCGAGAACGAGACCGATGAGAACGCCGATCGAGGTGACGACATCCGACAGGATGTGGTGGCCGTCGGCGCTCAGCGCCGGCGAGCGGTGCTTGCGACCGGCGGTGATCAGCACATAGGCCCAGATGGCGTTGATAACGCCGGCCACGAAGTTGATCGCAAGTCCAAGTGCCGGGGCTTCCATCAACACCGGCGCCATCATTGCCGGCACCGCCTCCCAGACAATGAGCAATGCCGCAACGACGATCAGGACGCCTTCGATGACGGCCGAGAAATACTCCGCCTTGTGGTGACCGAAGGGGTGGCCGGCATCGGCCGGCTTGGAGGCGTAGCCGATCATCAGATAGGCGATGACCGCCGCGATCACGTTGACGGTCGACTCCAGCCCGTCGGAGAGAAGCGCGATCGAGCCTGTCAGCCACCAGGCAAGCAGCTTCAGGCCGAGCACAGCGAGCGAGAGCGGTATGCCCCAGAAAGCAAGGCGGAGCACGGTGCGGTTTTCGGTTCCAGATGTCATTGTCATTCCTCGTGCAGATGCAAACGAGTTGCAAACGCAAGCCCATTCAAACGCAAAACCGCCCGCGCGAATTTTCGCGCAGGCGGTCGATGGACAAGCATATGCTGGATTAAGCGGCGCTTGTCAAAGATTGGATCGGCCGGCTCCTGTTTCTCCGCAGGCAATCGCGTCGAAAGGCAGCGCGCCGGCTTCGATCTCCGCGTCGCCGAGAGCCCTGTCGCCTCGGCCGATGAAGAAGAATACGACGGCCGCCGTTGCGACGGTGATGCCGGTCAAAACCAGAAGCAGGACGCTGAATGCATCGCCATAGGCCTGCAGCAGCGCGGCAGGCGATGTCTCCGGTGCAAGCCGCGTCGCCGCCGCAAGATTGCCGGTGACGATGCGCTGCGCCATGGGAGCGGCATTGGCACCGGCCTCCGGCGCGAGGTTCCAGGCCGTGAGCGCGGAAAGGAGGGCGGTCACGATCGCAAGCGCAATGCCCTCCCCGGCGACGCGCGTCGTGCTGAAGATCCCTGTCGCCATGCCGGCGCGCTCCTTCGGCACGACGCTGACGGCAAGTCCATCCATCAGGCCCCAGGGCAGGCTGATGCCAAGGCCGATCAGCAGCAGCGGTGCAAGCAGCGCGGCCGGCCCGGCCCCCGCCGGAAACAGGCTGAGCCAGAAGAGCCCGGCCGCCGAGAGCAGCAAGCCCACGCCGCAAATGACCGCCGGCGTGAACCAGCGTGTCAAAAGCCCGGCTACGATCGGCAGGATCAAAAGCGGCGCGGACATGGCGATCATCATCCGTCCGCCTTCAACGGCGTTCATGCCTTCAATACCGATGAAGCGCACCGGAAGCAGGATGAGCAGCACCACGAAGCCATAGGCAGGGGCTGCCGCCAGCAACTGCACGCCGATGAAACGCGGATAGCGAAAAAGCGTCAGATCCAGCATCGGCCGCGCGACAGAACGCTCGATCCGCCAGAAGGCCAGAAAGAGGAGCGCCGATGCCGCAAGCATCGTGATCACCAGCGGATGGCTCCAGCCGCTTTCCGGGCCCTGCAGGATGCCTGACGTGAGCGTTGTGAGCGCCGCGGTGAAGCTTGCCGCTCCCTTCCAGTCGAGCCCGGCGGCATCCGGATCGCGCGTCTCCCGCAGGAAGATCCCGCCGAGCGCCAGGGACAGGCTGGCGAGAACGACCACAAGACCGAAGATCGCCGGCCAGCCGAAGGCCTCGACCATCAGGCCCGACGCGATCGGCCCGAAGGCAAGGCCGACACCGAAGCTGGCGCCGACCAGGCTGAAAGCGCGGAGCCTCTCGCTCCCGTCGAAATCCTGCGCAAGGGAAGCCATGCCGCCGGAAAAAGCGGCGGCTGCCCCTATGCCCTGAAGGGCGCGCAGAATATCGAACCAAAGGATATTGCGAGCAAAGGCGAGCCCGACCGAAAAAAGCAGGAAGGCCGCAAGACCGCTGAGGAAAACACGCTTGCGGCCGAAGCTGTCGGCAAGTGCGCCTGCCGTCATCAGCGAGCTGCCGAAGGTCAGCATGAACGCGTTGGTGACCCAGTTGAGGGCAACCGGATCGGCACCGAGGCTGCGGCTGATCGACGGCAGCGCCACCGCCGGTCCGGTAAAGGTGAGCGGCATCGCCGCGGCGGCGCAACAGACCGCAAGGAGCACGAGACGGCGCCCGCGTGATTCTCGAATTTCGGTTCTCATTCCCCGTTCCATCCGTTCGAGCAAAGGGGATACCCGCGCAGGCCCGCCGGACCTCCGTTTTGATGTCGGCAGTTGCCGGGTATCGATTGACGGATGCAGGATAGTTTCGACATAATCGGATGAAAACCACACCCTCATGCCACTTATACCGGAATAAAGCGCTCGAATGGAGAAGCAATGGATCGCCTGAGTGGCTTGACCGCCTTCGTCCGCACCGCCGATCTCGGCAGCTTCGTCGCCGCCGGGCGCGTGCTTGGCCTGTCCGCTTCAGCGGTCGGCAAGGCCGTCACCAATCTCGAACGAGAGCTCGGCGTCCGCCTGCTGCAGCGCTCGACCAGAAGCATAAGATTGACCGAGGAAGGCCGGCTCTTTCATGAGCGCTGCCGCCGCATCCTCGACGATCTCGACGACGCTGAGGCATCGTTGGCCGAAGCGGTGGCCGTGCCGCGCGGACGGCTGCGCGTCAGCGTGCCGATCGTCAGCTACCATCTATTGCTGCCGGTCCTGCCGGACTTCGTGCGGCGCTACCCCGAGGTCGAACTCGATCTCGACTTCAACGACCGCATCGTCGATCTGATCGACGAGGAAGTGGATGTCGCCATTCGCAGCGGCGTGCTGCCGGATTCCCGGCTGATGACCCGGGCGCTCAGGCCCTTCCAGCTTCTGCTTTGCGCGGCACCCGCCTATCTCGACCGACACGGCACGCCCGAATGCCCGCGCGATCTCGATGGCCACCACGCGATCCGCTTCCGTTTTCCCAACAGCCGCAAGCTGCAGGAATGGCCGATCGCCATGCCGCCGGGCGGACCCGAACCGCAGATCAGGACCATCCTCAACTGCAACAACATGGAGGCGTTGAGCGGTGCCGTCCTCAGCGGACTCGGCATCGGCTGCCTGCCCGATTTTCTCGCGCGCCAGCCGCTGAGCGACGGCCGGCTGCGCACCGTGCTCGACGCCTACCTCGACGCTCCCGGGCAGTTCCACCTGCTCTGGCCGTCAAACCGGCATCTCTCGCCGAAGGTCCGCGTCTTCGTCGATTTCCTGAGCGAACGTCTGTTTGCCGATCGCTGCGAGCGCATGCCGGCCACACAGACGGCGCCGTAGGTCAGGAAAGGGCAGCGTCGAGCATCGCGCGGTTGCGCAAAATCCACGCGACGCTGCGGGCCTGCCAGGCGATGCCCCAAACGCGTGGCACGTGTTCGCTTTCCGGGCGGATATCGAGTTCGAAGGCCTCGTTGGCCGCGCTCTCGGCGGCAAAGACGATGATCCGATCCGCAAGGCGGCGGCGCTCGCCCGCATCAAGGCCGTAGCCGTCGGCAAAGAGACGCACCTGCCGCATCCTTGAGGCAGCATCGGCGAGGCCGTTCATCTCGGCAACGCCGTCGTCATAAAGCTGGGCATTGTTCCAGGCGACCATCGCAAGCTCGGTCAGGCGATCGACGGGCCCGGCCGCCTCCCAGTCGATGAACGCGGCCGGAAGACCGTCGCGCGAAACGATGTTCCACGGGGCCGCATCGCAATGGCCGACGATATCGGCAGTGCCGACCGTGCGCCCGAACCAAGGGCGCCAGTTCGCCTGCGCCGGAACCTGAAAGGATGCGGCGGCGTCATGCATCTTCCGCGTCAGCCGCCCGAGCGCGAAGATCGCCGCGTCCGACCAGGGTGCGGGATTGAGGATGTCGCCCTCGACATAGGTCAGCATTTCGCGGCCACGATCATCGAAGCCGGAGCCGACGACGCGCGGCGCGCCATCGAAGCCGACGGCCGCGAAGTGCCGCAGAAGCGCGTGCACGGAAGGCGCCCACGGCCCGGTTTCCCGAAGCACGACCGAGCCCCTGCGGCTGACGGCCGTGCGGCCGCCTCCGCTCAAGGGCGTATCGTCTGCCATGCCGTCCTTTCCCGTCATGGGACCTCCAGCAAACGCCCGCGCGACCGGAAGCAGCGCCGACGCACCGCTTCCGTGGTCTGGGATATCAGGCGGCCTTGACCTTGGCGCGCTTGGCGAGATGCGCCACGACGTTTTCGATCATCCGCATGCCGGCGTCGCCGCCGAGCGTCATGATCGATTCCGGATGGAACTGTACGGCAGCCACCGGCTCCTTGGTGTGCTCGATGCCCATGATCGTACCGTCTTCGCTCTCGGCGGTGATCATGAAGTCGGCAGGCAGGCTGGCCGGATCGGCAAAGATCGAATGGTAGCGACCAACGGTCACTTCCTTGCCGAGACCGGAAAAGACGATGCCGGGCTCCAGCACCCGGATGCGCGACGGCTTGCCGTGCATCGGGATCGCCAGTTGGCGCAGATCGCCGCCATAGGCTTCGGCCAGCGCCTGCAGCCCCAGGCAGACGCCGAAGATCGGCAGGTCGCGCGCCCGCGCCTTCTTGATCGTCGCCTTGCAATCGAAATCCTTGGGATTGCCCGGTCCGGGCGAAAGCACGACCAGATCCGGCTTCACCCGATCGAAGATCTCTTCGGCCACCGGCGTGCGCACCGTCGTGACCATCGCCCCCGTCTGGCGGAAGTAGTTGGCGAGCGTGTGGACGAAGCTGTCCTCGTGATCCACCAGCAGGATATTGACGCCGGCGCCGACGGCGGCAACGTCGCGACCGGCCTTGCCGGCATTGGCGGATCTCGCATCGCGAATGGCAGCGATCATGGCGGAGGCCTTCAGTTCGGTTTCGGCTTCTTCTTCTTCCGGGTTTGAATCATAGAGCAGCGTCGCCCCTGCCCTGACCTCGGCGATACCATCCTTGATGCGGATCGTGCGCAGCGTCAGGCCCGTGTTCATGTCGCCGTTGAAGCCGACCATGCCGATGGCGCCACCATACCATGCGCGCGGGCTCTTCTCATGGCTCTCGATGAAGCGCATGGCCCAGAGCTTCGGCGCGCCGGTGACGGTCACTGCCCAGGCGTGGCTGAGGAAGCCGTCGAAGGCGTCCATGTCGTCGCGCAGGCGTCCCTCGATGTGGTCCACCGTGTGGATCAGGCGCGAATACATCTCGATCTGGCGGCGGCCGATGACCTTGACGGAACCCGGCACGCAGACACGGCTCTTGTCGTTGCGGTCGACGTCCGAGCACATGGTGAGTTCGGACTCGTCCTTCTTGGAGTTCAAGAGCTTCAGGATCTGTTCGCTGTCAGCGATCGGATCGTCGCCGCGTTTGATCGTGCCGGAGATCGGGCAGGTCTCGATGCGGCGGCCCGAAACGCGCACGAACATTTCCGGCGAAGCGCCGACGAGATATTCCTGGTTGCCGAGATTGATGAAGAAGGAATAGGGCGACGGATTGATCGCCTTCAAGCGGTTGGAAATCTCCGACGGCTTGCTCTCGCAGCGCTCGAAGAATTTCTGGCCGGGCACGACTTCGAACAGGTCGCCGCGGCGGAAGCTCTCCTTCGCCTTGACGACGAGTTCGGCATATTCGCCGGGGTGATGATCGCCATGCGGCGGGATGGTATCGACGGTCTTGAAGGGCTCGCTGGCGATCTCTTCCGCCTTGCCCTCGGTCGTCTTGCCGTCCTTGGCGAAATCGTAGCGGTCGATCCAGGCCTTCGCCGCATAGTGGTCGACGACAAGGATCTCGTCCGGCAGGAACAGCACCATGTCGCGCTGGTCGTCGGGACGCTTGAGCTTCAGGTCGATCGCATCGAACTGGAAGGCAAGGTCGTAGCCGAAGGCGCCATAGAGCCCGAGGCTCGCATCCTCGGCCGAATGGAAGAGGTTGGTGACGGCGCGCAGCACGCTGAACACCGTCGGCATCTTCGAGCGCTCTTCTTCGGTGAAGACGCGATCCGGTGCGTTGATCGTCAGATCCAGGCGACGGCTGGTCGAAGCACCGAGCGTGATGTCGGCGACGGTCTTCAGGTGCTCAGCGATGATCGCAAGCAGCACTTCGCCGCGGCCGTTATAGGCCTCGATCCAGAGCGAACGACCGAAGGAGGAAATGCCGAGCGGCGGATCGACGACGGCCGTGTCCCACCGGGTGTAACGGCCGGGATATTCGTAGTTGGAGGAGAACACTGCGCCGCGGCGTTCGTCGAGCTTGTCCACATAGCTCGCGATCGCCTGGCCATAGGACGCCTCCCGCCGGCGGCGCGTCACCGTGATGCCGCCCTTGGTGGTATAGCTCTCCGAGCCGTCCTCGAGAATTACCGTTGCCATTCGCCTCGCTCCGTAAAAGCCCGGTCCTTGAGCGGCCTGGATACAAAAAAGCCGCCTCGAAATCTCCGGGCGGCTTCATCTCTCAATCACGCATGACTGGTCAAGGCCGCTTCAGCGAGCCCACCACCAGATCGAAATGTTGCGTGCGTTTTCCATGGGCGAAAGTGTTAGCTTGGGTTGCCGCCATGCGCAAGCGGGAAAGCGGCGCGCATCGTCACGGTTGCGTCAAAAAAAGAGGCGGCTCCGAAGAGCCGCCTGACTGGAATTGATCTGACCCTATCAGAACTTCGCCTTAGCCGTCACCAGGAACGTGCGGCCGCGGCCGGTATCGATCGTGCTGCCGGCGATCGTGCTCGACGACGGCGTGTAGGTCTTGTCGAACAGGTTCGTGACCTGCGCCGTGACTTCGAAGCCGTTTTCGAACTTGTAGTTGGCGAAAAGGTCCACCAGACCGTAGCCAGGCACGTTCGGCGGCGTGCGATTGATTTCGCCGACATAGGCGTTCGAAACGGCATAGAGACGCGTACCGACCGAAAGGCGCTGGTCCTCGAGGAAACGGGCGCCGAGCGTTGCGCTGATGATGTTTTCAGGCAGGTAGCTCTGGACGCCGAAGCCGTTGACCTGGCTCGGCAGCTTGCTGTCGGTGTAGGTATAGGCAAGGTCACCGAAGACGTAGCCGGCATCGTAGGCCGCCTGTAGTTCGAAGCCCTGGACGGTCGACGTGCCCGGGGTGTTGGCGAAGAAGATCTGGCGACCACCGTTGAGCAGGACGGCGGTGATGTAGTTGTCGATGCGGTTATGGAAGTAGTTGGCCTTCACCCGCAGGCTGTCGCTCGAGTCGAGCAGGCCGTCGAAGGCGAAGTTCGCACCGATTTCCCAGCCCTTGGACGTTTCCGGCTCGAGGAACGGATTGGGGAAGAACGACTGGCCCGAAGGACCCGGATGGGTGCCGCCGGCAAAGGTCTCGTTGACCGTCGGCGAACGCGAGGTTTCCGCGTAGGTCACGTAGGGCTGGAACCAGTCCGTCGGATTGAGCGCGACCGTGACGCTCGGGTTGAGGCGGCCATCGGACTTGTCGACCGTGTAGGGCCCGGCCGGAAGGCCGATCGGGTTGCCGGCAACGACGGCGCCGGAGCCATCGAGGCTGAAGTGATCCCACCTGAGGCCAGCCGTCAGATCCAACATGCCATAGGTGAAAGTCGTGTTGCTGAAGACGCCGGTGGTGGCATTGGTGCCGCTACCGTTGACGCCTGCGCCCGGCCGGGCCGTGCTGTTGATGACATCGTAATCGTCGCGGAAGTACTCGACGCCGTAGTTCGCCTTCACGGCAACGTCGCCAAGATCGAACAGCGAGGTGTTCGAGATGTCAAAGCCCTTGCCGGTGTCAGTGATGCGACGACCGGCCGCCGTGCCGCCGCCGCGAATGTCGGTGTCGTACTTCATCTTCAGCCGGTTCCAATAGGCATTGGCACGGAAGTCGATGAGTTCGTTGTCCGGCGTGTAGGCGTAGCTGGCCGAAACCGTCTGGTTCTTCACGTTCTGGAAATAGGAGTTCGCGAAGAAGTCGTTGTCGTAGGTGACGCCGGTAAGCTTGAACGTGTGGTCCTTGTCCGGCGTCACTTCAAACTTCAAGAGGCCCGAGAGAAGATCCTCCTCGGTGAAGGGAACCTCGACGCCGTTGCCGTTGTCGTAGTTGCCGGGATCGGCCTTGCTGATACCGCCAAGCACCGAGAAGACATCGTTGAAACGATAGGCGCCGATCAGCGACTCCGACCATCCGGCGCCGTTCGTGCCATAGGTTGCCGATGCGATACCGCCATAGTTCTTGCCGTCCTGGATCAGGTCCTCGACGTCATAGGTCTTGAAATTGACGGAACCGGCGAGCGCGCCACCGCCGACCCCGGTGACGGCGCCGCGCGTCACGTCAATTTCGGACAGGAACGCCGGATCGAAATAGGCAAAGCCCTGGGCTTCGTGACCGGTGAACCGGAAGTTCTGACGAACGCCGTCGATCATCATGTTGACGCGGCCGGACCCTTCAAAGCCACGAATGTTGACAGCAACACCCGGGTTCTGTGGATTGTTCGCCGTCGACGTTCCCGGAACGCCGCGCAGAAGGTCGTCAGTTTCCTGGCCCGACTGCAGATCGATCTGGTCCGAGGTGACGACGCTAACCGGGCCGGCCTTGGCATAAGGATCGCTCGTGCGCGAGCCCTTCGCCACGATCGGAGAGAGGTAGGTTTCGCCGGCCTTGGTCTCCTCGGCCTTTTTCTCTTCCGGCTTGGCCTGGGTTGTCGCGCTCTGCGCGAATGCGAGGGTTGCCGCGGAAAGTGCAAATGTTGTCGTGCAAGCCAAGAGAGCCAGGCGACGATGCCGGGTGAGCATGGACCAATCCTTTGATTTTCGGAGGCCGGGCTTGCTGTTGAGCGGCGAACTCAAGGGGCTGGCTGGGCGGTAGATTCTAGAGCGGCGCGACATGTCGTCGCCTCATTTATGCCGCATAAAAAACATGAGTGTTCTTGTCAACATACAAAGCCCCTCCCCACAATTTATGGGGTCGTGCCAATTCGAGGCGTTGCTAAAGTGCAACGCTTTTGCCGAAGGCCGGATGAAACCAGATCCGGTTCCGTGCGTTCCTTTCCTTCCAGGCCCCGCTGCGGGGGCACGAGAAAGGAACCGGATGCGTCGCTCTTTTCCCTTGATCCTGCTGTCACTCCTGATCCTCACCGGCGCCAGCCTGCCGAAATCCGGACCGATCCCGCTAAAAAAGCCGCCAAGCGAGGCGGGAGAAAAAGAGGCTGCTCCAACACCCGAAGAGAAACCGGCGACGCCCACGGTCGGTGGCAAGGCCGATCCGTCAAAGGTGCCGCCGGCCACCGACAAACAGGCTGTGCCGGAGCCGAAGCCGAAGGACGGCAGTGATGGCGCGGCTGGGGATCAAAAGCCAGGCACGGACGGAAAGGGCCAGCCCGCCGACGAGAAGAAAGAAGAAAAACCCGCGCCGATCGTCTATCCGCCGGTAGAGGCGGAGAATGCCGCCGACTATGCAAAATGCGTCGCCGATCTGAAAGCAATCGGCGCGACCTTCGGCGAAGCCAAGCGCATCGACGACGGCAAGGGCTGCGGCATCGACAAGCCGCTGGAGGTCACCAGCATTCTGCCCGACGTCACGCTCGCACCCAAAGGGCTGATGCGCTGCGAAACCGCGCTGGCGCTGGCGCGCTGGACCAAGGAGACCGCCCAGCCGGCCGCAGAAGTCGCCTTCGACAAAACCATCAAGATCAAGGCGCTGAACCAGGCATCGACCTATATCTGCCGCCTGCGCAACAATGCGACAACGGGCAAGATCTCCGAGCATGCGCACGGCAACGCCGTCGACATCGCCTCCTTCACATTGAGCAACGGCACGACGATCGCCATCCAGCCGCGCGACGAGGACGGCACCATGGACGGCGCGTTCCAGCGCGCGGTCACCGCGTCCGCCTGCCTCTACTTCAAGACCGTGCTCGACCCCGGCAGCGACGCCGCCCACGAGACGCACCTGCATCTCGACGTCATCGAACGCCGCAACGACTACCGCTACTGCCGCTAGGAATGAGCCTCCTTGCGCTGACGCGGTCAGGCGTTTCCGTAGCCAAGGGCGACGAACTCGCCCTCGAAGCGACCGGCCACGCTGTCGCCGTCGAGGAGGTCGGCAACGACCACGGCGCGCGCCCTGCCCCGACGTTCGAGCAATCGCAGAAAGCCCGGCCATTGCCCGGCATCCGCCAGCGACGAGCGTGCGGAGAAGGCACCGGCCACCGGCTTCAGATAATCCATCCGGTTGCTCTGGATCACCAACCGCGCCGCCACCCCGCTTTGGCGCAAGCGCACATGCAGCAGCGACCAGGCCGACAGGATCGCAAGCGCCGAGGCGCTGCCGCCGAACACCGTTTCGCGGTGGTTGATGTTGGGCGCAAGCGGTGCCGAGAGCAGCACGTGATCGCCCGTCGCCGCATCCACCCGCACCTGCATCGCCGCCGACAGCGGGATGTGGTTATGAAGATAGGCCTGAAGTTCCTCTGGTGTCATCGTGGCATCCCTGATGCGTTCCTGCCCGGATCAATGCACGAGACCACGTGTCCTGGCGAGAGACAGGCGCCTGCGTCCTAACGTCTCCCGCAAGCATCCCATAGCCCAAAAGATACCGGGCCGCGCGCCTTGCAGGAGCCCGCCCCTGCTCCCAAATACGGCGCGAGGAAAATCCACCCGTTTTACGCCCCTTCTCAAGGAAATCTGTCATGGCATTGACGATGTACCAGCTCTCCATTCCCGCACTCGTTCGCGGCCTTGGTGTCCTCACCAGGCTGCTCGACAAGGCAGAGGCTTTCGCCCGGGAAAAAGGCATCTCCACGGATGATCTCGTCAACGCCCGGCTGGCGCCCGATATGCTGACGCTTGCCGGTCAGGTGCAACGTGTCAGCGACACGAGCAAGGGTCTCGTCGGCCGACTGACGTCGATCGAAGTGCCCCGCTTTGCCGACGAGGAAAAGACCCTGGACGAACTGCGCCAGCGCATCGCCAAGACCGTTGCCTTCCTCGAAACGGTCAGCCCTGATGATCTCGAAGACAGCGACAGCCGCGAGGTCGTGCTCAACTTCCCGACGCTGAAGGTGACGCTCACGGGTGAGGAATACCTGCAGAAATTCGTGCTGCCGAACTTCTATTTCCACCTGACGACCGCCTACGACATCCTGCGCCACAACGGCGTCCCGGTCGGCAAGGCGGACTTCCTCAGCCTCACCGCCTAGCTTCCGCCGCGGAATACCCCGGACACAAAAATGCCGCGCATACACCCGGATGCGCGGCATTGTTTTTCAGGCAGGCAGGAAGCGTTTTAAGTTATTGATTTGTTGCATGTCGTAATCGCAAAACCGCTGCGCACTTTTACGCGACATGCTCTAGAACAGCCCCTCGATGTAGCCCTGCTCGTTGAGGAAGATCTTTTCCGACGAGGGCACCTTTGGCAGGCCGGGCATCGTCATGATCTCGCCGGTGATCACCACGATGAAGCCGGCGCCGGCGGCCAGCCGCACCTCGCGGATCGGCACCGCATGGCCTGTCGGTGCGCCGCGCAGGTTCGGGTCGGTCGAGAAGGAATATTGCGTCTTGGCCATGCAGATCGGCAGATGGCCGTAGCCCTGATCCTCCCAGCTGCGCAGCTGGTCGCGCACCGACTTGTCGGCGATCACTTCGCTCGCATGATAGATGTCCTTGGCGATCGTCTCGATCTTGTGGAAGAGCGACATCTCGTCCGGGTACAGCGGCGAGAACTGCGAATGCCCGCCCTCGGCAAGTGCCGCCACCTTCACCGCGAGTTCCTCGATGCCGGCCGAGCCCTCGGCCCAATGGCGGCAGAGCACGGCCTCGGCGCCGAGCGTCGCTACATAGTCCTTGATCGCCTGCACTTCGGCCTCGGTATCGGAGGTGAAGTGGTTGATCGCGACGATGACGGGAACGCCGAACTTCTTGACGTTCTGCACATGCCGGCCGAGATTGGCGCAGCCTTTGCGCAGCGCCTCCAGGTTTTCCCGGCCGAGGTCGTCTTTCTTGACGCCGCCGTTCATCTTGATCGCGCGAACGGTCGCGACCAGCACCGCCGCATCGGGCTTCAGCCCGGCCTTCCGGCACTTGATGTCGAAGAATTTTTCCGCCCCGAGATCGGCGCCGAACCCCGCTTCGGTCACGACGAAATCGGCTAGCTTCAGCGCCGTCGTCGTCGCGACCACCGAGTTGCAGCCATGAGCGATGTTGGCGAAGGGACCGCCATGCACGAAGGCAGGATTGTTTTCGAGCGTCTGCACCAGGTTCGGCTGCATCGCATCCTTGAGCAGCACGGTCATTGCGCCATCGGCCTTGATGTCGCGCGCAAACACCGGGCTCTTGTCGCGGCGGTATGCGATGATGATGTTGCCGAGCCGCTGTTCCAGATCCTTCAAATCCCGCGACAGGCACAGGATCGCCATGACCTCGGAGGCGACGGTGATGTCGAAACCGGTTTCGCGCGGATAGCCGTTGGCAACCCCGCCGAGCGAGCCGACGATGCTGCGCAGCGCCCGGTCGTTCATGTCCATCACCCGCCGCCAGGCGATGCGGCGGATGTCGATGTTCTGCTCGTTGCCCCAGTAGATGTGGTTGTCGATCAGCGCCGCCAGCAGATTGTGCGCCGAGGTGATCGCGTGGAAGTCGCCGGTGAAGTGGAGGTTCATGTCCTCCATCGGCACCACCTGCGCATAGCCGCCGCCGGCAGCGCCGCCTTTGACGCCGAAGCAGGGTCCGAGCGAGGCCTCGCGGATGCAGACGATCGCCTTCTTGCCGATGCGGTTGAGCCCGTCGCCAAGGCCGACGGTCGTCGTCGTCTTGCCCTCGCCGGCCGGTGTCGGGTTGATCGCCGTCACCAGGATCAGATGGCCGTTCTTCTTTTCGCGCTGCCTTGCGATGAAATCCGCGCCGATCTTCGCCTTGTCATGGCCATAGGGCAGCAGATCCTCTGCCGGTATGCCGAGCGCCGCGCCGATCTCCAGGATCGGTTTCTTCTTCGCCGCGCGCGCAATCTCGATATCGGACTTGACCTCCGTCATGACATGTCCCCTCCCCAGGGTCTCGTTTTCGTCCACGCCTTCCAAAGCGCGGTTCGCAATGCCTACAGCGCCGCGCGTCTCATCAGACGCTCAAAGGTCGCTGTAGCACTTTGATTTGCTGCATGTTTTTGTCCTTTGATCGAACACGATCAAAGGACACATGCAGTAAGCGGGAGGAGAAGACGTGTCTGCGGCTTCCGCCACATCCCGCTAACTCAAGATCGGCGGCGGCCGCCCTTTGGCGGCCGGCCACCTCGTTGTCTGCCTTAACGGGCGAGAATGTCGCGCATTTCGACGATGTTGGAGCGCACCCGCAGCGTATAGAAGCCCATGGTCGCCAGATGCGTCGGCATGATCCACCCGGCTTCCTCGCCGTTGGAAATGATCCAGGGCTGGATGCGCAGCGCCGCGCGCAGCTGCTTGATCGTTTCCGTCCAGATCGGCAGCAGGCCGCGCTGGGCAACCACGTTGTCGAAGTCGGCGCCGGCTGCCGAGAGAATGCCGTAATAGCCGTAGAGCTGGCCATAGGCGAACCAGAAGCGATCGTCGGCGCGCGTGTCGAACCAGCCGCCATTGTGGTTTTCCGAACGCTCGCGCAGGATCGCCGAGGTGTTGCCGAGGTCGTTGGCGACACGGTCGAGGAATTCGACGAGGTTGTCCGAGCGACCGTCGAAGATTGCTTCGCACTTGCTGAGCGTCGTGTTGAACGACCTCAGATCCTTCATCGCCGCCCGGTAGAAGCTCGGCGTCGGCGTCTTCGGGCCAAACGGGTTGATCCCGAAATACCAGGTCTCCTCGTCGAACTGCATGTTGCCGCGCGCGCTCTGCAGCGCGTTGTTGATGCCCGAGGTGCCGCGCATGCGACCGAGCGAATCGACCAGCTCCACCGAGGTCCGGCGGATCGCCTGGTTGACCCCGCGCTGGAACGACGCCTTGTTGTCGAGCCAGGGCGTGTCGTCCCAGTCGAGCCCGAAGAAGCCAAGCTTGTAGAGCAGCATCGACGAGATCCAGGCGTTCTCGTTGACGTTGAAGTCGATCAAATCAGCCGTGACATCGACGATGGCCGAGGTCTGGCAGACGGTGCCTGCCGGTAGCTGCACGGCCGCGAGCGCCTCCGGCGTCGATTCCATCGGCTGCGTGGCCACGCCCGCAAGATTGCTGGCGCCGCCGCTCGTCGACTGGCCTGTCGAGGTGGTACCGGGGCCGCTCATCGGCGAGCCGGCAGGGACCTTGCGCTCGGCCAGCTTGTAGCGATCGACATAGTCTTCGTTGAAGTTCGTCCAGGCCTGGGTCTGCCAGATGAAGTAACCGTAGAACAGGACCAGGCCGAGCAGGACGATGCCGATCGGTCCCTTGATGATCCAGCTGCGCTGACGATACCAGTTGCCCACCGCGATAAATGGCCAGAGCAGCCAGGCGACGGCGAGCCCGATGCCGCGGCCGATCGCGGTAAAGACACGCTGGAAAAACGCAACGATCGGGTCGAACATGTCCTATTCCTCTCTGAGGCCGTAAAGCTTGTGGCGGAAAGCCGCCTTGTCTTTCAGATATGTGCCGGTCAGCGTCGCCACAACATAGGCCTTGAAGCTTTCGCTATAACGCTCGTAGGCGTCGTAGAAGCCCTGCTTGTCGAAAACGAAGCGCGAGACGAAATCGCGCGGAACAAGCTGCGAGATCAGCCGGTTGACCAGCCACTGGTCCGGATGGGCCGGTGCGGCGCGCACCAGCATGAAGCGGTTTACCGGCGCCACGTCCTGCATCTTGATCGTGCCGGTCGCAGCAACCGTGCGGATCATCTCCTGCAGGAACGGATAGGCGCCGTCCTTGGCGACGACGGCAGCATTGCGGTGCATCCAGGTCTGCAGCCAGATCCGGTCGGCGTTGGCAAGATCGGCCGTCGGGTCGCTCTCGTTGATCAGCCCACGCACCACCATGTCGGCGCGGTGCTGATAAAGTCCGGAATCCTCGACCCAGGACGCCTGCGGCAGTTGCAGCCGCTTGGTCGAGGCGAGGAAGTCGTAGATCCGGGCGTGATCGTTGATGGCGATGTAGCTCACCTGCCAAGGGCGCGAACGGCGGAAGCCCGGCACGGAAGGGTCGCAGATGACCGTCGTCGTCTTGTGGTCGAGGAAGATGTAGACGCCGCCGAAATGGTTGGCCCAGAACGCCTCATGGCGGAAGACGAGCTGATCCGGCACCAGCGCGTTCTGTCGGATGTCGCCGGTCTGCTTGGCAAGCTCGACCATGCGCGTCAGCATCTCGTCGTCGGCCCAGGCCGTCGGCACCTTCTTCAAGCGGTCGACAAGGCCACGCAGTTCGGCCGCCTTGCCGAGCATGTCCTCGGCCGACAGCACCCGGAAACGCACCTCGTTGATCGACAAGAGATCGTCAATGTCGTTTACGACCGAGACCGAATCCTCGATCTCGCCATAGAGCGCATCCTTGATGGTGATGGCGTTGATCGCACGGCTGTTGGCGTTGAAGAACTCGTGCATCAGCGCGGCGGTATTGGAGAAGCTCGTATGCACGCACGGCAGCTCCGCCTGTTCCGGCGTCATGATGATGAAACGACGGTTGACCCGGTTCGGATCGAGATAGTCACGATCCCCCAGCTCCTCGGCGATCTCGGGCGAAAACCCGGTCATGTCGATGCTGAACTGCGTCAGCGCCGTTGGCCGCAGGCCGAAGCCTTCGAGCGCCTTGTTGTAGCGCGCGATCAGATGCGGCTCGGAAATGTCGAGCAACCGTCCATAGATCAATTCGGCTTCGAGCAGGCGGTTCATACGACATCCCCTCTAGCGCAGGTGTCGCATAGGCCACATCCCCTCTCCCCGCCTGCGGGGAGAGGGCTAGGGTGAGGGGCAACTCGCCATAGCTCAATCATGTCTTCCGCCCGCTGGAATGAACGTCAAATCCGTTGCTCTCACTTCGTCCGTCAGCCGCTTTTCCAGGATAGCGACGATCGTCTCAAGAACCGTCCCACGTTCCTTCAAAACGTGCGTGTTCCAGAAGCGAGCGACATTCCATCCACTGGCCACCATGTACATATCGCGAATTGAATCGCTACTCCTGTTTGCATGCTGGCTACCGTCGACTTCGACAACGAGATGGTGGTCGCGGCAGGCGAAATCGGCAAAGTACCGGCCGATCGGAAACTGCCGCACGAACTTGTAATCGTTGAGCCGACGTCCTCTCAGCTCCGACCACAAGACGGCTTCGGCCTCGTTGTCTGAGCGCCTGAGGAGCCGGGCGCGTTCGGTCTCTTTCGTATTCGCGCCTCTCAAGGTCTGCCCCTCACCCTAACCCTCTCCCCGCGAGCGGGGAGAGGGGACGTGCCCGAAAGCCAAGTTCCGGAACCGGGCATGACCCAGACGCCAGACACCATCACCCCTGCCACCGGCCGTCGCGTTTCATTGCCTCGATCTCGCGGATCGCCTTTTCGCGCTGGCGTTCGCGGCGGATGATGTCGGTGACGGCGGCGTCGTCGGATTTGTCGGTGTAGCGGAATTCGCTGTCGGCGTAGCGGTTGATTTCCTGCAGCACCATGTCGATGGTGATCGGGCCACGCAGCGCCTCGATCATCGCTTTCTTTTCATCATAGCCCTTGTGCATGAAGGAGCCGGCGTCCTTGAACCAGTCGTCCGGCAGTTCCACGTCCATGGCTCTGAGCTTGATCGCGTCGGTGATGTTCTTGATCGCCCGGCCGGTGAAGCGCGGCTCGGCCTCCTTGATCATGTGCAGATAGGCGCCGACGTCGGCAAGCGAGGCGATCGCGCCCTTTTCCTTCTCATAGCGCTCCCAGACGGCGACGAGGCCCTCTTCCTTCGGCCGTGCATGCTCGGCATAGGACTGGGCGACAGCGCGCTTGATCTCCTGGCCCTCGAACAGCTGATGCTCGCCGAGCGGGATCTTGTGGTTCTTGCCGACCAGCAGCGCGAAGATGTCGATATAGTCGTCTTCGGTCTGCGGCCCATCGACCAGCCAGCGGGCGCCGGCGCGCTGGCGCAGCGCATCGTCGACATTCTCCGGGTAATTGGAGAACATGCCGAAGGTGCAATTGCCGCGCACCACCGTCGAGGCGCCGGCAAAGCTCTCCATCAGCACCGCCGTCACCTCGTGCTGACCGGCAGAGGCGCGATCGTCGGAGCGTTTCGCCGCCACCTGGTCGACATCGTCGATCGTGCCGAAGCCGATCGCCCGCGGATTGATGACGTTGTTGACGAATTCCTTGCAGTTCTGGCCGGACTTGCCCTGGTAGGAGGAGATCTGGTCGACGCCGAAATTCTCATAGTGGAAGGCGTAGCCGGCAATCTCGCAATAGTCGTTGAGCATGCCGGCGAGCATCTGGATCAGGATCGTCTTGCCGGTGCCCGGCATGCCGTCGCCGATGAAGGTGAAGAGGAACCCGCCAAGCTCGACGAACGGATTCATCTGCCGGTCGAAGTCATAGGCCATCAGCATCTTGGCGAGCTTCAGCGCCTGGTATTTGGCGATGTGGTTGCCGATGATCTCTTCCGGCTTCTTGAAGGTCATGACAAGAGGTTTACGCTTCTGGCCCGGTGCGACGTCGAAGCCGTTCAGCGTGAAATCGTCCTGGTCGAGCCGGATATGCACGTTTTCGAAGCTCTGCAGACCGGTGAAACGGCCCTTGCGCGCGATCAGCCCTTCGATTGCGACGCGCGAAAAGGCGCGCGCCCGCGCTGTCAGCGCCAGATCGTCTGATGAGCCGGCAAGGCTGCCGTCAAGCGCCGCGACGAGGCTCTTCAAGGCATCCTGCGGCGTGTCGAACAGGAAGTCTGGCTCGACCGCGTCGTCGACCGGCTCGCCCTCGCCTGCCAATGTCGCGCCGAGATAGGCGGCAAGCGTGAAGGCCGCGACGTAGGCAGAGGCCGACAGCAGCGCCTTGAACTGATTGGCCTCCTCGCCGCCAAGCGGCGAAGTGGCGTTCTTCGCCTGCAGCTGCTCGAGGCTCGTCTGGCGGGCAAAGACGTCCGCGACGGCGAGCGCCACCTGGATGCCGCGGCGCGTGCGATAGAGCACGGCGTGTTGGGCCGGCGAAAACATCGGATCGCCCTGGCGCACCGCCTGGATCGTCTTCGTCAGCTCCACCTCGCGCGTGCGCCGCTGCCCGCCGGTCGAAACCGTCGACACGAAGCGACGGCCGGTGCCGGCAAGCGAGGTGCCCGAAGAGACATCCTCCCGCTCGAGGATGATGAGCTTGGTCACCAGCCCTTGCGCCACCGCCTGGTGCTTGGCGATGTCGTCCTCGTGCAGCGTCGTCAGGCCTGTATTGAGTGTCATCGTCAAACCTCGCTCACGACCTGGTTGCCGGAAATGACGTGGACCTTGTAGTCGCCGAACACCTGTTCCGCCTCGCCGGCGGCATAGAGCGCCTGATAGGCGTCATGCGGCACCAGCGCGTGTTTCTCGTAGGAGGAGACCCCCATGCGCGCCGCTTCCAGATTGGCGGTATCGATGTGGAATTCCTCCTGCGCCGGGGTCGACGACCAGAAGCCACGCTTGGCCGGTCGCTCCGATTTCGAGAAGACCTCCTGCACCGTCCAGGTCAAAAGCCAGGCATTCTCGGTCTTGCGTACCTTGGAAAGGATATCGTTGATGCGCGCATTGTTCTCGGTGATCCCGGCCGAATAGAACGGCCCGAGCACGATGCGGCGCAACTGCTTCGGGTGTAGTTCCTCGAAATCCTTGTCGAGATTGGTGGCGATCGTCACCGGCGTCAGTGAGTAGCTGCTGTTCTTCGAGGCAAAATCGTCGAAACGGCTGGCGAGATCCGGATTGAGCAGGCCTCCGACCGGCAGCGGGATCTCCACCTGCGGGTTGAGCTTGCCATCGGCAGTCACCAGCATGTCGACGATCTTCTCGGAAGAATCCTCGATCGTCGCCATATAGACCATCGGCAGGGTGTTCGCCCCGTCGAAGGCGCCCCAACTCACCACATAATAGGGCCGCATCGTCTTGGAATTGACGGCAACACGGATGGTCTCGGGCAGAATGAACGGCGAAAAAATCTCGCCCTTGCCGATCTGCTCCAGATAGAGCCGTTCGGCCATGCGCGTCTGCAACGCTTCGGGGAAGGCCTTCTGCCTCAGGATGAAATCGACCATCTCGTCGCGCAACGCATCGGCCGAGGGGATATCGGCCAAGCGCTTCGTCGCCGTCTGGCGATCGTTCTCCAGTTCGAGCACGTTCTGAAAGACGGGAAAGCCGCTTTCGGCGCGCGAAATCCGGAACTGGTCGACGAAGCCGATCCGGTTCTCCCAGCAGTCGATCGAGGCCTTCAGCCGACCAAGATAGGGAACGATCACTTCGCCGACGACAGTGCTGCGATAGAGCGGCGAGTTGCGATCGCCGAGAAAGAGCTCAAGCCCGGCGAGCGCCGCATGGATCGACGCAAAATACTGTGCGACAGCGGATGAAGCCGCGACCTTCATGCAAATCCCCGTGGCGCGCGCCGAAAGGCAAACTCGGTTCGGATCATGCGCCGTCCGATCACTGCTTCACGTAGTTGGCAGTGTTGTGCTTGTCCATGACAGCCTGGAAGCGGCGGGCGAAAGCATCGTCGGCGAGCTTCTTGCGGCGCTGGATATCCTGCGTCGAAAGCATGTTCTTTTCATGCATTTCCAGGAGATCGCCGATGTGGCGCTGGGCCGCGGCACCGATGCCGGCCATCGTTTCCTCGGCGGCGGTGTCGACCTGGCTGCCGAGCGTGTTGATCTTGTGGGCGACGTCCTGCTGGGCCGCCGTCTTCAGCGAGTCTTCCAGCGCCTTGTAGAGCACGATGCGCTGCTCGGTGTCGATCGTCAGCTTGTTGATCAGCGTGTTCTGCGCCGCGATCTGGTTGTTGAGCGAATCGACGAAGGTCTGGAACATCGAGGTGTAGCGTTCGAGCGTCTGGCTCTCGGCAAGCAGTTCCTGCTCCTTGGCCTGCTTCTCGTTATATTCGGTCGCAAGCGCCGAGCGCTCGCCCTCGAGCTCGGTGCGCACCTTCTGCTCGGTCGAGGCGGCGATGCGGTTTTCGATGTCGAGCAGCAGCGGGTTCAGCTCCTCGATGCGCTTCTGCACCGCTTCAAGGTTCGCCATCGTGCCCTTGCGGCGCTCGATCACCTGGATCAGGCTCTGCTCAGAAGTCTTGTAACGCTGGTCGAGGATCGACTTCTGTTCCTTGAGGATGCCGACGATCATGTCGGACTTCGACAACAGTTCCTGCAGGTTGCCGGCAAGCGACATGTTGCGCACGCGGTCGGTGCGCATGCGCTGCATCTTCTGCTTGGAGAAGATGCCGATGAACTTCTCGTAGCCCGTATAGTTCTTCATGCTCTCGAATTCGGAGCCGAAGACATTGGTCGCATCCTCAAGGCCGATGATCAGGTCGGCGATGTTGGCTTCCATCACCTTTTGTTGGTTGATCACGTCCTGGATCCGGGCATTCTCGATGTCGAAATTGACGTCGCCGAGCTTGGTCTCGGCCTTGGCGAACTGTTCGAGCACGACGCCGGATTGTTCGAGCTTGCCGCGCATCTGTTCGACAACGCCCTTCGTCTTTTCGATCTCCGCGTCAAAATTCTGAAGAGTCGCCATGTCCTGCCCCTCGGTCCACCGTGGCGATATCCGCCAGCCCGGCTGAATTATTCAGCCTTCGATTGCAGTTATATAAAGGGTGTTTACCGAAAGAGAACAAGCCTTTCCCGGCAGCTTTTTGATCAGCCACCACAGCGAAGTGCTTGAGATATCGACGGCATTGCCACGCGCAAGCCGAGGAAAAGCGGGAAACGGTTTTCCGTCCGGAACCTGCATCGTCCCTATTTAGCAGCCGGCGGCGCCCTCAGGTAGGCAATCACGTCGGCAATGTCCTGCGGCTTTTTCAAACCCACAAAAGTCATCTTGGTGGCACCGACCATTGCCTTGGGGCTCAGCAGATACTCGCTGAGCGTCGCCTCATCCCAGACATGCCCCTCGGCGCCGAAGGCCTTCATCGCGTCGGAGTAATTGTAATCGGCAACGGATGCGGCCGGGCGTCCGACGACGCCCATCAGGCTCGGGCCGACGCGGTTCGTCGGTTCGCTTGCGGTGTGACAGGCGGCGCATTTGCGAAAGACGGCAGCGCCGGCCGTGGCGTCGCCACCGGCATGGGCGACCGTTGCGCCGAGAGAGAACGTGCCAAGACAGAGTGTGATGGAAAGGCTGGTGACGAGACGCAACATCGAAGACCCCTGGCGTGCGATAGGGGCGAACAATGGCATCGCGCATGTGGCGGTTTCAAGCCGCCACGACGCCGCACTCACTCGCAGCGCATCAGGTCGTCCCAATGCCGCCGGCAATAGGAGACGTATTTCTCGTTGCCGCCAACTTCGACCTGGGCGCCTTCGCGCACGACCTTGCCCTGCCCGTCCAGGCGCACGACCATTGTCGCCTTGCGGCCGCAATGGCAGATGGTGCGCACCTCGCGCAGTTCGTCGGCAATCGCCAGCAGCGCCATCGAGCCCGGAAAGAGCTTGCCCTGGAAGTCCGTGCGCAGGCCATAGGCCATGACCGGAATGCCGATGCGGTCGGCCACGCGGGCAAGCTGCCAGACCTGCCCTTCGTTGAGGAACTGCGCCTCGTCGACGAAGACACAGGCGATCTCGCCTTCACCATCCCGGTGCAGCCGGTCGATCAGCCCGAAGAGATCATCGTCGCCGTGAAAGGGAATGGCGTCCGCGCCGAGACCGATGCGCGAGGAAATGCGGCCGACCCCTCCCCGGTCGTCATGGGCGGCGATCAGCATCACCACGCGCATGCCGCGCTCCTGGTAGTTGTAGGAGGCCTGCAGCAGCATCGTGCTCTTGCCCGCATTCATCGTCGCATAGCTGAAATAGAGTTTGGCCATTGTCACCGCGTCCGGTTTTTCCGTTTTCCGGGTAATGACGAGGCTTGGCCGGGAAGGCCAGAGCCCGTTTGCAGCACCCACAGTTTTTCGGCGGACTAGACCATTTCGTGGACATTGCGACATCGAGCGTCGCATCGTGCACCCCGCCAGCATATTGACGCAATACACTTCCTTCGACATCAAAGCGCTTGAATTCGCTATCCAATGGTGTTTGGCTAAAACAATAATCGAGGCAGGGGAACGACAACGATGAAAAAACGACTCTCTCTCAAACTGATGCTGGCAGGCGCCGTTTCGGTCGTCGCCATCACCGCTCAGCAGGCTGCAGCTGCCGAGCCGGAAAGCTGTGGCACCGTCCGTTTCTCCGACGTCGGATGGACGGATATCACCGCGACCACAGCCACTGTTTCCACCGTTCTCAAGGGCCTCGGCTACCAGACGGACATCAAGGTTCTCTCGGTTCCGGTCACCTACACCTCGCTCAAGAACAAGGACATCGACGTCTTCCTCGGCAACTGGATGCCGACCCAGGAAAACGATGTACGTCCCTTCCTCGACGACAAGTCGGTCGAATCCTTCGGGCCGAACCTGGTCGGTGCCAAATATACGCTCGCGACCAACGCCAAGGGCGCCGAACTCGGCATCAAGGACTTCAAGGACATCGCCGCCAAGAAGACCGAACTCGACAGCAAGATCTATGGCATCGAGCCAGGCAATGACGGCAACCGCCTGATCATCGACATGGTCGACAAGGACACCTTCGGCCTCAAGGGCTTCGAGGTTGTCGAATCCTCCGAACAGGGCATGCTGGCGCAGGTCGCCCGTGCCGAAAAGGACGGAGCGCCGGTCGTCTTCCTCGGCTGGGAACCGCATCCGATGAACGCCAACTTCAAGCTCACCTACCTCTCGGGTGGCGACGACATCTTCGGCGCCAACTTCGGCGGCGCGGAAGTGTTCACCAACGTGCGCGCCGGTTACACCACCGAATGCCCGAACGTCGGCAAGCTTTTGACGAACCTCAAGTTCTCGCTCCAGATGGAAAACGAGATCATGGGCAAGATCCTGAACGACGGCCAGGAGCCAGACAAGGCAGCTGCGGAATGGCTTAAGGCCAACCCGACCGCCGTCGATCCGTGGCTTGCCGGCGTGACCGCCAAGGATGGCGGCGACGGCCTGGCCGCAGTCAAGGCCGCACTCGGCCTCTGATCGGCATCAAGGCGGGGGAAATCCCCGCCTTTTTTCACCGCGTCATGCGCCCCTTTTTGACCTGACGAGACGGATTTACCTTCGTGGAATATCTGACCGAGAACCGCATCCCCATCGGGGGCTGGGCCAAGGCATTCGTCGACTGGCTGACGACGAATTTCGATTTCTTCTTCGACCAGCTCGCCCGCTTCCTTCAGGCCGTCGCCGATACGCTGCTTTGGGTCCTTTACGCCCCCCACCCGCTGATCGTCGTGGCCGTCATCACCGGGCTCGCCTGGTGGTTCCGCCGCTCGATCGGCATAACGCTGTTCACCGGCCTTGGCCTGCTCCTGATCATCAACCAGGGCTACTGGAAGGAAACGACGGAAACGCTGGCGCTTGTGCTCGCCGCCACCGCCGTGAGCATGGCCGTCGGGGTGCCGCTCGGCATCGCCGCCGCCCGTCGCCCCTGGGTCTATGCCGTCATGCGACCGATCCTCGACCTGATGCAGACGATCCCGACCTTCGTCTACCTCATCCCGGCGCTGATCCTGTTTGGTCTCGGCATGGTTCCGGGCCTGATCGCCACGGTCATCTTCGCCATCCCCGCACCCATCCGCCTCACCCGCCTCGGCATCATATCGACGCCGCCGTCGCTGGTGGAAGCCGCACAGGCCTTTGGCGCGACGCCCGGCCAGGTGCTGCGCAAAGTGGAGCTGCCCTTTGCCATGCCGCAGATCATGGCTGGCCTGACCCAGACCATCATGCTGTCGCTATCGATGGTGGTCATCGCCGCGCTGGTCGGCGCCAGCGGCCTCGGCGTTCCGGTCGTGAGAGCCTTGAACACGGTCAACATCGCCAAGGGCTTTGAAGCCGGCCTTTGCATCGTCATCCTGGCGATCATTCTCGACCGCCTTTTCCGCTCGTCCGACGAAGGAGAAGGCGCATGACCAACGCCGTCGTATTCAAGAACGTCGACATCATCTTCGGCAACAACCCACAGACGGCGCTGCAGATGGTCGACCAGGGCAAGACCCGCGACGAGATCGGCGCTGCGACCGGCCTCGTGCTCGGCGTCGCCGGCGCCTCGCTCGAAATCACCGAGGGCGAGATCCTGGTGCTGATGGGCCTTTCGGGGTCGGGCAAGTCGACGCTGCTTCGCGCCGTCAACGGCCTCGCACCCGTCGTTCGCGGTGACGTCGAGGTCAAGACTGCGAACGGGCCGCTCAACCCTTATCGAACCAATGCGAAGTCGCTGCGCGACTTCCGCATGCACACGGTCTCGATGGTGTTTCAGCAGTTCGCGCTTCTGCCCTGGCGCACGGTCGCCGACAATGTCGGCTTCGGGCTCGAGCTTGCCGGCATGCCGGATGCCGAGCGCAAGGCGCGCGTCGGCGAGCAGCTCGAACTCGTCAACCTCTCGAAATGGGCAGGCCGAAAGGTCAATGAGCTCTCAGGCGGCATGCAGCAGCGGGTCGGCCTTGCCCGCGCCTTTGCGACCGGCGCACCGATCCTTCTGATGGACGAGCCGTTCTCGGCCCTCGATCCGTTGATCCGCACCCGCCTGCAGGACGAGTTGCTGGAGTTCCAGCGGCGGCTGAAGAAAACGATCATCTTCGTCAGCCACGATCTCGACGAGGCCTTTCGCATCGGCAACCGCATCGCCATCATGGAGGGCGGGCGCATCATCCAGTGCGGCACGCCGCAGGATATCGTCAAGAATCCGGCGAACCAGTACGTCGCCGATTTCGTCCAGCACATGAACCCGATCACCATGCTGACGGCGAAAGACGTGATGCAGACCGGCGTCCAGCGCGGAGTGACGGTTGCCGGCGTGACAGCGACAGCCAAGCCGACGACACCGCTCGTCGACATTCTCGACGCCATGTCCCGCCAGCCGGGCAGCATCGGAGTCGTCGACAACGGTTCGGTGGTCGGCACCATCGACGCCCAGGATATCGTGCAAGGGCTGACGCGCCACCGCAACAAAAGTTGACGGCGCCCCTCAACAAGCCAATAAAGCCCGGAGCGTCGTTCCGGGCTTTTTCGTCCCGGCGACGACCGCATGGCAGGAAAAGGGAAAGACCATGAGCGACAAGCCGAACGTTTTGCGCGACACCGACGACGAAGCCCGCACGCTGGCCCGCACACTTCTGCGCGGCGCGCGCAGCGCATCGCTTGCGGTGATCGAGCCGGACAGCGGCGGCTTCCCCTTCGTCAGCCGCGTGCTCGTCGGCATGGATGTCGACGGGGTGCCGGTCATCCTGATCTCGAAACTGTCGACCCACACCCAGGCGTTGCTGGCCGACGCCAGGGCCTCGCTTCTGACGGGCGAGCCCGGCAAGGGCGATCCGCTCGCCCATCCTCGCCTGACCGTACAATGCACGGCCGAACAGGTGGCGCGCGACAGCGAGGCGCATGTCCGAATCCGCGAGCGATTCGTTCGCCGCCACCCCAAGTCGAAGCTTTACGTCGATTTTCCCGATTTCGGCTTCTTCCGGCTGACGCCGCTGCGTGCCAGCCTCAACGGCGGCTTCGGCCGCGCCTATGTTCTGACCGCCGGGGACTTGCTCATCGACACGCCCGCCGTCGCTTCGCTCGCCGCGATGGAGGCGAACGCGATCGATCATATGAATACGGATCATTCTGACGCAGTTCAGCGCTATGCGGTGACGCTTTGCAAAGCACCGGAAGGCAGCTGGAAAGTGGTGGGTATCGACGCCGCAGGGCTCGATCTTGCAGATGGCGATCAGCTAAAACGCCTTGAGTTCCCGACACCTATCGAAGAAAGTTCCAATTTACGGGCAATTTTGCGTGAACTTAACGGTTAATCGCGGGAGAAGTACCCCCATTTCTTGCAGTGGGTGGTTGCCCTTTTATGCATCACGACTAATTATCGTGCTTCGTCAACCATAACTACGTGTGATGTAATTTTCGCATGGAGCACGCAATGCAGCCACTTTCGCCTGAAAAACACGATGAAGCCGAGGTAGCAGCCGGTTTCCTCTCGGCCATGGCAAACCCTAAGCGCCTACTCATCCTCGATTCCCTCGTCAAGGAAGAGATGGCGGTCGGCGCATTGGCCAACAAGGTTGGGCTGAGCCAATCGGCTCTCTCCCAGCATCTTTCTAAGCTCCGTGCTCAGAATCTCGTCAGCACCCGTCGCGATGCGCAGACGATTTACTATTCTAGCTCATCCGACGCGGTCATGCGGATTCTAGGCACGCTCAATCAAATCTACGGTGACGACCAGATCGCCACTGCAGAAAAGACTCCGGTCCGCAAATCGGCCTGATACTCGGACCGCATCTGCGGACCCGTTCGAACAGCCCCACACGAGAAATCGCGCGGGGCTTATTCTTTGGCGGATAGTCTTCCCGATTTGCACGTGAAAGGTGCCGGCACTCGCCGGCATTTACCGAGCCTTGAGACTTCCGGGGCACGATGCGCCGCGACAGAAAAAGCCGGAAAGCGGACATCGGGATATGCGTGACAAGGTCCGCTGGGGCATTGCCGGAACCGGCACGATCGCAAACAGTTTTGCCGCAGACTTCCGCTTCGCACCCCATGCGAGCCTTGTCGCCGTCTCATCCCGCAGCGCGCAGAAGGCCGAGAGCTTCGCTGCGCGTTTCGGCGGCCTGCGCAGCTATCACGGTATCGAGGCACTGGCGGCCGCTCCCGATATCGACGCGATCTATATCGCCTCACCCAATGCCGAGCACCTTCAACAGGCCACCCTGGCGCTCGCCGCCGGCAAGGCCGTGCTGGTCGAAAAGCCGCTGACGACGTCGTCGGCCGACGCGCGTGCGCTCGCAAACGCCGCCGCCGCCGGCACCTTTGCCATGGAGGCGCTCTGGACCTGTTTTCTTCCGGCGATTTCGAGGGTTCGCGAGTTGCTTGCGGCCGGAACGCTCGGCGCGATCCGCCATGTCCGGGCGGAACTCGCCTATGAGAAACCGTTCGACGCCGGCAGCCGGTTCTTCGATCCGGCGCTCGGCGGCGGGTCGCTGCTCGACCTCGGCATCTATCCGATCGCCCTTTGCCTCAATCTGTTTGGCGACCCCCGGTTCGTCGACGGCACGTGGCAGCGCGCGCCGACCGGCGTCGACACTTCGGGCGAGGTCAATCTGGCCTATGACGGCTTCAGCGCTGCGCTCGGCTGCGGCTTCGATCGAAACGGCCACAATCGCTTCGTCATCGAGGGCGAGCGCGGCACGCTGGTGATCGACGCGCCGTTTCTGAAGGCAAGCCGCCTCCTCGTTTCCACCGGCGGACCGGCGCGCAAACTGCTGGCTTTCAACGGAAAAGCAGCCTACCGGCTGGCCCGGCACCTCCCCCTGCCCGGCCTCACCCGCCACGACCATCACTTCCCCGGAAGCGGCCTGCAGTTCGAGATCGAGGCGGCAAGTTCAGCCATTCTCGAGGGTCGCGGCCAACATCCGTCGATGCCGCTATCGGCCAGCATAAAGGCGCTGGAAATCATCGAGACGATCCGCGCAAAGACGCCTGACGCCGAATAAGCCTGCGCCGAAATGGAACGGAAGCAGTGCCGGCGCTGCGCCGCTTAGAGATCGAGCGGACGGTAGTCCCGCCAGCCGCCGTTGAGCGCCAACACCACTTCCGTCAGATGTCGTGCCGTTGCGCCGGAGAAGAACGGTGTCTCGCCGCGCTCGATCGCCTGCGCCTGCACCGCGATGCCGCGTACGAAATCGATCTGTGACGGAAAGGCCGGAAGCGCCCTTGCCGATAGCTCCGTTGGATAACGCATCTTCGTTCCGGGATAGAGCCGAAGCGGAAGCTTGCGGCCAAGTTTCCACTCCAGCCAGTCGAGCCCGCGGTGAAGAAGCGGGCGTTTCGTCCCGAAGGTCTCCAGATGGATCGGCGAACGATTGTCCCAGAGATCGCGAACGGAGATCATGCCCTTGTCGCCGATTACCGTCAGCGAGCGGTCGCGCGGCGCCGCCAGGCCACAGGTGACCCGCGCCGTCACACCGGAACGGAACGTCAGGCAACCCACGGAAAAATCGGGCCCGAGCGCCAGCGTCTCGGTTCCCGGCCCCTTGTCCGGAAAGGTGAGCGCCGAGACGGCGCTGACTTCGGCGACCGGGCCGAACAGCGAGACCAGCCAGCTTGCCGCATAGCCGGCATGCTCGAGCGTGCATCCGACCTCGAATTCATGGACGCCGGGCCAGCGGGCGCCCGAGCGGCTGCGCCAGGCGCGCCAGTTGGCCTTGAACACCGGGCCATCTTCCATCTCGGCATAGACAAGCCGCGGCGTGCCGATGGCGCCGTCCGCAAGCAGACGGGCGCAGAGCGCCTGTGCGTCGCTGAGGCCATTGGCCGGCGCGCCGGCAAGGAGCAGCCCCTTGGCCTTCGCCAGGTCGACGAGTTCACTCGCCTCCTCCACCGTCATCGCCAGCGGCTTCTCGCAATAGACGTGCTTTCCGGCCGAAAGCGCTCTGCAATTTACGGTATAGTGGCTCTCCGGAGTGGTCAGATTGACGACGATCGACACCGCCGGATCGGAAAGCACGGCGTCGAGCGAGTCATAGGGCGAAACCTTCCAGTAGCGCGCAAACGCGTCGAGACGCTCGGCGTCGCGGTCCCAGACGCCGGCGAGCCGCAGCTCCGGATGGTTGGCAAGCGTCGTCATGTAATAGTCGGCGACGAAGCCGGTTCCGACAAAAGCAATCCCGGTCACGCTTTCAGTCTCCTATCGCGCGTCGGCCAGGAACGACGCGACATAAACGAGCGGCGCATTCCAGTTGATGGCGATTTCGTTGGACCCATAGGCTTCGATATCGTCGACATAACAGGTCTGCGGCGCGCAGCCGCGCAGCCGCTCCCTGGCGATGTCGTCGACAAAGGTCGAGTTCGGGCCGCCGGCAAGCGAGCCGACGGGCGGATTTGGCAACTGCGGATCGCGCTGACGGGCATACCAGCGGCTGTGCTGGTTCTGCGGCGAGCGGCTGCCATAGCCGGTTATGTAGGAAAGCCCCATCGCGTTGCGCCCGAAGATGTAGTCCATGCCCTCGCGCGCGCCGTCGAGAAAGACCCTGTCGCCGGAGAGATCATAGGCGGCCGACAGTACGACGATGTTCTGCAGCATCAGCTGGTTCGATCCCCAGTCGTAGCGCCTGTTTTCCGGTCGGTAGACAATGCCGAAGCTCTCGGCCTGCTGCGCAGACAAGAGGCGCTGCGCCGCCGACACCACCGAACTGCCGATCGCTTCGCGGTCCGCCGCCGGCAAGGCTTTGCCATAAAGGGCGAGTTGTAGCCGCGCAAAGCCGGCAACATCGCGCCAGTTGAAGGCGCCGCCGGGCGAAAACACATCCGCCTCCCAGAGCGGCGAGGTCCGCAGGGTCTTGAGATATTCGCCGTTGCCGGTCGTCAGATAGAGTTCAGTCGCCGCCCAGAAGAGCTCGTCGGAAATGCTGTCGTCGTCGTAGTCGCCACCGCCGCCGAACCCGTCGGACTTTGGCGCAAGGAGTGCGGGATTGGCATTGGCCGCCACCCACGCCTTGCGCGCCGCCGAAAGCAGCCGGGCGGAAAATGTCGGGTTGTGCTCGGCAAAGAGCCGCGCGCCCTGGGCCGCAACCGCCGCGACATCGAGCGTCGCCGCCGTCGAGGGACGGTAGAGCGCGCGCGGCTGCGGGTCGTCGCCCGGCAGCATCGGTGCGGCGGTCCAGGCCGTATCATGGATCTTGTGGTGCACCATGCCGGCGAGTGGCTCCCCATCCGGGACCATCATCCGCAGCAGGAACTCCAGCTCCCAACGCGCCTCATCCAGAATGTCCGGGAGGCCATTGCCGTTTTCCGGAATGCGCGCCAGCCCGTCGCGGGTCACCGCCGATTTCGGCGCAAAGGTCAGGCCGCGTTCATAGGTCGCAAGCAGTTGGGCGGCAGCCAGCGCGCCGGTCACCGCATATTTGCCGTGGTCGCCGGCGTCATACCAGCCGCCGGTAACGTCCAGTTGGTAGGAACAGGACCAGCCGCCATAGAGCGCGTCGGCCTGCGCGCCGCCAAGACACGGAACCGCCTTGTCGCCCTGGTTCGGCGCGACGCCGACGTGACCGGCCGGCCGGGCATAGGCCTTGCCGGCGACCGCGCCCTTGATCTCGATCCCGCTTCTTTGCGGGTAGAACCAGGACAGCGCATCGACCCGGAGCCGCGTATAGAGATCCTCGCCGATCGAGAAGCGATCGCTCGCCCAGTCGCCGGACACGAGACGATAGCCGTCCCCCGGCGTCTTGAACGCCGAGAAGTCCGCAACCTGCGTCTCGACCCCCGCGGTCGGATCGTAACCGTGGGGCTGCGTCTTGCCCTTGCCGACGATCTTGTCTTTGGAATCCAGCAGTTGAAAATCGATGGGGCGCTTCGCATCGGCGACGAAGGTCGCGCGCTTCGGGCCATCGGTCAGGTAGCCGAGCTGGTTGACGCGAATAGCCGGCCCTTCCGCCGCCCGCCGCGCCGCCGGCGAAGCAGCCCCGGTCGCCACCAGCGAGATGTCGTCGAGGCAGACGCGGCCGCCCTCGCCGCCGCCAAGCGGAAACACGAGCTGCGCTTCTTCCGGTTCCTGGCCTGCGAATTCCGCCGAAAAAAGGCTGCCCTCCGGCGTGCCTTCCACCGTGAATTCGTCCACCGTGGTCCAGGGATCGGCAGCGCGCTGCACCCTCGCCTGGACGCTGCGCGCAGGCTCGGCGAGCACCTTCATCGACAGGCGGTAGATCCGACCGGGCTCGAGCTTCAGGCCGTTGGTGCCGATGAGTTGGCTCCAGGCTTCGCCACCCCGCGCAACCTCAACGCAAAGCCGGCCCCTTTCGCGCGCAAGCGTTAGCCCGTCGCTTGCCCAGAACGTGTCCTGTCCCTTGTCAAAGTGGCCGTCAGCAATCAGTTCGGCGCCCCTTGCCAGGCCCGGCAGGAAGAGCACGGCAATCGCCGCGTGTGCTATCCCGAACCTCGACACGTTTCCAACTCCGAACTCGCCGGTCATCCAAAAGGTGCCACGGAGCCGACAAGCCATGGCAGCAGAGCGTTGCCGCAAACAAGTTAAGCTTGAGAAAAGATCCGGCGGCGCGGCGAAATTTCGCTGTTGCCAAGCCCCGTCCAAGACCCGTCGGCCGGACCGGCGCGAGGCTTGACGCGCCCCGGTGCCCTGATAGTTTGACCAAAGGGTAAAAATATGGGCGGCAACACCGCCCGGACGACAAGAGAGACCGAGGAGAACTGGAATGTCGAACCGCCTTAACACGCCGAACGACCTGCGCGCCTTCTGGATGCCGTTCACTGCGAACCGGCAGTTCAAGAAGGAGCCGCGGATGTTCGTCGGCGCCAAGGACATGCACTACACGACCCATGACGGCCGCACGGTACTGGACGGCACGGCGGGTCTGTGGTGCGTGAACGCCGGCCATTGTCGCCCGAAGATCACCGAGGCGATCCGTGCGCAGGCGGGCGAACTCGACTATGCGCCGGCCTTCCAGCTCGGCCACCCCAAGGCCTTCGAACTGGCAAACCGCCTCGTCGACATCGCGCCCGAGGGCATGAACCACGTTCTCTACACCAACTCCGGCTCGGAATCGGTGGATACGGCGCTGAAGGTGGCACTCGCCTATCACCGCGCCAAGGGTGACGGCTCGCGCTTCCGCCTGATCGGCCGCGAGCGCGGCTATCATGGCGTCAATTTCGGCGGTATCTCGGTCGGCGGCATCGTCTCCAACCGCAAGATGTTCGGCACGCTTCTGACCGGCGTCGACCACATGCCGCATACGCATCTGCCGGCCCAGAATGGCTTTACCCGCGGCGAGCCGGAGCATGGCGGCGATATCGCTACCGAACTGGAGCGTATCGTTACGCTGCATGACGCCTCCACCATCGCCGCCGTCATCGTCGAGCCGGTGGCCGGCTCCACCGGCGTGCTGATCCCGCCGAAGGGCTACCTGCAGAAGCTCCGCGAGATCTGCACCAAGCACGGCATCCTGCTGATTTTCGATGAAGTCATCACCGGTTTCGGCCGCCTCGGCACGCCGTTTGCCGCGCAGTATTTCGACGTCAAGCCGGACATCATCACCACCGCCAAGGGCCTGACCAACGGCGTCATCCCGATGGGCGCGGTCTTCGTCACCTCCGAGATCCATGATGCCTTCATGAATGGCCCGGAGCACATGATCGAGTTCTTCCACGGCTACACCTATTCCGGCAACCCCATCGCGTCGGCAGCCGCCCTTGGCACGCTCGACACCTACAAGGAAGAAGGCCTGCTCACCCGCGCTGCCGAACTCGCGCCCTATTGGGAGGAAGGCCTGCACTCGCTGAGGGACTGCCCGCATGTCATCGACGTCCGCAATCTCGGCCTGATCGGCGCGATCGAGCTGCAGCCGATCGCCGGCGAGCCGACGAAGCGCGCCTTCTCCGCCTTCCTCAAGGCCTATGAGAGCGGTCTGTTGATCCGCACCACCGGCGACATCATTGCGCTGTCGCCGCCGCTAATTATTTCCAAGGCCGAGATCGACGAGCTCTTCGGTAAGCTGCGCGCGGTTCTCAACAGCAATATCTAAGCGGGCCTCACCGAGACCATCAGAACCCTTTCCCCGGCAACGGGGGAAGGGTTACTCTTATCTGCAACAATGAAACCAGGCGTCGTCCCACCGAGAGAACATCCGGGGCGCGTATAAGAAATGGAGTTGCCTCATGTCCGAAGGGCTGGAACGCTATATCGATCAGGGCGTCGGACGCGAGCCCGCAGACATCGTCCTGAAGGGCGGGCGGTTCTTCGATCTCGTCACCGGCGAACTCGTCGCCTCCGACATCGCGATCTCGGGCGACCGCATCGTCGGCACCTTCGGCAGCTACGAGGGGCGCGAGGAAATCGACATCACCGGCCGCATCGTCGTGCCGGGCTTCATCGACACCCATCTGCACATCGAATCCTCGCTGGTCACGCCGCACGAGTTCGACCGTTGCGTCCTGCCGCTCGGCATCACCACCGTCGTCTGCGACCCGCACGAGATCGCCAACGTACTCGGCACCGAGGGCATCGAGTATTTCCTGGATTCGGCGCTCGAAACGATCATGGATATCCGCGTCCAGCTTTCCTCCTGCGTACCGGCGACCCATCTGGAAACGTCGGGCGCCGACCTGCCGATCGAAAGGCTCCTGCCCTTCCGCCACCATCCGAAAGTCATCGGCCTTGCCGAGTTCATGAACTTCCCCGGCGTGGTTCACAAGGATCCGGTCTGCCTTGCCAAGCTCGAGGCCTTCCAGGGCGCGCATATCGACGGCCACGCGCCGCTGCTGTCGGGCAAGGACCTGAACGGCTATCTCGCAGCCGGCATCCGCACCGACCATGAATGCACCAGCGCTGAAGAAGCGATGGAGAAGATCCGCAAGGGCATGCACATCCTCGTGCGCGAGGGTTCGGTCTCCAAGGACCTGCATGCGCTGATGCCGATCATCACCGAGCGGCTATCGCCGCACCTCGCGCTCTGCACCGATGATCGCAATCCGCTTGACATCGCCGAGCAGGGTCACCTCGACCACATGATCCGCACGGCCATATCCGCTGGCGTCGAGCCGCTGGCGATCTATCGCGCCGCATCGATTTCGGCCGCCCGCGCCTTCGGCCTACGCGACCGCGGCCTCGTCGCCCCCGGCTGGCGCGCCGATCTCGTGGTCATCGACAGCCTGGAAAACTGCAAGGCCGAGACGGTGTTTTCCGGTGGCCGGCGCGTCACCGACGCGCTCTTTGCCACCCGCAATCCGGTCGCCCCGGTCGGGCTCGACAGCGTCAGGGCGGGCCACGTGCACGCCAGCGCCTTCGGCATTCCGGTCGCTGACGGCGACACCTCGGTCATCGGCGTTCTGCCGGGCAAGATCATTACCGAGCACCGCCGCTATCGCCTGCCCGCCGTCGGCAACCAGACGGGAGTCGATCTCGGCCGCGACATCATCAAGGTCGCAGTCATCGAGCGCCACGGCGTCAACGGCAACCATGCCAATGGCTTCGTTCAAGGCTTCGGGCTGAAGAAGGGTGCGATTGCCTCGACCGTCGGCCATGACAGCCACAACATCTGCGTCGTCGGCGTCAACGACGAGGACATGGCGATTGCCGCCAACAGGCTCGGTGAAATCAAGGGCGGCTTCGTCGTCGTCGAGGATGGCAAGGTGACCGGCGAGATCGCGCTGCCGGTGGCAGGCCTGATGAGCCTCGAACCCTACGAGAGCGTGCGCGACACGCTGCACCATCTGAGGCAGGCCGCCTTCGCGCTCGGCGCGACGCTGGACGAGCCGTTCCTGCAGCTCGCCTTCCTGCCGCTGCCGGTCATCCCGCATCTGAAGATCTCGGATCGCGGGCTGGTCGATGTCGACAAGTTCATGCTGATCGGGTGATTGGCCGCAGTGCTCAGTTGTCGGCCACGGCGGGCGAGAGTTCCTTGCGGAAATAGACGACGCGCTCCGTCTCCTCGAAGCCGAGCGCCATGTGCAGGCTCTGGCTTCTGAGATTGTCGGTCGCCGTGTCGGAGGCAAGCTCCTGGCAGCCCCGGCTCGTTGCCCAGCGTTCGACCGCGGTGATCAGGGCGCGCGCCACCCCGCGGCGGCGGTAGGCTGGCAACACGTAAATGCCTTCGAGGAAGCCGACGGGCGCGGTCTCGCAGCCGTTGACATAATCGTGGCGGATCGACGCTTCGGCGAAACCGGCAGCAACGCCGGCTTCGTCCTCGCACAGGAACGAAGCATAGCGGTCGCCCTCCGCAAGACAGGATTCGACCTCGGCGCGATGATCCGCGGCGGGGGTATCCGGCCAGAGCGCCACACGCATCTCGACCCAGCGGCCGATGGCCTCGTCATCCATCAACAATACGCGCATCAGTATTTCCCTGCGAAGGCCGACAGTCCGGCAACCCTGATGCTACCGGCTTCCAGCCGCGCCGGATATCCGGGCAATTCCAGGGGCTCGACCGCAGCGGGCGCCGGAAACTCCAGGGGTTCCCGGGTGAGGTTGAAGACAAAGAGCAGCCGTTCGCCGGCCTTCTCGCGTACAAAGGCGAGCAGGTCGCTGTTGGTGTCGAGGAACCGCATCGTACCATCGCTGAGCGCTGGCTGCGATCGGCGGAAGGCGAGCGTCGCCCTATAGTGATCGAGCACCGTGTCACCGGCTTGCTGGGCGTCGACCGACAGGCGCCGATGGTCCTCGGGCACCGGCAGCCACGGCTTGCCGCCGGTGAAACCGGCATTCACAGCGTTCTCTTCCCAAACCATCGGTGTGCGGCATCCGTCGCGGCCCTTGTAGGAGGGCCAGAAACGAATGCCATAGGGGTCGCGCAGGTCCTCGAAGGCCAGCTCGGCCTCCGGCAACCCCAGTTCCTCGCCCTGATAAAGGCAGATCGAGCCGCGCAAGGCGGAAAGCAGCGTGATCGCCAGCCGCGCCACGCTCTCCCTCTCTGCTTCGTTGCGGGCAAAGCGGCTGACATGGCGTGTCACGTCGTGGTTGGAAAAGGCCCAGCAGACCCAGCCGTCGGTCACCGCCTTCTGGAAGTTCTCGACGCAGCGGCGGATATGGGCCGCGGTGAAGTCCGGGCCCAGGAGGTCAAAGGTGTAGCACATGTTGAGCTTGTCGCCGCCGCTGGTATAGGCGGCCACGGTCTTCAGCGAACGGGCGCCGTCGCCCACTTCACCGACGGTCATACGGCCCTCGTAGCGATCGAGCAAAGCCCGGAACCGCGCAAGGAAGGCGATGTTTTCCGCCTGGCTCTTGTCGTAGAGATGATCCTGCATGCCATAGGGGTTCACGTCAGGTGCATCGTTGCTGGTTGCATCCGGATCGGGAATGAGCGGCGGGTTGTCCCGCAGATGCTTGTCGTGGAAGTAGAAGTTCACCGTATCGAGGCGGAAGCCGTCGACACCGCGGTCGAGCCAGAAGCGGGCGGCATCGAGCACCGCGTCCTGAACTTCAGGATTGTGGAAGTTGAGGTCCGGCTGCGAGCCCAGGAAGTTGTGCATGTAATACTGCTTGCGCACGCCGTCCCACTCCCAGGCCGGCCCGCCGAAGATCGACAGCCAGTTGTTGGGCGCCGTGCCGTCCGGCTTCGGATCGGCCCAGACATACCAGTCCGCTTTCGCGTTGGTTCGGCTGGAGCGGCTTTCGATAAACCAGGGATGGCGATCGGCCGTGTGCGAGATCACCTGGTCGATGATCACCTTCAGGCCGAGACGATGGGCCGCGCCAAGCATCTCGTCGAAATCGGCGAGCGTTCCGAACATCGGATCGACGTCGCAGTAATCAGACACGTCGTAGCCCATGTCAGCCTGCGGCGAGGTGAAGAACGGCGACAGCCAGATCGCATCGACGCCCAGCGAGGCGATATGCGGCAGCCTGCGGGTAACGCCTTTGAGATCGCCGATGCCGTCGTCGTCGGTATCCTGGAACGAGCGCGGATAGACCTGATAGATCACCGCACCGCGCCACCAATCGTCACCCGATACCTGCCGAGACGCCATGTAAGCCCCCTGAAGACGGTCTGTCGCGCAAAGGTGTAGCGTTGCCCGGCGTCGGAGTAAACGCTGTTCGCCGCCACGCGCCGGTCGCCGCCAAATCGACCAGAAACTATCTCTTGCCGAGAACGGTCGAGACCCTTATCCCGTCTCAGGCGAAATCTTGTGAGGAGGAAAATCGTTGGCCGGAAAGATGCTTGCGATCGGGGAATGCATGGTCGAGCTCATGCAGGCAGAAGGCGGGCTGCTGCGCAAAGGTTACGCCGGCGATACCTTCAACGCCGCCTATTATGCACGGCTCTTCATGCCCTCGGATTGGACCGTCGCCTATTGCTCCGCCGTTGGCACCGACACGGTCTCCGACGAGATGCTGGCCTTCATGGCGGAGAAACAGATCGACACGTCTGCCGTCCGCCGCATTGAGAACCGCTCGGCTGGCCTCTACATGATCCATCTGAAGGACGGCGAGCGCAGCTTCTCCTACTGGCGCTCGCACTCGGCAGCCAAGCTGCTTGCCGACGATGCCGAGCACCTCAGACGCGCGATCGAAAGCTCCGACCTCATCCTCTTCTCCGGCATCACGCTGGCGATCCTTGCACCCGATGCGGTGGAAACGCTGCTGTCGGAACTGCGCCGCGCCAAGGCCTCGGGCAAAACGGTGGTCTTCGACCCGAACATTCGCCCGCGTCTCTGGGACGATGCCGAGCGCATGCGCCGCACGCTGACCGACGGTGCCCGCGCCGCCACCCTGGTCATGCCGAGCTTCGACGACGAGATCACCCATTTCGGCGATGCTTCGATCGAAGCCACGATTACCCGTTACAAGAGCCTCGGCGCGGCCAATGTCGTGGTCAAGGACGGGGAAAAGGGTGTGACGCTCGCCTTCGGCGATGCCGCAGTTCAGCATGTACCGGCAACCCCGGTCGAGCGCGTCGTCGATACCACCAGCGCCGGCGACAGCTTCAACGGCGCCTTCGTCTCCCGCCTGGTGGCGGGCGACAAACCAGCCCAGGCAGCTGCCTTTGCGGCAAGCGTCGCTGCCGGCGTCATCGGCCATCACGGTGCGCTGGTCCCCAGGGAAAAGCTGCCTGCGGCTTAAGTGACGCCGCGTTTTCCGAAAAGAGCTTTGCGCCCGCCAAAATCTCCGTCATTCCTGTGCCTGTCACAGGAATCTAGCCAGCCCAAGTCCTTGGGCTGAAAGGCTTTTCTGACCCGACGGACGTCGGGTTGCTGGATCCCCGCCACAAGGGCGAGGATGAGGGAGAACGAGGTTACCCTCCCGCTAGAGAACCTTAGCCTTATTCAAGGTTTGCAGGCAGTCTTCCTGCCGCCTGAGCGGCATGGTCGATTTCTCTTTAGCGGCGCTTCTTCGCCTTGGATTCGTACGGGTTGTCGCCCGAGCGGAAATGCATGCGGATCGGCACGCCCGGCAGGTCGAAATCGTTGCGCAGGCCGTTAATCAGGTAGCGGATGTAGGATTCCGGCAGCGCGTCGGGGCGCGTGCAGGAGATCATGAAGCCCGGCGGGCGGGCCTTCACCTGGGTCATGTACTTGAGCTTCAGGCGGCGACCGGACACGGCCGGTGGCGGATGCTGGATCGTCTGCGATTCCAGCCAGCGGTTAAGCCGCGCGGTCGAGATGCGGCGGTTCCAGGTCTTGTCGGTATCGATGATCGCCTGCATCAGCCGGTCGAGACCGTAGCCGGTGTGGCCGGAGATCGGCACGGCGCGGATGCCGCGCGCCTGCGGCAGCAGCCGCTCAGTCTTTTCGCGAAGATCGGCAAGCACCGTCTGCCAGTCCTCGACGAGGTCCCATTTGTTGAAAGCGAGCACCGCCGCCCGGCCTTCGCGCAGGACGAGGTCGACGATCTGCAGGTCCTGCTTCTCGAAGGGAATGGTCGCATCGAAGACGATGACGACCGTTTCGGCAAAGCGGATGGCGCGCAGCGCGTCTGCGACGGAGAGCTTTTCGAGCTTCTCCTGCACCTTGGCCTTGCGGCGCATGCCGGCGGTGTCGAACATCTTGATGGTGCGACCGCGCCAGTCCCATTCGACCGAGATGGAATCGCGGGTGATGCCGGCTTCCGGGCCGGTCAACAGGCGGTCTTCGCCGAGGAAGCGATTGATCAGCGTCGACTTGCCGGCGTTCGGACGACCGACGATCGCCACGCGCAGCGGCTTGGTCTCGTCATAGGCCTCGGCCTCTTCCTCTTCACCATCTTCGTCCTTGAACGTCGGGCGCAGATCGATATCGGTTTCGGCCACGTCGTCTTCCGGCGGGTAGGCCCGGTCTTCGCCGATCGCAGCGACGATCGCGTCGCGCAGATCGAGCATGCCCTGGCCGTGCTCGGCCGAAATCGGGCAAGGCTCGCCAAGGCCGAGCGTGAACGCATCGTAGAAGCCGCCGTCCGAGCCGCGCGCTTCCGATTTGTTGGCGACCAGCACCACCGGCTTGCCGCGGCGGCGGAGCATTTCGGCAAGCGTCTCGTCGGCCGGCGTCAGGCCGCCCTTGGCGTCCACCAGGAACAGCGAAAGATCGGCTTCGTCGATCGCGGCCTCGGTCTGCGCCCACATGCGCCCCTGCAGCGTGTCGGGTCCAGATTGCTCGAGACCGGCCGTATCGATGATGCGGAAGCGCAGATCGATCAGCTTGGCATCGCCCGGGCGACGGTCGCGAGTGACACCCGGCGTGTCGTCGACGAGCGCCAGCTTCTTGCCGACCAGACGGTTGAACAAGGTGGACTTGCCGACATTGGGACGCCCGACGATGGCGACGGTGAAGCTCATGGATCTATCCGTTTCCGCTTGGAGCGCCGCTGCCAACAAGGCGTCTGCGCTCATAATTCGTTCTCTGCCGCATCCGGCAGCGACAGTTCCAGCCGGAACTGTTCCGATTGTACTCGGCAATCCCGAACGCAAAACCGCTTAAGCACTTTTGCTGGAACTGCCTTGTCTTTCGCAGTTCCGGACGCAAAACCGCTTAAGCACTTTTGCTGGAACTGCTTTAAACGCTTTAGCGCACAATCCCAAGGTCGAGACCGACATTGGGATCATGCGCTGATTCGAAGGGGTCTTGCACCCTGTGCCCATCGCGGCGGGGATAGGCTGCTGTTGTCTTAGGCCTTGCCGCTGGCGGCGATCACGTCGAGCAGCATCTGCGCGCGACCGGTGACGTTGCGCGGGCTCTGCGCATCGTCGACGATCTGCTGGAACCAGGTCTTCGCCTTGGCGTAGTCGCCGGACTTGTAGGCAGCGAGGCCAAGAGCCTCACGCGCCGAGTGGCGCATGTTGTTCTGCGGCGTTGCAAGCTGCTCGACCTCGGCCGAAACCTGGTCGTAGCTGCCGGTGTCGACCAGAAGGTAGGCTGCACGCAGGCGCGCTGCCTCCTGAATAGCCGTCGGAACGCTGCCGTCCTTGCCGATGGCGGAGAACGCCTTGGCAGCCGCGTCGGCCTCGCCCTTCTGCGCCTGCAGCGTGGCGGCGCGCAGACGCGCCAGCACCGGATAGGCGCCGTAGCCGTCCTTCTCCAGCGTGTTCAAGGCGGTGAGCGCCTCGTCCGTCTTGTTTTCCTTGGCGAGGTTGAGCGCCTGCAAGAACGCATCCCCCGACTTCGAGGAGGCGCCATCCTGCCAGTAGTCGAAGCCGACCTTGCCGATGGTGCCGAGAACGATGAGCACGGCGATCGCCACGATGACGCCGCCGAAGCGGGCCCAGATGCTCTTCATCTGGTCGGAACGCAGTTCCTCATTGACCTCGCGGATAAAGCTGTCGTCTTGGTTCGCCATCTATTGCCCCGGCTTTGCCTGCACACTGGCCCGCCGCGCCAACGGTCTGATGACGATCGGCGGAACGGACACTCTCAAACTGTTCGAGCATGCACGACGGGTCCTTTGCCGCACCCGCCGCACTCTCATGGATTTTGCGCCTTCTACCCGATTTTGCGGCGCTTGTAAGGGGGCCGACGCGATTTAGAGCGCCGATGGCCGCCACGAGGCCGCCTCTGTCGCTCTAAATTTTCTGTTACTGCAGTTCCCGGCGCAAAGCGCTGCGCATTTTTGCCGGAAATTGCGTCAGCCCATGACGACCGGCGCAACGCCGATCAACCATTCGTGCAGCTTCCAGACGAAGAGCACGTAGGCGACAAGCCCGATGATGACGGCGAGCACGTCGTTGGAGGCCGACTTGAACACCGGCAGCACGCGTTCGCCTGCCCGCTCGCGGCGTTTCAGCGAGATGCGCAGAATCACCGCCCAGGCGAGAAACGAGCCGAACAGCAGGACGGAGGACGTCTCGCCATTGGCGAGCAGATGCGCCAGCGCCCAGATCTTGATCGACAGCACCTGCGGATGCTTGACCGCAACCGCGATGCGCCCGGCCGGGAGGAAGCCGGCAGCAAGGAAGATGAACGCAAAGAGCATCAGCAGCAGCGCGATGTGGCGCATGAATACGGGCGGATCGTAGAGCATGCCCGTTTCGCTGCGGGCCTGGCCGAAGCCATAGATGATCAGACAGAGGCCGATGAGGCTGAGGATTGCATAGATCCCCATCCAGGTGCCCTTGCCGCGGCTCTCGATGACGCCGGCGCGGAAACCGGGCGCGACGACGCGGATGAGATGCAGGCCGAGAAAAAGAATGATGCCGAGAACGAGTATCGCCATGGGGCCACCGCTTTGTTCGAGTATCGGGCAAACTCAGCGCCGCGCGTCGGAAAAGACGGGAGCCGGCCGCTGAAGCCTGTTGATTTCCAGTGTCTTCGGTTCCCGGACCGATTCCGCCCAGGTTGCTATGGAGTAGCCTTGATGGCGCGTTTTTTCCAGACCGATCAAAGGATTGCCGCATTTTCGAACCATTTGCGACAAAACCAAAACAGTGCAGTTGATCATGATCCGTATTCCGCTTGCCCTCTCGCTCGCCCTTCTTCCCGCTCTTGCCAGGGCCGAGCCGGCGTCGCCGGCCACTACGCCCGCCGGCGACAAGCAGCTGGTGATCGTCTCGTTCGACGGCGCACATGACAACGCGCTTTGGGAAAAGAGCCTGGCGATGGCCAAGCGCACCGGTGCGCATTTCACCTATTTCCTCTCCTGCACCTTCCTGATGACCCGGGCTGACGGCAAGACGCTTTACAAGCCGCCGGGCCAGAAGGCGGGCCGCTCGAATGTCGGCTTCGCCCAGAGCCGCGAGGAGATCGCGGCGCGCGCCGGTCACATCTGGCAGGCCCATCTCGACGGTCACGATATCGCCAGCCACGCCTGCGGCCACTTCGACGGCAAGGGCTGGAGCAAGGCCGACTGGGAAAGCGAGTTTTCGACGTTCGACACGGCGCTCAAAGACGCCTGGAAGAAGACTGGCACGCCCGAGGCCGAGCCTCAGGGCTGGGCGGATTTCGCCAAGGCCGGCGTCAAGGGCTTCCGCGCGCCCTATCTTTCGCTGAGCGATGGCCTGGTGCCGGCGCTGAAGGAGTGGGGCTTCACCTATGACGCGAGCCTGGTGACCAAGGGCCCGGGCTGGCCGTCGGAGAAGGACGGTCTGCCGCGCTTCGGCCTGCCGCTGATCCCCGAGGGACCGTCGCAGCGCCCGGTCATCGGCATGGACTACAATCTCTTCGTCCGCCACTCCATGGGCGTCGAGAACAAGAAGGACAGCGCCCGCTTCGAGGAACGCACCTACGAGGCCTACAAGAAAGCCTTCGACCGCGAATATACCGGCGACCGCATCCCGCTGCAGCTCGGTTTCCATTTCGTCGAAATGAACGGCGGCGCCTACTGGCGCGCGCTTGACCGCCTGCTGAGCGAAGTCTGCGGCAAGGCCGACGTCGCCTGCGTCAGCTACGCCCAGGCGTTGCCCCTGATCGAGCAGGCAAAAAAGAAGGCGGGTCGCTCCGCCTTCTGATTTTCGTAGCTTTTGGTCTGGTTCAGGCCAGTTCCTCTTCGCCACCGACCTCGACGAACTTCTTGTCGATTTCGGGCAGTGGCTCGTCGTCGATCGTCGCCTCGAACGCGCGCAGGCGCTTGTAGATCGACAGGAGCTCGACGATCGTCGGCCAGGAAGAAACCAGGTACTGGAATGACGAGGTAACCTGGCCGAAGGCGCCGGAGATCTGGTTCAACGCGCCGAGCGTGATCTTGCCGGCGATAATCGACGGCGCCAGGATAAGCAGCGAGAAGATGTTGTTGATCTGCAGGTAGAAGATGCGGGCAATATTGAAATAGAGATAGTGGAAGTAGAGCCGGAAATAGTTACGGCGCACGTTCTCGAAAAGGTCGGCAACGGTCGGCGGCTGGGCTCGGTCGGCATGATCTTCGCCGTACACCAGCTCTTTGCGGTAGGCCGCCTCGACGCGCTGATTGCGGAATTCGAGCCCCGGCAGTTTGATACCGACGACGGCAAGAAACACGGTGCCGAACAGCGACCAAAGCACCGCGGCGGTCACCAGCGGATAGGGAATGGCGCCAACGATCGGCAGTTCGGTGACGTTGGCGGACAACCGGATCAGCACGGGCGTGAAGGCGATCAGGGTCATGACGCTGTCGATGAGGCTGACACCGAGACCTTCCACGGTCGTGGAAAAGCGCATCGTGTCTTCCTGCACACGCTGCGAGGCGCCTTCGATGTGGCGCAGCTTGCCCCAGTGGGCCATGTAGTATTCGTTCATCGCCGTGCGCCAACGGAAGATATAGTGGCTGACGAAGAAGCGGGTCATGACGGCCACGGCGACGGCAACAAGCGCGATCGCGAGGAAGACCGCGATCTCGCCGTAGAACTCTTCTGCCGTGACGACCTTTGACTTGGAAACCGCCGCCTGGATCAGGTCCCAGAACGGCCCATACCAGTTGTTGATGGCGACGCTGACCTGCACCTGAAAATAGGTGACGAAAAGTATGAGGGCCGATCCGAGGATCGACCAGTTCTGCCAGCGATGCGGTGAGTAGACGTACCAGAACGCCGCAAATAACCCCGTGACCAGCGCGAAGTAGATGTAGAACCAGAGGAAGGCCGGAGACCAGAAGGCGGAAATGCCGACGATCGGCGGCGCGTCGGACGGCAAGGGCGGCATGCCGAAGACTGCGCCCAGCTGCTCACCTTCCCCATACCAGAAGGCGATGGCAATCAGCGACCAGACGACAAAGGAAATGAAGAAGAGCTTCGGCTTCGGAAAGAAGGATAGGAACAAGTGCGGCACTCTCGTTTCGGCGGAGACGAACAACTCGCCTCCCGAAGCGCCGAAACTAGGGCAAAGCGCCGCCGCCAACAATCGGGTAATGTAAACGTTACTGTTATTTCATCCAGGCGAGCGCCGGCGCCCGAGCACCGTTTTTCGCCGCCGCTCAGGACTTCAACGCCGCGGAAATCCGCGTCAGCTCGGCGACAATGACGCCGCCGCAGAGGAAGAGCACGGCGGCCGCAATCAGGGTCGGCGCGGCGAAGCTGCCCGTGCGCTCAGCAAGCCGGCCGGCCACCAGAGGGCCAATGATCTGGCCGATGCCGAAGGCGGCCGTCATCAGGGCCAGAGCCTTGCGCGGACTTTCGGGCGCCAGCTTCCGGCCGATCTGCAGGCCATAGGCAGTGATCATCATGAAGGTTGCGCCAAGCATCAGGCCGCCGGCAAGCGGGGCATAGGGCAAAGGCAGGCTGACCGTCAGCACCAGCCCGACCGCCTCGACCAGAAGCCCGATCGCGTAGACACCGGCAAGCCCGAAGCGCGGCACGGCAAAGCGCCAGAGATAGACGGAGAGCGCTGCGGCAAGCCCCGTCAGCAGCCAGGCGAAAAATTCGATGCTGTGGCCGCCGCTCGGATCGCGCGCCATGGTGACGAGGAAGGTGGCGGTGATCACATAGCCAAAGCCGAAGAGCGCGTAGGTGAAGGTCACAACGGTCAGCGGCCGCGTCCAGCGTAGCGGCTTTTCGCGCACCGGACCTGAACCGGAAGAAGGAACCCCGGGCAGAAGTGCGGCGACGACGACAGTCCCGACCAGCCCGACGAGCGCACCAGTGAACCAGTCGCCCATGGAGGTCGTCAGGCCAGCGTGCCCCGCAAGCGGGTTCGCCCAGACGCAAAGCGATGAAAACGCGATGCCGAGGCCGACGCCGCCAAAGTGGACGGCGGGCACGTTTTCCGACCGCGCAAGCAGGCCGTGGCCAAGGACGATGCCGGAGATGAAGATCATCGCAAAGGCACTGGCAAGACCGGCCAGAAAGCGGATCAGCGCCAGTACGACGACGGAGGACGACAGCCCCATAGCCGCCAGCAGCGCTGTCGTGGCGACGAGCGACAAAAGCCCGATCCGCCGCTCGTGCCCATGCGCCCAGCCATAGGCGGCTAGAATGGCGCCGGCGAGGTAGCCGACGAAATTGGCCGAAGCGATCAAACCGGCATCGCCCGGCGACAGGCCGAGATCCGCCATCATCGACGGCAGGATCGGCGTGTAGGAGAAGCGCCCAAACCCCATGGCGACGGCCATGGCGATGGCGCCGGCGGCTGCCGTGGCGGCGATGTTGGTCTGCAGCGGTCTGTCGAGCGTGGTCATATCAGTTTATTGCGCCGCAACACGGCAGACCACAAACGACAATAATTGAAGGACCTATTGAAGAAATCGAACGATCGCCGATTTCAATGGCTTAGACCAGTCGCCGAAAAGGTGAAATGCGCGAAGTCACGGCGACACATAATGCATTGCAGCGATGGAGCAAAAATCGTCTGGAGGACGACGGAGGCTGCAGGCCGCCGCCGTATCCCTGGTTCAGCCCGGCAGCGTCACCACCAACGGCCCGCCGCGGGTGACCACGACCGTGTGCTCGTACTGCACCGTCGGCGCGCGCGGATCGCTGTAGAGCGTCCAGTCGTCGTTGCCGCCTTCGGCCCATTGTGCGCCCATCGACAGGAAGGGCTCGACGGTGAAGACCATGCCGTCGGTCATGCGGCGGCGCTCGCGCGGGTCGGGCCATGTGGCGATCTCGGTCGGCTCTTCATGCAGCGAGCGACCGATGCCGTGGCTGGCGAGATTGGTGACGAGCGAATAGCGGTTCTTGCGGGCGAAGTCGCCGATGGCGTTGCCGATGGCGGCGAGCGGCTGGTCGGGGCGAACCTGCTTGAGGCCGACCCACATCGCCCGCTTGCCGTCGCGGCACAGCCGGTCGATCGCGGCGGTGACCGGCGGTACCGGGAACGAGGCTCCGGTGTCTGCGAAGATGCCGTCTTTTTCGGCTGATACGTCGATGTTGACGAGATCGCCCGCCTTGATGACGCGGCCGCCGGGAATGCCGTGGGCGATTTCCTCGTTGACGCTGATGCAGGTGGCGCCGGGGAAATTGTAGCAGAGCTCCGGCGCCGAGCGTGCGCCGGCCTCTTCCAGCACCTTGCGGCCGATCGCATCCAGTTCCGCCGTGGTGATGCCGGGCTCGAGCGCCTCGCCCATCGCCTGCAGCGCGTTGGCGCAGATGCGGCCGATTTCCTTCAGCCGCAGCAGATCTTCTTCGTTGTTGAGGGTCATCCGTATCTCGCTTTCGCGCTCACATGTAGCGTGTCGCCGCGCGTTATGCCAGCACCGGGCGAGACGATGGGAGCCGAGCGTCGGTTCCCATCGTCGAATGGTCAGACGGCGGCGGGCGCCGCCGCCTTTTCCTCGGCCAGTGCCTTGCGCACCAGCGGCGCCACCTTCGTGCCGTAGAGCTCGATGCCGCGCATGATCTGATCGTGCGGCATCGGACCGATCGCCATCTGCAGCAAGAAGCGATCGTTGCGGAAGAGCTTCCAGTTCTCGACGATCTTTTCGGCCACCGTTTCCGGGTCGCCGAGGAAGAGGTTGCCGTTCGGGCTGCGCGCCTGGTCGAAATGCGCCCGGTTGGTCGGCCCCCAGCCGCGTTCACGGCCGATGCGGTTCATCACCTCCGCCTGCGGCCCGTAGAACTGGTCGGCAGCAAGATCGGTCGTTTCGGCGATGAAGCCGTGCACGTTGATGCTGGTCTTCAGCTTCCCCGCATCCTGGCCGGCGCGACGTGCCGCTTCGCGGTAGAGATCGAACAGCGGCGCAAACCGGCGGGGTTCGCCACCGATGATGGCAAGCGCCACCGGCAGGCCAAGCGCCCCGGCGCGCGCCACCGATTGCGGCGTGCCGCCGACAGCGATCCAGAGCGGCAGTTCCTGCTGCAGCGGCCGCGGATAGACGCCGCGATCATGGATCGCCGGTCGCATCTCACCCGCCCACGAGACCTTCTCGCTCTCGCGCAGCGCCATCAGCAGATCGAGCTTCTCGGCAAAGAGCTGGTCGTAGTCGTCGAGCGACTGGCCGAAGAGCGGGAAGGATTCGATGAACGACCCGCGGCCGGCCATGATTTCGGCACGGCCGCCCGAGATCAGGTCCAGCGTCGAAAACTGCTGGAAAACGCGCACGGGATCGTCCGAGCTCAACACCGTGACGGCACTCGTCAGCCGGATGGTCTTCGTCCTCGCGGCTGCGGCTGCCAGGATGACCGCCGGCGCCGAGGCCGCATAGTCGGGGCGGTGATGTTCGCCGAGCCCGAAGACGTCGAGGCCGACCTGATCGGCGAGCTCGATCTCTTCGAGAAGGTTGTTGAGGCGGCGCTGCCCTTCCCTGCCCTTGTCATCGGCGTTCGGATCGACATCCGCGAATGTGTAAAGCCCGAGTTCCATGTGCCTGTCCTTTTTCTGTTTGCACAACAGATAGTTGGCGCGCGCGGGAGCAGCAAATGCACATCCGGGAAACACAGTGTTTCCCGGATGAACACCAATAAGCGTCAGCGGCGCGACAGACCGTCGAGCAGAATGTCGAGACCTTTCCGGAACGTGCCGTCCCAGTCGTTGTCGAGCAGCAGGCGCGTGCGCTCGATGGTCGGATAGCGTTCGCTGAGCACCGAGAGGCGCTGTTGTCCGGCAGTCTGGTCGGCGTCCGAAAGCGCGAAGCTCGCCCGTGTGACGGTCGCGCCGAGCACGTAGTTCCAGAGCGACCAGATCGCGACGTTCATGCTGGAATCGGCAACGCCGGCGCCCGACAGGCCCCTGCTCATGGTTTCCAGGCGGGCGAGGATGTTCGGGCCGAGCGCCCGGCGCGGCAGAAGCGATGCCGACCAGGGATGGCGCAACATGATTGCACGCCAGTCTTCGAGCATGTGAACCACATCGCTACGCCAATCCTCTGGCTCGGTCTTTTGCGGGGCTTCGCGATAAGCAAACACCGCATCGAGCGCCAGATCGAACACCTCTTCCTTGTTGCTGACATGCCAATAGAGGCTCATGACGCCGGCACCGAGACGGTCGGCAAGGCGGCGCATCTTCAACCCGTCGATCCCCTCGGTGTCCAGCAGGTCAACCGCCGTTGCGACGATACGGTCCAGAGACAGCGACGGTTCGCCACCCGGCTTCTGCCCGGCTTCAGCTGCCGCCTCCACCCTTTGGGAGCCCTTGCCCTGCCCGCCGTTCCCTTTCCCAGCCATGCGTCTTCCTTACAGATTGAAACACCGATTTACGCCGACAACACGCCGGATGTCGATCCTGAACGATTGACTCGTACGGCGTACGATGCAATTTAATCGTACGCCGTACGAGTCAATCGCGAGAGCGACGGCGAAAGGTCAAACCTGCAGGCCTGCAAGCGGCGTCGCGCGCAGGCCTCGGAGACGAGAGAACACCATGTCACGCGCAATCAGACATCTCATGATCGGAGGGTTCATCATCATGACCACGGGCGTTTCCACCGCGGCGACCGCGAACGAGCAGGCGGCCAGGCTGACGATCGTCAACCCGAAAAACCTCTACGACCCGACGCCGCATGGCTACAGCACTGCGGTGATCGTGCCTGCCGGAGCCCGGGTGGCCTACATTTCAGGACAGGGCGGCCAGGACAGCACCGGCGGCCTGTCTCCCGACTTCGCGGTGCAGGTCAAGCAGGCCTATGCCAATCTGGGTGCAGCGCTCGAGGGGCTTGGCGCAAGGCCCGACCAGGTCGCCAAGCTCACCATCTTCGTGGTCGACCACGACATGTCGAAGCTTGAGGTCCTGACCAACAGCGTCAAGGAGATGTTCGGAACAACCCTGCCGGCACAGACCCTCGTTCCGGTGCCCAAGCTGGCGGTCGACGGCATGCTGTTCGAGGTGGAAGCGGTCGCGGTCATCGACTGACGAGCGGCCGGCGCGCGAGCGCCGCCGTCCGGCCAGAAGGCAGATGATAGTCAGGAGAAGCGCGCGTCCGGGTCCTTAGCTCAGCGTGCGCTTGACTGCGTTGCGCCAGCCCTTGAGCTTCGTCTTGCGCGTCGTTTCGTCCATGGCAGGCTCGAAGCGGCGGTCGCGCGCCCAGGACTTGGCAAAGTCTTCCTGCTTCGGCCAGACGCCGGCGCGGCTGCCGGCGAGCCAGGCGACGCCGAGCGCGGTCGTTTCGAGGATGACGGGCCGGTCGACCGGCGCGTCGAGCAGGTCGGACAGACGCTGCATCGTCCAGTCGGAGGCAACCATGCCGCCATCGACGCGCAGCACCGTTTCCTTGCCATTGTTGCGCCAGTCCTTGTGCATGGCTTCAAGCAGGTCGCGCGTCTGGTAGCAGACGGCTTCGAGTGCCGCGCGGGCAAATTCCGCCGGACCGGTGTTGCGGGTCATGCCGAAGATCGCGCCACGCGCATCCGGATCCCAGTGCGGCGCGCCAAGCCCGGTGAAGGCCGGCACCAGATAGACCTCCTGCGTCGGATCGGCACTTTCGGCAAGGGTGCCGGTATCGGGGGCGGCCTTGATCACCTTCAGCCCGTCGCGCAACCATTGCACTGCGGCACCGGCGACGAAGATCGAGCCTTCGAGCGCATAGGTGGTTTCGCCATCAAGCTTGTAGGCAATGGTGGTGAGCAACCGGTTCTTCGAGCGCACCATGTCCTTGCCGGTGTTGAGCAGCGCGAAGCAGCCGGTGCCATAGGTGGATTTCAGCATGCCCGGCTTGAAGCAGGCCTGGCCGATGGTCGCCGCCTGCTGGTCGCCGGCGACGCCGAGGATCGGGACCGCCGCGCCGAAGAGTGCTGGATCGGTAACGCCGAAATCGGCGGCGCAATCCTTGACCTCGGGCAGCATGGCACGCGGCACTTTCAGGATCTTCAGCAGTTCGTCGTCCCAGGCATTGTCGGCGATATTATAGAGCAGCGTGCGCGACGCGTTGGTCGCGTCCGTCACGAAGGACTTGCCGCCGGTCAGCCGCCAGATGAGGAAGGTATCGATGGTGCCGAAGCAGAGCTCGCCCTTGGCGGCGCGCGCCTGCGCCCTGTCGATGTTGGTCAGCAGCCAGTTGAGCTTGGTGCCGGAGAAATAGGGATCGAGCAGCAGGCCCGTCTTCCGGGTGAAGGTCTTTTCCAGCCCCTGCTTCTTCAGCCGATCGCAATAGGAGGCGGTGCGGCGGTCCTGCCAGACGATAGCATTATGGATGGGGTTGCCGGTCTCGCGATCCCAGACGACCACGGTCTCGCGCTGGTTGGTGATGCCGATGCCTGAGAGGTCGCCGGCCTTGATGCCGGCCTTGGCGAGCGCGTCCTCGACCGTCGAAAGCACCGTCTGCCAGATTTCCTCGGGATCGTGTTCGACCCAGCCGGATTTCGGAAAATACTGCTTGAATTCCTTGTGGCTGGCCCCGGCGATCTGCTGCTGACCGTCGAAGATGATCGCCCGGCTCGAGGTCGTACCCTGATCGATCGCGAGAATAAATCCGCCCATATGCCCCTCCCCGGCCACACGCATGTTTGTTCACCGGCCTTGAAGGCGGGATCTCATTTCGAAAACTTCAATACGATGGCAAAACGAATGTCAAACGAAAACAAAACGCAACCGACCGGCTTCGCCGCTCCCCTCCTCAACTCTGCGGTCGCGAAGCCAAAAACACAATTGTCAGGTCAGTCGTTTTCCGCGTAGGCTGGCGCTGTTGCGCCGCAACAAAGCAGTGCGCGGCGCCGCAAAGGGAGAGAGCAGCAATGACGAAAACAGCGGTCATCACCGGTTCGACGAGCGGCATCGGGCTTGCGATCGCCAAGGCCTTCGCCAAGGGCGGCGCCAATATCGTGCTGAACGGCTTCGGCAGCCCGGACGAAATCAAAAAGGCGACGGACGATGTCAGCGCGTTGACGACAGGAACGGTCGTCTATCATGCCGCTGACATGACGAAGCCAGCCGAAATCGCCGACCTGATCGCGACAGCGACGACCCGCTTCGGCGGCGTCGATATCCTCGTCAACAATGCCGGCATCCAATATGTCGAAAAAGTCGAGGATTTCCCGATCGAGCAATGGGACCGCATCATCGCGATCAACCTCTCCTCCTCCTTCCATACGATCCGCGCCGCCATTCCCGGCATGAAGGCGAAAGGCTGGGGCCGCATCATCAACATCGCCTCTGCCCACGGCCTCGTCGCCTCGCCCTTCAAGGCGGCCTATGTGGCGGCCAAGCACGGCGTTCTCGGCCTGACGAAGACGGTGGCGCTCGAAGTGGCGGAAAGCGGCATCACCGCGAACTCGATCTGCCCGGGCTACGTGCTAACGCCGCTTGTCGAAAAGCAGATCCCAGATCAGGCCCGCACCCGCGGCATCACCGAACAACAGGTCATCAACGACGTCATGCTGAAGGGGCAGCCGACGAAGAAGTTCATCACCGTCGAGCAGGTGGCAGCGCTCGCCGTCTATCTCGCCGGTGACGATGCGGCACAGATCACCGGCACCCATGTTTCCATGGATGGCGGCTGGACGGCGCAGTAGGCGCACGTTGACGGGACGTGCAAAAATCTCCGCGGCTCTTTGCTTTTCTGCATAACCACCTAAGATCAAAGTGATTTCAGGTAGTACGCAGCAGCCGCAGGGAATGAATGGCATGCCCCAGCCGAACGGAAGCATCAGCTTCATCCTCAACGACCGCGAGGTCGCCCTTTCCGACATCGCACCGACAACGACGCTGCTCGACTATCTGCGGCTGGAGCGCCGGCTGACTGGCACCAAGGAAGGCTGTGCGGAGGGCGACTGCGGCGCCTGCACCGTGCTCGTCGGGCGGCTCTGGGGCGACCGGCTCGTCTATGAGAGCGTCAACGCCTGCATCCGTTTCCTCGGCTCGCTGCAGGCAACCCATGTCGTCACCGTCGAACATCTCGCCGGCCAGGATGGCGCACTGCATCCGGTGCAGCAGGCAATGGTCGACTTCCACGGCTCGCAATGCGGCTTCTGCACGCCCGGCTTCGTCATGTCGCTCTATGGCCTGTGGCTTTCCAACGACAGCCCCAGCCGCGCCGACATCGAAAAGGCGCTGCAGGGCAATCTCTGTCGCTGCACCGGCTATGAGCCGATCGTGCGCGCCGCCGAAGCAGCCGCAGAGGCGCGACCGTCTGAGATCTTCGATCCGATCACCCGGGAACGGGAAACGATCATTGCCCGCCTGAAGACGCTGGCGCCGACTGAGACGATCACCGTCCGCCAGGGCGAAAACTGTCTGATCGTGCCGGCCGACGGCGATGGCCTTGCGCAAGCGCTTGCCGACAATCCGGGGGCGACGGTCGTTGCCGGTTCCACCGATGTCGGCCTCTGGGTGACCAAGCAGATGCGGCCGATCAACCCGGTCATTTTCATCAACGGCATTGCCGAACTGCAAGGCATCAAGGAGACCGAGGCGGGTCTGACGATCGGCGCCGGCGTCAGCTACAGCATGGCCTATGCCGCACTCATAAAGGCGTTTCCCGCCCTCGGCCCGCTGATCAACCGCATCGGCGGCGAGCAGGTACGCAACATGGGGACGATCGGCGGCAACATCGCCAACGGCTCGCCCATCGGCGACAGCCCTCCGCCGCTGATCGTTCTCGGGGCCACCGTGACGTTGCGCTCGAAGGACGGCCGCCGGACGCTGCCGCTCGAAGAATTCTTCATCGCCTATGGCAAGCAGGACCGTCAGCCCGGCGAATTCGTCGAGAGCATCTTCGTGCCACGCCTGCCGGATGGCGATCTCTTTGCTGCCTACAAGATCTCCAAGCGCCGCGACGAGGATATCTCCGCCCTGCTCGGCGCTTTCCGCCTGTCGGTGGAAGACGGCACCGTCCGCGCCGCCCGCATCGCCTTCGGCGGCATGGCCGCCACGCCAAAGCGCGCAACCAATGTGGAAGCGGCGCTCATCGGCAAGCCCTGGACCGAGGAGACGGTTCGCAACGCGCAAGCGGCCTTTGATGCGGACTACCAGCCGCTCACCGACTGGCGGGCAACGAGCGACTATCGCATGCTGGCGGCGAAGAACCTGCTGATGCGCTTCTTCCTGGAAAGTGGCGGGGAGCCCGCACAACTCGTGCGCTTCGCTGCGGGAGACAGATGACCATGGACAAATCCACCTTCGAGGAACGTAAGGCGATCCGCGGCGAGATGCATGTCTCGCAACGCCATGACAGCGCTCACAAGCATGTCTCCGGCACCGCCGACTATATCGATGACATGCCGGAGCCCGCAGGCACCCTGCACGGCGCGCTCGGCATGACCGACCGGGCGCATGCCGAAATCACCGCCATGGACCTGTCGGCCGTCCTTGCCGCACCCGGCGTCGTCTGCGTGCTGACGGCGAGCGACATGCCGCATTCCAACGACATCAGCCCCAGCCACCTGCACGACGAACCGGTGCTTGCCGATGGTCTCGTGCAGTTCCATGGTCAGCCCGCTTTTGCCGTGATCGCCGAAACCCGCGACATCGCCCGCCGGGCCGCCCGCCTCGCAAAGATCACCTATCGCGACCTGCCGCATTTCACCGACATTCTCGACGCCGTCGCCCGTGGCGGCGAACTGGTGACGCAACCCTTGACCCTGCAGCGCGGCGACGCGGAAGCCGAGCTCGAAAAGGCACCGCGGCGGCTCAAAGGCCAAATGCGCATCGGCGGCCAGGAGCATTTCTATCTTGAAGGCCATATCGCCCTTGCCATCCCCGGTGAGGACGACGAGGTCACCGTCTGGTCCTCGACCCAGCACCCGAGCGAGATCCAGCACATGGTCTCGCACGTGCTCGGCGTGCCCTCCAATGCCGTGACCGTCAACGTGCGCCGCATGGGCGGCGGCTTCGGCGGCAAGGAAACGCAGGGCAACCAGTTTGCGGCTCTCGCCGCGGTCGCCGCCAAGAGGCTTAACCGTGCCGTCAAGTTCCGCCCGGATCGCGACGAGGACATGACCGCGACCGGCAAGCGCCATGACTTCCTGGTCGACTACGACGTCGGCTATGACGAAGACGGCCGCATCCATGCGGTTCACGCCAATTATGCGGCGCGCTGCGGCTACTCGTCCGATTTGTCCGGCCCGGTCACCGACCGTGCGCTGTTCCACGCCGACAGCTCCTACTTCTACCCGCATGTGAAACTCACCTCGCAGCCGTTGAAGACCAACACGGTGTCGAACACCGCCTATCGCGGCTTCGGCGGGCCGCAAGGCATGGTCGGCGGCGAGCGCATCATCGAGGAGATCGCCTATCAGCTCGGTAAGGACCCGCTCGAAATCCGCAAGCTGAATTTTTACGGCGAGAAGGGTTCCGGTCGCGACATCACACCCTATCACCAGCAGGTCGAAGACAACATCATCGCGCAGATCGTGACTGAACTCGAAGAGAGCGCCGACTATCAGGCGCGCCGCCAGGCGATCCTCGATTTCAACCGGACGAGCCGCGTCATCCGCAAGGGCATCGCGCTGACGCCGGTCAAGTTCGGCATCTCCTTCACGCTGACGGCCTTCAACCAGGCAGGCGCGCTGGTGCACATCTACCAGGACGGCTCCATCCACCTGAACCATGGCGGCACCGAGATGGGCCAAGGGCTCTACATCAAGGTGGCGCAGGTGATCGCCGACAGTTTCCAGGTCGATCTCGACCGCGTCCGCATCACCGCCACGACCACGGGCAAGGTGCCGAACACGTCTGCGACCGCCGCCTCCTCGGGCTCTGACTTGAACGGCATGGCGGCCCATGACGCGGCGCGCCAGATCAAGGAACGGCTGGTCGCCTTCGCCTGCGAGCGCTGGCAGACGACGCCTGATCATGTCAGCTTCGTGCCCAACCACGTGAAGATCGGCGAAGAGCTCATTCCCTTCCCCGAATTCATCAAGCAGGCCTATATGGGCCGCATCCAGCTTTCGGCTGCCGGCTATTACAAAACGCCGAAGATCCACTGGGATCGCGCCAGCGGCCGCGGCACGCCGTTCTATTACTACGCCTACGGCGCTTCGGTTTCGGAGGTGTCGATCGACACATTGACCGGAGAATACATGGTTGACCGCGTCGACGTGCTGCACGATGTCGGCCGCTCGCTCAATCCGGCGATCGATATCGGCCAGATCGAGGGCGGCTTCGTGCAAGGCATGGGCTGGTTGACGACGGAAGAACTCTGGTGGGACGACAAGGGCCGGCTTCGCACCCACGCGCCTTCCACCTACAAGATCCCGCTTGCCTCCGACCGGCCAAAGATCTTCAACGTCAAGCTTGCCGAATGGTCGAGCAATGCCGAGAAAACCATCGGCCGCTCAAAGGCGGTGGGAGAGCCGCCCTTCATGCTGCCGATTTCGGTGCTGGAGGCTCTATCGATGGCGGTGGCAAGCGTCGCGGATTATCGCGAGTGCCCCCGGCTCGATGCCCCGGCAACACCGGAGCGTGTGCTGATGGCCGTCGAGCGTCTTCGCAACGCCTGACGGCCATTGATCCCGGATCTAGATTCGCGGCAGTTCATTGATGCTGAAGAGGCGGCGAGCATCGGCCATGGCCTCCTCGTCGTCGCGGTGCGCACCATGAGCATCCATGAAACCCATGTCTCTTTTCATGTGATCGGACAGCGCGTTCACATCGAGCATCGGCTTGGGGGCAGTGAGGCCACCGAACAGGGCGGCCGTGAGCCGGAAGACCGGCTCGAATGAAAGAAATGGTTTTCTTTCAGTACGTTCGTAAATGTCGCAACTCATTTCAGCACCTGTTCGTCTTGGGAAGTTGACTTGAAGGATGCCGTGGAGGAGGATCGAAATCCAATCGAACATCCGTCTGCATGCATCAAGAGAACTTATCCATGAAGATGTCGAAGCAGTTTCCGCTGAATGCGCTGCGGGTCTTCGAAGCGGTCGCAAGGCTCGGCAGCTTCACCAAGGCCGGCGAAGAGCTGGGCATGACCCAGACAGCCGTCAGCTACCAGGTGAAGTTGATCGAGGAGAATGTCGGCGAGCCCTTGTTTCTGCGCCGCCCGCGCCAGATCTCGCTGACCGACGTCGGCCAGCGCATGGCGCCACGCGTGACCGAAGCCTTCGAAATGCTGCAGGAAGCCGTCTCCAATGCCCGCGGCGACATCGACAGCGCGCTCTTGATCAGCTCGACGCCGACCTTTGCCTCGCAATGGCTCGCCCGCAACATCGGCAGTTTCCAGCTCGCCCATCCGAACATCGCCGTGCGGCTGACGACGAGCGACTCGCTCACCGATTTTACCCGTGAGCCCGCCGACCTCGCGATCCGCTCCGGCGGCGGCGTCTGGCCCGGCCTCGACACCCATCCGCTGATGCGGGTGGAATTCAGCCCGATGCTGAGCCCGGCGCTTGCTGCCACCATCGGCGGCGTGCACGAGCCGCGCGACCTCCTGAAGCTTCGCATCATCGATGCTGGCGATCCCTGGTGGCCGATGTGGTTCAAGGCCGCAGGCGTCGAGGACCCGGACCTCGAGGGGCGGCCGCACAGCCGGCTTGGCGCCCAGACCTTCGAGGCGCGCGCCGCCGTCGCCGGCCAGGGCGTCGCCATCCTGACGCCGGAATTCTACCCCGACGATGTGGCGCTTGGCCGCCTTTACCAACCCTTTGATCTGCGCTGCAGCGACGGTTGCGACTACTGGCTCGCCTATCCGCATGCCCGCCGCAACACGCCGAAGATCCGGATTTTCCGCGACTGGATCCTCGGCGAACTCTGCCCGCCGCAATTCCTGCAGGCAAATAGCGCTTGAGGACCTGATCGCCCCCTTTTCCCGTCGATCGTTTTTGCGCAAGGTGAGGCAACAGAGAGACAAGGGGATCTGAATGTACGAGTTCGCCATCGCCTGGGAATGGCTGGCCTTTGCCGTGCGCTGGCTGCACGCGATCACCGCCATCGCCTGGATCGGCTCATCCTTCTATTTCATCGCGCTCGACCTCGGTCTGGTGAAGCGCGATCACCTGCCCGTTGGCGCCTATGGCGAGGAATGGCAGGTCCATGGCGGCGGCTTCTACCACATCCAGAAGTACCTGGTGGCGCCGGCCTCGATGCCCGAGCACCTCACCTGGTTCAAATGGGAATCCTACGTGACGTGGCTCTCGGGCTTCGCCATGCTCTGTATCGTCTACTATGGCGGCGCCGACCTCTTCCTGATCGACCGCCATGTGCTGGACATTTCTGCCTCGACCGCGATCCTGATTTCGCTCGCCTCGCTCGGCGTCGGCTGGCTGTTCTACGACCTCTTGTGCAAATCGCCGATCGGCAGGAACACCTGGGGGCTGATGGCGCTGCTCTATGTGGCGCTGGTGATCATGGCCTGGGGCTACACCCAGGTGTTTACCGGCCGCGCCGCCTTCCTGCATCTCGGCGCCTTTACCGCAACGATCATGTCGGCCAACGTCTTCTTCATCATCATTCCCAACCAGAAGATCGTGGTTGCCGACCTGATCGCCGGCCGCACGCCCGATCCGAAACTCGGCGCCCAGGCCAAGCAGCGCTCGCTGCACAACAACTACCTGACCCTGCCCGTCATCTTCTTCATGCTGTCGAACCACTATCCGCTGGCGTTTGCGACGGCGTTCAACTGGATCATCGCCGCGCTCGTCTTCCTGATGGGCGTCACCATCCGCCACTGGTTCAACACCACCCATGCCCGCAAGGGCAGACCGACCTGGACCTGGCTCGTCACGGCCCTCCTCTTCGTCCTGATCATGTGGCTCTCGACCGTACCGAAGGTGCTGACCGGCGGCGAAACGGCGGAAGTCGCCCCGGTCTTCAAGCGGTTCGCCGCCAATGCCCATTTTCCCGCGGTCAAGGACACGGTCTCCACCCGCTGTTCCATGTGTCATGCCGCCGAACCGGTTTACGAGGGCATCACCCGGGCGCCGAAGGGCGTCGTGCTCGAAAGCGACGCGGAGATTGCCGCCCACGCCCGCGAAATCTATATCCAGGCCGGGCGCAGCCACGCGATGCCGCCCGGCAACGTGACAGATATGACGACGGATGAGCGCCAGTTGCTGACAGCCTGGTTCGAAAGCGCCGTCGAGGAAGGCAAGACACAATGACGACCACCCTCATCCGCGGCCGGCTCCTGAGCTTTCACCGCGCGCCAACGTCGATCGACGACAGCGCCGCCTATGGCTACGAGAGCGACGGCGCGCTGCTGGTTAAGGGTGGCCAGATTGTTGCGAGCGGATCCTACGCTGCGGTGAAAGCCGGCGCGCCGGAGGATGTGGCGGAAATCGATCACCGCCCGCATCTGATCGTGCCGGGCTTCATCGACACGCACCTGCATTTCCCGCAGATGCAGGTGATGGCCTCCTACGCCGCCAACCTGTTGGAGTGGCTCAACACCTATACCTTCCCGGAGGAATGCCGTTTCGTCGAAACCGCCCATGCGGAGCGCATCGCCAGCCGCTTCTTCGACGAGATGGTGCGCCACGGCACGACGACGGCAACGGCCTATTGCTCGGTGCACAAGGCGTCGGCCGATGCCTTCTTCGCCGAGGCGCTGCGCCGCGACATGCGCATGGTCGCCGGCAAGGTGATGATGGACCGCAACGCGCCGCAAGGCCTGCTCGATACGCCGCAGATGAGCTACGACGAAACTCGCGCAGTGATCCGCGACTGGCACGGCAAGGGCCGCAACCACGTCGCCATCACTCCGCGCTTCGCCATCACCTCGACGCCCGAACAGATGGACGTCGCCAGGTCGCTGGTGCGCGAGTTTCCCGATTTGCACGTCCAGACGCATCTTTCGGAAAACCGCGACGAGATCGCCTTTACCTGCGAGCTTTATCCGCAAGCCATCGATTACACCGACGTCTACGCCCGTTACGGCCTGCTCGGTCCGAAAAGCCTCTTCGGTCACTGCATCCATCTGTCGGAGCGGGAGGCGGACGTCATGAGCGAAACCGGCTCCGTTGCCGTCTTCTGCCCGACCTCCAATCTCTTCCTCGGTTCCGGCCTCTTTCCGCTGCGCGCGCTCTCGCGTCGCGACAAGCCTGTGCGCACCTCGGTTGCCTCCGACATCGGCGGCGGCACCAGCTATTCCATGCTGAAGACGCTCGACGAGGCCTACAAGATCCTGCAGTTGCAGGGCGAGCGGCTGAACCCCTTCGACAGCTTCTTCATGATGACCCGCGGCAATGCCGAGGCGCTGTCGCTCGTTGACCGGATCGGGACACTCGAAGCCGGCACCGATGCCGACTTCATCGTGCTCGACATGGCGGCCACACCGGCCATGGCGCTGCGGGCCGAAGTGGTCAATTCGCTCGCCGACGAACTCTTCCTGCTGCAGACCATGGGCGACGATCGTTCGATCGTCGAAACCTATGTTGCCGGCAAGCCGGCGAAATCGGCACTCGCCACGGCGTGATGGCCAGAAGAAGGAGAGGTCAAGAAAATTGACCTCTCCTTCTTCTGGCTATTAACAAGCCTCCGGCAAACATGGTAATGGCTCGTTCAATCCCTGTTGGACGAAGGCTATTTCCATGACGCAAATCCTCGAAATCAGCGATCTCAAGGCGCTCGCCAAGCGCCGGGTGCCGAAACTCTTCTTCGACTACGCCGACAGCGGCGCCTGGACCGAAGGCACCTATCGCGCCAACGAGGAGGATTTCGCCAAGGTCAAGCTGCGCCAGCGCGTGCTGGTCGACATGACCAACCGCTCGCTCGAAACGACCATGATCGGCCAGAAGGTGTCGATGCCGGTGGCGCTGGCGCCGACCGGCCTTACCGGCATGCAGCATGCCGACGGCGAGATGCTGGCGGCCCAGGCGGCGGAAGCCTTCGGCGTGCCCTTCACGCTCTCCACCATGAGCATCTGCTCGATCGAGGACGTCGCCTCGGTGACGACGAAACCCTTCTGGTTCCAGCTCTACGTCATGCGCGAACGTGAATTCGTCCTGAACCTGATCGACCGTGCCAAGGCGGCGAAATGCTCGGCGCTGGTGCTGACGCTCGACCTGCAGATCCTCGGCCAGCGTCACAAGGACCTGCGCAACGGCCTCTCGGCCCCGCCGAAGATGACGCCGAAGCACCTCTGGCAGATGGCGACGCGGCCCGGCTGGTGCATGAAGATGCTCGGCACCAAGCGCCGCACCTTCCGCAACATCGTCGGCCACGCGAAAAGCGTTACCGATCTGTCCTCGCTCGGCGCCTGGACGACGGAACAGTTCGACCCGCAGCTTTCCTGGAAGGATGTCGCCTGGATCAAGGAACGCTGGGGCGGACCGCTGATCCTCAAAGGCATCCTCGATCCGGAAGACGCGAAGATGGCGGCCGCCACCGGCGCCGACGCGATCATCGTCTCCAACCATGGCGGCCGGCAACTCGACGGCGCCCATTCCTCGATCAGCATGCTGCCACGCATCGTCGATGCCGTCGGCCACCAGATAGAGGTGCATGTCGACGGCGGCATCCGCTCCGGCCAGGACGTGCTCAAAGCCGTGGCCATGGGCGCCAAAGGCACCTATATCGGCCGCCCGTTCCTCTATGGCCTCGGCGCCATGGGCAAGGAGGGTGTGACCAAGGCGCTGGAGATCATCCGCAAGGAGATGGACGTCACCATGGCCCTCTGCGGCAAGCGCGACATCAACGACGTCGATCGTAGCATCCTGGCGGAGTGAGACGGCGCACCTCCCACGCTCTTGTCATGCTCGGGCTCGACCCGAGCATCCAAAGCCTCAAGTGACGTATGGATCCTCGGGTCAAGCCCGAGGATGACCCTTTGAGAGATCCGGCGCCTTAAGGCATGTGGCGTCTGGTGGACGCCTCAACTCCCCCGGTAGGTCGAGTACCCATAGGGCGAAAGCAGCAGCGGCACATGATAGTGGCTCGCCGGATCGGCGATGCCAAAGCGCAAGGGGATGCGATCAAGGAAGGCCGGCTCCGGCAGTGTCACGCCTGACCGGCGCAAATAGTCGCCGGCATGGAACACCAGCTCGTAATTGCCAGCCATGAAGCCGATGCCTTCGACCATCGGGCCGTCGACGCGGCCGTCGCTGTTGGTGTGGACGGTGCGGATCAGCTGCCGCTCCTCGCCTTCCAGCCAATAGAGATCGATGCGGAGACCCTCGGCCGGCTTGCCGAGTGCGGTGTCGAGAACATGGGTCGTCAGGCGGCCGGTGCTGCTCATCTCATACTCCTTCATAAACGGGTACGGGAGGCGGACGAAAGAACGTCCGCATTTTTCATCAGTCGCTAGATCGCACTCTCTATGACGAAGGGTACCTCATAGAAGAACTCCTCGAGATTGTTGCCCGGCCCTTCGCGGTCGACGATGAGGAAATCGCTGATGGCGCCGACGGACATCAGTGGGTGGTGCCAGACATTGCGGCCGTAATTGACGCCCTGCCGGCCGTTGGCCTGAAACACCCGCGGTGCACCCGGACGACCACCCTCGTCTTCGGCGACGACGACCAGCCAGGGACGGTCGTCGAGCGGCGAAAAGCTCTGGCTGCCAAGCGGGTGCCGTTCCATCATCGTCACCGAATAGGGGAAAGCACGCGGTTGGCCGCGAAAAATGTTGATGATGACATTGGCGCCCTCGCCGACGACATCGGCGCGCGCCAGCCCGTGGAAGCGTTCGGTATTGCCGCCGTTGATGTAGCGCATCGTTGCCGGATCGGCTTCGATGACGGTTCCGAACGGGGCGAAGGCGTCGCGTGTCAGCGGTTCGATCGTAAGCAGGCGCGACATTATGCGGAGACCTCGCAAGAAGACTTGGCGCTTGCGGATGTCCGATCCAGTTCGAGCGCCCTCCTCATGAGCGGGGACAGGCATCGAACGGTTTTGTCAGGCATTTTCGTCTCCAGGAAGCATCGACTGCAGGCGCAGGCGGGCGATTTTCTCGACCTGTGCGCAAGCGGTTTCAAATTCCTCTTCGGGCGAATTGTCAATGCGGCTTTCGAAGGAGGCAAGAATTTGCGCCTTGGTCAGCCCCTTCACCGCGATGATGAAGGGGAAGCCGAATTTCTTCGTGTAGGCGTCGTTGAGCCCGGTGAAGCGCTGATGCTCCTCTGGCGTCAACCGGTCGAGGCCAGCGGATGCCTGTTCCGCCGTCGAGTCCGCCGTCAGCTTGCCGGCGATCGCCAGCTTGCCGGCAAGATCCGGGTGGGCGCGCAGCACCTGCATCTTCTCGCGCGGCAGCGCCGTGCGAAAGGCCTGGCAGAGCGCCGAGTGCACCGTGCCCGCCGTCAGCCCCGTCGCCGCGGCTCGGTCGTAGGCGCGTTCGGCAACCCAGGGCGAGTGCTCGAACACGCCACCGAAACGGGCAACAAAGGCATCACGGTCGGTCATCAGAGCGCCCCTTCCGGCTTGTGGTGCTGGTACCAGTGGTTGGCGATGTCGATGCGACGCGGCACCCAGACCTTGTCGTGCGACATCACGTAGTCGATGAAGCGGGCAAGAGCGGCGGCCCGGCCCGGGCGGCCGACGAGACGGCAGTGAAGCCCGATGTTCATCATCTTGGCGTCACCCTGGCGGCCTTCCTCGTAGAGCACGTCGAAGGTGTCCTTGAGATAGCTGAAGAACTGGTCGCCGCTGTTGAAGCCTTGTGGCGTCGCAAAGCGCATGTCGTTGGCGTCGAGCGTATAGGGGATGATCAGGTGCGGCTTGTCGGGCGAAAGACCCGGCACCCAGTAGGGCAGCTCGTCGGCATAGCTGTCGCAGGAGTAGAGGAAGCCGCCCTCCTCCAGCACCAGCTTCAGCGTATTGGCTGAAGGCTTGCCCTGGTAGATGCCGAGCGGGCGCTCGCCAGTGAGTTCGGTGTGCAGGCGGACGACCTCGCGGATATGCTCGCGCTCGACCTCTTCCGGCACGTCCTTGTATTCCAGCCAGCGCAGACCGTGGCTGGCGATTTCCCAGCCGGCTTCCTTCATGGCCTCAACCGCTTCCGGATTGCGCGCCATCGCCTGCGTCACGCCATAGACGGTCAGCGGCACGTTGCGGCTGGTGAACATGCGCCACAGCCGCCAGAAGCCGGAACGGGCGCCATATTCGTAGATCGATTCCATGTTGAGGTTGCGCTGGCCAGCCCAGGGCTGTGCGCCGACGATCTCCGACAGCAGGCATTCGGACGCCGGGTCACCATCGAGAATGCAGCTTTCGCCGCCCTCTTCGTAGTTCAGCACGAACTGCACGGCGATGCGCGCATCGCCCGGCCAGTTTGCCTTCGGCGGATTGCGGCCGTAGCCAACGAGGTCGCGCGGATACTTAGTCTCAGACATCAAATCACCCTTCGAATTTTTAGGAACGGTATCACCGCCGACCGGATTGTCGATACCGAAATGACGGGAAGCGGGGCAGCGGCAGCACCGTGGCCCTGACGGAAATCACCAGAAAAATTCCGCTGAGCCCGAGGTTGAGAGATTTTCCGAAACGGCGTTGAATGGATTGGCAAGGACAACGGCTCTGATCGAGATGAAATCCTACATTCAAGCGCTTCGCGGTAAAATCGGTTCCGACCTGCTTCTCTGCCCGTCGGTGGCGGCCTCCATTCTCGATCCCGATGGCCGGATCCTGTTGCAGGAGAAAGCAAGCGGCGAAGGCTGGAGCCTGCCGGCCGGCGCCATCGAGCCGGGCGAAACGCCTGTCGACGCGATCCTTCGCGAGGTCATGGAGGAAACCGGCTATCCGGTCTCGGTCGAGCGGATACTGGGCGTCTTCGGCGGAGAAGCGTTTCGCTACACCTACCCGAACGGCGACCGCGTCGAATATGTGGTTACCCTCTATCGATGCCGGATCGTTGGCTCCCAGCAACCGATCAGCGACGGCGAGACGAAGTCGCTACGCTACTTCGCGCCGGCGGACATGCCGCCCCTCGGTCTGCCCTATCCGAAAGCGCTGCTGTTTGCAGATTAGCCGGTGTGCGTTTCCGGTTAGCGCTGCGCCATCAGCGCAGCGACGATCAACGGCAGCGGCCGAACCGCGCCTTGCGGCGCCAGCGACGGATCGGCGGCGGCGCGCTTTGCCCTCTCGGCGCGCGTGTTCGTCGAGATCTTGCCGAGCGGGTGCTGCGAATGCACCCGCATGGGCGCCCCCGTCTCCTGTTCGACAAACAGCGCAAGGCTGCCGATCGAAAGCGGTTTTGATAGGCAGGGCTCGAAGAGGTCGCGCAGTGGTGCCTCGACCCGCCGCATCGCGTCTGGTGCAAGCGGGCCGGTCAGCATCATGTGGAAGCGGTACTCGTCCATCACATGCGGATCGCCCCAACGGTACAGATTGGAAAACTGCGGCGCGGTCAGCCGGTCCGGATCGGAACGCTCGATCTCGTCTTCGCTGAGCGGCGCGCGGAAGGCATCGAACTCCTGGACGACGTTGGCCGCAAGCAGATGCATGGCCGTACTCGGCACCTGCGGCATCAGCCCGAAGCATCGACCGATGCGGGCAACCTCCAGGCGATCGATTTCGAACGGGGTCTGGGCGCCGGCAAAATGCATCAGCGCCTTCAGAAGCTTCGATTCCGTCATATCGGGATGCAGGCGGAACGGCGACATCATCACTGCGTGAAAGCCGAAGCGGCGGGGAACCGCCGTGTGATAGGCGACATCTGCGGCGCTCAAGCCCGCGACCGACGGCAATTCCGTGGGGTCGCCGGAATAGACGTTGCGCCCCAGCCAGCTTGCAGCGGTCGCGGAAAGCGTGTCGGCCATCGGCGGCGTAAAACAAATGGCATAGCGCATCGGCTGGCTCCGGGTATCCCTCAGCGCGGGATGAGCAAAAGCATGCGGTTTTCCGCCCTCACCCCGACTTGTCCAATGGCCGCGTCTTAGGTGATTTGCGTGACAGATTGACGAAGTCGGCCTGGGACGAGCGCAGCAGCCGTCCTCCTTTTTCGGAACCATCCGGCCCATCGCCCGTTCCTAAAAGGTAGGAAAACAAGGATGGAGAAGAAGCGTGACCTATCACAATGCGAACCTTCAGGACGCCCGGATCAAGGAGACCCACGACCTGATCGCGAGCGACAAGGTTGAAGGCACGAGGGTCTATGGCCCCGACGACAAACACATCGACTCGATCGAGCGCGTGATCATCGAGAAGCGCAGCGGGCGCGTCGCCTATGCGGTGCTCGGCTTCGGCGGCTTTCTCGGCCTCGGTGAAGACCACTATCCATTGCCTTGGGCAAAGTTGACCTATGACGAGAAGCTCGGCGGCTATCGCACTGATGTGACTCGCGATCAGGTCGAAAACGCGCCGAAATATCACGGCACCGATGAATACGATTGGAACGCGGAAAACGGTCGCCGTGTCTACGACTACTACGGCGTGCCGCCCTACTGGATGTAATGCCTGACTTTCGATCTCTCGGGTCCCGCCGCCGGCGGGGCCTTTCGCATGTCCGGGGCTAAAGGCTTTTGTCGCGAAGTGCGGCTATGTGATTCCGGCAGAAGAAGGAATCGGGAATATCGATCGTCGGAGAACCGGCGATCTCATCCATGACGAAACGCGCCAGCCGATGCGCAATGCCGAAGCTCACCTTGAAGCCGCCGGTCAGGACCGAAACATTCGAATGGTCCGGATGCCGGCCGACCATCGGCTCCCGCCCCGTCGCCTTCGGACGCAACCCCGCCCATCGCTCCACCACCTCGGCCTCTGCCAGGCGCGGTGCAAGCGCCACGGCGCGCCGAAGCAGTTCATCGAGCTGCGCGTCCGTCGACAGGGGATCGGCAAAACTGTTTTCGCTGGTGCTGCCGACCGCCACATGGCCGTCGTCATGGGCGATGATGTAGACGCCGTCGGCGAAAATCACCGGAAGCGCCGGGTCAATCTCCGCCCGCAGCAGTGCCGCCTGGCCCTTGACCGCCGTGCCGCTCGTTTCCGCCAGCGGCGCTGACACGTCGTCGATCAATTGAAAACTGCCGACACCGGCTGCGATGATGCAATGCTCGAAACCGATCCGGGTGCCGTCGCCGAGTTCGGCCCGGCCGTGTGCCGGCTCGATTCGGCGCACGCCCCGGCGTTCGTCCACATGGGCGCTCGGTGCCCGCAGGAGGGCCGTGCGGAGGGCCGCAAGCATGCGACGCGGCGAGACGCGCGCGGCGAGCGTATCGAAGACCATGCCGTGCGCTGCTGCCTCTGCGCCTGGCCAGCCCTCGGGCCCCTCGTCCTTCACGTGCCAGTGGAACTGCCTGTCGGCCGCCCGCCAGTGGCTCAGTGCATCCTGTTCGTGCCGAAGGGCGATGTCGCGCAGGTGAGACTTGGCAAGCGGGATCAAGCGACCCGTCCGCCGATAGCCGGTCGAAAGGCCCGTCGCCGACTCGAGCACCGCGATCTCTTCTTCGATCGCCACGAGTGCGTCGAACTGGAACTGCTTCTTGTCGTTCCAGCGATCGGGCATATGCGGCATGAGCGCGCCCAAAAGGCCACCGCTGGCGCCGGCGCCGATGGCCTGTTGCTCGACGAGCCGCACGGTCATGCCCCTGCGCGTGGCGCTTAGGGCGGCCCACAGCCCCATGATGCCGCCGCCGACGACCAAAAGCTCGCTCATCGATTGACCTTCTCCGGCCGGCGGACTATCGCCTTGGCCATGACAGGATCCGCAGACCCGATCGAGCCCCCGGCGCACCAGAACCTTGATTGGCACGAGGGCGATATGCCCTATTCCCGGGAGTTTGGCGATCACTTTTATTGCCGCACCGACGGGCGGCTGGAGTGCGGCCACGTCTTCCTATCGGGCAACGGCCTGCCCGATCGCTGGGTCGGTGCAGGCACCTTCCGCATCGGCGAACTCGGCTTCGGCACCGGCCTCAATTTCTGCGAAACCTGGCGCCAGTGGAAGATGACCGCTGCCGCCGGCGACCGGCTGCAGTTCGTGTCCTTCGAACGTTTCCCGATGGCGGCAGGAGAGATTTCGCGCGCGCTTGGCCATTGGCCGGAGATCGACACGGAGCGCCAGGCGCTGGCCTCGCGCTGGCCGGCCGAGCCCGATGGCGACGTCCGGATCGACTTCGGCGACGGCGTCAGCCTCACGGTCGTCTGCGGTCCGGCACTCGAGGGCGTCGCCCGCGCGGAAGCGCCTTTCGACGCCTGGTATCTCGACGGCTTTGCGCCGTCACGCAATCCCGACATGTGGTCGGAGGAGCTGATGCGGCTGGTCTTCGAAAAGACAACGCCCGGCGGCAGTTTCGCCACCTATGCCGCCGCCGGTTTCGTCCGCCGCAATCTGCAGGCCGCGGGCTTTGCCGTCGAAAAACGCAAGGGGTTTGCCGGCAAGCGCGAGATGCTGCGGGGCGACCGAGCCTAGCGCTCGTCGCGATTGCGGCCTGTCTTGAGCGGTTGCGCCATCCGGCTACAGAAATGCGTCAGGGTAAGCGATTTACTCCACAAGAGAACTGAACTGTCGCAAATGGCGGGCCATCGCCGCTTGGAATCTGCGACACACTCCCCATCGGCAACACGGTGGGTCTTTCATGAACGACGATCAGTTTCCCGATGCGGCAACCGGCGACGCAGCCTCGACGCCGCTGGAGCGCCGACGCCGCCCGGGGGGGCGCAGTGTCGAGCGTGTGCGCAAATCCCCCGGCGGAAAATATCTCAATCTTGTCAATACGCTGGCGAAATCCACCGTCCTTTCGGATGATGCGCTTGAATCGGTGCATGAGGCGTCGCTGACGATCCTCGAAGAGATCGGCATGGACGTTATCCTGCCGGAGGCGCGCGAGCGGATGAAGGCTGCCGGCGCCGACGTGACACCCGGCACCGACCGGGTGCGTTTCGACCGCGGGCTGATCATGGACATGATCGCCTCGGTACCGCCAACCTTCACCATGCATGCCCGCAACCCAGCCCGCAATGTCGCGATCGGCGGCAACAATCTCGTCTTCGCCCAGATCGCGAGCGCCCCCTTCGTCGCCGACCGCGACGGCGGCCGCCGCACCGGCAACCAGGAGGATTACCGCAAGCTGGTGAAGCTCGCGCAATCCTATGACATCGTCCACACGACCGGCGGCTATCCGGTCGAGCCGGTCGACATCCATGCCTCGGTGCGCCACCTCGATTGCCTCTCCGACATGGTGAAGCTCACCGACAAGGTGTTCCACGTCTATTCCCTCGGCAAGCAGCGCAACACCGACGGCATCGAGATCGCCCGCATCGGCCGCGGCATCTCGATGGAGCAGATGGAACGCGAGCCCTCGCTCTTCACCATCATCAACACCTCCTCGCCGCTGCGCCTCGACGGGCCGATGCTGCAGGGCATCATCGAGATGTCCTCGCGCAACCAGGTGGTGGTGGTCACGCCCTTCACGCTCGCCGGCGCCATGGCGCCGGTGACGATCGCCGGTGCACTGGTCCAGCAGAACGCCGAGGCGCTCTGCGGCATCGCCTTTACCCAGATGGTCAGGCGCGGCGCGCCGGTCATGTATGGCGGCTTCACCTCAAACGTCGACATGAAGACCGGCGCACCCGCCTTCGGCACGCCGGAATACATGAAGGCGGTGGTCGCCGGGGGCCAGCTCGCCCGCCGCTACAACATCCCCTACCGCACCTCGAACACCAACGCAGCCAATACACTGGACGCTCAAGCGGCTTACGAATCCGCCATGTCGCTCTGGGCGCTGACGCAAGGGGGCGGCAACTTCGTCATGCACGCCGCCGGTTGGACCGAAGGCGGGCTCACGGCCTCCTTCGAGAAATTCATCCTCGACGTCGACATGCTGCAGATGGTGGCGGAATACCTGACCCCGCTCGATGTCAGCGAGGATGCGCTCGGGCTCGACGCCGTGCGCGATGTCGGTCCCGGCGGCCATTACTTCGGCACGCTGCACACGCTGCAACGCTACGAGACCGCCTTCTATTCGCCGATCCTGTCGGACTGGCGCAACTTCGAGACCTGGACCGAAGCCGGGCGGCCGACCACCTACGACCATGCCAACCGGATCTTCAAACAGAAGCTCAACGACTATGAGCGCCCGCCGCTCGATCCCGCGATCGAGGAAGAACTCGACGCCTTTGTCGCCAAGCGCAAGGCAGAGGGCGGCGTCCCGACCGATTTCTGACGGGACGCCCTGGGTGTACCGGAAAGCGCTACGAAGCCCGGCTGCGGCCGAGCCTTAAGGGAACACTGCGGCCCGTGCCGTTGCGATCAGTTGCTCGGTGGTTGCAGCCACGCAATTGCGGTCTATCTCTGCGACTGTCCGCTCGCGGACATGGGCGGAAAGCTGCTTGCGGAGATCGCCAAGCGTCCGGGGTGCTGCACAGATCACCAGGCTGTCGAAGGCCTGGTTGGCGGCATAGCTTTCGAGCCTTCCGGCCACATCAGCAACAAAGCGCTGCTGCTCCTCCCGAACGGGATCGCTCTTGTATTCCATGGCCGAGCGGCCGTGTCCGACGGACGAATGCGACCGGCCCGGCTTGTCCGCCATGATGTCCTGAACGCGCTTCGGTTCGGTGTGAAAGGTCTCCTCCTCCGGCCGCTGGCGCTCTTCCTTCAACAGGTTCACGCCCTTGACGATGCGCGCGGTGTTGCCATCCGCGGCCAGTATCCAAGTCCGGTTCTGCACGATTGTCTCCCAGTGAAAGGTGTGGATCGCGAAGGGTCATGAAGACCCTATAAAGGAAACGAACGAGCGGCGATCCGGTTCCATCGGAAGGTGGCGACGATGCTGATTGTTTTACCGGGTGCGCCGGTCACATCCGCGCGATATAGGCTTCGAAGCTGCGCTCCGGCATCACCTCGTAGCGTTCGCGCTGGACGTGAAGCGCGCTGATCCTGTCGACCCGAAAATCGCGGAAATCCGACCTCAGTTCGCACCAGCCCGTCAGCAGCCAGAAATGCCCGAAGACGCTCAAGCCCAGCGGCCAGATGATGCGCTCGGAATGTTCATCCTTGAGGCTGTCATAGGCCAGGCGAAGCTTGCGGCGCCCGGCGATCGCCAGGCGGATCTCGCCGAGCAGCGCCGGCGGTTCCGGCTGGAGCGACGAGCGGAAGGCGCGAAGCGGTGCTGCCGTCAGCCGCTGCCGATGTTCGGGCGGCAGACCATGGGCGATCTTCTCCATCGCCTCGCGCGCCGCCTGGGCGAGCCTGCCGTCGCCGAGCATCTGCACCGCCCGCGCGCCGAAGGCGAGCGCTTCCAGCTGCTCGAAGGTAAAGGCAAGCGGCGGCGCATCGAAGGCGCCGCGCAGGAGATAACCGACGCCGCGTTCGCCGTCGATCGGCGCGCCTGAGGCGATCAGGTGCTCCATGTCGCGATAGATGGTTCGTTGGGCGACCTCCATCTTCTCAGCGATCTCGCGCGCCGTCATCACCCGGCCGCTCGCGCGCAGGAGCTGGATGATGCGAAACAGCCGGTCGGCGGGTCTCATGTCTGGCCTCCCAACGGCAAGGCGTCGTTGACGTATCAAAGCGCTACCGCGCGCCTGGCTTGTCCACAAGAACTGCGCCGTCGGTAATGGCCATAAGGCTGTCAGTTGCCCTGTGTTAAATCAAGCGGCAACTCACAGGGAGCATCCTCATGACCAGCGATCACATCCTCGAACTTGCCGTCTGCATCGTCACCGACAGGCCGGCCGCGACGGCCACGCGCCAGCGCGCCATGCAGGCGGTTTCACGCTATCCGGGCTTCGTCTCCTGGCGCGCGGTCGATTCCTGCGAGACTTCGGGCATGTTCGCCGACCTCGTTGAATGGGAAACGCTGGAGGCTGCGAAATCGGCCGGCGAGCGCGTCCGGGTCGACCCCGAGTTCGCACCTTACGCAGCGACCATCAGCGCGGTAATGCTGGTGCAGCATTTTAGTGGCGGCCAGCGGATCTGACCGACCCGGAATTAGACGAACAAAGGATTGCCTGAGCGATGGCCGAACCACTGAAGAACCTGCTGCACCCCGGTGTCGTCGTCGCCATCGCCGATGCGCTCGGGCGTAATGCGGGAACCTTCGATCGCAGGAAGTTCATGGTGCTTGCGGGTGAAGGCCTGGAGGCGCTGGAGCTGATGCAGCGGTCGCTGCAGATCCGCGACGCGCTGGTCGAGACGCTGCCGCAGGCATTTCCGGAGGCGGCCGCCATCCTCGGCGCCTGCCTTCCCCGCGACGGCGCCGAGGGCATCAGCGGCTGGTCGCTGCTGCCCGTCAGCCAGTACGTCGCCTTGCGCGGCCTCGACGACTTCGACCTTTCGCTATCGCTGCTGCGCGCGCTGACGCCGCATTTCACAGCCGAGTTCGGCATCCGCGTCTTCATCGATCGCGACCAGGAGCGCGCCCTTGCGACGATCCGAGGCTGGGCGAAGGACCCCAACCATCACGCCCGTCGATTGGCGAGCGAAGGCACCCGCCCGCGCCTGCCCTGGGCGATGCGGCTGCCGCAGCTCATTCGCGATCCGCAGCCGATCCTGCCGATCCTGACGGCCCTCCTCGACGACCCCGAGGACTATGTGCGCCGCTCGGTTGCCAACAGCCTCAACGACATCGCCAAGGACCATCCCGACCTGGTGGCCGCTTTCGTCGCCGAGCATATCGGCGACGCATCGCCGGAGCGCCGCCAGCTTCTACGCCACGCCTCGCGCACGCTTTTGAAGCAGGGCCACGCGGACGCACTCGGCAATTTCGGTTTTGCGCCCCCGGCCGGCATCAATGCCCGCTTTTCGCTCGATCGTTCGGACATCGTGCTGGGCGAAAGTCTCGGCCTGCGCCTCGCCGTCAGCCATGACGCCGAGACGAGCCAGAAGGTGATGATCGACTACGCCGTGCACCACCGCAAGGCAAACGGCGCAACCTCGCCGAAAGTGTTCAAGTGGACGTCGGCGACGCTTGCCCCCGGCGCCTCGATCGAGATCGAGAAACGTCATGCCATCCGGCCGATCACCACCCGCAAATACTACCCCGGCACCCACCGCATCGTCATCCTCGTCAACGGCCAGGAAGCAGCCGAAGCGGGCTTCGATCTCGCGCTTGAGTAGATCTCATTTCGCACCTGCGAAAAGATGGACCTTGACTTTTTCGTCCAAACCAACGACATGGTGCCCAGCGTCACCTTCCGGCCGCCGCGTGAGCGCGCCCTCGGCAGACATAGAAAGCCGTGAAGAAGGATAGCGCACATATCACCGCAATAGGCGGCACAGCACAGGCGCTTGACGACTTAATTCAACCCACAAGTTCCCAATTCACGCGGGGTTCTTGACGCCGAACGACACCGGAACAGCAACAACGCGGTTCCGGCGAATGCGTTTGGCGCCCCCAAAAGGTATATGCATTTGTCCACCTTTAAAGATCTCGGCCTCTCCGAGCACATTCTGGAAACCCTGTCTGCCAACGGCTTCGAAAAGCCGACCCCGATCCAGGCACAGGCCATTCCGCTGGTGCTGAAGGGCAACGATCTCATCGGCCTCGCCCAGACCGGCACCGGCAAGACCGCTGCCTTCGGCCTGCCGATGATCGAAAAGCTGGTCGCCGAAAGCCGGCGTCCCGATCCGCGCAATATCCGCGCGCTGGTGCTGGCACCGACCCGTGAACTGGTCAACCAGATCGCCGCCAACCTCAAGCTGTTCGTCAAGAAGTCGCCGATCAAGGTCGGCGTCGTCGTCGGCGGCGTTTCGATCAACAAGCAGACCGAGCAGCTTGCCCGCGGCGTCGACATCCTGGTCGCCACCCCCGGCCGCCTGCTCGACCTCGTCGCCCGCAAGGCCGTGACGCTGACGCAAGGCCGTTACCTGGTGCTTGACGAAGCCGACCAGATGCTCGACCTCGGCTTCATCCACGACCTTCGCAAGATCTCCAAGCTGGTGCCAAAGAACCGCCAGACGCTGCTCTTCTCGGCCACCATGCCGAAGCAGATCGCCGAGCTCGCCGGCGAGTACCTGACCAACCCGGTCAAGGTCGAAGTCACGCCTCCGGGCAAGGCTGCCGACAAGGTCGAACAGTACGTGCACTTCGTGCCCGGCAAGGACCTGAAGACGCAGATCCTCAAGAAGTCGCTGACCGACAACCCTGATGGCCTTTCGCTGATCTTCAGCCGCACCAAGCACGGCGCCGAGAAGCTGATGAAGCATCTCGACCACGTCGGCTTCAAGGCTGCCTCGATCCACGGCAACAAGAGCCAGGGCCAGCGCGAGCGCGCGCTCAAGGCCTTCCGCGACGGCGAAATCCGCGTGCTGGTCGCAACCGACGTCGCTGCCCGTGGCATCGACATTCCCGGCGTTACCCACGTCTACAACTACGACCTGCCGGAAGTGCCGGATGCCTATGTCCACCGCATCGGCCGCACCGCGCGCGCCGGCCGTGACGGCATCGCCATCGCCTTCTGCGCGCCGGACGAAATCCGCCTGCTGCGCGACATCGAGAAGCTGATGGGCATCAACATTGCCGTTGCCAGCGGCGAGGCTCCGGCCGACCAGGCGCGTCCGGCCAAGGGCCGCGGCGGCCGCGGCAACAACGGCGCCGGCCACCGCAAGGGCAATGGCGGCGGTCATCACCAGAACGGCGGCCGTCCGCCGCGTCGTGAGCGCCCGGCCGGCGAGCCGGTTGCAGCCACCAGCGGCTTTACCGGCGACGACCTGCTGCGCGACGAGCGCCGCCCGCAGCGCCAGGAGCGCCGCGATCACGGCCACCCGCAGACTGACGGCCGTAGCGAAGGCAACCGCAACCACGAAGGCAAGAAGCACCACGGACGTCCCGGCCAGAAGCAGGGCGACCGCCGTGACCGCAACCAGGGCAGCCGCAACGAAAACCGTGGCGGTGGCGAGCGTCGCGAAGGCGGCCAGGGCCAGCGTCGCGGCAATCGCGGCCACCAGGGCTGACCAAGGCGCTGCGCGTCGATCAGGCGCGCAAAGCCATCGTAGTACTTAGAAATATGAACGGCGGGTCGCTTCGACCCGCCGTTTTCGTTTTGGGCTGTTCGCCTGTCGCTATAGCAAAACCGCTGTACGCTCTCGCACGTCGTGCGTCACGCCTGCTTGCGGTTGGTCAGATAGACGCCGGCAACGGCAATGATGGTGCCGATGACCATCGGCAGCGTCAGCGCTTCGCCGAAGAAGAGCCACGCCTGCACGGCGGCGAGCGGCGGCACGAGATAGATCAGCGACGCTGCGCGCGACACCTGCCCGCGACGGATCAGATAAAGCAGCAGCGCGATCGCCCCCATCGAGAGCCCGAGAACCGACCAGGCAAGCGCCAGAACCACCTGGAGGTTCCAGGTCACGTGCAGGTCTTCCAGCATCAGCGCCAGCGGAATCGTCACGATCAGCGCGCCGAGATATTGCAGCGCTGCGATGGTGCGGATGTCGCCGCTTTGCAGATGGCGCTTCTGGTAGAGCGTGCCATAGGTGACGGCGCCCATGCCGAGCACGTTGATGATCACGGGCAGAAAGTGGATCGGCGTCGCACCCGTGTCGATCGCCAGCACCTTCGGCAGGACGGCAAGAGCAATGCCGAAGAAGCCGAGCACCAGCCCAAGCTTCTGCTGCACGCTCAGCCGCTCGTCGATGACGAAGGCTGCGGCGACCGCGGTCATCAGCGGCTGCAGACCGGCGATGATGCCGGAAATGCCGGCCGGCACGCCTTCGCCGATCGCCCACCAGACCGACCCGAGATAGAGCCCGTGGAGGAACATGCCGGACAGGATCGCATGACCGGCCATTTTCCAGGACTTCGGCCACTGCGCGCCGGTGACGACGCAGAAGAGGATGAAGAGCGCGATCGCCAGCGTGTAGCGCAACACGAGAAAGGTCAGTGGATCTGCGTAGACCGCAGCATATTTCGCCACGACCCAGCCGGTGGACCAGAGCAGAACGAAGATGGCGGGAGCCAGACGGGCGAGCATTGTGAGCCTATCGGAATGATGGCGGCAGGCGGAAAGCAATGAGCCGCCCTCGCTGAAGCGCGCCTGGCCGCCGTAACGCTTTGATCTGCCGCTGATTTCGCGCTCAAATCCCCTGATTTAAGCACTCATGCAAGTATCCGCGCCGGTATTGATGGTCAAAGCAATTTTTCTGATGGGAAGCATCAGCCAATCGGAACCATCAGCCTGAGCGAGGATAGCGACAGCGAGACGAAACCGGGATCGTACTCCTCGCGATAGTGCAGCAAAGCGGTATCGATCGAATGGGCTTCGGCCGCGATCCAGTCGAACATTTTCTGGTAATGGGCAAAGACGTCGCCGCTGTCAGGGTGATGCAGGGCCGTGACGAAGCGCATGGCCGGCAGGTCGACATGGCCGGGGTGCACGGTCGTCTCGGCCTTGTCGGAGACATAGCCGACGAGATAGCGAAAGCCACCCGGACGATCGTTCCAGGAGATGCCGACCAACGCCGTATGGTCGCCGGGATGAAGATGCTGGTGGTGCCCCTGCATTTCGGCGATCAGCCGGCGCACGGCGCCATCGGCCGCCTCGACGAAGGTTCCCTCCCAGAACGATCCGGAAATGCGCTGTGCGGGTCTCTCCACGATTTCGAACGCCATGGTCACCTCTTTGAACGGGCAATCCCGCAAACATTGGCAGGCTTTCGCCGCCATCGCAGGAGAGAAACGGACCTGCTCTCAAAGCAGTTCCACGAAGGCGCGTGCCGCGCGGCTGAACTGCCTCTCGCGATGGGTCAAAAGCTCGAAGCTGCGCTCGGCCAGTTCGAACGGCAGTTCCACCAGCCGGCCGCTATCGACGAAGGGTTGTGCGGCAAGCCGGGAAACGGCCGTCACGAACGGACCGCTTTCGACCGCCGTCAGCACCGCCTCGTTCGAGGGCAGCTCAAGCTCGACCCTGAGCCGATCGACGTCTGCACCATGCTCGTCCATCGATTGCAGGAACATTGCCCGCGTGCCGGAGCCTTCTTCGCGCAGCACCCAGCGCGCAGACAGCAACATTTCCAGATTGACCGAGGCGCCGACGAACGCATGGCCAGGCGCGGCATAGACGGCGATACGATCGACGGCGACGCGGCGATGGTCGAGCTTGGCGCCATCCACGCGCCCCTCGACGAAGCCGAGCTGCGCGGTCCCCTCCTCCACCGCCTCGGCGACGACCGCCGTGTTGCGCACGGTGAGCTTCACGTCGACCTGGGGATAGTCGTGTGTGAAGCGGGCAAGCCGCGACGGCAGCCAATAGCTCGCAACCGTCTGGCTCGCCGCAATCGACAGTTCGCCGCGGCGAAGCTCGGAGAGATCGCGAAGGCAGGCGGTGGCCGCGGCCGCCCGGGCAAGCACCGCTTTTGCCTCCGGCAGGAAGATCTTGCCGGCATCGGTCAGCGTCAGGCCGCGCCCAACGCGATCGAACAACCGGACATCGTGCTGGGTTTCAAGCGCTGCGATCGCCGCACTTGCGGCCGACTGCGTGACGTTCATCGCCTCGGCGGCTTTGGTCATGTGCAGCCGCTCGGCGACCGCGACGAAGATTTTAAGCTGATCGAGTGTCATGGTAGATCAATCTCAAAAATCGATCAGAATGACAAGAATAATCCGTTAGACTGATTCATGGATGAGCGTAGGTTGCGCCCATGTCCAGATCGCATTCCCCATTTCGCTCCCATTTTTCCTCAGCCGCCTCCCGCCTGACGCGCATTCTTCCGGGCCTTTTCCTCTGCTGTCTCGTCGCCCTTGCGGCCATCGGGCTCGAATGGATCGAGCGGCGCTGGACCGGCCGAGCCTGGCTGGAAGCCCTCGTTCTCGCGATCCTTCTCGGCGCCATCTTCCGCACCCTCTGGACGCCCGGCGCGCGCTTCCTTTCCGGTATTCACTTCTCGGCGAAGATCCTGCTGGAGACGGCGATCGTGCTCATCGGCGCGATGCTGAGCTTTGACGCGATCGCCAAGAGCGGGCCGACCTTGCTCGTCACCATCGTCGTGATGGTCCTCCTGTCGATTACTACCGGTTACGTGATCGCGCGATTGCTCGGCCTGCCGAAGCGCCTGGCGACGCTGATTGCTTGCGGCAACGCTATCTGCGGCAACTCCGCGATTGCGGCCGTCGCACCGGCGATCGGTGCCCGCGGCGAGGAAGTCGCAGCCGCAATCTCCTTTACCGCCATCCTCGGCATCGCCGTCGTCCTGTCGCTGCCCTTCATCGGCGGCTGGCTCGGCATGACGCCCCAGGGCTACGGCGTCTTTGCCGGCATGACCGTCTATGCCGTGCCACAAGTCCTGGCCGCCGCCAGCCCCTTCAGCCCGCTCTCGGTCCAGGTCGGCACGCTCGTCAAGCTGGTGCGCGTGCTGATGCTCGGCCCCGTCGTCTTCTGCTTCTCGCTGATCGGCAGCCGCGATGAGGAGGCGGAATGCAAAGAGCCCGGACAACGCAAGTCGCCTCTCGCCACGATCCTCCACTTCGTTCCCTGGTTCATCCTGGGTTTCGTGGCTGTCGCCATCGCCCGCAACAGTGGCGCAATCTCCGACACGCTCGCGACCGACGCCGTGACGGTCTCCACCTGGCTGACCGTCATCGCCATGGCCGCCCTCGGCCTTGAGGTCGACATCCGCGCGCTTGCCCATTGCGGGCCGCGTGCAAGCGCTGCCGCCACGCTGTCGCTGCTGGTGCTCTGTGTTCTTGCGGTGCTCGCCATCGTCTGCCTGGGCCTCGGCTAGCTTCGGCGCCTGCGTCCAAATTTAGAGCACGTGCATATTTCTTGCCCACCCGGTCGCAACCGCTTTCGGCGACCGGATGCGGCTGCCTTGCCGTTGGGCAGATTTTCCCGCGAACGGGCGCTTCTGGCGGGGCCAACTTTCTTTTCGGGCGACTGAGCACGCTTCTTGCATTGCAACCAGCCTTGTACTCAAATGGTCAAAAATAAGGGGACCACGCCTTTGGCATTTGACGAAATGATGAATGCGGACAGCAGTCCGCGCCAGCCATATTCGACCTATCATGATTGGTATGCCAGCCAGGACAGAAATCGGCTCATAGCGAAATCCAAGGACGCCGAGAACATCTTCCGGAAAACCGGCATCACCTTCGCGGTCTACGGACACGCAGATTCATCCGAAAAGCTCATCCCCTTCGACCTCATCCCCCGCATCATCTCCGGCCGCGAATGGCGCAAGCTCGCCCAGGGCATCGAACAGCGGGTCATCGCGCTTAACGCCTTTCTCGACGACATCTACCACAAGCAGGAGATCATCCGCGCCGGCCGCATCCCGCGCGAACTGATCGAGAAGAATGAAGCCTTCCTGCCGCAGATGATCGGTTTCCGTCCGCCGGGCGGCGTCTACACTCACATCGTCGGCACCGACATCGTCAGAACCGGCGAAGACCAGTTCTACGTTCTCGAAGACAATGCGCGCACCCCGTCCGGCGTCAGCTACATGCTGGAAAACCGCGAAACAATGATGCAGATGTTCCCGGAACTCTTCCATCAGAACCGCGTGCGCCCGGTCGAGAACTACCCCAATCTGCTGCGCCAGAGCCTCTCGTCACTCGCCCCTCCCGGCTGCAGCGGCAAGCCGCGCGTGGCGGTGCTGACGCCCGGCATCTACAATTCCGCCTACTATGAGCACGCCTTCCTCGCCGACCAGATGGGCGTCGAGCTCGTCGAAGGCTCGGACCTGCGGGTGATCGACGGCAAGGTGAAGATGCGCACCACCCGCGGCTACGAGGCGATCGACGTGCTCTACCGCCGCGTCGATGACGACTTCCTCGACCCGCTCACCTTCCGACCGGATTCCGCTCTCGGCATTCCCGGCATCATGGACGTTTACCGCGCCGGCAACATCACGATTGCCAATGCGCCGGGCACCGGGATTTCCGACGACAAGGCGATCTATTCCTACATGCCCGAAATCGTCGAGTTCTACACCGGCCGCAAGCCGCTGCTCGAAAACGTGCCGACCTGGCGCTGTTCCGAGCCGCAGAGCCTGAAATACGTGCTCGAGCATCTCGAAGAGCTGGTGGTCAAGGAGGTCCACGGCTCCGGCGGCTACGGCATGCTGGTGGGCCCGACGGCGACCAGGAAGGAACGCGCCGTCTTCGCCGAAAAACTGAAGGCCCGCCCGACCAACTACATCGCCCAGCCGACGCTTTCGCTTTCCACCGTGCCGATCCTCGTCAACAAGGGTATCGCGCCCCGGCACGTCGATCTTCGCCCCTATGTTCTCGTCTCAGACAAGGTCCAGATCATCCCCGGCGGCCTGACGCGCGTGGCGCTGAAAGCCGGTTCGCTCGTCGTGAATTCCAGCCAGGGTGGCGGGACCAAGGACACCTGGGTGCTGGAGGACTGAGAGATGCTGGGAAGAACCGCAAACGGCCTCTACTGGATGTTCCGCTACATCGAGCGGGCGGAAAACAGCGCCCGGCTGATCGATGCCGGCCTGCGCATGTCGCTGACCCGTAGCGAGGCGAGCGAGGACGATTGGGACGGCGTGCTGCAAAGCGCCGGCGTCCGCGAGAACTATGACGAGGTGCACGAAAAGCTGACGAGCATCGACGCGATCGACTTCCTGCTGCGCGACCGCGCCAATCCGTCGAGCGTCATGTCCTGCATCGAAGCCGGCCGGCACAACGCCCGCATGGTGCGCACGGCGCTCACCCGCGAGACCTGGGAAGCGACGAACGAGTGCTACCTCGAGATGAAGGCGATGCTGTCGAAGAAGGCACGCCCGACCGACATGCCGGAGATCATCGACACGATCAAGCGACGCGCCGGGCTCATCCGCGGCGCCTTCCACGGCACGATGCTCCGGAACGAGATCTTCAACTTCTCGCGCATCGGCACCTTCATCGAGCGGGCCGACAACACCGCCCGCATCCTCGACGTGAAGTACTATGTGCTTCTACCGGCGGTCGCCGCCGTCGGCTCGTCGATGGACAACGTGCAGTGGGAATCGATCCTGCGTTCGGTCTCGGCGCATCGCGCCTATGGCTGGGTCTACGACGCCGAGCTTCGTCCCGCCAACATCGCCGACTTCCTGATATCGAACGGTCGCATGCCGCGCTCGCTTGCCTATTGCTACGAGAAGATCGCCAGCAATCTCGGCTACCTCGAACGGGAATATGGTGAGCGCCATGCGGCGCACGACACAGCTGACCGCACGCTCGCGTCACTGCGCAGCCAGTCGATCAAGGACATCATGGACCAGGGGCTGCATGAGTATCTCGAAGACTTCATCAGCCACAACAACCGTTTGGGACAGGAAATCTCCGACGGCTACCGGTTCTACTAGTGCAATTCCAGCGAAAGCGTGGCGCGGTTTCGCGTTTCAAAATTGCGTAAAAACAAGGAGATAGAGCGCTTTCACAACTCTGTTTTGACCGGAAGCGCTCTAGATCGGAGGATGGCATGCACCTGAAGATCAGCCACACGACCGAATATCACTATGACGAGCCCGTGCAGTATGCCCTGCAGCGCCTGCGGCTGACGCCCCTGACACAGGTGGGCCAGACCGTGCTCGGCTGGGAGACCTTGGTCGATGGCGCTGCGATCGAAGTGAGCTACGACGACCACTTCGGCAATCGCGTTCATCTCGTCAGCGTCGACGGCGACCGCGATACGATCCACATCACGGCCTCCGGCGAGGTCCACACGGAGGATCGCGCGGGCGTCTTCGGGCCGCACCAGTCCTACGTGCCGCTCTGGCTTTACGCCCGCGAAACGCCGCTCACCAAGGCCGGCAAGCTGATCCGCGATCTCTCGAAATCCGCCGAGGGCGACACAGACCTTGCCCGCATGCATGCGCTGATGGCGGCCATCCATGAAGCCGTGGAATACAAGCCCGGTGAGACCCACGCGGAGACGACGGCCGAAGATGCACTCGAAGGCGGTCGCGGCGTCTGCCAGGATCATGCGCATATCCTGATCGCGGCCGCGCGCTCTCTCGATCTGCCGGCACGCTATGTCTCGGGCTACCTGATGATGGAGGGGCATCCCGAGCAGACCGCCAGCCATGCCTGGGCCGAAGTGCACCTCAACGGGCTTGGCTGGGTGGGCTTCGATGCCGCCAACAAGATCTGCCCGGATGATCGCTATGTCCGCATCGCATCCGGCCTTTGCTACCGCGACGCCGCCCCCATCTCGGGGCTGATCCACGGCGAAGCCAAGGAGACGCTGAAGGTATCGGTGACGGTCGAACAGCAGCAGCAAAGCCAGAGCCAGTCGCAAAGCCAGTAGGTGACCCGACGGGGCGCAGCGTGCGTCCCGTCGATCCAGACCCAAGTCTCAGGCGTTACCGCGAAGCGCTCGCCTGCAGGATGCGGCAGAGCGAAACCAGCCCGCTGTCATAACCGCCGCCAACGACATCGCGACAGCGTTTGATCAGCTTGACCCGCTCGCCCGCTGGCAGTGCATTGAACGCGGCCATGGAAGCGCCCGGCGAAACCGCGCCGCCGGAGCCGCCTCCGGTTCCGCCACCAACGCTGCCGCCACCCCCGGGGCTGCCGCCGCCGGATCCCGTTCCAACGCCCACGCCGAGCCCAAGCCCGACACCGTTGCCGCCGCCGGCATTGGCTTTCAGACCGGCAGTCAGGCCATTCCGTCCACCGACCGTGGCATTGACCGACGTGTTGAGCCCTTTGCCACCACCAAGGCCGACATCGGCGTCTGCGTTGATGCCATTGGCGCCGCCGGCGCTCGCCCGCACATCGGCATTGACGCCTTGCGATCCGCCGACGGAGGCGTTGGCGTTGGCATTGATGCCGTTTGCGCCACCGAGCGACGCATCGACATCGGCCTTAAGGCCGTTCGAGCCACCGAGGCCCACATTGGCATTCAGCCCATTCGCGCCGCCGACGGACACGCCGACGCCAAGACCGTTCGCGCTTTGTGAAAATGCCGGCTGAGACAGCGCCACCGTCGCAAGAAGACCGAGCGACAACGCAAGTACATTCCTCCGCATGATCGTCCTCCTTTTCAGGCTCGGGACCGGAATGGCCCCGGCAAAAGGGATACGTTCGGGGGTTGCCACCGGTTGCCGCGGATCAGACGAAAACGGAGGGTTTTGTGCTGTGTGGATAACACAAGGCAAAGATGCCGCCGGATGCGTGCCTTTTCGAAACGATGACCTATGGCATGCACATAGGATCACCGCGCCGATACCGATGCGGTGATCGTGTCTGAGGCTCCGCTCAATCGTAGCCGATCAAAGGAGGTCTGCTCAGACACGCGACGCCGTCAGGCTGACCAACGGCCCGAAAAAGCCGATGATGCGCGTAATGCGCGTCTGGCCGGGATTGAGGAATGCGATGTCCAGCCCCTCGGGGAAAGATGATCCATCGGGCATCACAAACCGCCAGGCGAAGCGTGCGATCCCGTGATGAACATCCACGTCGCTTGTCCGCGTAATGCGCGCACCCGGATACCTGGCCTGAACGCCGGCGATATGCGCGAGCAGTTCTTCTGCGCCGACGGCATGAACCGTTGGATCCGTATACGTTGCGCCATCGGCCCAGATCGGCACCAGCAACGCCCACCTCTGCTCGTCGTCCTCCGACGACCAGGCGGCGCAATAGGTATCGATGAGATCTGTCAACGGCACGCTTCTTCACTCCTTCGGATCATAGTTCTAGCACTGCCGCGGCCGCCCCGTCTGCAGGCCCGCACCGTCGCGGGGATAAACTATGACGCCGACGCTGCGACGCCAATACGCACCCAGTGGTAAGTGCTTACCCAGAAGTAAGGGAAGAGGAACAGGCCTGCGGACGAAGGCGGATTGCAGGCGTGAAAACAATCGCAGCGTAAAGGTCCGCCCTGCGGCGATGCTTGCGGGTGCGCCAGGCCTGTTCAGCGCGCAGTCTCGCCGACGCCGACACCTGGGACCGTCGCACTGCAATTGCCGTGCGACGGCGGCCTTTGCACATCTGATATGACGCAAGCTGTGGTGCACGCCGAAGTCGCACGAGCGGACCGTCCGCTCGTGCGCCGACAGCGCTAATGGCTGTCGCGGTTCATCGGGATTTCCGCCCCACGCGGGCCGACGAGGAAGTCGAGATCCGCACCCGTGTCGGCCTGCATCACGCTCTTGACGTAGAGGCCGGCATAACCACCCTTGAGCGGCATCACCGGCGACACCCAGGCCGCGCGGCGACGGGCGAGCTCTTCGTCGGAGACGTCGAGATGGATGGTGCGGGCCGGCACGTCGACGGCGATCATGTCGCCGTTTTGCACGAGCGCCAGAGGGCCGCCGTCGGCCGCTTCCGGCGCGGTATGCAGGATCACGGTGCCGTAGGCCGTGCCGGACATGCGCGCATCGGAGATGCGGATCATGTCGGTGATGCCCTTCTTCAGCACCTTCGGCGGCAGGCCCATGTTGCCGACTTCGGCCATGCCCGGATAACCCTTCGGGCCGCAATATTTCAGCACCATCACGCAGGTTTCGTCGATGTCGAGATCTTCGCGGTTGATGCGGGCGTGGTAGTCCTCGATGCTCTCGAACACGACGGCGCGGCCCTTGTGCTGCATCAGATGCGGCGAAGCGGCCGACGGCTTCAGCACACAGCCCTTCGGCGCGAGATTGCCGCGCAGCACGGCGATGCCACCGGACTTGGTCAGCGCCTTGTCGCGCGGCACGATCACGTCGTCGTTGTAGTTGACGACATCCTTGACGTCGTTCCAGATCGTATCGCCGGTGACGGTCACGGCATCCTTGTGAAGCAGGCCCATCTCGCCCACGGCCTTGATCACGACCGGAAGGCCGCCGGCGTAATAGAACTCCTCCATCAGGTACTTGCCCGACGGTTGGAGGTTGACGATCGTCGGCACGTCGCGGCCAAGGCGATCCCAGTCGTCGAGCGTCAGATCGACACCGACGCGGCCGGCAAGCGCCAGCAGGTGCAGCACGGCATTGGTCGAGCCGCCGACGGCGCCGTTGACGCGAATGGCGTTCTCGAAGGCTTCCTTCGTCAGGATGTCCGAGGGCTTCAGGTCTTCCTTGACCAGGTCGACGATGCGGCGGCCGGAGAGCTGCGAGATCACCCGACGGCGGGCATCGACGGCCGGGATTGCCGCATTGCCGGGAAGCGTCATGCCGAGCGCCTCGGCCATGGAGGCCATCGTCGAGGCCGTGCCCATGGTCATGCAACTGCCGGCCGAGCGGGCCATGCCCTGCTCCGCGTCCATGAATTCGGCGAGCGACATCTCGCCGGACTTCACCATTTCCGAGAATTGCCAGATCGCCGTGCCGGAGCCGACATCCTTGCCGCGCCACTTGCCGTTCAGCATTGGGCCGCCGGAGACGAGGATAACCGGGATATCGACGCTGGCAGCGCCCATCAACAGGCTCGGCGTGGTCTTGTCGCAGCCGCCAAGCAGCACGACGCCATCGACCGGATTGCCGCGGATCGCTTCTTCGACGTCCATCGCCGCGAGGTTGCGGAACATCATCGCGGTCGGGCGCAGCGTGCTTTCGCCGACGGAAAACACCGGAAACTCGACCGGGAAGCCGCCGGCCTCGTAGACACCACGCTTCACCCGCTCGGCAAGGTCACGCAGATGCGCATTGCAGGGCGTCAGCTCCGACCAGGTGTTGCAGATGCCGATGATAGGCCGTCCATCGAAGGTGTCGGCAGGCAGGCCCTGGTTCTTCATCCAGGAGCGGTGCATGATGGCATTCTTGCCCGTGCCGCCGAACCAATCCTGCGAACGCAGCTTGCGCGGCCATTCAGCTTTCTTCTTCATCTCTTCCTTCCTTATGCGGCCCGCGCCGTTCACGCGGGCCCGATGACGGCGCGCTTCAGGCGAGCGTGTAGGCCGTCTTGACGGTTGTGTAGAATTCGGCGGCGTAGCGCCCCTGCTCGCGCGAGCCGTGCGACGAGCCCTTGCGGCCGCCGAAGGGCACATGGAAGTCGACGCCCGCCGTCGGCAGGTTGACCATCACCATGCCGGCCTCGGCGTTGCGCTTGAAATGGGTCGCGTGCTTGAGGCTGGTGGTGGCAATGCCCGACGACAGGCCGAAGGGCGTGTCGTTGGCGACAGCAAGCGCTTCGTCGTAGTCCTTGACCCGGATGACCGATGCGACCGGGCCGAAGATCTCCTCGCGGGAAATGCGCATGGCGTTCGTCGCCTCGGTGAACAGCGCTGGCTGCAGGTAGAAGCCGGGCGTGTCGCGCTTCAAGAGTTCGCCGCCGAAGGCAAGCTTCGCGCCTTCCTGCTTTCCGATGGCGATATAGTCGGTGTCTTGGTTGAGTTGGCTCTGGTCGACCACCGGGCCGATCTGGGTGCCGGCCTTCAAGGCGTCGTCGATAATTAGCCCCTTCATCCGCTCGCCCATGGCCGCGACGAAGCGATCGTGAATGCCCTCGGTGACGATGAGACGGGACGACGCAGTGCAGCGCTGGCCGGTGGAGAAGAAGGCGGAATTGACCGCGGCCTCGACCGCGACATTGAGGTCGGCATCGTCGAGCACGACGAAGGGGTTCTTCCCGCCCATTTCCAGCTGGTACTTGCGATTGTGCTCGACGGACGCCAGCGCCACGCGTTTGCCGGTGCCGGTCGAGCCGGTGAAGGTGATGGCGTGCACGTCCGGGCTGTCGAGCATCGCCTGGCCGACGACCGAGCCCTTGCCCATGACGAGGTTCAAGACGCCCTTCGGCAGGCCGGCGCGATGAAGAATGTCGACGATCGCCCAAGACGAGCCGGGCACCAGTTCCGCCGGCTTGAAGACGACGGTGTTGCCGTAGCAAAGTGCGGGCGCGATCTTCCAGGCCGGAATGGCGATCGGGAAGTTCCAGGGCGTGATGATGCCGACGACACCGACCGGCTCGCGGGTGATCTCGACGCCGATATTGGGTCTTGCCGACGGCAGCACTTCGCCCGCCAACCGCAGGCATTCGCCGGCGAAGAAGTCGAAGATCTGGCTGGCGCGCACAGTCTCGCCGATGCCTTCGGCCAACGTCTTGCCTTCCTCGCGCGACAACAGCTTTCCGAGTTCGTCCTTGCGGGCAAGGATCTCGTCGGCGGTCTTCCTCAGGATCGCATGGCGCTCGAGAATACCCGAGCGCGACCAGGCCGGAAACGCAGCCTTCGCAGCGGCAATCGCCGCACGTGCATCGTCCGCAGACGCGCGCGCATATTCGCCAACCACGTCGTTGGTGTTGGACGGGTTGATGTTGGCGACCCCGTCGCCGCCGACCCATTCGCCGGCAATCAGGTTCTGGTGCAATGTCATGGAGGCTCCTTCCTTCTCGCGCAATCCGGCGTTACGCGCCGGCGCTGCGGTCAGAGTTGCTGGATGGCGACCGGCTCGTCGGCGGCGATGGCAAGCGCGTTGCGGAGCGGCAGGCCGAAACCATCGGCCTCGATCTCGAACACGTCACCTTCTTCTGTACGGATGCCATCACCGAAGGAGAGTGTCGCCGTTCCAAACATGTGCACGTGGATGTCGCCCGGCTGGCGGAACAGGACGTACTTGAAATGGTGATGCTCAAGATTGGCGAAGCTGTGCGACATGTTGGCTTCGCCCGACAGGAACGGCTTTTCCCAGAGCACCTTGCCGCCGCGCAGGATGCGCGACATGCCGCGGATATCCTCCGGCGCCACGCCGATACGGATTTCCGGACCGAAGCTCGCCTGACGCAGCTTCGAATGCGCCAGCCAGAGGTAGTTGACCCTCTCGGTCTTGTGGTCGGAGAATTCGTTGGCAACGGCAAAACCGATGCGGAACGGAACGCCCTTCTCGGAGATCACGTAGATGCCGGCCATTTCCGGCTCTTCGCCACCATCCTCGGCAAAGGCGGGCGAAACGAGCGCATCACCCGGCGCTACGGCGGATGTGCCGTTGCCCTTGTAGAACCATTCCGGCTGCACGCCTGTTTCGCCGGCCCTCGGCTTGCCGCCTTCGAGCCCCATGCGGAACATCTTCATCGAGTCCGTCAACGTTTCCTCGGCTGCCTCGCTTGTCTTCTTGTGCATGGCGTCGCGGGTTGCGGCGGAGCCGAGATGGGTGAGGCCTGTGCCGGTCAGGTGCAAGTGCGCCGGATCCGGATGGGTGATCGGCGGCAGAAAGCGTCCCGCCGCATAGGCCTTGTCGAGGTCGACGGCGGCCCCGAGACCCTTGGCCTCGATCGTCTCCTTCAGGCTGCGCCCGGCATTGGCCGCTTCCATCGCCAGCGCATAAACGCTCGCCGCACCGTTGACCGCATGCGCCGCCTCGCCGGGCTGCCGCACCGCCACCGTGATCGATCCGTCTTCGTTCCTGATCTGCGAAATCAGCACGATGCTATCCTTCCTATCGTCTCGGGTCGCTGTGTTCGCCTTCTCGAGGCAAAAGCATCCCCGTGGGTGGCTCTCGCCACCCAATTCCGGCGGACCAATCCGCCGATCCTGGCAGCCGCAGCCGCCGGTGAATGTTACTGGTTTACGCCGGGTCTTATGGCTTTGCGCTCAACCCTTGTTCTTGTTGTAGACATCGAAGAACACGGCAGCCAGCAGCACGAGGCCCTTGATCAGCTGCTGGTAATCGATGCCGATGCCCATGATCGACATGCCGTTGTTCATCACGCCCATAATGAAGGCGCCGATGACAGCCCCGATGATCTTGCCGACGCCGCCCGACGCCGAGGCGCCGCCGATGAAGCAGGCCGCGATGACGTCGAGTTCGAAGCCGACGCCGGCCTTCGGCGTTGCCGAGTTGAGGCGCGCGGTGATGATCATGCCGGCAAGGGCCGCCAGCACGCCCATGTTGACGAAGGTGTAGAAGGTCAGCCGCTCGGTGTTGATGCCCGAAAGCTTCGTCGCCTTGACGTTGCCGCCCATAGCATAGATGCGGCGGCCGATCGTCGAGCGGGTGGTGATGAAGGTGTAGAGCGCAATCAGCACCGCCATGGCGATCAGCACGTTCGGCAGGCCGCGATAGGTCGCAAGCTGGAAGCCGATGAACAGCGCCACGGCGGCAATGACCGCCATCTGCACGGCGAAGAAGATGAACGGCTCGTTTTCCGTGCCGTGCTGCTCGTTGATCTTGCGATCACGAATGCCCGCATAGATCGCGTAGCCGACCAGCGCGATGACGGCGACGAGCGCCACCATGTTCTGGATGGTCTCGGGCGCCGGGTTGAGGAAATAGAGGAAGTCCGGAACGAAGCCCGTCGACAGCAGCTGGAATTCCTTCGGGAACGGACCGATCGGGCGGCCGCCGAGCACCACATAGGTGAGCCCGCGGAAAACCAGCATGCCGGCCAGCGTCACGATGAAGGACGGGATCTTCTGGTAGGCAACCCAATAGCCCTGTGCCGCCCCCATGATGCCGCCAACGATCAGACAAGCGGGGATGACGACGATGGCCGGCAGGCCCCATTTCACCAGCATGATCGCCGAAATCGCGCCGATGAAGGCGACGATCGAGCCGACCGACAGGTCGATATGCCCGGCGACGATGATCAGCAGCATGCCGAGCGCCATGATGACGATGAACGAGTTCTGCAGCACCAGGTTGGTGATGTTGACCGGCTTGAACAGGACGCCATTGGTGACGAACTGGAAGAACAGCATGATCACGACGAGCGCGACCAGCAGGCCGTATTCGCGGATGTTGTTCTTGAGGTAGTCCCCGATCGAGGGCTTGTTGTTTTGGGTGCTCGTATCGGCGACCATTAGTGTTTCTCCCCTGAACGCATGATGGCACGCATGATGGATTCCTGGCTCGCTTCCGCCTTCGAAAGCTCCGCGACGATGCGGCCCTCGTTCATGACGTAGATGCGATCGCAGGTTCCAAGCAGCTCCGGCATTTCCGATGAAATCATCAGGATGCCCTTACCCTCGGCGGCAAGCTGGTTGATGATGGTGTAGATCTCATACTTCGCGCCGATATCGATGCCGCGTGTCGGCTCGTCGAGAATGAGAACTTCCGGATTGGTGAACAGCCACTTGGACAAGACGACCTTCTGCTGGTTGCCACCCGAAAGGTTGACCGTTTCCTGATAGATCGAGTGCGAGCGGATGCGTAGCTTCGAGCGATAGTCGGAAGCGACCTTCGCTTCCTTGCGATCGTCGATGACGCCGTTTGCGGCCACCGCCTTCAGGTTGGAGAGCGTCGTGTTCTCCTTGATGTTATTGATCAGCACGAGGCCGAGCTGCTTGCGGTCCTCGGTGACATAGGCAAGCCCCGCATCGATAGCCCGCGGAATGGTGCTGACGTCGACGGGTTTGCCGCGCATCTTCACGTCGCCGGTGATCTTGTGGCCCCAGGACTTGCCGAAGAGGCTCATCGCCGTTTCCGTGCGCCCTGCCCCCATCAACCCGGCGATGCCGACCACCTCGCCGGCGCGCACGGTGAAATTGACGTCGTGCAGGAACTGACGGTCGCGGTGCTGCTGGTGGAAGACGTTCCAGTTCTTCACTTCGAGCAGCGTCTCGCCGATCTTGGGTTCGCGCGGCGGATAGCGGTCTTCCATGGCGCGGCCGACCATGCCCTTGATGATCCGGTCTTCGCCGATGTCTTCGCTGTGACAGTCGAGCGTTTCGACCGTGCCGCCGTCGCGCAGGATGGTGATCTGGTCGGCGACCTTCCGGATCTCGTTCAGCTTGTGCGAGATGATGATCGAGGTCATGCCCTGGGTGCGAAACTCCATCAGCAGCTTCAAAAGCGCATCGGAGTCGGTTTCGTTGAGCGAGGCGGTCGGCTCGTCGAGGATCAAGAGCCGCACCTTCTTCGACAGCGCCTTGGCGATCTCGACCAGCTGCTGCTTGCCGACGCCGATGTCGGTGATCAGCGTCGCCGGGCTCTCGCTGAGGCCCACCTTCTTCAAGAGTTCCTGTGTGCGGGCGAAGGTTTGCGGCCAGTGGATCACACCGTTGCTGGCGATCTCGTTGCCGAGGAAAATGTTCTCGGCGATCGACAGCAGCGGCACCAGTGCCAGTTCCTGGTGGATGATGATGATGCCCAGGTCTTCGCTGTCGGAAATCGTCGAGAAGCGGCGGGCTTCGCCGCCATAGTGGATCTCGCCGTCATAGGTGCCGGCGGGATAGACGCCGCTCAGCACCTTCATCAGCGTCGACTTGCCGGCGCCGTTTTCGCCGACGAGCGCGTGGATCTCGCCTTCGCGGACCTTGAAGCTGACATTGTCCAGCGCCTTGACGCCCGGAAACGTCTTGGTGATGCCCCGCATTTCAAGAATGATATTGTCCATGTTCAGTCATTCCAGCGGCAGTCTTTGAAGAGAGTACCGGCTCCGTCATCTGGATAAAAGGGCCCGCGCGCATGCACGGGCCCTCACGCTCAAAAAGATCAGTTGTTGATCTGGTCTTCGGTGTAGTAACCGGAGGAAACCAGCACGTCCTTGATGTTGGACTTGTCGACGGCAACCGGCTTCAAGAGGTAGGACGGTACGACCTTGACGCCGTTGTCATAGGTCTTGGTGTCGTTCACTTCCGGCTCCTTGCCTTCCATGATCGCGTTGACCATGCCGACGGTGACCTTGGCGAGTTCGCGCGTGTCCTTGAAGATCGACGAATACTGTTCGCCGGCAAGGATCGACTTGACCGACGGCAGTTCGGCGTCCTGACCGGTGACGGCAGGCATCGCCATGTCGCCCGAGCCGTAACCGACGCCCTTCAGCGCCGAGATGATGCCGATCGACAGGCCGTCATAAGGCGACAGAACGCCATCGACCTTGGCGTCGGTGTAGTTCGACGACAGCAGGTTTTCCATGCGGGCCTGGGCAACGGCACCGTCCCAACGCAGCGTGCCGACCTGGTCCATGCCCTTCTGGCCGGACTTGACGACGATCTTCTTGCTGTCGATCAGCGGCTGCAGAACCGACATCGCGCCATCGTAGAAGAAGAAGGCGTTGTTATCGTCAGGCGAACCACCAAAGAGCTCGATGTTCTTCGGCTCGGTTGCGCCGTCGAGCTTGAGGCCCTGGACGAGCGAGGTTGCCTGCTGCACGCCGACCTGGAAGTTGTCGAAGGTGGCGTAGTAGTCGACATTGCCCGAGTCGCGGATCAGGCGGTCATAGGCGATCACCTTGACGCCGGCGTCGTGTGCCTTCTGCAGGATGTCGGAGAGCGTCGTGCCGTCGATGGCGCCGATGACGAGAACCTTGGCGCCCTTGGTCACCATGTTCTCGATCTGGGCAAGCTGGTTCGGGATGTCGTCGTCAGCAAACTGCAGGTCCGGCGTGTAGCCCGCTTCCTTGAACAGCTTCTCCATGGTCTCGCCGTCGGAAATCCAGCGGGTCGACGTCTTCGTCGGCATGGAAATGCCGACGGTGCCCTTGTCCTGCGCAAATGCCGGTGCAGCGAAGGACGCGATCGAAATCGCGGCGGCTGCGAGAAGCGAAGTCATCAATTTCATCAGTTCTCTCCCAAAAAAGTTGAAGCCGGCAGGCGAGAGCCTTTCCGTCTATGCGCAGCAATCCGCCGCCCGAGATCTTCGTCTCCGGCTGCGGTCAAGGTGAAGGAGAGGCCTCCCCGCCTCGCATGCTCCTACATGCGCTGGCACATAAGCAAAAACTGGAATGAAACCATATAACTGTCAAATACAATATTGCTTTGAATACATACCAAAAATGATATATCGAGCGCAAACAGTGTGATTTTTGAAAATCCCTGAAAACCAAATAAAAAAACGCGGAGGTTGAAATGCGCGATCAGAAACCGAGCACCGCCGGCGAACTCGTCGATTCGACGCTTTTCCGCTCGGGCCTGAAGATCAGCCACCTCCGCCTGATTCTCGCGATCGACGATCACCGCCGTATCAGCGCCGCCGCCGACGCCCTCGGCATCTCGCAACCGGCAGCATCGCGCATGCTCTCGGAAATCGAGACCATGCTGAAGGCGCCAGTGTGCGAACGCGTCGCCCGCGGCGTCCTGTTGACGCCCTATGGCGAAGCGCTGGCGCGGCGCGCGCGCAGCATCTTTCTGGAGTTGCGGGAGGCATCGCGCGAGATCAACGAGCTGAAGACCGGCAGCGGCGGTTCGGTCTCGCTCGGCTCTGTCACGGGCCCGGCGCTCAACCTCGCGGTGCCCGCCATCCGCCAGGTGATGACCGCCTATCCCGGCATCGAGATCAACGTCCAGATCGAAAACAGCAACGTGCTGGCCAGGGAACTGCTCGCCGCCCGGCACGACTTCATCATCGGCCGCATCCCCGACGACCAGCCGCCGCGGCTCTTCAACATGGTAGAGATCGGCTACGAGGAGGTCTGCCTGATCGTGCGCGACGGCCATCCGCTGCTCGACAAGCCCATGGTCGTCGCCGAGGACCTGCCCTCCTATGACTGGGTATTCCAGCCGCCAGGCACCCTTCTGAGACGCGCGGTCGAAGACAGTTTCGTGGCGGCCGGGGTGAGACTGCCGGCGACGGTGATCAACACCTCCTCGATCATCCTGACGCTGTCGATGGTGCGCAACACAAACGCAATTGCACCGGTGGCGCTCGACGTCGCCAACCTGATTGCCGGCAACGGCACGCCGGCCGGCGAAATCCGCATCCTGAAGACCGAAATCCCGATCCGAATCAAACCCTATGGGCTGATCACCGCCGAGGGACGCGCGCTGCCGCCGAGCGCCAAGCTGCTCTACGACCTGATCCTCAAGCAGGGCCGCGCCTGATCAGCCCTGGCATGATCAGTCTGATCAGCCCGGGATAATCTCCGCCTGCCATGGTGCGCCGCGATCGGAGACGTCATGTTTGGAATGTCAGTCTTTCAGTCGGTGCTCGAGCGGCTGAAATCGGAAGAGGATATCGAACCGGCACCGGCCGAAGCGACGCGCGTCGCCACGCCTTACGCCCCGGCATTCGACAACGCCTTTGCGGCCGAAAGCGCCCGCTCGGCTGCCTTCGGCGCCGTCGAGCGCGCCTATCTCGATGCGTCTTTCGTGGAGCCGCCGCCTCCACCGGTCATGCCGGATTATCTTAGCCGTACGACGCTTGCAGACGTGGCCGAGGAACTGGCGCTTGTCGACGGCGAAACGCAGATGACCCTTGCGGCAAAACGGCGGGCCTTCGCGGCCCTGAACCACCCGGACCGGCTACCGGCCGCCTTCCGCGCCAATGCCACCGTGCGCATGAAGCTCGCCAACATGCTGATCGACGAAGCCGCAAAGCAGATGCGCGCCATCAGCCCGGCGCCGTGAGCCTCAGCCGGCAGGGTCGCTCCCGTCGCCCTTGCCTTGCCCCTCGTCCCCGGCCTTCTCGATGCCCTTCTCGCTCGGCTTGTAGAAAACCAGGAGCGCCGCCGAGGCATAGGCGGTGACCGCGAGGAAAATCATCCCCCACATCGTTTGCTCGCCCAGGAATTCGACCACTGTCCAGACTCCGCAGAAGCCCACGATCAGCAGACGGATCCACAGTGGGCGGTAGAAGGGATGGTCCGGATCGATGAATTTGAGCATTCTGTCCTCTGGTGGCCTTGTCGCGTGCGTCCCATTTAGGGGAAATTCGTCGCGGACGGCAAGGCCATGGCCTCCGACTCCCCTTGACGGACACAATAAAAATGGAATAAAAATTCCGAAATAATCCACATCGGAGACTTCGTTCCAAATAAAGAAGTGACCGAGTGGAAATGGAGGTATCAAGGGAGAGGTGCTGAGCGCAGCGTTCCAACGCGCGGTCTTTCGTGGCAATTCTGCAAACCATTCGCGGAAGCAGCGTTCCGCGGCGCCTTTGCGCGATGAGCGCCGATCATCACGCCCCTTCCCGGTCGCGAACCGGAATTCGAGAGAAACAGAGATGACAGTCAGATTTGGTCTTCTGGGCGCCGGCCGCATCGGCAAGGTTCACGCGAAAGCCGTCAGCGGCAATCCGGACGCTGTGCTTGTTGCCGTCGCCGATGCCTTCCCCGCCGCCGCCGATGCCATCGCCAAGCAGTATGGCTGCGAGGTCCGCACCATCGAAGCGATCGAAGCGGCGAAGGACATCGACGCCGTCGTCATCTGCACGCCGACCGATACCCATGCCGACCTGATCGAACGCTTCGCCCGCGCCGGCAAGGCGATCTTCTGCGAAAAGCCCGTCGATCTCGACGCCGAGCGCGTCAAGGCCTGCCTCAAGGTCGTGAGCGAGACCAAGGCCAAGCTGATGGTCGGCTTCAACCGCCGCTTCGACCCGCATTTCATGGCCGTGAAGAAGGCGATCGACGCCGGCAAGATCGGCGATGTCGAAATGGTGACGATCACCTCGCGCGATCCGGGCGCCCCGCCGGTCGACTATATCAAGCGTTCGGGCGGCATCTTCCGCGACATGACCATCCACGACTTCGACATGGCCCGTTTCCTGCTCGGCGAAGAGCCGGTCTCGGTGGCGGCAACCGCTGCCGTCCTCGTCGACAAGGCGATCGGCGAAGCCGGCGACTATGACAGCGTCTCGGTCATCCTGCAGACGGCGTCCGGCAAGCAGGCGATCATCTCCAATTCCCGTCGCGCCACCTACGGCTACGACCAGCGCATCGAAGTGCACGGTTCGAAGGGCGTGGCTTCGGCCGAAAACCAGCGCCCGGTCTCGATCGAGATCGCCAATGGCGACGGTTACACCCGCCCGCCGCTGCACGATTTCTTCATGACCCGCTACACCGAAGCCTATGCCAACGAGATCGAGAGCTTCATCGCCGCAATCGAAAAGGGCGCGGAAATCACGCCATCGGGCAAGGACGGCCTCGCGGCCCTCGCACTTGCCGATGCGGCTGTGAAGTCCGTCGTCGAGAAGCGCCAGATCAGCGTCGCCTGAGCCTTCGGCACGATTAACTGAAAAGGCCGGGCACCCTATGTCCGGCTTTTTTTCGTGGCCACACTGCCCGGTCGTAGCCGCTTCAGCCGTCGGCGCGCGCCGGCACCTTCTCCCAGCGCGCGGTTTCCTGGCCGGTACTGGGGGCGGCCCCCGGCCTACCGGAGAGGAAGCCCTGTATCTGCAGGCAGCCCTCCTCCGCGAGGATCTGTCTTTGCCGTTCGGTTTCGACGCCCTCGGTGACCACCGCAAGCCTGAGGCTGTGGCCAAGCGCGATGATCGCCCTGACGATCGCCTGCGCCGAAGGGTCCTTTTCGAGCGCCGCCGTGAAGCTGCAGTCGATCTTCAGCTTGTCGAAGGGGAAGGTCTGCAGGTTGCTGAGCGACGAATGGCCGGTGCCGAAATCGTCCATGACGATCCGCACGCCAAGCACCCGCAGACGCACCAGAACCGCCAGCACGTCCTCGCGATTGTGCATCAGCGCCGCCTCGGTGATCTCGAGCTCGAGCCGCCAGGGATCAAGGCCGGTGCGGCGCAGGATGTTCGCAACCTGGTCAAAAAGATTGGGCAAGAGGAACTGCACGGGCGAAATGTTGACGGAAATCGGCAGGGGTTCGTTCCACTTCGCCGCTTCCGTGCAAGCCTGCTCCAGCACCCATTCGCCGATCTGGATGATCGAACCGCTCTCCTCGGCGATCGGGATGAAGACATCCGGGCCAATCAGCCCGCGCTGCGGATGCTCCCAGCGCAGAAGCGCCTCATAGCCGATGACCCGGTCGCTCTGGACCTCGACCAGCGGCTGGTATTCGAGGAAGAACTGCCGGCGAAGCACTGCATGGCGCAGGTCGTTTTCGATCTGGCGGCGGGTGCGGACTGCCTCGTCCATCTCCCGGTCGAAGAAGCAGGCGATGCCCTTGCCGCTCTGCTTGGCGCGGTAGAGCGCCGTGTCAGCATTGTTGCGCAACTGGTCCGCCGTCTGCCCGTCGGCCGGAAAGATCGCAGCCCCGATGCTGACGCCGACGGCGGTCGGGTCGCGATTGGTGTCCATCTCGGCGGCAAACAGCGCGAGGATCCGGTCCGTCAGCTGCCGCGCCGCCTCCGGCTCCCTGCCGCCCACCTGGATGATCGCAAATTCGTCGCCGCCGAGCCGGGCGATCGTATCCTGCTCGCCGACGGCCGCCCGCAGGATATCGGCGACCTTCCTCAGGATGCGGTCGCCCTCGCCGTGGCCGAAGATGTCGTTGACCGCCTTGAAGCGGTCGAGGTCGAGGCAGAGGATCGCCAGCTCCTCGTTTCTCGCAGCCGCCGCCGCCAGCGTCTGGGCCAGCCTGCGGTCGAAGAAGGCGCGGTTCGGCAGATCCGTCAGCGCGTCATGATGGGCGAGATGTTCGATCGTGCGCTCGGCTTCCTTGCGCGCCCTAAGGTCGCGCACGAAGATCACGTCGCACTCCCGGCCGCGATATTCGATCGTCCGGCACATGAACTCCACCGGAATGGTGCGGCCTTCCGCGTTCAGAAGATCGATTTCGCCCGGACCATCGCCGTGCCTGTGGGCGTCCAATCCCTCTTCGCCGAAAACGAAGATATCCGCCGGAGACCGCCCGGAGAGCTCCGACAGCTTGCGGCCTGTCAGGCCCGCGAAGCGCTCGTTGGCGTCCACGATCACGCCGTCGAAGACGATCGCCATGCCTTCAAGCGATGCATTGGCGAGCCCACGCAGATCCGTCAGGTGCCGGTCGAGAAAGAGCGCGCCGAAGGCGAGCACGATCAATGTGGTCGAAGCGGCAATGACGCCGCCCGCAAGCCAGGCGGGATGGATGGTCTCGGCAACGGCGACATCGGTCTCGGGCACCAGCGTGATGCCGCTCATCGAGGTGAAATGCAACACGCAGATGCCGACGACCAGAAGCAGCGACGCGACGACCATGCGCCGCACGCCACGCAAGAGCTGAAAGGCGTAGAGCGCGGCCCCGGCCAGCATCGTCCCGGCGAGCACGGCGGAGACCGTCGATTCGGGATCGTAAGAAATATGCCCCTGGATCTCGATCGCCCGCATGCCGGTAAAGTGCATCGCCGCAATGCCGGTGCCGAGCAGCAGGCCGCCGCAGGTCATCGAAAGATGCGAGCGCCCGCCAAGGCCGATCGCAAAGGCGAGCCAGGACGCTGCGATCGCCACGGCCACCGAGAGGAGCGTGCCCCAGGCGCCATAGGCGACGGGAACGCCGCCATCATAGGCGAGCATGGCGATGAAATGGGTGGACCAGACGCCGATACCGCAGGCAAAGCCGCTGGCCGCGATCCACAAACCGCGTTGGCTGCCTTCGCTTCGCTGCGCGCGCAACAGGAGCAGCATCGTCGCGACGCTGCCTGCCAGGCAGACGATCGCGGCAACCAGGATGAGGCGCCAGTCATGATCGTCGCGTATGCATGCAATCACTGAAAACATAACCGTCTCCCGCGTCAGGCTCACCTTGACAAGGAGTCGCTAAATAACTGTAAATTGCATCGCTGGAATTGTTCACCTTCGACACAACCCCAAAAATGGTTGCGTCGAAAATTCGCCTCAACCGTGCATCGCGGATGCGCCGACGCTGGCGGTATCGCCATCGATCGCGCCGAGCGCCCGTGCCAGGTGCCCCTCGAAAACCAGGCGCTGCTCGTCGGCAACGACCGTGATTTCCGGCGCCCCCTGAAGCCGGATCTGCATCGATTGGGCGAGCCCCTCCTCGATCCCCGGCAGCATCAGATCGAAGTAGCGGAGGCCCGGTCCGGTGACATGGACGGGCATGCGCTCATAGAGGCTCAACATGCGCGAGATGCCGTTGCCGAGCGCGATGCCCGCCTGGCGAAAGGCGTAGCCGGCCATGCGGTGGCCCTGCCGGGCGCTGGCGGCGATCTTGTCGAGTTCCGTTACCGGTACGAACTTGGCGGGAATGGTATCGGCCGGCACTTCGAAGGCCGCGCGCAGGATACCGTAGAAGCCGGCCGCCGCCTCTATGCAGCCATAGGCGCCGCAGCGGCAAAGGCCCGCCGACGGCATGTGCAGCATGTGGCCGAAATTCGGCGCGCTGACGTCCATCTCGCCGCTCTGGCTCTTGCGCGCGACCCCGAGCCCGATGCTGTGCCCGAGCGAGATCGCCGCAAGCGCCCTGAAGCCACTCTCCGGCTTGCGCTCGGCCTGGGCGGCAAGTGCTTGGGCGACCAGAAGGGTTTCGTTGCTGAGCATGACCTTCGCCCGCCAGTCCGGCGCGAGCAGCGCGGCGAAATCGAGCTCCTCCCGTCCGAACACCGGCGACCACAGGAGCCGCGCGGACGCGCCGTCCACCAGGCCCTTGCTGCTGATCGAGACGGCCAGCACCTGGCTGCGCTCCAGTCTCGACCGTTGCAACAGGCGCTCGAGCGCATCGACGAATGCCCGGGCGAAAGGGGCGGTACCGCGCTCATCGTGGTTTCGGGTCTCGTCGAAGCGGTCGAGCAACGTGCCGCCGTAATCGACCAGCGAATATTGCACGATGTCGGACGAGATCCGGACGACGATCAGATGGCCGTGATCGCGGCGTGGCGTGAACAGCACCCGTGGCCGCCCGCGCCCGCCCTGGACCTGCTGCTCGGCCTTGGCGAGCACGCCGGCCTTTTCCAGCTCCGCGGTGATCGCCGAAACGGTCGCCGAGGCAAGCCCGGTCTCGGAAGAGATTTCCGTATGGGAAAGATTGCCGGACCGCCGGAGCGCCGCAAGGACCAACGCGCTGTTTTGCTGACGCACGAGCTCAGTGCTGGACTTGGTCAGCATGAGACGTCCCTGTCAGCGGCGGATCCTTCGAACACATGCCCCTCCCAAAGCATCTGTTGACCGGCAAGACAAGGCGCCGAACACCTTGTCGACAGCCTTGTGGCACCGATTTTCGGGACGGTCGAGAAACATCGGACACGACCGCTCGCGGAGCACCTTGTTGATGCCGCAACCGACGCTTTCACGCCGTGTTGACAGCCTCAAAAATCCATGACATTCATTTTCTCGACTGTCGAGAAAATAATTCCGCACGGTGTAGCGGCACGATCTACGACAGCGTCTAAGGCTGGCAGAGGATGGTGCGGGAGGTTCGCACGCTCGGCCGGCCCTCACTCGGGAGGATGAAATGAAATCCGTTTTGAAGCTGATGGCAGGCGTTGCCGTCATCGTTTCCCTGCATTCCGTTGCCCAGGCAAAGGACCTGGTCGTCGGCGTTTCCTGGTCCAACTTCCAGGAAGAGCGCTGGAAAACCGACGAAGCCGCCATCAAGGCAGCCCTCGAAGCCTCGGGCGACAAGTACATCTCCGCTGACGCACAGTCGTCCGCCGCCAAGCAGCTGACCGACATCGAATCGCTGATCGCCCAGGGCGCCAATGCACTGATCGTGCTTGCCCAGGACAGCGACGCCATCGGCCCGGCAATCGAAAAGGCCGCTGCCGAAGGCATTCCGGTCGTCGGCTACGACCGCCTGATCGAAAACCCGGCGGCCTTCTACATCACCTTCGACAACAAGGAAGTCGGCCGCATGCAGGCCCGCGAAGTGTTCAAGGTGAAGCCGGAAGGCAACTACGTCTTCATCAAGGGCTCGTCTTCCGACCCGAACGCCGACTTCCTCTTCTCCGGACAGATGGAAGTGCTGAAGGAAGCCGTCGACGCCGGCAAGATCAAGAATGTCGGCGAAGCCTATACCGACGGCTGGAAGCCTGAAAACGCCCAGAAGAACATGGAGCAGTTCCTGACCGCCAACGACAACAAGGTCGATGCGGTCGTCGCCTCCAACGATGGCACCGCAGGCGGCGCAATCGCTGCCCTCGACGCTCAAGGGCTGGCTGGCTCCGTTCCGGTCTCCGGCCAGGACGCAGACAAGGCGGCTCTGAACCGCGTTGCGCTCGGCACGCAGACCGTTTCGGTCTGGAAGGACTCGCGCGAGCTCGGCAAGCGCGCCGCAGAAGTCGCCGTCGAACTTGCCGGCGGCAAGAAGATGGAAGAAGTCTCTGGCGTCACCACCTTTAACGGCGGCCCGAAGGGCGTCGCCATGCAGTCGGTCTTCCTGGCTCCCCTGCCGATCACCAAGGACAACCTGAACGTCGTCATCGACGCGGGCTGGATCTCCAAGGCTGAAGCCTGCCAGGGCGTCAAGGGCGACGTCGCGGCCTGCAAATAAGCCGCACCAGCAGAACTGAGCGCTGACAAAAGACAAGCGCCGCAACGCAACCCGTTGCGGCGCTTGCGCAAGGTGCGGACGCGGCGGACAATACCGCTTCCGCGACCTCAACAATCAGCACGCAGGCTCGGTTTCTGCCGTCGCACCGGACTTGTCGCGTCCAATTGGGGCTCTTGGTGCCACTGACGCGATGACATCAACAACATAAGTGGGGGGAAGGCACGTCCATGGCCGACATCACACAAGGCAACACAAAGGGCGCACAGACAAATCGCGCCCGTACAGCGGACGAAAACCCGGTAAAACGTTTCTTCCGCGCCACCGAGATCGACACCCGGCTGCTCGGCATGGTCGGCGCGCTCGTCATCATCTGGGTCGGCTTCCAGATCATGACCGGCGGGCTGTTCCTGACGCCACGCAACCTTTGGAATCTGACGGTTCAGACCTCCTCTGTCGCCGTGATGGCGACCGGCATGGTGCTGATCATCGTCACCCGCAACATCGACCTCTCCGTCGGCTCCGTGCTCGGCTTCTGCGGCATGGTCATGGGGGTCATGCAGGCGAAGTTCCTGCCGCAATATCTCGGCCTCGAACACCCGGCCATCTGGATCATCACCCTTCTGAGCGGCATCGCCGTCGGCGCCGCCATCGGCGCGCTGCAGGGCTCGATCGTCGCCTTCCTCAATGTGCCCGCCTTCATCGTCACGCTCGGCGGCCTGCTCGTCTGGCGCGGCGCCACCTGGTTCGTCACCAGCGGCCAGACGGTCGCACCGATGAACGCCACCTTCCGCCTGATGGGCGGCGGCACAGAAGGCTCGATCGGCGCAACGGCCAGCTGGATCGTCGGCATCCTCGCCTGCATCGCCATCGTTGCCGCCATCCTCAATTCGCGCAAGCAGCGCAAGCGCTTCCGCTTCCCGCTGCGCCCCGTCTGGGCGGAGTACTTCCTGGCGATCCTCGGCTGTATCCTGGTGCTCGGCGCGATCGCGGTTGCCAACAGCTACTATTGGCCGACCAACATCGCCCGCAAATATGCCGACGCCAACGGCATCGCCTGGCCGGACGGCGGCCTCATGATCTCGCACGGCATCGCCATACCGGTGCTGATGGCGATCGCCGTCGGCATCGTCATGACCTTCATCGCCACCCGCCTGCGTTTCGGCCGCTATGTCTTTGCGCTCGGCGGCAACCCCGAGGCGGCCGAACTCGCCGGCATCAAGACCCGCTGGGTTACCGTCAAGATCTTCACGCTGATGGGCATCCTCTGCGCCATCGCCGCGGCGATCTCGACCGCCCGCCTCAATGCCGCGACCAACGCGCAAGGCGAACTCGACGAGCTCTATACGATCGCCGCAGCCGTCATCGGCGGCACCTCGCTTGCCGGCGGCGTCGGCACGATCGCCGGCGCCATGATCGGTGCGCTCGTCATGCAATCCCTGCAGTCGGGCATGGTGCTCCTGGGGATCGACAGTCCGTTCCAGCGCATCGTCGTCGGCGTGGTCCTCGTCGTCGCCGTCTGGCTCGACACCGTCTACCGCGCCCGCGCCAAGTAAGGAGTACGATCCATGAAAGACCAACGCACTCCGCTTGTGGAAATGAAGAACATTTCCATCTCCTTCGGCGGCATCCACGCGGTGGACAACGCCTCCGTCGATCTCTACCCCGGCGAAGTCGTGGCCCTGCTCGGCCACAACGGCGCCGGCAAGTCGACCCTGATCAAGATCCTTTCGGGCGCCTACAAGCGCGATGCCGGCGAGATCCTGATCAATGGCGAGGCCGCCGACATCAACAACCCGCGCGACGCCAAGAAATACGGCATCGAGACGATCTACCAGACGCTCGCCGTCGCCGACAACGTCGACGCCGCCGCCAACCTCTATCTCGGCCGAGAGCTCCGCACCCCGTGGGGTACGCTCGACGACGTGGCGATGGAGGCCAAGGCCCGCGAGGTCATGGGACGCCTCAATCCCAACTTCCAGCGCTTCAAGGAGCCGGTGAAGGCACTCTCCGGCGGCCAGCGGCAGTCGGTGGCGATCGCGCGCGCGATCCTCTTCGACGCCCGCATCCTGATCATGGACGAGCCGACGGCAGCCCTTGGGCCGCAGGAGACTGCCCAGGTCGGCGACCTCATCAAGCAGCTGAAGCGCGAAGGCATCGGCATCTTCCTGATCAGCCACGACATCCACGACGTCTTCGACCTCGCCGATCGCGTGTCGGTGATGAAGAACGGCCAAGTCGTCGGCCAGGCCCGCACCGAGGATGTCACCAAGGACGAGGTGCTCGGCATGATCATCATGGGCAAGGTACCGCCGAAGGCCATCCCCGGCCCCGGCGCCATGCAGGTGGCGTAGGCCAAGCGGTCGGCTTCATCGCACAAGACCGCGCTCTCAACGACGCCGCGCCCCCGGGCGCGGCGTTTCTATTTGCCCGATGAGGCTCGCCCCGCCGCACGGGCCGGCTCCGTGCCGCGCCCTTCCCCCGCGCTGCCGGCGCGAAAGATCAGCGTCCGGCTCAGCGCATAGTTCACCGAAAAGACCAGGAGCAGCGCCAGCGCCTGGGCAACGACATAGTGCATGACGGCCGATAGCAGCGTGAAGGCGACCGCGTTTATTCCGGCCCCGAAGGTCGATACAGCCAAGAACTTCGGCAACGCTTTCAGGTGCGGTTCGTCGGATCGGAAGGTGAAACGCCGCTGCAGGAAATAGTTGACGACGACGGCAAAGTAGAAGGCGATGGTGGACGCATAGACCGGTTCGAGCCGCGCCGTCTCGACCAGCGCGGCGAGCGTGGCCACCTGCAGGCTCGCCGCGATGCAGCCGCAGGCGAAATAGCGAACAAAGCTCATATCCAGAAGGCGTCTCATGCCGTGCCTTTCGCATCGAGCGACGTCCGGCGACTGGCGCACAGACGGTCGTCGCCTGGCCGAAAACAACGTTTTAGTAGCTTTTGCTTATAAGAGCAGCTAGAAATACAGGCAGTAAAGAGCAGACAACCGTATTCATCAAAACAGCGTCAGGCTCCTTACGAGGGGTCGGCTTGATAACGGGGCTCGGGCCATGTCGCAGCACTTTCAGCAGGCCATCCTGGCGCTCGGCGAGACGATCGCCCATGAACGCGGCGCGACCGATGACAGCCGCGGCGCCCTGGGCGTCCGTGCGGCAGAGTTCCTGCTGAAAGTTCATCGTCAGATGCCCGACTATCTGCGCCCGCCCTTCCATAGTCTCGTGCTTCTTTTCAATGCCTGGCCGCTGCTGCGCAGAGGCAAGTTCTTTCATCAGCTTTCGCTCGACGACCGACTGGCCGAACTCGACAAATGGCGGCAATCCCGCCTCGAGTTCCGGCGGCGCTTCGTCGAGTTCCATATGTCATTGGCATTATTCTGTATTTACTCAGACCTTTACGGCCAGGATTACCAGCATGAACCTGTCGCAACCGGAGCGCCGGCTGGCCCCTGAGAGGCTCGCCCCCGACATCATCGTCATCGGCTCCGGCCCGGGCGGCGCGGTGACCGCCACCCGTTGCGCGGAAGCGGGAAAGTCCGTGCTGATGATCGAGGAAGGCCCGCATCTGGCGCTAGAGTCTGCGCCGCATTTCTCCCGCGAGGAGATCCTTCAGAAGTACCGCAACGCCGGCATCAACATCGGCTTCGGCGCTACCAAGATCGCCTATGTCGAAGGCTGCTGCGTCGGCGGCGGCAGCGAGATCAACCGCGGCCTCTACCACCGCACGCCGCAGGCGGTGCTCGACCGCTGGAGCCGCGACTATCGGGTCGAGGCGCTGACGCTTGAAGCGCTGGCCCCGCATTTCGATGCCTGCGAGGCGGTCGCCAGGGTCGAATACCTGCCCGGCCCCGCACCGCAGCTATCGACACGGCTCGACGAGGGTGCGCAGCGGCTCGGCTGGTCTTCCCTCGAAGTGCCGCGCCTCTACGCCTACGCCGCCGCCGGGGCCGGCGGATCTCCGGGCCGCAAGCAATCGATGTCGGCAACCTTCGTGCCGCGCTTTCTTGATGCCGGCGGCATGCTGCTGGCCGATACCTGCGCGACAAAGCTTACCCATGCGAACGGGCAATGGACCGTGCATGCGCGCAGCAAGGGGGCGGGAGGCACACGCCAGATCGAGCTGAAGGCAAAAACCGTCATCGTTGCCGGCGGCGCGGTGCAGACCCCGTGGCTGCTGCGCCGCTCCGGCATCACCCGCCACGTCGGCGACAGCCTGCGCTTCCATCCGATGCTGAAGGTGGTGGCGGTCTTCCCCGACGAGCTCAACACCCCTGGCGAGCTCGAGCCTGTCCACCAGATCAAGGAATTCGACCCGCGCTTCAGCATGGGCTGCTCGATGAGCAAGCGGCCGGCCCTGGCGCTTGCCATGGCGGCGCATCCGGAGATGATCGACGCGGTCGATCGGGACTGGCGGCGCATGGCGATCTACTACGTGCAGAGCACCGGCGGATCCGGCAAGGTGAGATCCCTGCCCGGCTTTCGCGATCCCCTGGTGCGGGTCGGCCTTCAACCTTCGGACCTGAAGGAGCTGGCCGTCGGTCTTGCACGCCTCGCGGAGGTTCTCTTTGCCGCCGGCGCCCTTGCGGTCTATCCGAGCATTCCGGGCTATCCCGTGCTGAAATCGCTGGCCGATATCGCCAAGCTTCCCGAAACGCTTCCTCCGAAGCAGGCAAACGCCACCGCACTTCACCTCTTCTCCTCCTGCCCGATGGGCGAGGATGCCGAAAAATGCGCGGCGAGTTCGTTCGGGCGCGTGCATGGCGCCAACAATCTCTACATCGCCGACGCTTCGCTTCTGTGCGGCCCGACGGTCGTCAATCCGCAAGGAACGGTGATGGCCGTCGCGCATCGCAACGTCACACGCGCGCTCGAGGATCGGGCGATCTGATCGGAGAATTCCCGCAGACAGGGCTGGAGGGACATATGCGACATCTCATCACCGGCGGATCGGGCTTCATCGGCAACCTCGCAGCACGACGGTTGCGCGAACACGGCGACGAGGTGCGGGTGCTCGACCTCTGGGAGGATCGCTCCCGCCCGGCCGATATCGAGTTCGTCAATTGCTCCGTGCTCGACCGCGACGGCGTGCGCGCCGCCATGCGCGACGTCGACGTCGTTCACCACAATGCGGCGCTGGTGGCGCAGACGGATGCGGGGCGCGACTACTGGAACGTCAATGTCGAGGGGACCCGCATCGTCTGCGAGGAAGCCGCAAAAGCGGGCGTACGGTCGCTGATCCATGTCAGCTCGACCGCCGCCTACGGCATCCCGCCGTCCGGCCCGATTACCGCGGCGACCCCGCTTCGTCCGGTGGAGCCCTATGGCAAATCGAAGCGCGCCGGCGAAGAGGTAGCCGAAGCCATCTGCGCGGCCGCAGATATGACGCTGATCACCATCCGCCCCCGTGCGACCCTTGGCGGCGGCCGGCTCGGCATCTTCCAGATCCTCTTCGAGTGGATCAGCGAAAACCGCGCCGTCTATGTCATCGGCTCCGGCAACATCAAGTTCCAGTTCGTCCACGCCCATGATCTCATGGATTTCTACATGCTGGCACTCAAGGCCGGCCGGAGCGGCACCTACAATGTCGGTACCGACCGCTTCGGCACGCTGCGTCACGACCTGGAGGCCCTGATCCGCTATGCCGGCAGCACTTCGAAGGTCCGGAGCCTGCCGACTGCCGCCACCATCAACACGCTCCGGGCGCTGCATTGGCTGAGGGTCTCGCCGCTGGTGCCGTGGCACTATCTTACCTACCACAAGGAATGCTACTTCGACGTCGAGCCTCTGCTTGCCATGGGCTGGCGGCCGAAATACTCCAACGAAGCCATGCTGCAGGAGAGTTACGATTGGTATCGGCAGAGCGCGAAGGTCGCCTCCGCCGTCACCGCAAAGAGCCCGCACCGCGCGCCGCTCAAACAGGGCGCGCTCTGGCTGCTCAAGATGATATCGTGAGCGAGCGGGGCGCTGGAGCCGGCGCGCCCATCGGCAGCGGCTCCGTCACCGGCCAGAAGATCTCGTCGTCATAACTGCGAAACGTATCGACGCCGGCAATCGGCCTTGCGCTGCGGATGAGGGCGCGCATGCCGTGGCTCTGCGCCACCGCCCAGTCGCGCTCCACCCGGTCGCCAATCATGATCGCCTGCTCCGCCGGCACCTGCGCACAGGCAAGCACATGGGCAAGACCGGCCGGATGCGGCTTCAGAACGCCGACTTCCGGATCCATCGCGGAAACGACGATGTTGGCGCCAAGGCCAAGCGCCTTCAGTTTCTCTGAAGCCGGATAGTCAGACAAAACGGCAATCGTCTTTCCCTGAGCCCCAAGGCCGGCAAACACCCGCTCGACACCGCGGCACCGGCAGGCAGGAAGGAGATCGAGCGGACGCCGTTCGATCCATTCCTCGACGGTTTTCCTGACGGTCTCCGGCGACCGCCCGCACCGATCCGCGGTCAGTTCGTATTGCCGCTCGGCCACATCGGTCGCCAACGCATCGCCCAGTTCCTCCCGGCAGTCGCGAAAGGCGCGCAGGATGCGGATGGTGCCAAGGCTGCGCCTGCGCGCCGCATCCGCAACCAGCCGAAGCAGCATTCGCGCCCTGAGCCGCCGCTGGTCGTACAGCGTCCCGTCGAGATCGAACACCACGAGGCGTACTCGATCCCAATGCACGAGCCCATTTGGCAGCGTCGAACCGGTCATTGCAGCGACGATATCGGCACGAGGAACGAGGCGGCCATGAAGTCCAGCATCGGCACGTTGACGAAACTCGCAAACAGGAAGACGACGACGGTCAAGGTCAGCATGACGTCCAGCCGGCGCGAATGAAACAGCCTTTCCGGCCGCTGCACCACCGATCCGGGGCGCGTGGCGAGCCAGAGATAGACGGCGAAGAGGCCGCTGATAAACGGAAAGACGAGGATGTATTCCACCCGGTACTTCACCAGGAAAACGCCGAGCAGAAACGCCGTCATCATCGCGTAGACGAAACAGGAAACGGTCAGGCTCTCCTCGGTGTAGTACTCGAACGACCGCCTGTATTTCTTCAGGACCGCGACCCCGGCATTCGCGGCGATGTCGCGATATTCCCCGAGCCGCTTGGCCGCCATCAGGAAGGCGCCTGCCATCCAGTAAGCCGCAAGCACGCTGACCGGCGGCAAGGTCACCTGATCGACGATCGCCCAGCCGAGCAGGAAGCGGATCGGATTGTTGAGGCATTCCGTCAGCACATCGAGATAGGGCTTGTCCTTCGCCCGGATCGGCTCGACGTTGTAGAGGATGCCGGACAGCAGGAAGAGCAGCGACGTGGCGAAGAACAGCTTGCCGATCACCGACGCAAGCAGCAGTCCGATAGCGGCAAGCAGCAGATATTCGCCGTAGACGATGCGCGGCTGCATCTCGACGACGACGGCACGACGCTGCGACTTGGTCGGATGGGCCGCGTCGCGCTCCCGGTCGAGCCACTCGTTGATGACGTAGTTGGCCGATGCGATCGCGACGGCGCTCAGAAGCCCCACGGGAATGTTGATGACCAGAGCCGCCGGATCGGGCTCGCTGAGGGCACAGGCGAGGATCAGCCCGGGCAGGATGAAGACGTGCTTGGTGACGTGGTCGAACCGGGCCAGCGACAAGTAGTCGCTCGCCCTCCCCTGCGGCTGGGCGCCCAACGCCTCGATGCGCGTCGTCTCTTCAGGGTTCACTGGCATGTCTCTCTCCTTGTCTAGAGACCACGCACGCCTGTCTCGGGCGCCTACGGCGCGCCGGTTTTTGCCGTCTGGTAGATGCGACCGTCGCTCTCGGAACGCACGAGCTTCAGCTTGGCGAGTTTGACGAGTTCTTTCTCCGTCACCAGGTAGAACCGCCAGTCGATCGCATCGACAAAGACGACATAGGCATTCTTCTGCGCCATATCCTCGCGAAACCGCTCGAGCTGCAGGTCGAGCGGACCGGCATCGCTTTCGAGGCCGGTGCGCCGCTCGCTATGGGACGGTATCCAGTCCGTCGAGCGGCGCGTCAGAAAATTGAGCGGGTCGCAGGCATTGGTGAAGATGACCGCATCGGCCGGCAACGCCCTGACGGCGCGAACGATCGGCGACGACTTCCACGCCGTGCTCTGAAAGCCCACCCCTTCACGGAAAGCTTCCGCCGTCTGGGCGGTGCTGCGCAGTCCGTGGATGGCAAGAAGGCAGAGCAGGATCAGCGCCAGCGAACGCTGGACGACCGGTGCGGCATCGACGCGACCGCAATAGTCTGCCGCTGCAATCACCAGGACGAAGATGATGGCGACATAGAAGGGAAGCGAGTAGCGCGTGTTGAGCTGCAGGTTCGCCTCCACATGAACGGCAAGCACGACGAACAGCAGGTAGAAATATCCAAACAGGCCGAAGATGAGCGTCATCAGATCGCGGTCGTCCGGCCGGCGTTCGGGCCAGTTTCGCTTCAGCGTCTGCACCAGGACAACCGTCGCCGCGACGAGCGCGAGAAGCAGCACCGGGATGCGGATCACCTGCGGCACCTGGCTCGGCAGGAGAAAGCTTGCCAGAAGCGACAGCCCACCCAGCCAGCGATCGGCATCGGCATTGCCATAGAACCAGAGCGCGCGGCCGACCGACCGGCCGACGAGCAGCTTGCTGACGATCACCCAGGCAAGAAAGATACCGGCGCTACCGGCGAACAGGAGGGCGACATCGAAGAGCCTTTGGCGAAGGGACCGCGCTGAATTGTAGAAGAGCGCGATGGTGGCAAAGGCTGCCCCCACCGGAGGCGCCACGAAGCGAGCGAGCATGGCAAACCCGACGCAGGCGGATGAGGCAAGCAAGGGTCCCCGCCCCTCGCCCCGCATGTAGCGTATGTAGAAACGGATGCCGAGAAACGTCAGCGCCAGGAACAGCGCCTCCGACATCGCGATGGTGCTCGTCCAGAGGAAAGTCGGATTGACGATGATCAAAAGCGTTCCGACGGTCACGAAGAACGGCTGGTCCGGCAGCGCCGTCCTGAACAACGAAACGACGAGCCAGGTATTGAGAAGATAAAGCAGAAAGGCGATCCCGAGCGCGACATGCTCGAGCGCAAATCCAAGGGATCCCCCGGCAGCCAGCATCCACGCGTAGAGCGGCGCGTCATAGGGCGTGCTGACGATCTGCATGTAACGCGTCGAATCCGGAAGGATGCCGATACCGTTCCAGGTGTTCAGCACGAAAAGCACGGCCGCGAGCGCAACCAGACACATCAATACGGGATCGGAGCGCAGCCTCTCCAACGCCGGTTCGCCGGTCGTGAGATATCGGTTGACCAAAATCTGCCCCCTCGCCTGAAGCAATTACGCGAGCACTGGGTACTGGAGCACTTGGTTACTGGAACGCTTGCCTACTCGAGCACTGGGTATCTTAATTTAGAATTATCTATAATGACGAATTTATAACGCACCGCCCCTCGTCGCAAGGCGGTTTGCCTGACCAATTCTAGCTACATCGGGTGGGTGATCCCGTCATTTGGCTTGGCCATCGCCCGGCGCGATTGCCCGAAGCGATGCGCCACGATCACAACGCGGGCACAGGATGGCTGTTTCTACCACAATCTCTTGCAATGACCATTGAAGCGACGCGCAAGCTAGGCTAAGAACCGCTCACAGCCTGCTTCGGCGGCCCTGCCGCCAAACGGATGCACCCGTAGCTCAGCTGGATAGAGTGTTGGATTCCGATTCCAAAGGTCACAGGTTCGAATCCTGTCGGGTGCGCCATTTAAGTTTCAGCCAGACTGTCCGCCTTTAAGCGAACTGACCCGCAAAAGCGCTCATCCGCCTGCGCACAATGATTCTCGCGAGCGAGTTCTGCTTTTGCGAACAGAGCCCGCTCAAGTCGCGTCGCGTTCCATCCTGAGATTGGAGACAACGCGGCGGTTTTGGACCTTGCAGGAGCGCTCGGTGCAGTCGCGCACTTCGCGGTCGTTGCCGTAGCCCTTGGCCCAGAGGCGGTTGGGGTCGACGCCCTTGGACACCAGATAGGCCATCACCGCGTCGGCGCGTTTCTGCGACAGGGTCTCCATCTTGGAGGCGGAGCCGCTGTCGTCGGAGAAGCCCTGCAGTTTCACCAGCCAGCGCGGGTTGCTGTTGAGCCAGGTCGCCTGCTTGTCGAGCGTCGCCTTGGCGACGCTGTCGAGTGTGGAAGAATCCTGGGTGAAGTAGGTCCGGCGGCCGACATTGAGGATAAAGTCCTCCTCGGTGCCGACGGAAACGGTCTCGAAGCCAGGCGCCGGGTCGTCGGTTTTTCCGGTCATCGGCACGGCTGCTGGCTCTTCGACCGCGGCGATTTCGGTGGTGTTGCAGGAAGCAAGCGTCAAGAGAATGGCGGCCGCCGACAGCAGCCTCGTCAATCCGGTCATAGCGGGCATCGGGTGATATTCCTCATTCGACCGGAGTTGCGACCGGGGTTGCTTGGCTGACCTCGGGGGCCTTGTCGGCGATATGCGGCAGCACCTGCACCGCCGTGCCGATCGGACAACGCTGGTAGAGGTCGATCGCATCCTCGTTGAACATGCGGATGCAGCCGCTGGAGGCATCCTTGCCGATGCTGCCGGGCTCCAGCGTGCCATGGAAGCGGTAGCCGGTATCGACGCCGTCGCGCAGCAGGTACATGGCGCGGGGACCGAGCGGATTTTTCGGCGAGCCGCCCTCGACGAACTCAGGCAGTTCGGGGTGGCGCTCGCGCATCTCCGGCGGCGGCGTCCAGCGCGGCCAGAGCGACTTGCGGTCGATCGTCGCGCGGCCATACCACTTGAAGCCCTCTTTCCCGACACCGACGCCATAGCGGATGGCCGTCTTGTTCTCCATGATCAGGTAGAGAAAGTGGTGCCTGGTATCGACGACGACGGTGCCGATCGGCTCGCTGCTGAAGTATTTGACGACCTGGCGTTGCCATTTCCTGTCGATATTGGCGAAATTGGTGCTCCGGTATGTGACGCCGTTATCGACGGCCGGGCCGGAAAAATAGGATGTCGCCTTTGCGAGTGCCGGGCTCTGAAGCGCGTTGGCGCCAAGCAGCGCCAAACCACCAAGCATAGTTTCCCTGCGGGTCCACACCATCGGCAATATCCCCCGAAAGCCAATTAGCGAGGCTGCAGTAAATCAGATTTTTGAACTGCTACAACAGAAAATTCTCAAGCATCGATTCTTTCATGACGGCCGCCCAATAGATTGCTCTTCTCGCTGTGGGCGCCAACAGGACAGGTAGGAGACACCATCAAAGCTCACAACAGATGAGCTTCCCTTTGCCTCACCGCCACAAAGCGACGCTGCGCCGGGCGCATCTCAAGCACCGGGCGAGCATCGGCCGCGATCGCCGACAACACAAGGCAGATTACTTGATATCGCGTGCCTGCCCTGAGGCTCGCAGCTCGGCGAGCGTCTTTCCAAGGCAGCTTCCGCCGGCATCGGAGCCAACCGCCTTGGCCGCGCCGTCCAGCGTGATCGTACCGGCGAAGTTGTCAGACGCCTGATAGGTTGCGGTTCCATCCGCCGTCACCTTGGACAGATAGAAGGCGTGCTGGGTGCCCTTGTATTCGCAGGCGACGGCAAACGGAAATTGATCGAACAGGACGCCTTCGGAACGTGCCGGCGAACCGAAGGCCTGAACGCTGGTCGCAACCAGCAGTACTGCCAGAGACTTGGACATATTCGCAGAGCGTATGCGCACCATCGATCCCCCAACCCAGTTAGATAAAGGTGTCTGTCGAGCGCGATCGTGCCGCCAAGCGTGCGCTTTGACAAGCCCGATTGGCCAGATTCAGGCGCAGCAAATCTCGACCAGCGGTTGGCCGCTCCTTACCGCTTCACGCGGATGGCGCCAAGGAACAGGCGGCCGGCGGCACGCCAGCGCAAACAAGATCGTCCTGAACGGCCGGTCACGCCGGATGGCTGAAGCGAGCGATCTGCGCGCCCCGCATCAGGTTGCGGAAATTCGCGCCGCTCATATGGACCAGCGTCCGGTGATCGCCGCCCTCGAAATAGACGTCACTCACATCGCCGAGGCTTTCGTCGAGCAGAACCGGAACGTCATAGGCCGAACCGACCGGCGGCACGGCGCCGATGTCGCAATCGGCGAAGAGATTGCAGACTTCCTCTTCCGAGGCGAGGCCGAGGCGGCGGTCCATCACGTCCTGCAGGGTCGAGAGTTCGACCCGGTGCGTGCTCGGCACGACGGCGAGCACGTAGCCCATTTCGTGGTGAACGACCACGGACTTGGCAAGCCGGCTGCCCGGCACATGCGCGGCTCGTGCCGTCTGACTGGTGGTCGCGGTGCGGTGATGGTCAACGGTGTCGTAGGCGACACCCGAACCGTCGATATAGTCCTTAAGTTTTCTGGCGATCGTCATCGTCGACACCCCTTCTCTCTCGTGGTGGCGCGGGGAGGTCATTGTCCTCCCATCCCTCACGAAGTCAACGACGGGCGGCGGCGATCCTGTTCGGCAGCAAGGGGAGCGCCTGGTCGCGCGGCGACATCTGCGAGACCGCCAGGGGCCAGTCGATCGCGAGCCTTGGATCGAGCGGGTTGAGCCCGCCTTCGGCCTCGGGCGCATAGGGCTTGTCGTGCAGATAGATCAACTCGCAATCCTCGGTCAGCGTCTGGAACCCATGGGCGAAACCGCCGGGGATCATCATCGAGCGGCCGTTGTCCGCGCTCAGCACTTCGCCGTGCCATTGCAGATAGGTCGGCGAATCCGGCCGCAGGTCGACCGCCACATCGAAGACCGCGCCGGAAAGGCAAGAGACGAATTTCGCCTCGTCGTGCGGCGCCTGCTGGAAGTGCAGGCCACGGATCGTGCCTGCTGCCTGCGTCAGGGTGTGGTTGATCTGCGCGATCTTTCCATCGCCACCGAAATCGGCCAGCGCCTCGCGACAGAAGAAGCGCGAAAAGAAACCGCGATCATCGCCTCTGCGTTGCCGCTCGACGACGATGAGACCTGCTATGGGTGTAGAAATTCGATCGAATCGCGACATGGTTCCTTCCGCCAGAACCAAGCTCTACCCGTCTTTTCGCCCTTAAGAAACCGGCCTTGACCGTATTTGCAATTGCCGACATGAAAGCGTTCACAGGAAAGCGTTACGAATCGGTGAAAGCGCCATTTATCGCGATCGCGGTCGAGGCGTATCCGTAGGTTGTATCCGAAAAAGGGTGTCAGGCAGCAATGGCAGTGGAAGACGATCGTCTCGCATTCGAAGCCCACAAGACGGAAATGGCGCTCGCGCTCGGCAAGGACGAGGACGCCTTCCAGCAGTCGCTCGACACCCTGGTAACGCTCGACAAGTACGACTACTCCTATCTTTGGTCCTTCATGGGCGTGCCGATCATCCAGATGCCGGCCGATGTGATGGCGACCCAGGAAGTCATCTGGAACACCAAGCCCGACATTATCATCGAAACGGGCGTCGCGCGCGGCGGCTCGGTGATCTTCATGGCGGCGATGCTGCAGCTGATCGGCAAGGGCAAGGTCATTGGCGTGGACATCGACATTCGCGCCCATAACCGCGATTCGATCGAAAATCACCCGATGTCCCCCCGCATCAAGCTGATCGAGGGCCCGTCGACTGCGGCCGAGACGCTTGAGAAGGTGAAGGCCGAGATTCCGCCGGGCGCTTCGGTGATGATCGTGCTCGACAGCGACCACAGCCGCGACCACGTACTGGATGAATTGCGCACCTATGGTCCGCTGGTGACCGAGGGGCAGTATGCGGTCGTTGCCGACACGCTGCTTGGCTGGGGCGAAGCATCCCAGACACCGACGAAGCGCTCAAAAGTCTGGCATCCCGGCGACGAGCCGTATGCTGCGCTCAACGCCTATCTCAAGGAAACAGATCGCTTCGCGGTCGATGAGGTACTGAACGGTAAGCTCGTCCTTTCCAGTTCGCCAGGAGGCTACCTGCGTTGCGTCAAGAAGTAGGATCGGACGTAGGCCGCGTTGCCTTTCGCGATGTTATCGAGGACGATCTCCCCCTCCTTTTCGAACTGCGCCGGGATCTGCCGCTGCAATCGCTGCTGTTGACCGTTCCGGACGCGCTGGACGACGCCTCGTTGCGGGCCTGGGTCGAGCGCCGACGCCAGGATCCGGGCGGCATGTTCCGGATGATCGTCGACACCGCAGCGGACGAGCCCGTCGGATACACCCAGGTCAGCCAGGTTCACCGAAAGAACCGCACCGGTTTCGGTGGCATTTCGCTGGCCGCGAAGGCGCGCGGGCGAGGCCTCGGCCAGGCCACGCTGAGAGAACTCGTGCGCGTCGCCCGCGAAGAGCTTGGCCTGATCAAGCTGCTCTCGGAAGTCCGGGTCGACAATTTTGCCGCGCTGCGACTCAACCTCTCGGTCGGCTACCATGTTGTCGGCACGCTGGAAGATCACTTCACCGACAGTCTCGGCGAGACCCATAATGTTCTCCTCCTCGAGCGAAAGCTGAAACTGACCTGACATGACAGCCGTCGTCATTTCCCAGCCGATGCTTTTTCCCTGGCCGGGCTTCTTCGAGCAGCTGATGCTCGCCGATAGCTACATCTATCTCGATGATGCGCAATTTTCGAAGGGCAGCTTCACCAATCGTATCCAGCTCCTGAACGGTGACGACCGAAGCTGGATGACGATTCCTCTTGCCGGCAAGGGCAGCTTCCAGAAGATCCAGAACCTGTCGGCAACCGGCGACACCTGGCGGACCAGCCATCGCTCGCTCCTGCGCCAGTCGCTGAGCGCCGCGCCCTACATCGATGATGCGCTGGCAATCTTCGACGAGGTTTATGCCCACGACGCGATCTGCGATCTTCTGATTGCCAGCATCGACATCCCCGCTCGCTACCTCGGCGTCGTCGCCGGCCGGGCCTGCCGACGCTCCAGCGAGATGGCGATCGAAGGCACCTCGTGGCAACGGGTGCTCGACCTGGTGCTTTCGGCGGGAGGCACGCGCTATTTGACCGGGCATGGTGCGGCCAATTACCTCGATCATCACGCTTTCGAGGCGGCCGGCGTCAACGTCGAATACATGAATTACAGCTGCACGCCGTGGCCACAGCCTCGCGAAACCTTCACGCCCTATGTTTCCGTGCTGGACCTTATCGCGCGCACCGGCCCGGACGCACGCAAGCATTTGTTACCAACGACCACCCCATGGCAGGAATTCCTGAAGGAGGAAACAGGCGTATCATGAAAAAGGGCACCATCATCTCCGAAAGCGCGCGCCAGGAATTCAACGCCAATGGCTATCACGTCGTTCCCGGCTTCTACGACATCCAGTCGGAGGTCGCCCCAATCCAGGAGGGCGTGCGCCAGGTTCTCGAACTGATCTGCAAGAAGTATGGCGTCGACGCACCGACCGGTACTGCGCATGAGGCGATGACCATCGCCTACCGCAAGCTGATTGCGGTCAACCGCTCCTGGGGCGGCGAGGTCTACGATGCAGTCAAGCAGATACCCGCCTTCATGCGCCTGGTGAGTTCGGCCGCCAACGACGATGTCTTCAAGGCGCTGCGCCCCGGCAGCATGCCGGGCATTGCCGCCGGCGGCTATGGCATGCGCATCGACAATCCCGGGGAAGAGAAGTTCCGCGCACAGTGGCACCAGGAATTCCCATCGCAACTGCGCAGCCTCGACGGAATCGTCTTCTGGACCCCGCTGCTGCCGGTGACGGCCGATATGGGCCCGGTTCAGATCGCCGAAGGATCGCAGGCCGAAGGGCTGGTCCCCGTCTATGAGGACGATGCCGGTGTCGGCAAGACTGGCGCCTACGCGCTGCACCTGCACAGGGGCGAGGAGCGCCTGGCGCGCTACAAGCACGTTGCCCCGCTCAGCAAGCCCGGCGACCTGATCCTGATGGATTTCCTGACACTGCATCAGTCCGGCCACAACGTTTCGCAGACGCCGCGCTGGAGCATTCAGTTCCGCTATTTCAACTTCGCCGAACCCGTCGGCGTTCGCATCGGCTGGAAGGGCTCGTTCGCCGCCGGCGTCAAGTTCGCTGAAGTGCTGCCGGAACTGGTGGCACCGGAAGGAGAGCTTGCATGACGGCCTGCCGGGTTTGTGGCGGCCATATTGGGAGTGCGACCTATGAGGTGCCCGCCCCCGCATTGACATCGATCATGACGCTGCTCGACGCGCCGACGCGGGTTTTCGTATGCGCAGGCTGTGGCCACGCGCAGAGCGACGACATTCCCGATATTCAGGCCTTCTACGATACGGGCTACCGGATCTCACTGAACAGCGAAAATCACGACCAGATCTTCGCAGTTTCGGCGGATGGCGCAATCACCTATCGCACCGACCATCAGGCAGCACTGGCACTCCGGCTGCTCGACCTGCCCGAGGGAGCCTCGATCCTCGACTACGGCGCCGCCAAGGCCGATACCCTGCGAAAGATGACCGTCAGCCGCAGCGATCTGCGCCCGTATGTTTTCGATGTCAGCTCCGACTACGCGGCCGCCTGGCAGAGTTGGGTGCCGCAGGCCGCACAGGCTACCTACTCGGTGCCGGACGCCTGGCAAGGGACGTTTGATGCCATCATGAGCCATTTCGTCATCGAGCATGTGGCCGACCCGGTCGGCTTCATGCGTGACGTGCGCGCGCTCCTGCAGCCTGACGGTGCGTTCCTGTTCTCGATCCCCGATGTTGCCGCCAATCCGGGCGATATGGCAGTGGCCGACCATCTCAACCACTTCAGCGAAGCATCGATTGCCTACGCGCTGGCATGCGCTGGCTTTCGGTTGCAGACCATCGACAAAACATCGTTTCCCGGTGCCTTTTTCGTTGTGGCAAGGCGCATCGAGATGGCGACGCAATCGGCCGCCTCCTCTGCCTCAGCAGAAGACGCGGCCAAGCAAGCCCGCGAGATCTGCGAGTTCTGGGATCAGGCATCTGGAAAGCTCCGGGATGACACTCAGAACTATGCCAGACGCAAGGTTGCAATCTACGGCGCTGGCTTCTACGGCAGTTGGATCTACGGCCGGATCGGCGGATCCGTTGATGTCGTGGCGTTCCTCGATCGCAATGCAAGCCTTCAAGGCGCCACCCATTTCGGGATCCCGGTCCTCCCCCCCGAGGAACTGCCGACGGAAGCCGAAGCGCTGTTCATCGGCCTCAACCCGCTCAAGGCCCGTGCTGCGATTGCCGCGCAACCCTGGCTGCAGCGGGATGGGCTCGACCACGTCTGGCTCTGACAAGAGCGCTCACAAGAGGCCGGAGCGGGACGAAACATCGTGAAATCCCGCCCGGCACCCCTCGCCCCGTACGACCTCCCGATTCACCAAGCGCTCCCCATGAAACCCCGCATCCTCTACACCAAACCCTCGATCACCGACCGTGAAGTGGCCTATGCGACCGATGCGGCGGCCAATGGCTGGGGCGAGCGCTGCTACGACTACATCAACCGTTTCGAGGCGGCCTTTGCTGCGCATCTCGGCACGACGCACGCGATCTCGACATCGAGCTGCACCGGCGCACTGCATATGGGCCTTGCCGCACTCGGCGTCGGGCCCGGCGACGAAGTGATCCTTGCGGACACCAACTGGACGGCGTCTGCCGCACCGATCGTTCACCTCGGCGCGAAACCGGTCTTCGTCGACGTGCTTGCCGACAGCTGGTGCATCGATCCGGAAAAGGCGGAAGCAGCGATCACGCCGAAAACCAAGGCGATCATCGCCGTCCATATCTACGGCAATCTCTGCGACATGGATCGCCTGCTTGAGATCGGCGCCCGGCACAACATCCCCGTCGTCGAGGATGCCGCAGAGGCGCTCGGATCCGATTGGCATGGCCACAAGGCCGGATCGCTCGGCGCTTTTGGCGCTTTCTCCTTCCACGGCACTAAGACCGTGACGACGGGCGAAGGCGGCATGTTCGTCACCAGCGACGAGACGCTCTACGAAAAGGTGCTGACGCTTTCCAATCACGGGCGCGCGCGGGGGCAGAAAAAGCAGTTCTGGCCGGACGAGATCGGCTTCAAATACAAGATGTCGAACCTGCAGGCCGCCATCGGCCTCGCACAGATCGAGCGCGTCGGCGAACTCGTCGATCGCAAGCGCGAGATCTTCTACGCCTATCGCGAGCAACTTTCTGGCGTGAACGCCATTGCCATGAATCCGGAGCCCGAGGGAACGAAGAACGGCTTCTGGATGCCGACCGTCGTCTTTGCGCCGGAAGCCGGCGTCACCCGGGAGGCTCTTCAGGGCGCCTTTGCGGCTGAAAACATCGACGCCCGCGTCTTTTTCTGGCCGCTGAGTTCGTTGCCGCCCTTTGACGAGGTGCCGAAAAACACCGTGGCCTACGACCTGCCCGGCCGCGCGATCAACCTGCCGAGCTATCACGATATGACATCCGACGAGATCGGCCGTGTGGTCGAGGTCCTGCGCGGCTGCCTCGCCGCCTGACCACAGCGTTTCGGAGACCACCCACGCGCAAGCTCGCCCGGATATTAGAAGTCAGGAATGCGTCGTGCCGGGGGCGGACGCAAGCACGGGACTGGGTCGCATGAAAATCGTCATTCTCGCAGGTGGTTACGGAACGCGCATCTCGGAGGAGAGCCACCTCCGGCCGAAGCCGATGATCGAAATCGGCGGCCGGCCGATCCTGTGGCACATCATGAAGATCTACAGCCACTACGGCTTTTCGGACTTCGTCATCTGCCTCGGCTATCGCGGCTACATGATCAAGGAATATTTCGCCAACTATGTCCTGCATTCCTCCGACGTCACCTATTGCATGGCGACGGGCGAAACCCTGTTTCATTCGAACAAGGCCGAGCCCTGGCGCGTGACACTCGTCGATACCGGAACGGACTCCATGACCGGCGGACGCCTGAAGCGCGTGGCCGACCATCTCGGCGATACCTTCTGCCTCACCTATGGTGACGGCGTTGCCGACATCGACATCAAGGCGCTGACCGATTTTCACCGCCATCATGGCCGCCAGGCGACGGTCACCAGCGTGGTCCCGCCAGGCCGCTATGGCGCGCTTGCCGTCAGCGACGGACGGGTCAGAAGCTTCATCGAGAAGCCGGCCGGCGACAACGGTCACATCAATGGCGGCTTCTTCGTTCTCAACCGTTCGGTGCTCGATCGCATCGAAGGCGACCACACGCCGTTCGAAGCGGAACCTCTGGAGGGTCTCGCCGCGGAAGGCCAGCTGATGGCGTTCGAGCACGCAGGCTTCTGGCGGCCGATGGATACGCTGCGCGACAAGAACCAGCTTGAAGACCTCTGGCAGAGCGGAACGGCCCCTTGGAAAGTCTGGGCATGAGCAGGCTTGCAGACCCGTCTTTCTGGGCCGGAAAACGGGTGATGCTGACGGGTCACTCCGGCTTCAAGGGAAGCTGGGCCCGCCTGTGGCTGACGCAGATGGGCGCCAAGGTCACCGGCTACGGCCTGTCGCCGGCGACCACCCCTTCGCTGCACGAACTGCTCGGGTCTGAAACTGCCGCGAACGAACATTTCGCCGACATCCGCGACGGCGAGGCCCTCGCATCTGCCGTGCGCGCCTGCGACCCGCAGATCGTCCTTCACATGGCGGCCCAGCCCCTGGTTCGCGAGAGCTACCGGACGCCGGTCGAAACCTTCGACGTCAACGTCATGGGCACGGTGCGCCTGTTGGAGGCGGCACGCGCGGCCCCTGCCCTCAAGACTGTTCTGGTCGTCACCACGGACAAGGTCTACCGCAACGACGAAAGCGGCCGCCATTTTCCGGAAGACGCCGTGCTCGGCGGCCATGATCCCTATTCCGGTTCGAAAGCCGCCTGCGAGCTGGTCGTTTCGACCTGGCGGGATTCCTATCTGCGTGAACGCGGCGTAAGGATGGCGACCGCCCGTGGCGGCAACGTGCTCGGCGGCGGCGATTTTTCCGCTGACCGGCTGGTTCCGGATATCGTTCGTGCTGCCCTCTCGGGCGAGACGCTGGACATCCGCAGCCCCATGGCGACACGGCCCTGGCAGCACGTTCTCGACTGCCTGAACGGATACTTCGTCTATGCCGAGGCGCTTCATGGCGGCGAGACCGATGTGACCGCGCTGAATTTCGGCCCGGCTCCGGACGAGCGACAGATCCCCGTCCGCGACGTTGCCGCCGCGATCCAGACAGCAATGGGCTTGCCCGCGCAATGGCGCGACACCTCATCCGAGGACCAGCCGCACGAGATGAAGACGCTCGGCCTCGACCCGGCGCTCGCCGCAAGGACGCTGCCATGGGCAACACGACTATCCCAGGACGAGGCCATCGCCTGGACCGCGCGCTGGTACGACGGCTGGCGCCGCGGCGCCGATGCCCGCGACCTGACACTCAGCCAAATCGACGCATTCATGAGAGGCTAACGACTTCGATGTCCCACAACTGCCGTTTCTGCTCGACACCGCTCAAGACCGTCGTTGCCGACCTGGGTTCCACACCCTGGTCCAATTCCTTTCTCGAACCGACGCAGGAAGCCATCGCCCGCGAGCGCTCGTTCCCGTTGAAAGCGATGGTCTGCTCCGAGTGCCTGCTGGTGCAGACGACGGAAAACGTGCCGGCCGACGAGATTTTCACCGACGGCTATGCCTACCTCTCCTCCTTCTCGACAAGCTGGCTCGAACACGCGCGCCGCTATGCCGAGAGCATGACCGAACGCTTCGCGCTCGATAACAATTCGCAGGTGGTCGAGATCGCCTCGAATGACGGCTATCTGCTGCAGTATTTCGTCGCCAAGGGCATCCCGGCACTCGGCATCGAGCCGGCCGCCAATGCCGCGCGACTGGCCGAGGAGCGGCAGGTGCCGACCGAGGTCGCCTTCTTTGGACGGGAGACGGCAACGGAACTCGTCAAGCGCGGCATTCGTGCCGACCTCACGGCAGCCAACAACGTGCTCGCCCATGTTCCCGATATCGCCGACTTCGTCGGCGGCTTCGCCATCCTGCTGAAGCCCGATGGCGTTGCGACGTTCGAGTTCCCCCACCTACTGCGCCTGATGGAAGGCGTGCAATTCGACACGATCTACCACGAGCACTATTCCTATCTGTCCCTGGCGGCCGTCGAACGCATCTTCGAAAGTTCCGGCCTCAAGGTCTTCGACGTCGAGGAACTGCCGACCCATGGCGGCTCGCTGCGCGTCTATGCGCAGCTGAGATCCGGCGTACGCGAGGCGACGCTGGAGCTCGAGCGGTTGCGGGCGACCGAGGCGCTGGCCGGGCTGATGCGGATGGAGACCTATACGGCATTCGACGACCGCATTGCCGCCGTCTGCAAGGATTTTCAGAACTTCCTGGCAAACGCCAAGGCAGAGGGAAAAACCGTAGCCGCCTATGGCGCCGCCGCGAAGGGCAACACCTTCCTCAATGTCTGCGGCCTGTCGCCCAGCGAGATCGCCTTCGCCGTCGATCGCAACGACCTGAAGCAGGGCAAGCTCCTGCCCGGCACCCATATTCCGGTGCACGCGCCGACGGTGATCGAGGATGCGAAGCCCGACTATCTCGTCATCCTGCCCTGGAACCTGAAGACCGAAATCGTCGCAGACAACGAGGCAATTCGCGACTGGGGCGGCCGCTTCGTCGTCGCCATTCCGAAGCTGAGCGTCTTCTAATACGAGAGACCGGGACGTGTGGACAGTTCTCAACCAGACCGCGTTGAGCCAACCAAAATCGACTTTATTGATCGCCTTAGGTCGCTTTGCCGTAAATTCGGTGACTTTGCCGTAAATTCGGCACGATCTAAGTGAACGTCAGGGCTGGCGTGGGTATTGACGGTTGAAAAAAATGCACCCAAGGAGGTGCTATGTCCACGATTGACCTATGCCTTGTCGCCACCCGGCGCCCGGACCTGCTTGCCCAGACGCTGGCGAGTTTCCGGGACAAAATCTTTTCCAGGCTCGACCTGCGCGGCGCCTATCTCAATCTCGATCCGGTTTTCGGGTCGGAAGAGGATCATCGCGCCTGCGTCGAGATTTTCCGCAACCATTTCCCCGACGGAACCGTATTCCAGCCCGAGAGCCCGGGCTTTTGCGCGGCCGTCGCGAAGCTCTGGTCGGCCACCAGCGCCGACTACGTCTTCCATCTGGAGGACGACTGGATCTCGCTGCGGGACATGGGTGAGGAACTGCTGACGCCGTTCGCCGATCCGGCGATCAGCCAGGTCTCGTTCCATACGGCGGACCAGAACTGGGATATCCGCCGCAAGGGCCATTTCCACCGGCGCAACGAATACGCGTATCTGTTCGGGATCAAGATCCCGCTGTTTCGCACGTTCCCGAAATTCACGACGTCGCCGTCGATCCTTCGCGGCGACTTCGCGCGCCAATGCGCCGGTCTGATGGACCTCTCGCGCGATCCGGAGAAGCAGTTCTATTCGGGCGTCAACCCGGCGATGGAGGCTTATGTCGCCAGCCGCCGCAACTATATCTTCTCGCCCGAGTCGCAGCCGGTCATCAAGGATATGGGTCGGGAATGGCGCGAGCAGCGCCGCATCCAGAAGGTGATCACCGACTCGACCTCGGTCTGGCGGCAAAGCGCTTAAGCGGCCGGGCCCGGGCACCGGGTGCTTCGAAACGAAGCGATACAAGCGGGACGATGGCCCCGCTTGTATCCATACCGTCACGCTGTCGCGGCAGCGTCCTTGCGCTGAAAGCCCTTGCTCGCGACCATGAGGCTGCGCGTGTAATCCTCACCGATACGCCCGGCGACGAGGTCCGCTGAGGACAAGCGCTCGACCACGCGTCCACCCTGCATCACCGCCAGCCGGTCACACATATGGGTGACGACGCCGAGGTCATGGCTGACCATGATGAAGGTCAGCTTATGGTCGCGCCGAACCTGTTCGAGCAGGTTCAACACTTCCGCCTGCACCGAAGCGTCAAGCGCCGAGGTCGGCTCGTCGAGCAGCAGGATCGAGGGCTCGAGGATCAACGCGCGAGCGATCGCAACGCGCTGGCGCTGACCGCCCGAAAGCTGGTGCGGATAACGGAAACGGAAACCCGACCCGAGACCGACCTCGTCCAGCGCCTTCAGGATGCGGCGCTCGCCGTCGGCAACGCCGTGGACCGCCAGCGGTTCCAGCAATTGCCGGTCGATCGTCTGACGCGGGTGCAGCGAGCCGTAAGGATCCTGAAACACCATCTGCACGGCGCGGTAGAAGGCCTTGTCGCGTTTTGCCCCCTGCAGGACACGATCGTGCACGCGAATGGTGCCGCCCGTGACCGGCGCGAGACCGGCGATCGCCCGAAGCAAGGTCGACTTGCCCGATCCGGACTCGCCGACCAGCCCGAAGGATTCGCCGGGTGCGATCTCGACACTGACGTCGTTCAGCGCCTTGAACTCGTCATAGGTGACGGAAAGGTTCGAAACGGAAACGGCAGAGGTCATTGGGCCCACTCCGGCTTGCGGTCGAGAACCGGCAGCGGATGACGATCGGATCCGATTGCCGGCATGCAGTTCAGCAAACCTTGGGTATAGGGATGCTTGGCATTGGCAAGCTCGGATGCGGCCAGTTCCTCGACGATCCGGCCGGCATACATGACGATCACCCGGTCGCAGAAGGACGAGACGAGCCGCAGGTCGTGCGATACGAAGATCAAACCCATGCCGCGCTCGGCCACAAGCTTGTCGAGGATGCCAAGCACTTCGAGCTGCACCGTCACGTCGAGCGCCGAGGTCGGCTCGTCGGCGATCAGCAGTTCCGGCCCGGCAACAAGCATCATCGCGATCATCGCGCGCTGGCCCATGCCACCCGAAACCTCGTGCGGATAGAGCTCATAGACACGCTTCGGATCGCGGATCTGCACCGCCGAGAGCATGTCGAGGGCCCTCTCCCGGGCTTCGCTGCGGCTGACATTCTCGTGCTGCCTCAGCGTCTCGACGATCTGCCGGCCGATGCTCATCACCGGGTTCAGCGAATACTTCGGGTCCTGCAGGATCATGGCAATGCGCTTGCCTCTCAGATCCCGGCGAACCTTCGGCGATGCGGATAGCAGGTCGATGCCGTCAAAGTTCAATTGCTTTGCCGTCACCTGCGCATGGCCCGGCGTCAGCCCCATGATCGCCCGGCCGGTCTGCGACTTGCCGGAGCCGCTTTCGCCGACGATGCCGAGGCGTTCGCGGCCGAGCGTGAAGGAGACGCCACGCACGGCCTCGACGAGGCCGGTGCGGGTCGGGAACGAGACCTTGAGGTCTTCAACGGTCAGAAGCGCGCTCATTGGCCGCTCTCCCGCGGATCGAGCGCATCGCGCAGGCCGTCACCGAGCAGGTTGAAGCCGAGGCTGACGATCAGGATCGCGATGCCGGGCATGGTTGCCACCCACCACTGGTCGAGGATGAAGCGGCGGCCCGAGGCGATCATCGCACCCCACTCGGGCAGCGGCGGTTGAGCGCCGAGGCCAAGGAAGCCCAAGCCTGCAGCCGTCAGGATGATGCCGGCCATGTCGAGCGTGACGCGCACGATCAGCGACGACATGCACATCGGCATCACGTGGCGGAAGACGATGCGGATCGGCGACGCGCCCATGAGCTGCACGGCGGCGATGTAGTCGGAGTTACGCACCGTCAGCGTCTCGGCGCGGGCGATACGCGCATAGGGCGGCCAGGAGGTGATGGCGATCGCGATGACGGCGTTCTCGATGCCCGGTCCGAGCGCTGCCACGAAGGCGAGCGCCAGCACCAGCTTCGGGAAGGCGAGAAAGATATCGGTGATGCGCATCAGCACGGCATCGACCCAGCCGCCGGCATAGCCGGCGACCGCGCCGACGATGAGCCCGACAGGTGCTGCGATGATCGCAACGAGAAGCACGACGGCCAGCGTCAACCGCGAGCCGTGGATCAGCCGCGAGAGAATATCGCGGCCGAGATCGTCGGTGCCAAGCAGGTAGCCAGGGGTTCCCGGCGGCAGCAGACGGGCGTTGGCGAGATCGCCGATATAGGGCGAATGCGGCGCCAGGAGATCGGCGAAGGCGGCAATGAAGACCAGCGCCAGCAGGATGAGCAAGCCGAGAACGGCAAGCTTGTTGGCGGCAAAGCGCTGCCACGTCATGTAGGCGCGGCCGAGCCGCGCCTGGGTGCGCGACTGCGGGCGATCGGACAACAGCCATTCGCGACGCGTCATCGGACGGGTTTCGGTAACGGTGCTCATCGCTGGCGCGTCCTCGGGTCGAGCGTCCGGTAGAGAAGATCGGACAGGAGATTGATGCCGATGAAGACCGAACCGATGATGATGGTGCCACCAAGCACGGCGTTCATGTCGGCATTCTGCAGCGAGTTGGTGATGTAGAGACCGAGGCCCGGCCAGGCGAAGACGGTTTCGGTCAAGACCGAACCTTCAAGCAGGCCTGCGTAGGAAAGTGCAATCACGGTTACGAGGGGCACGGCCGCGTTCCGGAGCGCATGGCCCCAGATGATCCGGGTCTCCGACAGGCCCTTGGCGCGCGCCGCGACGATGTATTCCTGCTGCAACTCGTTGAGCATGAAACTGCGCGTCATGCGGCTGATATAGGCGAGCGAGAAGTAGCCGAGCAGCGAGGCCGGCAGGATGATGTGGCGGAACACGTCCCAGAGCACGTCCCACTGCCGCTGCCAGAGCGCGTCGAACAGGTAGAAACCTGTGATCGGCGTGAACGTGTATTCGAACACGATATCGATACGGCCGGGATAGGCGACCCACTTCAGCCGCGCGTAGAACACCAGCAGCGACAGGAGCGCCAGCCAGAAGATCGGCACGGAATAGCCGACAAGGCCGATGACGCGCACGATCTGGTCGGCAATGCTGCCGCGCTTGACGGCGGCAAGCACGCCGAGCGGAACGCCGAACAGGGCGCCTATGAGCGTGCCGAGCGTCGCGAGCTCCATGGTCGCCGGGAAGACGCGGCGGATGTCGGTCATGACCGGATTGGTCGTCAGCACCGAAATGCCGAAGTCACCGGTCAGCGCCTGGCGGACATAGATGAAGAATTGTTGGTAGAGGGGCAGATTGAGCCCCATCGCCTCGCGCGTCCTTTCGACGACATGCGTCGGCGCCCGGTCGCCGAGAACGGCCAGAACCGGGTCGATCGGAATGACCCGACCGATAAAAAAGGTGACGGCCAGAAGGCCGAGATAGGTGGTGATGACAACGACAAGAAAGCGCAGCACCGCTGCCACGATCTTACCGGGACGGGCGCGTTTGCGCCCGTCCACTGTCCCTGTTCCGCTCATGCTCAAGGGAACGATCCTTTCGGTTTATTCCTTCGAGACGGCTTATTCTTTGGTGATGCCGGCGACGAAGTTGGTGTCGAAGCTCGGACCGAGCTTCAGGCCCTTGACGTTGCCGCGGTAGCCGGCGACTTCGGTCTGCTGGAAGATGATGACGAACGGGCTTTCGCCCAGCACCGTCTTCTGCAGTTCCTTGTAGGTCTCCGCACGCTTGGCGCTGTCGCGCTCGAGCAGAGCGTCCTTGGTCTTCTTCGTCAGCTCCGGAACGTCCCAGGCGTTGCGCCAGGCAAGGGTCTTGTTCTTGCCTTCGTCGGAGTTGTCAGGGTTGCTGGTGAAGGTTTCGGCGTTCGAGTTCGGATCGAAATAGTCCATGCCCCACTGACCGATATACATGTCGTGGTTACGGGCACGATACTTCGTCAGCGTCTGCTTGCCGTCGCCCGGGATGATCTCGAGCTTCACGCCGGCCTGGCCGAGGGTCTGCTGGAAGGACTCGGCAATGCCGGTGACCGGCTGGCCGTTGCGAACGTCCATGGTGACGGTGAAGCCGTCAGCGAGACCAGCCTTGGCCAGCAGTTCCTTCGCTTTGGCGACGTCGAGCTTGTAGGGGTTCTCGTCAAGCGCACCCAGAACGCCCTTCGGCAGGAAGCTCTGGTGGATCTCGCCGATGCCCTTGATCAGGGTCGAGCCGATGGCATCGTAGTCGACCAGGTACTTGAACGCTTCGCGCACTTCGGGCTTGGCGAGGTTCGCATTCTTCTGGTTGAGGCTGATGTAGTAGACCGTGCCCTTCGGCGCGTTCGTCGTGGCAAGGTCGCCATTCTTCGAAACGGCGTCGAAATCGCCAGGCTCGAGGTTGCGCGCCACGTCGATATCGCCCGCTTCCAGCGCCAGGCGCTGGCCCGAGCTTTCCTTCATGTGGCGATAGATGACGCGGGCGAGCTTGGCCTGTTCGCCATAGAAGTTGTCATTGCGCTCAAGCACGATGACTTCGTTGGCGCGCCATTCGCGCAGCTTGAACGGGCCGGAACCGGCATAGCCGGTCTTCAGCCATTCGTTGCCGAAGTCGTTGTCGTACTTGTACTCGTCCGTCGGCGTGACCGGCTTGACGTTTTCGAGAACGAGCTTCTTGTCGAGCACGGCGCCCACGGTGGCCGTCAGGCAGTTGAGCACGAAGCTCGGCGCATAGGCCTGATCGACGGTGAAGACGAAGGTCTGCTCATCCGTTGCCTTGGCCTTTTCCGTCACGTTGTCGCCGGTGAGGCCAAACTGGGTGAGGATGAAGGCCGGGCTCTTGTCGAGCTTCACGGCGCGTTCGAACGACCAGGCGACGTCTTCAGCGGTCACCGGGTTGCCGGAAGCGAACTTCAGGCCGGGCTTCAGCTTGAACGTATAGGTCAGACCGTCGTCGGACACGGTCCAGCTGTCGGCGAGGTCGCCGACGACCTTGGTCGTGTCGTTGATGTCGAGGCGCACCAGCATGCTGTAGGTATTGCCGGTGATTTCGGCCGCGGTCAGCTCGAAGGCTTCGCCCGGATCCATGGTAATGACGTCGTCGATCGCAAAGGCCTCGACCAGCGTGTCCTTCGGCGTTTCCGCGAAGGCCGGTGCGGTTGCAGCCATCACCATGGCCAGCGCCGCAGAAGCCGTCAGAAGACGAAGACGTCCATTGAGCTTGTGCATCATGTTTGCAGTTCCCTCGTTTGCGCCCTTTTGGGCCCCTTCTTCATGGATTCAGGCGGCCTCGTGCCAAGCCTGCCCCAGAACTCTCCACCAGTTCTCCCGGCATATCTTTGCCAGTTCGGCATCACCATATCCGGCGCTTCTGAGCGCTGCAACGAGCGCCTGGCTACCGGCAGCATCAGCAATCCCCTCGGGGATCGTCGCCCCGTCGAAGTCCGAGCCAAGTGCGACACACTCGACGCCCATGCGTTCGACGAGATAATCGACATGGCGCACCATGTCGGAAAGCGGCGTTGCGGCATTCTCCTGCCCGTCGGCGCGCAGCATCGTCGTCGCGTAGTTGAGCCCCACAAGGCCCTTGCTTTCGCGGATGGCGTCGAGCTGCTTGTCGGTCAGGTTGCGCGCAACCGGGGTCAGCGCATGCGCATTGGAATGGCTGGCGACCAGCGGCTGGTCGGTGGTCTTCGCCACGTCCCAGAAGCCCTTCTCGGTGATGTGCGCAAGATCGATCAGGATGCCCAGACGGTTGCAGGCGCGCACGAGCTCGAACCCCGCATCCGTCAGCCCGGGTGCAGTGTCCGGAGACATCGGGTAGGAGAACGGCACGCCATGGCCGAAGACGTTGTGGCGGCTCCAGACAGGCCCGAGCGAACGCAGGCCCGCGGCATAGAAGGTTTCAAGCGCGGAAAGGTCCGCGCCGATCGCCTCGCAGCCTTCCATGTGCAGGACCGAGGCGAAGACGCCGGCTTCGACCGCCCCGCGGATTTCGGCGGTCGATCGGCAGAGCTTCCACGCCCCTGCCCGGTCGAGGCGCACGGCGATATCGGCGAGCTCCATGGCGATCGCCAGCGACGGCAGGTGTTCGAGCGGTGCCGAAAGCGGTGTTTCGTAGTGACCGCTCTCATTCGGCGGCTGCAGGACGAGATCGCCCGAGGGCACGTAGATTGCCGAGAGGCCACCGACGAGGCCGCCCGCCTTGGCGCGCGGCGCATCGATATGGCCCTCGTCGATGCCGTCGACGAATTCGCGTACCGGGTCCTGGCCCTTCCGGGCGTTCTGCCACAGACGCAGAAGCACGTCGTTATGGCCATCGAAAACCGCCTGCATTCCTGAATTTCCTTATCATTTCAGGGAGATCGGACGGGCCGTTCGGGTCACGTCCAGGGGAAAGTCGAAGCGATGCTAGTGAAAGCCCAAAGCCTTTTCAATGAATATAAGGGGGTTTTACCCAGGCCTGCCTGTAGCGAAATGTTGCATGATTGCCGCATCGCCGCCGGCAAACGCAGCCCTCACAGGCGCTTGGGGTCGGTCGAGGGGTGAAAATCGGCCGTTTCTCATGCATGGAGACAACCGGTCCGGATGTTTCGGGTCGGTTGCGCCGCATGATGCGGCACTGGGGGGTTGGTTGCTGCGTCCGTTTTCTACCTCGAAGGGGCACTGGAGCCGCATCGCCGCAACACTTCTGCTGGCCGCAACGCTTGCGGCGTGCGCCGGCCGCCCGGTTGGGGTGCTCGTGCCTTCGGGTACGACGGGCGGCGCCTCGCAGGTCGACCTGATGGTGGCGACGACACGCGCGCCGACCGCAGAGCCGGGCGTGCTTTTCAGCGGCGAACGGTCGGTACAGCTTTCTCTAACGGAGATCGTCGTCTCCATTCCGCCCGAGAAGAACCGCGAAGTCGGCCAGGTGCAGTGGCCGAAGAAACTGCCGGCCAATCCGGAGCGCGATTTCTCGACCGTCAGCGTAACCCCGCTCGCCGAGGGCAACGACGTTCAGAGTTGGTTGAAGGGCAATCTGCCGAAGACGCGACGCGTGCTGATCTTCGTGCACGGCTTCAACAACCGCTACGAGGATGCCGTCTACCGTTTTGCCCAGATCGTGCATGACAGCGGCACCGACGTCGCGCCGGTGATCTTCACCTGGCCTTCGCGCGCCAGCATCTTCGACTACAATTACGACAAGGAAAGCACCAACTATTCGCGCGACGCGCTGGAGGAACTTCTCAAGCGCGCCGCGAGCAATCCCTCGGTTGGTGAGATCACCGTGATGGCCCACTCCATGGGCTCGTGGCTGACAGTCGAGGCGCTGCGCCAGATGGCGATCCGTGACGGACGCATCGCCCCCAAGATCACCGACGTCATTCTCGCCTCACCCGATCTCGACGTCGACGTCTTCGGTCAACAGCTCCGCGCCATGGGCGAAAAGCGGCCGAAGTTCACGCTGTTCGTGTCGCGCGACGACCGGGCGCTGAACCTGTCGCGGCGTATTTCCGGCAATGTCGACCGTCTCGGACAAATCGATCCGACCGCCGAGCCCTACCGCACGCAGCTGGAACAGGCCGGCATCAGCGTCATCGACCTGACGGCGCTGAAGGGCGGCGACAAGCTGAACCACGGCAAGTTCGCTGAAAGCCCGGAAGTCGTGCGGCTGCTTGGCAACCGCCTGATCGCCGGTCAGACCGTAACCGATTCCGATGTCGGGCTCGGCGAGCGTCTCGGTGCCGTCACGCTCGGCGCCACCCAGACGGTCGGCAGTGCGGCAAGCCTTGCGGTCTCGACACCGATCATGATTTTCGACCCCAACACCCGCAGAAACTACGACGCGCAGGTGCGGCGGCTCGGCCAGTCGATGGAAAACACCGTCGGCTCGGCGGTGACGCCTTGGACCGGGCCGCAAAGCGGGGGAGTTGCCAAAAGCACCACCCCCGACCGTCACTCTCGCTAGAGCGCCCCGCGTTCATACGAACGCGCAAAGGGCGCTTTAGACGGGAAGCTCGCGCCGCCCGGCTTCCGTCTCCATGGCCAGGTCGAGGACCTTCTGCAGGTTTGCTGCATGGCGGAACCCGGGCTCTTCGGTCTTGCCCTTGCGGACGGCAGCCACGAAGCGCTCGTAGTTCGTCGCAACGGTGCCCGCATCGACATCGCGCCAGGTCGCGGTTTCCACGTCCGCGCCGAGGCACGCGCGCAGCGTCGACCCATCGGGCGTGTGCACCACTTCAAGCGCACCCTTGTCGCCGTGCAGCCTCAGCCGGAGCTCGTTCAGTTGCCCGGTCGCCCAGCGGCTGGCATGGACGACGCCCATGGCGCCGTTGCCGAACTCGGCCGTCATGACGAAGCTGTCATTGGCATCGAGATCATACTCGCCGATGCGGTTGCCGGGCGCCTTGTCGAAGGTCTTCAGCCGCGCGAAGATCCGGGCGGCATCCGTGCCCGCGCCATAACCGGCAAAATCGAGGATATGGATGCCGACATCACCGAGCACGCCGTTCGAGCCGTGCTTGGTCGAGAGCCGCCACAGCCATTGCGATTCCGTCGCCCAGTCACCCCAGGCCTTGGAAACGAGCCAGCTCTGCAGGTAGGACGCCTCGAGATGACGCAGCTTGCCGACCTCGCCGGCAAGCACCATGGCGCGTGCCTTCTGCAGCGGTGCGACGTTGCGGTAGGTGAGATTGACCATCGTCACCAAGCCGGAACGCTCGGCCGCTTCGGCCATCTCCGCCGCCTTGGCATAGTTCTCCGCCAGAGGCTTCTCGCAGAGCACATGCTTGCCGGCGGCGATCAGCGCCAGCGTCGTCGGGTGATGCGCCTTGTCCGGCGTCACGTTCGTCGCTGCATCGAACTTGCCCCAGGCGATCGCCTCGTCGAGCGAGGTGAAGGTCTCGGCAATGCCGTGCTTGTCGGCAAAAGCCTTGGCCCGTGCGGGATCGACGTCAACAGCGCCGACCATCTCGACGCCTTCGATCTTGGCAAAGGCCTGGGCATGGCTGTTCGCCATGCCACCGGTTCCTACAATGAGAAGACGCATGATGCTCACCTGTATCCCGCTTCGCCGGCCTGGTGCAGCCGTGGACCGCGCTCGACGATCGGCTCCAGGGCCTTTTCGACCGGTACGTTCGGCGCATCGTGGATCGCCGTGTAGCGGTTGTCGGCGTTGTAGGCCCACTTCACCGAATTGCGCAGCACCTTCTGCACGTTGGCGTCGTGATAGGTCGGGTAGGTCTCGTGGCCCGGACGGAAATAGAAAATGTTGCCGGCGCCGCGGCGCCAGGTAAGGCCCGAGCGGAACACTTCGCCGCCGGCAAACCACGAGATGAACACTGTTTCGAGCGGCTCCGGCACCGAGAACTGCTCGCCATACATCTCTTCGTTTTCAAGCACGAAGTTCTCGTCGATGCCTTCGGCGATCGGGTGACGCGGATTGATCGCCCAGACGCGCTCACGCTCGCCGGCCTCGCGCCACTTCAGAGCGCAGGGCGTGCCCATCAGCCGCTTGAAGATCTTGGAAAAATGGCCGGAGTGGAGCACGATCAGGCCCATGCCCTCCCAGACCCGCTTGGCAACACGCTCGACAATCTCGTCGCTGACGGCGCCGTGGTCCTTGTGACCCCACCACAAAAGCACGTCGGTGTTGGCAAGCCGCTCGACACTGAGCCCGTGTTCCGGCTCCTGCAGCGTCGCGGTCGTCGCCTCGATGCCACCTTCTGTGTTGAGCGCCGCTGCGATCGTGTTGTGCATCCCGTTCGGGTAAATGCTGCGAACGATCTCGTTGGTCTGCTCGTGGATGTTTTCGCCCCAAACAACTGTTCTGATAGGCACGGTCATTCTCCTTGGGTGTTCGCCCGTTGCGGGCCTGTCGTCTTACGATAGATGGGGCCGCCGGGAATTGGCGGCCCCGAAGCTTTGGGTGTCTTCAGCTTGATCGGGTCCTGGTCAGGCAGCCCCTTTCATGGGCGCGCGGCCGAGTGCCTGCCCCGATGCATCGAAGCGGTGGATGTTGCCGCCGAGCGGCGAGATGTGAATTGTCTCGCCCGGCCGGTGATGCGAGGTGCCGCCTTCCCGGACGATGACCGGTTCGCCAGCGCCGATGTCGAGATAGATGTAGCTGTCGGACCCCAGCATTTCGGAATGCACGACCGTTCCAGACCATTGACCCCCACTCACCTTGATCTCCAGATGCTCCGCTCGGATGCCGATCGTATGGGCATCGTACGGCGCAGCCAGTGCGCCGGACAGAAAGTTCATCTTCGGCGAACCGATGAAACCGGCGACGAAGACGGAGTTCGGGCTTTCATAGAGTTCGAGCGGTGTGCCGATCTGTTCGACCCGGCCATCCCGTAGCACGCAAATGCGATCCGCCAATGTCATCGCCTCGACCTGGTCGTGGGTGACATAGATCATCGTCGTCTTGTGCATGCTGCGATGCAGCTTGGCGATCTCGATGCGGGTGGCAACGCGCAGCGCCGCGTCGAGATTGGAGAGCGGCTCGTCGAAGAGAAAGACCTTGGGATCGCGCACGATCGCCCGGCCGATCGCCACGCGCTGGCGCTGACCGCCGGAGAGCTGCCTAGGCAGCCGCTGCAGATAGGGGGTCAGTTGCAGCATTTCGGCGGCCGCCTCGACGCGTTTCTTGCACTGGTCCTTGTCCTTGCCCGCGAGCTGCATGCCGAAGGACATGTTCTCGAACACGGTCATGTGCGGGTAAAGCGCATAGGACTGGAACACCATGGCGATGCCGCGCTTCGACGGCGTCAGCTGGTTGACCACCTGCCCGTCGAAGGACAGCGTACCGGATGAGATGTCTTCGAGCCCGGCGATCAGCCGCAGCAGCGTGGACTTGCCGCAGCCGGACGGCCCGACGAAGACCATGAACTCGCCGGCCCTGATATCCATGCTGACGCCCTTGATCACCTCGAAGGCGCCGAAGGACTTGCGGATGTTGCGCAATTGAAGTTCTGCCATGGGTTCCTCCCCTTATCCTTTGACGCCGCCGGCGGTGAGCCCGGAGATGATCCGCCGCTGAAAGATCAGCACGAGGACGACCAGAGGCACGGTGACGATGATCGATGCGGCCATGATGTTGCCCCATGGAATTTCGTACTGGCTGTTGCCCGAGAGCAGCGCGATCGCGACCGGCACGGTGCGCTGGCTGTCGGATGACGTGAAGGTCAGCGCGAACAGGAACTCGTTCCAGGCGGCGATGAAGGCGAGCAGCCCCGTCGTCACCAGCGCCGGCCACATCAGCGGCATGAATACGCGGGTGATGATCACCCACGGCGTAGCGCCATCGACGATCGCCGCTTCCTCGATCTCGACCGGCAGGTCACGCATGAAGGTGGTGAGCACCCACACCGTGAAGGGCAGCGTGAAGATCATGTAGGAAAAGATCAGAGCCAACGGCGTGTTGAAGATCCCGACCGCTCGGATCAGTTCGAAGAGGCCCGCAAGCACCGCGATCTGCGGGAACATCGACACCGACAGGATCGTCAGAAGCAGCAGCGCGCGTCCACGAAACCGCACCCGCGCCAAGGCGTAAGCGGCGGTGACCGCAAGCAGCAGCGAGACGCAGACCACGATCGTCGCGACCATCAGCGAGTTGGCAAGGTTGCGCAGGAAGCCGCTGCTGGTGACGATACCCGCGTAGTTGTCAAAAGAGATCTCGGTCGGCCAATAGTCGACCCGGAACAGCGCCGTTCCGGATTTGAAGCTCGTCAGCACCGCATAGTAGAACGGGAAGACGGCCATGATGATGATGGCGGCAACAAGGGCGTAGAACGCCGTGCGCTTGCCGAGGGTGGCAACCATCAGCGTTCTCCCTCCAGATTGACGCGGCCGAACCACATATAGGCGACGGTAATCGCCGCAATGATCAGGAACAGCATCGTCGAGGCCGCGGCGCCATAGGAGAACTTGTCGAAGTCGAACAGGTTTTCGCGGGCGAGTACCGACATGGTCTTGGTCTGGGCGTTGTTGGGCGTCAGCACATAGATCAGATCGAAGATGCGCAGCGCATCGAGCATGCGGAAGATCACCGCCACCATCAGCGCCGGACGGATCAAGGGCAACGTCAGTCGCCAGAAGACCTTGAGCGGATGCACGCCGTCGATCTTTGCCGCCTCGTAGATATCGGAGGGCACCATCTGCAGTCCCGCGAGAATGAGCAGCGCCATGAAGGGCGTCGTCTTCCAGACGTCGACGATCAAGACGGCGACCATCGCGGTCTCGGGATTGGCAGTCCAGGCGATCTTCTGGCTGATCAGGCCGAGGCCGAGCAGAAGATCGTTGAGGATGCCGAACTGGTCGTTGAGCATCCAGGCCCACATCTTGGCGGAGACGATCGTCGGGATCGCCCAGGGGATCAGGATCGCCGCGCGCACCAGTCCACGGCCCGGGAAGTTTGCGTTCAGCACCAGCGCAACGGCAAGACCGAGCACCGTCTCGATGGTGACCGAGAGCGCTGAAAACTTCAGCGTGTTCCAGACGGCGTTCCACCAGGCGGGATCGGCAAGCAGGCCGTTATAGACCGTGCGCCCGCTCTTCAGCGTGATCCAGGAAAGATAATTCTTGAAGCCGACGAACTCGGCGCCTTCGAGATTGGTCAGAGACGCATTGGTGAAGCTGAAATAGACGGTGCGGATGAGCGGCCAGCCGGCAACGAGGGCCAGCACCAGAAGCGTCGGTGCGAGAAAGATCCAGGCGGAGCGGATGCGCTCGGCATTGAGGTCGGAGCGGATGCCCGCCTGTTGTCCGAAAGCGGAAGGCGGGTCTGCGACGGAAAGGTCGGTCATGTCTGTACTCACCTTTGCCATTCGGCGCGCGGCCGAGCGATTGGTCGGAGAGGAATGGCGGTGGCTCGGTGGAGCGAAGGGAGGCTTGAGAAGCACTCCCCTCGCCCCCGGGAGGATCACCAGTTGTCGCCCTTCATCTCGGTGAGTTCGACTTCGAGCAGTTCGAGGTTTTCCGCAGCAGTGCCGTTGCCGGAGAGCGAGTTATGGACCGCGTTCCAGAACTTGGCGGAAACCTCGTTGTATTTGACCTTGGTGACGGCGGACGGGCGCGGCACCGCGCTTTCGAAGATCGGCTTCCAGGCCGGCATGAACGGCTGGGCCTTGGCGACATCCGCGTCGTCGTAGAGTGCTGCAACCGTCGGAAGGTTGGAAAGCTCGATCGCCCGGCGCTTCTGCACCTCGGCCGACGAGAGGAACTTGGCGAGCGCAATCGCAGCTTCCTGGTCGTCGGAATATTTGGAGACGGCGACGTTCCAGCCGCCAAGCGTCGACGACGGCTGGTCGCCATCGGTAGCCGTCGGCAGCGGTGCGACGGCGAACTTGCCCTTCACCGCGCTGTCATCGCCATTGCCGAGCGCATAGGCATAGGGCCAGTTGCGCATGAAGACGGAGTTGCCGGTCTGCCAGACGCCGCGTGATTCCTCCTCCTGGTAGGCAAGCACGCCCTGCGGCGAGATCGTGCCGACCCATCCCTTGATGCGGTCGATCGCGGCGGCCGCCTTCTCGTTGTTGATCGAGATCGTGCCATCCGGCTCGACGATCTGGCCGCCGCCCGACGATTTGACCCATTCGAGTGCGTTGCAGGTCAGGCCCTCATAGGCATTGCCCTGGAAGACATAGCCCCAGAGATCGGCCTGGCCAGCGGCCCGCTCCTTCTCCTGGATTTCCTTGGCGGTTGCAGCCAGTTCGTCCCAGGTTTTCGGCGGCGTCTTGCCGTATTTTTCGAGCAGGTCCTTGCGATAGAACAGCGCCGGCGCGTCGGTGAAAACCGGCAAGGCCACGAGGCGTCCGTTCACCGTCTGCGAGGCGATGATCGACGGGAAATGCTGTCCGACGACGTCCTTGGCGGCTTCCGTCAGATCGACGAACTGGTCGGCCAGCTGCGGCGCCCAGACGACGTCGGTCTGGTAGACGTCGACATCCTTGTTTCCGGCGGCAAGCCAAAGCCGGTACTGGCTGAACTGCTCGCTGCTCGACGGCGGCATGGTGACCAGGCTCACCTTGTGCCCGGTCTGCTTCTCGAAAATGTCCAGCTGTTCGCGAATGAAATGGACGTTCTTGCCGGTCGTGTTGGCGGCGAGCGAAAGCTCGGCGGCGCCAGCCGTCCCGGCTACGACGATTGCGGCACAAAAACTCAGCACATTGAGCGTGGTTGTCATTGGGTCGACTCCTCCTGTTCCCCCTCCACCGCACGAAAGCTCCTCGGCAAATTCGAAAGCGGTTTGGATGAGAAAAAGTTGGCAGAAGATGGAAAAACTGTCAATCCACACACTTAGAAAAGTCGCTCAAGCGTGGACAAACCCTAAATACGCGTTATTTTTCATATAAATAACGGAGGAAGACAAAATTCTTCTGTCTATCGCAGCATCCCGTAAAATCAAAGGGGATTTGCATTAATTGAAAACGCTTTGGTAAAATTGACATCCTTTGACGGCACCCGACGTCGCCGACAAACCGATTGTTACGGGCAGCGAAGGTGTATAGTTCTGGGACCGGGCTAGGCTGAGGAAACGCATATCGAATGAAGCTGAGGGAGTTCGCACAACAACTGGGCCTTTCGCCGACAACGGTCAGCCGAGCGCTGAGCGGTTACCCCGAAGTCAGCGAAAAGACGCGCAAGCGCGTGGCCGAAGAGGCAACCCGCCTCGGCTATCGTCCGAACATCAACGCGGTGCGGCTCGCCACCGGTCGCGCTGGCGCGATCGGCGTGGTCATGGGCCGCTCCGGCGAGTTCCATTTCTCCGAATTCATGGGCGGCCTTGCCGAACGGCTCGGCACCGAGGATATCGACATTCTCGTCAGCCCGATGGACGACAAGAACCCCACGGGCGAAATCCAGCTCTATAGTCGCCTTGCCGTCAGCGGCCGCGTCGATGCCGTGATCGTGCACTCGCCCGAACCGAACGACGAGCGCATCGCCCTCCTCCACAAGCTAGGCATGCCGTTCCTGGTGCATGGCCGCTCCGATATCGACGTGCCGCACGCCTGGCTCGACATCGACAACGAAGGCGCGATCCGCCGTGCGACCTCGCACCTCATCGATCTCGGCCATCGCCGCATCGCCATGATCAACGGCCGGCAGGGCCGCACCTTCTCGCTTCACCGCGACAAGGGATATCGAGACGCGCTGCAGGCGCGCGGTATCCCCTTCGATCCGCGCCTCGTCGCCCACGGTAACTTCACCGACGAACTCGGTTTCCGCTTCGCGCGCTCGTTCCTGGAACAGATGCCCCGCCCGACTGCCTTCGTCGCCGGCTCGATGATGACGGCACTCGGCATCTACCGGGCAGCACGGTCCATGGGCCTGGAGATCGGCCGCGAGGTCTCGGTCATCGCCCATGACGACGTCTTCCCTTACCTCACGGCGGACAACATGGTGCCGTCGCTTTCGGCGACGCGCTCTTCGATGCGCGCGGCCGGCGCCCGCTCGGCCGACCTCGTGCTGCAGCTTCTCTCAGGCCGGCCGACCGAAGAGGTTCACGAACTCTGGCCGGTGGAACTGATCCTCAGAGAATCGACCGCGCCCCCTCCGCCGGACAAATGACCTCAGGCGGCTGGCCACGTCAGTGGAAGGTCGACTTGGAAAAGAGGTTGAGGACAAGCACGCCGGCGATGATCAGGCCGAGACCGAGGATGGCCGCCAGATCGAGCTTCTGCCCAAAGGCGACGTAACCGACGAGCGAAATGAGCACGATGCCGAGCCCGCTCCACACCGCATAGGCGATGCCGACGGGGATGAAGCGCAGCGTATAGGACAGGAAGAAGAAGGCGATCGCGTAGCAGACCACCATCACCACCGTCGGCCCTAGCCGCGTAAAGTGCTGTGCTGCCTGCATCGCCGAGGTGCCCAGCACCTCGAAAACGATCGCTGCAACCAGGACGGTATAGAGCATAGCGGGGTTCATGGGAGACTCCATCCGGGTTACTGCGCCGAAAGCGCCTTGAGATTTTCAACAAGACCGATCCGTGCCTCGGCATCGAGATCGTGGCTCTGCATCAGATCCGCGAGCCACACACCGTCGCAGGCAAAGCGCGCAAGAACGCAGCCGGTCGAGCCATCCGTCTCCGCAAACTCCGCCGATCGCCGGCTGACCCAGTCGCGCCAGCGGCTCTTCAGATGCGGCTCGGCAATCAGCGCGATCGTCAGCATGCGCCAGCCGGGCACGTCGGTGGCGGGATCGAGCGCGAAGCAGACGTCGATGTAGGCGCGGGTAAAGCGCCCCTTCGCTACCGGGTCGCGCGCCATCGCCGCCTCGATCTCACGATCGAACCGCGTCACCAGATCGTCGAACAGCCCGTCGAGAAGCGCGAGCTTGTTCGGGAAGTGATGCAGCAGCCCGCCCTTGCTGACCCCGGCCGCCTGCGACACGGCATCGAGCGTGATGCCGGCCACCCCCTGCTCGTGCGAAAGGCGTGCGGCAACCTCCAGCAATTGCTGGCGCACCTGTTCCGGCTGTTTCTTGCGGCGATGAGCTTCGGTCATATTCTCATAAAGATACCGTCTGGACGGTTTGTCAAGAGAAGCGATGTTCGACCGCGATGAAACGCCGCAAATCCGCGGCCTGAAAAATCGTTGTTCGCCCGGTCGCCGCGCGCTAGGACCGACAGAACGAAGGACGCAGACCATGGCGGAACCGGAAACCACGACCCTCTATGAAGCCATCGGCGGCGACCCGACGGTTCGCGCGCTGACGCGCCGCTTCTACGAGCTGATGGACACGCTGCCGGAAGCGGCGCGCTGCCGCGCCGTGCATCCGCCCGATCTTTCCGGAAGCGAAGAAAAATTCTACGAGTATCTGACCGGCTGGCTCGGCGGGCCTCCAATCTACGTCGAAAAGCGTGGCCATCCGATGCTGCGCCGCCGCCATTTCGTCGCCGAGATCGGGCCGCAAGAGCGGGACGAGTGGCTGCTCTGCTTCACCCGGGCGCTTGAGGAAACCATCGAGCATCCAAAACTCAGGCAGATCATCCTCGACCCGATCACCCGTCTCGCCCTTCATATGCAAAACAAGGAATGACCATGTCGCACAGCGGATTTCGCGCAACGACGCTATTTGTTGCCGGCTTGATGGGCCTGACCGGCGTTGTCAGCGCGGCCGCCGCTTCGCATGGCGAAGACCCGCGGCTGCTTGCCGGCATTTCGGCGATGTGCCTCGCCCACGCCCCGGCATTGGTAGCGCTTTACGCAGCCTGGCCACACTTTCGAACCGCAGCCGTTGCCGCGCTCCTGATCGCAGCCGGAACAGCGCTGTTCTCGGCGGACCTTGCCATGCGCCATGTTGCGGGCCACGGCCTCTTCCCGATGTCCGCTCCACTTGGTGGCACGACGATCATGGCAGGCTGGCTCGCCGTTTCGCTCGGCGCCTTCCTGCCGAAGAAGACGGCCTGACACAAAAACAATTCGCCTCCCGGAGAGATCCATCCGGGAGGCGAATGACACGCGAAATCAGGATCATATCTCAGCGCTAGCGCGCGGATCAGGCGCCTTCGACGGCCGAAAAACCCTCGAACTTCGGCGGACCGAGATACATCGCTTTGTTCTCACCGGCATTCTTGTGCGCCGCACGGAAGTTGTCCGACTTCGTCCAGGCGGAAAACGAATCCCTGTCCTTCCAGACCGAGTTCGAGACGAAGAGCGTGTAGCCCTCCTCCGGCACGCTGTCGCCGCGCAAGAGGTGGAAGGAAACGAAGCCGGGCATTTCCGAAAGGCTGGAATCCCGCCCCTTCCATACGGCCTCGAAAGCCTCTTCGTGGCCGACGGCAATACGGAAACGGTTCATGGCAACAAACATCAGGAACTCCTAGGCGCTTTCTTTTTTTCGGGCGGCGTCGTTGGCGGCACGCGGAAAGGCGAGGATAGTTCCTTCCTTCGGCTCCACAAGCCCGAGCGGGTCGCGCACCGGCGGGCGGGCCTGCCAGGTGGGGAACTCCGCGACATTGGCATTCTCTTCCACCATGCGCGCCCGTCGCGTCAGGATCTCGTAGAGTTCAGGCACCAGGCCGTCGCCCTGCTGGGCGGCCAGCTTGTGCAAGCCGATCATCATGGCAAGGTCGGGACGTTCTTCGTTCATTGCAAATTCTCGTCTGGTCTTGGGAGGATTACCGCTCGTTGCGGCTGGTGGTCAGGTCCTGAAGCGCGCGCTCCAGGCTCGACTTCGAGCCGTTGCGCAGCGGCACGAAGGCCTTGCCCCACTTCTTGCAGCCAGTCTTCACGCGAAGACATGCGTCGTGGCTGATGCAGTCGATGGGGCAGAAGACACAGTCGACGGACGGCAACACCCGGTCGATGCGCGATACGGCCTCGCGCAGGCCCCCATCGTGGTGCAGCAGTTCGGCGCCGAAGGAGCTGGCGATTTCGCGCAAGTGCGCCACCTGGCAATCACGGCCGCCGACATAGAGGAAGCTGCGCCCTTCGAGCGTCGCCTTGCCGGCCTCCTGGCGGGGCTCGACCGGTTCCGAACCGGAGCGACCCTTGCCGTTCTTCGCCGCATTCTGGTGACGCTTGCCGCGCATGCAATCTTCTCCGCCTGGTCGCGCGACAAGGGCCTTCGTCAGGCAGCCGGTCGCATCGGGAAATCCTCTCGACACACACCCTTCGGCTGCGTGACGAGGGCAACCTATTAAACTTGATAAACAGAGTAAAGTATAAACATGAGTTTTCTAATCATATTTTTTTCTTGCAGCTTCTGCGCGAATTCTGCCGCAAGAGGAGAAGATCAGCGGACGCTCGCAACCATCGGCACGATGAAGGATTCGGAGCTTGGCGCTCCGGCCGGAAACGCCGGGAATGGCGCAGCGCGGCGAACCGCATCGATGGCAGCCTCATCGATCGCCGGCGAGCCGGAACTGCTCGCGAGGCTGACACGCGTCAGGTTTCCATTCGATGTCAGCGTGAAACGAACGGTCGCCGTGCCGGATACACCGTCGCGCCGTGCGGCGGCCGGAACCTTGAACCGGCGCGTGATCCGCTTGCGGATCTTGCCGCCGTAATTCTCCATGTTGGCGTTGCCGACCTCGGACGCGCGGCTGTTGCCATTTGCTGCGGATGAACTGCCATTCTCCTGGCCGTCCTGCTTACCCTTGACCTGGTTCTGCGCCTGCTCACCCTGGTCGCCCGCCTTCTTGCGGGTCACCTTCTTCTTTTTCACCGGCTGCTTCTTCGGCTCCGGTTTTTCGACCTTTTCCTTCTTCGGCTCCTCGGGCTTTTCTTCCGGCACGACGGTCTCGACCGGCGCGACGCTCGCCGTCACCACCGCCTCGGCAACCTGCAGGGTAGGCATTTCCTCGGCCGGCAGGATCACGTCCGCCTCGGTCGCCGTCAGATCGTGGGGCTGCTCTGCAGCGATCTCCTGCGTGGGGGCGACATCCTCGACCGGCTGGATCTCGGCGGGCTGAACCTCCTCGGGCAGATCGTCCGTGGGCTCGACGACATCGGACACTTCGCCCGATTGCAGCGTTTCCTCGAAAGCATCGCCAAGGAGCGCCACTTCGACGCTTTCACCGCCCTGGATCAGATCCAGTTGCGTCTCGGTCGGATTGCCGCCGAACAGCGTCGCGAGCACGACGCCATGTGTTGCAAGCGAGAGGACGGCGGCCCCGGTCCAGATGACGATACGCTTCATTGCAGCCTTACCTTCGTCGCACCAGGGCGACGCAAACCTCATGCTCGGATTGCCGGACGCGCTCAGCCCCCGTCCCGCTCACCCCTTGAGTTCGACCGCCGACTTGGAGCCGGTCTTGATCCCACTCATGCACGCACCCGGCTGAACGCCGTCGCCGACGCAGGCCGGCGCATCGTTGATCAGCAGGCTCTTCACCGCATCACAACTGGTGCCGGGCAGATCGAACTGGCGAACCTTGGTCTTGCCGGCGGGAAGATCGCGGAAATCGAGCACGGCCATGCGCTCGACCAGCCCCTTCTGATCGAAGATCACAAACTCGAAAGAAACCTTGCTCAACGACTGCGCAAATTCGTTGCCGGCAACGAAGGTGAGCTTGCAACCCTTTTGCGACGGCGCCACCTCGTTGAGCTCGATCGTCAGCCCCCCGGCCGCTGTGGTCTCCTGCGCCTTGGCGGCGGTTGCGGCAACGAGAGCCGCAAGAGCAACGGAAACAATCGGAAGGCTGGGAAACTTCATGACGACACCACTCCAAAGGATCGAGCACACCACCGAACGCCGGCCGCACGCCCTTGTCCACAAGCCGGCAGCAACTAACTTGAGTTTATAAGTCCGGTATTGCGTCCATAAATAAATATGAGTAATGAAGTCAAGATAGTAATCGAATTGCACGGCGGGAAATGCGGGGAAATCAGCGCGGCCTGCCCACTCGAAACGGCCGAAACACAGTGACCAACGACAACAATCTCGCACGCCCCTCGGAGCTTCCGGTGCTGACCGGACGGGCGCAAAGGATCATCGAAAGTCGCGAGCTCTTCGGCACCGAAAACGAGATTCTCATTTCCCACGACGGCGCGATCTACCGCATGAAGATCACCCGTCAAGGCAAGCTGATCCTGAACAAATAGGCAGATGAAAATGACCGAGAGCCTTCGCCCCACTCCTTCCGAAATCCGCGCCTACCGCGCCGAAAACCCGAAGATGCGCGAGCGTGACATCGCAGCCCAGCTCGGCGTTTCCGAAGCCGCGCTGGTTGCTGCCGAATGTGGGCTGACGGCCGTGCGCATCGATGCCGACGCCAACCGCTTCCTGTCGCGCGTCGAGGAACTCGGCGAAGTCATGGCGCTGACCCGCAACGAGAGCGCCGTTCACGAAAAGATCGGCGTCTACGAGAAGATCACCACCGGCGAGATGGCGAGCATCGTGCTTGGCGAGCAGATCGACCTTCGCGTTTTCCCGAGCGCCTGGGCACACGCCTTTGCCGTGACGAAGAAGGACGACAAGGGCGAAGTCCGCAAGAGCCTGCAGTTCTTCGACAAGTGGGGCAACGCCGTACACAAGGTGCACCTGCGCGCCGCATCGTACGACGCGGCCTATGAAAAGATCGTCGCGGACTTCCGCCTCGACGACCAGACGCAGGCGTTTGTCGCCGACACCAGCGTTCAGCCGAGCGACGACAAGCCGGAAACGGTCGTCGACGTCGTCGAATTGCGTGACCGCTGGACGAAGATGACGGACACCCACCAGTTCCACGGCATTCTGCGCAAGCTGAAGATCGGTCGCCGCCAGGCGCTGAGCAACATCGGCGACGATTTCGCCTGGCAGCTCGATCCGCAGAGCGTCGAAGCGATGATGCAGGCGAGCGCCGAAGTCGAACTGCCGATCATGTGCTTTGTCGGCAACCGCGGCATGATCCAGATCCATTCCGGCCCGATCGAAAAGATCGCGACGATGGGCCCCTGGCTCAACATCATGGATCCGACCTTCCACCTGCACCTGCGCACCGACCACATCGCCGAGCTTTGGGCCGTGCGCAAGCCGACGGCCGACGGCCATGTCACCTCGATCGAGGCGCTCGACGCCAAGGGCGAGATGATCATCCAGTTCTTCGGCAAGCGCAAAGAGGGCCTGGCGGAGCGTCCGGAATGGCGCTCGATCGCCGAGGGCCTGCCGCGCCTCGATACGACGGTCGCCGCCTGAGCGAGAGAATAGGATACGCAAGATGATCAACGGTCTCGACTTCCGTCGCCTTCGCCGCTCGGGCCTGGCGCTCGGTGCCTTCGCCCTTTCGGCGACCTTCCTGCTGCCGGCGGTGGCACCCGATGCCCCCGCCTTCATCCGGGCGGCCATGGCCGAGGATGCGCAGAAGGCCAACGTCTCGCGTGTCGTTTCGGTCGGCGGCGCCGTCACCGAGATCATCTATGCGCTCGGCGAAGAAGGCCGTCTCGTCGGGCGTGATTCCACCAGCACCTATCCGGAAGCGGCAAAGTCGCTTCCGGACGTCGGCTATATGCGCCAGCTCGCGCCCGAAGGCATCATCGCCGTCAACCCGAGCGCCATCGTCGCCGTCGAAGGCAGCGGCCCGCCGGAGGCGCTGGCCGTGCTGAAGGGGGCCAACATTGCCTTCACCAGCGTGCCGGAGACCTTCGACAAGGGTGGCATTCCCGCCAAGATCCGTGCCGTTGGCGCCTTCCTCGGCGTCGAGGACAAGGCCGAAACGCTCGCCAAGAGCGTCGAAGCCGATCTCGATGCGGCCGTGGCCGAGGGTTCCGCGCGTGCAGACAGCGAGCGCAAGCGCGTGCTCTTCATCTTGAGCACCCAGGGCGGCAAGGTCATGGCCTCCGGTCAGGGTACCGCCGCCAACGGCATCATCGAACTCGCCGGCGCGGTGAACGCCGTTGGCACCTTCCCCGGCTACAAGGCGCTCAGCGACGAAGCGATCGTCGAAGCCAAGCCCGACGTCATCCTGATGATGGATCGCGGCGGCGAACACTCCGCCAAGGCGGAAGAACTCTTCGCCATGCCGGCGTTGAGCCTGACCCCTGCGGCCAAGAACAAGGCGCTCGTGCGTATGGACGGGCTGCACCTGCTCGGCTTCGGCCCGCGCACGGCAAGCGCCGTTCGCGAACTGAATGCCGCCATCTACGGGAAGAAGGCCAATGCCTCGCAGTGAGGCATTGGACCGCGGCATGCGCCTGACCGGATTGGCCGCCGACATCCGCGACGAATGGCGTGCGGGCAATCGCTCACGGCTCGCCCGGCTCCTCGTCGTCGCCCTCGCGGTCATCGCCGTCGCCACCTTCATCGGCTCGATCATGACCGGTGCGGCCGACGCGTCGCTCGCCAATGTCTGGCGCTGGCTGATCGGCGAGGCCGATCAGGCCTTGAGCATCCGCGACCGCATCATCATTCTCGATATCCGGCTGCCGCGCGCCGTGCTCGGCATGCTCGTCGGCGCGTCGCTTGCGGTTTCCGGCGTGGTCATGCAGGGGCTGTTCCGCAATCCCCTGGCCGATCCCGGCCTCGTCGGCGTTTCCTCGGGCGCAAGCCTTGGCGCCGTGCTGCTGATCGTGCTTGGCACCGCCACCTTCGGGCCGCTGTTTGCCCTGTTCGGCTTCTACGCGCTGCCCGTGGCTGCCTTCTTCGGTGGCCTCGTCACCACGCTTCTGCTCTACCGCATAGCCACGCGCGGCGGACAGACCTCGATCGCCACCCTGCTTCTGGCCGGCATCGCGCTTGGCGCGCTGACTGGCGCCGTCACCGGCGTGCTGGTGTTCATGGCCGACGACAAGCAGTTGCGCGACCTCACCTTCTGGGGCCTCGGGTCGCTGGCCGGCGCCAACTGGACGAAGATCCTGACATCGGCGCCGATCATCCTGCTTTCGCTCGCCGTCACGCCGTTCCTTGCCCGCGGCCTCAACGCGATCACGCTTGGCGAGGCGGCCGCCTTCCACATGGGCATCCCCGTCCAGCGGCTGAAGAACGTCGCGATCGTCAGTGTTGCTGCGGCGACCGGCGCGTCGGTTGCCGTCAGCGGCGGCATCGGCTTCGTCGGCATCGTCGTGCCGCATCTGCTGCGCCTCGTCATCGGCCCCGATCACCGCTACCTTCTACCGGCCTCGGCTCTGCTCGGCGGGACGCTTCTGATCCTTGCCGACATGATCGCCCGCACCATCGTTACCCCGGCGGAGCTGCCGATCGGCATCGTCACCGCTTTTATCGGCGCACCGTTCTTCCTCTGGATCCTGCTGCGCGGCCGTTCGAACATGGGATTGTGAGCAAAGCCATGATCAACGTTTCCAATCTCTCCGTCCGCCTCGGCGGGCGACCGGTCCTCCACGGCGTTTCGCTTGACGCACGACCTTTCGCGCTGACGGCGATCGTCGGCCCGAACGGCTGCGGCAAGACCACGACGCTGAAGGCCATTTCCGGAGAGCTTGCGCCAGCGGGCGGGACGATCCGCATCAACGGCCGCGACCTGCGCGGCCTGAAGCCCTGGGAACTCGCGTCGATGCGTGGCGTTCTGCCGCAATCGACCGTCATTTCCTTCCCGTTCACGGTGCGCGAAGTGGTTCGGCTCGGACTTGCCGCAGGCGCAAACGCCGACGCGGCGCTGCACGACCGGATCGCAGCGGAAGCGCTCGAAGCGGTCGATCTCGGTGGTTTTGCCGGGCGCTTCTACCAGGAACTGTCCGGTGGCGAGCAGCAGCGCGTGCAGCTTGCCCGCGTGCTTTGCCAGATCTCCGAACCCGTTGCCGATGGCGAGCCGCGTTATCTCTTGCTCGACGAGCCCGTTTCCAGCCTCGATATCCGCCACCAGCTCGGCATCATGCAGCTCGCGCGCAACTTTTGCGAACGCGGCGGTGGTGTGGTCGCCGTCATGCACGACCTCAATCTCACCGCCATGTTCGCCGACCATATGGTGATGATGAAGGCCGGCAAGGTCCGTGCCAGCGGCGCGCCTGCCGAGGTGCTGACGGACGAGACGATGGAAGCGGTCTTCGGTTGCCGCATGCGGGTGGGCGTGGCGCCGCCCGCACCCGTGCCCTTCGTGCTGCCGCAAACCGCATCGCTCTGACGCAAGCGCACGCCCGGATTCTTCCGAGAGCCAACACCAAGATTTATCGAAACAATTTCCGCACTTGCGCGTTGTCTTCCCGAAGCGCCGGCGCAGGCCTGCAGTTGTGCCCGCCGGTTTGATCAAGAAGCGCCGACCGTTCGCGGCCGGCGCATGTGTGAAAGGGAGTATTCGTCATGGCGTCAGGCCTCTTCTCCGGTTCGAGCTCGCGTTCGACAAAAAGCAACGGCAAGCTCGCCGACATCTCCATCGAGGAACAACTGGGCGAACTGCGCAATGATGTGGCGACGCTCGTCGCCCTCCTGGCCGATCGCGGATCGACGGCTTCGCAACAGGCCCGCAGCAAGGCGCAGGACGCCCGCGAGCAGGCCGAAGCGGGCCTCAGCGAACTGTTGGCAAGCGGCGAAGATCTGCTGGCCGAGCTTCGCGATCGCTACGCCGGCACGGAAAAGCAGGTTCGGCACGCCGTGCGCGAGCATCCCGTTGCCACCCTCGGTGCCGCCGCCCTGATCGGTCTGGCGATCGCCGCGCTTCTTCGTCGCTGACGACGATGCGAGCCGTTAAGGCGGATGGGTGCAACCCATCCGCTAAGATCGAGGGGCAGATGACCGGGGGCAATTCATGGGACCATTGACGGCAGCCCTGACCGCGCTGATGAGCGCCGATATCGGCGCGGCCACTGCGCGCGTGAAACGCAACGCGATCCTGTGGGGCATCATGGGATTGCTACTTGCCACAGCTTATGTCTTCGGCCTCGCGGCCACGTTCCTCTATCTCAGCGAAGTGTACAGTCCGGTCACGGCCTCCGTCGCGATCGCGATCGCGTTTTTCGTGACCGCGCTGGTGCTGTTCGGCATCATGGCGATACTGCAAGGTCGCGACCGCCGCTTGGCCGAAGAACGTCGCCGACGCAGACAAGTGCAAACCAACCTGACACTGCTTGCCGCCGCGGGCATCCTTCGCAAACAGCCGCTGCTGGCTGTCGCTACCGCACTTGCGATCGGAGCACTGGTCGGAACCGGCAAACGGCGCGAGCGCCGGCGCGACGACTGACGATCAAGCACGGGCTTCCCGGCCCGTTTTCGAACTTTCCCCGCTCCGAAGACCGTTGGTGTCTGACCGGAGAAGCTTGCGCGCTTGCGTCAATCCCGGTTGCGATCAACGCGTTAAAGCGGCAGGCGGATAAGCGCGGTAACGCCGGCTGGCAGATACTCCACCTTGACCGAGCTGCCCAAGACCTTATCGAGGCTCCGCTCGATCAGGATCGAGCCGAAGCCGCGTCGCTTCGGCTCGCGCACCGGCGGCCCGCCGACTTCGGTCCAGGTGAGATGCAGAACGCTTTCGCCATCCTCGATCATGTTGCGCGCCGTCAGAACCACCTTCCCCTTCGGCACCGACAGCGACCCGTATTTGACGGCATTGGTGGCAAGCTCATGCAGAACCAGACCGAGGCCGACCGCCTGGTCAGGCCCGAGCGATATCTCGTCCTTGTGGATCTCGATCTGCTCGGCATAGCAATTGACATGCGGCAGCAGTTGCTTGGCGATGAGGTCGGCAAGCCGGATGGTGCCCCATTCATGGTCGGAAAGCAGCCCGTGCGCTTCGGAGATCGCCTGCAAACGGCCGGCAAAGGCGGTCATGAATTCCGCCGGATCGCTCGTCTGGCGCAATGTCTGGCGGGCAAGCGACTGCAGCATCGCGAGCGTATTCTTGACCCGATGGTTGAGCTCCTTCAGCAACAGCCGGGTGCGCTGCACCGACGCCTGCTGGTCGGTGACATCGATGGTGACGCCGATGAACGTCAACGGATTGCCCTTGCTGTCGCGATCGTGCACGCGGCCGCGCCCGAGCAGCCAGCGGCCGGTGTCGCCGACACGGAACATGCCGTCGTACTCATCGTCGGCCTTCATCGCCTGGCGCAGCTTTGAAAAGGTCGCGCCGCGATCGTCGATATGAATCGCTCCGAAGATCTCGCGGGCGCCGACGAAGCTGTCGGCCGGCAGGCCGAACATGCGTTTCATCGCGCTGTTGCCGGCAATCGCCCCGGAGCGGATGTCCCACAGCCAGCTGCCGATGTTCGCCGCTTCGAGCGCCATGGCGTGGCGCTGCTCCTCGCGTGACAGCGCCGCCTCTTTCAGCGCGCGCCGGCGCGCTTCGTCCTTGATCTTGAAGAGGGAAGCGGCAAGCCCGGCGAGCCGACCCAGCTGGTCAATAAGCACCTGCGGCACGTCGGCGCGCGGCTTGTCGTCAAGAACGCAGACCGTGCCGACCGCCTGCCCCTCGAGCATGATCGGCGCGCCGGCATAAAACCGCAGGAACGGCGGGCCGACCACCCGCGAGCGCCGCATGAACCGCGGATCAGTCGATGCGTCGAGCACGACAAGGCTGGCACCCGCCTCGGCCGCCACCTGCACGCAAAAGGACTCCTCCGACGACGCCCGGCTCTCCGTAGTTCCGACCGCCGCCTTGAACCACTGCCATTCGCGATCGATCAAGGTTACCAGCGCAATCGGCGCCTCGAAGAGGCCGGCCGCAATTTCAACGATGCCATCGAAATCCCGGTCCGGCACCGCCATGTCGGGCACGGTCGCGTGCAGGACGCTCAGACGTTCGGGCGCGTCGAGCAGCCTCGTGACGGGCGGGTCTGTCCTTTCAGTCCTCATGCGCATTCGGTCTCAATTCCCAATCTGAGCGGGCTGGGGAGCCCCTTGAGAGCTGCACCCGCATCTCGCTCGGTTCTGGGCATATCGACCCAAAATCGTCATGATTGCGCTCTGCCTCCATCAACCGCCTGTCCCTCTCGGGCCAAGCGCCAGTGAAAGCAGGACACCGTCGCTTTTGCAACGGTGCCCAGTTCGAAACTTTCCTCAAGAAACGAAGGCGCGCGACGTGATCGGGGCCGACGTCTCGTCGGGGCCGTAGTCGTTTTCGCCCTTCACCTGAAGAATATCCTGCAAGCGCTGGCGCGCGCGGTTGACGCGGCTCTTGATCGTTCCGAGCGCGCAGCCGCAGATCGTGGCCGCTTCCTCGTAGGAAAAGCCGGAGGCGCCCACGAGGATGATGGCTTCGCGCTGGTCGGGCGGCAGCATCTCGAGCGCCTTGCGGAAATCCTGCAGGTCCAGCGAACCATATTGCTCGGGATGATGGGCGAGCGACTCGGTGAAATGCCCGTCGCTGTCCTGAACCTCGCGCCCGCGCTTGCGCATCTGGCTATAGAGTTCGTTGCGCAGGATGGTGAAGAGCCAGGCCTTCATGTTGGTGCCCATCTCGAAGTGATCCTGCTTCGCCCAGGCCTTCATGATGGTATCCTGGACCAGGTCGTCGGCGCGATCGTGACGGCCGATCAACGACATGGCGAAGGCACGAAGGCTCGGCAACGCGGCCAGCATCTCACGTTTGAAATCATTATTTTCGGATGACATTCCGGTACTCACTCCCTGCCCTGCAGCGCCGATTGCTGCTCGGCCGCGTCGAGTTTTTCCAGAAGATCGAGAAAACGCGCGGGTATCGCCTCTTCCTGCACGGACTGATAGAGCGCCTTCAGCTTCGCTGCAATTTGCGCATTTGGATCTTCTGTCCATAAGGTCGTGCCGGTGGTCCGCCCTGCCCCTGTTTTATGTTTCATTTTCAAACTGTCGCCTTCAACTGTCCGTAATCGCCAAAACTGTCCTTAGCCGCCATAACGCCGCTGAAAATTGAAATGTTCCCTCGCGGAACCTTTTTTTACGAAGAGCGTTCTCGCAACGTCACCGTAAAACGATTTTCGAGGGAGTTCCTCTATGACATTGTCCACGCGGATCGCACCGCTCCTGCCGTACCTGCGCCGCTATTCACGCGCGCTGACCGGCTCGCAGACATCAGGCGACGCCTATGTGGCCGCCGTTCTCGAAGCGCTGATCGCCGACACGTCGATTTTCCCCGAAGCAAGCAATGACCGCGTTGGCCTGTTCCGCCTGTTCACCTCGCTCTTCGGATCTTCGTCCGTGCTCGTCCCGGAACCGGTCTCACCCTTTGCCTGGGAGCAGCGCGCATCGATCAATCTGGCAACCGTCTCGCCTCTTGCCCGCCAGGCATTCCTTCTGGTCTCGGTCGAAGGCTTCCGGCCCGAGGAAGCGGCCGAAGTTCTCGACGTCAGCACCGACAAGGTCGGCGGCCTGCTCGATCGCGCCTCGCAGGAAATCTCGCGCCAGGTTGCAACCGACATCATGATCATCGAGGATGAACCGCTGATCGCCATCGACATCGAACAGATGGTCGAAAGCCTCGGCCATCGCGTCACCGGCATCGCCCGCACGCGCGACGAAGCAATCGCACTCTACAAGAAGACACGGCCCAGCATGGTGCTTGCCGATATCCAGCTTGCCGACGGCAGCTCCGGCATCGACGCGGTCAACGACATCCTGAAGACGAGCGCCATTCCGGTGATCTTCATCACCGCCTTCCCGGAGCGGCTCCTGACCGGCGAACGGCCGGAACCGACCTTCCTGGTCACCAAGCCGTTCAATCCGGACATGGTCAAGGCGCTGATCAGCCAGGCTCTGTTCTTCAACGAATCCACCAAGGCGGCGGCCTGAGCGCGACTGCATGTTTCCCTCGACTGTAAAGGTCGAGGGGGCATGCAGCCAATCAAGATCCTGCAGCGGCTCCGCGTCTTCCGGCGTGTGGCCGCTGCAGGTCGTTTTGGGAGCTGGTTCGGCAAGATTGCCGGAACGTCCCGACGAGAAATCTCTGACCTGACATCGGCAATTTCATCACTCGCCCTGCGCGGTGACCGGCGGCTTGTTCCCGTCGCGCGTCACCAGATGCTGTCAGATTTCTCGCAAGAGACAGCCACCTGAAAACACAACAGCCAGTGCCGAGGGAAGGCACTGGCTGGTATGTGCAACTCACTCGGGGAGTGTGAGTTGTAGGCCGGCGGTCTGCCTCCGGCGCCGCATTGGGGGCTATGCGCGCCACCGTCCGGTCAACAACAAAATGCGCGACACGGAAAAAGGTTCCACGGCCCCGCAACAAGCTTTTCGGCTGCAGCCGTCACGCCATCTTGTCGAGCTCGTCACGGTGGCGATAGAGGGCCAGGAAGCGGCGATAGTCGCGATCATAGGCGTCGCAAACCGCCGTGTTCGGCAGGCGCTCGTGCCCACCCGACGCCATTTCGGCGCCGGCTGCGGCGAGATCCGCATGCATGCCCCCGGCAACCGCTGCCGCCATCGCCGTACCGAGCAGGACGGCATCCGGCGCCTCCGGCGCCACGACCCGGCAGCCGGTGACGTCGCAATAGAGTTCCATGAGCAGCGCATTGCGCACATGGCCACCGGTGACGTGCAGCGTGTCGAGCTGGTAACCGACCTCCCGCATCATCTCCAGGATGTGGCGGATGCCGAGCGCGATCGCGACGCAAGTGCGCCAGTAGAGACGGCAGAGCGCGTCGAAGGAGGAATCGAGCGGCAGACCGCTGATAACGCCGAGGCCGTGCGGGTCGGCGAGCGGCGAGCGGTTGCCGTGAAAATCGGGCAGCACATGCAGCCGCTCGGCAAAGGTCACGCCCTGCTCGGCGCGCAGTTCCTGCACCCGCGCGATGATCCGGCCATGAGTTTCGGCGGTTGGCTCAAGGCCTCCGCCATGCAGGCGCACGATATGATCGAGCAGCGCGCCGGTCGCCGACTGTCCGCCCTCGATCAGCCAGGCGCCGGGCAGCACCGCTTCGTAGTACGGCCCCCACATGCCGAAACCCGGCTTCATGTCCTTGGAAAAGGCGACGATGCAACTCGACGTGCCGGCAATCAGCGCCAGCTGTCTTTCGAGCTTCTCTGGCTTGCCGATGAAGCCGCCGACGACACCGAGCGCGCCGGCATAGGCGTCAATCATGCCGGGCGCCACCTGGCAGGCCTCGTCGAGGCCAAGCTCGGCAGCGGCTGCAGCGCTCAGATGGCCGACGGAGCTTCCGATCGGCAGCGTTTCTTCCGGCAGCCCGCCGCGTTCGACGAGGTCGTCGAGCCCGATCTTTGCGAGATAGTCCGGCTGCCAGCCGCGCTTCTCATGCGCCAGGTAATTCCATTTGGCCGTCAGCGTGCAGCGCGAGCGCGCAGCACTGCCGGTCGCCCGCCAGGAAAGATAGTCGGCAAGATCGAAGAAGAAGCCGGCCTTCTGCCATTGCTGCGGCAGGTTGCGCTTCAGCCACATGAGCTTCGGCATTTCCATTTCCGGCGACATCACGCGGCCGGAGAAGTCGAGTACCGGATGACCGGTCGCCGTGCAGAAATCCGCCTCGGCGAGCGCCCGGTGGTCGAGCCAGACGATCGTGTCCCAGCGCGCCTCGCCCTTGCGATTGACCGAAAGCGGCTTGCCCTCACGGTCGCGCACGACCAGCGAGCAGGTGGCGTCGAAGCCGATCGCCGCAATATCCTCCGCAGCGATCCCGGCCTTTTCCTTCGCCGCTTTGACGGCGCCGCAGACGGCGCGCCAGATATCTTCGGAATCGTGCTCGGCGTGATTTTCTTCCGGCCGGTTCATGGCGATCGGCAGGTCGGCACGCGCAAGCAGCTTGCCCTTGCCGTCAAATATACCGGCGCGTGCACTGCCGGTACCGACATCGACCGCAACGACGAATTCACGCATCAAAGAAAGTCCCCGCCCCAAGATCACGCTGATTTAGGATCTGCCAGACCCCATCACAACCGTGATCGATTGTCATGAAGGAGAGCGGACGTGCGGGCGGAAAACCGCGCACATGTTCCTCGTCCCGCTCCCGTTTCGTCCCTGCTGCTACCGGCCGACAAACTGTAACAATTCGCCCATGTCGTCAAACAGCACGTCGGGACTGAGAGCGGCAAGACTCTGCCGATGCTTGTCGGTACGCGCATGGCTGCCGCCGGCAAAGGCGAAGACCCGCATGCCCGCCGCCTTCGCCGCCTCGATCCCGGCCGGGCTGTCCTCGATGACGACACAGTCGTGAGGATCGAAGCCCATTTGGCGGCTCGCGTGGAGAAAGAGATCCGGCGCCGGCTTGCCGTGTTTCACCATGGTGGCGGAGAAGATGTTGGGCTCGAAGAGATCGATGAGCCCGGTGACGGTCAGCGACAGGCGGATGCGCTCGGGTTGGCTGGACGAAGCGACGCAGCAGGCGCCCTTCAGGCCTTCGACGGCGCCCCGGATGCCGGCGATCGGCTGCAGCTCGGTGCGAAAACGGTCGTAAAGGCGAAGGCGCATACCTTCGAGAAACGCATCGTCGGTCGCAAGCCCGTATTCGTCATGCAAGGTCGCCGACATGCTTTTGAGGCTGCGCCCGAGAAAGCGTTCGGTCGCCTCCTCGGTGGTCATCGAGACGCCGGCGGCCGAGAGCACGTCTACCAGCACCTCCAGCGAGATCGGCTCGCTATCGACGAGCACCCCGTCGCAATCGAAGATCACCAACCCCGACGCCGCATCCGCCATCGCACTTCATCCCTCAAGCTTGCCGTCCAGATAAAGCTGGAGCGTAGCGCGCGTACCCTTTTCCCAGAGGGTTTTCAATGCATGGGCGAAACGACGGCGGAAGAGATCGGAGCGTGCGACGTCGCCGAAGATGTCGCCAAGCGCCAGGAAGGCCATGGGATCGTCCTTGGCGGCAAGCGCCGCCCTGTTCAGCCGGTCGGCGCTTTGGTCGTTAAAGACGATCGTCTTGCCGCTGTCCGACGTGCCGGCGAAGTATCGGCACCAGAGCGCAGAGACGAGCGACAGCCCGACGACATCCTCGCCGCGCGCCAGCCGATCGGCGGTCGAGGGCAGGATGAATTTCGGCTGCCGGTTGGAGCCGTCCTGGGCGAGCCGGGGAATGGTGTCGCCGATCTTCGGATTGGAAAAACGCGTCTCGATCAGCTTGTAGTAATCGCCGAGATCGGTGTTCGGCACTGGCGGAATGACCGGGATGATCTCGTCATGCTCGAGCTTGGCAAGGAAGGCGCGGATCAGCGGCTCCTCCATCGCCTCGTGGACGAAATGAATGTCGAGAAGAGCGGCGGGGTAAGCGATCGCCGCATGGCCGCCATTGAGGATGCGGATCTTCATGTGCTCGTAGGGCGCGACATCAGGCACGAACTGGACGCCGACTTTCTCCAGCGCCGGGCGACCGAGCGGGAAATGATCCTCGAGCACCCACTGCTTGAACTCCTCACAGAACACCGGCCAGGCGTCCTCGATGCCGTAGTCGTCGGCAACGATGCCGATCTCGCGCGCGCCGGTTGCCGGCGTGATGCGGTCGACCATGCCGTTCGGGAAGGCGACGTTGGCGTCGATCCAGTCGGCGAAGGCCGGATCATGGAGGCGCGCAAGCCCCGACACCGCCGCATGGGTAACCTCGCCATTGCCCGGAATGTTGTCGCAGGACATCACGGTGAACGGCGGCACGTTCCTGTCTCGACGCGCCTTCAGGCCGGCAACGATCAGTCCGAACACCGTCTTGGGAGCGGCCGGGTTCTGCGCATCGGCGACGATATCAGGATGGGTCGGGTTGAACACGCCCGAGGCCGGATCGATGAAGTAGCCGCCTTCGGTGATCGTCAAGGAGACGATGCGGATCGAGGGATCGGCGAGCCTGGCGACGATCCCGGCGACGTCACCCGGTTCCAGATAGTCGATCATGGCGCCGGTCACATGGGCGCCTGTGCGGTTGTTGTCCTGCTCGACGACGGTCGTCAGGAAATCCTGCGCGGCAAGCTTGGCGCGCATTGTCGCATCGGAGGGAAGGACACCTGCGCCGATGATCGCCCAGTCCCTGTCGAAGCCAGCGTTGAAGAGATCATCGAGATAGACGGCCTGGTGCGCCCGGTGAAAGTTGCCGACGCCGAAATGCACGATGCCCGCCGTCAGTTGCGACCGGTCGTAGGCAGGCACGCCGGCTTTGGCCTTGATCGTGTCGAGGGCGGCAGTTGAGAGTTTGGTCGTCATGATCCCGTATCCTTTCGAGGCTTCACCGGCTGACGCCGGTTCAGCTCATCCAGTTGCCGCCGTCGACGTTATAGGTCTGCGAGACGACGTAGTCGCTCTCGGCTGACGCGAGGAAGATCGCCATGCCCGTCAGGTCCTCGGCCGTTCCCATCCGGCCGAAGGGCACCTCGGCGCCGACGAGCTTCTTCTTCTCGCCGCGCGGACGGTTCTCGTATTTGGCAAACAGCGCATCAACGCCGTCCCAATGCTCGCCATCGACCACGCCGGGCGCGATCGCGTTGACGTTGATACCGTGATTGATGAGGTTGAGGCCGGCCGATTGGGTGAGGCTGATGACCGCCGCCTTGGTGGCGCAATAGATCGCGACCAGCGCTTCGCCGCGGCGTCCGGCCTGGCTCGCCATGTTGATGATCTTGCCGCCGCGCCCTTGCACGATCATCTGCTTTGCGGCCGCCTGCATGGTGAACAGCGTTCCAGCGACATTGATCGAAAACAGCCGGTCGTAGCTGTCGCGGGTGATCTCGACGATCGGCGCCAGGTCGAAGAGCGCTGCATTGTTGACGAGAATGTCGAGCCCGCCCGTTTCCTTGACGACCGCGGCGATTGCCGCGTCGATCGACGCCTGGCTGGTGACGTCCATCTCGACCGCATAGGCGCCGGCACCGATTTCGGAGGCCGTCTGCCGCGCCCGCTCGATGTTGATGTCGGCGATCGCGACCGTGGCGCCCTCGCGGATATAGGCCTCCCCAAAGGCACGACCGATCCCCCGCGCGGACCCGGTGATCAGCGCGCTCTTTCCTTCAAGACGTTTCATCGAACTGCCAGCCCCTTTTCATCGAACCTGTGGACGCGCTGCGGATCGGGCGTCAGGAAGACGCGGTCGCCGTGGGTCACCGCGAAGTCACCGCTGACGCGTGCCGTCACCGTGCCGACATTGTCGACATTGACGTGCAGGAAGGTGTCGGAGCCGAGATGTTCAGCGACGCCGACCGTGCCTTGCCAGGTTCCGCTTTCCTTCGAAAGCGCCAGGTGTTCAGGCCGAATGCCCATGGTGTGTGCCTGATAAGCGGAGGCCGCGGGACCTGTGACGATGTTCATGCGCGGCGAGCCGATGAAGCCGGCAACGAACAGATTGTCCGGCTTGTGGTAGAGGTCGAGCGGCGAGCCGACCTGCTCTATGCGGCCGCGGTTCAGCACCACGATCTTGTCGGCCATGGTCATGGCCTCCACCTGGTCGTGGGTGACGTAGATCATCGTCGTCTTGAGGTCCTGATGCAGCTGGCTGATTTCCAGCCGCATGTTGACGCGCAGCGCCGCGTCGAGGTTCGACAGTGGCTCGTCAAAGAGAAACGCCTTCGGCTGGCGAACGATCGCCCGGCCGATCGCGACGCGCTGGCGCTGGCCGCCGGAAAGTTGCCGCGGCTTGCGGTCGAGATAGTCGGTGAGGTTCAGCACGCGGGCTGCATCCGACACCTTCTTGTCGATGACGGCCTTGTCTTCGCCCGCCATCTTCAGCGGAAAGGCGATGTTGGAGCGCACGCTCATATGCGGATAGAGCGCGTAGGACTGGAACACCATCGAGAGACCGCGCTGCGCCGGCGGCAGTTCGGTGGCGTTCTTGCCGTCGATGACGATGTCGCCGTCGCTGACATCCTCCAGGCCAGCGATCAGGCGGAGCAGCGTCGACTTCCCGCAACCGGACGGGCCGACGAAGACGACGAACTCGCCATTGTTGATGTCGAGGTCGATCGAGGGGATGACGGCATGGGCGCCGAAGACCTTCGAAACCTTGCTGAGTGTAATGCTTCCCATTGTCGTATCCCTTATTTGACCGCGCCGAAGGTAAGGCCGCGTACGAGCTGCTTCTGCGAGAACCAGCCGAGTATGAGGATGGGGGCGATCGCCATGGTCGAGGCGGCCGAAAGCTTGGCGTAGAACAGGCCCTCGGGGCTCGAATAGGAGGCGATGAAGGCTGTCAGCGGCGCGGCTTTCGCCGCACTGAGGTTCAGCGTCCAGAACGCCTCGTTCCAGGCGAGGATGATGTTCAAGAGCAGCGTCGAGGCAATGCCGGGGATCGCCATCGGCGTCAGCACATAGATGATCTCCTTGGAGAGCGAGGCGCCATCCATGCGGGCCGCTTCGAGGATCTCGCCCGGGATCTCCTTGAAGTAGGTGTAGAGCATCCAGATGATAATCGGCAGGTTGATCAGCGTCAGCACGATCACGAGGCCGGTGCGGGTGTCGAGCAGGCCGGTGTTGCGGAACAACAGGTACATCGGCACCAGCACGCCCACCGACGGCATCATCTTGGTGGAGAGCATCCACATGAGCACGTCCTTGGTGCGCTTGGTCGGCGAGAACGCCATCGCCCAGGCGGACGGGATGGCGATGATCAGGCCGATCAGCGTCGAGCCGAAGGAGACGACGACCGAGTTCATGAAGTGCAGGAAGTAGTTCGAGCGGCTCTGCACCTCGTGATAGTTCTCCGTCGTCCAGTCGAAGAAGAACAGCGACGGCGGCGAGGCGATCGCCTCTGCCTCGGTCTTGAAGCTCGTCAGGAACGTCCAGAGGATCGGGAAGAAGATCAGGATGCCGATCGTCCAGGCGACGACGGTGACGACGATCTTTCTTTGGGTGGAGACGTTGCGTGCCATGGTTCTCAAGCCTCCAGCGTCTTGCCGATCATGCGCATCAGGAAGAATGCGACGATGTTGGCGAGGATGACAGCGATGATGCCGCCGGCGGACGCGCCGCCCACGTCGAATTGCAAGAGAGCCTGCGCATAGACGAGGAAGGTCAGGTTGGTGCTCTGCGTGCCCGGGCCGCCATTGGTCGTCACCAGGATCTCGGCAAAGACCGAGAGCAGGAAGATCGTCTGGATCAGGATGACGACGGTGATCGCGCGGGACAGATGCGGCAGCACCAGGTAGATGAAGCGGCTAAAGGCGCCGGCGCCGTCCATCTGGGCTGCTTCCTTCTGCTCCTCGTCGAGCGACTGCAGTGCCGTCAGAAGGATGAGCGTCGCAAAGGGCAGCCATTGCCAGGCGACGATCAGGATAACCGACATCAACGGCGCATTGGCGAGGAAGTCGAAGGGCTGCAGCCCGAAGAGCTTGGCGATCCACGCAAAGAGCCCGTTGACCGGGTTCATGAACATGTTCTTCCAGACGAGTGCGGCCACCGTCGGCATGATCAGGAAGGGAGCAATGACGAGGATGCGCACGATCCCCTGCCCGAACATCGGCTGGTCGAGCAAAAGCGCCAGCGCGATGCCGCCGACGACAGTGATGAACAGCACGCCGAGCACGATCGCCAGCGTGTTGAAAATCGCCTGGAAGAAAGCGGGATCGGTCAGGAAGTATTTGTAGTTCGTGAAGCCGGCGAACTCTTCCATGCCCGGCATCAACAGATTGTAGCGCAGGAACGAGAAATAGATCGTCATGGCCAGGGGAACGATCATCCAGGCCAGAAGCAGAAGCACCGAAGGCGCGATCATCAGCCGCGCGGCGGAGCGTGTGTGCAAGGTCGCCATGGCGTCCCCCAAATGATGGAATTCAACGCGTGTTCGAGAGCTCGGACCGAGCGCGCGTGGGCTCACCGCGCGCGCCTCGGAAAGTCCTCCAGGAGAGCTGCCCGGAGGAGAATTACCGGGGCGCCGGCCATTTGCGGCCAGCACCCCGGGCCCTTGGGAGCCTCACTTGATGTAGCCAGCCTTTGTCATCTCACGCTCGGTGAGCTGCTGGGCGCTGGCAAGCGCCTGGTCGACGCTCATCTGTCCGGCAAGCGCTGCCGAGAACTGCTGGCCGACCGCCGTGCCGAGACCCTGGAATTCCGGGATCGCCACGAACTGCACGCCGACATAGGGAACCGGCTTGACCGCCGGGTTCTTCGGGTCGGCCGCGTTGATCGAGTCGAGCGTCATCTTCGCGAACGGTGCTGCCTTCTGATACTCGGGGTTGGCGTAGAGCGAGGTGCGCGTGCCCGGAGGAACGTTCGCCCAGCCTTCCTTCTCCGCCACCAGATTCAGATAGCCCTTGCCGGTTGCCCAGGAAATGAACTTCTCGGCCGAAGCGACCTTCTGCGAGCCGGCGGGGATGGCGAGGTTCCAGGCCCAGAGCCAGTTGCCACGCTTGCCAAGACCGGTGTCGGGAGCAAGCGCGAAGCCCACCTTGTCGGCAACCGTCGATTCCTTCGGATTGGTCACGAAGGACGCGGCCACCGTCGCGTCGATCCACATGCCGCATTTGCCGGTCTGGAACAGCGACAGGTTCTCGTTGAAGCCGTTCGAGGAGGCACCGGGCGGTCCGGCGTCGTTCATCAGCTTGACGTAGAAGTCGAGCGCGTTCTTCCATTCGGGCTGGTCGAACTGCGGCTTCCAGTTCTCGTCGAACCAGCGGGCGCCAAAGGCGTTTGCGGTCGCGGTCAAGAAGGCCATGTTTTCGCCCCAGCCGGCCTTGCCGCGCAGGCAGATGCCGTAAATCTCGGCGTTCTTGTCGGTGATCTTGCGCGCCGCGTCGGCGATGAAATCCCAGGTCGGCGCGTCGGGCATGGTGAGCCCGGCCTTTTCGAACAGGTCCTTGCGGTACATCACCATCGAGCTTTCGCCGTAGAAGGGTGCTGCATAGAGCTTGCCGTCGATGGTGAGGCCCGAGCGGATTGCCGGCAGCAGGTCGTCGACATCGTAGTCGGCGCCGAGATTGTCGAGCGGCAGCAGCCAGCCCTGCTTCGCCCAGATCGGCACTTCATAGGTGCCGATCGTCATGATGTCGTACTGGCCGCCCTTGGTGGCGATATCGGTCGTCACGCGCTGGCGCAGCACGTTTTCCTCAAGCGTTACCCACTCGAGCTGAATGTCCGGATTCTTGGACGTGAAATCCTCCGTCAGCTTCTGCATCCGGATCATGTCGCCGTTGTTCACGGTCGCGATCGTCAGGGTTTCTGCTTGGGCCAGACCCGACAGTGCGACTGCCGAGCACGTGCCCAGCAGGAAAGTTCTCAAGTTCATCGACTTCCTCCCAGAAGAAATTGAGCATTTGCCTCGCTCATGGGCAATTACTCACTTCTCGTGACGAATTGTCAATGCGCATTCGTTGCTGCGGCGCACACAGAAACATTAGAAGATTGTTTTGATTGTCGATTTTTTCGTTTCGCAAATGCGAAAGGCCGGCGCATTGGCCGGCCTTTTCAAACGTTTCGCATTACGCTCAAGCGTTGAGCAGATAGCTCGCAGTCGCCTCATCGGTGATAAGGCCGTTGATGATGCCGCCCTTTACCGCCGCCCTCAGCGCCTCATATTTGCGCCGGCCCTTGGCAAGGCCGATCACCGAGGCCTTGTCGCGCGGCGGCAAGGGAACGGAGGCGACGCGCTCGTTGAAGCTGCCCGAGAGCAACGCGCCGTCATGATCGAACATCCAGCCGCAGATCTCGCCCGCAGCACCCGCCTTGGTCAGGCCGGCCATCTCCTCTTGCGCCAGAAACCCGTCCTGGCAGAGCGGCGCATCGGGCCCTAGTTCGCCGACGCCGACGAAGGCGACATTTGCCTCGGCGCCGAGCCTGAGCGCCACCTGCACCAGGCTCTGGCTGTGCAACACCTCGCGCTCCTCGGCCGAAGCGGCGAGCACCGGCAGCGGCATCGGAAAATGCCGCGCCTTGACCGCATCGGCCATGCTGAAGATGACGTTGTAATAGGCGGCCGAGCCGTCGAGGCCGATATTGCCGGTGAGCGACACGATCCGGTGCTGCGGACATTCCATCGGCGGCAACTGGTCGACCGCCGCCTTCAGCGTGCGGCCGGTACCGATCGCCAGCACCTGCGGCTCCGGCGATTTCAGCCAGCGCTCGATCTCGGCAGCACCCGCCTCCGCGATGCCGACGGTCGTCGAGGTCGAGCCGGGATCGCTCGGCACCACTTCCACATGTTTCAGCCCGTATTTGTCGCGAAGACCTGCCGCCGCTTCCAGGCAGGCCGCGATCGGATGGTCGAGCCGGACCTTGATCAGCCGCTCGGACATGGCAAGCGAAACCAGCCGCTGCGCCGACTGGCGCGAGATCCCCATGACGGTCGCGATCTCGTCCTGGGTTCGGCCGGCGACATAGTATAGCCAGCCAGCCCGGGCAGCATCGTCAAGCCTGTTGTTCGCCTCGCCCCTGCGCGCCATCGCTGTTCTCCGTTCCCCCATGATCTGCTGCCACTATTGCCCCTCCCTGTCAAACATCGGCCAAGAACAAGGGCTTGGCAGGTCTGCTCCAAAGCCCGGGAGCACAAGGCTTTTTGCCCGTTTCGGCCCCAAATTTTTACCGTTTGATAAAAAAATAAAGCGTGTTACCGTTCCATCATCCTGAGAAAACATTGGGAGCCAAAAATGGGAACGACACAATCTGGGATCCTCGGCGGCCGCCTGCCGCTCGGGGAGTACGAGAGCAATTTCTCCGACCTGCATCCGCCGCTCGACAAGCACGAGGCCCTCGTCGCTTCCGACCGCTGTTATTTCTGTCATGACGCGCCGTGCATGACGGCCTGTCCCACCTCCATCGATATCCCGCTGTTCATTCGGCAGATATCGACGGGCAACCCGATCGGATCGGCCAAGACGATCTTCGATCAGAACATCCTGGGCGGCATGTGCGCCCGCGTCTGTCCCACCGAAACGCTCTGCGAACAGGCCTGCGTTCGCAACACCGCCGAGGAGCGCCCGGTCGAGATCGGCCGCCTGCAGCGCTATGCGACCGACGTGGCGATGAAGGAGAACAAGCAGTTCTACACCCGCGCGGAAAGCTCCGGCCGCAAGGTGGCCGTCGTCGGCGCCGGCCCGGCCGGTCTTGCTGCCGCCCATCGGCTCGCCGTCAAGGGCCACGACGTCGTGATCTACGATGCCCGCCCGAAGTCCGGCGGCCTCAACGAATACGGCATTGCCGCCTACAAGTCGGTCGATGACTTCGCCCAGAAGGAAGTCGACTACGTGCTGGCGATCGGCGGCATCGAAGTGCGCCATGGGCAGGCACTCGGCCGCGACTTCACCCTTGCCGACCTCTCGGAGCAATATGACGGCGTCTTCCTCGGCCTCGGCCTTGCCGGCGTCAACGCGTTGCGCCTCGAAGGTGAAAATGCCGAAGGCGTTGACGACGCCGTCGACTTCATCGCAGCGCTTCGCCAGTCGAAGACCAAGGCCGACATTGCGGTCGGGCGCCGCGTCGTCGTTCTCGGCGGCGGCATGACCGCCATAGACGCGGCGGTGCAAGCCAAGTTGCTCGGCGCCGAAGAGGTGACGATCTGCTATCGCCGCGGCAAGGAACACATGAACGCCTCCGAATTCGAGCAGGACCTGGCGGCCTCCAAGGGCGTCACCATCCGTCACTGGCTGCAGCCCAAGCGCATCGCCGAGAAGGACGGCAAGGTCGCCGGCATCGAGCTGGAATACACCACGCTCGAAGACGGAAAGCTGACGGCGACCGGCGAAACCGGTATCATTGCGGCCGACCAGATCTTCAAGGCGATCGGCCAGAGCTTCCTCGGTGCAGGCCTCGGCGCGCTGCAGCTCGAAGGTGGACGCATTGTTGCCGATGCCGAAGGACGCACGTCGATCGATAACGTCTGGGCCGGTGGCGACTGCGTGCTCGGCGGCGAGGACCTGACGGTTTCCGCCGTCGCCATGGGCCGAGATGCCGCTGAATCGATCAACCGGGCGTTCGCCGCGGCAGCGCCGCGCGCGACCGCCGTCGCTTGAGATCGGGAGGAGAAACCAATGGCTGATCTTCGCAACAATTTCGTCGGCATCAAATCCCCTAACCCGTTCTGGCTGGCGTCTGCCCCACCGACGGACAAGGCCTATAACGTCGAGCGCGCCTTCAAGGCGGGCTGGGGCGGCGTCGTCTGGAAGACGCTCGGCGAGGAAGGACCGCCGGTTGTCAACGTCAACGGACCGCGCTACGGCGCGATCTGGGGTGCCGACCGCCGTCTGCTGGGCTTGAACAACATCGAGCTCATCACCGACCGCGACCTCTATGTGAACCTGCGCGAAATGAAGCAGGTGAAGATGAACTGGCCGGATCGCGCCCTGATCGCTTCGATCATGGTACCCTGCGAGGAAGAGGCGTGGAAAGCGATCCTGCCTTTGGTCGAGGAAACCGGCGCCGACGGCATCGAACTCAACTTCGGCTGTCCGCACGGCATGTCCGAGCGCGGCATGGGTGCTGCGGTCGGCCAGGTGCCGGAATACATCGAGATGGTCGTGCGCTGGTGCAAGCAGTACACGCGCATGCCCGTCATCACCAAGCTGACGCCCAACATCACCGACATCCGCAAACCCGCCCGCGCCGCCAAGGCCGGCGGCACCGACGCCGTGTCGCTGATCAACACGATCAACTCGATCGTTTCCGTCGATCTCGACAACTTCGCGCCGAACCCGACGGTCGGCGGCAAGGGCACCCACGGCGGCTATTGCGGCCCGGCGGTGAAGCCGATCGCACTCAACATGGTCGCCGAGATCGCCCGCGATCCGGAAACCTACGGCCTGCCGATCTCCGGCATCGGCGGTATCACCACCTGGCGCGATGCGGCCGAGTTCCTGGCGCTCGGGGCCGGCAACGTTCAGGTCTGCACGGCAGCCATGACCTACGGCTTCAAGATCGTCCAGGAAATGATCTCGGGCCTTTCCGACTGGATGGACGCCAAGGGCCACCGCAACCTCGACGACATCACCGGGCGCGCGGTCCCGAACGTCACCGACTGGCAGTACCTGAACCTCAACTACATCGCCAAGGCGAAGATCGACCAGGATGCCTGCATCAAGTGCGGTCGCTGCCACATCGCCTGCGAGGATACCTCGCACCAGGCGATCACGCAGTTCGTCAACGGCGTACGCCACTTCGAGGTGATGGAAGACGAGTGCGTCGGCTGCAATCTCTGCGTCAACGTCTGTCCCGTCGAAAACTGCATCACCATGGAAGAGCTGCCGGTCGGCACGATCGATCAGCGTACCGGCAAGCCGGTCGATCCGAACTACGCCAACTGGACCACGCACCCGAACAACCCGATGGCCCGCCAGGCCGCGGAATAAGGTCCCCCGAGCGGGTTCGCCCGCAACGCATCGAACGAAGCCGCCGGACCTCCAGCCGGCGGCTTCGTCGTTCAATTCAGACCTCGACGACCACCTTGCCGAACGGACCGCGATCGAGATGCGCGAGCGCTTCCGGCAATTCGGAGAACCGGTAGCGTGCGTCGACCACCGGCTTGATCCCAGTCCGATCGATGGCGCCGACAAGATCTTCCAATGCCCGGCGATGGGCGACGCCGATGCCCTGGATCACGGGCGATTTCAGAAGAACCGGGGTCACCGGCGCAGAGATCTCGGCGCCCTCGAATACCCCGATGACCGAAATCCGCCCTTGCACGGCCACCGCCTGCAGCGACTTGCCGAGATTGGCGCCACCGGCGATCTCCAAAATATGATCGGCGCCACGATCGCCGGTGATCTCGAGAACGCGCTCCGCCCAATCCTCGCTCACGCGGTTGATGCCATGGTCGGCGCCGAGAGCAAGCGCGCGCTCGAGCTTTTCCTGGCTCGCCGACGTGACGATAACCTCGGCGCCATGTGCCTTGGCGATCTGCAGGCCGAACAGCGAAACGCCGCCGGTGCCCTGCACGACGACACGGTCACCCGCCTTTGGATGGCCCTTATCGACCAGGGCGAACCAGGCTGTCACCCCGGCACAGGGCAAGGTGCTCGCCTCGCCGTCGTCAAGGCTTTCGGGTGCCTTCACGAACCAGTCCTCGGGGAAGGCGACATATTCCGAAGCGACGCCCGGATTGAGGCCACCGAGCGCGAAGGAGGTGGGGTGACGGGCCGTGCCCGGCTTCTGGCCGTCGATCCAGGTGGGATCGAAGACGGAGATGACCCGATCGCCCGGCTGAAAGCGGGTCACGCCCCGACCGATCGCTTCGACCACACCGGCCATGTCGGAGCCCGGCACGAAGGGGAAGGAAAGCGGCATGCCCATGCCGTTCTCCAGAACCAGCTTGTCGCGGAAATTGAGCGACAGGGCAGTCGTGCGCACTAGGACCTCGCCCGGGCCGGCCTCCGGAACGCGCCGCTCGGTAATTTTGAGGTTTTCGGCTCCAAGCGCGTCGATCGTCCATTCCTTCATCAGTCTTGCCATGGTCCGTTCCTTTCACTGGATTGATCTGATGGAGGAAGCATAGCGTTGAATTTATCTCTCCAGTTGCGATAAGAATTCGCCATATTGGTTCTTTAAGGGAGACAATCGTGGAGCGGCTGGGGGGCATTTCGATCTTCGTCGAGGCGGTCGACGCCGGTGGATTTTCAGCGGCGGCCGAACGGCTGAACCTCTCGCGCTCCGCTGTCGGCAAGACGATTGCCAAGCTTGAACAAAGACTTGGCGTCCGGCTCTTCCATCGCACAACCCGCACACAGAGCCTGACGGTCGAAGGCCAGCTCTATTATGAAAGTTGCCTCAGAGCCGTTGGTGAGATTCGTGCCGGCGAAGCACTGCTGGAGTCGGGCAAGCAGGAGATCAGAGGTCGGCTGCGCATGTCCCTGCCCGTGGTTTTCGGACGGCAATGCGTCATGCCGCTCTTGTCGGAACTGCTGGGTCAGCACCCGCTCCTGGAACTCGACGTCAATTTCAGCGACCGCAGGGTCGATCTTGTCGAGGACGGATTCGATCTCGCCATTCGCACAGGTCCGCTGCCCGATGAACCCGACTTGATGGCGCGCAAGGTTGCCGACCAGCCCATGACGGTCTGCGCCTCCCCCGCCTACCTGCAGCGGCACGGCACGCCGCGCAGTATCGATGACCTTCCCGGCCATCAAGCGATCCTTTATCGGCGCAGCAGCGATGCGCTTTCCTGGTCCTTCCCGATCAAGGGAGCGGCACCCCGGCAGGTGACGCCGCCGGCACGGCTGAAACTCGACGACCTGACCTCGATCGCGGATGCGGCGGCAGACGGCTTCGGCCTTGCCTGGCTGCCGTGCTGGCTGGTGCGCAGTCACATCGACTCAGGACGGCTTGTCCGCATTCTTACCGATGTGCCCGCCCTCTCCTTCGCAGCCCATGTCGTGTGGCCGCGCACGCAATACATGCCGCCGAAATTGCGGCTGATGATCGACACGCTGGCCGATCGACTGGCCCCCATGATGCAATGATCCGCGGAGCATTCCTGCTTCCGAAGGCGACGGCGTGCGGATAATGGCCGGCATTGGCGGCCGCTTCGCCCGGCACTGCGGATCCCGCGGCCCGACGGCCGAATTCCGTTGAATAGCCTTCCCGGCCGATAACGAACAGGACACGAAAACGAAACAGATTGTGTAAAAATGGTAAGTTGTCGGCTCGCACGATCTGGATAATAAGGGAGAACTCATACGGGGTGCGCCGCGGGCTCGATCAGGGCCGTAGCGCTGTCTCCGACGGTTTTGACACTGCAGCCGGACGACTTCCGGCAGAGCCGGACTTGTTGCTTGACGATCATTTCGGCCAACCGACGCAAGCGAATTCACCTCGTCTCCGGGGCCATCCTCGGTACGTTTGTCCTGGCGCATTTCTTCAACCATTCGCTGGGCCTGATCTCCATCGAGGCGATGGAAACCGCCCGCAGGGGCTTCAATCTCATATGGCATAGCCTGCCCGGCACGGTGCTGCTCTATGGCGCCCTGCTTTTGCACTTCGTCATGGCGCTCGAAAGCATCTACCGCCGGCAGACACTCAGAATGCCGGCGCGCGAGGCGCTGAAGATCGTCTTCGGTCTGAGCCTGCCCTTCCTTTTGATCGGCCATGTCACCGCCGCGCGCGTCGAGCCGCTCCTCACCGGGATCGACGCCGACTATCCGGACATGCTCCGCACGCTCTGGTCGAATTCGTTCAACGCCATCAGACAGTCCGTCGCCCTGCTGCTCGTCTGGGGCCACGGCTGCCTCGGAGCCTGGTTCTGGATGCGCGGCCGGGCCTGGTTCCCGCGCTACGAAATCCTGCTCTACACGGTCGCGATCCTGGTGCCGATCTTCGCGTTGCTCGGCTTCGTCAGCGGCGCCCGCTCGATGGAGGACGGTTACGCCGAACATGGCGGCTACGGCGACCGTTCCTATTCGAAGCCTCAGTTCGACCTGACGCTCCTCGAGGATATTCGGCTCGGCCTCTATTTCGGCTTTGGCGGCCTGATCGCCGGCACCTTCCTGCTGCGGGCCATGCCGAAGGGTGGGCGCATTCGCGTCCGCTACCCCGACGGCCGGGTCGCCACCGTCAATCTCGGCTTCAGCGTGCTCGAAGCAAGCCGGGCCGCGGGCATCGCCCATGTCTCGGTCTGCGGCGGCCGCGGCCGATGCTCGACCTGCCGCGTGCGCATCATCCAGGGCCTTGAAGACCAGCCGCCGCCCGAGGATGCAGAGCTTGCAACCCTCACGCGGATCGGCGCCCCCGACAATGTCCGCCTCGCCTGCCAGTTCCGCCCGGTGCACAATGTGACGGTCGTGCCGATCCTCGACAGCGACAGCCTCGGCATCAAGAAGCAGATCGGACGCGAAGGCGGCGAAGGCCGCGAGCGGCGCATCGCCGTGCTCTTTTGCGACCTGCGCGGCTTCACCAGCATTGCCGAACACAAGCTGCCTTTCGACACCGTGTTCCTGCTCAACCGCTACTTCGAGATGGTGGGAGAAGCCGTCGAGGATTCCGGTGGCGTCATCGACAAGTTCATCGGCGACGGCGCTTTGGCGATCTTCGGCCTGAAGAGCACCTATACCGAGGCCTGCCGTCAGTCGCTTGCCGCCGCCGTGCGCATATCCAGGGGCCTCGAGACGCTGAACCAGACCTTCCGCGGCGAGCTCGACGAGCCGCTGCGCATCGCCATGGGCCTGCACGCAGGCCCGGCGATCATCGGCGAGATCGGCTACGGCCAGGCGACATCGCTGACGGCGGTCGGCGATACCATCAACACCGCGAGCCGGCTGGAGGGCCTCGCCAAGGAACATGACGTGCAACTGGCCGTCTCGGCCGAGCTCGTCAACCGCGCGGGCCTGGTGATCGAAGGGCACGAGCGACTGGACATCGGCCTGCGCGGCCGGCAGGCGACGCTCGAAACCTGGATCGTCGAGGACGCCGCACGCATCTCCGAGGCCTTGCAGCCAGCCCCGTCGAACGCGTAAGGCAACGCTTGAAAGCGTGAAACAGTTTCACGCCCGACGTTGCATACGTTCAAGCCGTTGGATCTTTTCACGGTTTCAATGAGGCGCTGAAATGATCTAGTAGTAGAGATCCTTCCCGCCCTCGCCGCCGATCCAATCCGGAAGCCCGCATGAAACAGGACGTCTCCCCGAAAACCGCGCACCAGGTTCATGCGAAAGGCGCCGAGAAGCTGAAGGCGCACCTGGCGATGATGACCTTCGCCGTCCTGATCGCCGGCTCCTTTTCCTTCGGCGGCCTTGCCACCCAACATATGGGCGCCGGGCCGCTGACGCTCTGGCGCTATCTGTTGACCGTCGTGGTCCTTGGCCTGCTCACCTTCGGCTATGCCCGCGTGCCGTTTCATTTCCCCAGGCAAGCATGGCGCTTTGTGATCCTCGGCGGGCTGATCGCTGTCTACATGCTGACGATGTTCAAGGCGCTGGAGTTCACCAGCCCGGTTTCGACAGGCGCGGTCTTCACGCTGATGCCGCTCTTGAGCGCCGGATTCGCGTTCGTGTTGCTCGGTCAGCATACCCGCCCGGGCGTGCTCGCCGGGCTCATCATCGCCGCCCTCGGCGCCGTCTGGGTGATCTTTCGCGCCGATGTCGGCGCGATCCTTGCCTTCGACGTCGGCCAGGGCGAATTGATCTTCTTCGTTGGCGTCGTCTGCCACGCGGTCTATGTGCCGCTGATCCGCAAGTTCGGCCGAGAGGAGAGTCCCTTCGCCTTCGGCTTCTGGGTAGCGGTCTTCACCGTGCCCTGGCTGCTGGTGCCCGGCGGCGTCGGCCTCGTCACCGCCGATTTTGCCGCACTTCCGGCAATCGTCTGGATGGCCGTGCTCTATCTTGCCGTGGTTACGACCGCGATCACCTTCCTGCTTTTGCAATATGCCTCGATGCGGCTGCCGGCATCGAAGGTGCTCGGCTACGGCTACCTGACGCCAAGCTTCATCATCCTGCTCGAAGGTCTGCTCGGTCACGGCTGGACCAGCCTACCGGTGCTTGCCGGCGCGCTCACCACCGCCTGCGGCCTGCTCTTGATGGCGCTGCTGCCCGATTGAAAATCAGAAAGAGCGGCTCAGGCCGCCGGCTGCTCGCTCACCTGCAGCCCGTCGACGAACAGCCGTTCGAGGAAGCGTGCCGCATCCTCGAAGCGTCCGTCCCCGGCATTGCCCTGGCCGAGCACGGCGCGCACCTGCACATCGAAGTCGGCATAGTGCTGGGTGGTGGACCAGATCGCAAAGATCAGGTGATAGGGATCGCATTTGGCGATCTTGCCGGCCTTGGCCCAGGCGCGGATCACCTCCGCCTTCTCGTCGACCAGCGACTTCAGCGGTCCTTTTAGCTCGTCCTCGATATGCGGCGCGCCCTGCAGCACCTCGTTGGCGAAGAGCCGGCTTTCGCGCGGATAGTCGCGGGCCATCTCGAGCTTGCGCCGGATATAGCTGCGGATTTCGGCGACCGGGTTCCCCTCGGCGTTGAACTCCCGCAAGGGGTCGAGCCAGGTGTCAAGCACCCGGTCGATCAGCGCCCGGTGCATCGCCTCCTTGGTGCGGAAATAATAGAGCAGATTGGGCTTCGACATGCCCGCCACTTCGGCGATCTGGTCGACGGTCGAGCCGCGGAAACCGTTGGCGGAAAAGACTTCGAGCGCCGCCTCGAGAATGCGCTCTTCCTTCTCCCCCTGTATCCGGGTCCGCCTCTGGGTCCTGGCCGCTCTCGGTAATACCATCTGTCCCCCTGGCGATGCCCGCGCCTCGTCGCACAGGAACCGGCTGCCCAATTTCTGGCCTCGCCATCTTCTTGGGCAACAACTTCGTTTTTTTGTTTTTCCGGCTTGAGTGCCGCAACGGAAGTTGTAATGTTTACCAACCGGTCAAATTATCAGCCAGTTCACCGCCAAAGGCAACGGCTGATCGAAGGGCACCAGAAAAAACCAAGCCTGGATTTGACCACGGGAACATAAGGGCGCGCCGATCAAGGCAAAGCCCTGAAAAGATGAGGAGACCGCCGTGGCTGCACCTGGCGAGAACATGCGCGTCAATGCCGACCGCCTGTGGGATTCACTTATGGAAATGGCCAAGATCGGCCCTGGTGTCGCGGGCGGCAACAACCGCCAGACACTGACCGATGAGGACGCCGAAGGGCGCCGGCTGTTCCAGTCCTGGTGCGAAAAGGCCGGCCTCACCATGGGCGTCGACACCATGGGCAATATGTTCTTCACAAGGCCGGGCACCGACCCGGATGCGCTGCCCGTCTATATCGGCTCGCATCTCGATACCCAGCCAACCGGCGGCAAGTATGACGGCGTGCTCGGCGTGCTCTCGGGCCTTGAGGTCGTTCGCTCGATGAACGATCTCGGCATCAAGACAAAGCACCCCGTCGTCGTCACCAACTGGACCAACGAGGAAGGCGCGCGCTTTGCGCCGGCCATGCTTGCGTCCGGTGTCTTTGCCGGCGTGCTCACAAAGGACTTCGCCTATGGCCGCAAGGACCCGGAAGGAAAGACCTTCGGCGACGAGTTGAAGCGCATCGGCTGGCTCGGCGACGAAGAAGTCGGCGCCCGCAAGATGCACGCCTATTTCGAATATCACATCGAGCAGGGCCCGATCCTCGAGGCCGAGGGCAAGGACATCGGCGTCGTCACCCACTGTCAGGGCCTGTGGTGGCTGGAGTTCACGCTGACCGGCCGCGAAGCCCATACGGGTTCGACCCCGATGAACATGCGCGTCAACGCCGGCCTTGCCATGGCCCGCATCCTGGAAATGGTCCAGGGCGTCGCCATGGAGAATCAGCCGGGCGCCGTCGGCGGCGTCGGCCAGGTGTTCTTCTCGCCCAACTCCCGCAACGTCTTGCCGGGCAAAGTGGTCTTCACCGTCGACATCCGCTCGCCCGACAAGGCCAAGCTCGACCGCATGCGCGCCAAGATCGAGGCCGAGGCCCCCAAGATCACAGAGGCGCTCGGCGTCGGCTGTTCCATCGAGGCGATCGGCCATTTCGAGCCGGTCACCTTCGACCCGAAGCTGGTCAGCGCCGTGCGCAACGCCGCCGAGCATCTCGGCTACAGCCACATGAACCTCATCTCAGGCGCCGGGCATGACGCCTGCTGGGCCGCCAAGGTGGCGCCGACGACGATGATCATGTGCCCCTGCGTCGGAGGCCTCAGCCACAACGAGGCAGAGGACATCTCCAGGGAGTGGGCCAGCGCCGGAGCCGACGTCCTCTTCCACGCCGTCGTCGAAACGGCCGAAATCGTCGAATGAGTTTGCGGGCGGGACGAAAGTTCCGCCCTTTTTCGTGGCGGCTGCCTGGCTGCCGGAAGCGCAATCGCGAGGAACAATCATGAGCACTGTCATCAAGGGTGGAACCATCGTCACGGCCGACCTGACCTACAAGGCGGACGTCAAGATCGACGGCGGAAAGATCGTCGAGATCGGCCCGAACCTGTCGGGCGACGAAACGCTCGATGCGAGCGGCTGTTACATCATGCCCGGCGGCATCGACCCGCATACGCATCTCGAAATGCCCTTCATGGGCACCTATTCCTCGGACGATTTCGAAAGCGGCACGCGCGCGGCCCTTGCCGGCGGCACGACGATGGTGGTCGACTTTGCACTCCCCTCGCCCAACCAGTCGCTGCTCGAAGCGCTCACCATGTGGGACAACAAGTCCACCCGTGCGAACTGCGACTATTCCTTCCACATGGCGATCACCTGGTGGAGCGAGCAGGTCTTCAACGAGATGGAGACGATCGTCAAGGACAAGGGCATCAACACCTTCAAGCACTTTATGGCCTACAAGGGTGCTTTGATGGTGGACGACGACGAGATGTTCTCGTCCTTCCAGCGCTGCGCAGCACTAGGTGCGCTGCCCTTGGTGCACGCCGAAAACGGCGACGTCGTCGCCCAGCTGCAGGCAAAGCTGCTCGCCGATGGCAACAATGGGCCGGAGGCGCACGCCTATTCACGGCCCGCCGAGGTCGAAGGCGAAGCCACCAACCGCGCGATCATGATCGCCGACATGGCCGGATGCCCCGTCTACATCGTGCACACATCCTGCGAACAGGCACATGAAGCGATCCGCCGCGCCCGCTCCAAGGGCATGCGCGTCTTCGGCGAGCCGCTGATCCAGCACCTGACGCTCGACGAAACCGAGTATTTCAACAAGGACTGGGACCATGCGGCCCGCCGCGTGATGTCGCCGCCCTTCCGCAACAAGCTGCATCAGGATTCGCTCTGGGCCGGCCTTGCCTCGGGCTCGCTGCAGGTGGTGGCGACGGACCATTGCGCCTTTACCTCCGAGCAGAAGCGCTTCGGCGTCGGCGATTTCACCAAGATCCCGAACGGCACCGGTGGTCTCGAAGACCGCATGCCGATGCTGTGGACCCATGGCGTCAACACCGGCCGCATCACCATGAACGAGTTCGTGGCCGTGACCTCGACCAATATCGCCAAGATCCTCAACATCTACCCGAAGAAGGGCGCGATCCTCGTCGGCGCCGATGCCGACCTCGTCGTCTGGGATCCGAAGCGCTCAAAGACGATCTCCGCCAAAAGCCAGCAGTCGGCGATCGACTACAACGTCTTCGAGGGCAAGGAAGTGAAAGGCCTGCCGCGCTTCACCCTGACCCGCGGCGTCGTCGCGATCGAGGAGAGCTCGATCAAGACCCGCGAGGGCCACGGCGAATTCGTCCGCCGCGATCCGTTCCCAGCGGTCAGCTCCGCCCTTTCCACCTGGAAGGAAGTGACAGCGCCGCGCGCCGTCCAGCGCACCGGCATTCCGGCCACGGGCGTCTGAGGCCTCATGTTTCGCGGCTTGCACGTCTTCGCGCCGCTCTGTCCCACCGGACATGTCCCGCCACCTTGGCGGGGCGCTTCGGCCTGCGAGCCGTCAGCCGGGCACGAGGTGATCGAGCTCGGGCAGCAGCACGAGGCTTTCGCGCTGGTTCGGGTCCGTGCGTGCGATGACGGCCGAACAGGGCGCGTTCGAGCGGTTCTCCGGCAGATGCGGCATGCCGGCGGGGATGTAGACCATCTCGCCGGCCCGAGCGACGACGTGCTCCTCAAGCCTCTCGCCAAACCAGGTCCAGGCCTCTCCGGAAAGCACGTAGATCGCCGTCTCGTGGCTCTCGTGCAGATGCGCCTTGGCGCGCGCGCCGGGCGGGATCGTCACGATGTGCATGCAGAGCCCTGTCGCCCCGACGGTCTCCGCCGCAATGCCCTCGAAATAGTTGAGCCCCTGCTGGCCGGCCACGGCGCCTTCAGGACGAACCACGCGACAGCCCGGATTGGATGATCGAGACATGAGCGTTCTCCAGAATTCCCTGAAAAACCAGCAACAAACGGCTTCGCACCCAAATCCGCGATTGCATGTTGCCGGTCCGGATAGCAGTCTGACACAGACCAGCCAGAATGAGTATTCGCCGATGACGTCCAATACCGCATCCGTGGTTTCGGCCCGGGACCTCTGCCTGACTTTCGACACCGCCGATGGCCCCGTCCATGCGCTGACCGGCGTCAACCTGGATGTCGCCAAGGGTGACTTCGTTTCCTTCATCGGTCCGTCCGGCTGCGGCAAGACGACCTTCCTGCGCGTGATCGCCGATCTTGAAAAAGCGACGTCCGGCAAGATCAGCGTCAACGGCATGACGCCCGAGGAAGCGCGCAAGGAGCGCGCCTATGGCTATGTCTTCCAGGCGGCCGCGCTCTATCCCTGGCGCACGATCGAAAACAACATCGCCCTGCCGCTGGAGATCATGGGCTATTCGAAGGAGGAAAAGAAGGCGCGCATCGAGCGCACGCTCGACCTCGTCAACCTCACGGGCTTCGGCAAGAAATACCCCTGGCAGCTCTCCGGCGGCATGCAGCAGCGCGCCTCGATCGCCCGCGCACTCGCCTTCGACGCCGATCTGCTTCTGATGGACGAGCCCTTCGGTGCACTCGACGAGATCGTGCGCGACCACCTCAACGAACAGCTCTTGAAGCTCTGGGCCCGCACCAACAAGACGATCTGTTTCGTCACCCACTCGATCCCCGAGGCCGTCTACCTCTCCACCAAGATCGTGGTGATGAGCCCCCGCCCCGGCCGCGTCACCGATGTGATCGAATCGCCGCTGCCGCGCGAACGGCCGCTTGGCATTCGCGAAACGCCGGAGTTCCTCGAAATCGCCCATCGCGTTCGCGAAGGCCTGCGCGCGGGACACAGCTATGACGAATAGCATCGGCATCCGCCGGGCCGAACAGACCGACATGGCCGCCTGCGCCGGCATTCTCAATCGCTGGATCGACGCCACGGCCTGGATGCCGCGGGTGCATGAGCATGCCGATGTCGAACGCTATTACGCCGAAACCGTCTTTGCCGAACGCACCGTGTTCCTGGCAGAGGAGGATGGCAAGATCGCCGGCTTCCTCTCCCTCTCCGACGACCACCACGTCACTGCGCTCTACATCGACGAGAGGCACCGTGGCGCCGGCATTGGCGCCCGGCTGATCGACACCGCCAAGGCGATGTCACCGGACGAGTTGAGCCTTTGGACCTTCGAAAACAACCGTGACGCCCAGCGCTTCTACGAGCACCAGGGCTTTAAGGCTGTGCGGCGGACCGACGGCGACAACGAGGAACAGCTGCCGGATATCCTCTATCGCTGGCGCGGCAGGGAGGTGCGGGCATGAACCTTGCCTTTGGCCTCTGGATGCTGCTCGCAACGACGATCTTCCTTGGCGGCGCCACGGCCTCACGCGCCTATGTCTCCAACAATAACCTCGGCATGCTCTTCCTGGCACTCGGGCTCTACGTGGTCGGCAACATCATCATGGTGAAGCTCATGCGCGAGGGCGGCCTCGGCCTTGCCATCTCGCTGTCGGCGATCGTGCAGCTCGTGATGGTCAATGTCATCGCCTTCACGGTGTTCGGCGAACGATTGAGTCTCACACAGGCCGCCGGCGTGCTTCTCGGCATCGTCGCCATGGGCCTGATGTTGTTGCCCGCAAGCGGAAAGGCGTGACGATGCAGGAACCAAGTTTCATCAGGGACAAGTTGGTGCCGGTCGGCACCGTCGTCCTGCTGCTGATCGCCATCTGGTATGTCGCGGTCGTCTTCCTCAACGCGCCCTTCGAGCGTGATACGGCATCCCGCGCCGGCACCGAGATCAGCTTTTCCGACATCGTGCGCAACACCATGGCGCAGGAACGTCCGGTCCTGCCGGCACCGCACCAGGTGGTCGCCGAGATCTGGGACACCACCTTCAACAAGGCGATCACCTCCAAGCGCAGCCTCGTCTACCACGCCTGGATCACGCTCTCGGCGACCCTGCTCGGCTTCGGCATCGGTGCAGCACTCGGCATCCTGCTTGCTGTTGGCATCGTGCATAACCGCGCCATGGACCGCTCGCTGATGCCCTGGGTGATCGCCAGCCAGACGATCCCGATCCTCGCAATTGCGCCGATGATCATCGTTGTCTTGAACGCTATCGGCATTTCCGGGCTATTGCCGAAGGCGCTGATCTCTACCTATCTCTCCTTCTTCCCTGTCGTCGTCGGCATGGTGAAGGGCCTGCGCAGCCCGGAGACGATCCAGCTCGACCTGATGCACACCTACAATGCCTCCTCGGCCCAGACCTTCTGGAAGCTGCGCTGGCCGTCGTCGATGCCCTATCTCTTCACTTCGCTGAAGGTCGCCGTCGCCATTTCGCTGGTCGGCGCCATCGTCGGCGAATTGCCGACCGGTGCTGTCGCCGGCCTCGGCGCGCGGCTGCTTGCCGGCTCCTACTATGGCCAGACGGTCCAGATCTGGGCGGCGCTGTTCATGGCGGCGGCTCTTGCAGCCGTTCTCGTCATGATCGTCGGCTTCGCCCACACCGCCGTCCTCAAGCGCATGGGAGCCAAGCCATGAACCTCCCCGTCCTTGCTGCTGCGATCATCTTCTGGCTCGCCGCCTGGGCCTTCAACGAATGGCTGGTACGCCAGAAATTTGAAAGCGATATCGCCAACAGCGCCGCCCGCTTTGCCGTGCCCCTGCTTTTCGGCATCACCATCCTCGTCCTCTGGGAAGGCATCGTGCGCGGCTTCCAGGTTCCGTCCGTGCTTTTGCCGGCGCCCTCGATGATCTGGCAGAGGCTGATCAACTCGCTGCCGACGCTTGGCGCCGATTTCCGCCAGACCTTCCTGAAGGCGGTACTGATCGGCTATGCGCTCGGCTGCGGCCTCGGCTTTGCCGTCGCGATCCTGATCGACCGGTCTCCCTTCCTGCAGAAGGGCCTCCTGCCGCTCGGCAATTTCGTCTCGGCCCTTCCCGTCATCGGCGTCGCCCCGATTATGGTCATGTGGTTCGGCTTCGACTGGCAGTCGAAGGTTGCCGTCGTCGTTATCATGACCTTCTTCCCAATGCTGGTGAACACGGTTGCCGGCCTTGCCGCCGCCAGCCACATGGAACGCGACCTGATGCGCACCTACGCTGCCTCCTGGTGGCAGACGCTGGTCAAATTGCGCCTGCCGGCCGCGTGGCCGTTCATCTTCACCGCGCTCAAGATCAATTCGACGCTGGCGCTGATCGGCGCCATCGTCGCCGAGTTCTTCGGGACCCCCATCGTCGGCATGGGGTTCCGGATTTCCACGGAAGTGGGACGCATGAATGTCGACATGGTCTGGGCCGAGATTGCCGTTGCGGCGGTCGCCGGTTCCGCCTTCTACGGGGTGGTCGCACTCATCGAGCGCGCCGTCACCTTCTGGCATCCCTCCATCCGCGGAGGGCGCGCCTGAGCCTGCTTGAAGAACTTAAATAAAACGAAGTAAAAACAAGAGGGAACTGACATGAACAAAAGACTTGCATCGCTTCTCGCCGCAGGCGTCTTTTCGCTCGCAGCGTTCCAGGCTGAAGCTGCCGAAAAGGTGACGCTGCAGCTGAAGTGGGTGACCCAGGCGCAGTTTGCCGGCTACTATGTCGCAAAAGACAAGGGCTTCTACGAAGAAGAAGGCCTCGACGTCGACATCAAGCCCGGCGGTCCGGATATCGCACCGGCCCAGGTGATCGCCGGCGGCGGCGCCGATGTCATCGTCGACTGGATGCCGTCGGCCCTTGCGACCCGCGAAAAGGGCGTGGCCCTCGTCAACATCGCCCAGCCGTTCAAGAAATCGGGCATGATGCTGACCTGCCTGAAGGAAACCGGCGTCACCAGCCCCGACAAGTTCAAGGGCCAGACGCTGGGTGTCTGGTTCTTCGGCAACGAGTATCCGTTCCTCTCCTGGATGTCGCACCTGAAGATCCCGACCGACGGCGGGCCGAACGGCGTGACCGTGCTGAAGCAGGGCTTCAACGTCGACCCGCTGATCCAGAAGCAGGCCGCCTGCATCTCGACCATGACCTACAACGAGTACTGGCAGGTCATCGACGCCGGCATCAAGCCGGACGACCTGGTGACGTTCAAGTATGAAGACCAGGGCGTGGCGACGCTTGAAGACGGCCTTTACGTGCTTGAGGACAAGCTCAAGGATCCGGCTTTCAAGGACAAGATGGTAAAGTTCGTCCGTGCCTCGATGAAGGGCTGGAAGTACGCAGAGCAGAACCCGGACGAGGCCGCCGATATCGTTCTTGAGAACGACTCCACCGGCGCCCAGACGGAGAAGCACCAGAAGCGCATGATGAGCGAAGTGGCGAAGCTCACCGCCGGCTCCAACGGTTCGCTCGACGAGGCAGACTACAAGCGCACCGTGCAGTCGCTGCTTTCGGGCGGTTCCGATCCCGTGATTTCCAAGGAGCCTGAGGGCGCCTGGACCCACGAGATCACCGACGCCGCGCTGAAATAGGACCTGTTTCCACAAAGCAAAAGAGGGTCGCACGGCTCAGTATCGTGCGGCCCTCTTCCGTTTTCTTAGCGGTCGTTCGCATCCGCCAAGCTGCTGCCGGGTACCGGGCGTGGGGGTGGTAACGCGGCAAGCAACGGCGCTACCTTTGCTTGCCACTGTCAAGATCGTGTCAAGATCGCAACCATAACCGCAGAACGAACTGAATATTGAGGCACCATCGCTTCGAGCACTCTTGTAAGCGTGCAAGGCCGAGATTACATAGGCGACGATGTTTGTTGGAGGCAGGCATGATGGAGGACGTCCTTTTTCCAGTGCCATGCCTGCGGTAACCGGTCCCAGTTCCGCCCGCGTCTACGGTCTGATACCGTGCACGCGGAGCGCGAAGTGAGGAGAAGCGCAGTCTTCTGTCCCCGTGCAATCGACGGGGCGCGATGTCGGCGCGATAAAATCGCCTGATTGCCCGTGGATCCTGCCTTGAGCGGTGATCCGCTCGATGTTGTTTCCATTGCCGGGACTGTAAAGCCGATGGCTCAAAAAGTATTGCCTGTTCTCAGCGTGTGCGCTGCGATGACACTTGGTTCGCTTTCCTTCGCCCGGGCGGAGGAAGCAGCGCAACCGAAACCAGCGCCGACCCTTCCCTCCATCGTCGTGACGGCGGCGGTCGACAAGCCGATCAGCGACCGGGTGGTTGCAACCGGCACCATACAGGCGGTCGAGCAGGTCTATGTCGCGCCGATGGTCGACGGCCTCTCCATTCGTTCGCTCAATGTCGACGTCGGCGACAAGGTCGAGGCCGGCAGCGTGCTGGTGGTTCTCAACGACGACGCGCTTCGCCTGCAAAAAAGTGAGCTCGAGGCGGCGCTCGCCAAGGCCGAGGCCGGACTGGCGCAATTGAACGCCCAGCTCACCGAAACCAGGGCCAACAACGACGAAGCCAAGCGGGTCAGCGATCGCGCCGCCGGGCTCTCCAAGAACGGAACGGTTTCGACCGCCGAAGCGGACCGGGTCCGGGCGCTCTATATCGCGATGCAGGCCCGCGTTCGTTCCGCCGAGCAGGCAGTCGCTGTCGCAACCGCAGACATCAAGGTGGCAGAGGCGCAGATCGAAGACATTGACCTTCGCCTGACGCGCTCCGAAGTGAAGGCACCCGTCGCCGGTGTGATCTCCGCCAAGAACGCCAAGATCGGCGCCATTGCCAATGGCAGCGGCGAACCGCTGTTTGCGATGATCCGCGACGGTGCGATCGAAATGAAGGCAGACGTCGCCGAGGCCGATATCATCAAGCTTGCGGTCGGCCAGCCTGCCACCGTGACGCTTGCGGGCGGCAACACCAAGGTCGAAGGCTCGATCCGCCTGATCGCTCCGACGGTCGACCCGGTAAGCCGCCTCGGCACCGTCTTCATCAGCCTCAACGACACCACGAAGGCGCGCGCCGGCATGTATGCGAGCGCGCTGATTACCGCCGAGCAGAAGCGGGCGGTGGTCCTGCCGCAGACAGCCGTTACCAACGAGGATGGCCGCACCATCGTTCGCAAGGTCGAAAACGGCGTCATCCGTATTCTGCCGGTCAAGACAGGGATCTCGGACGGCAAGTTCGTCGAGGTGCTCGAAGGCCTGACGGCGGGAGAGGAAGTCGTGGCAAGAGCCGGCGCCTATGTCCGCGACGGCGACCGCATCAACCCCGTCAAGTCTGCTGAACCAGCGACAAACTGACAGGAACCGTGACCATGAATTTCTCAGCCTGGTCCATACGCAATCCGATCGCACCGATCCTTGCCTTTTTCGTGCTGATGGTGCTCGGCTATCAGTCGTTCAATAGCCTGCCTATCACCCGCTTCCCCAACATCGACGTGCCGATCGTCTCGATCAGCGTGGCCCAGAGCGGTGCCTCGCCTGCCGAGCTTGAAACGCAGGTCACCAAGGAAATCGAGGACGCGGTCGCCAGCGTCACCGGTGTCGATCATATCCAGTCGACGATCAACGACGGCACATCGACCACCGCCGTGATCTTCCGCATGGAAGTGCCGACAACCCAGGCCGTGCAGGACGTGAAGGATGCGATCGACCGTATCCGCAGCGACCTGCCGACCTCGATCGAGGAGCCGATCGTCTCCAAGGTCGATGTCGAAGGCCAGGCGATCCAGACCTTTTCCGTCTCGGCACCCGGCATGTCGCTCGAAGAACTTTCCTGGTTCGTCGATGACGTCATCAAGCGCGAGATCCAGGGCAAAAGCGGCATCGGCCGCGTCGACCGCTACGGCGGCGCCGACCGGGAAGTGCGTGTCGAACTCAACGAAGACAAGCTGAATTCGCTCGGCATCACCGCCGCAGACGTCAACGGCCAGCTGCGCCGCATGAACATGGACCTCGGCTCCGGCCGCGGCCAGGTGGGCGGCAGCGAGCAGGCGATCCGCACGCTCGGCGACGCCCGCAATGTCGACCAACTCGCCAACACGATGATCTCGGTCCCGAGCGGCCGTTTCGTGCGCCTGTCCGATCTTGGTACGGTGACCGACACCTATGAGGAGCCACGCTCCTTCTCGCGCTTCAACGGCACCCCCGGCGTGACCTTCGCGGTTTTCCGCGCCAAGGGCGCCTCGGAAGTCAGCGTCGCCGAGACGGTCGCCAAATCGCTCGAGAAGATCCGCGCGTCGAACCCGGATGTCACCATCGAGATGGTCGACGATTCCGTCTACTTCACCTACGGCAACTACGAAGCGGCGCTGCACACGCTGATGGAAGGCGCGCTGCTCGCCGTCATCGTCGTCATGCTGTTCCTGCGCAACTGGCGCGCCACGCTGATCTGCGCCGTCGCCCTGCCGTTGTCGGCCGTTCCAACCTTCTGGGTCATGGAACTGCTCGGCTTCTCGCTCAATCTCGTCAGCTTCCTCGCACTGACACTTGCAACCGGCATCCTTGTCGACGACGCCATCGTCGAGATCGAGAATATCGAGCGCCATATCCATATGGGCAAGTCGCCCTACAGGGCAGCGATCGAAGCGGCGGATGAAATCGGCCTCGCGGTGATCGCAACCACGTTCACGATCATCGCGGTTTTCATCCCGGTGTCGTTCATGCCGGGGATTGTTGGCCAGTACTTCATCCAGTTCGGCCTGACCGTGGCCGTCTCGGTCTTCTTCTCGCTGCTCGTTGCACGCCTGATTACGCCGGTCATGGCCGCCTATATGATGCGTCCGTCCAAACTTGACGGGCATCATGCCGAAGACGGCACTTTTATGCGCGGCTACACGCGCCTCGTTCATGCGACGACGAAGCGCTGGTACATGCGCTACCTGACGGTGCTCATCGCGATCGGCGTGACCGTGGCCTCCGTTGTCGCTCTGTTCATGTTCGTGCCCGGCGGGTTCCTGCCTCCGGACGACACGTCGCGTGTCAGCCTGTCGGTCGAACTGGCGCCTGACGCTATGCTGGAAGACACCGACCGGACGACCGCGCAGATCTACGAAAGGGTCAAGGACCTCGACGGCGTCGAAAGCGTCTTCGTGCTTGGCGGCGCCTCGCCGAAGGGCGACCTGGAACTGCGCCGGGCCACGGTGACGGTGCTGCTCGAAAAGCGCGACCACTCGCTCCTCAACAAGGTGGTCAACGACGTCTTCGGCAAACTGCCGGTCGTCGGCCAGTACCTGCCGAAGTTGCCGCCATCGGGCCGCATCATTCCGCAGTCGCAGATCGAGAAGGAAATCTTTGCCCGCGTTCGCGATTTGCCGGATGTCCGGGTGATCAAGCTCAACGACCGCGGCGAGCGGGAACTGTCGTTCAATCTGCTCTCCAACAACGAGGCCGATCTCGACAAAGCCGTCGGCATTCTGGAAGGAAAGCTGCGCAGCGATCCGTTGCTGGCCAATGTCAGCCCGGACGGTGCCCTTCCGCGTCCCGAGTTGCAGATCCGTCCGCGCGACGAGCAGATGTCGCGCCTCGGCATCACCACGGCGCAGATCTCCGAGGTGATCCGTGTCGCCACCATCGGCGATATCGACGCTGCATTGACGAAGATCGCCCTTGACGGCCGGCTGATCCCGATCCGCGTGCAGATCAACCGCGACTTCCGAACGGATATCGCCGCGATCCGCAATCTGAAGATCCAGACCGCTTCTGGCTTGACAGTACCGTTGTCGAGCGTCGCCGACATCAACTATTCCGAAGGCCCGAGTTCGATCAAACGCTACGACCGCAACCGCGTCGTGGCGCTCGGCGCGGATCTTCCGATCGGCGTGGCGCTCAATACCGCCTCTGCGCGCTTCCTGCAGATTGCCGACGAGGCCAAGATGCCCTCCACGGTTCAGCTGCTGAAGAGCGGCGACGCGGAGGTCGAGGAGGAAATGCAGCAAAGCTTCGTCAATGCGATGCTGCTCGGCCTGATGCTGGTGCTGGTGGTGCTGATCCTCCTGTTCAAGGACGTGATCCAGCCGTTCACCATCCTGTTCTCGCTGCCGCTTGCGATGGGCGGTGTCGCAGCCGGCTTGATCCTGACCCAGAACTCGCTGTCGATGCCGGTGCTGATCGGCATCCTGATGCTGATGGGCATCGTCACCAAGAACGCCATCCTGCTCGTCGATTTCGGCATCGAGATGATGCATCACGGCATGGACCGGACGCAGGCGATGATCGAAGCGGGCCGCAAGCGCGCCCGCCCGATCATCATGACATCGATCGCCATGTCGGCGGGCATGCTGCCCTCCGCGCTTGGCGTCGGCGAAGGCGGCTCGTTCCGCGCTCCGATGGCGATCGCAGTGATCGGCGGCATCATCGTCTCGACGGTTCTCAGCCTCGTCGTGGTACCATCGTTCTTCCTGATCATGGACGACCTGTCGCGCCTGCTCGCCTGGGCTTTCGGACGCTTCGTCGGCAAGAAGGACGAGGAGAACCTGCCGCTCGACCGCGAAGCCCTCACGGGTCTCGTGCACGAACAAGGCAAGACGATCGAGAGCCTGGAAGACCGGCTGAAGACGCTGGAAACGGACCAGACCAAGGGACGGTCCGGCGGCAAGGTGATCAATCATCCGGCGCTCGCAGCCGAGTAAATCGTCACCGGCGTGGCCCTCCAACCTGGGCTGCCACAATTCCAAAGCAAGCCCGCGCCCTGCAAGCGCGGGCTTTTTGTTGTTTCTATTTGATCGAGGTCAAACCACGATCCGCAAAGCCCACTACCCTGACACCGGATTTTACTCAGGACGGGTACGATGAAGACGTTGCGATTGAACTCGAACGACAGGGCGCTGCTGCTCGGCTCCTGCTTTTTCGAAAAGCTGCCGGCGGCCGCATCGAGCGCCATTCTCGATGATGTCGTGGTTTCCACCCACGAGGAGCACGACATACTGTTTGGCCAGGGCGAGGCGCTGGACCATGTCTTCTTCGTGCTTTCCGGCCTGGTGCGGCTTTATCGGCTGGGCAAGGACGGGCGCGAAGCGGATATCGCCGTCTTCCCGAAAGGCGAGCTTTTCGGTGAAAGCGCGATGTTCCTTGGCAACCGCGCCACCGCCAACGCCCAGGCGATCGAGACGACGATGCTCGCCCGCATTGACAGCCGCAGGCTCCGCAAGCTGGCCGAACAGTCACCCGAGATCGCCGACGCGCTGATGCAGCTTCTGTGCCGGCACGCGCAAATGGCGGAGGATTGCCTGGCCGAAGACCGGCTGCTGACGGCGCCGCAGCGGGTCGCAAGCTACATTCTCGGCAATTGCCCCGACGGCATCACCAACTTTTCCTTCCGCCTGCCCTTCCAGAAGAATGTGTTGGCCGGCAAGCTGGGCCTGGCGCCCGAGGCACTCTCGCGCGCTTTCTCGGCCCTTCGCCGCTCCGGCGTCACCGTCAAGGGCCGCGTCATCGAGATCCACGACCGGCAGGCGCTGGAGCGCTTCTGACGCACTGACAAGCTCAGGCGCCAGAAGCAACAAAGGCGGACGGCGTCAAAGCCCGCCGTGCAGCGTCAGGAAATCGACGATCCGGTTGATGCCGTCGCCGCGCTTCATGTCGGTAAAGACGAAGGGCTTTTCCGCCCGCATGCGCGTCGCGTCCCGCTGCATCACGTCGAGATCGGCGCCGACGTAAGGGGCGAGATCCTTCTTGTTGATGACCAGAAGGTCGGACTTGGTAATGCCCGGCCCGCCCTTGCGCGGGATCTCCTCGCCCTGGCAGACCGAGATGACATAGATCGTCAGGTCGGCGAGATCAGGCGAAAAGGTCGCCGCGAGATTGTCACCGCCGGATTCGATGAAGACGACATCGAGATCGGGGATGCGGCGGTTGAGATCGGCGATCGCCTGCAGATTGATCGTGGCGTCCTCGCGGATCGCCGTGTGTGGGCACCCGCCGGTCTCCACCCCGACGATGCGATCGGACGGCAGCGCCTGCATGCGCACCAGCGCCTCGGCATCTTCCTTGGTGTAGATATCGTTGGTGACGACGGCGACGGAGTACTTCTCCCGCATCGCCTTGCAGAGCTTGTCGGTCAGCGCCGTCTTGCCCGAGCCCACCGGCCCGCCGATGCCGACGCGAAGGGGACCGTTCTTCGATGCCATCTGGATGTCCTTTCAAGGTGGAAGCAATTCCGGGAAAGTGTGAAGCAGCTTTCCGTCTGAAATTGCGCAGTTCTATAGATTACGAACGGAAGAGCCGCGAATGCAGGCTCTCGTGCCTGAGCGCCGAAATATCCGCTGTCATCGTGGCCGAGCCGAGATCGTCGAGCGAGGCGCCGGCGGCCTTGACGGCTGTCGCCGCGATGACCGGTTCGAGCGCTGCGATGACACCGACGCCATCGCGTTGGCCGGTCACGCCGCAACGGATCGCCACCGAGACGGCGTTCGAGACCGAGGCGTTGAGATAGGCGGCAAGCGCCGGCTCGAGGCCCGTTTCATGGGCGCCGGCGACGGCACCGACTGCGACCGGATAGGCGACACTTTCAGGCAGCGCATCGAGAACCGGATGCGGCCATGAGCGCGCCGCTGCCAGAAACGCCTGGCCCTGCAGCATGGTTTCCATATGGCGCTCTCGGCCTCCCGCCAGGGCTTCGGCAAGCTCTGCCGCCGCAGCCAGACGGGCATGGTCGTTCACGGCGCGATAGCTCTCGGCCAGAAGCAGCGCGTCGTTCCAGCCGGAGCCCTGAGAGACGACGGTCTCAAGCCAGGTACGAAGCGCGCCGGCGTCGGTCACCAGAAGGTCGTGAACCGCCTGCTCGAGCCCGCTGGAATAGGAAAAGGCGCCGACCGGAAAGGCCGGCGACATCCATGTCACGAGGCGAAGCAGCGCTTGCGTGTCGACCCGCTCAGCCATGGTGGTGATGGCTATGGCCATGGTTGTGGCCGCCGGCATGGTAGGCGCCGCGCAGCGGATGGAAAGGCAACGAAACGTCGCTCACCGCCGCGCCCAGGCCTTCGAGCATCTGGCGGATCACCGGATCGCGGGCAATCAGGATGCGGTTTTCTTCGAACTGTGCCGGCAAATGGCGATTGCCGAGATGCCAGGCAAGCTCGATCACATGCATCGCATCGCGCGGGCGGATTTCGTAGAGCGCTTCCGGTGCCGCGACGATGCGGATATGGCCGCCCCCCTCAAGCACAAGGAGGTCGCCATCGGCAAGCATCACCGCTTCCTTGAGATCCAGCATCACCACATCGTCGTTTTCGAGATGCAGCAACTTGCGGCGCAGATGCCGCGCGTCATGCGTCAATGTCACGCTATGAAGCGGCGCAATTTCGGCCGGTCCCGGCGAGAGAACCTCTGTCGAACGATAGGGCATCCTCAGAGAACCTCGACCTTTTCCGGCGTCACGAGTTCGATGCGCGCTTCGACCAGCAGGTCGGCCATCGCCGCCTGGAAGGCCTTCAGATGCGGTTCCTCGAAATGCGCGTCGACGGCTGCCTTGTCCTTCCAGGTCTCGACAAACACCAGCACATCGGGTTCGGCCGGCTTGCGATAGAGATCGTAGGTGATACAGCCGGCTTCGCGCCGCGTGGCCTCGATCAGCGGTGCTGCAAGCGACACCACTTCATCCCCCTTGCCCGGGTGTGCGGTCAGGTAGGCGATAATGTAAACCATTGAACCCTCGATATCTTTTCTGTCGGCTACTTTAGCAAGAAAAAGCACTGGCGCCAGCAGCGAGCACGGCTTTTCACACGCCTGCGGCGACTGGGACCGCGCAAGAAAAAGCCCGAAGACCGGATCCGATCTTCGGGCTCTTCAATCAGGAACGGTAGACCGCTACCATCAGGCGGCGAGCTTCTGGGACTTCAGCGTCTCAAGAATGTTCTGCGGCGAGGAAACGCCATAGGGGTCGCTGTCGCAGTTGTCGGAATAGCCTTCTTCCTCGAACCACTGCTCGACAACGCCGTTGTTGACGACGGCAGCGTAGCGCCAGGAGCGCATGCCGAAGCCGAGATTGTCCTTGGCAACGAGCATGCCCATCTTGCGGGTGAACTCGCCCGAACCATCCGGGATCAGCTTGACGTTTTCGAGGCTCTGGGACTTGCCCCAGGCGTTCATGACGAAAGCGTCGTTGACAGAGATGCAATAGATTTCGTCAACGCCTTCGGCGCGGAAATCGGCGGTCAGCTTTTCGAAATCGGGCAGCTGGAAAGTCGAGCAGGTCGGCGTGAACGCGCCCGGCAGCGAAAACAGCACGACGCGCTTGCCGGCGAAATAATCGTCGGAGGACACGTCCTGCCAGCGGAACGGGTTCGAGCCGCCAACGGCCTCGTCGCGAACGCGGGTGCGGAACGTTACAGCGGGTACTTTTCTGCCAAGCATCGTCATCTCCTTTGGACCACGATGATCTGGGTCGGCTCGACCAAAATCATCAACGTGATCGTCTCTTGTAAGTTAGAGCGGGATACATGCGGGAAACCGCAAGCCGCTCTGGCGCAGCTCTCGGTCGGCAGGTCTTGGGAGGATTGCTGGCAACCGAGGAAGGTCAGCTGTCTTCCTATCGGATCTTGCGCTGCGGCGCAGCACGAAAGGCCCCAATTCACATGCAAGCATGGCAGCCATGCGGTGACCGCATGGCTCCAATCGGCCCGTCATTGCTCAGTTATGGAGCCGCAGCGACAACCCAAGACTTGGCGGAACCGGGTTCCACAGGCCCGTCCTCAAGCCCGCCTCTCGCAGCGCCCGCGCCGTCCATGTGTTGCAGCCGAAGAGCGCGTTGAAGCTGCCGCCAGCCTCGAAGAAGCGGTCGTTGCCATTGTAGGAAAAGCCCTCGACCGGAACGACGGTTCCGGCCTCGCGGGTGAAGCTCTCGGACACAAAATCGAGCAGCCGATCGTATCCCGCTTCGTTCAGCTCGAAGCCGGAGACAGCCGCCTGCGGCTCGACGATCCGGCCGGCGATATCCACATGCATGACCGAGCGGTCGAGCGTCAGCGCCTTGAACACCGGCCCGGCCTTCAGCTCCGACCAGGTCGGCGTTTCCAGATAGAAGGAGCGCCCGCCCCAACCGAAGATCAGCCATTCGGCCTGCGGATGCGCAAGCGGTACGCCGGCCGCCTCGACAAAGCCGAACCGCGCCCGGGTCTCGTCCGTCAGAGGTATGGCGATGTCCGTGTGGATCGGGCCGGAAAGCAGAAGGATGCGGGTGCCCCCCGTTCCAGCCGCAGCGGCGGAAACCGGCAGGAGCGGCCGCGGCAGCAGGGTTCCGACGACAACGGCAAGTACCGCCGCCAGCAGGCCGAAGAAAACCCATTTCAGGCCACGCTTCATTCCCTGTCCCTGCCTGCTCTAGAACAGGAAGTAGCGCTGTGCCATCGGCACGACCGTCGCCGGCTCGCAGGTCAGAAGTTCGCCGTCGGCGCGCACCTCGTAGGTCTCCGGGTCCACCTCGATATGCGGCAGCAGGTTGTTGTGGATCATCGATGCCTTGCCGATGCCGCCGCGGGTATTGCGGACCGCCACGAGTTGCTTGGCGACGCCGAGCTTGGCGGCAAGGCCCGCATCGAGCGAGGCCTGCGACACGAAGGTGACGGAGGAACTGGTGCGGTTCTTGCCATAGGCGGCAAACATCGGCCGGTAGTGCACCGGCTGCGGCGTCGGAATGGAGGCGTTCGGATCGCCCATCGGCGCCATCGCGATCGAGCCGCCCAGTAGCACGAAGTCGGGCTTCACGCCGAAGAAGGCCGGGTTCCAGAGGACGAGATCGGCACGCTTGCCGACCTCGATGGAGCCGATCTCATGGCTGAGGCCGTGGGCGATCGCCGGATTGATCGTGTATTTGGCGATATAGCGCTTCACTCGGAAATTGTCGTTGTCGCCGGTTTCCTGCGGCAGCGGGCCGCGCTGGCGCTTCATCTTGTCGGCGGTCTGCCAGGTGCGGATCGCCACCTCGCCGACGCGGCCCATGGCCTGGCTGTCCGACGAGATGATCGAGAAGGCACCGATATCGTGCAGGATGTCCTCGGCTGCGATCGTTTCCTTGCGGATGCGGCTCTCGGCAAAGGCGATGTCCTCGGGGATCGACGGCGACAGGTGATGGCAGACCATCAGCATGTCCAGATGCTCGGCCAGCGTATTCTTGGTGTAGGGTCTCGTCGGGTTGGTGGACGACGGGATGACGTTCGGCTGGCCGCAGATCTTGATGATATCGGGCGCGTGGCCGCCCCCCGCCCCTTCCGTGTGAAAGGCATGGATGGTGCGGCCCTTGATCGCCGCGATCGTATCCTCGACGAAGCCGCTCTCGTTCAGCGTGTCCGTGTGGATCATCACCTGAACGTCGTATTCGTCGGCAACGCCGAGGCAGCAGTCGATCGCCGCCGGCGTCGAGCCCCAGTCCTCATGCAGCTTCAGCGAGGTGGCGCCGGCAAGCACCATTTCCACCAGAGCACCCGGCCGCGAAGCATTGCCCTTGCCGGCAAAGGCGATGTTCATCGGGAAGCCATCGGCCGCCTCGATCATGCGGGCGAGATGCCAGGGACCGGAGGTGCAGGTGGTTGCAAGCGTGCCATGCCCCGGCCCGGCGCCGCCGCCGAGCATGGTGGTCAGCCCGCTCACCAGCGCTTCTTCGATCTGTTGCGGGCAGATGTAGTGGATGTGGCTGTCCATGCCGCCGGCGGTGATGATCTTGCCTTCGCCCGCAATGACCTCCGTGCCGGGACCGACGATGACGGTGACGCCCGGTTGCGTGTCCGGGTTGCCGGCCTTGCCGATGCCGGCGATGCGCCCGTCCTTGAGGCCGATATCCGCCTTGACGATGCCCCAGTGGTCGACGATCAGCGCATTGGTGATAACAGTATCGACGGCGCCCTCGGCGCGCGTCATCTGGCTTTGCCCCATGCCGTCGCGAATGACCTTGCCGCCGCCGAACTTCACCTCCTCTCCATAGGTGGTGAAATCCTTTTCCACCTCGACGAAGAGTTCGGTATCGGCGAGCCGCACCTTGTCGCCGACCGTCGGGCCGAACATGTTGGCATAGGCCGCGCGCGACATCTTGTAGGGCATGGTTCAGGCTCCTTGGGACGAAGAAGAAACGGGATGGAGGCGGCGAAGACGGCCGCCAGCCGCAAGCGCGTCGACATGGCGGCGCTCGGCGGCGAAGGGATGCCATTCCCAGCCGACATGACCGAAACCGGCAAGAACGACATCGTCGTTGGGCGTCGCAAGATGCGCGAGGATATCGGCAATCACGATCATCCCGCTGGATGGAACGACGTAAGGATCTGGTGAAAACCCAGCGAGGTCCTGCTCCACCTGCTCGTGCACATCGACCGGAACGACGCGAAAGCCTCGGTTGGTCGAGCGGGCGAAGCTCTCGAAACCGACAGTGTAATCGTCGCAGAAATCGTCGAGGTTCGGATGCGTTTCCGCAAGCCCGGCGCGCATCGCGGCAAACTTCGCGCCGGAACGAACGCACCAGATCTCCCGCGCCTGGCGCACCGCGGCATTCGTCTTCCAGCGGCCACCGCCCAGCATGGAAATCCCCGGTCGCCCGGTGTTGCAGACGGCGACGATATCGGTCCTGTGGCCGCCGGAGCCGACAGAGCGGCAATCGTTGAAGCGCACGACGAGATCGGCACTATCGATCGTCGCGCCGGCGCCGTCAGGCACCTCGCCATTGCCCACGATCATGATGACGAGGCGAGCCTGCAATGATCAGTTCCCTTGGGTTTCGAGAAATTCGTTGAGTTCGGCGGTGCGCTTCTGCGTGAGCTGGGCAAGGCAGCCCGAAACCAGCATCGGCTCCGCCTGGCCGCCACGGGCCTGGAAGCCGGCAAACTCGCATTGACCGTCGCGATAGCCGATCCAGGCGCGCTGCGCCGTCTTCAGCGCCTCGACCGCGCCGATATCGGCGCCTTCCAGCTCCTTGTCGACATTCTGCGCCGCCGTCAGCGCCTGCCGGTAGACTGCATTCAACTCCGCGTCGGCCGCTTCATATTCCTGGTAGGCGCAGTCATTCAGATCCGGCTGAGCCATCGCATTCGCACAATCCAAGTCCGGCTCGTCCTCGGCGAGCGCCGGCGCAGCAAGCAGCAGAAGCAGCCCGAGAACCGGCAGCGCCCTCATAGCTTGCCCATCACCTGCTGGCGGAAGCCATAGACCTCGCGCTTGCCGGAAAGCGGTATCAGCGTCACCTGGCGCGTCTGGCCCGGCTCGAACCGCACGGCCGTGCCGGCGGGAATGTCGAGCCGGCGACCGTAGGCGGCCTTGCGGTCGAATTTAAGTCCCGCATTGGTTTCGGCGAAGTGATAGTGGCTGCCGACCTGGATCGGGCGGTCGCCGGTATTGGCGACCTCGATCGTCGTCGTGTCGAGGCCGACATTGAGCTCGATCTCTCCGGCCGCCGCGATGATTTCTCCTGGGATCATGGTCTTCTCCTCAAGCCGCCCTCGGCCGGCCGCATGCTTTTATCCCGCGTTCAGGCTTCAGGCGCCCTGCGCCTAGCGGATCGGCTCGTGCACGGTGACGAGCTTGGTTCCGTCCGGAAAGGTCGCCTCGATCTGGATGTCATGGATCATCTCAGCGATGCCCTCCATCACCTGCTCGCGCGTCAGCACCTGCGCACCCGCCTCCATCAGTTCGGCGACCGAGCGCCCGTCGCGCGCGCCCTCGACGACAAAATCGGTGATCAGCGCGATCGCCTCCGGGTGGTTGAGTTTCACGCCGCGCTCCAGGCGCCTGCGGGCAACCATAGCCGCCATCGAAATCAGCAGTTTGTCTTTCTCGCGCGGGGTAAGATTCATGCGTCGCCACCGGTTGTTCGTGAAGCAATTCCCTGGGAAATCTGCGAAGCGGTCTTCCGCCAGGAATTACAAAGTTTCAATGCGTTAGATCGTTTCACTGTTTCAAATAAAAATGTGAAACGCGCTAGAGTACCCAGACTTTCGGCACAGTCTTCTGCTTGCGCAAGTGCGAAATAACCGGGATGAGGATTTTTCTGAGCGCGAAGCCATCCGGCGCCACGAAACGGGCAACCAGCTTGTCGCGGCCATGGACCTGAAAATGGCTGATGCCGACGCCCGCTGCGCCATCGACGAGCGACCGAAAACGCGGCAGCTGGAGTTCGCAGTCCGGACCGACATAGAGCAGCGTGGCAAAAGCGGCTGCGCCGTCGAGCACCGCCTTGCGTTGGGCGAGACTGGCGACTTCTCCTGATAGGGCGAGATTGTCCGCATGCAGCAGCTTGCCCCCGCTACGGATACGCCAGCGATCGCGGAAGAGCCCGGTTTCAACCGCCTCGCCCATTGCCTTGCGGCCGAGAAGCACCGCTTCGACCGCGAGAAACGTCGAGTCCGAGGCAAGTTCCACCTCCAGCGAGCGCGAGAGCGAGGCCCGGTCGAAGAGGATCGTCTCCTGCGGCAGCCAGTCGACGCGCGCGCCGGGGGCAACCTCGATGCGGGTCGCCACTTCGACGGTATCGGCGCTCGCCTTGTAGATCTTCTCGCAGGCCTGCGTCGTCACCGTCACCTCGGTTTCGGCCCCTGCCGCGACCTCCCAGATCATCCGGTCGCCGCCGGTAAGCCCGCCGGAAGAATTGATGAGCACCGCCTCCATCGAGGTATCGAAGGTCTTCGGCAGGCGGATCTTGGCGCAGCCTTCCTGGTAGAGTTCGGCAATGCGGCTGTGGCCGAGCGCCGCCTTGGCGACCAGCCGTCCCTTGCCCCAGGCCCGCTGCGGGGCGATGCGTGCTGCCTTGTCCATCTCAGACCGCTAAACGGCGTCCTTCATTCGAGGCGCAGTGCCCATTGAGCCCACCGCCTTATCTTGGCGCTATCGTCCGCATCGCGGCACGACAAGTCAAGTTATTGTTTTGCAAAGAAAATCGTCAACGTGCTGCATTTCCATGCAGACTCTGCGCAGAAAACGGGCAACCTTCTACGCCACGCGATCCGGCGGTTCGCGCCCGTCGAAAAACGCCGTGATATTGTCGACCACCTTCATGCCCATGGCGACGCGCGTCTCCTCCGTCGCACTGCCGAGATGTGGAAGCAGAACGACATTTTCGAGCGCGCGCAGACGTTCCGGCACGTTCGGTTCCGCCTCGAAGACATCAAGCCCGGCGCCGCGAATGACACCGTCTTCGAGCGCCGCAATCAGCGCCAGCTCGTCGATCACATCACCCCGCGCCGTGTTGACGAGGTAGGCGCTTTTCTTCATCAGGGCCAGGCGTTCGGCATTGATGAGGTGCCGGTTTTCGCCGCCGCCGGGGCAATGCAGCGACACGAAGTCCGCCACCTTCAGCACGTCCTCGACCGTGTCGAGCTGGCGGGCGCCATAACGGCTGGCCTCGGCCGGGTCGATGCGTGAGCGATTGTAGAAAACGACATCCATGTCGAAGCCGAAGTGGCAGCGCTTGGCCATCGCCTTGCCGATGCGGCCGAAGCCGATGATGCCGAGCGTCTTGCCGGTGACCTTGCCGCCAATCATGTGGGTCGGGCGCCAGCCGGTCCATTCGCCGGCCCTCACCTGCCGCTCGCCCTCGCCTGCCCGCCGCGCGACTGCAAGCAGCAGCGTCATGGCGATGTCGGCGGTGCAGTCGGTCAGCACACCCGGCGTGTTGGTGACGACGATGTCGGCAGCCTTGGCGGCCGCAACGTCGATGTGATTGTAGCCCACGCCATAGTTTCCAAGGATCTTCGCGCGGAGACCGCCGCGGGCAAAGAGGTCGGCCGGAAGCCGGTCAGAGACCGTCGGGAGAACGGCGTCATAGGTCCGCAGTGCTTCGGCGAGTTCTGCGGCTGTCAGCGGCACGTCCCCTTCGTTCAAGGTGACGTCGAAGCGTTCGGCAAGCACCTGCTCCACCGCTGCCGGCCAACGACGGGTGACGAGAATGCGGGGTTTCGAGCTCATGCCTGCCTCCGGATCAGAATCGCTGCGAGATAGTGCACGAAACGGCGCGACTCGACAGCTATCTCGACAAGCGAAACACCTATCACAAAAAGCAAAAAAGAGGCGCCGTTGCCGGCGCCTCTCATCGTGATTTCAACTGCCATCAGGCCTTGGCGAAGGCGAGCAGGTCGGCGTTGAGCTGGTCCTTGTGGGTGTCGGTGATGCCGTGCGGTGCGCCGGCATAGACCTTGAGCTCCGCATGCGGCACCAGCGTCTTCGAGGCTCTCGCCGCCGCATCGATCGGCACGATCTGGTCGTCGTCGCCATGGATGATCAAGGTCGGCACGTCGAACTTCTTCAGGTCCTCGGTAAAGTCGGTCTGCGAGAAGGCGACGATCGAGTCGTAGGTGTTCTTGTGGCCGGCCATCATGCCCTGCAGCCAGAAGCTGTCGATCATGCCTTCAGACGCGACAGCCCCCGTCCGGTTGAAGCCGAAGAACGGACCGGACGCGATGTCGCGGTAGAGCTTCGAGCGATCCTTGAGGCTTGCCGCCTGCAAACCGTCAAAGACTTCCTTCGGCAGGCCACCGGGGTTCTTGTCGGTCTTGACCATCAGCGGCGGCACCGCCGAGATCAGGCCGGCCTTGGCGACCCGGCTGGTGCCGTGGCGGCCGATATAACGGCTGATCTCGCCGCCGCCGGTCGAAAACCCGGCGAGGAAGATGTCCTTGAGATCGAGCGCATTGATCAGGTCAGCAAGGTCGTCGGCATAGTGATCCATGTCGTTGCCGTCCCAGGGCTGCGACGAGCGGCCGTGGCCACGGCGATCATGGGTGACGACGCGGAAGCCGTTGGCGGCAAGGTGGAAGGCCTGCGCCTCCCAGCTGTCCGACGACAGTGGCCAACCGTGACTGAGCACGACGACCGGGCCATCCTTCGGACCCCAGTCCTTGTAATAAATCTCGACGCCATCGCGGGTGATGATGCGGCTGGCCATGGTGTTTGCTCCCTTCGTGCCGGACGCGCCGGCGGTTGCTGCGGTGGTGGATGCGGCCTTGGCCGGTGTGTTCATGGCATTGACCGCGGCTGCCGTGGCGGCTGCGCCAAAGGCGGCCGAGAGAACGCTGCGGCGGGAGATGCCGTTGGCTTCGGTCTTGCTGATTGCCTTGCTCATGGAACGCTCCTTCTTCCCTGCGGTCATGCCGCTCTATAGTTAGATATCTAGCGATTAAATCGTGCACGATTTATATACGTTTATATCGCCATCGATTAGATCGTGCACAACATTTATAGTGCGACTGCACCGCTGTCAATGCCTTGCGATTATATCGTGAACGATTTATTTTGAACGCATGACAGGAGAAAGCGATGACTGACACCAACTCCAAGAACGACGAGGCGATGCTGGCGCTCGACAGCTTCCTCTGTTTTGCGGTCTATTCGGCAAACCACGCCTTCACGCGCATCTACAAGCCGCTGCTGGAGGAACTTGATCTCACCTACCCGCAATATCTGGTGATGGTGCTGTTGTGGGAGAAAGACGACCAGACGGTCGGCAGCCTCGGTGAACGGCTCTTCCTGGAATCGAGCACTTTGACGCCGATGCTGAAGCGCCTGGAGGCCGCCGGCTACATCGCCCGTGTGCGCGACAAGGCGGACGAGCGGCAGGTCCGGGTGCAATTGACCGACATGGGTAAGGCCTTGCGGCAAAAGGCAGTGGAAGTGCCGCGCGGTCTCACCGAAGCGACGAAGCTCGGCGCCGACGATCTCGAGCGACTGCGCGCCGAGGTCTCTTCACTCAGGGACACGCTGCTGAAATAGCCGACCGCTGCGCCGACATCTCACCAAAAAGAAAAGCCCGGCGATCGCTCGCCGGGCCCCAACCAGTCGGACACAAGGTCCGAAATCAGAACTACTCGTTCTGGAAGTAGTTGTACTTGCCGTCGTCACCCTTCTTCCAGGTGTACATGACGTAGTCCGGACGCGTGATGTCGCCCTTTTCGTCATAGCCGAGTTCGCCGATTGCGGTCTTGAACGGACCCTTTGCCTTGATGGCTTCGGCAACTGCCTGCGGGTCGTTGCCGCCGGAAGCCTTGGCAGCTTCTGCGATGACCTGGAGAGCGGCGTAGGCGTAGAGCGTGTAGGCTTCCGGTTCGAAGCCGGCAGCGCGGAACTTCTCGACGAGGTCCTTGGCAGCCGGGTTCTTGCGCGGATCCGGAGCGAACGTCATCAGCGTGCCGTCAACGGCGTCGCCGGCGATCGAAGCCAGTTCGTTCGAAACGATACCATCGCCCGACATCAGGGTAGCCTTGAGGCCCTGGTCCTTCATCTGGCGCATGATCAGGCCGGCTTCGGTGTGCAGACCGCCGTAGTAAACGATCGAAACGCCAGCTTCCTTCATCTTGGCGATGAGCGCCGAGAAGTCCTTGTCGCCGGTGTTGATGCCTTCATAGAGGGCTTCGGTGAGGCCGGCTTCGTTCATCGACTTCTTGGTTTCGTCGGCAAGGCCCTGACCATAGGGGGTCTTGTCGTGAATGACGGCGATCTTTGCGTCCTTGAAGTTGGCGGCGAGGTAGGCACCGGCAACTGCACCCTGCTGGTCGTCACGGCCGCAGGTACGGAACGTGTTCCAGAGACCGCGCTCGGTGAACTGCGGGTTGGTGGAGGCCGGCGTTACCTGCAGGATGCCGTTTTCGGCGTAAACTTCAGAAGCCGGGATGGACACGCCCGAGTTGAAGTGACCGACAACGAACTTCACACCGTCAGCAACGAACTTGTTGGCGACCGAAACGCCCTGCTTGGCGTCCGAAACGTCGTCGCCGAGCACAACCTTGATCTGTTCCCCATTGATACCGCCGGCAGCGTTGATGTCAGCGGCGGCCTGCTCTGCACCTTTCTGGAGCTGTGCACCGAAAGCGGCGTTCGGGCCAGTCAGCGGGCCGGCGACACCAACGAGAATATCAGCCCAGGCGCTGCCGCTGAAGGCAACCATAGCCGTCAGCGCGACCGCCGACAGAAGAGACTTTTTCATCTTGTTACTCCCAATTATTCGAGCGGGTCTCGTTACCAACCTGCGCAATGCCCACCATAGTTGCGCCGGTGTTTCTTTCGCACCGGCCGCGGCGGCCGGCGCGCGCTGTTCCCTTTATTTGGCTTTCCATGAGAAAGGCGAAGCCTTCTCATAGAGCCAATAGTAGTTATTGGTCATTTGCTTGGTCCGGTAGTATCGGAAACCTGCGGTAGCAAACAACAAAAGCACGATCGTGTCCACGATATAGTAGTGCAGGCTGAACATCGTGCCCTCGAAGAGAGCGTGATGCACGAAGCGGATGCCAAGCCCCAGCAACGCAACGTAGAGAAGGAGGCGCGGAAACTCCTCCCAGCTTTCGGCGACGCTCTTGCCGGTACGCCACGCCGTCCAGCCGCCGAGAACGCAGCTGATGAAAAGAAATTGCCAGATCGACACTTCTTCGTAGAGAATTCCCTGCATGTCACTTGCTCCAGATGCAGCCGTTCAATGACGGCCGCCTTCGAGATAGGCCGCGCGCACTTCCGGATTGGCGAGCAGTTCCTTGCCGGAACCGCTCATCGTCACCCGGCCGTTGACCATCACGTAGCCGCGGTCCGAAAGCTTGAGCGCACCGAAGGCGTTCTGCTCGACGAGGAAGACGGTCAGGCCTTCCTCCTTGTTGAGCTTCTTGATCGCTTCGAAGATGCCCTTGACGATCAGCGGTGCGAGACCGAGCGACGGCTCGTCGAGAAGCAGGAGCTTCGGCCGGGCCATCAGTGCGCGGCCGATCGACAGCATCTGCTGCTCGCCGCCCGAAAGCGTGCCGCCGCGCTGCGCCTGGCGCTCCTTCAGGCGCGGGAAAAGCGCAAACACCTTTTCCACGTCCTGGTCGAAGTGCTTCAGGTTGTCGAGGCTGGCGCCCATCTGCAGGTTTTCAAACACCGTCATGCGCGGGAAGATGCGCCGACCCTCGGGCGACTGCGCGATGCGCAGCCGGGCGATCTCGTGCGTCGGCATGCGGGTGATGTCCTGGCCTTCGAAGAAGACCGAACCGGTACGCGCCTGCGGGCTGCCGCAGATCGTCATCATCAGCGTCGACTTGCCGGCACCGTTGGCACCGATCAGGCAGACGATTTCACCGCGGTGAACTTCGACATCGACCCCGCTCAGCGCGCGGATGTTGCCGTAGTAGGTCTCGACGGCTTTAACTTGGAGAAGAGGCGCCGTCATCAGTTGGTGCCCCCCTGCCCGCCTTCGATTTCCTCGATTTGTTCGATCACCTCTTCAACCTCTTCATCCTCGACACCCAGATAGGCCGCAATGACCCTCGGATCGTTCTTCACGAAATCCGGTGTGCCGTCGGAAATCTTCTGTCCGTATTCCAGGACCACCACGTGGTCGGAAATCTCCATGACCACGGACATGTCGTGTTCGATCAACAGGATCGACGTGCCGGTATCGGCGCGAATGCTTTTCAGCAATTCGTTGAGCGCCAGGGACTCGCGCGGATTGAGACCGGCGGCCGGCTCGTCCAGGCAAAGCAGTTCCGGACCCGTGCACATGGCGCGGGCAATCTCGAGACGGCGCTGGGCGCCGTAGGAGAGGTCACCGGCCGGATCGTCCGCACGGTCGATCAGCGACGCCTTTTCCAGCCAGTGCTTGGCAAGGTCGATCGCCTCGCGCGATGCCTGGCGGTAAGCCGGGAAGCCGAGCAGGCCGAGGAAAGTGTAGCCGGATGCCTGCATCAGCTTGTTGTGCTGCGCGACGAGCAGGTTTTCGAGCACCGTCAGACCGGAGAACATCCGGATGTTCTGGAAGGTACGCGCCACCTTGGCGAGCTTGGTGATCTCGAAGTCCGGCAGACGTTCCAGCAGGTATTCCTTGCCGGCCTTCTGCTTCATCGTGATCATGCCCATCGTCGGCTTGTAGAAGCCGGTGATGCAGTTGAACACCGTGGTCTTGCCCGCTCCGTTCGGGCCGATCAGCGCGGTGATGTCACCGCGATAGGCTTCGAAGGAGAAGTCGTTGATGGCCATGAGACCGCCGAAGCGCATCGACAGGTGCTCAACCTTGAGAATGGGGTCTTTTGTCATTGTCGTCGTCTCGCGGGCCATCAACCGTGCCCTTCCTTGGTGAAGCTGCCCGAGACTGCCTTGCGTTCGTGCAAGAAGGCTGTCGGTTCGCGCGATCCGACGAAGCCGCGCGGCTTCCAGACCATGACGACGACCATGGCCAGGCCAAAGATCAGCATACGGTAGAGTTCAGGTGTGAAGTCCGGTCCGAAGACCATCTTCAGGAAGGAAAGCTCACGCAGGATTTCGGTGCCGCCGATCATCACGGCCGCAGCGACAGCGATACCGGTGAGCGAGCCCATGCCGCCGAGAACCACGATCGCGAGAATGACCGCAGATTCCAGGAAGACGAAGGATTCAGGCGATACGAAGCCCTGGCGCACGGCGAAGAACGAGCCGGCGATACCGCCGAACATGGCGCCCGTCGCAAAGGCGGTGAGCTTGGTCGTCACCGTGTTGATGCCGAGCGAGCGGCAGGCGATCTCGTCCTCGCGCAGCGCTTCCCAGGCGCGGCCGATCGGCATGCGGCGCAGCCGGATCGTCACGTAAGCCGTGAGCAGCGCAAGCGCCAGGATCAGATAGAACAGGAAGATCTTGTAATAGGCCGACGACATCGGCAGGCCCATCAGCGCGGCAAAGCCGTCCTTCGAGGCATCGAACTTGATGCCAAATAGCGTTGCCTTGGCGATGCCGGAGACGCCGAACGTACCCTTCGTCACTTCCGTCCAGTTGATCAACACCAATCGGATGATTTCACCGAAGGCGAGCGTCACGATCGCCAGATAGTCGCCGCGCAGACGCAGAACCGGGAAGCCGAGGATCATGCCCCAGAAGGCGGCAAGAATGCCGGCGACCGGAAGAAGAACCCAGAAGGACAGGCCGAAATAGGTCGACAACAGGGCGTAGGAATAGGCACCGACCGCGTAGAAGGCGACATAACCCAGGTCCAGCAGGCCGGCGAGGCCGACGACGATGTTCAGCCCCCAGGCCAGCATCACGTAGATCAGGATCTGGATGCCGAAATTGTCGACCCACTTGAGCGAGCCCTGGATGCCGAAGATCGCGACGACGAGCGGCGGATAGACGAGCAGGAACGCGATCGCGAGCTTGGAGAAGTGGCGGGTGAAGAAGGTCTCCTCCTTCACCGCATCCTCGGCTTCGGCCTTGGCGGCCTTGCGCCGGGCCATGGCCGGCTGGACATAGGCCACCATCAGGAAGCGGCCGACGGCAGCGACGATCACGAAGATCGCCAGCAGGCCCCAGCGCTGGTTGAGGATCAGCTCGTTGCGGATGTTCTGGTCGGACTTGAGACCGACGAACAGCACGAAAAGACCGAGCGAAATCAGGCCCGCGAAGACAGCCTCGCGCAGGGCCCGCGCCGTCACGTCAGTGCCGGCGCTTGCAGTCGTAGAAGCAATGTTTGCCATGGAATTATACCTTCTCGACTTCCGGTCGTCCGAGAATGCCAGACGGCTTGAAGATCAGGACGATGGCGAGAATGGAGAAGGTCGCGACGTCCTTGTAGTCGATGGTGAAATAGGCGGACCAGAGGGACTCGATGAGCCCGATCAACAGTCCGCCGAGAACGGCGCCCGGCAGCGATCCGATGCCGCCGAGAACGGCCGCGGTGAACGCTTTGACGCCAGGCACGAAACCGTCGGTGAAGACGACGACGCCATAATACATCAGATACATCGTACCGGCGACGGCAGCGAGTGCTGCACCCATGATGAAGGTCACCGAGATGGTGCGGTCGACGTCGACACCGAGCAGCGCCGCCATCTTGCGGTCCTGTTCGGTCGCGCGTTGGGCCCGGCCAAGCGGCGTCTTGTTGACGATGTACCAGAAGATCGAAAGCAGAGCCGCCGTGATGACGATGATGATGATCTGCTTCAGCGAGATGGTGATGCCGAAGACCTCGTAGACCGAGGAAACGAGCGGCGGGATCGGCTTGTTGCGCGGACCCTGCGTCACCTGGATGAAGTTCGACAGCGCAATCGACATGCCGATTGCGGTGATCAGCGGCGCAAGCCGGAACGAACCGCGCAGGGGCCGATAGGCCACCTTCTCGATCGTCCAGTTCCAGAGACCTGCGGTCAACATGCCGACGACCATCATCAGCAGGAGAGCAAGTACAACCGGGACGCCCCCGATGAATGTTGTGAGAATAAGAAAGACAATCAAAGCAGCAAAGCCGCCGAGCATGAAAATATCGCCGTGAGCGAAGTTGATCATGCCAATGATGCCGTAGACCATGGTATAACCAATAGCGATCATACCATAAATAGACCCAAGAGTCAGCCCGTTGACGAGCTGCTGGACGAAATACTCCATCAATCTTCCCCTGGACCAGATCCATAACGGTCCGGTCTCTTGTTTTTTGAGCTCATTGTTGAGCGCTGTGTTTGCTCGATTCCATACCTCTTTCAAACGAAAAGGAAAGCTAAAAAACGCGACTTCATCAAAAACTTCCTCGATAAAATCGATTTGACGCTTTTACAGCCAGAAAAATCAAAATTTCCGCAGCTTTCGCCCGCGAAATCATCAACTTTAGTCGTAAAAGCGTCGGGTATTCTATGAAGCTTCAACAGCCCACTACGGCCTGCACTCCACCCCGATTGCTCAGGCGCGCATGCGCTGACCGTTCGAATCGAACAGCGGATGCGGCTGAAGACGGGCCGGCAGGATCTCACCCAGGAGTTCGATCGACCAGCCATCGCTGCGGTCGGCGATCTCCTTCGGCACGTAGCCCATGGCGACCGAAACGCCGCTTGCATGCGCATAGCCGCCCGATGTCACCCAGCCGCGCACGACGCCGTCGAGGTAGATCGGCTCGTCGCCGATGACATCAGCGTCCTTCGCCTCGAGCAGGAAGGTTCTCAGACGTAGTGCGCCACCATCCGCCTTCTCCTTAACCGCCGCCGCCTTGCCGATGAAATCGGCATCCTTGCCGGTCGCAACAAACCGTCCAAGCCCGGCTTCGACCGGGCCATAAAGGGGACGATACTCGCGCGCCCAGCTGCCGACGGATTTCTCGACGCGCAGCGCATTCAGTGCCCTCAAGCCGAACAGACGGATGCCGGACGCGGCCCCCTTCTCCATCAGCAGCTCGAAGAGATAGCGCTGGTACTCCGGCTTCATCCAGATCTCGTAGCCGAGATCGCCCGTATAGCTAACCCGGCCGACGATCGCAGGCGCCATGCCGAGGTCCATGCGGCGGATGTCCATGAACGGGAACGCTGCGTCGGAGACGTCGAGATGGGTAAGGCTCGCGAGCACATCGCGGGCCTTTGGCCCGGCGATCGACAGGCCGACCAGCTCCAGCTTCAAAGCCTTCAGCGACACCGCACCGTCCGCAGGCAGATGCGCCTCGAACCAGCGCATGTGGTAGTCCTCGGCGATACCGGAGCCGACGAGCAGGAAATCCCACTCGCCGAGCTTGGCCAGGGTGAAGTCGCCGATCAGCTTGCCGTCGTCCTTCAACATCGGCGCCAGCGCCATACGCCCCGTCTGCGGTATGCGGCAGGCCAGCATGCGGTCGAGCCACGCCTCCGCGCCGTTGCCTGTGATCGCATATTTGGCAAAGCCCGAGGTCTCCATCAGGCCGACGCCTTCGCGCACGGCCCGCGCCTCCGCGCCCACGGTCTCGAAATCGGTCGAGCGCCGCCAGGAGAAGGCATCCTTTACCCCCTCGGGTGCAAACCACAGCGGCGTTTCGAGCCCATAGGACGCGCCGAAGACGGCGCCTGCCGCCTTCAGCCGGTCGTAGATCGGCGTCGTCAGCAGCGGCCGCGCGCCCGGCAGTTCCTCGTTCGGATAACGGATCGAGAAGCGACGCGAGTAGTTCTCGCGCACCTTGGCGTTGGTATAGGCAAGCGTGGCGAAATCGCCGTATCGGGACACGTCCATGGCAAACACGTCGAAGCCGGGGTCGCCATGGATCATCCAGTTGGCGAGCGCCAGGCCGACGCCGCCGCCCTGGCTGAAGCCGGCCATGACGGCACAGGCCGACCAGTAGTTCCTCAAGCCCCGCACCGGGCCGACCAGTGGGTTGCCGTCCGGCGAAAAGGTGAAGGGGCCGTTGATGATCTTCCTGATGCCGGCCTTGTTGAAGGCCGGGAAGTGCCGGAAGCCGACTTCGAGTTCCGGCGAAATGCGGTCGATGTCCTCGGCCAGGAGTTCGTGGCCGAAATCCCAGGGCGTCGAGATCGGCGACCACGGGCGGCACGCCTTCTCATAGGTGCCCATCAGCATGCCGTTTCGCTCCTGGCGGAGATAAATCTCGCCGTCGAAATCGACGCAGTGCATCAGCTCCTTGCCGCGTGTCTGGTTGAATTCGATGACTTCGGGCATGTCCTCGGTGATGAGATACATGTGCTCCATGGCAAGCACCGGCAGCTCCAGCCCCACCATGCGGCCGACTTCGCGCGCCCAGAGGCCGGCGGCGTTGACAACGTGTTCGGCGATAATCTCGCCCTGGTTTGTGATCACCCGCCAGGAACCGTCTTCCCGCTGCACCAGATCCTCGACCTTGGTGTGCAGGTAGATCTCCGCACCGTTCTTCTTCGCCGATTTGGCATAGGCATGCGTCGTGCCATAGGGATCGAGGTGCCCCTCGACCGGATCGAACACTGCGCCGACGAACTGGTCGGGATCGAGCAGCGGCATCAGGTCGTGCGCTTCCTTCGGCGTCAAAAGCTCCGCTTCGAGCCCCATGTAGCGGCCCTTGGCGAGGATGGACTTCATCCAGTCGAAGCGTTCCTTGGTGGCGGCCAGCATCATGCCCGAGGTCATGTGAAGGCCGACATCCTGGCCGGAATATTCCTCGATCTCCTTGTAGAGCTCGACCGTATATTTCTGCAGCTTGGCGACGTTCGGGTCGCCGTTGATCGTGTGCATGCCGCCGGCCGCATGCCAGGTGGAGCCGGAAGTAAGTTCCGATCGCTCGAGCAGCACGGCGTCGGTCCAGCCGAATTTCGTCAGGTGATAGAGCACCGAACACCCGACGACACCGCCTCCGATAACGACGACCTTGGCATGGCTTTTCATGCGTACACTCCGTCTCCCCATGCTCCTCCCGGAGACATGGCCAAATTGTCAGGAAGAAACTCAGGCACGGCGACCGCTTGCTTCGAGCACAGAAGCGCAAGCGGCTGACGATGAAAGCCTAGTCAGAAAGACGGCGCCGATAAAGACACGGCTGCGAAGGACGCTTGTCCATTTCCGCCGTTTGCTGGCGGATGGGCGACCCGTTTGCGGCATTTCATGCCGCATTTGATTTCGGCCTCTTGAAAGGGCGGGTTCAGTCCGAGAAAGCGGCGGTGAGATCGAAGGCCCGCCCCATTTTCATCAGGTCATCGAAGAGCGATTCCGCATAGCTCCGCGGCACGATCAGCTCGAACGTGTCCTCGTCCGTCCGGGCGAGATTGACCGGGATGTGACCGCAGAGCGCATTGGTGCTGCCGCCAACCGTGAAGGCTGATGGATGAAGATCAAGGCCGATGCCCTTGGCGAGGATGCTGCGCACGTTCGGGCCGGCGATCCGGAAGACGACGCGCCCATCGCTTTGGTCGACAACATAGGCACCGCCGTCGCAAAGCTCTTCGAGCCAACGCACGAGCCCGCTCGGCGCTTCCACCTCGGAGACGACCAGCCACTCCCCCGGTGCCGAGAACCGCATGGACAAGTCGGACTGGGCGGCGATCGCCTCACGCACGGTCTCCTCCCGGCCGGCGCGTGCAAGAACCGTCGCCATCGTGCGCCAATGCCCGACCATCAGGTGGTCGGCCGCCGGCGACGTGGGTGCCGATCGCAGTTTCTGCTCCAGTGCGTGGCGGTTGTTGTAGTCGCGAACCATCACCGCCTCCTCAGGCCTTCAGCTTTGCATTTTGCGGATCGACGAAGACCGGGTCGCAGACTTCGGCGACGATCTCCTGATCGCGGAGCTTATCGAACACGACGACCTTCTCGCCATAGCGTTCGCGCCCGGATTTCAGGAAGGCGAGCGCGATGGCGTGGCCCAGGACCGGCGAGTAACCGGCCGAGCTGACCCAACCCTGATCGTTCAGCGTCGAGGGCTTGGTCCCCTCCTTCAGAAGATGCGCTCCGGCCCGCATGTCCTTGTCGGCATCGACGGGCTTCAAACCAACGAGCTGCATGCGATCCGCCGCCGTCAGGCCGTAGCGCGTCGAGAGGCGCTTGCCGATGAAGTCGGTCTTCTGCATCGAGAGCATTCGGCCGAGCCCGGCATCGTCTGGCGTCACGCGACCGTCGAATTCGGCATGCGTCAGCAGCCCTTTCTCCAGCCGCAGCACGTTCAAGGCTTCGACGCCATAGGCACAGATTTCATGCGGCCGGCCGGCCTCCATGATCTGGTCGGCCACCGCCTCGCCATAACCTGCCGGCACCGCAAGTTCGAAAGCCAGCTCCCCGGAGAAGGAAATGCGGAAGAGCCGCGCCGACACACCGCTTTTCAGGACGATCTTGCGGGCGGACAGGAGCGGAAACGCGCCATCGGAAATATCGCCATCCACGATCTGCTGCAGCACCGCGCGCGCTTTCGGACCGGCGATCGCCATCTGCGCCCATTGGTCGGTCGACGAGGTGAAGCGGACTTCGAGGTCCGGCCAGAGCGTCTGGGCGCAATATTCCAGGTGCGCCATGACGGGACCTGCCATCGCCGTCGTCGTGGTGACGAAGAAATGCTCATCGTCGAAGCGGCTGACGGTGCCGTCGTCGAAGACGAAACCGTCTTCGCGCAGCATCAGGCCGTAACGCGCCTTGCCGATCGGCAACTTCAGGACCGGGTTGCAATAAAGCCGGTTGAGGAACTCCGCAGCGTCGGGACCGAAGACCTCGATCTTGCCGAGGGTCGAGACATCGCAGAGGCCGACATTGGCCCGCACGTTCAGGACTTCGCGATCGACGCTGTCGCGCCAGGTCTTTTCGCCGGCGCGCGGGAACCAGGCGGACCGGTGCCAGAGCCCCGCCTCGACGAAGGTCGCGCCGTTTTTCATCGCCCAGCCGTGCAGCGGCGACTTGCGCGCCGGTGCCGCATGTTCGTCGCGCGCCGTACCGGCGAGCGCACCGAAGGAGACCGGCGTGTAGAACGGCCTGAAAGTGGTTGTGCCGACCTCGGCCGGGCTGACGCCGCGCATGCCGGCGAGAATGCCGACGGCATTGATGTTGGAAAGCTTGCCCTGATCGGTCGCCATGCCGCTGGTCGTGTAGCGCTTGGCGTGCTCCACATGGCCGAACCCTTCGCGCAGCGCCAGGCCGAGATCCTTCGCATGCACGTCGTTCTGGAAATCGACAAAGGCCTTCGACCTGGCGCCCGGCACGTACCAGAGCGCCGAGAAGGAAGTGGCCTCCTCGCCATCGACGACCGGTGCTGCCGCCGAGCTGGCGCTGAAGCCGAGGTCGGCGGCAATCGCTGCGGCCTTCTCCGCACCATCGGACAGGCAGCCGGCGAGCGTATAGACGCCGTTGGCCGCACCCACGGGACGCAGGCTGCCGCCGACGTCAGGCGCGACAAAGGCCTTCAATTCCTCCGACCAGACCGGTCTTGCGCCGCGCTGGCAGGCAAGATGCACGATCGGGCTCCAGCCGCCGGACATGCCCAGCGCATCGCAGGCGATCAGTTGCTCGTAGCCGGAGCGTTCGACGACGATGCCGTTGAGACGTTGCCGGCCCTTGGTGTCGACGATCGAGGCCGAGCGGATGACCCTGATGCCATCGGGCGCCTGATCGGCGGCCTCAGCGCGGGCATCGACGATCGCCGCGATCGCGACGCCCTTGGCTGCAAGCACCCGCGCCGTCCGGTAGCCGGCGCTGCCGCTGGTAAAGATGGCGACTTGCTTGCCGGCGGCGACGCCGTAGCGTTCGGCATAGGTGGTCATGGCGCCCGCCATCATCACACCAGGACGATCGTTGCCGCCGAACACCAGCGGCCGTTCCTCGGCACCGGTTGCCAACAGCGCGCGCTTGGCAACGATGCGCCAGACGCGCTCGCTCACAAGCTTCGACGATGGTTCGGCGACGTGTTTCTGCACGCGCTCGACCGCGCCGAAGACGTTGTCATCGTACCAGCCGAAGACGGTGGTGCGCGAAAGCAGCGTGACGTTGGGCAGCGCTTGCAGTTCGACGACGATGCGGTCGGCAAAGACCGATGCCGGCGCGCCGTCGATGGTTTCACTAGCGGAGAGCAACGAACCGCCGAGCCGGAAATCCTCGTCGGCGACGATGACCCGGAGGCCGGCGCGTCCGGCGGTCAACGCCGCCATCAGGCCGGCTGGACCGGCACCGACGACGAGCAGGTCGCAGAACGCCCAGGACTTCTCGTAGCTCTCGGGATCGCGCTCCAGCACCGCCCGGCCGAGGCCCGCAGCGCGGCGGATGATGGGTTCATAGACCCGTTCCCAGGCCTGCTTCGGCCACATGAAGGTCTTGTAGTAGAAGCCGGCGCCGAGGAAAGGCGAAAGCACGCCGTTGACGGCCCCGATATCGAAGCCGAGCGACGGCCAGCGGTTCTGGCTTTTGGCTGTCAGCCCACTATAGAGTTCAGCAACGGTCGCCTTGGTATTGGCATCGGTGCGCGCACCAGAGCCGAGAGTGACGAGCGCGTTGGGCTCGGAGGGCCCGGCGCTGACGATGCCGCGCGGCCGGTGATACTTGAAGCTACGGCCGACGAGCAGCTGGTCGTTGGCAAGAAGGGCCGAGGCCAGCGTATCGCCGGCAAATCCACGCAGCGGCCGGCCGTCGAAGGTGAAGCTCAGCGTCTTGCTGCGATCGACGAGGCCGCCGGAGGAAAGACGATAGCCGGTCATCGCGCCGCCCTCCGCGCAAACTCGGCCGCATCGACGACGGAATAGACCTCGTGGGTCGCCGTATCGCGCTCGACCACGAGGAAGCGGCGACAGCCGGCGACGTGGTGCCAATGTTCCAACGTGCGGCCGCGCGGGTTGGCGCGCACGTAAACATAGTCGTGCCAGGCTTCGTCCGAATCCATCGGTTCGGGGCGGCCGCGCGAGGCATCGCCGCGGATCGCGAATTCTTCCTTCGGTCGGACCCCGCAATGCGGGCAGGTAATCAGGCTTGCCATCGTCTTCCGTGTCCTGAAGCCGCGCTCCGGCTTCCTGTTCATTCCATACGGGCCAGCGGGCCGTGTGCTGTCAGTGAAGGTTGGGCTGCGGGCCGGCGCCGGCTTCGTCGACGGCATAGCCGCGAGCGAAGCGATCGAGCCTCAAGGCACGCGCCACCGGATGGGTGTCGTTCTTGGCGATCAGATGGGCGAAGCAATAGCCGGAAGCCGGCGTTGCCTTGAAGCCGCCGTAGCACCAGCCGCAGTTCAGGTAGAGATTGTCGATCGAGGTGCGGTCGATGATCGGCGAGCCGTCCATGCTCATGTCCATGACACCGCCCCAGGCGCGCAGCACCCTCACGCGCGAAAGGCCGGGGATCATCGTCACCCCCTCCTCCATCACGTGCTCGGCCGTCGCCAGGTTGCCGCGCTGGGCATAGGACGAATAGCCGTCGATCTCGGCGCCAAAGACGAGACCGCCCTTGTCCGACTGCGAGATGTAGAAGTGGCCGCCGCCATAGACGATCACGTGGTCGATACAGGGCTTCAGCCCCTCGGTCACGAAGGCCTGCAAGACGTGGCTTTCGAGCGGCAGCTTCAGGTCCGCCATCTCGCCGACGCGCGAGGTGTTGCCGGCCGCCGCCAGCGCCAGCTTGCCGCAGCCGATGAAGCCCTTGGTGGTCTCGACACCGGTGACGACACCGTTTTCGCGACGAATGCCGGTCACTTCGCAATGCTCGATGATGTCGACACCATGCTGGTCGGCGCCGCGGGCATAGCCCCAGGCAACGGCATCATGTCGCGCCGTGCCGGCGCGGCGCTGCAGCAGGCCGCCGAGGATCGGATAACGGGCGTGATCGTAGTTGAGGAAGGGGATCATCTTCTTCAACTGTTCGCGCTCGATGAGTTCGGCGGCGACGCCTTCCATCCACATGGCATTGCCGCGGCGCACATAGGCATCGCGCTGGCCGTCGCTGTGGTAGAGCATGATGACGCCGCGCTGCGACAGCATCACATTGTAGTTGAGATCCTGCTCCAGCCCCTCCCAGAGCTTCATCGAAAATTCGTAGAACGGCTCGTTGCCGGGCAGCATGTAATTGGAACGCACGATCGTGGTGTTGCGGCCGACATTGCCGGAACCGAGGTAGCCCTTCTCCAGCACCGCGACGTTCTTCACGCCGAATTCCTTGGCGAGATAGTAGGCGGTCGAAAGCCCGTGTCCGCCGCCACCGACGATGATCACGTCATAGTGGGATTTCGGCTGCGGCTGGCGCCAATGCGGTTTCCAGTTCAGGTTTCCGGAAAGGGCGTTCCTGACAAGCGAGAAGGCGGAATAACGCATGAAGGCATCCAGTTCAGTTGCGCCGGCACATTTGCACAGCCGCAAGGCGGAAGCAAAGATGCAAAGCCTCTCGCAGGTGCAAAAAACCTTGAGACGGCCGCCCTGCAGATCGGCTGCGGCCACGTGTAAAGAGCCGCCTGCCATGTCAAAAGCATGGCTATATTCTTCCTCTCAATATGCTATGGGCCAGATGACGGACCGAAAGACAGGGCGAATGCTGGAGATACTGCAACAATCGGCGATAGCGGCGGGTCGGGCCATTCTCGACATCTACAATGCCGGGCCGGAGGTCACCCACAAGCCCGACTGCTCGCCGGTCACCGATGCCGATACGACCGCCGAACGCATCATCCTGGCGGATCTCGCCGCGGCTTTTCCGGACATTCCCGTGGTCGCCGAGGAAGCGGTGTCCGCCGGTTTCGTGCCGGAGACGTCCGGCACGTCGTTCTTTCTTGTCGATCCGCTCGACGGCACCAAGGAATTCATCAGCCGCAACGACGACTTCACCGTCAACATCGCGCTGATCGAAAACGGCGCGCCGGTCGCGGGCGTCGTCTACGCCCCGGCGCTTGGCATCCTCTATGCGGCACACCATGGCAAGGCGGTAAAGTCGGTTATTGATGGCAGCTTTCGCCTGACCGAGGAAACGATCATCGGCTGCCGCAGCTGCGGCGATCGCATGGTGGGGCTCGCCAGCCGCTGGCACAACAGCGCCGAGACGATCGACTACCTCGAAAAACACGGCATCGCCGACTACCGGACCGTCGGCTCGTCCTTGAAATTCTGCCTGCTTGCCGAAGGCTTGGCCGACGTCTATCCGCGCTTCAGCCGGACGATGGAATGGGACACCGCCGCGGGCGACGCGATCCTTCGAGCGGCCGGCGGCGAAACGCTGACGATGGACGGCACGCCGCTCACCTACGGCAAGCGCAACCAGAAGGACGACAGCGACTTCGCCAATCCCTGGTTCGTGTCGCGCGGCAAACCCTGACCGGACTGGATACCTAAACGTTTCTTGGCTGAATCCCGGCGGCGATCAGCTGGCCGATCGATTTCTCGTTGAACGGTTTGTCGATCCGCGGAACGTGCCTGAGATAGGTCGGGAAATGCTCGGCATCGCCGTAGCCGCTGGTGAATCCGAACGGCATGCCGCGGGCGAGCATGGCATCGGCAACCACGAAACTCGTGTGATCGCCAAGGTTGACGTCGAGGATCGCGAAATCGAAGGCCTGGAGCGTCAGCAGTTCCAAGGCCTGGTTTGCATTTCCGGCGATCGTAACCTGCAGGATCCCGAGTGAAGAGAGGATTTCCTCGACGTCCATGGCGATGATGAAGTTGTCCTCGAGAACGAGGACCGTCCGGACGGACGGCGGAAGCTCGGCCATGTCAATGCACTCCATTTTTCACGTACAGCGACGGCAGTCATCATCGCTGCAGGCGCATTTCCAGGCGGAATGCCGTCCAGAGTCCCGGAACCTCCACTGAGGCAACGGCAACGACTGAGCTTAGGCCCCAATGGCCCGACCTCGCATTTAAAAAAGACATGTGAGCGTCGAGACTGGATCGGGAACAACCCTTTCGTCGCGGCGTTCAACTCATGCGGCGTGGCCCCCGGCCGCAAACCGCTCGACATTTCCGAAGACAGAACTGGAGCAGGAGAATGAAACAGACTGCCGCCGTGCTGAAACCCAAGGTCAGGGACGAAGAATTCGACATCGGCCTGACGAAGGCCTATCGCCAGCAGATGGCGACGGCGCTTTCCGATATCCTCGCCGATACCTACAAGCTGGTCATCAAGAGCCACATCTACCACTGGAACGTGGTCGGCCCCCTGTTCAAGCCGCTGCACGAACTGACCGAAGAGCACTACAACGCGCTGTTCAAGGCAACCGACATCATTGCCGAGCGCATCCGCGCCCTTGGGCACCTCGCGCCGGCAAAGCTTGCCGAAGCAAAAACCTTTGCCCCGAGCGCCACCTCAGTCAACCACACGACGGCGGCGGAGATGGTGGCCGACCTGATCACCAATCACGAAGCCGCGGCGCGGCGCATACGCGACGCCGGCACCAAGGCCGACGAGGACAGCGACCTCGTCACGACGGACATGCTGACCGATCGTCTCGATTTCCACGAAAAGGCGCTGTGGATGCTGCGGGCGATCATCGCCGCCTGACCGGCGCGCACTTTGAAGTCGATGCGGCTCCAGCGCCGCATCGATCGCCTATGACAGGGCGCGTCAGATGAACGGCCGCTTCGGCTCGCGCAGCCCTTCCCAGCCGGAAATCGCCAGCAGCCCATCGATATCGCGGACATTGCAGCCCTTCTCCGCCCAGCGGATCAGGCCGCGTTCGGCAAGCTTCTTCAGCGTCTTGTTGGTGTGAACGATCGAAAGGCCGAGCGTGTCGGCCACGTGCTGCTGGCTGATCGGAATGGCGACGCGGCTGTTGTTGAAGAGATCGAGCACTTCCGCCCGCTGGTAAAGGAAGGCGATGAGATAGGCGGCCCGCTCCAGCGCGGATCGTCGGCCGATGCTCAAGAGGTTTTCGTCCAGAATGCGCTCCTCGCGCGCCGCGATCCAGGTGAGATCATAGGCAAGCTCGGGGTAGTTCTCGAACAGGCGATTGAGCTTGCCGCGCTCGAAGACGCAAAGGGTGACGGGCGACAGCGCTTCGATCGAATGCTGCATCTCCCCCATCAAGCTACCCTGCAGGCCGATCAGATCGCCGGGCATCACGTAATTGAGGATCTGGCGGCGACCGTCGTCGAGCATCTTGTAGCGGAAGCCCCAGCCGGAAAGCACGGTGAAGAGGTGGGCGCTGTGTGCGCCTTCGACAAGAATCGTCGCGCCGCCGTCGACTGCCAGTTCGCCGGTCTTGAACTGCGAAACGAAGGCCAGTTCTTCGCCGGTAAAGGCGCGAAAATGATCGAGCTTGCGCAAGGGACAGCTTTCGCAAGGGGTGCGCTTTTCGTTGCGGGCTGTCATTTCGTTCATCGTTTCATCCACCACATGCGTTCGTTCGGGCGTTGGCGCCCAAAACTGCAAGTAGCGCCGGCATCGCAGGTGGCAAGATACAACACTGAAAACACTTGGTTTTCCGAAGCGTCCCCGCCGACATGCTCATGGACAGTCCGCCCTTGGCGCCCTATCTCTTGGCACTCGACCCCGCCACAGGAGCTTCGCCATGTCCCATCCTGCCTTCGCCCCCGGCAATGTCGCCGTCGTTACCGGTGCTGCGTCCGGCATCGGCCTTGCCGCCGCCCGGCACTTCGCGACGCTCGGCATGCGCGTCGTGCTCACCGACCTCGCAGGCGGGAAACTGGATAAGGCTGCCAGCGACGTCGCAGCCGCCGCCCCGGGCGGGGTGCAGCACGTCACGGCGATTGCAACCGACGTGTCGCGGCTCGACGCGCTCGAAGCACTCGAACGGGAGGTGCATCGGCAACTCGGCGACGTGCATGTGCTCATGAACAATGCCGGCATCCAGCCCGGCAGTGCGATCCTTGGCCCCCTGGCGGCCTGGGAGGCGACGCTCGGGGTCAATCTCTGGAGCGTCATCAACGGTTCGCGCGTCTTTGCATCCCGGATGATCGCCCATGGCAAGGCGGCCGTCATCATCAACACCGGCTCGAAACAGGGCATCACCACGCCGCCTGGCGACCCGGCCTACAACGTCTCCAAGGCGGGCGTGAAGGTCTTTACCGAGGCGCTGGAGCACGAACTGCGCAACACCGCCGGAAGCCAGGTCCATGCGCACCTGCTGATCCCAGGTTTCGTCTATACCGGGCTGACGGCTGGCGGTCGCACGGAAAAACCGGCCGGCGCCTGGACGTCGGAACAGACGGTCGACTTCATGATGGAGAGCCTGGCGCGCGGCGACTTCTACATCCTCTGCCCGGACAACGACGTGCCACGCGCCACCGACGAACGGCGTATCCTCTGGGCCGCCGGCGACATCGTCGAGAACCGACCGCCGCTGTCGCGCTGGCATCCGAAATACGGAGAGGCTTTCAAGGCCTTCCTCGACAAGGATCGCGATTGATCCTCCTGCGTTGACACTGCGTTCTCGCCGGCGCTTCTGGTGCTCGCGGGGCACATCGTGTTTTGTGGGACGACGATAACGAGGGACTAAAGAATGACGAGCGGCATCCACCACATCACCCTGATTGCCCGGAAGGTCCAGGAAAACGTCGACTTCTATGTCGGCTTTCTTGGCCTGCGCCTCGTCAAGCGGACCGGCGGCTATGAGGACGCCAACCAGTTGCACCTCTTCTACGGCGACGCCGAGGGGTCGGCGGGTTCGCTCGTGACCTTCCTGATGTGGGAGGACGGCGGTCGCGGTCGTGTCGGCCATGGCCAGCCGAGCGAGATCGCCTTTGCCATCCGGCCGGAAAGCATCGGCTTCTGGCTGACCCGCGCGCTGCAGTTCAACATCGCCACATCGGGGCCGGCGCAGGAATTCGGCGAGCCGGTGCTGCGGCTCAAGGATCCGGACGGTGTCATCGTCAAGCTCGTCGGCACCGAGGCGGTTTCGGGTGCAGCCCCCTGGAGTACGCGCGATATCCCCGCTGAAGACGCGATCCGCCGCCTGCGCGGCGCCACGATCCTGACCGAAAAGCCGGAGGAATCCGTTCGCTTCCTGACGTCCCATTTCGGCTACACGGAAACCGGCGCAACCGACGCGATCCGGCGGCTCACCTCCGCCTCCGGCGATACCATCGACGTGCGCAATGCGACCGGTTTCTGGACGTCGGCTCCCGGAACCGGAACGATCGATCACATCGCTTTTCGCGCTCCGGACCGCGCGGCCGTGGAGCGGGTGCACGACGACCTGAAGCGCGACGGTGCCGGCGCAATCAACGCGCATGACCGCAAATACTTCTATTCGCTTTACGTCCGCGAACCCGGGGGGTCGCTCTATGAACTGGCCAGCGACATTCCCGGCTTCACCGTCGACGAGCCCAAGGAAACGCTGGGCACCGAGCTCTTCGTCCCCGCGCATTTCAGCGCCGCTCGCGAAGAAATGCTGCTCGCCATGCCGCAGTTCGCGCTGCCGGGAGAACCGCGGCTGACCGAGCGCGACCTGCCCTTCGTGCACCGCTTCTATCACCCTGACGTGCTCGATGACCGCACCTTCATGCTGTTACACGGCAGCGGCGCCAACGAGACCCAGCTTCTTCATCTCGCCCACCAGGTCGACCGCGAAGCGACACTGGTCGGCATTCGCGGCCGGTCGAACGAGGAGGGAACGCCGCGCTGGTTCCGCCGCTATTCGCCGACGACCTTCGACCAGAAGGATGTGCGCTCGGAAGCCGAAGCCTTCGCTGCCTTCGTCGAAGGCGCGCGGGACGGCTACCGCATCGATCTCGGGAAGACTGTCTTCATCGGCTACTCCAACGGCGCTAACCTGCTGGTGGCGCTGATGCTCTTGCATCCGGGGCTCATCCGTAATGTCGTGCTGATGCGCTCGATGCTGGTGCTTGACGACGTGCCGCCCCCGGATCTCTCGGGCACCAAGGTCCTGCTGCTGACGGGTAGGCACGACAGCTATGGCGACTTCGCTCCACGCCTCAAGGAAGAGCTCGCCCGCACCGGTACGGACCTGACCGCGGTCGAACTCGACATGGGCCACGAGGTCGGTGCGCCGGATATCGCGGCCATCCAGCAGTGGCTCCAGGACAAGGGGCTCTAAAGGTCCTTCGGGCCGTTTCGGCGAACGCTTTAGGAAAGCGAACAACGCTCGCTTTCTCATGCTCGGGCTTTGCCCGAGCATTCATACCCAGTCGTGCCCGCGATATCCCAGCCGTCTATCGTGCTCCTTCTGTACCGGCAAAATCGGCAAATGCCTTGACGAAGGCGGCGAGCCGGTCGCGAGCATCGGCATCGGTCAGCGTCCCCGCCTCATCGAAAAGCGTATCCGCTTTCGGCAGCATCAGCCGCTTGCCGGACCAGAGTTCGGCGCCGAGCGTGCGCATGATCGGTAGCCAGGCGTTCTGGCTGAGGATGGTGCCGAAATTGCCGGGCGAGCTGCCGGCAAGCGCGAAGGGCCGGCCGCGAAACACCTTGGCGATATCGGCGGAAGGCCGGCTCATCCAGTCGATCGCGTTCTTGAACACGCCGGGGATGGAGTTGTTGTATTCCGGTGTAAACAGGATGACGCCATCGGCCGCCATCACCTTCTGCTTCAGCGCCGTCACGGCATCCGGAATGCCGCTCTCCTTTTCGACATCGCCGTCATAGAGCGGAATCCCATGCAGCGTCGCGGTGTCGAACGCGACGCCATCGGGCAGATTTTCCGCGGCCGCGCGCATCAGTCCGGTGTTGAACGACGCCTTGCGCAGGCTCCCGGAAATTCCGAGGATTTTCGTCATGGGATCTGGTCCTTCCTACTCCAAGTCCGTGCGGGCGCGCCTCGAAGAGCGAGGCGGCATGCGATCGATAGAGATAACGCAACAGCGGTGATGATGGGTCCGCGCGAAGCAGATGTCCAACGGGATCAGGGGGATAGAGACAAAAAAGCCGGGGACGAACCCCGGCTTTTCGATCGGATCAGACCGTTAGACCAGCGGCTTCAGCCGTGCCTCGATCTGGGCGCGCTTCGGCTCCAGGAACGGCGGCAGCGACAGGCTTTCGCCAAGCGTCTCCATCGGCTCGTCGACGGCGAAACCGGGACCATCGGTGGCGATCTCGAAAAGAACGCCGTTCGGTTCGCGGAAGTAGAGCGAACGGAAGTAGTAGCGCTCGACCTCGCCGCTCGACGGCAGGCGGAAGCCGTTGAGCCGTTCCGTCCACTCCGTCAGCGCCGCATTGTCAGGCGCCCGGAAAGCAACGTGATGCACGGCACCGGCGCCCTGCCGGGCAATCGGCAGGCCCGGCTGAACCGCGACATGCAGTTCGGCCGCAGGACCGCCCTCACCCATGGTGAACACATGAACCTCGCCCTCGCCATCCGGCGACGCATAGGTCCGGGCCTTGCTCATGTTCATCACATGCGTCAGGACAAGCTCGGTGTTGGTGATGTCCGGCACGCTGATGGTGATCGGACCGAGGCCCTTGATCTGGTGCTCGGCCGGAACCGGGCTCTTTTCCCAGGGATGCGACGGTTCAAGACCGCCATCGTCGATCAGCCGGAAACGCTGGCCTTCACCATCCTCGAAATCAAGCGAGATGCGGCCATCGATCTCGGTGACGTCTCCACTCGTGACCTTGAGTTCGTCGAAACGGCGCTTCCACCAGCGAACACTTTCGGCGCTACCGACCCGAAGACCCGTGCGCGAAATGCTGTGCGTGCCGCGCCCTTCGGGGCCGACCGGCCAGTCGAAGAAGGTCAGGTCCGTTCCGGGCGTTGCGCGCCCGTCGGCATAGAAGAGGTGATAGGCGGTGGTATCGTCCTGGTTGACGGTCTTCTTGACCAGCCGCAGCCCCAGCACTTCTGTATAGAAGCGCAGGTTCTCCGGCGCGTTGGCGGTGATTGCCGTCAGGTGATGGATCCCAGTCAGTTGCATGCTCATGATTGCCTCCAATGCGTTGGCATTGCTGTTGAGCACCATATGGGATGTCCTATCGTTTCCGACAGTGGACCAATAGAGAACAGAACGTTCTCCTCAGGTGAACAACAAACGGCCCGTCAGCGCTGTCGTCGCTGAGACACAACTGCAATCGGCGCGCCCTCAACGGCGATTGAGATCGCCGAGATAGGTGTTTTCAAGGCGGGAGATTGCGTAGGTCTTGGGGTCGATGTCGACGAGGAGAACCGCTTCCTGCCCCGATCCCGCTTTGGCGAGCAGCTGCCCGTCGGGTGCTGCAATGCGCGACAGCCCGGCGAAGGAGAACAGCGGGTCCGAACCACAATGGTTGATGTAGGCGACGAACACCTGGTTCTCGAAGGCGCGCGTCTGGATCATGTGCTCGGCGATGAAATCGCCGGACCAGCCCGCCGGCAGCGCCGTCGGCACCAGCACGGCCTCGGCACCGGCAAGCGCCAGCCGCCGGACGTTTTCCGGAAACTCGACATCGTAGCAGATCAGCATGCCGCAGGTGACGCCGCGGTGCGCGAAAAGCCGGGTCGACGGTTCCGGCGCGCGGAAGATCGAACGCTCATAGTCGCCGTAGAGATGGGACTTGCGGTAGACGACCGGTGCGGCATCGCCATCGACATAGACGGCGCTGTTATAGACGTCGCTGCCGTCGCGCTCGGCAAAGCCAGCGATGAGCGCAATGCCGGTTTCCCCCGAGATCGCTTTGAGGCGCTGAACGATCGCACCGTCAGGCGCTTCGGCGAGTGCCGTCAGCGCTTCTCCGGCGCCGTAGCCGGTGACGCAGAGCTCGGGCGTCAAAAGCAGCGTCGCCCCTTGGGCCGCGGCTTCCGCCGCAGCGCGGGCAATGCGGTCGAGATTGGCGGCGACGTCACCCGCCGCCGATTGCATCTGGAGGGCTGCGAGCTTCATCATTTTCCATCCGACGACATAGCGCCGAGCAGCTTCGGCAGGTCGCCGAAACGGGCGACAAGGCTGAAGATCACCGCGGCGGTCGTGACGAAGAGCACCGTCACCGAGGCCATGGTCGGCGTATAGCCGTAGCGCAGCGCATTGAAGATCTTGATCGGCAGCGTTTCTACCGTAAAGCCGACCGTCATGTAGGCGACGATGTATTCGTTGAGCGACAGCACGAAGGCGAACGCATAGCCAGAAACGATATAGGGCAGGATCAGCGGCAGCACGACGGTGCGGAAGATCGTGCGCTCGTCGGCGCCCATGGTCGAGGCGGCCTCGACGAGCGACCGGTCGATCGAGGAGAAGCCGAGCGACAGCGTGACCAGCGGCAACGTCACGAAGAAGATCGCGTGGCTGACGACCGCCGTCCAGGGCTGGCCGTAAAAGCCGACCGTCGCCCAGAAGGTGAGCATGCCGAGCGCGGTGATGACAGGCGGCAACGTGAAGGGCGCGACGCCCAGAACCTGGAAGATGTTGGCCCAGGGCGCTATCCGCCGCCACAGGAACCAGGAGAGCGGCAACGCGATTGCGACGGCAAGCGCTGCCGAAAGCACCGCCAGCGTCACCGAGGCGAAGAGCGCGTTTCGCCATTCCGGATTGAGGAAGATCTCGCCATACCAGGAAAGCGAAAAGCCCTGCGGCGGAAAGGCGAGCGTCTGCTTCTCGTTCACCGAGACGCCGGCAACGACGATCAGCGGCAAGGACAGGAACAGGCCGATCAGGAAGAAATAGGCCTTGCGGAAGATCGAGGTCATGCCGCTTCTCCCTTGCGTCCGGCAATCACGGTGAGCGCCACCAGCCCGAGCGTGACGAGCACGAGGAACACGGCCATGGCAGCGGCGAACGGCATGTTGGACTGGTAGATCGCCTGGTCCGTGATCAGCACCGAAAGCGTCCAATGCTGCGGCCGGCCGAGAAGCTGCGGCAAGAGATAGGAGCCGAGCGCGAAGATGAACACCATGATCAAGGTGGCCGTAATGGTGTTGCGCAGCGCCGGCACGACCACGGTGAAGAAGGCTTTGAGCGGCGACGCGCCAAGCGTTCTGGCCGCCTCCGTCAGCGTCGGATCGAGACGCACGAGCGCCGGGAAGAGCACCAGCACCGTATAGGGGAACGCCTGGTAGACCATGCCGGTCAGAACCGCGCCGAAGCTCGGCGTCAAGGCCTTGGCCTGCTCCATGATCCCGAGTGCGACGAGGATGTTGGTGATCCCCGCCGTGCGCGAAAACAGCGTCGACCAGGCAAAGCCGATGATGACTTCAGACAGCGACAGGATCGACAGAAGCGCCACCAGCCAGACCACCTGCACCTTACGCGCCATGCGCGTCAGCATGTAGGTAAAGGGCAAGGCGAGCACGACACAGCAGATGGCGACGATGACAGCCAGCATCAGCGAGAAGCCGAGCACGCCGCCGAAGAAGACCGAGAGGAAGCGGGCGTAATTGTCGAAGACGAAGGCCGGCGTGTAAAAACCTCCCTGCTGGCGCTGGAAGAAGCTGACGGCGATCATCGTGCCGAAGGGCACGACGAAGAAGATCGTCAGCATCGCTGCGGGAAAGAGGAGTGGCAGATAATCGCCGAGGGTCTGGGGCGGTTCGCGTCTCATTTCTTCAGCACCACGCAGACATCCGGGGTGAGTGCAATGCCGACCTCCTGGCCGACGGAAACATCGGGCCGGGCGCGCGGCGTGGAAACGGCGACGATCTGGTGGCCGGCGATATCGACAAAGGTTTCGATCGTGCCGCCGAGATCGCGCACGAAGGTGACCTTGCCGGTGAGCGCACCAGCGCCGGGCGCAGTCAGGTGCACGTCTTCGGGGCGAACCGACAGCGTGCCCTTGTTGGCACCGGCTGGCAGGCTGAGGCCCGGCACGACGTGGCCGAGCACCTCGGCGCGGCCGGCGCTGTCGGCCTGAACCTCGAGCAGGTTGGTCTGGCCGATGAAGTCGGCGACGAAGCTGTCGGCCGGGCGGCGATAGATTTCGATCGGCGAGGCGGCCTGGCGGATTTCGCCGCCGCTCATGACGACGACGGTGTCGGCCATGGTCATCGCTTCGCGCTGGTCGTGGGTGACGACGATAGTGGTGATCCCGAGCTTCTGCTGCAGCTGGCGGAGTTCCACCTGCATCGCTTCGCGCAGCTTGGCGTCGAGTGCGGACAGCGGCTCGTCGAGCAGGAACAGTTTCGGCGAGATCGACAAAGCGCGCGCGATCGCCACGCGCTGGCGTTGGCCGCCCGAGAGCTTGGCGACGGGCCGGTCGGCATAGCCGGAGAGATGGATCATCGACAGAAGTTCATCGACGCGCTTCTTCTGGTCTTCCTTTGCCGCACCGCGGATGCGCAGGGGATAGGCGATGTTCTCGCCGACGGTCAGGTGCGGAAACAGCGCAAGCGACTGGAACACCATGCCGAGATTGCGCTTGTGCGTGGGCACGCGGGTGATGTCCTCGCCGTCGAGCCGGATCGCGCCGCCGGTCGGCAGGTCGAGACCGGCAATCATCCGCAGCAGCGTGGTCTTGCCGCAGCCTGATGGTCCGAGCATGCAGACGAAGGTGCCGTGCGGCACCGTCAGGTCGACATTGTTGACGGCCCTGAAGGCTCCGAATTCCTTGACGACGTTTTGAAGGGCAAGTCCGGACATTGTGTCTCCGCGAGGATTGTCCCCTCCGCCTCATGGGAGGGTTTCGGGCGGGGAGCGGCCGGCAAGGCCCCTCCCCGTCGTTACGCTTGTGGCTCTTCCCGGTTGCCCGGGACGCAGGATCAGCCGACGATCAGCTCGGTCCACTTCTGGTTCAGCCAATCCGACTTGGTCTGGTAGAGATCGTAGCGCGGAATGATCGGCTCGATATCAGACGAAACGGCTGCGAATTCCTTGTCGGTCAGGTCCGTAACTTCACGCTTGACGGTCGGGGACGTTCCGACCTTGCGCGATAAGGTCGCCTGGATCGAGGGCTGGCACATGTAGTCGATGAAGATATGGGCTTCCTCGGACTTCTGCGAAGCGCGCGACAGCGCCCAGCAACCGGAATCCTGAATGCCGCCCTCCTTCGGGAAGGTGGAGCGAACAGGATGGCCGTCAGCGGCGGCAAGACCGGTCACGTCGTGATAGTACTGGCCCATCGGGATTTCGCCCGACTTCAGCGACTGCTCGAACTGCGCCTCGTCGCGGTACCACAGGCGAACGTTCGGCTTGACTTCGGCAAGCTTGTCGAATGCCTTCAAGAGGCCTTCTTCGGTGTCGAGCGCATTGGTGCCGCCGAAGAAGGTCTTCGCCGTCACTTCGAGCAGGAACGAGTTGGAGACGAGTGCGAGCAGGCCGAGCTTGTCGGCGTTGGCCGGATCCCAGAAGGCGGTCCAGGAGGTCGGCGCTTCCTTGTAGACGTCGGTGTTGGTCACCAGCGTGATGTACCAGGAGACGGCGCCGATGCCGGCAATGCGACCATCCGGGTACTTGTTGACGAAGCGGTCGAGCAGGTTCGAGGCGTTCTTCATCTTGGCGGTGTCGAGCGGCGTCCAGAGATCGGTCGACTGACCTTTGAGCATCGCCACCTGCGACATCATCGAGACGTCGGCTGGTGCCTGGCCGGCGCGGGCGGCCTGTTCGAGCTGGACGAGCCAGGCCTCACCGGTCGGTTCGGCGATCGACTCGACAGCAATGCCGGTCGCCTTGGTGAATTCCGGGAAGATGTTCTTGTCGAAGGAATCCTTGAAGTATCCGCCATAGACGCCGACCTTCAGCGACTTGTCCTGTGCCCTGAGGATCGACGGCATAGCCAGCATGGAAGCACCGGCAAGACCGGCGCCGAGCAGCGTGCGCCGCTTGATGGAAGTGGTGATCATTCTCGTTCTCCTTTGTTTCGGCGGTGATCCGCCTTGTTCCCTGTTCTGTTTGATTTCTTGCACATTTTCAGTCTCAGTGCGCGGCTGTTTTGCGCTCCAGCATGCGCGAATATTGCGTCAGCGGATAACACAGCACGAAGAAGATCACCGCGACCAGCCCATAGACCGTGAAAGGTTCGAAGGTTGCATTATTGATCGCATTTGCGGTTCTGAGAAGCTCTTCGAAACCGATGATCGAGGTGAGCGCTGTGCTCTTGATCAGCTGTACGAGAAAGCCGACGGCGGCCGGGCGGGTGATGGCAAAGGCCTGCGGCAGGATGACGAGGCGCAGCTCCTGCAGGCGGTGAAGCCCAAGGCTTGCGCCGGCGTCCCATTGCCCACGCGGCAGCGCCTCCACCCCGCCGCGCCAGATCTCCGCAAGATAGGCACTGGCATAGAAGGTCAATCCGAGAGCGGCTGCTGTCCACGGCTCGATGCGGAAACCGAGCATCGGCAGGCCGAAGAACATCAGGAACAGCTGCATCAGGAGCGGTGTGCCCTGGAAGAGCGCGATATAGCCGGAACCGAAGCGCCGAGCCCAGCGGCGCTCCGAAATGCGTGCGGCGAGGATGGCAAGCCCCACTGCCGCGCCGCCGGCAAAGGCGACGATCGACAGCAGGATTGTCCACCGCGTGGCGAAGATCAGGTTGCGCAGGATGTCCCAGAAGGTGAACTCGATCATGACACACCTGCTCCAAGCACGCGGCGCCCGCCGGCGACGAACAGCCGCCGAAGCGCCATCGACAGGCCGAGATAGATCAGCGTGACGACGAAATAGGTCTCGAATGAGCGGAAAGTGCGCGCCTGCAGCAGGTCCGCCTCATGCGCCAGCTCGCGCACCGCGATCTGAGAGACGACGGCCGATTCCAGCATCATGATGATCACCTGGCTGGTGAGCGCCGGGAAGATCACCTTCAGCGCCTGCGGCAGGATGATCTTGACGAAGACCTGGCGGGGCTTGAGGCCGAGCGCAAACGCCGCCTCGCTCTGCCCCTTGGGCACCGCATCGAGACCCGCACCGACGATCTCGGTCGTATAGGCCGCCATGTTCAGCGTCATGGCGACGATAGCCGCGACGATCGGGTCGAGTCGGATGCCGAGGCTCGGCAGGCCGAAATAGATGAAGAACAGCTGCACCAGAAACGGCGTATTCCTGACGACTTCGACATAGACGGCCACCGCCTTGCGCAAGATGCCGTAGCGGCTGCGGCGAGCGGCGGCAAAGAGAATGCTGATCAGGATGCCGAGCACCGTCGTGCAGGCGATCAGGAACATGGTCATGGCGGCGCCATGGGCGATTGCGCCCGCGGCGTCCTTGAGCCAACCGAAGCTGAGGCCGTAGCCCATCGTCGCAACCTTTCCTCAAGCGGGCCGCGAGGGGATTGCCCCCGCGGCCACCGAGCTTGTTAGTCCTTGAGGTTGTCGGGGTTGAGCGGCGTCTTCAGCCACGCCTCGGAGCTCGCATTCAGCTTGCCGTCCGAGAGCATTTTGGCGACCACGTCGTTGACGGCCTTCTTCAGGCCTTCTTCGTTCTTGTTGAGGCCGATATGCGACGGCGAGGTCAGGAGCTGGAACTTCTGCTCAGGCTTCAAGGCCTCCTGGCGCGCCAGCACCTGGGCGCCGACGTCGTTACCGACCACCATCAGCTGGGTCTGGCCGGAAATGAAGGCCTGGATCACCGCATTGTAGTTGTCGAAGCGCTGGATGTCGGCATTGGCCGGCGCTGCCTCGGTGAGCGAGGTGTCTTCGAGCGTGCCGCGATTGACGGCGATGGTCTTCTCGGCAAGGTCTTCCTTGCCGGCGACCTTGAGTTCCGCCGGGCCGATGACAGCAATGTAATAAGGCGCGTAAGCCGCGGCGAAGTCGATGACTTCCGCACGTTCTTTCGAGAAACCGACGCTCATCAGGATGTCGACGCGCTTGTCGTTAAGATAGGGAATGCGATTCTGCCCGGTGACGCTGACGAGGTTGAGCTTGACGCCGAGATCGTCGGCGATCTGCTGGGCGACGTCCACGTCATAGCCCTTGATGCTCATGTCGGCGCTGGCAGACGAGAACGGCGGGAAGTCAGAGAAGATGCCGACATTGATCTGGCCGGCGGACTTGATGTCGGCGAGCGCATCGGCCTTGGCGATGCCGGCGGCGGCCCCAAGCATCAGGGCGGCGGCGAAGGCTGTCTTCAGTTTGGTATGGATCGTCATGGTAATTCCCCTACCCGGAAGCTTTGTGATTGTGCAGTCTGGTGGTCGGCCGCCGTTTCCGGTCCGGCAGCCGACGAACCCTTAGTCAGGCCTCAGGCGGACTTGCCGGTGATCGCCGGGCTGAAGACCATGAGGCTCAGGATTTCGAACAGCACCTGCGCACCCGCATGGGCCGTGTTGGTGGTCGAGTCATACTGTGGCGCCACTTCGACGACGTCGCCGCCGACGAGATTGATACCCTTGAGACCGCGGATCAGTTCGAGCACTTCGCGGGTCGTGAGGCCACCTACCTCCGGCGTGCCGGTGCCTGGTGCGAAGGACGGATCGAGGCTGTCGATGTCGAAGGAGAGATAGGTCGGGCCTTCGCCGACGATCTTCTTCGCCTTCTCGATGATCGCGGGAATGCCGAGGCCGGTCACCTCTTCGGCGTGGATCACGGTCATGCCGGACTCGTAGGAGAACTCCCAGAGATATTCGGCCGAGCCGCGGATGCCGATCTGCACGACGCGCGTCGGGTCGAGCACACCGTCGAGCACGGCGTTGCGGAACGGGCCGCCGTGGTGGAACTTGGTGAGGTCGTAGGCACCGCCGGTGTCGCAATGGGCGTCGATGTGGATCATGCCGACCGGGCGCTTCTTGCCGACGGCCTTGAGGATCGGATGGGTGATCGAATGGTCGCCACCGACCGAGAGCGGCAGCACGCCGGCATCGACGATCTGGTTGATGCGCTTTTCGATGTCGTCGTGGCTGAGTTCCAGCCGGTAGCGGCTCTGGAACGGCACGTCGCCAATGTCGGCAACGCGCAGTTCCTGAACCGGCGTGCAACCGAGCACGTGGTTGTAGGGGCCGATGCGCTCGATCGTGCGCAGCGCCCGCGGTCCGAAGCGCGAGCCCGGACGGTTGGTGACGCCGAGATCCATGGGAATGCCGACGATCGCCACCTGCAGGTTGCCGAAATCCGGGTTCTCGGCGTCAACGGGCATATGCGGCGCGGTCAGGAAGGTCGGGATGCCGGAATAGGGCGCAAGGCGCGTGCCGCTCTTGTTGAAGATCTTGTCGGCGACCTTGCGGAAGGTCGGGTCGAACAGCTCGCCGCCATGGCTTTCGCCATACTTTGCCTTCAATTCGGCAAGCTTGTTGTCGTTCCAGGCCATCAGTCAATCCTCCGTCTTCCATAGCCTGAGGCATGCGCGCGAAGGCGCCACAGATATCTGTCTGCGGAAGGGGCCGGCTCGTCCGGCGCGTTCATGTTCCCCAGGCGTTTTCGCCTTTGTTGATGAATATTAGGCGGCAATTCCCCTAGAAAATCAATTGACATTGTTATAGCGTTTCGTGTGAGAAAAATTCACATGATAGCAACCGCCGGATCGTCTCGATTTGTCCAGCCGCCTGCCTCCCTTGAACCCCTTGCGCGCCTTCGAAGCGACGGCGCGGCGGGGCTCCGTCTCGGCGGCCGCACGTGAACTCAACGTCACCCACGGTGCCATCAGCCACCAGATCCGGGCACTCGAACTCTCGGTCAAGGCCGCGCTGTTCGAGCGCGGCGGCAAGCGGCTGAAACTGACACCCCAGGGCGCATTGCTGCTGCCGGCGGTCACCCACGCCTTTGCCGAAATCGCCGCGGCAACGGCGGCGATGACGCGGCCGACGACGAGCGGCGAACTGCGCATTACTTGCGTCCCGGCGCTGCTCTCCTTCTGGCTGATCCCGCGACTGCATCTCTTCACCGAGCAGTATCCGGACGTGCGGCTGACGTTGATCGCCTCCAATGACGAGGCCTACCTGCATTCGCCCGATGTCGACGTCTGCCTGATCTACGGTGACGGCAATTGGTCCGGTGCCTGGGCAAAACTCTGGAGCCGGTTGGAACTTTTCCCTGTCGTCAGCCCAACGCTGCTCAACATGCGGCCCTTGCGCTCGGTGCGGGACCTGCGCGACCACGTGATGCTGCATGGCGACGATGGACGCGAGTGGAACACCTGGCTGGCGGCGGCTGATGCCAGCGACCTGCAGCGCGGCCAGCAGCATTTCATGAGCGACGCGCGGCTTTCGACCGAAGCAGCGCTGCATAACCAGGGCGTCGCACTCGGCGATACGATCACCGCCGGCAGCCTGATCGCGCGCGGCGAGTTGATCGCCCCCTTCGACTTGACGGTGCCCGCCAACGACGCCTTCTTCGTCGCCTGCCGCAACGAGGTGCTGGCGGCACCGATCGTGCGCATTTTCATCGACTGGATGTTCGAAACACTCGAAAGCGACCCGATGCCGGAACTGCAGACATCGGCGCGCACGATTATTCGCAGCCGCACCTCGAAATCCGAGCCGACTGATCGTAAATCGGAGAAGAACGGTTTTCAGCCGGTTTCGGCGCCGAGCCATGCTCGCCGCACCGATCGTCCGCAGAAACGCAAAGCCAAGGCCTAACCACAGGAAGACCACCCATGCCGCATTTCAACCCGCTCGTCGAAAAGCTCTCGCCGCCGCCCGTGCCTTCGGTGCTGGCCTGGGCGAAATCCTACGACGGCTCCCGTGGCCCGCTGATCGACCTGTCGCAGGCCGTGCCCGGCTATCCCGCCCATCCGGACATGCTGGCCTGGCTCGGTGAGGCAGCAGCCTCAACCGCCTATACCGGATACGGCGCGATCGAGGGCGAAGCGGTGCTGCGCGACGCCTATGCGGCCCATGTCGCCGGGCTCTATGGTGCTTCGGTCACGGCCGACAACATCCACATTACCTCGGGCTGCAACCAGGCCTTCATCTGCGCGGCGATGGCGATCGCAGGCGCGGGCGACACGATCCTGATGACCAACCCCTATTACTTCAACCAGGAAACGACGCTGTCGATGCTCGGCATCAATGTCGAGCTCGCGCCCTGCGACGCCGGTGCCGGCTTCCTGCCGGAGGTCGATGCAATTGCCGCGGCGCTTCACCCCGGCATTCGCGCGCTGGCGCTCGTTTCGCCCAACAACCCGACCGGCGCTGTCTATCCGCCGGAGCTGCTCGCCCGCATCCACGAAGCCTGCCGCGCCAAGGGCGTCTGGCTGATCCTTGACGAAACCTATCGCGACTTCCTGCCCGACGCGTCCGCGGCACCGCACGGCCTTCTGGCAACGGAGGGATGGCAGGACAGCTTCATCGGCCTCTACAGCTTCTCCAAATCCTTCTGCATTCCGGGCCATCGTCTGGGCGCGATCACCGCCGGCCCCAAGGTCATCGAGCAGGTGACGAAGATCATGGACAATCTGCAGATCTGCGCGCCGCGTTCCGCCCAGGCGGCCGTCGCCAAGGCCATTCCCGCGCTTGTCGAGTGGCGTCAGGCCAACCGCGCTGAGATCGCCGCCCGCGCCGATGCGCTGCGCGATGTGATGAGCCGCCTGCCGAAGTGGAAGCTGCAGGCCGTCGGCGCCTATTTCGCCTATGTCCGCCACCCCTTCCCCGACATCGACTCGCAGTTCATCGCCGAGAAACTGGCAAAGCTCGCCGGCGTCGTCTGCCTGCCGGGCGACTATTTCGGCGAGGGCCAGGAAAACTACCTGCGCTTCGCCTTTGCAAACGCCGATGCCGATACCATCCGCAAGCTCGAAGAGCGGCTGGCGAACTTCACGCCACCCGGTCTCTGATCGGAACATGATCGCGCGGCGTTATCCGCGCCGCGCGATCAGGATGCCGACAAGGACGATCGCCCCGCCGATCGCCTGCATCATGCCAACAGGCTCGGCAAGCAGGATCCAGGCGAGGATTGCCGCCACGACCGGCTGCAACAGCAGGGTGAGCGACGAGAAGGCGGGCGGCAGATAGGCGAGCGCATAGGTGATCGCCACCTGCCCGCCGGCATGGCTGACGAAGGCTAGCCCGAAAAGCATCGCCCAACCGAACGCCGTCGGCGGTAACAGCGTCGGCTCGAACAGGACAGCCATCGGCAGCATGCAGATTGCAGCCGAAGCCGTGCTCCAGATCATGATGCGTACGGTGCTGAAGAGACTGCGCAGCTGCCCGATCGCCAGGATGTAGCCCGCATAAAACATCGCCGCGACGACGGCGACGCCATCGCCGAGCAGATTGCCATCACCCAGCGCCATTGGGCCGCCCTTGAGGGTGATCACACCGACCACAGCCGTCACCAGGCCGACGGCAAAGACAACGCTGATCCGCGCCCTGAACAAGAGCCAACTGGCAAGTGTCACGAAGACTGGCGCGAGATTGGCCAGCAACGTCGCATTGGCAACCGATGTCCTGGTCAGCGCATAGTGCCAGGCACCGAGATCGATCGCCAGGAACACGCCGGGCAGGATCAGAAGCGAATATTCCGAGAGCTTTTCCGGTCGCCGCCCGCCGGCGCCCTCCGGGCGGAACCAGGTCCAGGCGAGAAGCGGGATCAAGGCCAGCGCCACGCGCCAGAAGGCAGTCGCCATCGGCCCCACTTCCGACAGCCGCACGAAGATCGGCGAGCCACCGATCGCAGCGCCGCCGATGAGGAGCGCGGCCATGGCAACGCGGTTATGGGATTGGGAAGCTTGGGTCACGGGAGGCATCCGGAAAGGCGCGGTCTGAGGCGGGAAGCCGACGAGCTACCAGATGCGGGCGGCCGGTGACAGCCCTGTCAGCGCCGAAGCCTGAAAGAAAAACGGCCGCCGTAGATTGCGACGGCCGTCGTTCAAACTGTGTGGCGCTGTTTTCAGGCAGCGTCGGGAACGTGGACAGTCTTCACTTCGAGGAAGTCCTCGAGACCGAAGATGCCACCTTCACGACCGTTGCCCGACTGCTTGTAGCCTCCAAACGGGCTGCCATAGCGGTGCGGCCCGCCATTGATGTGCACCATGCCGGCGCGAAGACGCGCGGCAACGCGCTCGGCCCGCTCCGGGTTGCCAGTCTGGACATAGGCAGCAAGGCCGTAATTGGTGTCGTTGGCAACGGCGATCGCTTCCTCCTCGGTGTCGAAGGGGATGATCGCAAGCACCGGACCGAACACCTCCTCGCGGGCGATGCGCATGTCGTTGTTGACGTCGGCAAAGATCGTCGGCTTGACGAAGTAGCCGGTCTCGAAGCCCTCCGGCTTGCCAGCGCCACCGACGAGCAGCCGCGCGCCTTCGGCAATGCCGGCCTCGATCAGCGCCTGCACGCGGCCGAACTGGACATGGCTGACGAGCGGACCGATATGGCTGCCTTCCTGCGTCGGGTCACCCACCTTCGCCTCGCGGCCGACGCGCTTGGCGATCTCGACCACCTGGTCGTAAACGCTGCGCTCCACCAGCATGCGGGTCGGCGCGTCGCAGGACTGGCCGGAATTGTTGAAGCATTCGAGCACGCTGCCGGTAACGCGATCTTCTAGATCGGCGTCGGCAAAGACGATGTTCGGCGACTTGCCGCCGAGTTCCAGCGTCACGCGCTTGACGGTCTCGGCCGCGTCCTTGCTGACGGCGATGCCGGCGCGGGTCGAGCCGGTAAACGACATCATGTCGATATCAGGATGCTTCGAAAGTGCTGCACCGGCGTTGATGCCGTCGCCGTTGACGAGGTTAAAGACACCGGCCGGGAAGCCTGCCTCATGCACCATTTCGGCGTAAAGCATGGCGTTGAGCGGCGTGAATTCGCTCGGCTTCAGGATGCAGGTCGAGCCGGTCGCAAGCGCCGGCACCACCTTCAGGGCGATCTGGTTGATCGGCCAGTTCCAGGGTGTGATCAGGCCGCATACACCGATCGGCTCGCGCAGGATCACGTCGCCGTTCGGCAACCTGTCGCGGCTCTTCAGCCGCTTCAGCGCGTCGATGAAGCCTTGCAGGTGACCGACGCCGACATCCGCCTGCTGTTCGCGGGTCATGGTTTTCGGCGCGCCGAGCTCCATGGTGATGGTGTCGACCATCTCGTCGTAGCGGCGCTTGTAGACGGCAAGCAGCTTTTCGAGCAGCGCCAGGCGCTCCTCGACGCTGGTCTGGCTGTAGGTGGCAAAGGCCGTCTTGGCGGCGGCAACCGCCCGCTCGATGTCCGCGGCCGTACCCATCGAGATCACGGCAACAGGCTTTTCCGTCGCCGGGTTCAGGACCTCGAGGTCGTTTGCGGCAATGGGGTCGACCCAGGCACCGTTGATGTAGAACTTGCGTTTGTCGAGCATTCGCTCCTCCTTCCCGTCAGTTTGTCTTTTGTTTTTCCGCGAGCCAGTCTCGGATCAGCGTTCGGTAGCGCTCGCCTGAAAAGCTCGGAAAATGTCCGCCGTGAACGATACGCGCGGGTATCGTCAGCAGCCGTTCCATCGACGCCAGGTAGTCGTCGGCATTGGAATGATAGGTGTCCTCGATCAGCGGCCCGTCGTAGAGGATGTCGCCCGAGAACATGATACCGGTCTTCGCCTCATAGAGTGCGATGCCGCCGGGCGAATGGCCGGGCGTGTGGATCACCTCGAAGACCCGGTCACCGAGATCGATATGGTCGCCGTCTTCGAGCAGCCGTGTCGCCGGCGCCGCCTTCACCGCGTAGGTGGTCGAGAGATAGGGCTCGGGTGGCAGCGCATCGAAGATCTCGTCGGCCACATAGGGGTCGGCGAGCGTGTTCTTGCGGGTGGGATGCGCCAGAAGATCGGCTTCAGCGGAGTGCACACAACGGCAGTCGAACTCGTGATGGCAGCCGATATGGTCGAAATGGGTGTGGCTGGCGACGGCATCCAAGGCGCGCTCGGTGACGAGCGGCACCCATTGCCGGAGCGACACGACGCCCATGCCACTATCGACGAGCATGTCACGGTCGCGGCCGCGCACATGCCAGATGTTGCAGCGATAGAATTCCTGGATGTAGGGCTCGTCGATGGCGGTGACGTCGTCGTCGAGCCGCCTGACGCGATACCAGTCCCTGGGGGCAATTCTCTGCATGGTGCTACGCATGTCCGCCTGACGCGGGCAAGGCTACGACGTCGCTGGCGCGCACCGCAAGTGGCACGATCTCGCCTTCGCGCACGCTTGCCGATTGCGGCAGATGCGCCACCAGCGCCCTGGTGTCCGTGGCGCAAGGCTGCAGGTGGCAACGATAGTGGGTGCCGAAGAAGGCGCTGCCGGCGACGCGCGCCTCGCCAAGCGCCACCGTCGGCCCTCCCGCCTTGTCGTCGGCGCGGAAATGTTCCGGCCGGATGGTCAGCGTGATGCGATCGCCGGCTTTTGGCGCGGATGCGGTAAAGTTCTTCGCCGGCAATGCCAGGCTGCCGAGCGGTGTTTCAACATGAGCGGAGCTTGCGTCAGCCGCCGCGACACGGCCGGAGACGAAATTGACCTCACCCATGAAACCCGCCGAAAACAGCGAGCGCGGCCGCATGTAGATCTCAGACGGCGGGCCGAAATCCTCGATCCTCCCCTGGTTCATCACCACGATGCGGTCGGCGATCGCCATCGCCTCTTCCTGGTCGTGGGTCACATGCACGAAGGTGGTGCCGACCCGCTTCTGGATCGCCTTCAACTCGTCCTGCATCTGACGGCGGAGCTTGAGATCGAGCGCACCGAGCGGTTCGTCGAGCAGAAGCACGTCCGGATCGACGGCCAGCGCCCGAGCGAGCGCCACGCGCTGGCGCTGGCCACCTGAGAGCTCATGAGGCCGCTTGCCGGCAGACGCTTTCAGACCCACGAGATCCAGAAAACCGAGCGCCTTTTCGTCGCGCTCTGCCTTGGCAAGGCCCCGCATCCGGAGCCCGAAGCCAACATTGTCGACGAGGCGCATGTGCGGAAACAGCGCATAGTCCTGAAACATCGTCGTCGTCGGGCGCTTGGCCGGCGCCACATAGGTCATGTCCTGACCGGCGATCGTCACGCGGCCGGTACTCGGCGACTGAAAGCCGCCGAGAATGGAGAGCAGCGTGGTCTTGCCGCAGCCCGACGGCCCGAGCAACACGATGAACTCGCCGGCCCGGATGTCGAGGGAGACATTGTCCAGCGCGGTGAAAGCGCCGAAAATCTTGCTGACGTTTTCGATCGAGACGGAAGCGGTCATTGTTTTTTCGTCCTTCCGAACAGGGAAAGCTCAAGGATGAGGAGCACGGCCACCGAAGCGAGAAACACCAGCGAACCGATGGCATTGTTCTTGGGGTTAAGGCCGGAGCGCAGCAGGCTCCAGATCTCCACCGGCAGCGTCACGTCGAAGCGCGACAGCAAAAAGGCGATGATGAACTCGTCCCAGCTGAAGGTGACCGAGAGGAAGAAGGCAGCGAGGATCGACGGCATCAGCATCGGCGCCGTTACCAGCGCCATCACCTTGAAATCGTTCGCGCCGAGGTCACGCGCCGCACGCTCGATGTTGATGTGGTGATCACCCATCGAGGCATAGATGATGGCAAAGCAGAGCGGCAGGTTGATCACCACATGACCGATGCCGACGGTCATCAGCGACAGCGGGATATGCAGCGCGTTCATCAGCGACAAAAGGCCGAGCGCGATGATCAGGTAGCTGACCGTCATCGGCGCGATCAGCAGGCCGCGCTGCAGCGCCGAACCCGGCAGCTTGTATCGCGCCAGCGCGTAAGCCGCGAGAAAGCCGAGCAGCACGGAGATGGTGGAGGAGACGAGCGCGACGACCATCGAGTTGCCAAGCGCTGCCATCAGCTTCCGGTCGGCGAACACCGCCTCGTACCATTGTAGCGAAAAGCCGTTGAACGGCGGCACAGGCAGGCGGCCGTCCTGGAACGAGAACAGCACTAGCACGGCAACCGGCAGGAAAATGAAGGCGTAGACGAGGACGAGATAGGTCCAGGAGAGCACGCTTGCAAAGATCTGGCGCAGCATCGTCAGGCCCTCTCGATCTTCAGCCAGCGGGCGCAGGCGAGATAGGCGACGGTGACGGCCAGCATCAGCACGATCGACAGCGCCGCCGCCATCGGGAAATCCGCCCGACGTCCGAGCTGCAGCATGATGATCTGCGGCAGCACCAGCTCATTGTTGCCGCCGAGGATCTGCGGCGTGACGTAGTCACCGATGCAGAGCACGAAGGTGAGGAAGGCGCCGGTCATGATGCCGGGCAGCGTCAAGGGCAGCACCACATGCCAGAAGGTCTGGAAGGCGTTGGCGCCGAGGTCGGCAGCCGCACGTCGGTAGTTGGGCGACAGCTGGATGAGGTTGGAATAGATCGTCAGCGTCAGGAGCATCACGAAGAAATGCACGAAGCCGATCACCGTCGCCGTGCGGGTGCTGGCGAGTTCCAGCGGCTCGGAGATCAGGCCGATGGTCATGAACATCTGGTTGATCACGCCGTTCTTCGACAAGACCAGCAGCCAGGAATAGGAGCGCACCACGTAGGAGGTCCAGAACGGCAGGATCGCCAGGATGAGCGCCATGCGCTGCAGCCGCTTCGGCACGCGCTCGGCGATGATCCAGGCCAGCGGATAGGCAAGCAACACCGAGATAACCGTGACGATGACGGTGATCTCAAGCGAGTTGACGAGCCCTCGGAACAGCGCGTTCTCGGAGAAGAAGCGGATGTAGTTGTCGAAGTTCCAGGCATGGACGATGTCCCGCCCCTCGCGCTTCCAGAGGCTCATCGCCGCCATGAAGGCGAAGGGCACGACGAAGAAGGCGACGGTCCACAGAAGCGCTGGAGCAACGAAGCCCCAGGCCTTGCGGCGGTCGGCGTCTTCAAGCGCTGTCGCTGATGTCAAAGCGGTGTCTGCCATTACCGTCCCAGATCAAAGGATTTCGGGCGAGCAAAGAAAAAGGGCGAGCGCGACACGACGCGCCCGCTGCTGTCGTTACTGCTGCAGCATCTCCGTCCAGGCATCCTGGAACTTCTGGTCGAGTTCGGCCGAGGGGATCGGATAGAGCTGCGTCTTCTTCAGGTATTCGGCCTGCTGGTCGAAGCGAAGTGCTGCCTTCTGCTTGTCGGTCAGATGCTCGCCCGCCTTGGCATTGGCCGGCATCGCCCAGTAGCAGGAGGAGGTTGCAAGCCGCGCCTGGCCCTCGGGGCTGACGATGTACTGAACGAACTTCAGCGCCAGATCCTGCTTGGTCGAATCCTTCATCACGCCGATCGATTGCGCCCAGCGCACCGCACCCTGCTCGGGGATGGTCCAGTCGAGGCTCGGCTTATCGGCCGAGAGAACCGCGGTGATCCATTCGCCGCCGCCGACGAGGATGTCGACTTCGCCGGTCGCCAGCGCCGTCTGCGAGGAGACGACGTCGCTCACCTGCTTGGAAACCGCGCGCATCGCTGCGAGCTTTTCCTTGATCGCCGGCATGTCCGCGTCGCTCAGATCGGCAGTCTTCTTGCCGAGGCCAAGCCCGACGAGACCGATCATCGGCAGGTAGTAGTCGTAGAGCGCGATGCGGCCCTTGTACTTGTCCGACCAGATGATCGACAGGTCCTGCATGTCCTGCGGGTCGACCTTGGTCTTGTCGTAGGAAATCGTGTTGTAGCCGAACTTCTCGGTGACGGCGTAGGTCTTGCCGTCCTTCATGTTGTTCGCCTCCATACGCACTTCCGGGAAGATATCCGCGGTCGGCAGCGCATCGGCCGGCATTTCGGCGAGTAGGTCGAGATCGATGGCGCGATGCACATCGACACCGTCGATCACGAGCACGTCCCAGTCACCCGGCTGCGACTGGTCGAGGATCGAGAGCCCTGCCCCGGTGCCCTCATAGACCTTGACGTTGACCTTGACGTCGTTGGCCTTCTCGAACGGCTCCAGAAGCGCCGGATCGGTGTGGTCGCACCAGACGAGCGCATTGAGCTCTTCCTGGGCAAAGACCGGCGCGGGGGCTGCGACTGTCGACAGAGCGGCGATCGCGATTGCGGCCGTGGAGGAGAAAAAACGGCGCAGGCGCGCACCGTCATGAACTGACTGAATCATGCTGTTGCCCTCTTGTTTTGACGCTCGTTTCGGCGTCTTCAAAAAAAGATTGAATGAATTCATTTTTTAAGTCAATCTCAATTTTGAACCAATTCATAATTCGAGGGAACACTGGAATGACAGGGCTGCGCGCACGGCAAAAGGCGGATCGCAACAGGCGAATTCTCGACGCCGCCGCCGTGCTTTTTCGCGAAGTCGGCTATGACAGCGCGCGCATCGAGGACATTGCCGAGCGTGCCGAAATCTCGGTCGGAACCTTCTACAACTACTATGAAAACAAGGGTGACATCCTGCTTGCGACCGTGTCGATGGAAGTCGAGGAAGTGCTCGCCGGCGGCGGATCGATCGTCGACAACCCGCCCGCCTCCGTCATGGGCGCACTCGATGCGCTGATCGGCGAATACTACGACCACTCGCTCTACTATCTCAGCAAGGAGATGTGGCGCACCGCCATGGCGATCGCCATCCAGCAGCCGGAAAGCCCGTTCAGCAAGCGCTATACCGAGCTTGACCGTCGGCTGTGCGAGCAGGTTTCGACGCTGATCCGCAAGCTGCAGGCCAAGGGCGTCGTCGCAATCGATATCGACGCCGAGGCGGTCGGCGAGATGTTCTTCAACAATCTCAACATGATGTTCACCGAGTTTGCCAAGCGGGAGCCGATGACGCTCGACGACCTCAAGGCGCGCGTCTCGCGCCAGAACCGCCCGCTGGCGACGCTGATCGCAGTGCGCTGACCATCACAAAAACCACCGGAGCAATCTGCTTCCGGATAAAGAGGGAACCCCATGAACGATCTCGAGCAGTCGGTGCTTCAGGCCGCCGACCGGCTGGTTGCCGCCTTCGCCCGCCACGACAGGACCGCCTATTTCTCGGCCTTTGCGCCGGAAGCGACCTTCATCTTCCACACGCTCGACCGGCCCCTGAAAAGCCGTGCCGAATACGAGGCAGAATGGTCGCTTTGGGAGGAACGGGACGGGTTTCGGGTGCGCGCCTGTCGGTCGAGCGAACGACATGTTCAGGCGCTGGGTGATGTCGCCGTCTTTACGCACCGCGTCGAGACCGAACTGGAATTCAATGGAGAGCCGGCGACTGCCGACGAGCGGGAAACCATCGTGTTCGGGCGGGCGGCATCGGGAGAATGGCTCGCCGTGCACGAGCATCTGTCACGGCAAAACTGAGACTGGCGTCAGAAGGCGCCGACGACGACGGCGCTGACGAAGGAAAACGCGGCCACGATGGCAATTGCGTGCGGAACCAGATGAACATGTGAGCGGCGTTGCGGTGTCGCCCCGAAAACAGCGTAGCGGGACTGGATCATCGGTTTCGCTGCGTTCATCGCGTCTCTCCGTTCCTGCGCGGGCCACGGCCCATCGACTGTCTTGTTCTCCTATATTCTCCATTGAGTTTGTAGATATTAAATTCCGCAAATCGCATAAATCGTAAAAAATCGGTTCGCCGCGATCGCCCTCGTCAATGGCGGTTGCGGTCGCGGTCCTGAAGATGTTTCGACCAGGTTTCGCTGAACCATGGGGTGAGCAGCGACACGTCGGAGGCACGGTGCGAACCCTTGAGCGCGCTGTCCGTTTCGACGCAGGTCCAGACGGTGAAAGCGGTCAGCTCGTGTTTGCCGAAGGTCTGGATCAGCGGAATGTCGGCGGCGTCGCGGCCACGGGCGACCGCGATGCGCCCTGCCCGCCGCTGGTTGTTCTTGGCGTCGAAGGTATGCCAGCGATCACCGAGATAGACCTCGAACCAGGCATTGAAATCCATCGGCGCAGGATGGTCGCTCTGCGGCAGGTCTGCCATGTAGCCGTTCACGTAGCGCGCCGGCATGTTCATGCAGCGGCAGAGGGTGATCGCCAGATGGGCGTAGTCACGGCTCACACCAACACGATCCTCATGGGTCTCAAGGGCCGTGCGCATCGCCTGGGCATAGCCGTAGCTGAAGACCAGCCGCTCGTGCACGTAATCGCAAATCGCCTGGACGCGCTCCCAGCCGGCCGGCACGTCGCCGAACAAACGCCAGGCAAGCGCGCCAAGCCGGTCCGTTTCGCAGTAGCGGCTGGCTGCCAGATAGGGCAGCGTTGCCGGCGGCAAGGTTTCGACGGGCACCGCCTCGGCCAGGGGATCTGACGCATCGAGCCTGCCGTCGTCTTCTATGACTGCGTCATAGGAAAGCTTGAAATCCCCCTCCGGAGCCGTCATCCGCAGGCAGCCATTGCCATGCGGGTCGGTAATTTCCTCCATCTGAACCAGCGGAGACGGCAATGGCCCGTGCTCGCGGCGAAGCCCCGCTCGTCGCTCCTTCACCACGGAAAGATAGGTCATCATCGGCGTTGGTTGCGGACAGCGAATACCGATCTCATAGCCGAAGCGTACGAACATCTCAGACCTCCAAGTTCGACGGAAAGCAATGCTTTCCGTCTGTCTTGCCCCGCCCGATGACGTGGCACCCCCTTGGTATCCGTAGGCAGGGCCGCGCAGTCGGCCCCATGTCAGCAATTGCTACGCGCCATGCCCTCCCGCGGACAGGCCGATCCCGGAGCCGATAGTAGCGCATCCGGCAGCGAGGCGATATCGCGATCGTCGCGAAAACGCCCCTTGCCGCGTGCGCATTCGCTTAGGCTGCAGTCGCCAGTCTTCAGCCTAAAGACCGACGGCGTCCTTGAACTGGTACCACCAGGAGCCGATCGTCGAATATTGCGCGCGGAACATGCGCCCGCCGGGGAATGGGTACCAGGGCAGTTTCTCGAAGACATCATAGCGCGTCGTGTCGCCGTCGATCGCCTCGGCGAGCGTGCGTCCGAAGAGGTGCGAACCGGTGACGCCGTGGCCGCTGTAGCCATGGGCGAAATAGGTATTGCTGCCGATCCGGCCCATCTGCGGCACGCGAGTGAAGGAGAGCGCGAAATTGCCGCTCCAGGCGTAATCGATCTTCACCCCCTTCAGCTGCGGAAACACCTTTTCGAGGTTGGGCTTGAGCTTGGCGACAACGTCGGCCGGGTCGGTTCCGCCATAGACGGTGCCGCCGCCGAAGATCATGCGCTTGTCGGCCGAGAGCCGGAAATAATCGAGAATGTAGCGCACGTCCTCGACGCACATGTCGCTCGGGATGAGCGAATGGGCGAGTTCTTCGCCAAGCGGCGCCGTGGTGATCATCTGGGTCGAGACCGGCATGACGCGCGAGACGAGCTTCGGCACCGCATCGCCGAGATAGGCATTGCCGCAGAGCACGACGATACGCGCCTCGACTTCGCCGCCTTCGGTATAGACCGTCGGCCGCGCCGCCTCGTGGTCGACCCGGGTCACCGGCGACTGTTCATAGATCGTGCCTCCGATGCTTTCGAAGGCGCGCGCCTCGCCGAGCACGAGATTGAGCGGATGCATGTGGCCGCCGGTCGTATCCAGCATGCCGCCGCAATAGGCGTCCGACGTGACGAGCTTGCTGAGCGCCTCACGGTCGAGAAGCTGGTGATCATCCATGCCGTATTTGCGCCAGAGCGCCTGCTTGGCTTCGAGCTCCTTCATGTGCGCCGGCGTATAGGCGGCGTAGATGTTGCCCGGCTTCAGGTCGCATTCGATCTGGTACTGGCTGACGAGACGACGGATGATCTTGCCGCCCTCCTGCACCAACCCGCCGATGAAGCGCGCCGCATCGTCGCCATAGCGGCGCTGGATGGTGGCAAGACTGGCATTGAGGCCGTTGACCACCTGGCCGCCATTGCGGCCCGAAGCACCCCAGCCGACCTGAGCCCCCTCGATGACGACGACCTTGTAGCCCTTTTCCGCCAGGTGGATCGCCGTCGACAGACCGGAATAGCCGGCGCCGACGACGCAGACGTCGGTCTCGACGCGACCCTGCAGCCGGACCGGCGTGCGGATGATGTTGCGGGAGGCGGCATAAAAGCTGGTCGGGTAGCTGCCGTCGCCGGCATAGGATTTCTGCTTGTTGAGCATCAGACGATTTCCAGATAGGCGCTGAATTCGTAGTCCGTGACCTGCTCGGCAAAGCCCGCGATCTCCTGTCGTTTGCAGGCGATCAGCATCGAGCGCAGCACGGGATCGAAGATTTCGGCGGCAATCGGTCCTGCCTCGAAGCTATCGACCGCCTGCCCCCATTCGGAGGGAATTTTGGGCAATTTCTCCGTTGCATAGGCACGCCCTGAAACCGGCGCCGGCGGCTTCCACTTGTTGCGGATGCCGACCAAGGCGGCACCGAGGATCGCGGCGATGACGAGATAGGGATTGGCATCCGCGCCGGCGACACGATGTTCGATGCGGCGAGCGTAGGGATTGCCGCCGGGAATGCGGATCGCCGAGGTGCGGTTCTCATACCCCCAGCACACGGCCGTCGGCGCATGCGTGTCGGGCCGCAGCCGCCGGTAGGAATTGAAATGCGGGGCAAAGAGCAGCGTCGTCTCGGCCATGCCGCGCAAGAGACCGGCAACGGCATTCTTGAGGATCGGAGACCCCTCGTCACTTCCGTCGTTGAAGACGTTGTTGCCCTCCTCGTCGAGCAGGCTGAAATGGACATGCATGCCATTGCCCGAGCGGGTGCCATAGGGCTTGGCCATGAAGGTCGCAGCAAGACCATGCTTGCGCGCCACGCCCTTGACGATGCGCTTGAAGAAGATCGCGTCGTCGGCCGCCTTCAGCGGGTCATCCGTGTGAAGCAGGTTGATCTCGAACTGGCCGATGCCATTTTCGGCGATCGCCGCATCCGCCGGCACGTTCTGCCGGGCGCATTCCTTGTAGACGTCGGAGAAGAACTCGCCGAAGTCGTCGAGCTCGTCGATCGACAGGATCGCATCGGAATCGAGACGCTTGCCGGTATAGGGCGAGATCGGCGGCACCGCGCTGTCGGGCTCAGGATCGATCAGGTAAAACTCCAGTTCGGTCGCGACGACGGGGCGAAGGCCGAGCTCCTTGTATTCCCGCACGACCGCCGCCAGGGCCTGGCGCGGATCGGCAAGAAACGGCTTGCCGTCCTCGAGCTGCAGCCACAGCGGCACAAGCGCGCTCGGCCGCGAGGTCCAGTTGACCGGCAGCGCGCCGCGGCCGGTGACGCCGCAAATACCGTCCCGGTCGCCGCTCGCAAACACCTGCTCGCTGTTGATGATGTCCTCGCCCCACACGTCGACGCCGACGATCGAGAGCGGCATGCGGATGCCGCCGCCGAGAACCTTGCCCGCCTGCTCCACCGGCACGCGTTTGCCCCGCATGATGCCGTTGAGGTCGCAGACGACCGCCTGGATGCTTTCGATCGGCCCGTTCTGCTCGAGCCATGCCTTGAATGCGCTGGGATCTTCCGCGTCGAGCGACATATCGCAAATCTCTTTTTGTGATCACATTTTCAGAAAGTTGACATAATTCAGGAATTGGAGTCAAGCAGCGGCAGTGCTATCAGGCATTTGACGTAGAGCGGGGCGCGCAAAAGTGTATGCAGGCGTTTGCCAAACGCCGCTCTCGCTGATGAGAAAACCATCGCAATTCGGGCAAAAGGACATGCGCACTTGAAACCCCTTGTCTTACCGCCGCTGGTGCGCCCCGATGGCATGACGACGCACGACTATGCCTTTCATCGGCTGCGCCAGGCGATCATGGTCGGCGCGTTCCGACCCGGCACTTCCGTCACGATCCGCGGCCTGGCCGAGGCGCTTGAAAGCAGCCCCACTCCGGTGCGCGAGGCCTTGCGACAACTCACTTCGATCGGCGCGCTGCAGTTCCTCGAAAACCGCCGCATCGTCGTGCCGCACATCACCCCTGCCCGGTTCGAGGAACTGATCTCGTTGCGCATCGCGCTCGAAAGCCATGCCGCACGCCGGGCCGTCGCCCATCTCTCCGAACGCCAGATCGAGAAGATCATGGCGATCGACGACAGCATCGAGACGGAGATCCGTCGGGGTGACAAGGTGGCGGCGCTGATCGCCAACCAGGCGTTTCACCGGATGATCTACACGGCCAATCCCGACGCGGTCGCCATGCCGCTGATCGAGAGTGTCTGGCTGCAGCTCGGCCCGATCCTCGGGATCGCCATGGAACACGTGACCGAACTCTACGTCGTCGATCGCCACCGCGAGGCGATCGAGGCGCTGAGGCGCCGCGACGAGGATGCCGTTGCCGACGCGATCGCCGCCGATATCCGGGAAGGCATTGGTGGCTTCGACCAGCAGGCGGTCGCGCGGTTGCTGCGCTTGGCCGCGTGAGATCACTGCCGTCAAAATTTTAGTATTACTAAAATTCCGTATTGACAACGTTCAATCACGGCACCAAAGTCGTGCAAATACAGACGCATAGTGACGGGAAGCGAGCAGTTCCCGGCTTCATGTTCGTGCATTCGAGGGGGAGGAGTCCGCTTGAAGAGCCAAAGGTCCAGGTCCCGCCGCAAGACCGGCGCGGGCCTCAAGCATTCCCCATAGCCGACTTTGCGCCGATCTCCGGCGCTCCTTTCACCCATCACTTCGACCACAGCCGCCTGACCGGTTGGCGGCATCTGATTTTCTCAAGCCAGAATTGGAAACACCATGAAAGAATTCACCAAGAGCCGTTTTGCGGCGCTCCGCCGCGCGATGGCCGAAAGCAATGTCGGCCTCGTCGCGCTGGCCCCGGGATCGCACATGGATTGGCTGATCGGCTACCATCCGCATCCCGACGAACGTCCGTGCCTGCTTCTCATCGGCCCGGAAAAGGAAGCATTCCTGATGCCGGCGCTGAATGCCGAAGGCACGCGCGAGCACACCGATATCGCCTTCCACAACTGGGCCGACGACATTGGCCCGAGCGACGCCCTGACCGCAGCGCTTGCCGATGTCGGCGCCGCAAAGCCCGGCCGCGTCGTGCTCGACGAAACCATGCGCGCAGATTTCGCGCTGCTGCTCATCGATGCGCTGCCCGCCGATACCGCCCGCGAATTCACCCCGGCAACGCTTGGGAGCCTGCGCATGCGCAAGGACAAGAGCGAATACGCACTGCTGAAGATGAACGCCGGCATCGCCGACCGCGCCATGCAGGCGGCGTTTTCCAAGATCCGTCCGGGCATGACGGAGAAGGAACTGGCCGCCGACATCCGCGCGCACTTCGCATCGGAAGGTGCAGCACCCGCCTTCTGGATCGTCGGCGCGGGCGGCAATGGTGCCTTCCCGCATCATTCGGCGGGCGAGCGGGTGATCGAGGAAGGCGACGCCGTCGTCATCGACATCGGCGGCCGCAAACAGGGCTTCCCGAGCGATATTACCCGCATGGCAATCGTCGGCCGCGCGCCCGAAGGCTACGGGCAGATCCACACGATCGTCGAAAGAGCTGTCCAGGCGGCCCTGAAGGCGGCTCGTCCGGGCGTTCTCGCCAAAGAGGTCGATGCTGCCGCCCGTAAAGTGATCTCGGACGCCGGCTACGGCGAGTACTTCGTTCACCGCACCGGCCACGGTATGGGCATCGACGGTCACGAGCCACCCTACATCACCGCGACCTCGGAAACCGTGCTGGAAGAAGGAATGGTCTTCTCCATCGAGCCTGGCATCTATCTGCCCGGTCGCTTCGGCATCCGCCTCGAGGATATCGTCATCCTGCGCGAGGATGGGCCGGAGGTTCTCTCCTCGCTTCCCCGCGACGTTCACGTCGCGAAGGTCTGATCGAAGTTGCGGCGCCCCAGGGCGCCGCTTCTCTTTGCGCTTTTGCCAGCCTTGCGGCTATTGAACCGGCCGCTTGCGCGGCTTCGCCACCTCGCTCCCCTTCTTGCCAGGTTGCTTCTTGTAGACGGGCTGCTGCTGCTCGACCGGCGGCCAGATCCAGTAATAACCATAGGGCTTGCGCTGGATCCCCTCGTAATACTCGCCCTTCCGCGTCCGCATCTGCGCTTCGGCATCCCCCGCAGCCGTCGCCATGACGAAGAATGCGCCGAGCACGGCTGCGACCACGAACTGATATTCCGATTTCATCATCACCAGAGCTCCTTGCCTCCCTTGTCTACGCCTGAGGCGGGCGGGGTCAACCGCTGTGCATCTATCAGTTCTTGCTTGACGACCCCAACCAGCTTGATCATATTGGTGAGATGTCAGACCAATTTGGCCTCTGGGGAGGGAGCCGAATGAATGAACCGGCAAGAGCGGCACTGATGCCCCTGCCCCCGGCCGACCGGGCCCAGCAGGTGATTGCCGCATTGGCTGACTACATCGAACAATCGGGCCTCAAACCCGGCGAGCGCCTGCCGGCCGAGCGCGAACTGATGACGGCGCTGGCTGTCGGCCGCTCGACCATCCGCGAAGTCATCCGCCACTTCCAGGCACTCGGCGTCGTCGAGGCACGCAAGGGCAGCGGTACCTATCTCTTGCGCACGATCTCCGGCGCCACCGTCCATATGCCGCTGACGCTCGACACCGCGCATCTGCGTGACGTGCTGTTGATGACGCTCGAAGTGCGCCGGGGCATCGAGGTCGAGGCTAACATGGTCGCCGCCCGCCGGCGCACCGAAGACGACCTGAAGATCATCGAAATCAAGCTCAACGAGATGGAACGCGTCCATATCGCCAAGGGCACGTCGGGGCCGGAAGACCTCGCCTTTCACCTGGCGATCTACGACGCCACCCACAATCCGCTGTTTCGCCAGCTGCTCGAACAGATGCGCGAGGCCTTCGAGCGCTTCTGGGACCATCCTTTCGATCGAACGGACTTCGCCCGTCGCTCCTTCCCGTTCCACCGCACCCTCTTCAACGCGATCGCCGCTCAGGACCCTGAGACGGCGCGCGAAGAAACGCTGAAAATCCTCGCGATCGTCGAGGAAGACATCAAGGAAATGTCCAAATGACCAACGGCCTCGATCCGTTCGACCACGCCTCGCTGATCGTCGCGCATGACGAGGGCCACGCCTTCGACGCAGTGGTGCCGCCGATCGTGCAGACTTCGCTTTTCACCTTCAAGGACTATGACGACATGGTCGCCTCCTATCGGGGCGAGCGCGTGCGGCCGATCTATACCCGTGGCCTCAACCCGACCGTGCGCATGTTCGAGGAGATGCTGGCGAAACTCGAAGGCGGCGAGGACGCGATCGGCTTTGCGAGCGGCATGTCGGCGATCTCCTCCACGGTGCTCTCCTTCGTCGAGCCGGGCGATCGCATCGTCGCCGTCAACCACGTCTACCCTGATGCCTTCCGGCTCTTCGGCACGCATCTGAAGCGCATGAAGATCGAGGTAACCTATGTCGACGGCCGCGACGAGGAAGCGGTCGCCAAGGCGCTACCCGGCGCCAAGCTCTTCTACATGGAAAGCCCGACGAGCTGGGTGATGGACACCCACGATGTCGCTTCCCTTGCCCGCCTTGCCAAGAACCAGGGCATCATCACCGCGATCGACAACAGCTGGGCAAGCCCGATCTTCCAGCAGCCGATCTCGCTCGGCGTCGATCTCGTCATCCACTCGGCTTCCAAGTATCTCGGCGGTCACTCTGATGTCGTCGCCGGCGTCGTCACCGGATCGAAGGAACTGATCGGCCGCATCCGCTCGGAAGCCTATCCCTATCTCGGTGGCAAGCTCTCGCCCTTCGACGCCTGGCTCCTGATCCGTGGCCTGCGCACCCTGCCGATCCGCATGAAGTCGCACGAACGCTCGGCGCTTGAAGTCGCGCGGCGGCTGCAGGCCCATCCGCTGGTTGAAAAAGTCTGCCATCCCGGCCTCGGCAACACCTTGCCGCCTGGTCTCTCCGGCACATCCGGCCTTTTCTCCTTCATCTTCCGCGAGGGCGTGGACGTCCGGCGCTTCGCCGATCATCTCGAACTCTTCAAGCTCGGCGTTTCCTGGGGAGGACACGAAAGCCTCATCGTGCCGGGCGAAGTCGTGCTGTCGCAGAAAGCCCAGCCGAATTCCGCGGCCGCCTTCGGCATCTCGCCGCGGTCGGTACGGCTGCATGTCGGTCTGGAGGGAACGGAGGCCCTCTGGAGCGATCTCGAAGCGGCGCTCACCGTCGCTTCGACTGACTGACAGGGGCGGGATCAAGGTCCCGCTTCTCCCCACTTTGAAGCAAACCAACGAAGAAAAGAGGGAACATAAAATGAAAAAACTGATCACTGCCACGCTTCTCGCCACCCTGATGGCCGGAAGCGCGCTCGCCGACACCAAGCTGAAACTGGTCGAAGTCATCACCAGCCCGGAGCGCACCGAGACGCTGAAGTCGATCGTCGCCAAGTTCGAGGCCGCCAACCCTGGCACGACGGTCGAGATCATCTCGCTTCCCTGGGGCGAAGCCTTCCAGAAATTCGCGACCATGGTCTCGGCCGGCGAACTGCCTGACGTCATGGAAATGCCCGACACCTGGCTGTCGCTCTATGCCAACAACGGCATGCTCGAAAGCCTCGAGCCCTATCTCGCCAAGTGGGAGCACACGGGCGGGCTAACGGAGCGCGCGCTCGAACTCGGCCGCGACATCAACGATACCGCCTACATGCTGCCCTACGGCTTCTATCTGCGCGCGATGTTCTACAACAAGAAGCTCTTGTCGGAAGCCGGCGTCAGCGAGCCGCCGAAGACGATGGACGATTTCGTCAAGGCATCCGAAGCCGTCTCCAAGCTTCCTGGCAAATCCGGCTACTGCCTGCGCGGCGGCCCGGGCGGCCTCAACGGCTGGGTGATGTTCGGCGCGACGATGGCCGGCAGCAACACGTTCTTCAACGAGGACGGCACCTCGACCATGAACAGCGAAGGCTGGGTCAAGGGTCTGACCTGGGTGATCGACCTCTACAAGAACGGGCTGGCACCGAAGGACAGCGTCAACTGGGGCTTCAACGAAATCGTCGCCGGCTTCTACAGCGGCACCTGCGCCTTCCTCGACCAGGATCCGGATGCGCTGATCGCCATTGCCGAGCGCATGAAATCGGAAGATTTTGGCGTCACTACCATGCCGAAGGGCCCAAGCGGCAAGGCGTTCACCACCATCGGCTTTGCCGGCTGGTCGATGCTGTCTGCAAGCCAGAACAAGGATCTCTCCTGGAAGCTGATCGAAACCCTCGAAGGGCCGGAAGGCAACATCGAGTGGAACAAGCGCACCGGCGCGCTGCCGGTGCACAAGTCGGCCGAGAAGGACCCCTTCTATGCCAGCGCTCAGTTCAAGGGCTGGTTCGACGAACTCGCCGACAAGGACGTCGTCCTGACGGTCATGCCGACCTACCTCGAGGAATTCGCCTTCTTCAAGGATTCGCTCGCCATCAAGACGACCCAGGAAGCGCTGCTCGGCGACATCACGCCGGAACAGCTCGCCAACCAGTGGGCAGACTACCTGACCAAGGCGCAGCAGAAGTTCCTTGCCAGCAAGAAGTAAGCCTTCGGCCGGCGGCTTTCCGCCGCCGGCCGTTTGATCTCGCGCGGAACAAAGTGGGCGCGGTCTCCGCCCTTTCCGCTCCGACCTAGAATCGAGGCACGCCCGAAAAACCGGCGGCCGCACAGGGGAAATTTCGATCGATGGCCTATGTCGCCCGCCAAAGCGGCCTGCCGGCAAGCAGGACGCCGCTGAAGAAGCGCATCGCCGATGGCGCCGCACCCTATCTCTATGGCGCGCCGGCGCTGATCCTGATCGTCACCGTGATGCTGGTGCCGCTGGTGCTCGGCGTCTCCTACGCCTTCCGCGATATTCAGCTCCTGAATCCGTTCTCCGGCGCCTATATCGGCCTCGATCACTTCCGGGCGCTGTCGGAGGATCAGGCCTTCTACCGGGCGCTGCGCAATACGCTGTGGTGGACCGGCGCCTCTGTGTTCTTCCAGTTCGTCTTCGGCCTGATCCTGGCCCTGCTGCTCGATAAACCCTTCTATGGCCGCGGCCTCGCCCAGGCTCTCGTCTTCCTGCCCTGGGCGGTGCCGAGTTTCCTTGCAGGCCTCAACTGGGCCTGGCTGTTCAATCCGGTCGTAGGCCCCCTGCCGCACTGGTTCTACGCGCTCGGCCTCATGAGCGAGCCGCACAACATCCTGTCCGACCCGCAGCTTGCCATGTGGGGGCCGATCGTCGCCAATGTCTGGTGGGGCATTCCCTTCTTCGCCATCACGCTGCTAGCCGCCCTCCAGGCGATCCCGCGCGACCTCTATGAGGCCGCAAGCATTGACGGCGCCGGCCCGGTCCAGCGCTTCCTCTCGATCACCCTGCCATTCCTCGCGCCGACGATCGCCATCACCATCCTGTTGCGCACCGTCTGGATCTCCAACTTCGCCGACCTGATCATCGTCATGACCAATGGCGGACCGGCCGATCGCACCCAGATCGTCGCCAGCTACATCTTCACCCAGGCCTTCAAGCGGCTGGATTTCGGTTACGCCTCGGCGATCGCGCTGGTGCTGCTGGCGCTGCTGCTCGCCTATTCGATGCTGATCGTCATCCTGCGCCAATGGCTCCTGAGCAAGGATTGAACCGATGCGCGCCAAACCGCTTTTCCTCATGATCGCGCACCGGCTGGCAATCCTTGCCTATATCGCGTTTGCGCTCTTCCCGCTCTATTGGCTGTTGAAGGTCGCGGTCACGCCGAACGACCTGCTCTATTCCGAAGGCATTCGGATGTGGCCGTCGCGCGCCAGCCTCGAGCATTTCGACTTCGTGCTCCGCCACAGCGCCTTTCCTGTCTTCTTCAAGAACAGCCTGATCGTCTCGGGCTCGACTGCCGTCATCGTCACCATTCTCGCCTCGCTCTCGGGCTACGCGCTGTCGCGCTTCAACTTCCGCGGCAAGTACTGGCTGGTGGCGCTGATGCTTCTAACACAGATGTTCCCGCTGGTGATGCTGGTCGCGCCGATCTTCAAGATCCTCTCGCCGATGGGCCTCACCAATAGCCTGACCGGCCTCGTTATCGTCTACACCGCCTTCAACGTGCCCTTCGCCACCTTCCTGATGCAGTCCTTCTTCGACGGCATTCCGAAGGACCTGGAGGAAGCGGCGATGATCGATGGCGCAACACAGTTCGTCGCCTTCCGCCAGATCATCCTGCCGCTGACGCTGCCCGGCATCGCCGCCACACTCGGCTTCGTCTTCACCGCGGCGTGGAGCGAGCTGTTGTTCTCGCTGATGCTGATCTCCGGCAACGACCAGGCGACCTTCCCGGTTGGACTTTTGTCCTTCGTGTCGAAGTTCTCCGTCGACTTCGGGCAGATGATGGCTGCCGGCGTGCTCGCGCTCATCCCCGCCTGCCTCTTCTTCCTGCTCATTCAACGCTATCTCGTCCAGGGCCTCACGGCCGGCGCGGTCAAAGGCTGAGGATTGCTCTCATGGCTTCCATCGATATCGCCAATATCCAGAAATCCTACGGCATCCACCCGGTCCTGCACGACGTCGATCTCAAGATCGGCGACGGCGAGTTCGTCGTGCTCGTCGGCCCGTCCGGTTGTGGCAAATCCACGCTTCTGCGCATGATCGCCGGCCTTGAAAGCGTCACCTCGGGCGAGATCCGCATCGCCGGCAAACGCGTCAACGAGCTGGCGCCAAAGGACCGCGACATCGCGATGGTGTTCCAGTCCTATGCGCTCTATCCGCATATGTCGGTCGCCAAGAATATGAGCTACAGCCTGAGGCTCCGGAAGACCGCCAAGGAGAAGATCGCAAGCGTCGTTTCAGGGGCAGCCGCCAAGCTCGGGCTCGATCCGCTGCTCGAGCGCCGTCCGCGCGCGCTCTCGGGCGGCCAGCGCCAGCGCGTCGCCATGGGCCGTGCCATCGTTCGCGAACCCAAGGCGTTCCTGTTCGACGAGCCGCTCTCGAACCTCGACGCTCGCCTGCGCGAACAGATGCGCGCCGAAATCAAGAAGCTGCACAAGGATCTCGGCGCCACCTCGATCTACGTCACGCACGACCAGATCGAGGCCATGACGCTCGCCGACCGCATCGTCGCCATGAACGGCGGCTTCGTACAACAGGTCGGAAGCCCGCTCGACCTCTATGACCGGCCGGCCAATCTCTTCGTCGCCGGCTTCATCGGCTCGCCCGGCATGAACTTCTTCGAGGGCACCTACCGAAACGGCACCACTCCCCGCTTCGAAACAGATGGTGGCATCGTCATCCCGGCTCAGCCGCATCCTGCCCTCGCCGACGGCGGCAAGGCGACGCTCGGTATCCGGCCGGAACATGTGGAGATCGGCGTCGAAGGCCCGGATGCGCTGAAGGCCAATGTCGACCTGGTCGAGCCGACCGGCTTCGGCATCATCCTGCATCTTTCCTTCGGCCGTGCCGGCTTCAAGGCGTTTACCAACGACCGCCGGTTCCTCAACGTTTCCGGCTCGCTGCCCGTGCGCCTGCCCGTCGAACGGCTGCACTTCTTCGATGCCGACGGCAATCGCGTCTGATTGCCGACACCGGCCATGGTGAAAAATTAGGCGGCGTCGGCGAACTGGCCGACGCCGCCGGTTGACTTCCTGAGGACGAGGCGTACCGTTTCGGTGTCGCAAGTATCAACCGCCGTGGCGCCAACTTAAGAGAAGCAAGCACCGCCAAAACGACAGATTGACGATAGCCTTCCTTGCCTGCGCCCGGCGATTTTGAGGAAGTGTCATGCGAATTCTTGTTGTTGCCCTTGCCTTTTCGACAACCTTGCTCTGTCCGCTCGCCGCCCTCGCGCAAGAGGGTGATGCCACGGCCGGAGCCACGGTCTTCAAGAAATGCGCCGTCTGCCATATCGTCGACAGCGATACCAACAAGGTCGGGCCCTCGCTCAACCATGTCCTGGGGCGAACCGCCGGCACCCATCCCAACTTCAGCTACTCCACGGCTATGGTCGATGCCGGCAAGGGTGGTCTGGTCTGGGACGAGACGACGCTGCGCGACTATCTGCACAATCCCAAGGCCAAGGTGAAGGGCACGAAAATGGCCTTCGTCGGGCTGAAGGACGACACGGACATCTCCAATCTTCTCGCCTATCTCAAGCAGTATTCGCAGTAGGCTGAAAAGACGAAACGCAACCGCCGCTCGCCACGTCGGCGGCGAATTGCGACTATTGGACGTTCGTGCAATAATTGCATCTACAGCGCCGCGCGCCTGACCAGACGCAGAGAGGTCGCTGTAGAACTTTGAATTCCTGCATGTTTTCATCCCTGGATCGACGACGACCAAGGAAAACGTGCAGCAGAGATCTACGGATTGCGTCTTCATGCCCACAGCCGCCAGCGGCGAGGAGGGACAGAAATGGCCGTGGTCGTTATTCTGGTTTTACTGGCCGTCGGATCGGTATTGTTTCATCTGTTGAGCCCGTGGTGGTGGACACCGATCGCGTCCAACTGGAGTTACATCGACAATACGCTGATCATCACCTTCTGGATTACCGGCGTCGTCTTCGTCGCCGTGGTTCTTTTCATGGCCTATTGCGTGCTCCGCTTTCGCCATCGCCCGGGAAACCGGGCGGCCTATGAACCGGAAAACCGCAAGCTCGAAGGGTGGCTTGCCGGCGGCACGACTCTCGGCGTCGCCGCCATGCTCACCCCCGGCCTTTTCGTCTGGCACCAGTTCGTGACCGTTCCCGATGGAGCGGCCCAGGTTGAGGTCGTCGGCCAGCAATGGCTGTGGAGCTTCCGGCTCCCCGGCGCCGACGGCAAGCTCGGCACTTCCGAGACCCGCGACATCACGCCGGAGAACTCGCTCGGCCTCAACCGCAACGATCCGGCAGCGCTTGACGACGTCGTCATCGAGGGCGGCGAATTGCATCTGGAAGTCGGCAAACCGGTCAAGATGCTGCTTCGCTCCGTCGATGTGCTGCATGATTTCTACGTGCCGGAGTTCCGCGCCAAGATGGATATGGTGCCCGGAATGGTCACCTATTTCTGGCTGACGCCCACCCGCACGGGCACGTTCGAGGTCCTGTGCGCGGAGCTTTGCGGCGTCGGTCACCCGCAGATGCGCGGCACCGTCGTCGTCGACAGTGCGGAGGACTATCAGGCCTGGCTTTCGCAGCAGCAAACCTTCTCGCAGCTGCAGGCACAAGCAGGAGTGCAGACGAAGGAAACGGCGCAGGCATTAAATGCCGCCCCGGCGCAATAGAGGCGCCCCGACGGCCAAGCGGGATGAGGAAAAGTGCTCGCGGTATCCGCCCGCGTCCCGCACGTGAGGAGACGCAATTCCATTGTTGGACGTTCGGAATTGCAGGTTCAAGGCGTTGGATCGAGATGATCCGGTGTTGGGAGGTTCTCGCAGATGGTCGATATCCGGCATAGCACGGGCGAACAGATTGGCCCCGCGGAAGTGGAGGACGTGGAGCTCTATCATCCCCATAGCTGGTGGACGCGTTATGTCTTCAGCCAGGATGCTAAGATCATCGCCGTGCAATATGCCTCGACCGCGATCGCCATCGGCATGGTCGCCCTGGTGCTCTCCTGGCTGATGCGGCTGCAGCTCGGCTTTCCCGGCGCCTTCGCCTTCATCGATGCCGAGCGCTACTACCAGTTCATCACCATGCACGGCATGATCATGGTGATCTATCTGTTGACCGCGCTGTTTCTCGGCGGCTTCGGCAACTACCTGATCCCGCTGATGCTCGGCGCGCGCGACATGGTCTTTCCCTATGCCAACATGCTGAGCTACTGGCTCTATCTGCTCGCCGTCCTCGTGCTCGTCGCCAGCTTCTTTGCGCCGGGCGGACCGACCGGCGCCGGCTGGACGCTCTATCCGCCCCAGGCGGTTCTGTCCGGAACGCCCGGCGGCAAGGACTGGGGCATCATATTGATGCTGTCCTCGCTCATCCTCTTCGTCATTGGCTTCACCATGGGCGGGCTTAACTACGTGGTCACCGTGCTCCAGGGTCGCACGCGCGGCATGACGCTGATGCGCATGCCGCTCACAGTCTGGGGCATCTTCACCGCGACGGTGATGGCGCTGCTCGCCTTCCCCGCCCTCTTCGTCGCCTGCGTCATGATGCTGTTCGACCGGGTGCTCGGCACCAGCTTCTTCATGCCGGCGATCGTCGAGATGGGCGAACAGCTGCAGCATGGCGGCGGAAGTCCGATCATGTTCCAGCACCTCTTCTGGTTCTTCGGCCATCCCGAGGTCTACATCGTGGCGCTTCCCGCCTTCGGCATCGTGTCGGATCTCATCAGCACCCACGCCCGCAAGAACATCTTCGGCTACCGCATGATGGTCTGGGCGATCGTGATCATCGGCGCGCTCTCCTTCATCGTCTGGGCGCACCACATGTATGTCAGCGGCATGAACCCCTATTTCGGCTTCTTCTTCGCAACGACCACGCTGATCATTGCCGTGCCGACGGCGATCAAGGTCTACAATTGGGTCCTGACGCTCTGGCGTGGCGACATCCACCTGACGCTGCCGATGCTTTTTGCGCTCGCCTTCATCGTGACCTTCGTCAATGGCGGGCTGACCGGCCTCTTCCTCGGCAACGTCGTCGTCGACGTGCCGCTCTCCGACACGATGTTCGTCGTCGCCCATTTCCACATGGTCATGGGTGTCGCGCCGATCATGGTGATCTTCGGGGCGATCTATCACTGGTATCCGAAGATCACCGGCCGCATGCTCAATCAGGCCATGGGGCAGATCCATTTCTGGGTCACCTTCGTCGGCGCCTATCTGATCTTCTTCCCGATGCACTATCTCGGGCTGATCGGTGTTCCGCGCCGCTATTACGAGATGGGCGAGACGGCCTTCGTGCCGGCGTCCGCCCACACGCTCAACGAGTTCATCACCATCATGGCGCTGATCGTCGGTGCCGCCCAGATCGTCTTCCTCTTCAACCTCATTTGGAGCATCCGCCATGGCCGCGAGGCCGGCGGCAATCCCTGGCGGGCAACAACGCTCGAATGGCAGACGCCGGAAACGCCGCCGCGCCACGGCAACTGGGGCAAGGAGCTGCCGGTCGTCTACCGTTGGCCCTATGACTACAGCGTGCCGGGAGCTGCGGAGGATTTCATTCCGCAAACTGAGCCGGGTCCGGTAGGCCACGCGCCGGAGGGTGCCTCATGAACGTCACCCTCGTCTTCCTGGCGGTGATCTTCGCGATCGCCGCCTGGTGGCTCAGCCGGCAGCGGCTGTTCTCGAAACCCTGGCTGGAGGTCGGCCACGCCCACGACCCGCGCCCACTCGGCAGGCCTTCGATCCCGCCTGCAAAAATCGGCCTCGGCGTCTTCCTCGCCGTCGTCGCAGCACTCTTCTCCCTCTTCATCAGCGCCTACTTCATGCGCATGGCCTCCACCGACTGGTGGTCGACGCCGATGCCGAAGATCCTGTGGCTGAACACCGCCATCCTCGCACTCGGCAGCCTGCTCCTGCATGCGGCCCGCGTGACTGCCGAACAGCATCGTGAAGAGGCGAGCCGCACGGCGATGATCGCAGCGCTTGCCGCCGGTCTCGCCTTCCTTGCGGGCCAGGTCTTTGCCTGGCGCGAACTCTCTGACGCCGGCTTCCTGCTCGCCGACAATCCGGCCAACAGCTTCTTCTACATGATCTCGGGCATGCATGGCCTGCACATTCTCGGCGGCCTGTTCGCCCTGACGCGGGTCATCGTCAAGACGCGCGCCGGCGCGATGGGCGACAAGGCCGTGCTGTCGATCACGCTCTGCGCCACCTACTGGCATTTCATGCTGGCCGTATGGCTGGTGCTCTACGCGCTCTTTTCCGGCTGGGCCAACGACTTCGTCGAGCTCTGCCGATCCCTCTTGACCTGAAGGAGCCAAGGCATGTCCGCCGAGACACATTCGCCTGTCCGAGAGCCGCTCCACCGCCCGGCGGGACTTGCGGGCTTTGCCGCAGACTGGGCGTCGGACCAGCGGACGTTCAAGAACGTCTCCTGGGGCAAGGCGATGATGTGGATCTTCCTCTTGAGCGACACCTTCGTCTTCGGCTGTTTCCTCATCGCCTACATGTCGGCGCGCATGTCGACGGCCGTGCCCTGGCCCAATCCGAGCGAGGTCTTCGCGCTGCACATCGGCGGCTCGGACGTGCCGCTGATCCTGATCGCCATCATGACCTTCGTGCTGATCACCTCGAGCGGCACGATGGCCATGGCCGTCAACTTCGGCTACCGGCGCGATCGCAAGAAGACCGCACTTCTCATGCTTCTGACCGCCCTTTTCGGCGCCACCTTCGTCGGTATGCAGGCCTTCGAGTGGACGAAGCTGATCACCGAGGGTGCGCGCCCGTGGGGCAATCCTTGGGGAGCGGCCCAATTCGGCTCGACCTTCTTCATGATCACAGGCTTCCACGGCACCCACGTCACGATCGGCGTCATCTTCCTGCTGATCATCGCGCGAAAAGTGTGGCGCGGCGATTTCGACACCGAACGGCGCGGCTTTTTCACGAGCCGAAGAGGACACTACGAGATCGTCGAGATCACCGGCCTCTACTGGCACTTCGTCGACCTCGTCTGGGTCTTCATCTTCGCATTCTTCTATCTGTGGTGAGGCATGGCCATGACGGAAACGACTGTTCACACCCACGCGGCACCGGCAGCAAAAGCGGAAGGCCACGCACAAACCCACCAGCAGCATCCGATCGGCCTCTACCTGGTCGTCTGGTTGCTGCTCTTCGTGCTCAGCACCTTTTCCTACCTCGTCGACTATGTCGGGCTACAAGGCTATCTCAGGTGGTCGCTGATCCTGATCTTCATGGTGCTGAAGGCGGGATTGATCGTGGCGATCTTCATGCACATGGCCTGGGAGCGGCTGGCGCTGATCTACGCCATCCTGCTGCCACCGCTTTTGGTGCTGGTCTTCGTGGCGCTGATGGTCTCGGAATCGCACTACGTGCTCTTCACCCGCCTCACCTTCTTCGGCGCGGCGCCGTGAGCATGAAAGCGGCGCCGCCCGAGCAGGCGGCGGCGCTGGCTGCTTTGTGCCTCAGTGTTGCTGAAGCCCGGTGATCATCGCGATGATCTCGTTCTTGTCGGTCTTCGCCGTCTCGCGAATGCCGATCTGCTTGCCGCGACGCAGGACGCAGATGCGATCCGATAGCTTGAACACCTGATCGAGGCTGTGGCTGATGATCAGTACGCCGATATTGCGGCTCTTCAGCGATTCCACGATCTCCTCGACCTTGGCGGTTTCGGCAACGCCGAGTGCCGCCGTCGGTTCGTCGAGCAGGATCAGCTTGCTCGCCCAATGGGTGGCGCGGGCAATGGCGACGCCCTGGCGTTGCCCGCCCGAGAGGTCGCGGATCGTCGCATGGGCCGAGGGGATGCGGACATCCAGTTCCTTCACCAGCGTCTCCGTCTCGGAAATCATCCGGCGACGGTCGAGCAGGCCGAAACGGTTTACCGGCTCGCGGCCGAGAAACATGTTCATGTAGACCGTCTGCTGGTCGGCAAGTGCCAGGTCCTGATAGACGACCTCGATGCCATGAGCCCGCGCCATGGTGGCGTTCGACATCGCCACGGTCTGGTTCTCGATGGTGATCGTACCCGAGGTCGGCGTGTAGACGCCGGAGATAATCTTGATCAGCGTCGACTTGCCGGCGCCGTTGTCGCCGACGAGCGCCACGATCTCGCCCGGACGGACCTCCAGCGAGAAGTTCTCGATCGCGGTGACGCCGCCGAAGGTCTTGCGGATGTCCTTGAGCTTCAGGACCGGTTCGTTTGCGGAATTCGTGTTCACGGTCATCCCCCCTCAAACCGGCCAGGCTGCGGTTTCGCCGAAACCGTTTTCGATCGTTTCCACCTTCGGTGCGCCCTTGGAGATGCCCGACACGCCGACGACATAAGCGCGCGTGACGAAGGCCTGCCCGCGGAAGCCGAACACCGCCGTATCGCCAGGCTTGGGCGCAGCCGGTCCACTGGCGTCGATCATCGCGTAATAGTCGATCGCCGAGGGTGGCGGCACTTCGACGCTTCGAAGCGCCGATGCAGCCGTGGTCGGCTCAGTCGATACGATCGCCTTGACGTCGTAATCCGGGAAGATCGGGTCGATGTAGAAGCCGCCACCGAAGCAATAGGCCTTGCCGCCCGAGAGATGGGAGACCTCGGTAAGGTAGAGCACCGCCGGCAGTTCCGGCAGGTCTTCCATCACGTGCAGCGCGGTGGTGCCATGCAGGCCGTTGCCCGGCTCACATTGCGTCGCACCCGCTTCGGCAAGGGCCGGCAGCATGACGCTGGAGGTCGTGCCCGGTGCGTTCACCTCGATCCCTGTCCGCCCGGCCTTGGCCAGCGCCTCGGCCGCTTTCGAGAGCGTTGCCAGGTTGTGCGTCGGCTTCACCTTGCGGCTTTCATGATCGAAGAGCAGCGCAGGAAACGTGGTGATGCCGGCAAAACGGCCACCGGCGAGGCCGTCGAGGCGATCGGCAACCGCAGCAACGTCGCTGGCATCGAACCCGCCTTCATGACCGCGGTAGAAGGTGTCGCCTTCCGCCCTGATGCGGGCGAGCAGATCCTGTCGATAGCCGGCGGCATGGGCACCGGCTGCCGCTTCTGCAGCCTTCTCGGCGTTGAAGACCGTCCAGTAGTCCGGCCGGAAGGTCTTCGCCGCGGCAGCCGCCTCATGGCGCGCGACCTGCTGCAGGTGGCCGAGATGGCCGACCTTCAAGCCTGCCTTGTGGGTGGCGCGGGCGCAGGCCATGTCGACGGCAACCGAACGATCGATGCCGCCGCGCTGGACGGCATCACAGAACGAGCTGGAGCGGCCAACCTGCTTGGTCATGGCAAAGGTCTTCAGGCCGAGGCGACGGGCCTCGTTGCTCATGATCGCCGCATTGCCCTCGACCGTATCGAGGTCGAGCACGTAGGCGTTGGCCGGGATCTTGCCCTGCTGGTGCAGGGCCATCGCCGCTTCGATGAATGCCGGGTTGCGGCGGCGCAGAACGTCGAGAAACATGAAATCCTCCTTCAGCGGGACTTTTCGCGCAGCGACACGGCGACCGCGGCGAGGATGATAAGACCGCGAACGATCATCTGGTCGGAAACGGAAAGGCCCATCAGGATCAGGCCATTGTTGAGCATGCCCATCATCAGCGAGCCGACGAGCGCGCCGATGATCGTGCCCTTGCCGCCGTTGAGCAGCGTGCCGCCGACGATGACGGCGGCAATCACCGTCATCAGGTCGGTCTCGCCAAGGGTGTACTTGGCCGCCTGCAGCCGGCCGGCGTAGAGCAGGCCGGCAAGCCCCGCGAGACCGCCGCTGATGACAAGCACGGCGAGCCGGATGCGCGGCACGCTGATGCCGGACACGCTCGCCGCACGGCTGTTGTCGCCGGTCGCCAGCACATGGGCGCCGAAGCGGGTTTCGCGGTAGATGATGTGGCCGCAGACGACCGCGACGATCGTCCACCAGATCAGCGAGGGAACACCGAGGAACGAGCCCGAGCCGAAGAAGCCGGTAAAGGTGCTGTCGGTTACCGGGATCGAGCGCAGGTTCGTCATCGAGCGGGAGACGCCTGCGAAAAGCCCGAGCGTCGCCAGTGTCACCAGGAACGACGGCAGTTTGACATAGGCGACCAGCGCGCCGTTCAGGAGCCCGACCAGCAGGCCCGCGCCGATCCCGGCGACGACGCCGGCCACCAGGCCGTATTCGTTGATTGTCACCGCCGCCGCCAGCGCCGAGACGGCAACGGTCGAGCCGATCGACAGATCGATCTCGCCGGCCGACATGACGAAGACGAGGCCGATCGCCATGATCGTCACCGGCGCTGTCTGCAGCATGATGTTCGACAGGTTGCGAACCGTCAGAAAGCCGCTGTCCCGAAGCACGATGGCGAAGAACAGAAAGATCGCCAGGAAGCCGAGATAGACGACGTATTGCTGCAGGTTGAGGCGGCTGACGAGGCTTGCCGGCTGGCCGCTCGCGCTGGAATGGGCACTGGACATTATTCTTCCTCCGAAGGCAGGGAGAATGCTCCCCCTGCACTACGGCGCCGCACGTCCAGTCAGACGCGCAAAGGTCGCCGCAGCACTATGAGAAGCTGCATGTTCTGTCCCAAATCGACGACGATTTGGGACGCATGCAGCGGGCATCATTTCATCACTTCATCGCATCCGCGATCGTCGCGGGTACGTCCTTGTTCAGAGACTTCTTCCAGCCGTCGGCGACGGTCGCCTTGGTCACGGCAAGCGAGTCGACGACCAGGAAAGGCTCGGCCTTCTTGCCGACCAGAGACCCTGCCGCGGCGCGCGCGGCGGTGACGCCGATATTGTAAGCTTCGTCGGCGACGAGAGCTGCGATGTTGCCGCTCTTGACCATGTCGAGTGCTGCCGGCTCGTTGAGGTCGAGCGTCACGATCTTGGTGTGGCTGTTGCCGGCGCCGCGCAGCGTCGAAAGTACGCTCAGTGCCGGCTCCGCCCAGGTCACATAGATCCCGTCGAGATCCGGGTTCTGGGTGATCATGCCTTGCGCGATTTCCTCGCTGCGGGCCGGATCCGCCATGCCGGCCTCGGCAACGATCTTCATGTCAGGATAGTCCTGCTCGATCGTCGACTTGAAGGCGCCGTCGCGTTGGTTGGTCACATAGAAATCGGCGTCGTGATAGATGTAGCCGAGCTTGCCCTTGCCGCCGAGCGCATCCGCCATGGCAACGGCCGCCTTGTTGCCCATCTGGAACAGGTCGTCCGAGACGATCGTCACATAGTCCTTGCCATGCTCGTAGCCGGCCGGCGAATTGTCGACGAAGGCGAGCTTCACGCCGGCGGTGCGCGCCGGATCGTAGACCACGGCGGCGGTCGCCGGATCGACCGGCAGCGACAGGATGATCGAGGGCTTCTTGGCAAGCACCGTCTCAACATCCGCCTTCTGGCGGGCGGCATCGAAGCCGGCATCGGTCTGTGCGACCACCTCGACGCCGAGGCGCTTGAATTCGTCCTGGGCGCCGCTGTTGACGGCATTGGTGTACTCGCTCATCTCGTGCCAGACGAGCGCTGCGGTAAATTTGCCGTCCTTGATCTGTTGTTCCTGCTCCGCCGTCAGCGTCAGGCTGCTCGCGGGCGTCGGCGCCTCACCATGCGGCCCTGTGGTCTTGCCGTCTGCGGCAAAGCCGGATGTTGCGGCAAATACCGTCGCCAGCAACGCGAAATGTCTCACTGCCCTGTGCATCTCTGCCTCCCTTTGGGATGGTGCCGCCGGAAACGTCCTCTCTCCCGGCGGCCATCGGATTATTTCGCTGCCGGATTACTTGGCCGCGTCGAGCACCGACTGCGGTGCATCGCGGTTGAGCGACTGCTTCCAGCCGTCCGCGACGTTTTCCTTGGTGACGGTCAAAGCCGGGGCAACGACGAAGGCCGGCGTCTGCTGCCCGAGCAGCGACTTCAGGCCGGTCGCAGCCATGGCGCGTCCAAGCTCATAGGCCTTGTCGGCAACAAGCGCCGTCACGTTGCCACCCTGGACCATGTCGAGTGCCACCGGTTCGGCAAGATCGAGCGTGACGATCTTGGTTTTGGTATTGCCGCTCGAGCGCAGGGCGGAGAGCACGCCGTCGGCAGGCTCGGCCCAGGTCACGTAGATGCCGTCGAGATCAGGATTCTGCAGCAGCATCGCGCTTGCCAGTTCCTCGGCACGTGCCGGGTCGGAGATGCCCTGCTCGGCAACGATCTTGATATCCGGATAGTCCTTCTCGATCGTCGACTTGAAGGCTTGGTCGCGTTGGTTCGTCACATAGTAGCTGGCGTCATGGAAGATGTAGCCGACCTTGCCCTTGCCGCCGATCGCCTTGGCCAGCGCATCGGCCGCCTGCTTGCCCATCTGGAAGAGATCGTCGGTGACGATCGAGGCATAGTCCGTGCCCTGCTTGTAACCGCTCGGCAGATTGGAGAGGAAAACCAGCTTGCTGCCATCGGTGACGGCCTGGCGGAAGGCTTCGGCCGAGGTGACCGGATCGAGCGGCAGCGCCAGGATGACGTTCGGCTTGGCGGCAAGCGCGGTCTCGATGTCGCTACGCTGGCGGGCGGCGTCGAAGCCTGCATCCGTCGTCACCGCAATCTCGACGCCGGCGCGGGCAAACTCATCCTTGGCACCGGCCGAAACGGCATTGGTGAAGTCGGATGAGGTGTGCCACAGCAGCGCTGCCTTGTAGCCCTTGCCCTTGAGCGCGCCGATATCGGCATCGGTCAAGGCGACATCGGCGCTCGGCGTCGCGGTCTCCCCGGACGGACCGACCGTCTGGGCGGATGCGGCATTGGCGGCAAGCACGAAACCGCTGACGAGCGCAGCAGCCATCAATTTCTTCAAGATCATTGTCGTTCTCCCTCTTGTTTGGCAGTTCAGTCCATGACGCCGCAGTAGCGCGCCATGAAGGCGGCAAATCCGACGATCCCGGCGAGGTATTCCTCCACCTCGACCCGTTCCTCGTAGGTATGGCAATTGCGGATGTCGCCGGGCGCGCAGTAGACGGCAGGCACGCCCAAGCGGTTGACGAAGAACGGCGATTCCGACCAGAAGGGGGCACCCTCGATCACCCCGCGTCCGGCCATGGCTTCCGCCATGGCGGTCGACAGCGCGCCGACTTCGCCGGCCGTTTCGTCGATTTCAGCCGCCGTGCCGCCAAGCGCGTGGTCGCGACCGGCCGGATAGGAAAACTCGACCGTGATTTCCGGATCGGTGATCGCCGAGCGCACCGCAGCCTCGATCTCGGCTGCCGCCGTGTCCAGCGATTCCCCCGGCAGGAGCTTGCGGATCAGCGACAGGGTGCAGCGCTCGGGCACGGCAATGTAGCCGCCGCCGGCAAGGCCCGTGATCAGCAGGAAACTGCGGCCGATCAGCTTGTGCTCGGCCCGTGCAGCGATTTCGTCGGAGTGTTTCCAGAGTGCCGACATCGCCGCATGGCTGGCGCGCAGCGCATCCTTGCCAAGTTCCGGTACGCCGAAATAGGCGGACTTGCCTGTAATCGTGATGTCGGTGATGAAAAAGCCGATCTGCGCCGGATAGACGGACAGCCGGGTCGGCTCGACATAGACGACGAAATCTGGCCGCTCGATCTCTCCGGTTTCGATGCGACCGACCAGATCCTTGATACCGGCCGAAACGCCGGTGCCCGGCTGGCCGCTTTCCTCGTCGCCGATGAACGCAAAGGCCACGTCGCCGGCCAGATCCACGCCAGCCTTGTCGAGCAGCGACAGCGCCGCCAGCGACGCGCAGATGCCGGCCTTCAGATCGCCCGAGCCGCGCCCCCAGACCGCGCCGTCGATGATCGGTGCGGCGAAGGGATCCTCGCGCTCGGTACCGGCCCAATGTTCGCGCCAGCCGTCGACATGCACCGTATCCGTATGGCCGATGAACAATAGGCGTGGCCCCTTGCCACGGCCCTTGCGCTCCGCCCAGACGTTCGGCCGACCCGGCAAAAACTCCGCCGTTTGCAAGCCTTCAAGGCCAAGGCGCTGCATCGTTTCGGCCAGAAAGGCGACGAAATTCGCCTCGTTGCCGGTAATGCTCTCACGCCCGATCGCGCCACGAAAAAGATCGACCGCCGCGTCGCGGTCAAGCACCGCCCGCAAACGTTCGACCAGACCGTCATTCATCGTCATCACATCGCCTCCCGAAGCGCGTTGACGTTTGCCCGCGGCAGCGAAATCCGACCGTCGGGTGCATCGACCCCGAAGAGAGTATTGTGCAACTGACCGAGCCCGATCGCCGCCGCCCCGATGATTGCGGCGCGCGCGCCGAGTTCACCGGTCTCGACATTGACCGGATAAGGGAAGCACTGCGGCAGGAAGGATTTCACCCGCTCGAGCATTTCCGGACGAAGCCCGATCGAGCCGCCGAGGATAACCTTCTGCGGGTTGGCGATGGCAGCGATCGCCGCAACACCGGCGGCCAGATACCGCGCCGTGTCGTCCAGCACCGTCAGCGCTGCCGCATCGCCGGCTTCCGCCTTGGCAAAGATGGTGGGCACGGTGACCGTGTTGCCCGAAAGTGCCGCGTAGCGCTCCGCCATGCCATGCGAGGCAACTGCCCGCTCGAAGGCGCCGGTGCGCAGCGATTCCGCCTCGAACGGATCAGCGCCGAGCGGCAGGAAACCCATTTCGCCGGCGGCATTGCTGACGCCGCGCACCAGATGGCCGCCGACCATCAGGCCGCTACCGACACCGGTGCCGAGCGCCACATAGGCAAGGTTGTCGATGCCCTGCCCCTGCCCCAGCCAGTTTTCGCCGAGGACGGCGAGATTGACATCGTTCTCGAGCATCGCGCCGAAACCGAGCACCTCTTCGAAGGCACCGACGACATCCATCGTGTCGAAGCCGGCGATATTCGGCGCAAGCAGCACACGGCCGGTCTCGCTGCAGGGCGCGCCGGGAACGCCGACGACCGCTAGCCGGATCTTCTCGCGGGCAATCTGCTGCCGGTCTGCCGCATCAAAGGCCATGGCGGCAATTTGCTCCACGACGAAGCGGCCGCCACGCGGATCGGTCGGCGCCGTGTCTTCGGCAAAGATCTGGCAGGCGAGATCGGTGATCGCCACGCGCACTTTCGTGCCGCCGAGGTCGACGGCGATGATGAAGGCGGCATCGCACACCAGTTCGTAGGTGACGGCCGTGCGCCCGACATGGCCGCTGGTGCGCCCCGTCTCCTGCACCCAGCCCTCTTCCTCGAGGCCGCGAACGATCTCGGAAATGGTCTGCTTGGAAAGGCCGGTCTGCTTCGAGATCGACGCACGCGAAATTGGCCCGCCCTGGACGATCGCCTCCATGACGGAGCGCTGGGAGAACTTCCGGGAGATGCGCAAGCTGTCGTTCACGGGGACCTCTTTTAATTCGTTCTGTTACCGAACTTATTAAGATCAGGCATCGCTGTCAATCTTGCCCGATAGGATTATCTTTCATGGCGAACGGCGCGGTCTGCGGAGAAACAGGGCAACGGCGATGACGCATTCGGATGCGTCGCCATTTGCGATATGCTAGATGAAATCAGATTGGCGCGGAGGGCGCTTTTTCTCAAGAAATCAGTGGCATGACCGTCTCGACAGCTCTCGTTCCGCGATCCGCAAAATGCTCGGCTCTGGTCGTGCAGTTTGATGATTATGTCGTAGACAGGCTCTGGTCGTGATCCGTCACGCCCTAAAATCCGGCATCCAATCCAACCAGGGTCGCAATCAATGGCAGAGTTTCCGCAAAAGGCGAAAGTCGTAATCATCGGGCTGGGGGGCATCGTCGGCGCCTCGATCGCGCATCACCTGATCGAGCGCGGCTGGGATGACATCGTCGGCATCGACAAGTCGGGCGTGCCGACCGATATCGGCTCGACCGCGCACGCCTCGGACTTCTGCTACACCACCAGCCACGATTATCTCTCGGTCTGGACGACGCAGTATTCGATCGATTTCTTCGAGAAGATGGGCCACTACGCCCGCATCGGCGGCCTGGAAGTGGCCCGCACTGGTGACGATGTCTGGATGGAAGAGATCAAGCGCAAGCTTTCCTCCGCCAAGGCCTTCGGTACCCGCGCCCACTATGTTTCGCCGGCTGAAATCAAGGCGATGTTCCCGCTGATCGAAGAAGATCAGGTGATGGGCGGCATGTTCGATCCGGACGCCGGCCTCGTCATCCCGCGCTCGCAGACGGTTGCCGGCAAGCTGGTCGATGCGGCGGAAAAGTCGGGCAAGCTGCAGGTCTTCGGCAACACGCCGGCAAAATCGCTGATCGTCGAAAACGGCCGTATCAAGGGCGTCGTCACCCATCGCGGCACGATCATGGCCGACCACGTCATCGTCTGCGCCGGCATCTGGGGCCGCCTGATCGCCGAAATGGTCGGCGAGGATCTGCCGGTCATGCCCGTCGACCACCCGCTCACCTTCTTCGGCCCGTACAACGAGTTCGAGGGCACCGGTAAGGAAATCGGCTTTCCGCTTCTGCGCGACCAGGGCAACTCCGCCTATATGCGCGACACCGGCGACCCGAAGACCACCGAGGGCGGCCAGATCGAGTGGGGCTATTACGAGACCACCAATCCGCGCCTCTGCCATCCGCGTAACATCCTTGAAAAGCACGAGGCGCGCCTGTCGCCCTCGCAGCGTGACCTCGAGATGGAACAGATCATCGAGCCGCTCGAGCGCGCCATGGAGCTGACGCCAATCCTCGGCGAACTCGGCTATAACGAGAGCCATTCCTTCAACGGTCTGCTGCAGGTTTCGGCCGCCGGCGGTCCTTCCTGCGGCGAGAGCCAGAAGGTGCGCGGCTTGTGGTATTGCGTCGCCATCTGGGTGAAGGACGGTCCCGGCTACGGCAAGCTGATCGCCGACTGGATGACCGACGGCCGCACTAAGATCGACCACGCCTCGATCGACTACTCCCGCTTCTATCCGCACCAGCTCGAAGAGAAGTTCATCGAGGGCCGCTGCTTCGAGGCGGCGCAGAAGATCTATTACCCCGCCGTGCACACGCGCGAACCTTATGCCACTGGCCGCAACGTCAAGCGCTCGCCCTTCTACGAGCGCGAAAAGGAGCTCGGCGGCTACTTCATGGAACTCGGCGGCTGGGAGCGCGCCCATGGCTACGCCGCAAACGAGCACCTTCTGGAGAAGTACGGCGACCGCGTACCGGTACGTGAAAACGAATGGGACAGCCGCCATTTCTGGCGTGTTTCCAACGCCGAACATCTGGCGATGAGCGAGGATTGCGGCATCGTCAACCTCTCTCACTTCCACATGGTCGACATCGAAGGCCCTGACCATGTCGAGCTTCTGGAGTGGCTTTGCGCCGCCAAGGTCGGCGGCGACGCCAATATCGGCAAGGGCATCTACACCCACTTCCTTGATGACGAGGGCATGGTGCGGGCCGACTTCACCGTCTTCCGCATGGCAGACCGCGGCCGTCTCGTGAACGGCGCCGACGCCGGCCCGCGCGACTTCCAATATATGCGCCGTGTCGCCGAGGACCGTGGCCTCGACGTCACCATCACCGATGTGTCGGAAAAATTCATCACCATCGGCATCTGGGGGCCGAATGCCCGTGAGAACCTGAAGAAGGTGGTTGCCGATCCGGCAGGCCTCGACATCGAGAACTTCGCTTTCGCTGCGATCAAGCCGATCGAGATCGCCGGCAAACATGTGACCGCCTTCCGCATCTCCTACGTCGGCGAGCAGGGCTGGGAACTGCACATGAAGTACGAGGACGGTCTGGCCGTCTGGGACGCGCTGCGCTCGACCGGCGTCATGGCCTTCGGCGTCGAAACCTATGCGAACTCGCGCCGCATGGAAAAGAGCCTGCGCCTACAGAACGCCGACCTTCTTACCCAGTACAACCTGATCGAAGCCGACCTTGCCCGTCCGAAGGTCAAGGACGTCGACTTCCGCGGTAAGGCAAAGCACCTCGAGTACAAGGCGCGCGAGCACCAGCCGGCCATGCTTTGCACGCTGGTCATGACGGAAAACACCGACAGGAACGGCGTCAAGCGCTACCCGGTCGGAACCCTGCCGGTCATCGATCCAGAAACGGGCAAGGTTCTCATCGACGAACTCGGCCGCCGTTCCTACACCACCTCGATCGCCTTCGGCCCGACGATCGGCAAGAACATCGCGCTTGCCTATCTGCCCTGGTCCCATTGCCAGGTCGGCCGCAAGCTCAATGTCGAATATTTCGCCGAGACCTATCCGGTCGAAGTTGTCGGCATCGGCTACAAGCCGCTCTACGACCCGGAAAACCTGAAGCCGCGCAGCTGATCGCTCGGTTCAACGTTTAAAAACAAAAGGCCCGCTCGGATCCGAGCGGGCCTTTTGATGTCGACGAAAGATCGAAATCAGGGCAGCACGTGGCCCGCCGCGGTAAGGAGCCGATACCAGTCCTCGCGCGACAGCGTGATATCGGCGCCGGGTGCGATGTCGGCAAGCCGTTCCGCGCTGGTCGTTCCGAGCACCACCTGAATGTTGGCCGGATGCCGGGCGATCCAGGCATAGGCGATGGCCGACGGCGACACGGCATACTTCGCCGACAGTTCGTCCAGCACGCGGTTGAGTTCCGGGAAGTTCTTTTCGTCGCCGACGAAGACGCCGCCGAAGAACCCCTGCTGGAACGGCGACCAGGCCTGAAGCGTCATGCGGTTGATGCGCGAATAGACGACCACTTCGCCATCGCGATCGATCGATTGCTCGAGACCTGCCATATTGGCGGCGATCCCGAAGGCGACCGAGGGCGCATGCGCTATGCTGAGCTGGATCTGGTTGGCGACGAGCGGCTGGCGCACCGCCGTTTTCAAGAGATCGATCTGTCGCGGCGTGTGGTTGGAGACGCCGAAATGCCGGACCTTGCCGGCCGCGTGCAATGTGTCGAAGGCCTCCGCCACCTCCTCCGGCTCCACCAACGCGTCCGGGCGATGCAGCAAGAGAAGGTCGAGATAGTCGGTCTTCAGCGCCGCCAACGATCGATCGATCGATTGCAGGATGTGCTCTTTGGAGAAATCGAAATAACCGCGGCGGATCCCGCACTTGCTCTGGATGACGATCTGTTCGCGCTCTGCCGTCTTCAGCCGCAACGCATCGCCGAAACGGCGCTCGCAGGCATGCAGCTCGCCACCATAGATATCGGCATGGTCAAAGACGTTGATCCCGACGTCCCTTGCCTTGCCATAGAGCCGGTTTATGGCGTCATCGCTGAGATCGACAATCCGCATCAGGCCGAGAACGGCAGAGGAAACGGAAAGGTCGGTTGGTCCCAGATTGAATCTTTTCATCGGCTCGCACCATCAACATCGTTTCGAGGGAGGATTTTCGCAAAGGTGCGGCGCGGCCGACCTTGCGAAATCTTTGATCCTCAATCTCTAAGCAGCCCAAGGGCGCTTGGCAAACGCCTTTGGGACAAACCCTGGAGACTATGCGACCGCTGCACCCAAGCGGAAAAGGTCAGGGCATCGGACGTCCCAACAGGCGCGGGCGGTCCGGGCAGACGTCGAACGCCCGCCCCTGCCTGGACCGGTCAGGCCGCGGACCGATAGCGCTCGGCCGGCAACGACTGGGCAAAATTGGGCAGCAGTGCCTGCCGTGCCGTATCGAGTGTGTTCCACTGATCGGCATCGGGAAGCGGCGGGATGGTCACCAGTTCGCGCCGGTCGTAGCCGATCAGCGCCGCATCGACGAGATCGCCGACCTCCATCACGCCTGAAAGCGTGTCGATATCGACGCCGGCATGATCCCAGATCTCCGTGCGTGTCGCTGCCGGCAGCACCGTTTGAACGTAGACCCCCTTCTGTGCGAGCTCGACATTCAAGCCTTGAGAGAGGAACAGCACGAAGGCCTTGGTCGCACCGTAGACAGTTGCGCCCATCTCCGGTGCAAGCCCGACGACCGACGCGATGTTGATGATCGCCCCCTCGCCTCTCTCCGCAAAACCAGGGGCCGCCGCATGCGCAAGCCTGGTGACTGCAGTGACGTTGAGCGCAATCAGCTTCGAGATGTCCTCGTTCTGCTGCTGAAGAAAGCCGCGCGGGATAGAGGTCCCGGCATTATTGACCAGCACACCGATGCTCCGGTCTTCGCGCAGGCGCTGCTCGATCCTGGCGAGGTCCCGCTCGTCCGTCAGATCGGCCGGCACCACATCCACCGCCACGCCGGTTTCTTTCGTGAGGCGCGTCGCGAGAGCGTCGAGCCGCTCCGCGTTGCGTGCAACCAGAACGAGATCATGGCCGCGACGCGCAAATCGCTCCGCATAGACGGCACCAATACCGGTGGAGGCACCGGTTACAAGGACTACAGGCTTCCTGCTCATCGATTGTGCTCCTTGGGTTTATTCATGACAGTCATCATGTATTTTGATATATGATCGCCATCATGTATAATGTCAATCGAAATTTCAGGAGACGATGATGCGCGTGAGCCGGAAGCAGGTCGAAGAGAACAAGAAGACGATCCTGGAGGCGGCCGGACAGCTGTTCCGGGAGCGCGGCTTTGAGGCCGTCACCGTTACCGATGTCATGAAGGCGGCGGGCCTCACCCATGGCGGCTTCTACGGCTACTTCAAGTCGAAGGAGGATCTGATCGCGCAGACATTGGCCGGGCTGCAGGGAGAAACCGAGCCGCTAACGATGGATCTGGCATCCGTCGCCCGACGTTACCTTACGCCGGAGCATCGGGACGATTTTGGCCACGGCTGCCCGCTTGCAGCCCTCGCATCGGAGGTGAGCCGCCAACCGGGGGCTGCACGGTCGGAGATGACAGGCGCCTTGAAGCGCCAGTTCGCCCGGTTCGGCAAGGTGGCGCCGGGGACGGATGAGCATGAGAAGCGCCGCGCGGCGATCGGCAGTTCTGCAGCCATGATCGGCGCGCTTATCCTGGCGCGGATGACCGACGACCCCGACCTGTCGACGGAAATTCTCGATGAGACGCGGGCATGGCTTTCCGGCCGCGATCACGGAAAGCTGGTAAGCCAGGATCTCTTCGAAGGAGAGACCGGCGCTTAGGGCTGAACCATGCAGCGGGAAATGCGCCGCGGTTTGTGGTCACGCTACGCGGCTAGTTAGGTATTAGAGCGCAGGCGGCAGAGCGGGGCGGCGACCAAGTGCTTGGCAGATCCTCTAACGTGTGGAATTCAATCGCTGGTCACTCCGCCGGAAACGATAGTCCGGCGAGACACAGGCATCGTTGATGAGGGGGCGTCAGGCGCCCGAAGACAAACCGGCAAGGCGCTTTCCCGGGTCGGGCATAGGAAGGTTCGCCCCAAGGCCCGCCCATCGCGCCTCATCCGAGGCAGAGGCGATGCCTTATCGCGCCGTCACCGGGGCTCCGGCCAGCCGAATTTCTTCGTCCAATAGCCGTTCCAATCATTCGCCGACTGTTGCGTTCGCCGGTAAATCCTCTCGGCCTCCTCCTCCGCTTTCAAGGCCTCCGCCAGCGCCGCATCACCCTTTGCATTGGCGCGCGCCTTTTGCGCGATGTCGAGACCGATCCGCGCTTCTGCCTGCGCATCCGCCAGGAACTGGCCTGAGCTATGGCCTTCGGCATCGGCAACATGGTGCAACTGCCTGCCGGCGGTTTTCAGATTATAACCGAGCACGATCTCGGTCTCGGCAAAACGGCTGCGATTGCCGCGCACCGTCGCGGTTAGCGCATTGGCGATCGCCTCTTCATGTCTGAGACCGGGATTGTTGACCAGTTCCGCTTCGACCCGGCCCGCGAAAATCTCACCCTGCTCGTTGAGGATCTCCTTCAGCACTGCCTTCACATTGGGGTCGCTGGATTTGAAGCGGTCGGAGTTCAGCAATTCCAGCGCGGTTCCGACAAAAGCGTCAGCCCTCGCCTTCAGCTCCAGCATGCTGTTGTTGACCGCACCCTGCGCCTGCGTCGTTGCCCTGCCAGGCTCCGCTGAAACGCCGTTCGCGACCTTGAGGATGCTGTTCGCGCTGTCGGCAGAACCAGCTTTCTCCTCGGCCTCGGTGGCTGTCCGCCTGAGGATTTCCAAGGCAACATTGCTCGTTGGCGATATGGTGGTCACGGGTGGATCTCCGCGGCGAAGGCGGTGCTCCTGCACCTGCCTGCCGAATGGGTGCGCACAGCCTCATGCTATCGCGGGAATCAAGGATGAAAGCAACTATCGATTGCATATCTTAATAAACGGGTAACGCCAATCATCGAAGCAGACCATGCAGCTGCCTCGCCCATTCTCCGAAGCGAAACCCGACGATGCGCTCCGATTTGAGCGCCTCGCACGACGCTTCTCCTTGCCGAACACTGCGACAAAGGCCCTGCTCTTCCTCCGATGAGCGAGCCAAGCCTATGCGTTACGCGTCGGGTCGTTATGTGTCGGTGTCGGTGTCGGGGGCGTAATAGATCGGTTGCGTTGGGCGCTCAGGCCTCGTGCCTGATCTCGATGTTTGCGGGATGTCATCCTCTGTGAAGCGGCAAGCACCATCGCTGACCACCTGCACATCCTCCCGGCTTGCGGCCATTAAGTCCCGCTGGAGCGACCGTTGGCGCTGAATGCCATCCTGCGCGATGTCATTGGGTCACAGGAGCGAGGTTGAGTTTAGCGCCGGCGTTTGCTCGGTTTCCTGTGCCTTAGAACGGACAAAAGCCCGCGGGATTTCTCCGAGCGGGCTTTATGATTTGGTTGCGGGGGCAGGATTTGAACCTGCGGCCTTCAGGTTATGAGCCTGACGAGCTACCGGGCTGCTCCACCCCGCGTCCAGCGCAAATCCCTTTGGGATTTGGCGCGATCGCGTAAACCGCTTTGCGGTTTATGCTTTTCCGGTCCGGGTTTTGCGTGCGCAAAATCCCGTTGTTTGTCTCAAACCTAGCAAAACAAAAGGGCCGCTTGGTGGCGGCCCGTGTTCGGCTGGGCCGAGGGATGAAGAGAAGATGTTTTCCGGTATTTCTTGCGCTTTGCAGACCTGGCAGCGACCTACTCTCCCGCGTCTTAAGACGAAGTACCATCGGCGCTGGGGCGTTTCACGGCCGTGTTCGGAATGGGAACGGGTGCAGCCACCCCGCCAGAACCACCAGGTCGGCAAAGCGCAAGATTTGAGCTTGCGGGCTCAAACCGGATTGAGAAGCTGGTGAGTTGGTGATGCCAACTCGTTTTGTTTTGAACACGTCGCTCATTTGGTGATGAGCACAAGCAATGGGAACGATCAAGCCAATCGAACGATTAGTACTGGTAAGCTTCATGCGTTGCCGCACTTCCACACCCAGCCTATCAACGTGGTCGTCTT
>NZ_JBNDJY010000003.1:0-844224 GCF_050435225.1 Ensifer sp. LBL | reverse complement strand
GCCGAAGCCTACATCCTGACGAAGGAAGAAGGCGGCCGTCATACGCCGTTCTTCACCAACTACCGTCCGCAGTTCTACTTCCGCACGACGGACGTGACGGGCATCGTCACGCTGCCGGAAGGCACGGAAATGGTTATGCCGGGCGATAACGTCACCGTTGCCGTTGAGCTGATCGTTCCGATCGCGATGGAAGAAAAGCTGCGCTTCGCTATCCGCGAAGGCGGCCGTACCGTCGGCGCCGGCATCGTTGCCTCGATCGTCGAGTAATCGACGAGACTGAGGGCGGGAAGACACAAGGCGCATGTGCTATGCGCCTTGGACATACCCGCCCCGAAAGATTTAGTTGGTCGCACGGCTTGCCGAAGACGACGAAATAGTGCAAATGGCGCCCACGCGTGATTTGCACGGTGCTTCGACGTTGTGCGCTCACAGAAAGACAGGCCGGCCACGGCCGCTCAAATAGGAAGGGGCAGGGGAAACCCTGTCCCTCCGATCTTTGAAAAGTTAGCGGACTGGCCGAAATTAAACGAAGTTCACTGCGTGTTTTTCCACGGAAACCGCAAGTAACCTGAACAAGGATAAGTCGTATGAACGGCCAGAACATCCGCATCCGCCTCAAGGCGTTTGATCACCGGATCCTCGACGCCTCGACGCGTGAAATCGTGTCGACTGCAAAGCGTACCGGTGCAAGCGTGCGCGGTCCCGTACCGCTGCCGACGCGCATTGAAAAGTTTACGGTCAACCGCTCGCCGCACGTCGACAAGAAGAGCCGTGAACAGTTCGAAATGCGCACCCACAAGCGCCTTCTCGACATCGTAGACCCGACCCCGCAGACCGTTGACGCGCTGATGAAGCTCGACCTGGCTGCCGGCGTCGACGTGGAAATCAAGCTTTAATAAACAAGGAAGGTACGTGGACCCCGGTCCAACGGCTTCCAAAAACGGGCGACCTCAAGATCGGATGATCTCAAGGAGACCTTAAACCAGAGATGTGAAGGGGCTTGCTCCGTCACTAACTCTCAAGAGGAATGAACCAATGCGTTCAGGTGTGATTGCACAGAAAGTGGGAATGACCCGCGTCTATAACGACGCCGGTGAGCATATCCCGGTTACAGTTTTGAAGCTGGAAAGCTGCCAGGTGGTAGCCCAGCGTACGGAAGAAAAGAACGGCTACGTTGCTGTCCAGCTCGGTGCTGGCCGCTCCAAGGTCAAGAACACGCCGAAGGCGATGCGCGGCCACTTTGCTGCTGCCAACGTCGAGCCGAAGGCGAAGCTCGTCGAGTTCCGCGTTTCCGCGGACAACCTGATCGACATCGGTGCAGAACTGACGGCGAACCATTTCGTTGCCGGTCAGCTCGTCGACGTCACCGGTACCACGATCGGTAAGGGCTTTGCCGGCGCCATCAAGCGCCACAACTTCGGCGGTCTGCGTGCAACGCACGGCGTTTCCGTATCGCACCGTTCGCATGGTTCTACCGGTTCCAACCAGGATCCGGGCCGCGTTTGGAAGGGCAAGCGCATGGCTGGTCACATGGGCCAGACGCGCGTCACCACCCAGAACCTGGAAGTCGTATCGACCGATGAAGACCGCGGTCTGATCCTGGTCAAGGGCGCTGTCCCCGGCTCCAAGGGTGCCTGGATCGTCGTTCGTGACGCCATCAAGTCGGGCACCCCGGAAGGCGCTCCGCGTCCGGCCGCTGTGCGCGCCGAAGCATCGAAGTAAGGGAGCCGAGTAATGGATCTCAACGTCAAAACCCTCGAGGGCAAGGACGCAGGAAAGGTTTCCCTTTCGGACGCCATTTTCGGCCTCGAACCCCGTGAAGACATCATTGCCCGCGTCGTTCGCTGGCAGCTCGCCAAGAAGCAGCAGGGCACGCACAAGGCCAAGGGCCGCGCGGAAGTTTCGCGCACCGGCGCCAAGATGTACAAGCAGAAGGGTACGGGCCGCGCCCGCCACCACTCCGCTCGCGCTCCGCAGTTCCGCGGCGGTGGTAAGGCTCATGGCCCGGTTGTCCGCAGCCACGCACACGACCTTCCGAAGAAGGTTCGTGCTCTCGGCCTGCGCCATGCGCTCTCGGCCAAGCTGAAGGCTGAAGAGATCATCGTCATCGACGATCTCGTTGCCAAGGAAGCCAAGACCAAGGCACTCGCCGGCGTGTTTGCCTCGCTCGGCCTCACCAACGCTCTCATCATCGGCGGCGCCGAGATCGAGAACAACTTCAAGCTCGCAGCCCAGAACATCCCGAATGTGGACGTTCTGCCGGTTCAGGGCATCAACGTTTACGACATTCTGCGCCGTGGCAAGCTCGTGCTTTCCAAGGCTGCCGTGGAAGCTCTGGAGGAGCGGTTCAAATGACGGATCTTCGCCACTACGACGTGATCGTGTCCCCCTCGATCACTGAAAAGTCGACGCTGGTTTCCGAACAGAACCAGGTCGTCTTCAACGTCGCCAAGGACGCTTCGAAGCCTGAGATCAAGGCTGCTGTCGAAGCTCTGTTCGGCGTCAAGGTTACGGCCGTGAACACGCTGGTCCGCAAGGGCAAGACGAAGCGTTTCCGCGGCTTTGCCGGAAAGCAGAAGGACGTGAAGAAGGCGGTCATCACGCTCGCCGACGGTCAGTCCATCGACGTCTCCACCGGTCTCTAACGGATAGGCCCATTAGGGTAAAAACCCAAAAGGGAACAAGAAAATGGCATTGAAAAATTTCAATCCGACGACCCCGAGCCAGCGTCAGCTGGTCATCGTTGACCGGTCCGGCCTCTACAAGGGCAAGCCGGTCAAGGCGCTGACCGAAGGCCTGTCTTCCAAGGGCGGTCGCAACAACCTCGGTCGCATCACCGTTCGCTTTCAGGGCGGCGGTCACAAGCGCACCTATCGTCTGGTAGACTTCAAGCGTCGCAAGTTCGACGTTGAAGGCACCGTCGAGCGTCTGGAATACGACCCGAACCGCACCGCGTTCATCGCGCTCGTCAACTACGCCGACGGCGAAAAGGCCTACATCCTCGCTCCGCAGCGCCTCGCTGCCGGCGACAAGGTCATCGCTTCGGAGAAGGCCGTTGACGTGAAGCCCGGCAACACGATGCCGCTGCAGTACATCCCGGTCGGCTCCATCATCCACAACGTGGAAATGAAGCCGGGCAAGGGCGGCCAGATGGCCCGCTCCGCCGGTACCTACGCACAGCTCGTTGGCCGCGACCAGGGCATGGCGATCCTTCGCCTGAACTCTGGCGAACAGCGCCTGGTGCATGGTTCCTGCCTCGCATCGATCGGCGCCGTGTCGAACCCCGACCACGGCAACATCAATGACGGTAAGGCTGGTCGTTCGCGTTGGCGTGGCAAGAAGCCGCACGTTCGCGGCGTCGTCATGAACCCGGTTGACCACCCGCACGGCGGTGGTGAAGGCCGTACCTCGGGTGGTCGTCACCCGGTTACCCCGTGGGGCAAGCCCACGAAGGGTAAGCGTACGCGCTCGAACAAGTCGACCGACAAGTTCATCATGCGCTCGCGCCACCAGAAGAAGAAGTAAGAGAGGAAGTCTCGAATGACTCGTTCAGTATGGAAAGGTCCGTTCGTTGACGGTTATCTTCTCAAGAAGGCTGAGAAGGTCCGCGAAGGCGGTCGCAACGAAGTGATCAAGATCTGGAGCCGCCGCTCCACGATCCTTCCGCAGTTTGTCGGTCTCACCTTCGGCGTCTACAACGGCAGCAAGCACGTTCCGGTCAGCGTCAACGAAGACATGGTCGGCCACAAGTTTGGTGAGTTCTCTCCGACCCGGACCTACTACGGTCACGGTGCGGACAAGAAGGCAAAGAGGAAGTAACAATGGGCAAGGCAAAAGCCGAACGCCGGCTGAAGGATAATGAGGCGCAGGCAGTTGCGCGCACGATCCGCGTCAGCCCCCAGAAGCTCAACCTGGTTGCCGCGATGATCCGCGGCAAGAAGGTCGATCGCGCTCTGGCCGAACTGGAATTCTCCCGCAAGCGCATTGCAGAGACGGTCAAGAAGACCCTTGAATCTGCCATTGCAAACGCAGAGAACAACCACGATCTCGACGTCGATTCGCTCGTCGTTGCAGAAGCTTACGTTGGCAAGTCGATTGTCATGAAGCGCTTCCACGCTCGTGGTCGCGGCCGTGCATCGCGTGTCGAAAAGCCGTTCTCGCACTTGACGATCGTCGTCCGTGAAGTGGAAGCCAAAGGGGAGGCCGCATAATGGGTCAGAAGATTAATCCAATCGGCTTCCGTCTCGGTATCAACCGGACCTGGGACAGCCGCTGGTTCGCGGACAACGCCGAATACGGCCAGCTTCTTCACGAAGACCTGAAGATCCGCGCTTACCTGATGGAAGAACTCAAGGCTGCCGGCATTGCCAAGGTGGTTATCGAGCGTCCGCACAAGAAGTGCCGCGTCACGATCCACTCTGCTCGTCCGGGCCTGATCATCGGCAAGAAGGGCGCTGACATCGAGAAGCTCCGCAAGAAGCTTTCCGAGATGACCAGCTCTGAAACGCACCTCAACATCGTTGAAGTGCGCAAGCCGGAAGTCGACGCAACGCTCGTTGCTCAGTCGATTGCCCAGCAGCTCGAGCGCCGCGTGGCTTTCCGCCGTGCGATGAAGCGCGCTGTTCAGTCGGCCATGCGTCTTGGCGCCGAAGGCATCAAGATCACCTGCGCCGGCCGTCTCGGTGGCGCCGAAATCGCTCGTACCGAATGGTACCGCGAAGGTCGCGTTCCGCTGCACACGCTGCGTGCGGACATCGACTACGGCACGGCTGAAGCGGAAACCGCTTTCGGTATCTGCGGCATCAAGGTCTGGATCTTCAAGGGCGAAATCCTTGAGCACGATCCGATGGCTTCCGAGCGTCGCGCGATCGAAAGTGACAACCAGGGCCCGGCAGGCCGTGATCGCGACCGTGGCGATCGTGACCGCCGTCGTGAAAACGCGTAACATTCGCGTTTGGCAGCCAATATCGGAGAAGTAAAAAAATGTTGCAGCCAAAGCGTACGAAGTATCGCAAGCAGTTCAAGGGCCGCATCAAGGGCGTAGCCAAGGGCGGATCTGATCTCGCTTTCGGTGAATTCGGCCTTAAGGCTCAGGAACCCAACCGCGTGAATGCGCGCGAGATCGAAGCGGCCCGCCGCGCGATCACGCGTCACATGAAGCGCGCCGGCCGCGTCTGGATCCGTGTGTTCCCCGACGTTCCGGTTACCGCCAAGCCGACGGAAGTCCGCATGGGTAAGGGTAAGGGTTCGGTCGAATACTGGGCATGCAAGGTCAAGCCCGGCCGAATGATGTTTGAGATCGATGGTGTCAGCGAAGAACTTGCCCGTGAGGCACTTCGTCTTGGCGCTGCCAAGCTCTCTGTCAAGACGCGCTTCGTGCAGCGTATCGCAGAGTAAGGAGTGAACTCATGAAAGCTGTAGATGTTCGCGCCCTGAGCGCCGATCAACTCAACGAAGAGCTCGCCAAGCTGAAGAAGGAGCAGTTCAACCTGCGCTTCCAGAAGGCAACCGGCCAGCTCGAGAAGTCTTCGCGTATCAACGAAGTCCGCAAGGACATCGCACGCGTCAAAACCATTGCCCGCCAGAAGGCGGCAGAAGCCAAGGCCTAAGGACCAGAAAATATGCCGAAACGCATTCTGCAGGGCACTGTTGTCAGCGACAAGAACGACAAGACCGTCGTCGTACGGGTCGAGCGCCGCTTTGCGCACCCGATCCTCCAGAAGACCGTCCGTCGCTCGAAGAAGTACAAGGCGCATGACGAAAACAACCAGTACAAGGTTGGTGACGTCGTTTCCATCGAGGAATGCGCGCCGATCTCGAAGGATAAGCGCTGGACGGTAGTCGCCGCCCACGCTTGATTTCAGCAGGTTTTGACGCCAAGACCCTTGCGTCTTGGGAAAATACCTGTATGAAGCACGCAATTGAAGCAGGGGAACGCTCGATTCCGGGCGTTCTTTTGCTTTGAGATGAGCACTATAAGCCGGGCGAGGGGGTTTCGACCCAACCGGCCTGGTAACAACAAGAAGGCGACCTGACATGATTCAGATGCAAACAAACCTCGACGTGGCGGATAATTCCGGCGCACGTCGTGTCATGTGCATCAAGGTGCTGGGCGGCTCCAAGCGCAAGTATGCGTCGGTCGGCGACATCATTGTCGTTTCGATCAAGGAAGCCATTCCGCGCGGCCGCGTAAAGAAGGGTGATGTCATGAAGGCTGTTGTCGTTCGCACTGCGAAGGACATCCGCCGTCCGGATGGCTCTGTCATCCGTTTTGACACCAACGCAGCCGTTCTTATCGATAACAAGAAAGAGCCGATCGGCACCCGTATCTTCGGACCGGTTCCGCGCGAACTTCGCGCCAAGAACCACATGAAGATCATCTCGCTGGCTCCAGAAGTACTCTAAGGGAGCGTTAAGAGATGCAAAAGATCCGTAAAGGCGACAAAGTCGTCGTTCTCACCGGTAAGGACAAGGGTCGTACCGGCGAAGTCGTACAGGTAATGCCGAAGGAAGACCGGGCTGTCGTGCGTGGCGTAAACATGGTGAAGCGTCACCAGCGCCAGACCCAGAGCCAGGAAGCCGGCATCATCAACAAGGAAGCCTCGATCCATCTTTCGAACATCGCGATTGCCGATCCGAAGGATGGCAAGCCGACCCGCGTCGGTTTCAAGATCGATGGCGACAAGAAGGTCCGCGTGGCCAAGCGTTCGGGAGTAGTGATCGATGGCTAAGTCCGCTTACGAGCCGCGGCTCAAGAAGGAATATGTCGAGCGTATTCGTGCGGCTATGCAGGAGAAGTTCTCCTACGCCAACGAAATGCAGATCCCGCGCCTCGACAAGATCGTCATCAACATGGGTGTTGGCGAATCGACGGGCGACTCCAAGAAGCCGACCGTTGCTGCTGCCGACCTCGCAGCGATTGCTGGCCAGAAGCCGGTAATCACCCGCGCTCGCAACTCCATCGCAGGCTTCAAGCTTCGCGAAGGCATGCCGATTGGTGCCAAGGTTACCCTGCGCGGCGTTCGGATGTTTGAGTTCCTCGATCGTCTCGTGAACATCGCTCTTCCGCGCGTTCGCGACTTCCGTGGCCTCAACCCGAAGTCCTTTGACGGACGTGGCAACTTCGCCATGGGCGTCAAGGAACACATTGTGTTCCCTGAGATCAACTACGACAAGGTTGATCAGATGTGGGGCATGGACATCATCGTTTGCACGACGGCTACTAACGACGACGAAGCTCGTGCTCTGCTCGCAGAGTTCAACTTCCCGTTCCGTCAGTAATCCGTAACGACAAGCGTAAAGAAGGATAACTTTAATGGCGAAAACGAGCGCAGTTGAAAAGAACAAGCGCCGCCGCAAATTGGTTGCCTCGCAGGCTGCAAAGCGTGCCGCTCTGAAGGCGACCATCATGAACCAGTCTCTGCCGATTGAAGAGCGGTTCAAGGCAACCATCAAGCTGGCAGGCCTGCCGCGCGATGGATCCAAGACCCGCATCCGCAACCGTTGCGAAGTTACCGGCCGTCCGCGCGCCTTCTATCGTAAACTTCGTATGTCGCGTATTGCGCTTCGCGAACTGGGCAACCTCGGCAAGGTGCCGGGTATTGTCAAGTCGAGCTGGTAAGGAGACGGGCACATGGCAATGACTGATCCGCTGGGCGATATGCTCACCCGTATCCGTAACGGCGCGGCTCGCCGCAAGTCGAGCGTTTCCACGCCGGCTTCGAAGCTCCGTGCACGTGTTCTGGATGTTCTTCAGGCTGAAGGCTACATCCGCGGGTACTCCGAAGTCGTATTCGGCAACGGCAAGGCCGAGCTGAATATCGAACTGAAGTACTACGAAGGCGCTTCCGTGATCCGTGAGATCGGCCGCGTTTCCAAGCCGGGCCGCCGAGTTTATGTCTCGGTTAAGTCCATTCCGCAGGTCGCGAACGGCCTCGGCATCACCATCCTTTCGACCCCGAAGGGCGTGATGGCCGATCATCAGGCACGCGAACAGAATGTTGGTGGCGAGATCCTTTGCTCCGTCTTCTAATCGAAGACGGTAGCAAGTTCTCCATAGCGAACAGACAGGTATAAAAATGTCTCGTATCGGTAAGAAGCCCGTTCAGGTTCCGGCAGGCGTCACGGCAAGCGTTGATGGCCAGAAGGTAACGGCGAAGGGCCCGAAGGGCGAACTGTTCTTCGTTGCAAACGACGAAGTCTCGGTAAAGCTCGAAGAAAATGCGGTTGTTGTACAGCCGCTCAGCCAGAGCAAGGATGCTCGTTCGAAGTGGGGCATGTCCCGCACGATGATCGAAAACATCTTCAAGGGCGTCAAGGACGGTTACGAGCGCAAGCTCGAAATCAACGGCGTTGGTTATCGTGCGTCGATGCAGGGCAAGAACCTGCAGCTGGCGCTCGGCTTCAGCCACGACGTCGTCTACCAGACGCCGGAAGGCATCACGATTGCTGTTCCGAAGCCGACCGAAATCATCGTGTCCGGCATCAACAAGCAGCAGGTCGGCCAGGTTGCCGCGGAAATCCGCGAATACCGTGGCCCCGAGCCCTACAAGGGCAAGGGCGTCAAGTATGCCGAAGAGCGGATTGTCCGCAAAGAAGGCAAGAAGAAGTAAGGATCACGCGAAATGGCTAGCAGGAAAGATACTCTTGTGCGTCGCGCCAACCGCGTGCGCCGTCAAATCAAGGCGGTCGCCAATGGCCGTCCGCGCCTGTCGGTTCATCGCTCGTCGAAGAACATCTACGTACAGGTCATCGACGACGTGGCCGGCAAGACGCTTGCGTCTGCCTCCACCCTCGATACCGATCTGCGTTCGTCGTTGAAGACGGGCGCTGACACGGCAGCTGCTGCTGCCGTCGGCAAGCTCATTGCTGAGCGCGCCGTAAAGGCTGGCGTCAAGGACGTTGTCTTTGATCGTGGCGCCTTCATCTATCACGGCCGCATCAAGGCTTTGGCCGATGCTGCCCGTGAAGGTGGTCTGAACTTCTGATCGGTTGCCAGGCGGGCGTTGCGCCTGCCTGGCACTCTCATAGGTTTCCGGTCGCATCCGATCCATCGGACGGGGGCGACTTTTGTCAATCTGCCGATTGCACCCGGAAAAGAAAAAGGAAAAGGACAATGGCACAGGAAAGAAAGGGTTCTCGCGAAGATCGCCAGAACCGCGAAGAGCGCGACAGCGAATTTGTCGATAAGCTCGTAGCAATTAACCGCGTCGCCAAGGTGGTGAAGGGCGGTCGTCGTTTCGGTTTCGCCGCTCTCGTCGTCGTTGGCGACCAGAAGGGCCGCGTTGGCTTCGGTCATGGCAAGGCACGCGAAGTGCCGGAAGCCATCCGCAAGGCAACCGAAGCCGCAAAGCGCGACCTGATTTTCGTCCCGCTGCGTGGTGGTCGTACCCTGCATCACGACGTTCACGGCCGTCATGGCGCCGGCAAGGTGCTGCTGCGTTCGGCCAAGGCCGGTACCGGTATCATCGCTGGTGGCCCGATGCGCGCCGTCTTCGAAACGCTCGGCGTTCATGACGTCGTTGCCAAGTCGACCGGTTCGTCGAACCCTTACAACATGGTTCGCGCAACGTTCGACGCCCTCAAGAACCAGATGCACCCGAAGGACATCGCAGCTCAGCGCGGCATGAAGTACGCCACGCTCCAGGCTCGTCGTGCCGCCTCCGGCGCTGCTTCCGAAGAATAAGGGAGCTGACAGATGGCTAAGAAAGAAGTCGCAGCGAAGACCGTTACCGTCGAGCAGATCGGTAGCCCCATTCGCCGTCCGGCCGTACAGCGTCAGACGCTGATCGGCCTGGGCCTCAACAAGATGCACCGGGTTCGCACGCTGGAAGACACTCCGTCTGTCCGCGGCATGATCCGTACCGTCCAGCACCTCGTTCGCGTCGTCGACGAGAAGTGAGGGGGATAAGCTCATGAAACTGAATGAAATCAAGGACAACGAAGGCTCGACCCACAGCCGTAAGCGTCTTGGCCGTGGTATCGGCTCGGGCTCCGGCAAGACCGCCGGTCGCGGTGTGAAGGGTCAGAAGGCTCGTTCGGGCGTTGCGATCAACGGCTTCGAAGGCGGCCAGATGCCGATCTACCGTCGTCTGCCGAAGCGCGGCTTCAACAACATCTTCGCTTCGGAGTTTGTTGTCGTGTCGCTCGGCCGTATCCAGACGGCAATCGACGCCAAGAAGCTCGACGCTTCCAAGACCGTTGACGCAGCTGCCCTCAAGGCTGCCGGCGTCATCCGTCGCGAAAAGGACGGCGTCCGCGTTCTGGCCGACGGCGAACTGAAGGCGAAGGTTTCGCTCGAAGTTGCCGGCGCTTCCAAGTCTGCGATCGAAAAGATCGAAAAGGCTGGCGGCTCGATCAAGCTGCTCGCAGCGGCTGCTGAATAATATTATTGATGAACCGCCCGGGGTGCTTCACTCCGGGCGGTTTTGCTCCCATATGTGAGCCTCACGTCCGCAAGCGCGAATCGCTCGCCGCGGCGGACATAGCGGAAACCACGGTGAGGCATCCGATTGCAGACACAATCGCCTCGCGTCCGGTTTTCAAGACGAAAAGTTAGTCCTTCCGGAACGGACCGGGTGTTCCCGCTGATTCCGAGATTTGGTACGCGGAGAATTGCATGGCTTCTGCAGCGGAACAGCTCGCCTCGAACCTGAATTTCTCGACTTTCGCCAAGGCGGAAGATCTGAAGAAACGGCTCTGGTTCACGCTTGGTGCGCTTCTGGTTTACCGTCTTGGCACCTATATCCCGCTGCCCGGTCTTAACCCGGAAGCGTTTGCCCAGGCATTCCGCGGCCAGAGCGGCGGCATCCTCGGCCTCTTCAACATGTTTTCGGGCGGTGCAGTTGAGCGCATGGCGATCTTCGCGCTCGGCATCATGCCCTATATCTCTGCTTCGATCATCGTTCAGCTGATGACCTCTGTCGTTCCGGCACTGGAGCAGCTGAAGAAGGAAGGCGAGCAGGGCCGCAAGATCATCAACCAGTACACCCGTTACGGCACGGTGCTTCTCGGCACGGCGCAGGCTTACGCGATCGCGGTCGGCCTCGAGAGCGGCAACGGCCTCGTTAACGATCCGGGTTGGTTCTTCCGTATTTCGACCGTCATTTCTCTTCTTGGCGGCACCATGTTCCTGATGTGGCTCGGTGAGCAGATCACCTCGCGCGGCATCGGCAACGGCATCTCGCTGATCATTTTCGCCGGTATCGTCGCCCATCTGCCGACGGCTCTGGCCGGCACGCTCGAACTCGGACGCACCGGCGCACTATCGACCCCGCTGATTCTCGCGATCATCGTCATGGTCGTCGGCGTCATCGCGCTCATCGTGTTCGTCGAGCGCGCCCAGCGGCGGCTTCTGATCCAGTATCCGAAGCGCCAGGTCGGCAACCGCATGTTCCAGGGCGACACCTCGCACCTGCCGCTGAAGCTCAACACATCGGGCGTTATCCCGGCGATCTTCGCCTCGTCGCTGCTGCTTCTGCCGGCAACGCTTGCAGGCTTTGCCAATACCGCGACGCTGCCGGGCTGGGCGACCACCGTTGTTGGCGCGCTCGCGCACGGCAAGCCGCTCTACATGGTGCTCTACGGTGCGATGATCGCGTTCTTCGCCTTCTTCTACACGGCGATCGTCTTCAATCCGAAGGACACGGCCGACAATCTGAAGAAGCACGGCGGCTTCATTCCGGGCATTCGTCCGGGCGAGCGTACCGCGGAATACATCGATTATGTCCTGACGCGCATCACCGTGATCGGTGCGGCCTATCTGATCTTCGTCTGCATTCTGCCGGAAGTTCTGATCGCTCAGACCGGCGTGCCGTTCTACCTTGGTGGTACGTCGCTTTTGATTGTTGTCAGCGTCACCCTTGATACGGTAGCACAGATCCAGGGCCACCTCATCGCACAGCAATATGAGGGGCTGATCAAGAAGTCGAAGCTGCGCGGAGGAAAGAGGGGACGATGAGACTGATTTTTTTGGGACCGCCGGGCGCTGGCAAGGGGACACAGGCCAAGCTTCTGACGGAGAGATACGGCATTCCGCAGCTTTCCACAGGAGATATGCTGCGGGCGGCCGTCGCCCAGGCGACCGAGGTCGGCAAGCGTGCCAAGGCGGTCATGGATGCCGGTCAGCTGGTATCCGATGAGATCGTCAACGAAATCGTGTCGGATCGCATCGACCAGCCGGACTGTGCGAAGGGGTTCATCCTCGACGGTTACCCGCGCACGGTTCCGCAGGCGATCGCGCTCGGCAAGATGCTCGAGGGCAAGGGTCTGAAGCTCGATGCCGTAATCGAGCTCAAGGTCGACGAGGCAGCCCTTGTAAAGCGGATGGAGAATCGCGTAGCGGAAACCATCGCAGCCGGCGGCACCGTTCGTTCGGACGACAATCCGGAAGCCTTCAAGCGCCGGTTGACCGAGTACCGCGAAAAGACGGCGCCGCTCTCCGAGCACTACGCCGGAACGGGGCAGCTCAGAACGGTCGATGGCATGGCGGAAGTGAACACCGTCACCGCCGAGATCGAGAAGATTCTGGCTTAGACACTGGTCTTTGCCGAAAAGGAACTGCCGGGGAGTTGACTTTTCCGGCCGATTCCGCCAAAGACAGCGCCAACTCGCGACATGAGAGCGGTCGGCGCGGTCTTCAAAGAAAATGAAGTCCGGGTACGGTCGTTTTTGACGTGTCTCGAACCTCAATCAACGTGCGGCTCTTCGAGGTCGCGTAACGAAGCACCTATTGCCGGATGGCAACTGGAACGCAAGGAGAATAGACGTGGCACGTATCGCTGGCGTCAACATCCCGACGGCAAAGCGCGTAGTTATTGCGCTGACCTACATTCACGGGATCGGCCCGAAATTCGCACAGGAAATCATCGAGAAGGTCGGTATCCCGGCTGATCGTCGCGTGCATCAGCTGACGGACGCTGAAGTCCTGCAGATCCGCGAAACGATCGACCGCGACTACCAGGTCGAAGGTGACCTGCGTCGCGAGACCTCGATGAACATCAAGCGCCTGATGGACCTCGGCTGCTACCGCGGCCTGCGTCACCGTCGTGGCCTTCCGGTTCGCGGTCAGCGCACCCACACCAACGCTCGCACCCGCAAGGGTCCGGCGAAGGCGATTGCCGGTAAGAAGAAGTAATTTCCCGAAAAGGGAGATTGGGAGGCTGGTGTCAAACACCGGCCTCCTTTTGCAGTTTGGAAGGGCGTTCGCCTGACCTTTGTTCGGCCGATCCGGCCGGGCGATATGTTCGCAGGGCGATACTTCGTCCTGCGGGAAGTGAAGATGCAGGGCAGGGGACGTCAAATCCTTTTCCCGGTGGAGCCGCTGGAATTACGGCGGTGCAGAGATCTAAGAAAGGGATCCTATGGCCAAGGAAGCCACCCGCGTTCGCCGTCGCGAACGCAAGAACATCACGTCTGGCGTTGCGCACGTCAATTCGTCGTTCAACAACACCATGATCACCATCACCGACGCACAGGGCAACGCGATTGCCTGGTCGTCTGCCGGTGCCAAGGGTTTCAAGGGTTCGCGTAAGTCGACCCCGTTTGCCGCACAGATCGCCGCTGAAGACTGCGCCAAGAAGGCCCAGGAACACGGCATGAAGTCGCTGGAAGTTGAAGTTTGCGGTCCGGGTTCCGGCCGTGAATCCGCTCTTCGCGCGCTGCAGGCTGCGGGCTTCATGATCACCTCGATCCGCGATGTGACCCCGATCCCGCACAACGGCTGCCGCCCGCGCAAGAAGCGCCGCGTCTGATCATATGCATTCAACATGCCGGTGAGGGCGCAGACGCGCGCTCCCGGTCTTCGGGGCTCGGTTGTCACGATTGGATGGTGGCAACGAACGGAAGGCAGAAAACATGATCCAGAAGAATTGGCAGGAACTGATCAAGCCGAACAAGGTGGAGTTCGTCTCCTCCGGCCGCACCAAGGCAACGCTGGTTGCGGAACCGCTTGAACGCGGCTTCGGTCTGACGCTCGGCAACGCGCTTCGCCGCGTGCTGCTGTCGTCTCTGCGCGGTGCTGCTGTCACCGCAGTGCAGATCGACGGCGTCCTGCACGAGTTCTCCTCTATCCCGGGCGTCCGGGAAGATGTGACGGACATCGTGCTCAACATCAAGGAAATCGCCATCAAGATGGATGGCGACGACGCAAAGCGCATGGTTGTGCGCAAGCAGGGTCCGGGCGTTGTAACCGCCGGTGACATCCAGACGGTTGGCGATATCGAAATCCTCAACCCGAACCATGTGATCTGCACCCTCGACGAGGGCGCCGAGATCCGCATGGAGTTCACCGTCAACAACGGCAAGGGCTACGTTCCGGCAGATCGCAACCGTTCGGAAGATGCTCCGATCGGCCTGATCCCGGTCGACAGCCTGTACTCGCCGGTCAAGAAAGTGTCCTACAAGGTGGAAAACACCCGCGAAGGCCAGGTTCTTGACTATGACAAGCTGACGATGTCCATCGAGACGGACGGCTCCGTCACCGGTGAAGATGCGATCGCATTTGCGGCCCGCATCCTTCAGGACCAGCTGTCGGTCTTCGTCAATTTCGACGAGCCGCAGAAGGAAGCAGAGGAAGAGGCAGTTACCGAACTCGCCTTCAACCCGGCGCTTCTCAAGAAGGTCGACGAACTGGAACTTTCGGTCCGTTCGGCCAACTGCCTGAAGAACGACAACATCGTCTACATCGGCGACCTCATTCAGAAGACCGAAGCAGAAATGCTCCGCACGCCGAATTTTGGTCGCAAGTCGCTGAACGAAATCAAGGAAGTTCTCGCTTCCATGGGCCTGCACCTCGGCATGGAAGTGCCGTCCTGGCCGCCTGAGAACATCGAAGATCTCGCCAAGCGTTACGAAGACCAATACTAACCATTAGACTGCGGGCGAATGCCTGCAAGTGAAGGAGAATAGCCATGCGCCACGGTAAAGCCGGCCGCAAGCTGAATAGAACCGCCAGCCACCGCAAGGCGATGTTTGCCAACATGGCAGCTTCGCTGATCGAACACGAGCAGATCGTTACGACCCTGCCGAAGGCTAAGGAAATCCGCCCGATCGTCGAGAAGCTCGTCACGCTCGGCAAGCGCGGTGACCTGCATGCTCGCCGCCAGGCGATCTCGCAGATCCGCGACGCCGCTGTCGTTGCCAAGCTGTTCGACACGATCGCATCGCGTTACGCCACCCGCAACGGCGGCTACCTGCGCATCATGAAGGCTGGCTTCCGTCACGGCGACAACGCCGCGCTCGCCGTCATCGAATTCGTTGACCGCGACGTCTCGGCAAAGGGCGCGAAGGATTTCGCCCGCGTTGCTGCAGAAGCTGAAGCTGCCGAAGCAGCCTAAGCCGATCGAAGGCAGAAAATTGAAGCGGCCGGGTGTTCGTCACCCGGCCGCTTTTTCTTTGGGCGTATTTTTCGGTGGGCCCGTTGTTTGAGTGCACGCCTGACAGCGCGCCCGCTCAGGCGCCGTTTCGTTGACATGCGATCGGGGGTCGTTGTTCAGGGCGGGACGAAGAACGCCTCAGGCGCTCTCGGTAGCGGTCCTCGCCGGCGCGTTGGCGGCCTGGCGCTTGCGCCGCAGATAGGGTTTGCGCACCAGCCGCCAGACGAGCAACGCCGCAACGAGCCCGAGATAAAGCAGCTGTTCCGGGCCGACGACCTTCACCGACATCGAGAAATGCAGGGCGCCGGCGGCGGCGATCACGTAGGCCAGGCGGTGAAGTTTGTTCCACCGCGCACCGAGCCTGCGGATCGACCAGTTGTTGGACGTGAGTGCAAGCGGGATCAGCATGACGAGCGCGGCCATGCCGATGGTGATGAAGGGGCGGCGGGCGATATCGGCCAGTATGCCCGGAAAGTTTAGCCGCTGATCGAGCAGCATGTAGGCGAGGAAGTGCATCAGCACATAGTAGAAGGCGAGTAGCCCGAGTGCCCGGCGATAGCGCAGCCAGTTGATCCCGAAGAGGTCGCGGATCGGCGAGATCGCCAACGTTGCGACGAGGAAGCGCAGCGCCCAGAGGCCGAGCAGGTGTTCGAATTCCTTGACCGGGTTTCCGGGCAATTGGCCCGTAGCCCCGAGATAGAATGCGTAGGCGGCCGGCAGCAGCCCGAGACCGTAGAGCGCCCAGACCGAGGCTGAATGGTAACGCTTTGCAAGGGTGGGCAGGCGGGCCATGATCAATAGTTCGCTCTGAGATCCATGCCGGCATAAAGCCCGGCCACCTCGTCGGCATAGCCGTTGAAGGGCAGGGTGTCGCGCCGGTTGGAGCCGAAGAAGCCGCCACCGCCGATGCGGTTTTCCGTTGCCTGGCTCCAGCGGGGATGATCGACCGCCGGATTGACGTTGGCAAAGAAGCCGTACTCGTTTGGCGCCGAGAGGTTCCAGGTCGAGGGCGGCTGTGTTTCCGTCAAGGAAATGCGCACGATCGACTTGATCCCCTTGAAACCGTATTTCCAGGGAGTGACCAGCCGAACCGGCGCGCCGTTCTGGTTGGGAAGCGTCTTGCCGTAGACGCCGACGGACAGCAGTGTCAGCGGGTGACGGGCTTCGTCGAGCCTCAACCCCTCGCGATAGGGCCAGGGCAACGGCTGGAAGAAACCGGATTGACCCGGCATTTCGGACGGCCGCACCACGGTCTCGAACGAGACATATTTGGCGCTGCCGAGCGGCTCGACCTTGTCGAGCAGTGCCGAAAGCTGAAACCCGGTCCAGGGGATCACCATTGACCAGGCTTCGACACAGCGCATGCGGTAGACGCGCTCTTCGATCGGCAACGCCAAGAGCTCTTCGAGCCCGAATTCCTTCGGCTTGCCGACGAGGCCATCGACCTTCACCGTCCATGGCGTCGGCTTGAAGCTGTTCGAATTGGCCGCAGGGTCGCCCTTGCCGGTCCCGAACTCATAGAAATTGTTGTAGCTGGTGACGTCGGCCTCGGGCGTCAGGTCCTCGTCGACGGTGTATTTGCCCTTGGGAGCGCTGAGTGCCGCCGCGATCCCCGTACCGCTTCCCGCAAGCAGCACGCCGCCGGCGGCAGCCCCGAGGAAGGTGCGGCGGTTGAAAAAGATGGCCTCCGGGGTGATTTCGGAGGAAACGATTCTCGGCGGACGGTAAGATGGCATGGTCTTTTCCGAAGTGATTTATGAGCCTTGTCTTGTATGAACTCAGCAGACTTTCGATCACCGTGAAAGGGGTTGCGAACCACGTTTTCGTGCGTAGCGCGTGAAGCCGGCGACTTTGCGTATCCTGCGCCAACATTTGCCTTTTTTCCCGCGAAATCCTATCTGAACGTAGCCGCGCCGAATAGGAGAATGCTTTACATGATCGTAGGTCGAAGAGCGCTTGTTTCGCTCGTCATCGCTGTTTCTCTCGCCTGTCCGGCATTGGCCCAGGAGGCCAAGAGCGTTCCGCAGTCGCGGACCGAAATGCAGCTTTCTTTCGCCCCCCTCGTCAAGCAGACGGCGAATGCCGTCGTCAACGTCTATGCCGAACGGGTCGTCGAGCGCCGGTCGATTTTCTCCGGCGATCCCTTCTTCGAGGAGTTCTTCGGCCAGCGTATGCCGAACCGTTCGGAGAAGCAGTCTTCGCTGGGTTCCGGCGTGATCGTCGGCAAGAACGGCATCGTGGTGACCAACAACCACGTCATCGAGGGCGCCGACGATATCAAGGTGGCGCTGGCCGACGGCCGCGAGTTTCCTTGCAAGATCGTGCTCAAGGACGATCGGCTCGACCTCGCGGTTCTGAAGATCCAGTCGGACGGTCCCTTCGACATCGTGCCGCTTGGTGATTCCGATGCGGTCGAGGTCGGTGACCTCGTGCTCGCGATCGGCAACCCCTTCGGCGTCGGCCAGACGGTGACGAGCGGCATCGTTTCGGCGCTTGCGCGCAACCAGGTCTCGTCGGGTGATTTCGGCTTCTTCATCCAGACGGATGCGGCAATCAACCCGGGCAATTCCGGCGGCGGCCTCATCGACATGAACGGCCAGCTTATCGGCATCAATACGGCGATCTTTTCCAAGGGCGGTGGCTCGAACGGCGTCGGCTTTGCCATCCCCGCCAATCTCGTCAAGGTTTTCGTCGCCTCGGCCGAAGGCGGCAACGGCGCGTTCGTGCGTCCGTTCATCGGCGCGAGCTTCGAGCCGGTCACTTCGGAAGTGGCCGAGGCCCTTGGCCTCAACCGCGCCCGCGGTGCGCTGGTGACCGCTGTCGTGGCGGGCGGCCCGGCCGAACAGGCGGGGATCAAGCCCGGCCAGGTGATCACTGCCGTCAACGGCATCGAGGTCGAACATCCCGATGCCCTCGGCTATCGCTTGACGACTGTTGGTATCGGCCACGAGGCGCGGGTCACCGTATCGGAAAACGGCAAGCAGCGGGAAGTGGCGCTCAAGCTCGATCGGGCGCCGGAGACCTCGCCGCGCGACGAACGGCTGATCGAAGGCCGAAACCCCTTCGCCGGCGCAGTCGTCGCCAACCTATCACCGCGCCTTGCCGACGAGTTGCGCATGTCGACCTCGCTGCAGGGCGTCGTCGTCATGCAGGTCAACCGCGGCTCGCCCGCCGCCCGCATCGGCCTCGAGCCGAAGGATATCGTGCGGTCGGTGAACGGCACGGCGATCGACACGTCGAAGACGCTGGAACAGGTCATGGCCGACGATGCCTCCTTCTGGCGCGTCGAGATCGAGCGTGACGGCCAACTCATCCGTCAGTTCTTCCGATGAGCGACTTGTTCACCGCCCACGAGCCACCGGAAATGGCGTCGGCAAGGCCACTTGCCGACCGGCTTCGCCCGCGAACGCTTGCCGAAGTCACCGGTCAGGATCACCTGACCGGTGAGGACGGCGTCCTGTCGCGGATGATTGCATCGGGTTCGCTCGGGTCGATGATCTTCTGGGGACCGCCCGGAACGGGCAAGACGACTGTGGCGCGGCTGCTTTCGGGGGAGGCGGGGCTCGCCTTCGAGCAGATCTCCGCGATCTTCTCCGGCGTCGCCGATCTCAAGAAGGTATTCGAGGCGGCGCGGGCAAGGCGCATGTCCGGTCGCCAGACGCTGCTCTTCGTCGACGAGATCCACCGTTTCAACCGAGCGCAGCAGGACAGCTTCCTGCCCGTCATGGAAGACGGAACCGTGATCCTCGTCGGTGCAACGACGGAAAACCCATCCTTCGAACTCAACGCCGCTCTTTTGTCGCGCGCCCGGGTGCTGACGTTCAAGCCGCACGGCGAAGACAGCATAGAGGAACTGCTGTCGCGAGCCGAAGAGACCGAGGGCAAGAAACTGCCGCTCGATGCGGATGCGCGCGCCAGCCTCATCCGCATGGCCGACGGCGACGGCCGCGCTGCGCTGACGCTGGCCGAAGAAGTCTGGCGCGCCGCGCGGCGCGAAGAGATCTTCGACGCGGCAGCACTGCAGAACATCGTCCAGCGCCGGGCGCCGGTCTATGACAAGGGCCAGGACGGCCACTACAATCTGATCTCGGCCCTGCACAAGTCTGTGCGTGGCTCGGACCCGGATGCTGCACTCTATTATCTCTGCCGCATGTTCGATGCCGGCGAGGATCCGCTCTATCTTGGGCGGCGGCTCGTGCGCATGGCAGTCGAGGACATCGGCCTTGCCGACCCGCAGGCGCTGGTGATCTGCAACGCCGCCAAGGATGCCTATGACTATCTCGGGTCACCCGAGGGCGAACTGGCGCTTGCCGAGGCTTGCGTCTATCTGGCGACCGCGCCGAAATCGAACGGCGTCTACACCGCCTACAAGGCGGCGATGCGGGCGGCGAAGGAAAATGGCTCGCTTCTGCCGCCGAAACATATCCTCAACGCACCGACGAAACTGATGAAGGGCGAGGGCTACGGCGACGGCTACCGCTACGACCATGACGAGCCGGACGCCTTTTCGGGCCAGGACTACTTCCCCGAGAAGATGGGGCGCAGGACCTTCTATGATCCGCCGGAACGCGGTTTCGAGCGTGAGATCCGTAAGCGGCTGGAATGGTGGTCGAAACTCCGCAGGGAGCGCAACGCTCCATAGAGCGCCACCTGCAGAACCTCGGTGCCCCCACGCGTTTTCATGGTTTCAACGGCTGCGTGAAATGGTTTAGCTTTGCCGCGGACGCAAGGCTGATTTGCCCATGACCGCCTTGCCGGCGTAACTGGAGTGTGAGATAGAACCCGCGTTGCAGACGGCTGCACGGTTCGCATAGGCGATACCGAACATCCGCGGGGACGGCCTCGCTCCAAACTTTAGGAGTTTGATATGGCCTGGTTCCTTCTTCTGCTTGCCGGTATTCTCGAAATCGGCTGGGCAATTGGTCTCAAATACACGGATGGTTTTACGCGGGTCACACCGACGATCCTGACCGTTGGCTCGATGATCCTCAGCATCGCGCTGCTCGGTCTCGCCGTGCGCACCCTGCCGCTCGGTACGGCTTACGCTGTCTGGACCGGCATCGGCACCGTCGGCACTGTGATCCTCGGCATCTTCCTGTTTGCCGAGCCGGCAACCTTCGTTCGCCTCGGCTGCATCGCGCTCATCGTCAGTGGTATCGCCGGCCTGAAGCTGGCCGCCTAACGTAACGGCTCTCCGCTCTCGTTACGTTAGCGTACGAGTGGAAGCGCCTTGGCGCTAAAATCTTGAACAAAAGAAACGGGCTGCGCGTCGAAAGACACGCAGCCCGTTTCGTATTCCATTGATCCGGGTTCGTCAGCGCAGGGCGTCAAGAACCGCGGCGACCGCCTGCATTTCCTGCCAGCGGTTCTCGCGGCGGCGGAAGGCTTCCTCGTCGGTTCCCCAATGCTCGATCTGCCAGTCCTCGTCGACATGCGCAGCCGTCCAGGCTTCTTCGGCTGTCAGACGGCCGGAAGCGAAGGCGAGTGCCAGCAAGGCAGAACCGGTGAGGCTCGTCACCGTGTGGACGCAGGTGAGGCCGAGCGGGGTCGCGAAGGCGCGCAGCCCTTCCGCATAGGCGGAAAGCGCTTCTTCCGACTGCTCCTGGTGGATCACGCCTTCGGCGAGGATGAAGCGGGCGCCGAGCGTCTGCTGCGCCCAGTCGAGCACCGGGTTCCAGATCTCGTTCTGGCGCGCGACCAGGCCTTCCGGGCTGTCGGCGCGATAGCAGAGCATGTCCGTTCCGGCAAAACGTAGGATATCGTCGAAAACCGAGCGCTGGTCCTTGGCGACGCCGTCAAGTGCGGTGTTGACGATACGCGTGATCGGCATCTTGCCGGGATCGACGACCTCTGCCTGCGCATCCCATTCGGCTGCGAGCATGTCTGCGAGCTTGCGTGTGGGCACGGCAAGCGGCTGCTTTGCCGGCGTGCGCACGGTGCGGCCGTCGAGCAGCACGGCGTGCGTATCGCCTTCCGCGGCTGTGACGCTGACGTCCTTGTAGAAGCGCTTCGGCAGCGGCTTCAGCATCTGGATTTGTGCGCGGCGGACCGGATCCTCGTGGCTCATCGCACCGCTGAGTTCGTCGCGAATATCAGGCATGATTGTGTTCCATCCATTCAATGATGTCGGCCGGCGTCCGGGCAACGAAATCCGCGCCCGCCTCGATGAGGTCGGGAACGGAAGCATAGCCCCAGGCAACGCCGATGGCGGCAGCGCCTGCGGCCTTGGCCATCTGCATGTCATAGATCGCATCGCCGATGACGACAGTATCCTTCGCGTCGATGCCGGCTTCAAAGCAGCATTCCGTCACCATGGCCGGATGCGGCTTGGAGGGGCAATCGTCGGCGGTCCGCGACACGAAGAAGATCCGGTCGAATCCGTGCGTCTCGGAAATGTGCGTCAGCCCGCGCCGCGACTTGCCCGTCACCGCGCCGATCAACAGCGCATCGCGCGACGACAGCGTCTGCATCATGTCGGCGATACCCGGAAACAGAAGCTCCTGGAACCCTGCCTCGGCCCGAACGCCGGCAAAGATCGATTTGTAATGTGCCGTCATCGCCAGCGCCTGATCGTCGACATGTTCGCGGCCGAGCAGGCGCGCGATGGCGATGTCGAGGGTCAGGCCGATGATGCTCTTGGTCGCCGAGAGGGGCGGGCGCTCGAGGTCGAATGCCTCGAAGGTCCGCGCCATCACTTCATGGATCAGGCCGCCGCTATCGACCAGCGTACCGTCACAATCGAAAAGCGCCAGTTTCATCAATCGTCCTCGCCAGGCTCGTTCTCTTCGAAGCCCAGCAGGTTCCAGCTCTGGACCATGTGCGGTGGCAGCGGTGCGGTCACGCGCAGGCGGCCACCGTCCGGGTGTGGAATATCGATATGACGCGCGTGCAGATGCAGGCGGTTCTGCATGCCGCCGGGCAGGCTCCAGTTGATGTCGGCATCGAAATATTTGGGGTCTCCGAGGATCGGGTGGCCGATGTGCAATGCATGGACGCGAAGCTGGTGGGTGCGGCCGGTATAGGGCTCCATCTCCAGCCAGGCGAGGTTTTGGGCTGCCTGTTCGCGAATACGGTAGTAGGAAATGGCGTGGTCGGCACCGTCTTCGCCATGCTTGGCGATGCGCATGCGGTCGCCGTCCGGCGTCTGCTCCTTGACGAGCCAGGTCGAGATCCGGTCCTCGCGCTTGCGCGGAACGCCCTTGACCAGCGCCCAATAGGTCTTCTTGGTGTCGCGCTCGCGGAAGGCGGCGGTCAGCTTCTGTGCCGCACCCCTCGTGCGGGCAATCACCAGCACGCCTGAGGTGTCGCGGTCGAGCCGGTGGACCAGACGCGGCTTTTCGCCCTTCTGGTTTGTCCAGGCCTCGAGCATCTTGTCGATATGCCGGTTGACGCCCGAGCCACCCTGAACGGCAAGGCCGGCCGGCTTGTTGAGCACGATCACCTTTGCGTCTTCGTGCAGCACCATGCGCGACAGCAACTCGCCGTCGGGTGAGTTCCTGAGGTCGCGGCCGGCGATCGGCCCGGTCTTGACTTCCTTGGGATCGACCCCGAGCGGCGGAATACGGATCGTCTGGCCGGGCTGGATCCGCGTGTCGGATTTGGCGCGGGCACCATCGACGCGGACCTGGCCGGAGCGCAGCAGCTTCTGCAGCGGGCCGAAGCCCAGTCCCGGAAAATGCACCTTGAACCAGCGATCCAGGCGCATGCCCGCCTCGTCACCGTCCACCTGCCTGTGTTCTATGCCTGCCATTTGAGCAAACCTGCCTTCTGTTTGGTCGCAGCGTCGCGCGTCGGTCCGAAGCCCCTGCGTTGGGATGACGCAAAAGAGGAAGCTTCAGGCGCGCAAGGGCTGCCGCAATATTCTCGGTGCTGCATGACAATGGCCTCGAAGCGACAACGATTGAAGGACAATGCAGCAATGCGCCGCGTGTCCCGTGGATACGCAGCGCCTGTAAGACGAGCCTTTAGACTATTGCGCGCATCAGAGCCAGCCCGCTGAAGACCGCGAGGATCGAAAGCGCGACACTGGCGATGACATATACGGCCGAGAGCATGACATCGCCGCGCTCGAAGAGCGTGATCGCGTCGAGCGAGAAGGCGGAAAAGGTGGTGTAACCGCCGAGGACGCCGGTGATGAGGAAGACACGCATGTCCGGCGAGGCGCCGAACTTGCGCATGATCACTTCGGCCAGCACGCCAATCAGGAACGAGCCCGTTACATTGACCCCGAACGTGCCCCAGGGGAAACCGGATCCCAAGCGGTGGACGGCCCAAAGACCGACGAGATAGCGCAGCATCGAGCCGATCGCGCCGCCGGCGCCAACGAGGAGAAGATGGGTCATCAGTCGCTCCGGGTCAAAATTGGCGGCGCAATTCGGCGAAAGTGACTTCCGCTCGGAATTGCGCCATTCGATGATCAGGCCAGCCGCTCGGCATGCCAGCGCAGATGGTCGTCCATGAAAGTCGAGACGAAATAGTAGGAATGGTCGTAGCGTTCGTGCATGCGCAGCGTCAAATCGATGCCCGTGCCCTTGACCGCTTCCTCGAACAGCCAGGGGCGCAGGCCGTTTTCAAGGAAGCTGTCCGCCTTACCCTGATCGATCAGGAACGCGGGGAAGCGCGCACCGTCCTTGACGAGCGCGCAGGCGTCATATTGGCGCCAGGCGGCGCGGTCCGCGCCCAGATACTTCTCGAAGGCGCCGACCGACCAGTCGGCGGTCGAAGGCTCGACGATCGGGGCGAAGGCCGAGCAGCTCTTGAAACGGTCCGGGTTCTTGAGCGCGATGGTCATGGCGCCGTGACCGCCCATCGAATGGCCGAAGATACCCTGGCGGCTCATGTCCATGCGGAAGTGCTGGCTGACGAAGGCGGGCAGTTCCTCGGTGATGTAGCTATACATCTGGTAGTGCTCGGCCCAGGGCGTTTCGGTGGCATCGAGATAGAAGCCTGCTCCCTTGCCCATCTGCCAGTTCGTCAGTTCGTCGGGAACATCCGTGCCGCGCGGGCTGGTATCCGGGCAGACGACGATCAGCCCGAGCTCGGCGGCCATGCGCCGGTATTCGCCTTTTTCCATGACGTTTGCATGCGTGCAGGTAAGGCCGGAGAGATACCAGAGCACCGGCCGCGGTTCGCTGATCGCCTGCGGCGGCACGAAGACGGCGAAGGTCATCTCGCCCTTGCAGGCCTCGGACTCGTGCGAAAAGACGCCCTGCATGCCACCGAAGGCGGTGTTTTGCGAAAGGACTTTCATGGGATGCTCCTTGGATAAAGTTGCTCAGCCGGCAAGCTGCACGGCCGCGTTGACGGCGGCGGCGACGAGCACGGTGTTGAAGAAGAACGAAACGATGGCGTGCATCAGGTTGATGCGCCGCATGGCGGTCGTGGTGATGGCGACGTCGGATGTTTGCGCCGTCATGCCGATGACGAAGGAAAAATAGAGAAAGTCGTATCCGCCGGGCTCCGGCGTGCCTGGAAATTCGAGGCCGCGGGCCGGCTCTGATGTCTGCTGGTCCTGGTTCGCGATCCAATAGGCATGGGCATAGTGCATGGCCGCCATCATGTGGATTGTTGCCCAGCCGAGCACGACGGAGGCGAAGGCGAGGCCGAGCGCCAGCGCCGAGCCGGACTTCTCGCCGTTCAGCGCGAAAAACAGGGAAACGAGCGAACTCGCTGCTGCCCCGAACGTCACCAGCAGGATCACGACCTCGGGCTCGTCGGTGTTTCGGGCATGGGTCTTCAGATGCCGGCCGGTCATCACTCGCAGTCGCCGCCAACACATGACGAGATAGACGCAGAAGAAGGTGATCGCAGCCCCTTCAAGGGCGAAACGCTGCGCCACGAACCAGAGGACGGGCACGCTTGCGAGCGCGCACAGAATGGCGGCGTAAAACGGCCAATGCCTAAGCTTCGTCGTCGTTGCCATGCTAGTGCCCCTGCGGTTGCGGGCCCCATGATCCCGCCCGTTGCGCGGTCATTTTTTCGACTGCCGCGCGAGTCGGTCAAGGGTTTCGAGGAAAGCGGAACGATCGCGCGGCGTGAAAGCGGCGTTGTAGCCCTTGCTTTCGCCGGTCTCTCGCAGGTGCTGTCCGAGGTCACGCATCGCAGAGGCCATGCCGATATTGCCCTTGTCGAAGACCCGGCCGGAGGGGCCGGTGACGAGCGCACCGGCGGCAACGCAGCGAACGGCAAGCGGCACGTCGGCGGTAACGACGATGTCGCCCTCATGCGCCCGTTCGGCGATCCAGTTGTCGGCCGCGTCGAAACCTGCCGAGACGATGACATTGTGCACCATCGGGTCGCGCGAAGGGCGCAGGCCCGAATTGGCGACCAATGTCACCTCGATCCCGTGGCGCTCGGCCACTTTCAGGATTTCGGTTTTCACCGGGCAGGCGTCTGCGTCGACATAGATCATCTTGAATCAACTTCTCAACGGGACTGAAAAGGCGCCGGAAATCAATTGTCTCCGGCGCCTCTTTGAATCAAAATAACAGCTTAGTACAGAACGACCGAGCGGATGCTCTCGCCCGAATGCATCAGTTCGAAGCCCTTGTTGATGTCTTCGAGCGGCATGGTGTGGGTGATCATCGGATCGATCTCGATCTTGCCTTCCATGTACCAGTCGACGATCTTCGGCACATCGGTGCGCCCGCGTGCGCCACCAAAGGCGGTGCCCATCCAGGTGCGGCCGGTAACCAGCTGGAACGGACGGGTGGAGATTTCCTGACCGGCGCCGGCAACGCCGATGACGACCGACTTGCCCCAGCCGCGATGCGAGGCTTCGAGCGCCTGGCGCATCACCTTGGTGTTGCCGGTGCAGTCGAAGGTATAGTCGGCGCCGCCGATCTGGTCGGCTCCACGCTTGGTCATGTTGACGAGGTAAGGCACGATGTCGTCGCCGACTTCCTTCGGGTTGACGAAGTGGGTCATGCCGAAGCGTTCGCCCCAGGCCTTCTTGTCGTTGTTGAGGTCGACGCCGATGATCATGTCGGCGCCGGCAAGACGTAGGCCCTGGATGACGTTGAGGCCGATGCCGCCGAGACCGAAGACGATCGCAGTCGCACCCATTTCCACCTGTGCGGTGTTAATGACGGCGCCGATGCCGGTCGTCACGCCGCAGCCGATGTAGCAGATCTTGTCGAACGGCGCGTCCGGGTTGACCTTGGCAACCGCGATCTCCGGCAGAACCGTATAGTTGGCGAAGGTCGAGCAGCCCATGTAGTGGTGGATCTTGTCCTTGCCGATCGAGAAGCGCGAGGTGCCGTCCGGCATCAGGCCTTGCCCTTGCGTCGAGCGGATCGCGGTGCACAGATTGGTCTTGCGCGACAGACACGACGGGCAGGAGCGGCACTCGGGCGTATAAAGCGGAATGACATGGTCGCCCTTCTTCACCGAGGTGACACCCGGGCCGACGTCGACGACGATGCCGGCGCCTTCATGGCCGAGGATTGCCGGGAATAGGCCTTCCGGGTCCGCACCCGACAGGGTGAAATCGTCGGTGTGGCAGATGCCTGTGGCCTTTACCTCGATCAGGACTTCGCCGGCCCGCGGGCCTTCGAGCTGAACCGTCATGACCTCAAGCGGCTTGCCTGCCTGAACGGCAACGGCGGCGCGTACATCCATCTATTTTCTCCTTGGACTGAAATGACTTCGGGCCGCCAGAACGGCGGCCCCACGTGGAATCGCAATGGGTTATCGAATGTTCTGTTGAACGCGATTGAGTTCCATCTCAAGTGCGGCGATCGCCTTGCCGGTCTGTTCGTGCAGCTTCTTGACGAGGGCGAGCTGCTCGCGCAGGCCGTCCTTCTCGTCCTCTGCGTCGGCATCCGGTGCGCGGCCGAGCCCGGCGATCAGCCAGGCCGGGGTGACGCCCAGCACGCCTGCGAGCATGAACAGCCGGTTGGTGCGAGGTTCGGCCCGATCCCGTTCCCAGGCCGCGATCGTCTCCGTGCGCACACCGAGCTGGTCGGCCAGTTCCTTGGCGCTGAGATTGGCGGCGTCGCGCGCCCTCCAGATGCGCCCTCCCAGCGTATCGCCGTCGCTGGTGTCGCGCAGGCGGGCAATCATCGTTTCGGTGGACAAGCGCATGGACATCTCCTTTGCCACGGTCACGTTCAAAGGTCCCGGGCCTCAGGCGGCAGAGCGCCGACCTTTGCGGTCCGGGGCGGAAGATTGTCGTGAGCTTATAGGCATTTGGGCGGCGAGGGACCACCCCGAAGCGCCAAAAACACTGTCAATTGCGGCTGGGGCGCGGATAGTTCTTTTCCCGTCGCATCTTCGGCCGTTGAAAACCAAGGCATAGGCTCTAATCTGCGGCAGCCACAGGAGCATGCCCCATGACAGACGCCCGAACCGCGACCACCGAACACACCGACACGGTGATGCAGGGCGTCGCCATCATGCTCTTTGCGATGGTCATCCTGCCGGGCATGGACGTGATTGCGAAGTACATGGCCGTCTATGAGGGCATGTCGCCGGGGCAAGTGACCTTCTACCGCTTCTTCTTCCAACTGGTGGCGACGCTACCGTTGCTGCTTGGCGCCGGCGGCCTGCAGGCGCTGAGAGCAAAGCGGCCCTTCGCCAATCTGCTGCGCGGCGTGCTGCTGGCGACTGCGGCCTTGTTCTTCTTTATATCGGTGAAGTACATGCCGCTTGCCGACACCTTCGCCATCTACTTCGTCGAACCCTTCATCCTGACTTGCCTTTCGGCAGCGTTCCTCAAGGAAAAAGTGGGTTGGCGGCGCTGGCTCGCCATCGTCGTCGGTTTCGGCGGAGCAATGATCGTCATCCAGCCGAGCTTTGCCGCTTTCGGCCTGACCGCGCTGTTGCCGGTTGCCTGCGCCTTCGTCTTTGCCTGCTATCTGCTGCTCAACCGCGCTGTCGGTACCGGCGACTCGCCGCTGACGATGCAGACGATTGCCGGCATCGGCGGCACGTTGACGATGGCGCTGGTGATCCTGATCGGCAACGGCATGGGTAGCGCCGATTTCGTGCCGTCGCTGCCGAAGTCGCCGCTTGGCTGGATGCTGGTGGTTATTCTCGGCGCGCTCTCCGGCTACGGCCACCTGCTGGTCGTCAAGGCGTTCCGGGCAGCACCCGTCTCGTTGCTGGCGCCGTTCCACTACTTCGAGATCGTCACGGCGACGGCGCTTGGTTATCTCATTTTCGGAGATTTCCCGTCGCTCTCGAAATGGCTCGGCATCGCCATCATCGTCGGCTCCGGCCTGTTCATCATCTGGCGCGAGCGGCAGGCGGGACGTCGGGCGTCGAACTGAGCGGGCTTATGCCGCGTCGGTCGTCGTCGGGCCGAACACGGTCTCGAACGCTTCGCGCAGACGGATGTCGACATCCGGCATCATCACCGGCAGGCCAAGGTCGACGAGGCTGGTGACACCATAACCGCGGATGCCGCAGGGCACGATACCGCCGAAATGGTCGAGGTCCGGATCGACGTTGAGCGCAAAGCCATGGAAACTCACCCACTTGCGCAGGCGGATGCCGATCGCGGCGATCTTGTCTTCCGACATCGAGCCGTCGGGCAGGGCGGGCTTTTCCGGGCGCCGCACCCAGACACCGACCCGGTCTTCGCGCCGCTCGCCGCGGACATTCATCGAATCGAGCGTGGAGATGACGACGCTTTCGAGTGCCGCGACGAAGGCGCGGACGTCCTGCTTCCGGCGCTTGAGGTCGAGCATGACATAAACGACGCGCTGGCCCGGGCCATGATAGGTGTATTCGCCGCCCCGGCCGGTGGCAAAGACCGGAAAACGGTCGGGCATGACGAGATCGGCGGCGTCGGCGCTGGTGCCGGCCGTATAGAGCGGCGGGTGCTCGACCAGCCAGACCAGTTCATCCTTGGTGCCGGCGGCAATCGCCGCGGCTTCCTGCTCCATCAACTCGACGGCCTGCGGATAATCGACCAGTTCGGAGGCAATCCGCCAGCGAACCGGGGGTGATTCCGGAGGGGCAAACATGTCCTGGCTCAGATTTTCGCGCTGCATTCGCTCGGCATTCCTGTTTTTTAGAGCCTGTACATGGGATGGCGCGCGGCAAGAGTCCAGCGTTTCCGGGGCTCCTCGGGCGGGCTGTTGAAATAGTTTCGTTTCCCGTCAAATTTCTGTCGTGATCCTCTTGTGCCCCCAAGGGGCTTTTGCTACATGCAGCCCCGTCGACGCAAGTCGGCCCTACCACGATGCGGTCGTGGCGGAATTGGTAGACGCGCAGCGTTGAGGTCGCTGTGGGGCAACCCGTGGAAGTTCGAGTCTTCTCGACCGCACCAAAAAAACCCGGCTTCGGCCGGGTTTTTTTGTTTTTAATCTTGGTGTTAGCCAAATTGGGATTTCTGCCTGGGCGTAACCGGTGCATCCCTTTGCCTCCCAGCCCACATCAAGCATTAGAATAGGGGTGTGTCGGCCGTCGCTCATCTTGCGCGCGCACACCGAGGGCATTGCCGACGATCCCGTTGTGGCGAGAGCAAGCCTCGAAAGGCGTCTGGAAGATCCCTTCGCTGGTCTGAAATACAGCCGCTGAACGCCACCTTTCCCGCCGCATTGAGAATGCCGCTCCAGTTCGTCGCCATCTTTCAATTTGTCCACAGCCATCCCTTGTGCACTCAAGGGGCTTTTGCTACATGCAGCCGCGCCGGCGCAAGTCGGCCCTACCACGATGCGGTCGTGGCGGAATTGGTAGACGCGCAGCGTTGAGGTCGCTGTGGGGCAACCCGTGGAAGTTCGAGTCTTCTCGACCGCACCAAATACCCGGCTTCGGCCGGGTTTTTTGTTTCAAATCCATGTTTAGCTGCCCCGTTTTGGCGTGCCCTGTTCGCCGGCATCGTGATGCCGTGCGGTAATCCGAATCTCACTGGTTTCGCGCTGAGTAGCCGACAGCTCTCTATTTCCATGGCCGACAGAAAATGGCTTGGGTCGCCCTTTGGTGCTAGGGTTTTCACGGCGGTTCGACGTGAAAAGTGGCACGCCTGCCGCGCGTATCGAAGCCTTGGCTATGCGGGAGGTTCCTTTGTCCGGCGATCTCAAGACTAGTGCCGATGCAATCCTCAATGCCGCGGTTCGTTCCGCCGATGGCGTGCCCGGCGTTGTCGCGATCGCAACGGATCGACAGGGCAATTTTTACGAGGGCGCGGCGGGAACGCGCTCTTTGGCTGGCGCGACGGATATGACGGCCGACAGCGTCTTTGCGATCTTCTCGATGACGAAGGCGATCACGGCGACGGCCTGCCTGCAATTGGTCGAGGAGGGCAACCTTGATCTCGACGCTCCCGCGAGGCAGTACGCGCCCGAAATCGGCACGCTGCAGGTGATCGAGGGGTTTGATCCCGCGGGGAATCCGAAACTCCGCCCGCCCAAACGAGACATCACCACGCGCATGCTGCTCCTGCACACGGCGGGCTTTGGCTATGACTTTTTCAACGAGACCTATGCCCGGTTGGCACGTCAGCATGGGCAGCCGAGCGTGATCACCGCATCCCATGCATCCATCCGGACGCCTTTGCTCTTCGATCCCGGCGACGTCTGGGAATATGGGAGCAGCCTGGACTGGGCCGGGCAGGTCGTTGAGGGCATCACCGGCAAGCAGCTTGGCGCGGTGATGACGGAGCGCATCCTCGAACCGCTTGGCATGGAGGACACCGGCTTTGTCATGACTCCGTCCATGACCTCCCGTGTGGTCACGCTACATCAAAGGGACGATGCCGGCCGATTGTCGCCGCGGCCTGATTTCAGGCTTCCTCAAGATCCGGAGGTCCAGATGGGCGGGCACGGTCTCTATTCGACGGCTGTCGACTACGCCAAATTTATCCGCATGTGGCTCAACGCCGGGATGTCTCCCGGCGGTCGCGTGCTGAAGGCCGAAACCGTCGAAATGGCGGAAAGGAACGGTCTCGGAGAAAAGAAGATCAAGAAGCTTCCGGGGGTGATCAAAAGCCTGTCCCACGACGCCGAATTTTTCCCCGGGATGCCGAAGTCCTGGGGGATAAGCTTCATGATCAACGATGAAGCAGCGCCGACCGGGCGGCCCGCCGGCGCATTGGCCTGGGCGGGGCTTGCAAACCTCTACTACTGGATAGACCGGAAAAACGGTCTCGGCGGCCTGTGGGCAACACAGATACTGCCCTTTGCCGATCCAGCTTCGTTCGGGAGCTATCTCGAATTCGAAACGGCGGTTTACGCGGCTCGAAATTGATGGCGGCGACGGGCGGCAGAGGTCGCTGCGCCCGTGCGCCGCTCATTCGTATCAGTTGTTGCCGGCAGGTCCGCTCTGGTCCATGCGGCGGCGGACGAGCTTGTAGGTGCGGTCGGGCTGGACTTCATAGGTCTCGTAGACCATCTGGCCCTCATACATGAACCGGTTCTGCACCATGGCGCCGGGTGAGGCTTGTGTCTTTCTGTTGGCAGCGTTTTCGCCATAGGTCAGGCTCTGGGGCAGGGGCTCGAGATTTTGCTGGGCACTGTTGCAGCCGGCAAGCACGAGGAGGCCGATGACGGCGAGATAGGTCGGTTTCATGGTTCGGTCCTTGGTGACTATGATTTGATGTTGCGGGCAGGGAACCGGTGCGCTAACCGCGCGCCTGCTCCCTGGTCAGCTTTTCGAACTTCTTGATGGCGCGATCGCGCTTCAGGCGCGAGAGCCGTTGTGTCCAGAAGATGCCGTCGAGCTGGTCGATCTCGTGCTGCAGGCAGATGGCCATGAAGCCGTCGGCTTCCTCCTCGATCGTCTCGCCGCGAAGCGTCTGGTAGCGGACGCGAACGGCGTTCGGGCGCTCGACTTCCTCCAGGATGCCCGGCATCGATACGCTGCCTTCGGTGTGGGGCGCCTTCTCGTCGCTCTGCCAGATGATTTCCGGATTGACGAAGATCCTGGCGCCGCTTTCGCGATCGAGCTCGATCACCGTCACGCGCTCCAGGATGCCGATATGCGGCGCCGTGATGCCGACGCCGGGGGCGGCCCGCATCGTGTCGAGAAGGTCCGCGGCCAGCGCCTCGAGCGCCGGGTCGAACCGGGTGATCGTCTCCGCCTTCCGCGTCAGCAGCGGATTGGGAAAGCGGACAATGGGGCGAATGGCCATCAGATCTTCCTTGGCGACGCCAAATGCGTATTGCGCTGCCGATATCTCGACTGAAGTGCTAGCCGATCGCGCGAGCGATGTCGACTGTGTCGAGATGCAGCCGGTTTTTCATGTATTTGCAACAGCTTGAATAAATCTGTTGTTGCGGCTCGCCGGGTGGTATCTGTGCTGTGGACCTCGGCAGGGCTTTGCGCTAGCAGGCTGTAAGGCCCAAATTTCCGTCCATGGCGGCGGGTGAGGTCCAGGCAACCGTCAGTGGACGCATTCTTTCCGGCTTGCGAGGTGGGCGGCCGGGAAGCAGCAAATCGTTTCGAGGGCGCGCATGAGCAATACTGGCGACGAAGACCGCGGCTCGGAAGACGTCAAGGCCTTTGACGGCTCGGACATTTATGCCGACGACGGTTCTATCCGCTCCGATTTTCTCATGCATGTCGGCGCGGCAATCGCCGATCGCGATACGATCTACCTGCGCCAGCATGTCGCCGGCCTGCACTCGTCGGAAATGGGCGACCTGCTCGAGGCCATCCAGCCCGATCAGCGCCTTGCACTGGTTTCGCTGCTCGGCAAGGAGTTCGACCTTTCGGCGCTGACTGAGGTCGACGAGGCCATCCGTCTCGACATCGTCGAGCACATGCCGAACGAACAGATCGCCGAGGCCATCGGCGAGATGGATTCGGACGACGCGGTCTACATTCTGGAAGACCTGGACCAGGAAGACCAGGACGAGATCCTGGCGAAGTTGCCGTTTACCGAGCGGGTTCGCCTCCGCCGCTCGCTGGATTATCCCGAAAGCACGGCCGGTCGGCGCATGCAGACCGAGTTCGTGGCGGTGCCGCCGTTCTGGACCGTCGGTCAGACGATCGACTACATGCGCGAAGACGAGGACCTGCCCGAGAGTTTCACGCAGATCTTCGTGATCGACCCGACCTTCAAGCTGCTCGGCGCGATGGACCTTGACCGCATCCTCAGAACCAAGCGGTCGGTCAAGGTCGATGCGATCATGCACGACACCAGCCATGCCATTCCGGCCGAGATGGACCAGGAAGAGGCGGCCCAGCTGTTCGAGCAATACGACCTTCTTTCCGCGGCCGTGGTCGACGATAACGGCCGGCTTGTCGGCGTGCTCACCATCGACGACGTCGTCGACGTCATTCAGGAAGAAGCCGAAGAAGACTTGCTGCGCCTGAGCGGCGTCGGCGACGAAGAACTTTCGGACTCCGTCGGGGAGGCATCGCGCTCACGCGTGCCGTGGCTGTTCATCAATTCGATGACCGCCTGCATCTCCGCTTCGGTCATCGGCCTCTTCGACGCGACGATCCAGCAGATCGTGGCGCTCGCCATCCTGATGCCGATCGTTGCGGGCATGGGCGGCAATGCCGGTTCGCAGACGATGACTGTCACGGTGCGCGCGCTCGCAACGCGGGGCCTCGACATTCACAACGCCCCGCGCATCATCCGGCGTGAAGCCGGCGTCGGGCTGCTCAACGGCATGATCTTCGGCACGCTGATCGGTCTTCTTGCCGGTCTCTGGTTTCAGGACCCGAACATCGGCGGCATCATTGCGACTGCGATGCTGATCAACATGATGGCTGCCGCCCTTGGCGGCATCCTCGTGCCGCTCTGCCTCGATCGCTTCGGCGCCGACCCGGCGGTCTCTTCCGCCGTCTTCGTGACGGCCATTACCGATATCACCGGCTTCTTCAGCTTTCTCGGCATCGCCACCTGGTGGTTCCACGTTACGTAACGCGGCGCGTTGTTTGACTTTTACGTCAAGGTCAACGATAGTGCATGTGCAGGAACACATGGAATGGCAGCGTGAATAAATACTATAGCATCACCGAATTGACGCGGGAATTCGGCATTTCCACCCGAACGCTGCGCTTCTATGAGGACGAGGGCCTCATTCATCCGGAGCGCCGTGGCCGCACGCGCCTGTTCCGGCCGGCTGACCGGCGGCTCATCCAGGAGATCCTGCGCGGACGACGCATCGGCTTCACCATCGCCGAGATCCGTGAAATCATTCAGGTCTACAAGGACCCGCCTGGCGAGCTCGGCCAGCTTCAGCTGCTGATGTCGCGCGTCGAGGAAAAGCGCGAAGAGCTGCGCCAGAAGCGCAAGGACATCGACGATACCCTGACGGAACTCGACAATGTCGAGGAGGCATGCCTGACGCGACTGGCCGAAATCGGCGTCGGCACCTGAAGGTTCGCTGGTTTATCTCTGGATATTTTGAAGGGTAGCGTTCGCGCTGCCCTTTTTGCTGCGCGTAGTCCCGCGCTCAGATCCAGCGGCTGGTGTGTCGGCAGTAGCGCTCGAACTCGAAACCGAAGCGCGACAGCAGGTGTCGCTCCTCGTTGCGGATGGCAAGGAGCGTCGTCAGCATGACCGCTGTGATCGCCGTGATGAAGAACCAGGGATTGAGCGTCGCCAGACCAAAGCCGATCATCATCAAGGTGTAGCCGAGATAAATCGGGTTGCGGGTGAAGCGGAACGGCCCGTAGGTGACGAGGCAGGTTGCCGACCGAGAGGGAAGGACGGCGGTGTGGCGGTCGAGCAGCGTCTTGACCGCCCAGAGATCGAGCCAGACGGCGACGACCATCAGGATGCCGCCGCTGATCCAGGGAAACCAACCGTGGCCATGGGCGACGGGAATGGGAAAATGTCGCGCCAGGATGAGCGCCGCAAGAGTGGCGACCCCATAGAGCAGGGCCGGCCATGGGAAGTTCAGCGGCTTGGCACGATAGGCATTCATGTCCTAGTCCCCTGATTGCACGTTCATTGTGCATTGCTGTGCGATTCGCGCAATGCGTTCATCGGTGCTGACGTTGATCTCTCCCCTGTTCAGACTGTCGAACAGGTTCTGTTCCACCAGACGGTCGAGAGTGCAGCCGCAGAAGCTGTCGCACGGCACAGCCGGATTGCCCTGGTTGCAGGCCGCAACGCAATTGCTGCGATAGGCTTCCTTGGGATCCGGCAGTGTCGGCGGAGAGAGCAGCGAGAAGAGATAGACCAGTCCGATGAGCACGGGCTGGTGAATGAGGTATATGGCCAGACTGTGACGGCTGCCGAAGACGAGGGCCGTCATCCACAGGCGCCCCTTGCCATCTGTGGAAGCCCGGCTTGCGAGCGCGGACACCAGGCGCGTGTGGAAGAGCTTGGCGGTACCCAGGCCGAGCAGGAACGGCCCGAGCCACGGCAACAGCGGCACGTAGTCGTTGGAGCGCGGTAGCGTTTCCGACAGGCCGACCCACCAGAGCCAGGGGGCATCGAAGATCGGTGACCGCAGATAGAACGGGGCTGCGATGGCGGCCGCTGCTGCGACGAAGGAAACGACGGCAGGAAGCCTGAGGAAGATCAGGCCGACCAGGCTTGCTGCGGCGATCGCATGCAGGATGCCGAAGAAGATGAACGTGTCCGGGAAGGCGAAATAGGTGGCAATCGTGATCAGCGCTGCGGCGCCGGCAATCTTGGCGAAACGGCGCAGGAACGCGTCGATGCGGATCGTCGGCCATTGCCCGAGCACGAGGCTGTAGCCGGCAAGAAACAGGAAGCTGCTGGCAATCAGCCGCGCAAAGATCTTCCAGCCGCCGGTGCCGGCGGTACCTGCCGCGACATAGCCGAAGAACTCGAGGTCCCAGACGAAGTGATAGGTCGCCATGGCAAGCAGCGCCACACCGCGCGCGACATCGATGAAGGCGAGCCGCCTGCCTGTCGGTTTCGCGGGGGTCTCTGCTGCCGGTGCGGTCACATGAATATCGGACATGGGCATTCGCCATCCTGTTGGCGTGAGGAAGAGTGGCAGGCCTGGCTTGCGCCAGGCACGCGTCCTTGATTGCTGATGGAACGTTGTGGCTGCAAGTCGCCGCCGTTCGGCGCGCCGGGCGCGCGGATCGTCAGGGTGTCGCGTCCTGGAGGAGCGCCGACCGCGCTTCCGAGAAGAACTGTCTGCGGGTCAAGACGAAGATGACGAAGACGGTGAGCGCCACGAACACATACGGACTGATGAACCAGCCGAGATAGCCGATCGACAGGAAGATCGCCCGGAGACCGGCGTTGAAATGCTTGGCGGCGAGCACGTTCATGCGGATCGCCCGCTCGGCTGCCTTTTCCGCCGCGTGTCGATCCCGCTGCATGTCGGCAGTCATCGGGATGCCGCCCATCAGGATCGAGCAATAGTTGAACAGCCGGTAGGACCAGCCGAACTTGAAGAAGGAGTAGCCGAACAGGCAGGTGAGGCCGCCGACCTTCAGTTCGAAGGCCGTGCGCCCGCCATGGAAGACATAGGGCATGTCGGCAAAGATCATCTGCGCCTGTTCGGTCGCGCCGAGCAGCGCGAAGCAGCCGCCGAGCGCGAAGATGGTGGTCGAGGCGAAGAAGGCGGTGCCGGCCTGCAATCCCGCGATGATCTGCGTGTCGATCATCTTCAGGTCGCGGTTGAGAGAATTGCGGATCCAGCGGCCGCGATGCTCGTTCATGAGACGGGTGAGACTCACGCGCTTGAAGCCGCGGGTGCCATCGGTCGCCCAGCTGAAACCCGCCCAAAGCAGGATAAACACGACAAGTGCTATGTAATCTTCGAAGGTCATACACGTGTTTTTGGCATGGCTTTTGGAAATTGCAAGGTGGCCGGGGCGGCGTCTGAATCGGCGACGCGTCAACTACTGTGATGAAAATGCGGCGGAATTTCTCTTCGCCTCTGCCGGGGAATTGAGGGGTTTTCACCAGGATCGTGTGGAGGAGCGCCGAAGCGGGACACTTTTCCGCCACATTCCCCCATTGCGCATTTACGCTTTCTTCAATATGCATGGCCCCAGACGCGGGCGCCTACTGTGCTGCCCGCGGCCGTTGAGAGTGTTTCGGAGACATCATGGACAATACAATTCAGAAGTCTTGCTGGGGCGTGACTGCTCGCGCCGTAGCTGGTTTCGCTGGCGTTCTTGTTCTTGCTTATCTTTTCGGCGGCCTTTGATATCTAGTTTCTAGACAAGTCCACTGATTGACGGCGCGGCTTCCCAAGAGCCGCGCCGTTTTTGATTCCGGGGTACGGCTCGCTGGAACATACGCGGGCGACGATGTCGCATGGATGCGATCGAATGTCGGTTGACCGCCTGAGCGCCGGCCATGGGATCGCTTAGGCTTCGTTCCTATATCTGCTGGTGAATGTCCTTAAATCGGCACCGATCTGAGGATAAAATCGTTCAGTGAATATGAGGATACGGCGCCGGTTCGCATGGACCATGAAGCGTGGTATCGAGGCAATCGTGAATGCGGCGGCGGGCGATCATGCCCGTGCGTCGCGGGTCAGTCTCCGGGGCAGGCAGCTTATGTTTCTTTCCGTCTTCGACGTGTTCAAGATTGGTATCGGGCCTTCGAGCTCGCATACGATGGGGCCGATGTCGGCCGCCAATCGCTTTCTCGATCTCATCCTTTCCGATGATTGGCCGCGTCCGTCCCACGCCACCGTCGCCGCGATGAAGGTGAGCCTGCATGGTTCGCTCGCCCATACCGGCATCGGCCATGGAACGGGCAGGGCGGTGATCCTCGGCCTGGTCGGCGAACGCCCGGATCTCGTCGATCCGGACCGCATGGATGCCCTGATCGACGAAGTCGAACGCACAGGCCGCATTACGCCGCCGGGCCATCCGTCCTACGAATTCCAGCCGAAGACCGATCTGATCTTCGACAAGAAGGTGCCGCTCCCAGGCCATGCCAACGGCATGTCGTTTTCCGCCTTCGACCGTGACGGCCGGCTGCTGTTGAAGCGGATCTACTATTCGATCGGCGGCGGCTTCGTCGTGACCGACACGGAACTGGAGGCCATGCGCGCCTCGAAGAACAAGGCGACGGGCGTCAAGGTGCCGTTTCCGTTCTCCTCGGCACAGCAAATGCTGGATATGTCTGCGCGCTCCGGCCTGACGATCGCGCAGATGAAGCGGGCGAACGAAGAGGCGACGATGTCGCCGGACGAACTGAACGCCGGGCTCGACCGCATCTGGGGCGCGATGAGCAATTGCATCGACAGGGGCTTGAGCCAGGACGGCATCATGCCCGGCGGCCTGAAGGTTCGCCGACGCGCCCGTTCGATCCACGACAAGCTGCAGGAAGAGTGGCGTTCCAACAAGGCCAATCCGCTGCTCGCCAACGACTGGCTGAGCGTTTACGCGATGGCGGTCAACGAGGAGAACGCGGCCGGCGGCCGCGTCGTCACCTCGCCCACCAACGGTGCCGCAGGCGTGGTGCCGGCGACGATCCGCTATTATATGCATTTCCATGACGACGCCGACCAGGAAGGCATTCGCGACTATCTGCTGACGGCTGCCGCGATCGGCGGCATCATCAAGCACAATGCCTCGATTTCCGGCGCCGAGGTCGGCTGTCAGGGCGAGGTCGGCTCGGCGTCCGCGATGGCGGCGGCGGGCCTTGCCGCCGTCATGGGCGGCACGCCCGAGCAGATCGAAAATGCCGCCGAGATCGCGCTCGAGCATCACCTCGGCATGACCTGCGATCCCGTCGCGGGCCTCGTGCAGGTGCCCTGCATCGAACGCAATGCGCTTGGAGCGGTCAAGGCGGTAACGGCTGCTTCCCTGGCGCTCAAGGGTGACGGCAAGCATTTCGTGCCGCTCGACGCCTGCATCGAGACGATGCGGCAGACGGGCGTCGACATGAACGAGAAGTACAAGGAAACATCGACCGGCGGTCTAGCGGTCAACGTCGTCGAATGTTGAGACCTGCAAGCTTGCGGGCCTCGTGAAGCCCGAACGTCGGTGTATCGACCGGGCGTGTTGCGGTGATTGTGGATGAACGACGTCTGGCCGCTTGACCGCAACGGCCCGACGGGTGTTCAAAAAAACCATGTCTCTACATCTCATAAAGCTCTGTGTCGGAGCGGAATCGATCGAGGATCTGCGCGAATGGGTTTCGCGCAAGGCAATGGCTGCCATGGCCGCTGGCCTGGAACCACATTCGTTCCACACGACGCGCATGGTGCCCAAGCGCGTGGAGGAGTTGCTGGAAGGCGGTTCGCTCTACTGGGTAATCAAGGGCAGCGTGCAGGCGCGCCAGTCGCTCATCGGCATCGAGACCTTTACCGACGGCGAAGGCATCGGCCGCTGCAATCTGCTGCTGGGTCCGGAAGTGGTCGAGACGGAACTGCAGCCGCGCCGTGCGTTCCAGGGCTGGCGTTACCTGACCGACAAGGACGCCCCGCGCGACCTGGCGTCGCTCTCGGGCAGCGGTTCCGAGATGCCGCTCGAATTGCGGCGCGAACTGGCGGAACTCGGACTTCTCTAAAATTCCTGTGCCATGGGTATTTTGCTGAGCGCTTTACGATCGTTCGGCAACCAGCGTGTTCCTTGAAAGTAGTGCCCGCTTCCGCACTTTACCGTGCGCGAAGCGGCTTCACCGAGGCCGCACCATCATCCAGCCAGAAAGCAAAAAGGCGGCCGTAGCCGCCTTTCGAACTGTGGATGTTCAGGTGATCCGCATCTTCAGCGGATGGCGCCGGTTCGGCGCCGTCACGTGAAGGTGGATACCGGCGCGTGGCTGCGCCGAACGCCAGGCACGCGCCCCGTGCGTCAAGAGCATGCCGACGAGATCGCGTGTCTTGGCCTTCGATCGATTGAGGCCGAGATCGGCGATGCGCATGGCCGCCTCGTGCAGGGGGTGCAGATTGATGCGCGACGGTTTAGCCCGTCGCCCCGGCAGCGGGGTGACACCCGGAACGTTCTCGTTCATTGCCATGTTTAACCTCGTTACGCTGTACAAATCCGAGGAAGGCGGCCGAAAAACAAACACATCCGGCCGCCAAATTTCGTCGTTACTGCTGGCTGGCCCAGCAGGAGATGCCTTTCTTCTTCAAGGCCTTGCAGGCGTTGACTGCGGAATTCTGGTCGTCGAAGCCGCCGAAGCGGGCGCGGTACACCTGGCCGAAGGCAACGGTGAACGGCTGGGCGTTGCGAAGTGCCTTGCCGCCCTTGTCCTTGGCGTTGCCGAGCAGCGTCATGGCCTGGTCCTTGTCCGGCGTGGCACCGATCTGGATCACCCAGCCCTGCGGCTGTGCCGGCATCGGCTCGGCCTTTGCGACTTCGGCGGGCTCTGCCTTGGCGGCAGCCTCTGCCTTCTTCGGCACGGAATGGGTGATCTGCGTGTCGACCATGGCCGCGGTCGCAGGCTGGCGAAGCTTCAGGCTCTGTGCGTCGAGCGTGTTGGGAACGATCTTCGGGGAAAGGACAGGGTTGTCCGATGCGCGCTTGTTGCCGGCATAGGCCATCTGCACGCTGCTGGCGCTTTCACCATTGTAGCGGAAGTCCGGAACGGGACCGGTGTTGGGCAGGTCGTGGCCCGTGGCGACGGCCGCGACGACCGGCGTCTCGGCAACGGGCGCTGCGGCTGCAACCTGGGTCTCTTCTGCCGGAACCGGAGCCGGCTTCGTCTCGGCAATCAGGTTGCCGTTGCCGCGACGCGACGCGTCCGGCATGTACTTCGCGACCAGGCGGCGCATCTGCGCATCGCGGCTCGCGCCCGAGGTGCCGCCCATGACGACGGCGACGATGCTGCGACCGTCAATCTGGGCCGAGGTCACGAGATTGAAGCCGGAGGCGCGGGTGTAGCCGGTCTTGATGCCGTCGACGCCGCGCACATTGCCGAGCAGGCGGTTGTGGTTGCCGATGGTCTGCTTGCCGAAGCGGAAGCTGCGCGTGGAGAAGTAGTCGTAATACTGCGGGAAATGCTGGCGAAGCGCGAGACCGAGGCGGGCCTGGTCGCGAGCGGTCGTGCGCTGTTCCGGATTGGGCAGGCCGTTGGCGTTGCGGTAGGTCGTGCGCGTCATGCCGAGCGCGCGCGCCTTGTTCGTCATCATGCGGGCGAAGCGCTGCTCGGAGCCGCCGAGATACTCGCCAAGTGCCGTGGAGGCGTCGTTGGCCGACCGGGTGACGAGCGAAAGGATCGCCTGTTCGACGGTGATCGACTGGCCGGCGCGCACGCCGAGCTTCGACGGCGGCTCCGCGGACGCATTTTTCGAGAAGGGAATCTGCGTGGACTTGCTGATCCGACCGGCTTCGAGCGCCTCGAAGGTGAGGTAGAGCGTCATCATCTTGGTGAGAGACGCCGGATAGCGCAGTTCGTCGGCATCCTCGCCATAGAGGATCTTGCCGGTCTTGGCATCGACGACGATGCCCGAATATTTGGGATTGGCGTAGGTCGACGCCGCAAAGCCGGGCAACACAAAGGCGACCGAGGCAATGGTGCCTGCCAGGACGACCCGCTTTACCATCTTTGAAAGAGCGCCGAACGGGCGCTTCGCGAGATCAAAAAAACCGGTTTGGGACACTACGCTGCTCTTTATTCTCATGTCATGGGGTTGTCCGGACGCCGCCTCCGGGAACGACCGTTCTCGAGACAGTATCGGCATAGCGTTACCAATCGGTTTATGATGAATGATTGGTTTCCGGAATCGGACGCATTCGTACAAAGACAATTCCGGTGTAGCGCAATGGCGCGGCGACTGCCTCGACCACATCAGTTGGACGAAATCAGGGCACGATTCGGCTTTTGATGAAAGCCGTTATCGCGTCGTCGATCTCCTTCCACCGTGGCAGCAGTTTATTGGCGAAGCGGTAGAGCACCACGAGGTCCTTGCCGGCATGAATGTCGCGCTGGCAGTCGGCGCTCGTCGATATGGTTTGCGCGTCGGATTTCAGGCAGCGCACCACGTAGGGCGCCTGGCCTGTCCGCTCCGCAGTATAGAAGGCTTCGCCCGCATAGCTGGAGGCAGCTTTGGTCGCGTGCAACTGTAGTCCGTTCGGCCCGGGGGACGGAGCGCCGTCGAAGACTTGCGTGTAGATCGGCTCCAGCCGGCCCGACATGTCGCGGGACATGGTGCTTTGCGAAATCTGCAGGAAGATCAGATTTTCAGGTGCGTCGACGTCGTTGAAGAGGTCGCGGTTTTCGTCGCTGTAACCTTCGAGGCCCGGCCATGTCAGGTAGACGTCGACACGCCCGACGATCGAAGTGGCACGTTGCGCCTCGAAGCGGATCATGTTCGCCGGCAGCCGCAGGTGATCCTGCCCGATGAAGATATCGTAGGTCTCGCGGCTCGCAGTGTGGCCGGCGAGAGCAAGGTTTTCGCCGAACCATCTTCCCGCGAAGGCGATTGCCGCCGTCAGTCCGGCAAGTACAACGACGATCGCCGTCACCCGATAGACGAAACGGGGGGAGAGAAGTGGCCGGAGTTCCGGTTCGTCTATCCCGTTTGGAGAGTTGCTCATCGTGGCCGTCCCGTCGCGTTGGCCGCGCCCAAGTCGAGTGTCGACCCCTTGGCTCGTGGCAGGCCGAACTGTGGCGGAGGCCGCTTGCCCGACGCTGGTCGAAGACGGTTAACTTTCGATGAATGCCCAATGCCTGCAGTTACCCGGGGAGGTGAGGCTGCATAAAAAAAACGGCCGGTTCCGAGGGACACGGAACCGGCCGAGGCTCGGTCTGGACGGGGAAAGTGACTGACCGAGGCCCGTTGGGAGGCGTCCGCCGGGTGGCGGTCTGCCTGTGTTTCGGATCTTACTGTGTGCGAACGCTGCCGACGGCGACGGTGCGGCCGTCCTGAAGCTTGACCCAGCGGCCGGAATGTTCGGTCGATTGGCGCTTGAGGTAGGTGTATTCGGTATCCGACCACAGCAGAACCTTGTTGCGCATGTTGTCGAGGATGAAGTCACCGCGGTCGGTGCGAACGGTAAGGACGGCATGGCCGTCGCCATTCGGCTGCAGCACGACGGTGATCAAGAGGTCGGATGCGGAGAAGCCGCTTTCGATCAGCTTGCGGCGCTTCAGGAGGACGTAGTCTTCACAATCGCCGACGGTTTCCGGATAGGACCACTTCTCTTCGACGCCATGGATTTCCATGTCGGTCATCGGGGTGATCGCCTGGTTGACGTCGTAGTTGATCTCGAGAATTTTCTGCCAGCCTTCGCGGGTCAGCACCATCGGGCCGCGATCCTTGCCGTTGGAGGTGCACTCCGACGCATAGATCTTGCAGAACTCGTAGTGGCCGATCGGCGGGTTGGTGGAGCCGGTCACGACCATGTTGGCCGTAAGAGCCTGGGCCGTGCCGAAAAGGCCGCCGGTGAAAAGGACCGCAATCGCGATCAGCTTGGTGATTGTCTTGAGCATGATTGTCTCCCCGTTATGGTTCGACAATGGCACGGACGTTTTTATCGCTCGCGAACTTGCGAGCTAAAAACAAGTACAAATGAAAGTCGTATAAGAATAAAACAAGAATAGAATTTTATTTGTATTTGAATCGTATTTGAATCAAATTTTATCTATTTCAGCTTCCTTCGCAGATGGAGATGTAATTTGTTAAGTAATCAACCATCTGTATTTACTTGGTTTTATGAGGGGAAGGCCGTCGGGTTTTGCAAAAGTCGCGGTGCGGGCGCGGCGGGAAACGCGGATTTTCCGTGTCAGCCCACGGCTCTTCCGGAGACTTTTGACTTGAAATATGCGTTTTCGCTGGAATTCTGCCGGAAAAAATATTTGCAGACGGCGAATGCGTTTGCGTGTTGCGCCGCACCTGTCTCGAAATGATCCAGGCGCAGGCGCAGGCGCGGCGTGTCGCTGCCTGCGAAAACCGCTCCGGTTGTCGCCGCTCATCCTGTGCGTTCGGGCTACGCGGCCGTAGGGCTAAGTGAGTGCGCTTCTGGCACGTTCGCTCGGGCGCGGTCGGGCGGAGCGCGTTGATGCAGGAGCGGGGGCGTTGCTGCACAAGAGAAGCACGAACACGGCTTCAGGCCGGGTGCATGGATGGCGGGACGGTCGGGCTATGAGCCTTGCCCCATGCAAGGCGATCGGGCGACGAACGGCGCAGGCGCGCGGTTAGAGGAATTCGGTCAGCGCTTCACGGGACTGGATACCCGAGAACTCGATGGCGCAGCCTTCCTGGAAGTGACGGACGATCCGACCCTTCATGTTGCCGAGGAGAATGGCGGTGCCGATCGGCGGGCGGTTCTCGATGTCGACGGCGGCACCGGACAGCGAAAGGTCGATGATGCGGCACGGGAACTTCTCGCCGGTGTCGAGCGTCAATTCGGTCACCGTCTTGCGCGGCGCAAGGCGATCGTGGCGGCGGTCTTCCGGCAGGCCGAGCTCGTGCTTGTTGGCGATCCAGGTGAGCTGGGCCGCGAGCTTCTCGCGCTTGCGCTCGGTCGCGTTGAGCTGGATGACGAAAGCGCCGTCGGCGATGCGCGACACGGTCCCTTCGAGACGCCCGACATGATCGACATAGGCGATGATGCGTTCGCCGGCGCGCGGCTGGGCCGGCGAGGAAAGCAGGACGTCGCCGGGCGACATGTCGATGGCCGTGCACTCGAACTCGTCATGATTGGCAAGCATCAGCCGCCCCGCCAGATTCACGGAAACGCGCTGGAACGCACCTTCGTGGTGCGGTTTCGGAGCGGTATTCTGTGCGTGCTGAAACGAGAACATGATGACTCTGTGGCGACATAGCTTGGCTGGCGGAGATTAGCCTTTTCAAGTTAATAGAAGGTTCGTCCTCCGGTTGGTCCAGGGCGTCATCTCGGCACAGCGCTCCGGATCAGTCGCGGCGGCCGCCTTCGAGAATGCGGAGATGCCCGAACTGGCGGAATTCGCTCGAAAATGCGCCCGCGGCCGGCGATTTTGCAACGGTACCGCTCGGTTGCTGGGCTTCCTCTTCGCGAAAGACGGCGGTGCGGTCGGGGTCGAGAACCTTCATGCCCGTCGCGTCGAGACACTCGATCGCGGTTGCATGCAACCAATACGGGCGAGATAGCGGTGAGAGGGCGCCAAGGACCCGGTCGCTTTCTCCTTCGCTGGAAGCCAGCGGCAAGAGCAGGGTTTCGATGTCTACCTCCCGCGCGTCGGCGGTGCGGCCCTTGGCCGAAAGCACCAGCGGCACACGGTGCGTCATGACCTGGCCGGTGATGCGGTGCGTTTTCGCCGCCTGGCTTCCGAGCCAAAGCATACCGAATTGCCGCCCGCGCAGCTCCTGGCCGAAGAGGGCGCACACCTGGGTTCCCGCCAGGCGAAACGAGATGCCGGCATTGCGGTCGCGCTCGAGAATGAACAGGTTCGGCAGCAGCATTCTGATATCCGAGGGTTCAAGCTCGTCGCGGCGCGGAAGCTCGCGCTTCCCGCGAATGGTGTTCCAGTATCGGAAAAGCTCCGTCGTCGTATTGCTGCGCATCGCTTCGTTCATTCCATTCCTGCGGCCCGGTGTGTCCCGGTTCGGGACATCTTCGGCCGTGCATTGCGGTTCTGAGGATTAAGGAGCGAAAACCGTGCCAGCCGGAAATTAAGGTTAACAAACGGTTTCCGTTGCAGTGGGCCGCCGCAACTGGCAGGGGAGGACATCACTTTACGAAGCGTTGTCTTCGGCACTTGAACTGGAGCTCGGATCTGAGCTTGGCGACCGTTCAGTTTTTGCTGGACGGTCTTTTTTTGTTTGCTTATGGCTGGTCGCCCCAATTCCAGTCCTAATTCCGGCGATGCCATGCCATCGCCGCGATCGAGCAGGAATGTGTGGACCGCATTGAGAGGAGAGAGCAGCAACCATGGAACGAGATCAGACGGCGACGCCACCGGAAGCAGAGCGCGAGAGCGCCGCGAGCCCGGCGCGCGAGCCGGCCTTTAATCTGCCGGCGGGGCTGACTTTCATCCTGCTGATTCTGATCGCAATCCATGTTCTGCGAACCTACGTGCTGCCGCCGGCGATCGATCAGGAGATCATCTTCAATTTCGCCTTTCTCCCGGCGCGCTACGATCACCCATTGGCCGAACAGGGGCTTGCCTGGCTGTGGAGCCCCGTCACCTATTCCTTCCTGCATGGAAGCTGGGAGCATCTGATCTTCAACATCTTCTGGATGGTTGCCTTCGGTGCGCCGGTGGTGCGGCGGATCGGCATGGGGCGCCTCGCCGTGTTCTGGTGCCTTTCGGCGGCGGCCGCCGTCGCGCTGCATACGGTCTTTCACTGGGGGGAAATGATTGTCGTCGTCGGCGCTTCTGGCGTGGTGTCCGGATTCATGGGCGCTGCCGCACGCTTCGTCTTCTCGCCGAGCGGACGCATCAGCCGGCAGTTTGCCCATCTCAATCGCCGGCTCGACGTCGGTGAGGCGCTGGCCAACCGCTCGGTCGTGGTCTTCGCCGGCATCTGGTTTCTGACCAACTTCCTGATCGGCCTTGGCATGTTTACCCCGGGCGCGGCGGGCAGCGTCGCCTGGGAAGCGCATATCGGCGGCTTCCTCTTCGGCTTTCTGCTGTTCAGCCTTTTCGATCCGCGCGACTGACGGAGCGAAAGATCGGCGGACGGCGCTTGTGAGCGCTTGATTTCCCCAAGGCGCTGGCGCACCATTTGTTACGGTCGCCCGTGATCGAAAGACAGGGCGGCCCGTGTAGGCCGGGTATCGAATGCCATCCGCGTCTGAGGAGCACGCGCGACGGCTTTCGCAAGCGGCCAGGGTACAGGTTCCATCGCCCGACCGTACCGCACGTGAGATGGCTGGACCTTTCCCCTGCCGACCCGGTGTTGTCGCAACGGGAGATGTGCGCATGTCAGTAAAAGCCATACTCGATGAAAAGGGCCGGAATGTCGTAACGGTCGGCCCTCAGATGACAGTCCAACAGGCTGCCATCCTTTTGCGTGACAATCATATCGGTGCGGTCGTCATCCTCGACGCGGACGATCAGATCGCAGGCATCCTCACCGAGCGCGACATCGTCGCGGCGATTGCCAAGCAGGGCTCGACCTGTCTCGAAAGACCGGTAGCAGCGGTCATGTGGCAGAATGTCTACTGCTGCACCGAGGATATGTCCGTGCAGACCCTGATGGAAATGATGAGCAAGCTCAGGGCCCGTCACTTGCCGGTCGAAAGAAATGGCCAACTCGCCGGCATCGTCTCGATCGGCGACGTGATCAAGCATCACATCCGCGCCATCGAGCACGAGACCGAACAGATCAAGGCCTATATCGCTGGCTGACGGGAAAGGGCGGCATTCCGCCGCCCTCTTAATCCCCTGGGGGCCGCGAGGCACCCTTGTGTTCATCATGACCTATGGGCGACCGGCAAGGTCCGCCGCCCGTCTTAGGCCTTTCACGCCGCAAACGAGCCGTCAGCGAACGAGCACTTCCTGCATGCGGCGAATTTCAACCAGCCTGGCCTTTGCCTCGTGGTAGCCGCGATCGATGGCTTCGCCCGCGCGATGGAACTCCGAAAGACCGATGTCGTTGAGTTTCGGGTGCAGCGCCAGATCTGGCGGGTCGCCGGCAAGCCGGGCGCGGGAAATCCGGTCCTGAATGATGTTGAAGGCCTGGACCATGACGCTGGTCATGCCCAGGCGCGACTGGTGCGGCGCTTCCTTGGCGGGCGCATCCAGGGATTCGGCGCCGGCGCTGTGTTTGACGACGGCCGAGCGACCATAGAGATCGTAGTTGAGGTTCACCGCGACGACGAGTTGCTGCTCATGGGCGCGGCACACCGAAACCGGAACCGGATTGACGAGCGCGCCATCAATCAGCGTGCGTCCGTTCGCCTTGATCGGCTCGAAGATGCCGGGCAGGGCGTAGGAAGCCCGGATGGCGGTGATCAGCGATCCTTTTTCGAGCCACACCTCGTGGCCGCTGTGCACCTCTGTCGCAACCGCAATGAATGGCCTGTCGAGGCTCTCGATGCTGAGACCCTCGAGATGTTCCTGCATGCGCTTGGTCAGCCGCAGGCCGCCGAATAGACCGCCGCCGCCGATGGCGAAATCGAGCAGCCCGGCGATCCGGCGCACGGTGAGGGAACGGGCGAAGGTTTCGAGTTCGTCGAGCTTGCCGGCAAGGTAGCAACCGCCGACGAGCGCGCCGATCGAGGTGCCGGCAATCATGCCGACTTCGATGCCTTCTTCGTCGAGGGCGCGCAATACGCCGATATGGGCCCAGCCGCGCGCGGCACCGCCGCCAAGCGCGATTGCGATCTTCGGTTTTTGCGGAGGTGGCGCCGGTTCAGGCGGCGTTGTCGAAATCGATGTTCCGTCCGGTCCGGACAGATCCGTAATCTGGTTGCTACGCGTAAACGTCCAATTCAACATCCGGCACCTCCAACACCGCCGAATACTCCGCAGCGCGACACGTCGATGAGAATGCGCGAAGGTCGCTGTGGCAATTCATCACTGACTAAACTTCCCAGGGGTCGGGATTGATCCTGGAGAGACGCAATTTCGTGCGCGCGTCCTGGGGAGGCTCCGCCAAGCCGGCGCCGGTGCCGGCCTTGTCCTGCTTCATCGCTGAAAGACTGGCACCATTCTTAAGGTATATCACCGATCCCACCGACGATTGCGGCGCCACCGATAAACATTGGATACAGTTTGCAATACAGTTTGGAACGGGATCGTTCCGATTGCGCCGCATCCTTGCTTAAGGATTAGGCGCCCGGTTGGTTTCCAAAAGATAAATATAGCATGTAGCCGCGCCAAAAAGATGCGCGATGCTTAATTTTTATCGTAGATCTCGGCCGGGTCGAAATGCCTGTGGTCGTCGGTAATTTTGACCGCGGCCTTGCCGTCTTCGATGCCGACGGTTCGGTAGAAGCAGGAACGGCGCCCGGTGTGGCAGGTCGCGTCGTGGCCGGCGACGGAAACCTTCAGCCAGATCGCATCCTGGTCGCAATCGGTGCGGATTTCCTTGACCGTCTGCAGGTTTCCGGAGCTTTCGCCCTTCTTCCAGAGGCTTTTGCGCGAGCGGCTGTAGTAGTGCGCCACCCCGGTCTCGATTGTCAGAGCCAGGGCCTCCGCATTCATGTGGGCGACCATCAGCAATTCGCCATCCCTGATGTCGGTGACAACGGCAGTGATCAGCCCCTTTTCATCAAAACGCGGGGTGAAGGCCGGACCGGTTTCCAGTTCGGCCTTGTTGGAGGAGGGAGCGTCGAAGGTGAGCGTCATGGAAAGGCTCCGTCTGTCGGAGCCTTACTTGAAGCCCCTGATCATCGTCATGAACCGCACCTGCTCGGCCGGCTCCGTCTGGAACGTACCCGTAAATGTGGTCGTCAGCGTTGTCGAGCCTTGCTTCTGCACGCCGCGCATCGCCATGCACATATGCTCGGCTTCGATCATCACGGCAACGCCGCGCGGGGCGAGCGACTCGTCGATCGCCTTGGCGATCTGCGCCGTCATCGATTCCTGCGTCTGCAGGCGGCGGCCGTAGATATCGACCACGCGGGCGATCTTCGACAGGCCGAGCACGCGCCCGTTCGGCAGGTAGGCGACATGCGCCTTGCCGATGATCGGCACCATGTGGTGTTCGCAATGCGAATAGAACGGGATGTCCTTGACGAGCACCATGTCGTCGTAGCCGGCAACTTCCTCGAAGGTGCGGCCGAGCACGTCTTCGGCAGCAAGTTCATAACCGCTGAAAAGCTCGCGGTAGGACTTGGCGACGCGCGCAGGCGTATCCAAAAGTCCTTCGCGCTGCGGGTCTTCGCCGGCCCAGCGCAAAAGAACGCGTACGGCGTCCTCCGCTTCCTTCTGGGTCGGACGGCCGCTCGCATCGTCGAGCACAGGAAAATTCTTCACTATGGCATCCATAATGGCCTCTTTGAGCAATACGGGATTGCTTGACGTTTTATCTTTCGGACAACTCGCCACTGGCCATTCGCCTAACCCTGCAGGCTTGGGTTCCGTTGGCGGGCTCCGGGGCTTTCCGGTCCTGGCTTAGCAGTGCACTGGACCTTCCGGCACGGTTTCCCAAACAACAGGCGACATTGTTCCTCTTGCGGAACTGTCACCCCAACACGACATAGCATATAGTATGGTGCCACAGAGATGAAAGAGGCGGAGCGTGTCGCGTCGTGCTTTTTTCCCGTCTACCGGAGAAAATCATGCGTCGATCACTCAAAACCGCGAAAAATCAGTCGGATCGCGTCAAATGATGGATGACATCTACAACAGCCGAATTCTCGAATTTGCCGGCAATATTCCCCGGATCGGGACACTCGGCGATGCCGATGCGGACGCGACGGCGCATTCCAAGCTGTGCGGTTCCAAGGTGCATATCTGGCTGAAGATGGATGGTGACGTCGTCACCGATTTTGCCCATGACGTGAAAGCCTGTGCGCTCGGCCAGGCGTCCTCTTCGATCATGGCGCGCCATGTCGTCGGGGCCGGTGCGGAGGAGATCCGCCAGGCACGCGAAGACATGCTGGCCATGTTGAAGGCGGACGGCGAGGGGCCTTCGGGCCGCTTCGAGGATATGCGCTTCCTGCGTCCGGTGAAGGACTACAAAGCGCGCCATGCGTCGACCATGTTGACCTTCGATGCCGTCGTCGATGCCATCGAGCAGATCGAGGCCAGGCGACTGCTCGCGGCCGTCTGAGATGTGCGGCGAACCGAATTGCCGGCACGCTGCACAGGAGAAGGCAGTGCCAGCGGCCCGTGGCCGAAACTGGTCGGGGCCTTTTCGCAAGACCCCCGGGCGGCTCTTGGGCATGGCGCTGATCCGCGTCTATCAGTTGACCCTTTCGAGCTTCATCGGCAATTCCTGCCGGCACCTGCCGACCTGTTCGGAATACGGTTACGAGGCGATTGCCCGCCATGGCTTCTGGGCTGGAGGCTGGATGACGCTGTTTCGCGTGGCGCGCTGCGGGCCGGGCGGAACGCATGGTTTCGATCCGGTGCCCGAGCGGCTTGAGCCGCGCCTCGTTTGGTACGCGCCGTGGCGCTTCTGGCGGCCGCGGCCGAAGGTTGGATGACCGCCATGACCATGCCGATGGAGTACCGTCAGGCCTCCGCGGACTTCGAGCGCTTCATTCTCGATGCCCGCGACTCGGCCGGACTGCAGACGACGAACCAGGCCTATACGATGGTGGAGGCGGTGCTGCAGGCGTTTCGGCGGCGGCTCGACATCGAGGACGCCATTCTGTTTGCCGACATCCTGCCGCCGGTCATCCGCGCGATCTTCGTTGCCGAGTGGGACCTTGAAGAGCCGAGGCTCCCGTTTTCCGGCCGCATCGCCATGACCCGGGAGGTGCAGGCGCTGCGCCCGGATCACAATGTTTCCCCGGACAGCGCCATTGCCGATGTCGCTGGCGCCTTGCGTCGCAACATCGACGAGGCGAAACTCGACCGGGTGCTCGCCCGTCTGCCGGCGGGCGCTGCGGATTTCTGGCGCGCCTGACAGGGGAATGATGAACAGCTACGTCGCCTTGCTTTACAGTATTGTTCTCGGGCCCGGCCGTCGGGTCGTCATGGCTGATCTCAAGAAGATGGCGGAAACGCTCGGCTATCAAGCGCCGCGGACCCTGGTCGCAACGGGCAATCTTGTGTTTCAGACCGGACAAACGTCCACTCGGGACCTCGAAATGCCGCTTGAGACGGCCTTTGCCGAGACGTTTGGCCGGCATGTCGACATTCTTGTCCGCTCCGGCGCCGATTGGCAGACGCTTGCCGCGTCCAATCCCTTCCGTCAGGAGGGTGAGGCGGACGCGACGCAGGTCCATGTTCGGGTGATGCGCGATCCCCTTACGGAAACGGCGCTCGAAGGACTTCGGCGCTACTGCACCGCCGGCGAGCGACTGGCGATCGTCGACGGCGATCTCTGGGTGCATTTCCCCGGCAAGGCGAGCGAATCGAAGCTGCTCGGCGCCATGACCACCAAGCGACTGGGCATCGGGACGTTCCGCAACTGGAACACGGTGAAGGGGCTTTCCGAGATGCTGCGCAGCTAGCGTCCGCCGCAGCCTCGCCTTTACTCACTTTCGAAAACCCTTTATCAGGCTACGGCGTGTTTCCGCGGATCGTTCTGCGATCTGGGGAAAAACACGCAGCAATCCAAAGCACTACAGCGATCCCTGCGCGTCTGACGGATGCGACGCTGTATCGTCAATTCACCGGCGCCGCCGGCCAACTATACCACCCGCATTCGTTGGCGGGACTGGATAGGAGATCATTATGTCGAATCCTGTTTCCCTTACATTTCCTGATGGCTCGGTCCGCGAATATCCCGCGGGATCGACTGGCCGCGACGTGGCCGAGGCGATTTCGAAGTCGCTTGCCAAGAAGGCTGTCGCGATTGCGCTCGATGGCGAGCTGCGCGATCTTTCCGATCCGGTAACGTCAGGCCGTATCGAGATCGTCGTGCGCGACGACAAGCGCTCGCTCGAGCTCATCCGCCACGATGCAGCGCACGTGATGGCTGAGGCCGTGCAGGAGCTGTGGCCGGGAACGCAGGTGACCATCGGTCCGGTCATCGACAACGGCTTCTACTACGACTTCGCCAAGAACGAGCCTTTCACGCCCGACGACCTGCCGCTGATCGAAAAGCGGATGAAGGAGATCATCGCGCGCAACAAGCCCTTCACCAAGGAAGTCTGGTCCCGCGAAAAGGCCCGCCAGGTCTTTGCCGAGAAGGGCGAGGCCTACAAGGTCGAGCTCGTCGACGCGATCCCCGAGGGGCAGGACCTCAAGATCTACTATCAGGGCGATTGGTTCGACCTTTGCCGCGGCCCGCACCTGGCCTCGACCGGCCAGATCGGTACGGCCTTCAAGCTGATGAAGGTGGCCGGCGCCTATTGGCGCGGCGACAGCAACAACGCGATGCTGACCCGCATTTACGGCACGGCCTGGCACACCCAGGAAGAGCTCGACCAGTACCTGCACGTGCTTGCCGAAGCCGAAAAGCGCGACCACCGTCGCCTCGGCCGCGAAATGGACCTGTTCCATTTCCAGGAAGAAGGTCCGGGCGTCGTCTTCTGGCACGGCAAGGGCTGGCGCATGTTCCAGACGCTGGTTGGCTATATGCGCCGGCGGCTCGCCAACACCTACCAGGAAGTCAACGCGCCGCAGGTGCTCGACAAGTCGCTCTGGGAAACCTCGGGTCACTGGGGCTGGTACCGCGACAACATGTTCAAGGTGACGGTTGCCGGTGACGAGACCGACGACGAGCGCATCTTTGCGCTGAAGCCGATGAACTGCCCGGGCCATATCCAGATCTTCAAACATGGCCTGAAGTCCTATCGCGAACTGCCGGTTCGTCTCGCCGAATTCGGCAACGTTCATCGCTACGAGCCCTCGGGCGCCCTGCACGGACTGATGCGCGTGCGCGGCTTCACCCAGGACGACGCGCACGTCTTCTGCACCGACGAGCAGATGGCCGAAGAATGCCTGCGCATCAACGACCTGATCCTGTCGGTGTACGAAGACTTCGGCTTCAAGGAAGTCGTGGTCAAGCTCTCCACCCGTCCGGACAAGCGTGTCGGCTCCGACGAACTCTGGGATCGCGCCGAAAGCGTGATGACGGACGTGTTGAAGACCATCGAGGCGCAGTCGGAAGGCCGCATCAAGACCGGCATCCTGCCGGGTGAGGGCGCCTTCTACGGTCCGAAGTTCGAATACACGCTGAAGGACGCGATCGGTCGCGAATGGCAGTGCGGCACGACCCAGGTCGACTTCAACCTGCCGGAACGTTTCGGCGCGTTCTATATCGACAAGGAATCGGAGAAGCGCCAGCCGGTGATGATCCACCGCGCCATCTGCGGCTCGATGGAACGCTTCCTCGGCATCCTGATCGAGAACTTCGCCGGCCACATGCCGCTGTGGGTTTCGCCGCTGCAGGTCGTCGTCGCGACGATCACGTCTGAAGCCGACGACTACGGTCGTGAGGTTGCCGAACTGCTGCGCGATGCAGGCCTCACTGTCGAGACCGACTTCCGCAACGAGAAAATCAACTACAAGGTCCGCGAACACTCGGTCACGAAGGTTCCGGTCATCGTGGTCTGCGGCAAGCGCGAAGCCGAGGAGCGCTCGGTCAACATCCGTCGTCTGGGCTCGCAGGCCCAGACCGCCATGTCGCTCGACGAAGCGATCGCTTCGCTTTCGCTCGAAGCCATGGCGCCGGATCTCAAGCGCAAGGCAGAAAAGAAAGCTCGGGGTTGATACCCCGAGCACTTGCTTTGTCAGCAAACTGTCATATTAGCGGAATATCCGGATAAGATCGTATCCATCGGAGATTTCCGTGCAGTTCAAAGAGCTGTCTTACGCCAATGAAAACGACCGGCGCTTAAAGCGCTGGTTCATTCGCTCCATGGAAGGCCTGTCGGGCCGCAACCGCTATGCCAAGCTTTATACGCGCTGGCGGTCCGACATCGTGGGCAAGAGCGAGCGCGTCTTCGGAGAGATGCTGCAGCTGATCGACGTGACGCTGCAGACGAAGGGCGAGTGGCCGCCGCGGAACCTGCCCGATACGCCGATCGTCATCATCGCCAACCATCCTTTCGGCATCGGCGACGGTATCGCCGTGCTGGCGCTTGCCGAACAGCTCGGCCGTCCCTTCCGCGTCCTCATCAACAACGAGCTCTTGAAGGTGCCGGAAATGGCGCCTTACTCCCTGCCGGTATCGTTCGAAGAGACGAAGGAGGCGCTGGCCGTCAACATGGCGACGCGCCATGAAGCGCTGCGACTGCTCAAGGAAGGCGTGACCATCGTCATCTTCCCGGCCGGCGGCGTGGCGACTGCGCCGAAGGGTTTTGGCCGTGCCGAGGACCTGCCGTGGAAGATCTTTCCGGCAAAACTGATCCAGGCCGCGCGGGCGAGCGTGATCCCGATCTACTTCGAAGGGCAGAACGGCCCGTTCTTCCATCTGGCGAGCAAGATTTCGCTGACGCTGAGGCTGTCGCTGTTAATCCGAGAGTTCCGGCGTCTGTCGGGAACGACGATCGCGGCGCGCATCGGCGGCGTGCTCACGCCCGAGGATCTCGGTGCCTGTGGCGATCGCAAGGACCTTTTGGCGCGCATCTATGAGGCGGTCTTTTCCATGGCGCCGCCACGTCGGCGGTTCATGCGGCGGGCAAGCTGACGTCAGGTCAGCTGCTTTCCGTAACGTCGGGGCTTAGTCCTGGGCTTCCGATACGACGCTCGTATTGGTATTCGCATTGTTGCCGCCGCTGCTGAGCAGCACTTCCACGTCCATGTTGACGCCGGCCTTCACCGTGAAGTCGCGCTCGTAGATCTTGTCCTTGTAGCGCGCGACGGCGGAATAGCTGCCTTCCAGCAGAACCTGCGTAGGGAAGGCGCCATTGGCTTCGCTCACCGTGTCGCCGGCGGAGGTGAGGATCGTCCAGGCGGTGTTGGCGATCGCTTCGCCGCCAGGCTCCGAGACTAGCTTCAGCGTGAGTTTCGCGGCGCGGTGCTGCATGGTTGCTTCGGTCAGCTTGCCGGCCTCGACCTGGATGTCTGCCGCAGTCGAGGCGTTGGTCGTGCCGCCATAGCTGGAGGTTACGTGGTAGGTCCCGGCACCCAGCCGGACCACCGTGTTCGGCTTCACGTCCTCGACGATGAGCGCCCGTTCGCCGTCGCTCTTGGTGTCGGCGGAATAGACATCGAAGCTGAGTTCGGCCGGTGGGATGCGCACGTCGCTGCCGGAGACGGCATTGAGCTTCATGCCTCCGGCATCGAGCACAAGCACCTGCTTGTCGAGCGCGCCTTGCTCCGGCACGCGGACCTTGCGCGTGGCCGAGGCGCGTCCGAAGGAAACATTGACGAAGTATTCGCCCGGCACCAGGTTGAACGCGGTCGAGCCGCCTTCCGATGTTGCGAGAAGCGGCAGCTTGCCGTCGCTTCCGGGGATCGGGCTGAATACGCGCCAGGTCAGGCCAGCTTCGACGGGGCCGCCCTTTTCGACAAGCAGTGCCTCGAGCTTGATATCCTTCAGCGTGCCGTCCGCGAGCGGATCCGATGTCATCGGGCTGAAGCCCGTCAGCTTCGGCATCTTGCGCGGGCCGGCGATCGAGGGGAAATTTTCAAACGCCTGGGTCGCATCCTCGGCGAACACATTTCCCGTCGCGGTGCCGGCGACAAGGATCGCAAGGCCGGTCTGAAGGAAAATACGAGAGAGTGCACGCATGAGAACAGTTGACTTCCTGACTGAGTGACTCCACTTGGGACGCCGGTATGGCATTTTCGTGGCTGCCTGTGGGGCGGCAAATTAGTGGAATTCATCTGACATGAAAACCGAAATTAAGCTCGTCGACTACCTGACGTCCCGCCGCTCCATCCCCGCTTTCCAGATGGGAGGCCCGGGCCCCGGCAAGGCCGAGGTCGAGGAAATGCTGAAGCTCGCTTCGCGCGTGCCGGACCACGGCAAGCTCGCGCCCTGGCGCTTCATCGTCTATCGCGGCGAGGAGAGGGTGCGCATCAGCGCCAAGCTGAAGGCGATGGCGCTCGAGCTGAAGCCAGACCTGTCGGAAGAGATGATCAAGGTCGAGGAAACCCGCCTGTCGCGCGCGCCTGTGGTCGTCGCCGTCGTCAGCACCGCCGCGCCGCATTTCAAGATCCCGGAATGGGAGCAGGTCATGTCTGCCGGTGCCGTCTGCCTCAACCTGCTGATGGCCGCCAACGCTCTCGGTTACGCCTCCAACTGGCTGACCGAGTGGTATGCGTTCGACGAGCGTGCCTATCCGCTGTTGGGCGTGAAGCCGGGCGAGAAAATTGCCGGCTTCATCCACATCGGCACCGCCATGGTGCCGCCGACGGAGCGGCCGCGGCCCGAACTCGCCGAGATCGTTACCTGGGTGGGCGAGGAAGCCTGATGTTTTACGATACGACCTCGAACAGTCACGGTCTGCCGCATGACCCCTTCAAGGCGATCGTTTCGCCGCGGCCGATCGGTTGGATTGGCACGCGGTCGGCCGAGGGCGCGCTGAACCTCGCGCCCTATTCCTTCTTCAACGCTATCAGCGACCGGCCAAAGCTCGTGATGTTTTCGTCCAGCGGCTACAAGGACTCGGTTCGCAACATCGAGGCGACCGGTGAGTTCACGGCGAGCTTCGCCAGTCGTGATCTGGCGGATGCCGTCAACAAGACCTCGATCCCGGCGCCGCATGGCGAGAGCGAATTCGAGATTGCCGGACTGACGCCGGTCGATGGCGCGCTGGTTGGCGCGCCTTTCGTCGGCGAAGCCTATGCCGCGCTCGAATGCCGGATGACCGAGATGTTCCAGCCGAAGGATCTGGATGGCGCATTGTCCGACAACTACGTCGTGATCGGCCAGGTCGTGGGCATCCACATTCGCGAGGATGCGATCCGCGAAGGCCGTTTCGACATGTCGACGGTCAAGCCGCTCGCCCGCCTTGGCTACATGGATTACTGCGACGGCGGCGACGTCTTCCAGATGACCCGCCCGACGCGCTGACCATTGCAGCGCAGGCTCGGCGTCATGCGCCGCCGGCGATGACTGCCTGCTCGGGCGAGCGGCAGACGACCGAAGCGAACCCGTCGTTCGTGCTTTGTGAAAGTGCCCAGCGCGTGGCTACCGCGTCGGCCGTGGGCGGCAGCACCTCATAGGCGCGGATGCCGGCCTCATGGGCCCTTAGCACCACATTGGCGCGACCCGCGAGCACGGGCGCCGCCACTCCCTGATGCGCAGCGCTCGCCGGTTCCTTGCAGCCGACCGCCTTTGCCAGCGCCGAACCGTTGAAGATCAGACCTTCCAATCTCTGCGAACATCCCACCAGCGTGTGCGGTGACAGCAGGCCTTCGGGCGATGCGCCATATTCGGCGTAGATCCTGGTGCGGCCGGCCGGAAGGCCATTCTTTGCTTCTGCAACCCGCAGCATCACGTCGAGCTTCTGTATGTCCGCGCGGCCGCGGCATCCGGTAAGCACGACGCCCTCAATGCCGCCGCCAAGCAGTCGGTTTAGTTCGTCTTCATTGAGCAGTTCGATCGGTTCGACGCGGGCGAGCAGCGCGAACGCGCGTCTCTCCATCTGGGAGAGGGCGGCGATACGTGTTTCGTGACCGGAGCCGGCATCCAGGATGAGCCCGGCCAATGTGTTGAGGACGCTCACGTCCAGGCTGAGCGCGTCGCCGTCGGCAAGAAGCAGCGGCTTTATGGTTTGGAGGCGGTTAACAGACATGGTGAACCAATCTTAAACCTTTGCTCGCTAGGCTCTGAACATCGGTGGCATTGGCGTGGTCTAGTGGGGCGTAGGTGATCATACAAGCATTTCTTCGCTGGGTGGAAACGGCGAGAACGGGTGAGCGCATTCGCGCCGCCAGCGCGCTCGGCCGCGCCTATGTTGATGCGCAGTTGAATGGCCTCGATCGTCGAGCCGCCGAAATGGCGATGACCTTCCTGTTGGACGATCCGTCGCCGAAAGTTCGCCTTGCCTTGGCCGAAGCCCTTTGCAGTTGTTCCTCCGTGCCGCGCGCCATCGTTCTTGGCCTTGCCGGCGACCAGCCTGAAATTGCCTATCTCGTCGTTTCGCATTCTCCTGTCCTGACCGACGACGACTTGGTCGACCTCGCCGCGCGCGGAACGCTGGAGACCCGCGCGCTGATCGCGGCGCGCAGTTTCGTTTCGCGCGGGGTCGCCGCTGCGATCGCCGAAATCGGCGACGAAGACGAAATGCTGATTCTGCTGGAAAACCCCGGTGCTCTTCTGTCGCGCCGTTCGCTGAAGCGCATTGCCGAGCGCCTTGGTCATTCGGCTTCCGTTCGTGATCTGCTTCTTGCGCGCAACGACCTGCCGAGTGCCGCCCGCCACACGCTTGTCGAAGAAGTCGGCGCAGCGCTTGCCGCTTTCGGCCTCGTGCAGGTGACGATTGGCGAAGCCCGCGTGCAGCGGGTCACCCGTGAGGCCTGCGATATCGCCGCCGTCGGCATGGTTGGAGCGACCGCCGTCGAGGAACTGCCGGACCTCGTCACGCACCTGCGCGAGACCGGGCGACTGACACCGGCTTTCCTGTTGCATGCGCTGGTGACCGGCCGCGCAGAGTTTTTCTCGGCGGTGATCGTCGACCTCTCGGGCGTTAGCGAAAAACGCGTGCGCTCCATTCTGTCCGGCGGACGCATCCACTCGATCCGTGCCTTGTTCGAAAGCGCCGGACTTGGACGCGACGTCAGCGAAACTTTTGCAACAGCCGTCCTCCTGTGGCGTCAGGACGGGCCGGCGGCAGTCGACAGCCATGCGACGGTCTCGGCAGAACTGCTCGCGCGCCTTCGACGCGGTGGCGCCACGTCGCCGGCCGAAGTCGCGATGATCGATCTGCTCGAGCGCCTGGCATTTGCCGAGGAGCGCCAGTCGGCCCGCCACTACGCGGAGCTTGCCGCACGCCAGGCCGCCTGAGCGTCACCCGTTTCCAGCGAGGTATGCACATATGAACGCGAGGACCGCGACCGTTGCCGTGACCGGAATTGGCGGTTTCGTCGGGCGGCACGTCGCGCTCGCCTTGCTGCGCGAGGGCTATCCCGTGCACGGCACGGTCCGAACGCTCGGGCGCGCCGGGGAGATCGAGCAATCCGTTCGATCAGCCGGAGGAACCGATGCCGCGCGCCTGACGTTTGGTGAGGCGAATCTCCTGGAGGAGCGGGGCTGGGCCAAGGCCTTTGCTGACGTTTCTTACGTCGTCCACACCGCCTCGCCATTTCCGGCTCGCTTGCCCGCCAATGAAGGTGATCTGATCGGGCCGGCCCGTGACGGCACGCTGCGGGTGCTCAGGGCTGCCCATGCGGCCGGTGTCAAACGCGTCGTGCTCACGTCGTCGGTCGCCGCGGTGATCTACGGGGCAGGGCGAGCGCCGTTTACGGAGGGGGACTGGAGCGACCCGCAGTCTCCGCTTGCGACGCCCTATTACCGCTCCAAGACCGTTGCCGAACGCGCAGCCTGGGACTATGCGGCGGAAAGTGGCCTGGAGCTTGCGGTCGTCAATCCCGGCATGGTGCTCGGGCCGGTTCTTGGCCACGATATTGGCACATCCGTCGCCGTGGTGCGCAACCTGCTCAAGGGGAATTACCCAGCCTTGCCGAAGTTCGCCGTGCCTGTTGTCGATGTGCGCGACGTGGCGGATGCGCATGTGCGGGCCTTGACCGTCGCCGCGGCAGCGGGCGAGCGCTTCCTGATCGCGGGAGAGACGCTTTCCCTTGCGGATATCACGGCTATCCTCCGGCGCCGGTTCCCTGAACGCGCGGGCAGGCTTCCAAGGTTCGTCCTGCCCAATTGGCTGGCGGGACTTGCCGCACCCTTCGATGCGGGCTTGCGTCTCATCGTGCGCGAGCTCGGGCATGACTCACGCATTTCCAACGAAAAGGCGCGACGCGTGCTCGGGTGGCAGCCACGCTCGGCGGAGGACGCGGTCGTCGCCTCGGCGAACAGCCTGATCTCGGCCGGCCTCGTCTGAGGCATGCAGGCGCGTCAGTCGGTAAAGCGGCGCGCGACCCAGGAATAGCCATCTTCGACATAGCGCACCGGCGTCGTCACGATGTTTTTCAGCTTTTCCCGATCGGGGATCGCACCTGACAGGAAAGCCAGCGTGCGTTTCGGTAATCCTTGCTCGGGTTCTGCCTCCGTCGCCGGAGCGGGCAGCGCCTGGTTCTGCTGGGCGCCCGGCGGCGGCGCGGGCATTTCGGCCACACTTGGCGCCGAGCTCTCGCAAACCGCGACGACAACCGGGTAGTTCGCATTGGAAAACTTCGGCAGTTGCGCGTTCGATTCCGTGTCGCACTGCGCGATCGATGGCCAGCTGCCGTTGACCGTCGAGATATATTGGCATTGGCTGACGTCGTGGTCGCAGCCGAGAATGGTCATGACTATCAGCGCCGCTTGCATCGCGTTCCCATCGTCTTTGCAGGTTGTGGTGGATCAACCTATGCCTGCATGATTCTCCTCGAAATAGGGCGATGTTGCCGGCAGCGCGGAACAAATTGTTTCAACCTGTTAGGCGGATTGATGGAGCGGCATGCGGACCTGCGCCATTTGACGTATTGGTCCGGGCGTTTGCCGGCGGTAGTTTGGCGCAAAGCAATTGAATGAAAAGGAAGAACCGATTGCCTGCCGTAATCATAGCCCAGGAGACGCCGCGCCAAGCAGAAGTCCTGCGTCTCCTGGAACTCTCCGACGCCTACGCCGCCTCGCTCTATCCCGCCGAGAGCAACCACATGGTCGATCTGTCGAGCCTGGAAAAGCCGGAGGTATCGTTCTTCGTTGCGAGGCGTGACGGCGATATCGTCGGCTGCTGCGCCCTGGTGGATGCCGGTGACGGGACGGCGGAGATCAAGCGCATGTTCGTCGATCCTGAGGCGAGGGGGCTCAGGGTCGGCAAATTGCTGCTGCAGGCGCTGGAGGCGCGCGCAGCGCAAGTTGGGTTATCGGCAATCCGTCTTGAAACCGGCATCTATCAGCCGGAAGCGATCGGCCTTTACAAGGCGGCCGGCTATGCCGAGCGCCCGCCGTTCGGTGAATATCAGCCGGATCCGCTGAGCCTCTTCATGGAAAAATCCGTTTGTGCGGCGGCATGAGGTCAGGCTGCCAACAATCTCGGTAAACGAGAACGGCGGCCGTTGGGCCGCCATTTTTGATTTGGACTGTTGTGATCCTGCTTGCCGGCTGAAGGCCGGCTCAGACTTGCCGGCTGAAGGCCGGCTCAGATGTCCAGGTTGTCCGCAAAGACCGCGCGTTCCTGGATGAAGCGGAAGCGCGCATCCGCCTTCGTGCCCATCAGGTTGTCGACCGCCTCGCGCGTGCCCTCGAAATCGACATCGTCGATCTCGACTTTCAGCAACGTGCGGAACTTCGGATCCATCGTCGTTTCCTTGAGCTGCGCCGGCAGCATCTCGCCGAGGCCCTTGAAGCGGCCGATCTCGACCTTGCCGCGACCGGCAAACTCGGTACGCATCAGTTCTTCGCGGTGTGCGTCGTCGCGGGCATAGAGCGTCCTTGCGCCCTGGCTGATGCGATAGAGCGGCGGCACGGCGAGATAGAGGTGACCGCCGCGGATCAGCTCGGGCATCTCCTGATAGAAGAAGGTGATCAGCAGCGAGGCGATATGCGCGCCGTCGACGTCGGCGTCGGTCATGACGACGATGCGCTCATAGCGCAGGTCCTCTTCGCGGTACTTGCTGCGGGTGCCGCAACCAAGCGCCTGGATGAGGTCGGCGATCTGCTGGTTGGCGCCGAGTTTTTCGCGACCGGCGCTTGCGACGTTCAGGATCTTGCCGCGCAAGGGCAGGATTGCCTGGTTGGCGCGGTTGCGCGCCTGCTTCGCCGAACCGCCTGCCGAGTCCCCTTCGACGATGAAGAGCTCGGCGCCTTCGGCGGTGTTCTGCGAGCAGTCGGCAAGCTTGCCGGGCAGGCGCAGCTTGCGCACCGCGGTCTTGCGGTTGACTTCCTTTTCCTTGCGCCGGCGCACGCGCTCCTCGGCGCGTTCGACCACCCAGTCGAGCAGCTTGTCGGCCTCGGCCGGATTGTCGGTCAGGTAGTGGTCGAAGGGATCGCGCAACGCATTTTCGACGATGCGTTGTGCTTCGACGGTGGCGAGCTTGTCCTTGGTCTGGCCGACGAATTCCGGTTCGCGGATGAACACCGACAGCATGCCGGCGGCCGAGATCATCACGTCATCGGTGGTGATGAGCGCCGCGCGCTTGTTCTGCTTCAGTTCGGCGTAGTTCTTGAGGCCCTTGGTCAGCGCGATGCGGAAACCCGCCTCGTGCGTGCCGCCTTCGGGCGTCGGAATGGTGTTGCAGTAGGAATGAACCTGCTGATCGCCGCCATACCAGGTGACCGCCCATTCGAGCGAGCCGTGGCCGTTGGCCTTCTCCGACTTGCCGGCGAAGATCTCGCGGGTGACGGTGAATTCCTTGCCGAGCGTTGCCGCCAGGTAATCCTTCAGGCCACCCGGGAAGTGGAAGACCGCCTTGTCCGGGATCTCCGAACCTTCCTGCAGCAATGACGGATCGCACGACCAGCGGATCTCGACGCCACCGAAAAGGTAGGCCTTCGAGCGAGCCATGCGGAAAAGCCGGCCGGGTTCGAAATGCGCGTGCGGTCCGAAAATGTCCGGGTCCGGATGGAAGCGGACGCGCGTGCCGCGGCGATTGTGCACGTCGCCGAGTTCCTCGAGCCCGCCCTGCGGAATGCCGCGGGAGAAGCGCTGGCGGTAGAGCTTGCGATTGCGGGCGACTTCGACTTCGAGCGCGTCGGAGAGCGCGTTGACGACGGAAACGCCGACGCCGTGCAGACCGCCCGAGGTTTCATAGGCCTTGCCGTCGAACTTGCCGCCGGCATGGAGCACCGTCATGACGACTTCGAGCGTCGACTTGCCGGGGAATTTCGGATGGTTTTCGACCGGGATGCCGCGGCCGTTGTCGGTGACGGTCAGGAACCCCTCGGCATCGAGATGGACCTCGATGAAGTTGGCATGGCCGGCGACCGCTTCGTCCATCGAGTTGTCGATGACTTCGGCAAAGAGATGGTGCAGCGCCTTCTCGTCGGTGCCGCCGATATACATGCCTGGACGACGGCGGACGGGCTCAAGGCCCTCGAGCACCTCGATCGCCGACGCATCGTAATCGCTGCCATCGCTGCCCTTCGGGGCAGGGCGCGGTTCTTCGCGCGCGATGGGGGCTGCAGCCACGGCCGGCTTGGCGCTCGGCTGAACGGGCTTCGGTTGCTCGGGCATTGAGAAGAGGTCGCTGTTGTCGTCCATGGGGCCGTTCGGATCGTTCCTGTCGTTCGGGAATGCCAGAGGCCTTAGCAAGCCCCAGGCTTTGCCGCCATCCCCCGGCGGTCGAATCACCTGAATTCTGCCAGACTCTCACAGGATACGCGAACAAAAGGAGAATTTCTGGCGCCGGCCGCCGGTGATTTTTCGCATGAACGGCCGTGTTTCTGGCCAAGTGTTGCTTTGCGGTGCGGCCAATGGCAAGGCTTGCGGCCAAAGAGGGAGCCCGTCATTTGGCCGTGTCCACAGTTGTTTTTCCGTTTCGCGCCTGCCTGTTCGCCTTGGCCCTGGCAATTGCCGGTTCGCCGGCAGAGGCTCAGACGCTCAAGCCCTATAAGGACGAACTGTTCTCCTATACCAAAGTGCTCGGCCAGGAGGATGGCGGCGACGACCTGACGGTCGACTACCAGGAACTGCGGGACATCAACGAGCGCGACGAAATCCCGGAGCGCCGGGTGAAGCGCGCCTATGTGTCGCTTGGCGTCAAGAGCGAGCAGGTCAACGAAACGCTCGATATTGGCGGCCGTGCGCTGGACGTGACCCGGGTCGGCCCCGATCGCGGCGCCGGGTTTTCGGTCATCTTCATCCATGGGCGCGGCGGCGACCGCCGGCTGGGTGCCAATGACTTTTCCTTCGGAGGCAACTTCAATCGGCTGAAGAACCTCGCCGTCGCCAATGGCGGCGTCTATTACGCCCCGAGCGTCCGGTCCTTCGATACGGCAGGGGCCGCCGATATCGCCGGCCTGGTCCGATACGTGTCCGAACGTTCCGGCGGCCGTCCGGTCGTGCTCGCCTGCGCGTCGATGGGAAGCTTCATCTGCTGGGGTGTCTCGCGTGACGCCTCCGCCGTCTCAGCACTCTCCGGCATGATGGTGATGGGCGGCGTCAGTGATCCTGACTTCACGAAAAGCGCCGCCTATAAGGCGAAGCTGCCGATGTTCTTCAGCCATGGCAGCCGCGACAGCGTCTATCCGGCCGAAGGCCAGAAGGCGCTCTATCGGTCGCTGAAAGCCAAGGGTTACCCGACGCGCTTCGTGCTGTTCGAAAGCGGCTCGCACGGAACGCCGGTGCGCATGACCGACTGGCGCGATGCGCTAAACTGGATCGGCAGCCGCTAATGCGTGTCGCGCAAAAGTGTGCAGCGGTTTTGCGGCAACGACATGCATAAAAACAAGAGCCTAAGGCCTGGTGTGTGAATCTTCGTTCACGCGACAGGCGATAGGCGTCGCCCTGCTGCTGCGGATTTGTTAACCAGCCCGCCAATTTGCGAGCGAAACAGGGCCGCGCGTTTCCACTCTGGAAAGTTGAAGTCGTGATGATACCGGCAACTATGGCTGGGATGGACTTCATGGACGCGCGTACCGAGACACGGCACATTCCGCTGTGTGTGGATCTTGACGGCACTTTGCTGGCCGCCGATACCCTCTGGGAAGGGGCGGCGATCATCCTGCTGCGCAATCCGTTCATGCTGTTTCCGATGCTGCTCTGGCTGGCAAAGGGCAAGGCACGGCTGAAGCATGAAGTGGCGCTTAGATCCGGCCGCCGGGCGGAAGACTGGCCCTATCGGCAGGCCGTCATCGACCGGCTTGCGGAGGAAAAGAAGAGCGGGCGCGAACTCGTGCTCGTGACCGGCGCGGCACCGTCCGTGGCAAACGACATCGCCGCCCATGTCGGCATGTTCTCCTCGGTCATGCATTCGACCGACGCGCTCAACCTGACGAGCAGCAACAAGCGCCGGGCGTTGGTCGAGCGCTTTGGCGATGGCGCCTTCGACTATATGGGCAACAGCCGTGACGATATCGCCGTCTTTGAGGTGGCGCGCCGCGCAATCGTCGTCTCGCCCGACGCGGCCGCGGAAAAATGGCGTCGCAACCATGATGCCGAGCGGCTCGATACCGGCAAGGTCAGCGCGCTTGCACCGCTGAAGTCGATCCGGGTGCATCAATGGGCGAAGAACGTGCTCATCGGCGTGCCGATGATCCTCAATCACGAGGTGCTGCACTTCGATGCGATCGTCAGCGTCATCATCGCCTTCTTCGCCTTCAGCTTCCTTGCTTCCGCCGTCTACGTCATCAACGATCTCTCGGACCTTGCCAACGATCGCCGCCACGCAAAGAAGCGCTTCCGGCCGCTCGCGAGCGGCCAGATGTCCGTGCCGACGGCGCTGGTGCTCGCCGGCTGCCTCATCGTCGCGTCGGTGGCGCTGACCCTTCTGTTGCCCTGGAAGTTTGCCGGGGTGCTCGCCTTCTACGCCTGCGCGACGACGGCCTATACCTTCGTGCTGAAGCGCAAGCTGCTCGTCGATGTGTTCACGCTCGCCGGCCTCTACACCACGCGCATCGTCGCCGGTGCGGCCGCGACCGGCACCGAACTCTCCTTCTGGCTGGTCTCCTTTGCGATCTTCTTCTTCCTGAGCCTGGCGCTGGTGAAGCGCTACGTTGAACTGCACGAGTTCGAGGACAAGGACGGCGGCAACGTGCCGGGGCGTGGCTATCTGGCCGTGGACTTCGAAATGGTCGGTCAGGCCGGCGTTGCCTCGGCCTTCACCTCGGCCCTGGTTCTGGCGCTCTACGTGCACAGCAAGGAGCTGCAGGAGATGTACACCACGCCCTGGGCGTTGTGGCCGCTCTGCCCTTTGGTGCTCTATATGTTGCTGCGCATCTGGATGCTTGCGCGCCGCGGCATGCTGCATGAGGATCCGGTCGTTTTCATCATGCGCGACTGGCGCAGCCAACTGACCATGCTGATCGGCGCGCTGCTGATCCTATTTGGAGCCATCGGGCCGCAATGACCCTGCAAGACCATGAAAGCTGGGGCCGCATCGACAATCGCGTGCGGCCTGGAATTTCGCCTGACGACTATGAAGACCGGCTCGGTAGCCTTGAGGCCGATGGCTATCTGCCCTTCGGCAACGGACGCAGCTACGGCGACAGCTGCCACAACGATCGCGGAACGCTGATCGAAAGCAACCTTCACGGCCGCATCCTCGCCTTCGATCCCGGCACCGGCATGATGACCTGCGAGGCCGGCGTGACGCTGCGCCAGGTGCTGGAACGGGCGATCGAACATCGCTTCTTCCTGCCGGTGACGCCCGGCACGGCCTTTGTCACCGTCGGCGGCGCGGTCGCCAACGACGTACACGGCAAGAACCATCACGCACGCGGCACCTTCGGCAATCACGTGACGCGTTTTACGCTGCTGCGCTCGACCGGCGAACGGCTGACCTGCACGCCGGTCGAAACCCCGGAACTTTTCGCCGCGACCATCGGCGGCATGGGGCTGACCGGACTGATCATGACCGTCGATATTCGGCTGATGAAGGTGCCGTCGCCGCACGTGCAGCAGCACGCGATCCGCTTCGAAAACCTGGACCAGTACTTTGCCCTCGTCGACGGCGTCGATGCCGAGCATGAATACTCCGTCGCCTGGATCGACCAGCTCGCCAGGGGATCTCGCATGGGCAGGGGGGTGCTGCTTGCCGGCGATCATGCAGATGGTTCCTGCGAACTGCCCGACATCCCCAAGGGATTGAAGCTGTCGGTGCCGTTTTCGCCGCCGTTCAACCTGCTCAACCGAGCAACGCTCAAAGGCTTCAACGAGTATTATTTCCGCAAGGTGAAGCCGGGCGAGACGGTGACGACCGTTCCCTGGACGTCCTATTTCTATCCGCTGGATGCGATCGGCGCCTGGAACCGGCTCTACGGTCCGCGCGGGCTTTACCAGCATCAGAGCGTCTATCCCGCAGAAAACGCGCCGGAGGTCACGGCCAAGCTCATGGAAACCGCCCGTCAGGCCGGCCATGCGTCGTTTCTGACGATCCTGAAGCGGTTCGGCGATATCGGCTCCCGGGGCGTCCTGTCCTTCCCGCGTCCCGGTTTTACTTTGACGCTGGACTTCGCCAATCAAGGTGAACGGACAGTAAAGCTGCTCGATGCGCTCGATCGCATCGTGATCGAGGCAGGCGGTGCGATCAATCCGTACAAGGATGCCCGCATGAGCTCGCAAGTCTTTGAAAAGTCTTTTCCTTTCTGGAAGAAGCTCGAAACGTTGCGCGATCCGGCACTGGTTTCGAACTTCTGGAAGCGCACCGCTCTGGCTTTGCCAGAATGAGAATGCAGACAATTTTATTCAATTAAATGCGCAAACTTCACGGAATATCCGTCTCTTGCCCGTAAGTAGATTTTCGGGACTGGGAGTAAAACTATGAAATATATTCCATTCATTCTCTTTACCGTGCTCACCAATGCCGCCGCGCAGCTGATGCTGAAGCAGGGCATGATGACGCTCGGACCGATTTCGATGACGGCCGAAACCGCGATCGTCCGGTTGTTTCAGATCGTCTTCAACCCTTGGGTCTTTGCCGGTCTTGCGACCTTCGTCATCTCAATGGCGTCGCATCTCTACGTGCTGTCGAAGGTCGAGCTTTCCTTTGCCTATCCGTTCCTGAGCCTGGCTTACGTTCTCGTTGCCGTCTTCGCCTATTTCGTCTTTCGCGAAGATCTCAACACCTGGCGCATCGCCGGCATCGCGCTGATCTGCGCCGGAACCGTTCTTATCGCCCAGTCGGGCATTTCATCCCATGCCGAAGACAAGCCGACTGAGGCCGCTGGGGTGAGCACCGCAGAATTCGGGAGCAAGTCATGAAACATATCATCTTTGGTGGCGATGGCTTCGTTGGCCGTCATCTGGCGGAACGCCTCGTCAAGGAGGGCGAGGAGGTCGTCGTCGCCGATATCGTCAAGTCCGACCTGCCGCATTACGGCCGCGTGCGCTTCGTCCATTGCGACGTTACCGATCTGGAGGCCGTCCAAAAGGTCGGGATCGGCGCCGACGACATGATCTACAACATGGCGGCCAAGATGCTGTCGCCGTTGCAGGTCCGCGCCAAGCGCTGGGAGTTCTTCTGGCCCGTCAATTATTACGGTGCCGAAAACATCATGAAGGCGATGGATGCCGCCGGCGCGTCGCGCCTGGTGCAGTTCACCACCGACATGATCTATGGCCACACCGTACAGTCGCCGCAGACCGAGGACCATCCGGCGAAACCGCTCGGTGAATACGGCAAGTCGAAATGGGCGACCGAACAACTGGCCATGCAGTGGCGTAAGCAGGGCATGAACATTTCGATCTTCCGCCCGCGCCTGATCATCGGCCCCGGTCGCCTCGGCATCCTGGAGAAGCTGTTCAAGCTGATCGATTTGAACCTGCCGGTGCCGATGATCGGCTCGGGCAAGGTACCCTACCAGTTCATCTCTGTGTTCGATTGCGCCGAAGCCGCGCGGCTTGCCTGGAAGGGCGGCGTTCCGAACGAAGCCTACAACCTCGGCTCCGACAATCCGCCGTCGGTGCGCGAACTGCTCGGCAACCTAGTCAAGCATGCCGGCTCGAAGTCCATTCTGCTGCCGACGCCCGCCTTCGCGGTCAAGCAGACGCTGGCCTTCTTCGACCTGATCAACAAGCCGATCATGGACCCGGAACAGTATCTGATCGCCGACGAGATGTGCGTGCGCGAGACCGGCAAGCTCAAGCGCGAGCTTGGCTGGCGCGCGGAATACAACGATGGCGACATGCTCATTGCCGCCTATGACGAATATCGGGCCAAGAAGACGGGCGCCGTTTCGGCCGCTTCCGTCGTCGTGCCGGCCGAATGAGGGGACAGACCATGCTGGATAGACCGAACCGTATCGCCGTTTCCGCTCCGTCACTCGACGGCGGCGTTGCCAAGCCCAATCTCGTCACCGTTGAACAGGCGAAAGCCATGTCGATCGGCGACATCACCACGGCCTTCAAGGATCATCTGAACCCCGGCCAGCTGCATTTCATGAAGCTTCTCGGCTTTCACAAGGTGAAGATCGAGAGTGCCGAGGGCATGTTCTACACGGACCAGAACGGCCGCAAGATCCTCGATTTCTTCGGCGGCTTCGGCTCGCTCGCCTTCGGCCATAACCATCCGCGCATTCTCGACGCCCGCCAGAAGTTCCAGGACGAAAAGCGCCACGAGATCGCCATCGCCTTCATGTCGCAATATGCGGCAGCACTCGCCAAGAACATCGCGGCCTGCTCGCCGGGCGACCTCGACATGGTCTTCCTCGGCTCCTCCGGCTCCGAGGCGATGGAAGCGGCGGTCAAGCTCGCCGAGCGTGCCGCCGGCCCGAAGCGTCCGAAGGTCGTCTATGCCGAGAATTCTTTCCACGGCAAGACCAAGGGCGTGCTCGCCATCACCGACGGCCAGCTCTACCGCGGCGACTTCAAGCTTACGGACAACACCGTGCGCGTACCGTTTGCCGATATCGATGCGGTGGAGAACGCCTTCAAGTCCGATCCGGAAATCGGCGTCATCGTGCTCGAAACCATCCAGGGCGGCGGCGGCATCATCCAGGCGCCGGCCGAATACTGGCAGAAACTGCGTGCGCTCTGCGACAAGTACGGTGTTCTCTGGGTCGCCGACGAAGTGCAGTGCGGCTATGGCCGCTCCGGCCGCTTCTATGCCTTCGAGCATTACGGCGTCGTGCCTGATGTGACGGCGCTCGCCAAGTCGCTCGGCGCCGGCAAGGCCGCTGTCGGCGCGATGATTGCCCGCCGTGAGGTCTACATGAAGGCTTACGGCACGCCGAAGACCGCGATGATCCATGCGATGGCGACCTTCGGCGGCATGGGCGAGGCCTGCGTCACGGCGATTGAAGGCATCAACGTGCTCTACGACGAGCACCTGATCGACCGCGCCGCCGACAGCGGCGACTATCTGCTCGAACGCCTGCAGGCGCTGAAGGAGAAGTATCCGAAGATCATCAAGGACGTGCGCGGCAAGGGCCTGATGGTCGGCCTGGAATTCCAGGACTTCAGCCAGACGCTGCCGATGGTGCTGCGTCCTGTCGTCTCGATGCTGGACGACAAGCTCAAGGGCTCGCTCTCCGGCTTCATCGGCGCGCTGCTCCTGCGGGACTACGACGTGCTGGTGGCCTTCACCGAATACAATCGCAACGTCATCCGGCTCGAACCGCCGCTGATCTGCGAGCGCGCCCATGTCGACCAGTTCATCGCAGCCCTCGACGACCTGCTCGGCCGCGGCATCGTGCGGATCGTCAAGGATTTCGTCGGAAGCCAGATCGGCTGATCGAGACGCCTATCGACTTGCAAGGGGCAGGGGCGTTCAGCGCCTCTGCCCTTTGATGTTCATGTCGAACTCGACGACGTTGGAATAGATCGGCGTGCCGACATCCATGCCATAGGGTGACCGGTGGATATTGCCGCGGATGTTGAAGGCGATCGAGCCGCGGTTCCAGTCAAGCAGCGTCACCGAGAAGCGCTCCTTGCGCGACATGCCGCGCGCCGTCAGCGTTCCCTCGACCGCGGCTGTATCCGGCCCGGTCTGTTTCACGGTCGTCGAACGGAAGGTGACTGTGCTGAAGTTGGCGGTGTCGAAGACCGCGCTCGACTTCAGGAAATCCTCGATCCGCTTTTCTCCGGTTTTCACGCTCTCGGGGTAAAGCGTGAATTCGACCGTCGAGTGGCCGACATCATTTCGGTCGATGCGGAAATTGCCGGAAAACTTGGCGAAGTCGCCGACAATGCCGCCGCCACCGGCTTGCGCCACGGTGAAATGAATACGCGAAGCTGGCGTGATGCCGTAGTTGCCGGCAGCATCGGCAAGGTCCGGTGCGGCTGCCGCAGCGGGCGACGGAATGCTCCCGAGCGCCAGCAGCAGCGTCAGGGAAATGGCCTTTGTTGGTGATTGCGAGTGCGGTGTCATGGTTTCTTCCTTCCGGCGATGACCGGATCCGAACCAGCCGCTTGGGAGGAAGCGCGTTGGCGTGAGCCGGTCTGAAGCATGCGGACGAGGACGTCGTCGCGGCGTGCGAAGTGGTGGTAGAGGGCGGCCAGAACATGAAGCGCGACGAAGCAGAAGAAGAGATAGGCAAGCGTCATGTGGACGAGCGTCCAGAGGTCTTCGGCCGCTTCCGATTTCGCCATCGGCAGATGGGGGATGACGATCCAGTTGAAATAGAAGCTCGGTATGTTCAGCGTCGATGTCGAGGCCACCGCCCAGCCGGCAAGCGGAACGGCAAGCGCGAGCAGAATGAGCACGACATGGGTGGCGCTGGCCGCTCGGCGCTCAAGCGCGCTGAGGCCTGCCGGCGGACGCGGCCGAACCTCGACGAGGTGCCACAGGGCTCGGATCGTCGCCAGCCCGAGCGCGGTGAAGCCGAGCGACTTGTGCCACTGATAGAGCGAAAACTGCAGCGCCGGATCGACGGGCGTTCGCCGCATGACGAAGCCGAGGCCGAGCAGTGTAAGGATCAACGCCGCAATCGCCCAGTGAAGGACGATGGTGATCCAGCCAAATCCGGTTTTGTCGTTGCGCAGCATGTCCGACCCCATGGTCGTTCGCCCGGCCAGAATCGGCTCGGCGACTGCGGTAAGACTCATGAGTTCGCGCTTTTATTCGCATAGAATACCATAAAATTGCACTGAGATCTTGTTGATCTCGGCAAGCTATGGTCCATTTGCTCGTGGAGGGGACACGGAGGGGTTGTTCCCGGGAGCATGTGGACTGGCGTACATGACAAAGAAGAAAACCACACCAATGAGCCCGCACGAGCGGGAAGCCTATGAACACGGCCGCACGGGCATCCGGCTTGGAACCGAAGGCAATTATGGTGAGGCGGTCGACGCTTGGCGTCTGGCATCGAACGTCGCCGATGTGCATCTTGCGCTCACGGATATGTATTATTGGGTCAAGAGTGGCTACGGCGCCGCCCTTTGCGATGCCGGGCACCATCGCGAGAGCATTGCCGTCTCCCTGCTCGCCCGTGAGTGGACACTCGCGCGGCGCCAACCGCTCTCGTCGCTTTCGATCGCGCGCGCTTATCTGGCGCTCGGCGACGGCGAGGCGGCGGCACCCTATCTGCGCGAGGTTCACGCCCTGATCGGCGATGCGATCTTCGAGCAGTTCGACGAGGATGCGGAAGCCGACGTTCACGCGGCGATCGCCGGCTTGGAGAACGGCAGCAACCAGCCGACCGCCGGCCGCCCCAAGTAAGGGCGCGCGGTTATCCTTGATAATAGCTGTGCCGGAATCTGGCGGGATCTCGGCAATTCTGACGTTGGCATTTTCTCGCCATGATTTCATTTTATCGGCCGATTGCCCCTTTAACGGGTGATTCGAGGTCCGCCGTTCTGGTTCGGGCCCTTTTTTAACATTTTGATTTTTCTAAGGAGTTTCCCATGAGCGAAACCGTATTGCCGTCTGATGCCGAAATTACCCTTCGGCGCATCTCAGCCCTGACCGTCTGCGACGTCTGCGAGCTCAGCGAAACGCTGAGCGAGGAACAGCGCAATATGGTGGCGGACAACGGCACCTCGATCGCCGAGGCGCATTTTTCCGAGAATGCCTGGTTCCGTGCGGTCTATGCCGATGAGACGCTTATTGGCTTCATCATGCTGCACGAAGGATCCGACTGGGATGACGGCATCGATTGCCCGGGTGTCTATCTCTGGCGCTTCATGATCGCCCGGCCGTTCCAGGGCAAGGGATATGGCAAGCAGGCGATCGCACTTGTCGTACGCGATCTGAAGGGTAGGGGTCTGCATGAGCTCTACACGAGCTACGGACAGGGCCCTGGCAGCCCCGAAGGCTTTTACCAAGGCCTGGGCTTCAAGCCGACGGGCGAGCACTATGACGATGAACTCGAAGCGGTGCTGAAATTCTAAGCGCACCAGGGACACGGGAAAAACCTCCCGTGTCTCTCTCAGATGTTTAAGAGTGAAACATGAGTATTGATCTTCACGAGGCCAATCGCCTCTCGTGGAATGCCGCGACCGTCGCGCACAACAGCCATAAGGGCGATCAGGCCGCCTACTTCCGCGCCGGCGGCTCAACGCTTTATCCGGAAGAGATCGAGTTGCTCGGCGATATCACCGGGCTCGACGTTCTCCATCTGCAATGCAATTCCGGGCAGGACAGCTTGAGTCTCGCGCGTCGCGGTGCGAACGTGACCGGCGTCGATATCTCGGACGAGGCGATCGCCTTTGCCACGCGGCTTTCGACGGAAAGCGGCATCGCCGCCACCTTCGAGCGGTCCGACCTTTTCGGCTGGTTCGATGACGCCCGTGCGAGCGGTCGGCGTTTCGATCGCGTCTTTGCGTCCTATGGCACCATTTGCTGGCTGTCGGACCTCGGGATCTGGGCGCGCGGCATCGCCGATGTGCTGAAGCCGGGCGGCCGTTTCGCCTTCGTCGAATTCCATCCCTTTGCGATGGTCTTCGATCCGGGTTGGAAGCTGCATTACGATTACGCCCCCAAGAAGCCGGTCGCGGAGGCAGGCGTCGGTGACTATGTGGCCGACTCGGGCGCAGGCCTTGCCCACGGCGGCTACCAGGAGGGCGTCGTGGGTTTCACAAATCCGCACCCGTCCTTCGAGTTCAACTGGGGTATCGCCGACGTCGTGCAGGCGCTGATCGACGCTGGGCTGCGGATCGAAGTTCTGAAGGAATATCCCTATGCCAATGGCTGGGTGGCGTTCGAAGGCATGCGCGACCTTGGCGGCGGGCGGATGGCGCCGCCTGCGGGCATGCCGAGCCTGCCGCTGATGTATGCGATTGCGGCCGCAAAGACTGGGCCGGCGACGGAAGATGGCGAAAAGGCAGGGCGTCCTTCGGCATGATACCGGCGACACGCAGCACTTGACGATCCGTTGCGGCGGGGCGGGGCAACCGGCTCCGCCGATGAATAATCGTTGGCGGCGCTTTTATTTGCCGGCTGCATTTGCTAGGCCGCTTCCGGAGAAAAGTACCCGGAGGAAATTGCATGACGCCCGATATCCGCCCGCTCGTCGCCGGCAACTGGAAGATGAACGGAACCCGCGCCTCGCTCGATCAGATCAAGGCGATGGCCGAAGGGGTCAAGGGCGAACTCTCCGCCAAGGTCGAGACGCTGATCTGCCCGCCTGCAACGCTGCTCTACGTGGCGACGGCGCTCTGCGACGACAGCCCGCTCCTGATCGGCGCGCAGGACTGCCATCAGAAGCAATCGGGCGCCCATACCGGCGACCTTTCCGCCGAGATGATCGCCGATTGCTTCGGCACCCACGTCATTGTCGGCCATTCCGAGCGCCGCACCGACCACGCCGAAAGCGATGCGCTGGTACGCGCAAAAACGGAAGCGGCGCATTCGGCCGAACTCATCGCGATCGTCTGCATCGGCGAGACCGGTGACGAGCGCAAGGCGGGCAAGACGCTCGATGTTTTGAAGCGTCAGCTCGCCGAAAGCCTGCCGGATGCAGCAACCGCGGAAAACACCGTGATTGCCTATGAGCCCGTCTGGGCGATCGGCACCGGCCTGACGCCGACGGCCACTGACGTCGAGGAAGCGCATGCCTTCATGCGCAAGGAGCTGGTCGCGCGCTTTGCCGACGCCGGCGCCAAGATGCGCATCCTCTATGGCGGCTCGGTCAAGCCGTCCAATGCGAAGGAATTGATGGGCGTCGCCAATGTCGACGGCGCACTGATCGGTGGCGCAAGCTTGAAAGCCGAAGACTTCCTCGCCATCTACCGGGCTTATGAAGAATTGACGGCCTGATCGCCCGGGTTACCGGGCAGGGGCTTGGAATGGCGCACGGCATGGTATAAAGAGGCGCGAAAATTGCGCCCGGCCATGCCGAGTTTGCGCAGGGTTTGATTCGTGTGCCCCAAGGGCAGGACTGGAAGCTGATGCAGACCGTACTACTCGTCATCTATCTCATGGTCGTCGTCGCCCTGATCGGCGTCGTACTCATTCAGCGTTCCGAAGGCGGTGGTCTCGGCATCGGCGGCGGCTCGGGCTTCATGTCCGCGCGCGGCACGGCGAATGCGCTGACGCGCACGACGGCGATCCTTGCCGCGCTGTTCTTCGTCCTGGCGCTCGGCATGGGCATTCTCGCGCGTTACCAGCCGCAGGCGACCGACATCCTCGACCGTATCCCGGGCACCAGCTCGAACGGTGGTGGCGTTCTCAATTCGCTCGGTGGCGGCGCTCCGGCTCCGGCTGGCGGCGCGACTGGACAGCAGCCGGCAACCGGCAACCCCGCTCCGGCCGACAACGGCGTTCCGTCGACCGCCGCACCGGCGACGACGGGCGAAGCCCCGGCCGGCGGCGCAACGACTCCGGCGCCCGCCGCTGGCGCCAACAGCAATACGGGATCGCAAGTTCCCAGCGGCCAGTAAGGTCGCAATTCTGAAGAACCCGCCGGCGGATGTTTCATCCGCCGGTTTTGTTTTGTGTGAAATCTGCCTCCATCCCAAGACGAAAAGTTCTGGAATATGAATTTTTCGGTGGCGGAATCATTTGTGAAAAGGTATCCGGTGACTCCCATGGCGCGATATGTATTCATCACAGGCGGCGTGGTTTCCTCCCTCGGAAAAGGCATCGCTGCAGCGGCTCTCGGAGCACTGCTGCAGGCGCGTGGCTACCGGGTGAGACTGCGCAAGCTCGACCCCTATCTCAACGTTGACCCGGGCACCATGAGCCCGACCCAGCACGGTGAGGTTTTCGTAACCGACGATGGCGCGGAGACCGATCTCGATCTCGGCCACTATGAACGCTTCACAGGGCGTTCGGCGACGAAGACCGACAACATCACCACTGGCCGGATCTACAAGAACATCATCGACAAGGAACGCCGCGGCGACTATCTCGGCGCAACCGTTCAGGTGATCCCGCACGTAACCAACGAAATCAAGAACTTCGTTACCGAAGGCAACGACGACTACGACTTCGTCCTCTGCGAAATCGGCGGCACCGTCGGCGACATCGAGGCGATGCCGTTCATGGAGGCGATCCGCCAGCTCGGCAACGACCTGCCGCGCGGCACCGCCGTCTACGTCCACCTTACCCTGATGCCCTATATCCCGGCGGCCGGCGAATTGAAGACCAAGCCGACGCAGCATTCCGTCAAGGAACTGCAGGCCCTCGGCATCCACCCTGATATCCTGCTCGTTCGTGCGGACCGCGAAATTCCGGAAGCCGAGCGTCGCAAGCTGTCGCTCTTCTGTAACGTCCGCCAGTCGGCAGTCATCCAGGCGCTCGATGTTGCCTCGATCTACGACGTTCCGATCGCCTACCACAAGGAAGGCCTCGACAACGAAGTGCTGGCAGCCTTCGGCATCGAGCCGGCGCCGAAGCCGCGCATGGACGCCTGGGAACGGGTTGCCGATCGCATCCGCACGCCGGAAGGCGAAGTCACGATCGCGATCGTCGGCAAGTACACCGGCCTCAAGGATGCCTACAAGTCGCTGATCGAAGCGCTTTACCATGGCGGCATCGCCAACCGGGTGAAGGTCAAGCTCGAATGGATCGAATCGGAAGTCTTCGAGAAGGAAGATGCGGCACCCTACCTCGAAAAGGTGCACGGCATCCTCGTTCCCGGCGGTTTCGGCGAACGCGGCTCCGAGGGCAAGATCAACGCGGCGCGCTTTGCCCGCGAGCGCAAGGTGCCTTACTTCGGCATCTGCTTCGGCATGCAGATGGCCGTCGTTGAAGCTGCCCGCAACCTCGCCGGCATCGAGAAGGCGTCCTCCACCGAGTTCGGCCCGACCAAGGAACCGGTCGTTGGCCTGATGACGGAATGGGTGAAGGGCAACGAACTCGAGAAGCGTTCTGCATCGGGTGATCTCGGCGGCACGATGCGCCTCGGCGCCTATCGCGCAGCGCTCAAGGCCGACACCAAGATTGCGGAGATCTACGGTTCGACCGAGATTTTCGAGCGTCACCGTCACCGCTACGAAGTCAACGTCGACTACAAGGATCGTCTCGAATCCTGCGGTCTCGTCTTCTCGGGCATGTCGCCGGACGGTATCCTGCCGGAGACGGTCGAGTACCCGGATCATCCGTGGTTCATCGGCGTTCAGTACCATCCGGAACTGAAGTCGCGCCCGCTCGATCCGCATCCGCTGTTTGCAAGCTTCATCGAAGCGGCGCTCGAACAGTCCCGCCTCGTCTGAGGCGCACAGGAATGAAATGATACGGCCGGTCGCGAGACCGGCCGTTTTCGTTCGTGCGATGGCGCTGCGGCTCCAGTGCGACGCTGGGAGAGGCTAGGTCCGACGAGCGAGCCGGTAGCTATAGAGCGTAGCGATCGCGACCGGAAGCAGCATGGCGGTGATCGTGGCTGCGGAAAGCGCCGGACCCGCGCTCATGACGAGTGCCAACAGCGCCAGGGTGATACCGGCTGAGATCATCAGCAGGCCCGCAAGCCGGTGCGTTACCCGCCAGTTGGCGCTATCGGCGAGCGTCCACGGCAGCCGAATGCCGGCAAGGCCGTTCGGCTGCGATTTCGGCAGGACGTTGCCGACGGCGATCGACAGAACTCCGAGTCCGAAGGCGATCACCCGCGACATCGAGAGGTCGACGCCAAGACCGATCAGCACGATCACAGTCTGAATGGTGGCAAAGAGCGCGAGGATTGCGGGGAGAGTGACTTCGGCGACATGCCGGCCCGCCTGAAGCTCGGCCCGTGGCGCGAACCGACCGACCGCGAACGAGAGTGCGGCAAGCACGGCGACTGCCACCGGTGCCAGGGCCAGCGCGCGGTCGCGCGGCCAGAAGGCGTCAGCCGTGCCGTCAACGCCCCAATGGATGGGAAGCTGCACCCCTGCAGGAATTGCGAGATAGCCGACGAGCGTCGCGGAAAGAAGAACGCCGCCGGATGCCAGCGCGATTGGGGAGCGCGGAAGTAAGCTCATGGTACTGGATCCCTTGTGCTGAGAAGGCCGCCGAGCGCCTCCTCGAGGATGGACATGTTGAGGTGGTAGATAAGGCTCGTACCGCGCCGCTCGACGGCGACGAGTTCCGCCTCGCGTAGCTTGTTGAAATGAACGGAAAGCGTCGGCTTGGTCAGGTCGAAATGCTCGGCCAGTTCGCCGGCACTCATCGGTCCGGCCTTCAGGAGCGCCAGGATCTGCCGCCGCACCGGATGGGAAAGCGCCTCGAAAACCCTGTTGATCCGCATCGACTCCGCTCGCTTGTTGCTCTTATATTTAGATAATCATCTAATTAGAGTCAAAGCAAAATAGATCGAACTGCGGTTCAAGCCAGGAAACGAAAATGCCCGGCGTTTAAGGCGCCGGGCAGTACAGCTCGTGGGAATTGGCTGGTTGCCGTCAGCGCGCCTCCGCCGGGCGGCGCCATTGGGGCACGCGGCCAATGGTGATGAAGCGCAGGAGCCACTCGAGCGGTCCATAGGCGAAGCGGGCCATCCACCAGCGGCTGATAACGAGCTGGGCGGCAAAGATCGCAAGTGCGATCAGCACGGTTACCAGAGGCGAGACCTGGCCGATGAGAGCAAGGCCGTAGCCATGAAAGATCAGGGCCATGAGCAAGGACTGCATCAGGTAGTTGGAAAGGGCCATGCGCCCGGCAGGCGCCAGCAGGTTGCGCAGCCCGTGGCCGGCTTTGGATCCGAAGAGCAGCATCATGCCGCCGACATAGGCGCCGGTGAGAAGCGGGCCGGTGGCGAGGCCGATCGAAAGTGCGATGACCGCGATCGGCGATTCGGGCATCTCGACGCTGACAAAGGCATAGATGACGGCACCAGGCAGGCCGACCCAGAGGCCGGTGCGCACGAGGCGCTGGAACAATGCCGTGTTCTCCTCCGGCCGCGCCAGGGTCTTGCGACGTCCGGCGATCAGGCCGAGCAGGAACATCGCCAGCGCGCACGGCGCTTGCAGCAGGACGAGGATGACCCAGACCGAGTTGAGCTCCGTCAGGTGCTGACCGATGATGGCCTGCCAGTCGCCGCGGAAAGCAAGCTCCGCCGCCTCCGCAGCGGAGAGAATGGCGGACCGATCGAGCGGCACCGGATCCAGCGTGATGAGGATGCCGAGTGCGCCCCAGACGAGTGCAAGGAGAAGGACCAGCCATTTGGCTAGCCGGAAGAGGCCTGCATCGCTGCGGTTTCTGAGCGTCAGGAGGGCGATGCCAAGCACCGCGTAGGTGGTGAGAATATCGCCATGGAAAAGCAGAACCGCATGGGCAAGCCCGATCAGCCAGAGGCCCATCTGTCGGCGCAAAAGCCTGGGCACGAAGGCCTCGCCGGATTTTTCCGCCGAGCGCATCTGCAGGGTGAAGCTGTAGCCGAACAGGAACGAGAAGAGCAGGTAGAATTTCATCTCGAAGAACAGGGCGATTACGAAATGCACGCTGCGATCGAGGATGCTGCCGAAGGCGGGGTCGGCGATTTCCAGTCCGTAGAAGGCAGAGGCGAAGGCCATGATGTTGACCAGGAGGATGCCGAGCAAGGCAAAGCCGCGCAATGCGTCGACGTCGTCGATGCGGTCCGGGGTACTCATTCGTGTTCTCCGTAACGGGAGGCGCTGAAATTTTGCGCCGTAACCGATTGAAAAAGTTTGCTTTCAGGAGGCGGCGATCACGGGTCTGATCGCCGCCGATCTTGGCGCGCACGAGCATTCGTTCATCGGTGACGCTCGTGGCATTTAATAAATAGACTAATCTATCTAGTAATGGACCTAGGCATACGTCAAGGGGCCGCGCGATGTTGCGGCGGCCTCGTTCATGATGCGTGAAGAGGGTGTTTAGCCTTTGTTGGGCGCGTTTTTCCGAAGCCAGGCAATCTGGCGGCGGGCGCGCAGAAGGGCCGTCAGCGCTGCCCCGATCGAAATCGCAAGAAGCGCGATCCACAGCACTTCGCCATCGCCGAGCCAGAGGCCTTCAAAGGCCGAAACAACAGCGCCCAGCGTTATCGTCGCCATGCGGTGCTGTTTGGCCATCGGGCCGGAGAAGTCGCTGGGCGCGCCATTGGCACGGCCGAGTTCGCGCACATAGGCGGTCAACACGCCGAAAGTGGCCGCAGCAAAACCGAGAGCCGGCACGCCGATGGCAAAACCTGCGCCGACGAAGATGAAGATATCGGCGATGCGATCGGGAAACTCATTCCAGAAGGGACCGTCGGCCTCGCCCTTGCCGCCCTCGACGGCGACCATGCCGTCGAAGAGGTTGCAGAGCAGGCGCAACTGGCAAAAGAGGGCGGCAGCGATGAACAGGCTCGCCCTTACGCCATCCTCGCTTCCGCCCGCGAGCCAGAAGGCAAGGCCGGCTAGGGCAGCCGCCAGCATGCTCGCCTGCGAGATCCGGTTCGGCGTGAGGTTCATCGATGCCAGGCGGCGTGCAATGGCCTGCGCCCAGCGGGTGTTGCGACTTGCGAGCGGCCTGCGGTCACCGGTCTCGGTCATGTTCGCCTCGGCTGATGGAATAGTTGTAGATGGCGGCGTAGGTGGTCGAAACCGTAAGCGGCAGCGCGATCGTCTTCAGGATCTCGGGCGTGCCGCTGGCCGCGTGGATCGCGACAAGTACAGCCGAGGAACCAAGGCAGGCGATAAGTGGTGGCAGGACCAGACGCCAGGCGCCGCTGAACTGCTTGGAAAGCGCGTCGATCGCCGTCTTGAGGTAGAGCGTCAGGAGCGCCGAAAGCGTTCCCTGGACGAGGCCGGCAACAAGCGGTTTCGGCATCGGGTGATGGCGGTTGGCGAAAAGCGCCCAGCCGCCCATGGCGAAAAAGGCGAGGGCCACATGAACGACGCCGCTTGATGCCAGCCCCCTCAGTTTGGCGCTCATGTCAGCGACCACCAGTAGCGCGTCAGATGGAAGAAGATCGGCGCGGAAAAGACGACGGAATCGAGCCGGTCGATGAGCCCGCCATGGCCTTCGATCAGATGGCCCCAGTCCTTGACGCCGCGATCCCGCTTGATTGCCGACATGACGAGACCGCCGAAGAAGCCCATCAGGGTGATGATGAGCGACATCAGCGCCGCCTGCGCCGGCGTGAACGGGGTGATCCACCAGAGCGAGGCACCGATCAGGGTTGCGCTCGCAACGCCGCCGACGAAGCCCTCGACCGTCTTCGACGGCGAAAGGGTGGGCGCGATTTTGGTTTTGCCGAAGAGCTTGCCCCAGACATATTGCAGCACGTCGCTCGACTGAACGACGATGACGAGGAAGGCGATGAGGAGCACGTTGCGTCCCTCATAGCCTGGGATCTGAAGCGTGAGCAACGCCGGCACGTGCGAGGCGCAGAAGACGCAGATCATCAGCGCCCATTGCACCTCGGAGATCCGGACCAGGAAGTCGCGGGTGTCGCCGCGAAGGACCGCGACGATCGGCATCAGCAGGAAGGCATAGACCGGCACGAAGATCGAATAGATCCCGTATTGCTCGGCCCAGAGCAGGAAGTAGTTGATCGGCAGGACGACGAAGAAGGCGGCCGCGATCGCCCAGTGGTCGCCGCGGCGCGTGTTGATGAGCGTGATGAATTCGCGCAGCGCTGCAAACGAGCAGAAGGCAAAGAGCAGCAACACGCCGACCCGGCCGGCAACGAAGGCGATCGCGATCAGGACCACCATCGCCCACCACGCCTTGATGCGGGCGTTGAGGTTCTCGATCGCGCCGTTCGACCCGTCAGGCGAAAGCTTCTGCTTGAGCACGTAGCCGACGCTCGACGCCAGCACGAGAACGCCGCCGACGCCGGAGAGCAGCTTGAGCATGTCCAGGCTGGCTGTGCTCATGCGCGGTCATCTGTCGATGACGGCGCGAGCGAAAGCAGCGCGGCCTCGGCGCGGGCGATGAACTCTTCCTTCGTCTCCTGCGCCTTGAGGCGCATCGGTTCGCCGAAATTGACGGTGCAGATGAGCGGGATCGGCACGAACTCCCCCTTGGGCATGACGCGATTGAGATTGTTGATCCAGACGGGGACCAGCGCCACGTCCGGGCGCTTGCAAGCGAGGTGGAAGAGCCCGCTCTTGAACGGCAAAAGGCGTGCTTCGGTCTGGTTGCGCGTTCCCTCGGGAAAGAGAATGAGCGACGATCCGTCGTTGAGCACGGCCGCCATCTGCTCGACCGGGTCCTGCGTGCGCGCTTCCGGGTCGCGTTCGATCAGCAGCGCATCGAACACGTCACGGCCGATGAAGCGCGAAAGCTTCGATTTCAGCCAGTACTCGGCGCCCGCGACCGGCCGGGCGCGTTCCCTGAGCCAAGGCGGCAGGACCGCCCAGATCAGCACGAAATCGCCGTGGCTGGAATGGTTGGCGAAGTAAATGCTCTGCTTCGGCGGGAGGCCGGTCTCATGCCAGATGGCGCGTGCCGCCGTCAGCGCTCGCGCAAACATCATGATGGCGATGGAAGCCAGCTTGGCCATCATCTCGCGCATCATGTGAATGTGTGCCCGATTGGAAACCGGGTCAGCGTCCCGATGCGCCGTTTGGCGTCCCTCGGCCGCGCCCGGATGCGTTGCTTGTCCTGCAAGTCGATAATCAAATGCTGCCCCTCAGCCTGCTGCCCGGCATAACTCCAGGCTGCATTGGTGAATTTTACGCAATTGTGACGGCTTCTCAAGCGGTTGAAATCATAGGCAGCATGATAACGTGCAGACCGTGCCGGATATTCGTTCGCCGGGGCTATTGAACAAAACCCTTGCGGCCGCAAGCCGCACGGCGTGGACCTTTGTTTGCATTGACCACCCGCAACCCAGCCGCTAGCGTGCGGCTTCCAGCAAGAGGAGCGTCGTCCAATGCGCCAGTAATGCCCGGTGAAAACCGAATCGCCTCAACTTCGCTTGCGAAGGGGATGGACGATGGCATTGCTGCGATCCGCATCGACGGACGAACGCCAGGGCATTTCTGCCTGCGATCTCCATTCGCCTTCATGAGCGGTCACATCAGGACAAAGTTTCCAGGGACCGAATATGCAAGATATTTCCTCCTCCAATCTCGATATCATCGATCACAATCGCCAGGCGTGGGACCGGCAGGCAAGCCAGGACTGCGAATGGTCGCGCCCGGTCACGCCGGAGATGATCGCCGACGCCCGCAAGGGTCAGTGGCAGGCGCGGCTGACCCCCGGTGACTTGCCTGACGGGTGGTTGCCCGACGTCAAGGGCAAGAGGATCCTCTGCCTGGCGTCCGCCGGTGGGCAGCAGGCACCGATCCTGGCTGCGGCCGGTGCCGACGTTACGGTCTTCGACATCTCCGAGGGACAGCTCGAACAGGATCGGCGCGTCGCCGAACGCGAAGGGTTGCCGCTTTCGGCCGTGCAGGGTGACATGCGCGACCTCTCTGTCTTTGCCGACGAAACCTTCGATATCGTCTTTCACCCCATCTCGAATCTCTACGTTCCGGATATCCGTCCGGTCTGGCGGGAGTGCCACCGGGTGCTGAAAACCGGCGGTCGGCTGCTTTCGAGCTTCTACAATCCGATCGTTTTCGTCGGCGACCGCGATCCGGCCCATGCGGAAAGGGGTCTTATCCGCCCGGCCTACCGGCTCCCCTTTGCCGAAGCGGAGCATCTCCCTCCCGATGTCGTGCAGGCCAAGGTCGGGCGTGGCGAGGCCCTGGTGTTCGGACACAGCCTTTCTCAGCAGATCGAGGGGCAATTGCAGGCCGGTTTCCTGTTGGCCGGCTTTCACGAGGATTGGCAGCCGTCGGCTCGTTTCCTGATCGACAGGTTCGTGCCGACCTTCATCGCCACCTTCGCCATCAAGAGCGATCGTCGCCCCTGATGGAGTGAGCCCGGTGTCCCGGCCGGGCCGAAAGCTTACGCGCAACAAGAGCAACCGCAGCGGCCGGTAGGGGGCTGCGGTTGTCGAACCCGGCTTCGTCGCCGCCTATTTACCTCGCGTTACTGTTACGTACTCGCCAAAGCATCGTTTTCGTACTTTCCTGTTCGTCAGCGAAACTGGAAAGGGGTCAATCCGTATGCGCTTCATCGCTTTGTTGTTCGTGCCTTTGGCGGTCGCCGTGCTGGGGCTCTCGGGTTGTGCCTCTACGTCCTCGACCAATACGTCCTACACGCAGCCCCAGACGTTCGCCCCCGGTCTCGGTGCGGGGAACACGGCCAACGCCACGACGGCGCCGGGCTACTACTGACCTTCCGGCGGTTCGTCTGCTGGCGACAGGCATAATCCGCGGCGGGCGCAGCCGGCCGCGGATGGTTCGCGTTTGCAGCAACGGCCCGAGCCCGGACCGTCGATCCGCTCCCTGGCGGTGACCCGGCTTGCATTCGCCGGCCAAAAGTTGCAAACAGCGGCGAACCATCAGGGAACACGCCATGAGCCTCTCCAAGCGCACCACCCGCCCGCTCGATCACCTCGTGCTGCCGGTGGATACGCTTACCCAGGCGCGGCGTCGGCTTTCCGATCTCGGCTTTACCGTCGCCGACGATGCCCGCCATCCCTTCGGCACCGAAAATGCCTGTGTCTTCTTTACCGACGGCACCTATCTCGAACCGCTCGCCATAGCGTCCCGCGAGGAATGCGAGGCGGCCGCACTCGACGGCAATGCCTTTGTGGCGCGCGATCAGGCGTTTCGTTTCCGCCAGGGACCGGAAGGTCTCTCGGCGCTGGTCTTCGGCACCGAGGACGCGGCGAGCGATCACATCCGCTTTCGGGCGTGCGGCATCTCCGGCGGAGACATGCTGGAATTTTCCCGGCCGATGAAGCTGCCGGATGGCCGTGAGGGCCTGGGCTCCTTCCGCCTGGCCTTTGCCGCGGATCTTCGCGCGCCGGATTTCTTCCTCTTCAACTGTCAGCGCGTTCGCGCGCTCCCCACCGATCGGGCGGCGCTGGAGCGGCACGACAACGGTGTGATCGGCATCAGCGAAGTGGTGCTGTCGGAAGCCAATCCGACCGATTTCCAGTATCTGCTGCAGGAAGCGGTCGATGAGCGCGAGGTTTCGGCGCATTCCTTCGGCATGGATGTCGCGACCACCAACGCCAAGATCTCGGTGCTGAACGCCGCCGGCATGGAAGCCTTCTTCGGTCGCTCGGTGCGCAATGCCGAACGGGGCTTGCGCGGGCGGGCAGTCGTTTTCCGCGTTGCCGATCTCGAAGCGACGCGGGCGCTGTTCGCCGACAACGATATCGAATTTGCAGAAATGGGCGGGCGCCTCATTGTTCCCGAAATGCCGGGGCAAGGGGTGATCTTCGCGTTTGGAGCTTGATGATGAAAACCAATGCCAGAGTCGTGGTCGGGGAGGGTGCCCGCCAGGTCGCCTTCGCACAGACCGAGAAGTTGTCGCTGATCGCCGGCCCCTGCCAGATGGAGAGCCGTGAACACGCCTTCATGATGGCGGGCGCGCTCTCGGAACTCTGCAACAAGCTCGGGCTCGGCCTCGTCTACAAATCCTCCTTCGACAAGGCCAACCGCACGTCGCTCTCGGGCAAACGTGGCATCGGCCTCGAAAAGGCGATGGAAATCTTCGCCGACCTCAAGAAGGAATTCGGCTTCCCGGTCCTGACCGACATCCACACCGAAGAGCAATGCGCGCTGGTCGCCCCGATGGTCGACATTCTGCAGATCCCGGCCTTCCTGTCGCGGCAAACCGATCTTCTGGTCGCAGCCGCCAAGACCGGCCGCGCGATCAACGTCAAGAAGGGCCAGTTCCTGGCGCCCTGGGACATGAAGAACGTGCTGGCGAAGTTCACCGAGAGCGGCAACCCCAATGTCATGCTGTGCGAGCGCGGCGCCTCCTTCGGCTACAACACGCTGGTCTCCGACATGCGCTCGCTGCCGATCATGGCCTCGCTCGGCGCACCCGTCGTTTTCGATGCGACTCATTCGGTCCAGCAGCCGGGCGGGCAGGGCGGTTCGACCGGCGGCCAGCGTGAATTTGTCGAGACGCTGGCGCGTGCGGCCGTTGCCGTTGGCGTCGCCGGTCTGTTCGTCGAGACGCACGAAGATCCGGACAATGCGCCGTCGGATGGCCCGAACATGGTGCATCTGAAGGACATGCCGCGGCTGCTCGAAAAGCTGCTGGCGTTCGACGCGATCGCCAAGGGCTGAGCCCCGCGACGCTTCGTGAAATTTTCATGAACCGCAATGGCGCGGTTGTTTTTGCATATTGCGCGCCATTGTAATTTCGAGGCCTTGGCGTATGACAGGCCCCGACCACCCACCGTCCTCAACAGGGAAGAGATCATGACTGCAATCATCGACATCATCGGCCGAGAAATTCTGGACAGCCGCGGCAACCCGACCGTCGAGGTCGACGTGTACCTGGAAGACGGAAGCTTCGGTCGCGCGGCAGTCCCGTCGGGCGCCTCGACCGGTGCGCATGAGGCTGTCGAGCTGCGCGATGGTGGAACGCGTTACCTCGGCAAGGGCGTCGAGCGCGCCGTCGAAGCCGTCAACGGCGAGATCTTCGAAGCGATCGGCGGTCTCGATGCCGAGAACCAGATCCAGATCGACAAGACCATGATCGAGCTCGACGGCACGGCGAACAAGTCGCGCCTCGGCGCCAACGCCATCCTCGGCGTTTCGATGGCTGTCGCCAAGGCCGCTGCCGAAGCTGCCGGCCTGCCGCTCTATCGTTACGTCGGCGGCCCGAACGCCCACGTGCTGCCGGTACCGATGATGAACATCATCAACGGCGGCGCCCATGCCGACAACCCGATCGACTTTCAGGAGTTCATGATCGTTCCGGTTGGTGCCGACACGATGCGCGACGCCGTTCGTATGGGTTCGGAAGTTTTCCACACGCTGAAGAAGCAGCTCTCCGCTGACGGCCACAACACCAATGTCGGCGACGAAGGCGGCTTCGCGCCGGGTCTCGCCTCTGCTCCGGCAGCGCTCGACTTCATCATGAAGTCGATCGAAAAGGCTGGCTACAAGCCGGGCGAAGACATGTTCATCGCGCTCGATTGCGCAGCGACCGAATTCTTCAAGGACGGCAAGTACGTTCTCGAAGGTGAAGGCCGCACGCTCGAGCCGGGCGCCATGGCTGAATACCTGGCGGAACTCGCTGCCAAGTACCCGATCTTCTCGATCGAAGACGGTATGGCCGAAGACGACTGGGATGGCTGGAAGGCCGTGACCGACCTCATCGGCAACAAGTGCCAGCTCGTCGGCGACGACCTGTTCGTCACCAATTCGGCGCGCCTGCGCGACGGCATCAAGATGGGTGTCGCCAACTCGATCCTCGTCAAGGTCAACCAGATCGGCTCGCTGTCGGAAACGCTCGACGCCGTCGAGACCGCGCACAAGGCACGCTACACCGCCGTCATGTCGCACCGCTCGGGCGAAACCGAAGACGCGACGATCGCCGATCTCGCGGTCGCCACCAACTGCGGCCAGATCAAGACCGGCTCGCTCGCCCGTTCGGACCGGCTCGCAAAGTACAACCAGCTGATCCGCATCGAAGAGCAGCTCGGCCTGCAGGCGAAGTACGCCGGCCGTTCGATCCTGCGCGGCTGATCGCCGCCTGATATTCGTCTGAAAATCGAACCCGTCCACACGGCCCCGTGTGGGCGGGTTTCTATTTTCCTGCCGTTCATGGTCAACGGTCGGTTAATCAATCGCCGCTAATCTGATTGCCGTACTGCGTATCAGGGCGTGAATGCATGTGGACACGGCATCATAAGAAACGGAAACTGGGACGGCTGGTGATGCCGCTGATCGCGGTCGCCTTTCTCTCCTACTTCGGCTATCATTCCATTCACGGCGGCTATGGCCTGAAGGCGACCGAGCAATTCGATCGCCAGATCGTCGAGCGGCAGGCGCGGCTGGATAAGCTCACGAAACAGCGGTTGATCCTTGAAAAGGAGGTTCAGCTGATGAGTGATGGGTCGCTGGAAAGGGACATGCTGGATGAAAAGGCTCGCCTCGCGCTCAACATGTCGCGAAGTGACGAGATCGTTATTTTTCACCGCGTCGCAAATTAACCTGAATTCAGTTAATTGAAATTTGTAAAGTAAAATCAATTGTTTGTGTGGAATGTGAGCCATGCAAATATGGCATTGCTGTGTCTGCTTTCTTTCCCTATGGTAACCGCAAAAGGCTAACCATTGGGAGGAACGAATGGCTCCGCGAAAATCCGCGTCCGTTTCCAGCCGCAAGAGTGCCGCAAAGCCGGCGAAGAAAGACTTCAATGGCGGCACGTTCGCCGAATTCTCCAAACAGGAAGATCTGAGCGCCTACCGCGAAATGCTGCTGATCCGGCGTTTCGAGGAAAAGGCCGGCCAGCTCTATGGCATGGGCTTCATCGGCGGCTTCTGTCACCTCTATATCGGCCAGGAAGCTGTCGTTGTCGGCATGCAGATGGCGCTGAAAGAAGGCGACCAGGTCATCACCGCCTACCGTGACCATGGCCACATGCTGGCCTGCGGCATGAGCGCCCGCGGTGTCATGGCCGAACTCACCGGTCGTCGCAGCGGTCTTTCCAAGGGGAAGGGCGGCTCGATGCACATGTTCTCCAAGGAAAAGCACTTCTACGGCGGTCACGGCATCGTCGGCGCCCAGGTGTCGCTCGGCACCGGTCTTGCTTTCGCCAACCGCTATCGCGGCAACGACAACGTGTCCGTTGCCTATTTCGGTGACGGCGCTGCCAACCAGGGCCAGGTCTACGAAAGCTTCAACATGGCGCAGCTCTGGAAGCTGCCGGTGATCTACGTGATCGAGAACAACCGTTACGCCATGGGTACGTCCGTTTCGCGCGCTTCGGCACAGACCGACTTCTCGCAGCGCGGTGTCTCCTTCAACATTCCCGGCTTCCAGGTCGACGGCATGGACGTCCGCGCGGTCAAGGCCGCCGGCGACGAGGCTGTTGAGCATTGCCGCTCGGGCAAGGGTCCGATCATCCTCGAGATGCAGACCTATCGCTATCGCGGTCACTCGATGTCCGACCCGGCGAAGTATCGCTCGAAGGACGAAGTGCAGAAGATGCGCTCGGAGCATGACCCGATCGAGCAGGTGAAGGCGCGTCTGACCGAAAAGGGTTGGGCGAACGAGGACGAACTGAAGCAGATCGACAAGGAAGTCCGCGACATCGTTGCCGACAGCGCCGATTTTGCCCAGGCCGATCCGGAGCCGGATGCATCCGAGCTCTACACCGACATCCTGCTTTGATCCGGGGAGGGACAAACATGCCAGTAGAAATTCTTATGCCTGCCCTTTCCCCGACCATGGAGGAAGGCACGCTCTCGAAATGGCTGAAAAACGAAGGCGACAAGGTCACTTCCGGTGACGTCATTGCCGAGATCGAGACCGACAAGGCGACGATGGAAGTCGAAGCCGTTGATGAAGGCACGATCGGCAAGCTCCTGATCGCTGCCGGCACCGAAGGCGTCAAGGTCAACACCCCGATCGCCGTGCTGCTGCAGGACGGCGAAGGCGCAGGCGATATCGCCGCTCCGAAGGCCGAAGCGCCGAAGGCAGCTGCTGCCGAAGCGCCGGCCGCTTCCGCGCCGGCTCCGGTTGCAGCCCAGCCGAAGGTCGAAGTTGCCGCTGATCCGGCGATCCCCGCCGGCACCGAAATGGTCACCATGACCGTTCGCGAAGCGCTTCGTGACGCCATGGCCGAAGAAATGCGCGCCAGCGACGACGTCTTCGTCATGGGCGAAGAAGTCGCCGAATACCAGGGCGCCTACAAGATCACCCAGGGCCTCTTGCAGGAATTCGGTGCGCGTCGCGTCATCGATACCCCGATCACCGAGCACGGCTTTGCCGGCGTCGGCGTCGGCGCTGCCATGACCGGTCTGCGTCCGATCGTCGAGTTCATGACCTTCAACTTCGCCATGCAGGCGATCGACCAGATCATCAACTCCGCTGCCAAGACGCTCTACATGTCCGGTGGCCAGATGGGCGCGCCGATCGTCTTCCGTGGCCCGAGCGGTGCCGCTGCCCGCGTGGCCGCTCAGCACTCGCAGTGCTACGCCGCCTGGTACAGCCATATCCCGGGTCTGAAAGTCGTCATGCCCTACACGGCTGCCGACGCCAAGGGCCTGCTCAAGGCTGCGATCCGCGACCCGAACCCGGTCATCTTCCTCGAAAACGAAATCCTCTACGGTCACTCCTTCGAAGTGCCGAAGCTTGACGATTTCGTGCTGCCGATCGGCAAGGCCCGCATCCACAAGGTCGGCAAGGACGCAACGATCGTCTCCTTCGGCATCGGCATGACCTACGCCGTCAAGGCGGTTGCCGAACTCGAAGCCCAGGGCATCGACGTCGAACTGATCGACCTGCGCACGATCCGTCCGATGGACCTGCCGACGGTCATCGAATCCGTCAAGAAGACCGGCCGCCTCGTCACCGTTGAAGAAGGCTACCCGCAGTCTTCCGTCGGCACCGAAATCGCGACCCGCGTCATGCAGCAGGCCTTCGACTACCTTGACGCCCCGATCCTCACGATCGCCGGCAAGGACGTTCCGATGCCTTACGCCGCGAACCTCGAGAAGCTGGCGCTTCCGAACGTCGCAGAGGTTGTCGATGCGGTGAAAGCCGTTTGCTACAAATAAGGGGAGGGCCCTTCGATGCCTATCAACATCACAATGCCTGCCCTCTCCCCGACGATGGAAGAAGGCAATCTGGCCAAGTGGCTGGTCAAGGAAGGCGATAAGGTCAAGTCCGGCGACGTGATCGCCGAGATCGAGACCGACAAGGCGACGATGGAAGTCGAAGCCGTCGACGAAGGCACCGTTGCCAAGCTCGTTGTCCCCGCCGGCACCGAAGGCGTCAAGGTCAACGCGCTGATCGCCGTTCTCGCCGCCGATGGCGAGGATGTCGCTGCTGCCGCCAAGGGCGGCAACGGCGCGGCAGCACCGGCACCTGCCGCCAAGGCCGAAGCGCCTGCACCGGCAGCGCCGAGCGCTCCGGCTGCGGCGCCAGCCGCTGCACCGGCTGCAGCCCAGCCGGCCAAGGCTGAGGGCGGCGCCCGCGTCTTCTCTTCGCCGCTCGCACGCCGTCTGGCCAAGGACGCCGGTATCGACCTTTCGGCGATCGCCGGTTCGGGTCCGCATGGCCGCGTCATCAAGAAGGACGTCGAAGCTGCCGTCACCGGTGGCACTGCCAAGCCCGCCGCCGCACCGGCCGCCGGCGCTGCTGCTCCTGCAGCCGCTCCGCTCGCCAAGGGCCCGTCGGACGAAGCCGTTCTCAAGCTGTTCGAGCCGGGTTCCTACGAACTCGTGCCGCATGACGGCATGCGCAAGACGATCGCCAAGCGTCTTGTCGAATCCAAGCAGACGATCCCGCACTTCTACGTGTCGGTCGATTGCGAACTCGACGCGCTGTTGGCGCTGCGTGCACAGCTCAATGCCGCTGCTCCCGAGCAGGGCGGCAAGCCGGTCTACAAGCTCTCCGTCAACGACATGGTCATCAAGGCCCTGGCGCTGGCACTGCGCGACGTTCCGAACGCGAACGTTTCCTGGACCGAAAGCAACATGGTCAAGCACAAGCACGCTGACGTCGGTGTCGCCGTGTCGATCCCCGGCGGCCTGATCACCCCGATCGTGCGCCAGGCGGACCTGAAGAGCCTGTCGGCCATCTCCAACGAGATGAAGGACCTCGGTCAGCGCGCCAAGGACCGCAAGCTGAAGCCCGAGGAATACCAGGGCGGCACCACTGCCGTCTCGAACATGGGCATGATGGGCGTCAAGAACTTCGCCGCCGTCGTCAACCCGCCGCACGCCACGATCCTCGCGATCGGTGCCGGCGAGGAGCGCGTCGTCGTGAAGAACAAGCAGATGGTCATCGCCAATGTCATGACCGTCACGCTCTCGACCGACCATCGCGCCGTCGATGGCGCGCTCGGTGCCGAACTGCTCGGTGCCTTCAAGCGCTACATCGAAAACCCGATGGGCATGCTGGTCTGAGTTGGATAAGGACCGGCCTTCGGGCCGGTCCGTTCCTTTTCGCGCAGTCGAAGGCGGGCCCGGACGATGAAAACAGTTCTCTGCTATGGCGACAGTCTGACCTGGGGCTATGATGCTACCGATGGCGGGCGTCATGCGCTTGCCGATCGCTGGCCAAGCGTATTGCAGAAGGCGCTGGGACCGGACGTCCAGGTCATTGCCGAAGGGCTGAACGGCCGCACCACCGCCTATGACGATCATCTCGCCGATTGCGACCGCAACGGCGCCAAGGTGCTGCCGACGGTGCTGCACAGCCACGCCCCGCTCGATCTCGTCATTCTGCTGCTCGGCGCCAACGACATGAAGCCGATCATTCACGGGACCGCGTTCGGTGCCGTGCAAGGGGTCGAGCGTCTCGTCAGCCTGGTGCGACGGCACGATTGGCCCGTCGCTGGCGAAGAAGGCCCGGACATCCTGATCGTATCGCCGCCGCAGCTCTGCGAAACGGCCGATGCCGGGTTTGCCGCCATGTTTGCCGGCGGCATCGAACAGTCGGCGATGCTGGCGCCGCTTTACCGTGACCTCGCCGACGAACTCGATTGCGGCTTCTTCGACGCTGGCTCGGTGGCGGAGACCACGCCGCTCGATGGCGTACATCTCGATGCGGAAAATACGCGAGCGATCGGCCGCGGCCTGGAACCGGTCGTGCGGATGATGCTCGGGGTCTGAGCATGGTTGGGGGCGTCACCATACGTCCGGCGGAAAGACGTGAGGCGGCTGAACTCGCCATCCTCGTCGACATCGCGGCGCATGGCTTTGCCTCCTGGCTTTGGTACGGCGCGGTTCAGCATGGGGTGACGGATACGGCGTTCGAGCGCGGCCGTAACAAGCTGCGCGAGGAGCCTGGGCCGGGGAATTGGCGCGATGCGCTGGTTGCCGAGATCGATGACGAAGTTGCCGGACTGTCGGTCGGCTATGGGATTGGGCCGGAAGCGGCCGAGATTGTCGCCAGGCACCCGGTTCTCGAGCCCCTGCTGGCGCTGCAACGGCAGATCGTCGGGCACTGGTTCATCGAGAGCCTCGGCGTCTATCGCCATCAGCGCGGTCGCGGGATCGGCAAGGCGCTCTTGGCAGAGGAATTCGAACGCGCCGGATCGGCGCCGGTGAGCCTGATCACCGAAAGCCACAATGTGAGGGCGCAGGCACTATACAGGGCAAACGGCTTCGGCGAGGCAGCGCGCGTCGAAGCGGTTCCGCTCTTTGAGGAAAGCAAGAAACACGACTGGGTGCTCTTCACCCGCAAAGTCGCTTGAGACAAAGGCAGGAAACACATGGCTGAGAATTACGACGTCATCGTCATCGGTTCGGGTCCGGGGGGCTACATCGCCGCCATTCGTGCGGCGCAGTTGGGTCTCAAGACCGCGGTCGTCGAGCGCGAGCATCTGGCCGGCATCTGCTCCAACTGGGGCTGTATCCCGACCAAGGCACTGCTGCGCTCCGCTGAGGTTCTTCATTATGCCCAGCATCCGGGCGCCTATGGCATCAAGATCGAAGGCACGGTGACGCCGGATCTGAAGGCGATCGTCGCCCGCTCGCGTGGCATTGCCGAGCGCATGAACGGCGGTGTCGGCTTCCTTATGAAGAAGAACAAGGTCGACGTGATCTGGGGCGAGGCCAAGCTGACGAAGCCGGGCGAGATCGTCGTCGGCAAATCGACGAAGCCCGTCGTCCAGCCGCAGGCGCCGCTGCCGAAGAACACCAAGGGCGAGGGCACCTACACCGCCAAGCACATCATTATCGCGACCGGCGCTCGTCCGCGCGCGCTTCCGGGCATCGAGCCTGATGGCAAGCTGATCTGGACCTATTTCGAGGCGATGAAGCCCGAGGAAATGCCGAAGTCGCTGCTGGTCATGGGCTCGGGCGCGATCGGCATCGAATTCGCCTCGTTCTACCGCACCATGGGTGTCGACGTGACGGTCGTTGAAGTCATGCCGAACGTCATGCCGGTCGAAGACGCCGAAATCTCGAACATTGCCAAGAAGCAGTTCGAGAAGCAGGGCATGAAGATCCATCTTCAGGCCAAGGTGACGAAGGTCGAGAAGGCTGCCAACTCGATCACCGCCCATGTCGAGATGAAGGATGGCAAGGTCGAAAAGATCACCGCCGATCGCATGATTTCGGCTGTCGGCGTCCAGGGCAACATCGAGAACCTCGGTCTTGAGACGCTCGGCGTCAAGACCGACCGCGGCTGCATCGTCATCGACGGCTATGGCAAGACCAACGTTCCCGGCGTCTACGCGATCGGCGACGTTGCCGGCCCGCCGATGCTCGCCCACAAGGCCGAGCACGAAGCCGTCATCTGCGTCGAAAAGATCGCCGGCCTGCCGAACGTCCACCCGATGGACAAGCTGAAGATCCCGGGCTGCACCTATTGCCACCCGCAGGTCGCTTCGGTCGGTCTGACGGAAGCCAAGGCCAAGGAACTCGGCCGCGACATCCGCGTCGGCCGCTTCCCCTTCGTTGCCAACGGCAAGGCGATTGCGCTTGGCGAAGACCAGGGCCTGGTCAAGACGATCTTCGACAAGAAGACCGGCGAACTGCTTGGCGCCCACATGGTCGGTGCCGAAGTCACCGAACTGATCCAGGGCTTCGTCGTCGCGATGAACCTCGAGACGACCGAGGAAGACCTGATGCACACGATCTTCCCGCATCCGACGATCTCGGAGACGATGAAGGAAAGCGTGCTCGACGCCTACGGCCGCGCCCTCAACGCCTAAAGGGTGTAGCGACGGAACTTTTCACGCAGCTTCGGCATTGATTACTGCCTCGTTTTCAATGCACGGAGATAACAATGAGCGTGAACGGCGTCGGTATTCTGGCTGCGATCATCATCGGCGGTTTGGCCGGGTGGCTCGCGGAGAGGTTCATGAACAGCGACATGGGGCTGTTCATGAACATACTGCTCGGCATCATCGGCGCGGTGGTGCTGAACTTCATCCTGGCGGCCTTCGGCATGACCTTTGCCGGCTGGGTTGCCTATCTGGTCATCGGCTTCATCGGCGCCTGCCTGCTGATCGCCGTTGGTCGCGCCGTCAAACGATAGCCTGCCGGGCCATCTGCGCTTCCGTCGGGCGTGATATGAAGACGGCCTGACATTTGCCATCGGGCCGTCTATATAGAGCGAAAATGGGTTACCCGGCCTGATGCCGGCCCCGCCGCGACGAGGAAGACAGTATGGTAACGGTATTCGATGCCGTCTCTGACCGGGCGCAACGCGTCCGCCACCCGGAAAAGGCCCACAAGCCCGACACGGAGGTGATGCGCAAGCCGGAGTGGATCCGCGTCAAGGCGCCGATGTCCAAGGGCTATCAGGAGACCCGCGAGCTGGTGCGGTCGCACAAGCTCGTGACCGTGTGTGAAGAAGCCGGCTGCCCGAACATCGGCGAGTGCTGGGACAAGAAGCACGCGACCTTCATGATCATGGGCGAGATCTGTACCCGCGCCTGCGCCTTCTGCAACGTCGCGACCGGCAAGCCGAACGCGCTCGACATGGAAGAGCCGGCCAACATTGCCAAGGCCGTCAAGCAGATGGGCCTTAGCCACGTGGTCATCACCTCGGTCGATCGCGACGACCTGGAAGACGGTGGCGCCGAACACTTCGAGAAGGTGATCTGGGCGATCCGCGAAGCATCGCCTTCGACGACCATCGAGATCCTGACGCCGGACTTCCTGAAGAAGCCGGGCGCGCTCGAGCGTGTCGTTGCCGCCAAGCCCGACGTCTTCAACCACAACATGGAAACGGTGCCCGGCAACTACCTGACGGTCCGTCCGGGTGCACGCTACTTCCACTCCGTCCGCCTGCTGCAGCGCGTGAAGGAACTGGACCCGACCATGTTCACCAAATCCGGCATCATGGTTGGCCTCGGTGAAGAGCGCAACGAAGTGCTGCAGCTGATGGATGATCTTCGAACCGCTGACGTCGACTTCCTGACGATCGGCCAGTACCTGCAGCCGACCCGCAAGCACCACAAGGTCGAAGCGTTCGTGACGCCCGAGGAGTTCAAGTCCTACGAGACCGTCGCCTACACCAAGGGCTTCCTGATGGTGTCATCGAGCCCGCTGACGCGCTCCTCGCACCACGCCGGCGACGACTTTGCGCGGCTGCGTGCAGCCCGCGAGAAGAAGCTGGCGGCCGTGGCAGGCTGACAGCCTGGCTGATCAAAAGAAACTCCGGCCCCGCGCCGGAGTTTCACATTGGGTTTCGCTCTTCCCGAATTCCGCGGGAGTTTCCATGAACCAGCCGTCAAAACCGGCAATCGTCAACTATGTCGCCGATGCCGTTGCCGCCGACCATATTCGCAGTGCCAGGCGTATCCTCGTTGTCGGGTGCTCCGGCGGCGGCAAGTCGACGCTTTCACTGAAGCTCGCCCGTCAGTTCCAGCTTGCTTACATTTCGATCGATCGGGATATTCGCTGGTTGCCGGGTTGGGCCGAGCGTGACCGGGCGGAGCAACGCCAGCGCATTGTCGAGAAGATCGCCGCCGATCGCTGGGTCATGGATGGCACCAGTCCGTCTTCATTCGATATCCGGGTGCCAAGAAGCGACATCGTGATCTGGGTGCGCATGCCGCGGCTTGTCTGCATACGCGGCGTCGTTACCCGCTGGCTGAAACACTTCGGCCGCACCCGTCCTGAGATGGCGCCGGGGTGCATCGAAAAGGTCGATTGGGATTTCCTTCAGTTCATCTGGACGTTCGAGCAGAAATTTACGCCGCACATCGTCGCAGGTCTGGCAAAGCACGGCCCTGACGTGCCGGTTCTGCAGTTGAAATCGCGGCGCCAGATGCGCAGGCTCCTTGATCTTCTCGGTTCTCCCGCTTAACTCCCCCTTATGCCGCATTTCGAAACCAACCACGTCGTCAAGCACACCGCAGACCAGATGTTCGATCTCGTTGCCGACGTCGAACAGTATCCGCAGTTTCTGCCGCTCTGCGAGGCGCTGAAAGTACGTTCCCGCAAGGAGCGCGACGGCAAAGTGCTGCTGCTTGCCGACATGACCGTCGGTTACAAGGCGATCCGCGAGACTTTCACGACACAGGTGTTGTTGAACAAGGCCGAGCGCACCATCGATGTGAAGTACATCGATGGGCCGTTCAAATATCTCGACAACCGCTGGCGCTTCGAGCCTTCGGACGAGGGGCAGTCGGTCGTGCACTTCGATATCGACTACGAGTTCAAGAGCCGCATTCTCGGCGCCCTGATGGGCACGATGTTCGATCGCGCTTTCCGTATGTTCTCCGACGCGTTCGAAAAGCGCGCCGACAGCATCTATTCGGCCTGAGCGATTTCCGTCAGCATGTCGAGCGCGGTGCGCACGGTTGCGAGCCGGATCTTGCTGCGGCCGATATCGCCGTAGCGCATTTCCCGATGCAGCAATGCCCCGTTTCGTCCGTATGCCGCAAGGTGTACGAGGCCGACAGGCTTTTCGGCAGAGCCACCGCCCGGGCCGGCAATGCCGGTGACGGCGACGGCGAAATCCGCCGCCGAATGCGCGACGGCACCCTGCGCCATCTCGATTGCCGTCTGCCGCGACACCGCACCATGGGCGATAAGTGTCGCTGCCTCGACGCCGAGCATCGCCACTTTCGCCTCGTTGGAATAGGTGACGAAACCGCGATCGACGACCACCGACGAGCCGGGAATCTCGGTCAAGGCGCCCGCGATCAGGCCGCCGGTGCAGGATTCGGCGGTCGCGACCTTGAGACCGCGCGCCGTAAACGCAGCGATAATCTCACCGGCCTTGACCTCGATATCGGCTGGCCACATCACGAAAGGCTCCCATAGACAACGGTGGCCGTGGCGATCGCGGCGATGCCTTCGTCGCGGCCGACAAAGCCAAGGCGTTCGTTGGTCGTTGCCTTCACCGAACAGCGGTCGAGCGAAATCCCCAGCATGTCCGAAAGATTCTCGCGCATCGTCAGGCGGTGCGGCCCGACCTTCGGCGCTTCGGCGATCAGCGAAACGTCCGCATTGGTGATGATGCCGCCGCGTTCGCGCACGATCTTGGCCGCATGCTCCAGGAAAATGCGAGACGGCGCGCCCTTCCATTGCGGGTCGGAGGGCGGGAAATGATCGCCGATGTCGCCGGCGCCGCAGGTGGCGAGCAGCGCGTCGGTGAGCGCATGCAGCGCCACGTCGGCATCGGAGTGGCCGGAGAGTTTCTTGGTATGGGCAATGAAGACGCCGCAGAGCGTGACGCCGTCGCCCTCGACGAGCTGGTGCACGTCATAGCCGTTGCCCGTGCGCACATCGGGCAGGGCAATCCGCTTGAGTTTCTCGTCGGCCATGGCGATATCCCTTTTCAGCGTAAGCTTGACGTTGTCGACGGCGCCTTCGACGAGCACGACCTTGAGGCCGGCCCATTCGGCGATCGACGCGTCGTCGGTGAAATCCGTGCGGCCGCTTCTTGCCGCATCCCGGTGGGCGGTAAGAATGGCCTGGAGATCGAAGGTCTGAGGCGTCTGCGCACCATAAAGGCCGTCGCGGGGCACGGTTTCCGTGACCATGCCATCCTTGCCGGCACGCTTCAGCGTGTCTGCAACGGCGACTGCCGGCAGCACGGCCGTGACGTCTTCACCCAATGCCGCAGCGCAGCGCGACAGCAGTGCGTGATCGGCAAAGGGGCGCACCGCGTCGTGGATCATCACGCGGCGCGCGCCGATGTCCGCCAGGGCCTCAAGGCCGGCGAGCACCGATATCTGCCGGGTGGCGCCGCCATGGACGATGATCACATCGCTGGCCGCAGAGCGCTTGCGTGCGGCGTCGAACAGCGCTTCGTCATCCGGATGAATGACGACGACGATCGGGCCGGCGTCCGGCCATGTCGCGAAAGTGTCAAGCGTATGGGCGATAACGGGGCGGTCGCCGATGGTTCGGTACTGCTTCGGACCCTCGGCCGATTGTCCGGCGCGTTCGCCGCGTCCTGCCGCAACGATAACGACGCCGCACTTGAGCTGTTCTTGAGGCTGCATTTTCTGTATGAGGTCCCGCATTCGCCGATCTTCGCCGTGATGTACCGCGAAGGGTCGTGCTTTGCCAGCCGAGCTGGGAATTTTGCGCGCCGCGCCGAAATCGCTTGGCAAGTCCGAGAACAATGTCTAAAAATAGTGCAGGAACAACATGTGCCTGAAAGATATGCATTTGCCAATTCCGGCTCTTTCGTCTCCGCTCCGCATCGGATCCATCGAATTCCGCAACCGGGTTGCGCTCGCGCCGATGTCCGGCGTCACCGACCTTCCATTCCGGCGGCTTGCCTGGCGCTTCGGCGCGGGTTTCGTCGTCACCGAAATGGTGGCGAGCCGTGAACTGGTCGGTAATGCCCAGGAATCCTGGGCGCGGCTGAAGAACTCCGGGATCAAGCCGCATATCGTCCAGCTCGCGGGCCGCGAGGCCCATTGGATGGCGGAGGCAGCGAAGATCGCCGCCGACAACGGCGCCGACATCATCGACATCAACATGGGCTGCCCGGCAAAGAAAGTGACGGGCGGCTATTCCGGATCGGCGCTGATGCGCGACCCCGATCACGCTTTGTCGCTGGTCGAGGCGACCGTCAACGCCGTCGATGTGCCGGTGACGCTGAAGATGCGGCTCGGCTGGGACGAAAACTCGATCAACGCGCCGCTGATTGCCAAGCGCGCCGAAGAGGCAGGTGTGAAGGCGATCACCGTGCACGGGCGCACCCGTATGCAGTTCTATAACGGCAAGGCGGATTGGGATGCGATCCGACTGGTCCGCGAGGTCGTCACCGTGCCACTGGTCGCCAACGGTGATGTGGAGACGGTCGCCGACGCGGAGGAGATCCTTCGTCGATCGGGCGCGGACGCCGTCATGGCCGGCCGTTCCTCCCAGGGGCGCCCGTGGCACGTCGGCCTTCTCGCCGGGGCGGTCACGCATCCGTCACCGGCGGAGGTCGCCGATATCTTTGCGGAGCACTACGAAATGATGCTCGAATTCTATGGCGTCGAGGTTGGTTTGCGGCACGCCCGCAAGCATGTCGCCTGGTACCTCGATCGCGCCGCCCCCGACATGGCGGGAGCAGAAAAGGCAGCAATCCTGACATCGACCGATGCCCGTTTCGTCCGCGACAGGGCCTGCGCGGCGATGCTCGACGCCGCCCCGGGCAAGCCGGAAGGCGAGGCGGTCGCAGAAGGAATTGCCGCATGACCGAGAAACCGAGCATGCCTGATGCCGTCGCCAACGGCCTGTCGATGGCGGTATTGAACGCCATCCAGAACCCGGTGATCATGGTCGATGCCAAGGGCCTCGTCGCCTTTGCCAACTGGGAGGCCGAATCGTTTTTCGGCGCCAGCGCCAACCACCTGGCGCGCCATGACATCAGCGCCTTCATTCCCTTTGGTAGCCCGCTGCTGACGCTGATCGAGCAGGTGCGCGAGCGCAAGGCGCCGGTCAACGAGTATCGCGTCGACCTGAGTTCACCGCGCCTTGGGGCCGACAAGCTCGTCGATCTCTATGTCGCCCCTGTACTGTCCGAGCCGGGTGCGGTCGTCGTCGTCTTCCAGGAGCGTTCGATGGCCGACAAGATCGACCGGCAGCTGACGCATCGCGGCGCTGCTCGTTCGGTGACCGGTCTTGCCTCGATGCTGGCGCATGAGATCAAGAACCCGCTTTCGGGCATCCGCGGTGCGGCGCAACTGCTGGAGACTTCGGCGAACGACGAGGATCGCGCGCTGACGCGGTTGATCTGCGACGAGACCGACCGCATCGTTTCGCTGGTCGATCGCATGGAGGTGTTTTCTGACGAACGCCCCGTCGATCGCGTGCCGCTCAACATCCATTCGGTACTCGACCATGTGAAGGCGATCGCAAAGGCCGGGTTTGCCCGCCACATCAAGTTCGCCGAGCACTACGATCCGTCGCTGCCGCCGGTCTATGCCAACCGCGACCAGCTGGTTCAGGTGTTCCTGAACCTGATCAAGAACGCGGCCGAAGCGATCGGCGAACGCCACGACGGCGAAATCCTGCTGACGACGGCCTACCGGCCGGGCATTCGCCTATCGGTTGCCGGAACGCGCGAGAAGATCTCGCTGCCGCTGGAATTCTGTGTGCACGACAACGGGCCGGGCGTCCCTCAGGACCTGCTGCCGCTCTTGTTTGATCCGTTCATCACCACCAAGACCAACGGTTCCGGCCTGGGTCTCGCTCTGGTTGCCAAGATCATCGGCGGCCACGGCGGGATCGTCGAATGCGACAGCCAGCAGAACCGCACCACCTTCCGCGTGCTGATGCCGGCCTCCAAAGGCCAGGCCGCGGATGACGACGACATGCCGATGACAAAAGGAAACCTTGCATGACCGGTGCCACGATCCTCGTCGCGGATGACGACGCCGCCATTCGCACCGTGCTGAACCAGGCGCTGAGCCGCGCCGGCTACGATGTCCGCATCACCTCCAACGCGGCGACGCTGTGGCGCTGGATTGCGGCGGGCGATGGCGATCTGGTCGTGACCGACGTGGTGATGCCGGACGAAAACGCTTTCGATCTTCTGCCGCGCATCAAGAAGGCGCGGCCCGACCTGCCGGTGCTGGTCATGAGCGCTCAGAACACTTTCATGACGGCGATCAAGGCATCGGAGAAGGGCGCCTACGACTATCTGCCGAAGCCTTTCGACCTGACCGAACTGATCGGCATCATCGGCCGGGCGCTGTCGGAGCCGAAGCGCCGGCCGGCAAAGCTCGACGACGACACCCAGGACGGCATGCCACTGGTCGGCCGATCGGCGGCGATGCAGGAAATCTACCGGGTGCTTGCGCGCTTGATGCAGACCGACTTGACGCTGATGATCACCGGCGAGTCCGGCACCGGCAAGGAGCTGGTGGCCCGCGCGCTGCATGATTACGGCAAGCGCCGCAACGGCCCGTTCGTCGCGATCAACATGGCGGCGATCCCGCGCGACCTGATCGAATCGGAGCTCTTCGGCCACGAGAAGGGTGCCTTCACCGGCGCGCAGATGCGCTCGACCGGTCGCTTCGAGCAGGCCGAGGGCGGCACGCTGTTCCTCGATGAAATCGGCGACATGCCGATGGATGCGCAGACGCGTCTCCTGCGCGTATTGCAGCAGGGGGAGTATACGACCGTCGGCGGACGCACGCCGATCCGCTCCGATGTGCGCATCGTCGCGGCAACCAACAAGGACCTGAAGCAGTCGATCAATCAGGGCCTGTTCCGCGAAGACCTCTATTATCGTCTGAACGTCGTGCCGCTACGGCTGCCTCCCCTGCGCGACCGTGCCGAGGACATTCCGGACCTCGTGCGCCACTTCGTCCAGCAGGCCGAGAAGGAGGGCTTGGACGTCAAGCGCTTCGACCATGAGGCGCTGGAACTGATGAAGGCGCATCCCTGGCCGGGCAATGTGCGCGAGCTGGAGAACCTGGTACGGCGCCTGACGGCACTTTATCCACAGGACGTCATCAGCCGTGAGATCATCGAAAACGAGCTTCGCTCCGAGATTCCGGACAGCCCGATCGAGAAGGCGGCGGCGCGCCCCGGCTCGCTGACGATTTCGCAGGCGGTCGAAGAAAACATGCGCCAGTATTTCGCAAGCTTCGGCGAGGCCTTGCCGCCGGCGGGCCTTTACGACCGGGTGCTGGCGGAAATGGAGTATCCGCTGATCCTTGCGGCACTCACCGCCACCCGCGGCAACCAGATCAAGGCGGCCGATCTGCTCGGCCTCAACCGCAACACGCTGCGCAAGAAGATCCGCGAGCTCGGCGTTTCGGTCTATCGCAGCTCACGCAGCGCTTGACTTGGTCACACCCACCGTTGCATTTTCGCCACAATGCGTTGCTTGAACGGATGACGGCCGCCGAATCGCGCGTCGTTGCCGTCCTGTTCAATCGATTTGACCCAATCGATTGACGGGGGTGCAGCGCGGCAGCCCAGCTGGGTGGTGAGGTCAACCTTTGACCCGAGAATGCAAGCAAGAGATGCCGCCGCCGGCCGGCGACGGTTGGGGGAACGCTTTTCATGGTGGACGCAATGGCCTTGCCGCTGGGCACAGATGAGGGACTGGCGGCGCAGGATCGCCGTGGGTCCTTTGCCCTGCCGGGCCTGATGTTGGCAACCGGCGCGCTGATCTGCGCGACCGTTTCCCTGCTCGTGCTTCTCGGTCTGACGCCCATCAAGCTCGAACGAAATGTCGTCATCGCCTGCGCGGCGATCAACAGCCTCTTCGTCGTCGGCCTCATCTATCTGATTGCCCGTGAAATTCTGCGTCTCCTGCGCGCCCGCCACAAGGGGCGCGCGGCTGCACGCCTGCACGTGCGCATCGTCGCGCTTTTTTCGATCGTCGCGATCACGCCGGCGGTGCTCGTCGCGATCTTTGCCAGCATCACGCTCGATGTCGGCCTCGACCGCTGGTTCTCGCTCCGAACCCAGGCGATCGTCCGCTCCTCGATCAACGTGGCGCAGGCCTATGTGCTCGAAAATGCGAGCTATCTGCAGGGCCAGACCGTGTCGATGGCCAACGACCTCGAACGCAATCGCCAGCTCTACAGCCTCGACCGTACGGGCTTTGCCGAGCTGATGACGCGCCAGGCGCGGGGACGCGGCATGCTGGGCGCCTTTCTTGTGCGCGCCGACGGCAGCCCCATCGTGCAGGCCAGCATCTCGACCGACCGCCCGCTTCCGGCCATTCCTCCGGATGCATTGAAGAGCTCCGTCTCCGGCCAGCCGACCCTGATCCCGCCGGGCATCACCAACCTTGTCGGCGCGGTCATCCCGCTTGACGACATTCCCGGCACCTTCCTCTACACGGTTCGCAACGTCGACCCGGAGGTGATGCGCTCGCTCCGGCTGATGGAGGAGAACACCGCCGAGTACAAGATGCTCGAGGCCGGGCGAACCTTCACCCAGATCGCCTTCGGCGTGCTCTATATCGGCTTTGCACTCATCGTATTGCTTGCGGCGATCTGGACCGCGATCGCGGTCGCCGACCGGATTGTCCGGCCCATCCGCCAGCTCATCGGTGCCGCCGACAGCGTTGCCTCCGGTAATCTCGACGTCGTCGTGCCGGTGCGCGCCGTCGATGGCGACGTCGGTAATCTGTCGCGAACCTTCAACAAGATGGTTTCCGAGATCCGCAGCCAGCAGGAGCAGATCCTGGAGGCCAAGGACGAAGTCGACCACCGTCGCCGCTTCATCGAGGCGGTTCTTTCGGGTGTGACTGCGGCCGTCATCGGTGTCGGGCGTGATCGCCAGATCACCATCGCCAATCCGTCGTCCGAGGATTTCCTGAAGAAGGCGGCGCCGGATCTTCTCGGTGCTGACCTGCGGGAGGTTGCGCCGGAGATCGAGGAGGTGCTGGTCGAGGCCGAAGGGCGCCACCGCAACGATTACCGCAAGCAGATCAACGTCATGCGCGGCGGAACCGAGCGCACGCTGAACGTTCAGGTGACGCGGGAAGAGGGCGGCGAGGCGAACGAATCCTACGTCATCACCATCGACGACATCACCGATCTCGTCATCGCCCAGCGCTCGACCGCCTGGGCCGACGTGGCGCGCCGCATCGCGCACGAGATCAAGAACCCGCTGACGCCGATCCAGCTTTCGGCCGAGCGCCTGAAGCGGCGCTACGGCAAGCAGATCAATCAGGACGACAAGGCCGTTTTCGATCAGTGCACCGATACGATCGTGCGTCAGGTGGAAGACATCGGCCGCATGGTGGACGAGTTCTCGGCCTTCGCGCGCATGCCGAAGCCGACAAAGGAACGGGCGGATCTTCGCGCGATCCTGAAGGATGCAGTGTTCCTGCGCGAAATGGGCAACAACCACATCAACTTCGTGCGCGACTTTGGCGAGGAGCCGCTTGAGGGCCTGTTCGACGAGCGCATGCTCGGCCAGGCCTTCGGCAACATCGTCAAGAATGCCGTCGAATCGATCGAGGCGGTGCCGTCGGACGCGGTCCGCGGCCAGCCTGTTATCGTGGCGCGTGCGCGAAGCGATGCGGCGACAGGCCGGTTCGTCGTCGATATCATCGACAACGGCAAGGGCCTGCCCACGGAAAACCGGCACCGTATTCTGGAGCCATACATGACGATGCGCGAGAAGGGCACGGGCCTGGGGCTCGCCATCGTCAAGAAGATCATCGAGGACCATGGCGGACAATTGGAATTGCACGACGCGCCTGCCGAATACGACGGCGGTGTCGGGGCGATGATCCGCGTGATCCTGCCGCCTGCCGGAGAAACCGGGGGCGAAGAGAGTTTGAAGGATAAGGGTGCGAGCGATGGCCGCTGATATTCTGGTTGTGGACGATGAGGAAGATATCCGCGAGATCGTGTCGGGTATCCTGTCCGACGAGGGGCACGAAACGCGCACCGCCTTCGACAGTGACAGCGCGCTGGCGGCGATCAGCGATCGTGTGCCGCGGCTGGTTTTCCTCGATATCTGGATGCAGGGAAGCCGCCTCGACGGCCTGGCTCTGCTCGACGAGATCAAGGGACGCCACCCGGATCTGCCGGTCGTCATGATTTCCGGCCACGGCAACATCGAAACCGCCGTCAACGCCATCAAGCGTGGCGCCTATGATTTCATCGAGAAGCCGTTCAAGGCGGACCGCCTGATTCTGATCGCCGAGCGGGCTCTGGAGAACTCCAAGCTCAAGCGCGAAGTCTCGGAACTGAAGAAGAAGTCCGGCGACCCGGTCGAACTGATCGGCACGTCCGTTGCGGTCTCCCAGCTTCGCCAGACGGTCGAAAAGGTTGCGCCGACCAACAGCCGCATCATGATCCAGGGTCCTTCGGGTTCCGGCAAGGAACTGGTCGCGCGCATGATCCACCGCAAGTCGACGCGGTCCGCTGGGCCGTTCGTGGCGCTGAACGCAGCGGCGATCACGCCGGACCGGATGGAAATCGCGCTGTTCGGGACCGAAGGCACGCCGGGCCAGCCGCGCCGCACGGGCGCGCTTGAGGAAGCCCATGGCGGCATTCTCTATCTCGACGAGATCGGCGAGATGCCGCGCGAGACGCAGAACAAGATCCTGCGTGTGCTCGTTGACCAGCAGTTCGAGCGTGTCGGCGGCACCAAGCGCGTGAAGGTCGATGTCCGCATCATCTCGTCGACCGCCTACAACCTCGAAAACATGATCTCCGAGGGCCTGTTCCGCGAAGACCTCTTCCACCGGCTGGCGGTCATTCCGGTTCGCGTCCCGGCGTTGGCCGAACGGCGCGAGGATATTCCGTTCCTCGTCGACATGTTCATGCGCCAGGTCAGCGAGCAGGCCGGCATCCGTCCGCGCAAGATCGGGGACGACGCGCTGGCCGTGCTTCAGGCGCACGACTGGCCGGGCAACATCCGTCAGCTTCGCAACAACATCGAGCGGCTGATGATCCTTGCGCGCAGCGACGGTCCGGATACGCCGATCTCGGCCGACATGCTGCCGACGGAAGTGGGCGACACGCTGCCGAAGATCTCGGCGCAGGGCGACCAGCACATCATGACGCTGCCGTTGCGCGAGGCTCGCGAAATGTTCGAACGTGATTATCTGATCGCGCAGATCAACCGATTCGGCGGCAATATTTCGCGCACGGCGGAATTTGTCGGCATGGAGCGGTCGGCACTGCATCGGAAGCTGAAGTCGCTGGGTGTGTGAACCGGAATTTCCGGCCAACTTCGCCCGCGCTCGCATGTGAAAGAACGACATGAAGGTAGTCATTTGTGGCGCGGGGCAGGTCGGCTACGGCATTGCCGAGCGGCTGGCGCAGGAAGACAACGACGTTTCGGTGATCGATACGTCGGCAGCGCTGATCGCCAACATCACCGAGAGCCTCGACGTGCGCGGCTATGTCGGCCACGGTGCGCACCCGGACGTGCTGGCCAAGGCAGGTGCCGACCAGGCCGACATGCTGATTGCGGTGACGCTGTCCGACGAAGTCAACATCGTTGCCTGTGAAGTGGCGCACGCGATCTTCAACGTGCCGACCAAGGTCGCACGCATTCGGGCGCAGAGCTATCTCGCGCCGGAATATGCAAACCTGTTTTCGCGCGAGAACGTGCCGATCGACGTCACCATTTCGCCCGAAGTCGAAGTCGGGCGGCTGGTGCTGCGGCGCATTTCTTTTCCCGGCGCGATCGACGTCGTGCGTTTTGCCGACGACCGCATCGCCATGGTCGCCTTCGAGTGCCTGGAAGATTGCCCCGTCGTCGGCACGCCGCTTCAGCAGTTGAGCGAACTGTTTCCCGATTTGCTTGCGACGGTCACCGGTATTTTCCGCAACGGCAAGGTGATTGTGCCGCATTCCGACGACCAGTTGCAGGCGGGCGATATCGCCTATGTCGTCTGCGATCGGGATCATGCGCGTCGCACGCTGGCGCTCTTCGGTCACGAGGAGCAGGAGGCGAGGCGCATCATCATTTTCGGCGGTGGCAACGTCGGCTATTTCGTTGCCAAGGCGATCGAGGAACACCAGCCGCGCACGCGAGTGAAGCTGATCGAGAGCGACCGCGACCGCGCCGTGATGATGGCCGACAAGCTGAGCAGCACGGTCGTTCTCAACGGGTCGGCCATGGACCAGCGAATCCTCGCCCAGGCCGATGTCCAGGACGCCGATCTCGTGGTGGCGCTGACCAACAACGACCAGATCAACATCCTCGGCAGCATGATGGCGAAGCACCTGGGTGCGAAGTCCACGCTCGTCCTCATCAACGAGCCGTCCTACCAGGATTTCGCTGCGACCGCCGGCGTCGATGCCTATGTGAACCCGCGCGCCGTGACCATTTCGCGCGTGCTGCAGCATGTCCGCAAGGGCCGCATCCGCTCGGTCTATGCGGTGCAGAAGGGCATGGCCGAGGTGATCGAGGCCGAGGCTCTCGAAACGTCGCCGCTCGTCGGCAAGGCCCTGCGCGACCTCGAATTGCCCGACGGTATCCGCATCGGCGCGCTCTATCGCGACAAGACGTTCATTCGCCCTGACGGCGCCACCCGGATCAAGGCGAAGGACCGCGTCGTGCTCTTTGCCACCGCCGATGCGGTGCGCCATGTCGAGCAGCTGTTCCGCGTCAGCATCCAGTATTTCTAAGGTCGAGACGATGTCCCGAATTGCCTATGTCAACGGCGCCTACGTGCCGCACGCAGACGCCGGCGTCCATATCGAGGACCGCGGCTACCAGTTTGCCGACGGCGTCTACGAGGTCTGCGAGGTACGACACGGCTATATCGTCGATCTCACCCGTCATCTCGACCGCCTTGGCCGGTCGCTCAGCGAGCTGCGCATCGACTGGCCGATGACCAGGGCGGCGCTCGTCCACGTGATCCGCGAAGTCGTCCGGCGCAACCGGGTAAGGAACGGCCTGTTCTACATGCAGGTCACGCGCGGCGTGGCGCGTCGCGACCACGTCTTTCCGGCGGCGGACACCCGCCCGTCCATCGTCGTGACGGCGAAGCGCACCGATGCCTCGGCCATTGCCAGGAAGGCGACCCACGGAATTGCGGCGATCACGGTGCCGGAAAACCGCTGGGACCGGGTGGACATCAAGTCGGTCGGGCTACTACCCAACGTGCTGGCGCGCCAGAAGGCCAGGGAAGAGGGCGCGCAGGAGGCGATCTTCGTCGATGCCGACGGCACGGTGAAGGAGGGGGCGGCGACCAATGTCTGGATCGTCGATCGTGACGGAAACTTGCGCACGCGGCCGGCGGAACACGGCATCCTCAAGGGAATCACCCGCACCACCTTGATGGATGTGGCGGTGCCGCTCGGGCTCAAAATCGAGGAGAGGGCGTTCTCGGTGGAAGAGATGCTCGCGGCGCGCGAAGTCTTCATTACGGCCGCTACCAGCATCTGTTTTCCGGTGGTTTCGATCGACGGCAAGCCGATCGGCAACGGTCATCCAGGAAGCATAGCACAGAATATTCGCGAAGCCTTTTTCGGCGTTGCGGAAAAGACATTGATTTGATACCAACTCTGAAGAGGTGTCGGGGAAGGTACTTGTGGCGCCTCTGATTGCTGAATTTGACAAAAATGCACCGGCGCGAAACGCCGGCAAATAAGAAAGAAGCGGCGCGATGGCGGAACGTTCTCAAAACTTGCAGGATCTCTTTCTCAATACGGTCCGCAAGCAAAAGATTTCCTTGACAATTTTTCTTATCAACGGCGTCAAGCTTACCGGCGTTGTGACCTCGTTCGACAACTTCTGCGTCCTGCTGCGTCGCGATGGCCACTCGCAGCTGGTCTACAAGCACGCGATCTCGACCATCATGCCCGGCCAGCCGCTGCAGATGTTCGAGAACGAAGAAGCCGCATCCTGACGGGACGTTAGGCACATTACCAAACGTGATTCAAAGTTGTCGTCGATCATTCCGGAGCTCGAGAAGCTCCGCGACGACATGCGCGCGGTCGTCATCGTTCCGGTCTTGAAAAAGACCGGACGGCAGTCCGCAGATATCCTCTCGACCACCACGACACGCTCGGACGAAAGTCGCCTCGAAGAGGCGACCGGTCTGGCCATGGCGATCGACCTTGAGGTCGTGCACGGCGCCATCGTTCCGGTGGCGCAGCCGAAGCCCGGCACCTTGCTCGGCACCGGCAAGATCGAAGAGATCGGCCATATCCTCGTCGAGCTCGACGCTGGCCTTGTCATCGTCGACCATCCGCTGACGCCGGTGCAACAGCGCAATCTCGAGAAGGAATGGAACGCCAAGGTCATCGACCGTACCGGCCTCATTCTCGAAATCTTCGGCCGCCGCGCCTCCACCAAGGAAGGCACGCTGCAGGTCGATCTCGCGCACCTCAACTATCAAAAGGGCCGCCTGGTCCGAAGCTGGACCCACCTTGAGCGCCAGCGCGGCGGTGGCGGCTTCATGGGCGGTCCGGGTGAAACCCAGATCGAAGCGGACCGGCGCTTGCTGCAGGATCGCATCGTCAAGCTTGAGCGCGAGCTGGAGCAGGTGCGCCGCACACGGCAGCTGCATCGCTCCAAGCGCAAGAAGGTGCCGCACCCGATCGTCGCTCTCGTCGGCTATACCAATGCCGGCAAATCGACGCTGTTCAACCGCATGACCGGGGCAGGCGTTCTTGCCGAGGACATGCTGTTTGCGACGCTCGACCCGACGCTTCGGCGCCTGAAGCTGCCGCATGGCCGCATGGTCATCCTCTCCGACACTGTCGGCTTCATTTCCGACCTGCCGACGCACCTCGTCGCCGCATTCCGCGCGACCCTCGAAGAGGTGTTGGAGGCGGATCTGATCCTGCACGTGCGTGACCTTTCTGACCCGGACAACCAGGCGCAGGCAAGCGACGTTCTCAGAATCCTTTCCGATCTCGGCATCGACGAGAAGGAAGCCTCCGAGCGCCTGATCGAGGTCTGGAACAAGATCGACCGGCTCGACGACGAATCGCGCGAGGCATTGCGCGGCAAGGCGGCGACGTCCAACAACACGGTTGCCGTTTCCGCGATCACCGGTGACGGCGTCGACGAACTGCTCGCCGAAATCGGCCGCCGTCTTTCCGGTGTTCTGACGGAATGCACTGTCGTTCTCGGCATCGATCAGCTGCAGCTTCTGCCCTGGGTCTACCAGCACGCGATCGTCGATGGTCGTGAAGACCTCGAAGATGGCCGGGTAAGCCTTGATCTCAGGCTGACCGAGAACGAGGCCTCCGAGCTGGAGCGTCGCCTCGGAAACGGACCGAAGCCGGTCGCGGAAGACTGGTAAGCCATAGCTTTCCCGGGGTCGGCGACCGGCGGCCTCGGTTTTGGCTAACGGGACGCGTGGCGGGCGCGCGTCCCGCTCGTTCTAACCCAGCTGCCGCTCGATTGCCTTGGCTGCCTGCCAGAGTTCTTCCATCCGCTCCAGCGTTGCCTCATCCAGCGTCTCGCCGGCCGCACCGAGCTCACGCTCGATATGGGCGAAGCGGCGGCGGAACTTGGTGTTGGTGCCGCGAAGCGCCATCTCCGGATCGGTGCCGACATGGCGGCCGATATTGACGACGGCGAAGATCAGGTCGCCCAGTTCGTCACTGACCTTGGCGCGGTCTCTTTCGCGCAGCGCCTGGCGCAACTCGCCGATCTCCTCCTCGATCTTGTCGAGGATCGGTTCCGGCTCCGACCAGTCGAAGCCCACCTTTGCAGCGCGCTCCTGCAGCTTCAGGGCTTCTACGAGCGCCGGAAATGAGCGCTGCACCGAGCCCAGATGGTTTGCGGCTGCATCAGGCGCGAGGCCACGCTTGGCGCGCTTTTCCTGCCGCTCGACCTTCTCGGCCTGTTTGATTTCATCCCATTGCAGCTTCACCGCCTCGGGCGTATCGGCGTCGGAGCGGGCAAAGACATGCGGATGGCGGCGGATCATCTTGCGGGTGACCGCTTCGACGACGTCGCCAAAGGCGAAGTCGCCGGCTTCCTCCGCCATGCGGGCATGGAAGACCACCTGCAGCAGCAGGTCGCCGAGCTCGTCGCAGAGGTCATGCATATCGCCGCGCTCGATGGCGTCGGCGACCTCATAGGCCTCTTCGATCGTATAGGGCTTGATGGTCTCGAAGGTCTGGACGATGTCCCAGGGGCAACCGGTCTCGGGCTGGCGGAGCGCCGCCATGATGTCGAGCAGGCCCTTTATGTCGCGTGAAGGTTCCATGGATCTCAGTTCAGCGGAATGGCGTTGTCGTCCTTGCCCGACTGGTAGCTGTCGGACAGGCTCTGGTATCGGGCGCGGATGCGGGCATCCTGGGCGGCGAGCCGATCGCGGGTTTCAGCGTCGGCATCCCCCGAAAGGGCAGCGATCGAGGCGGAATGCCAGAAGGCGTTGTCCTGAGCGTAACCACCTGGTTCCAGCCGGAAGACTTCCTTCAGGATCTTCAGGTCGTGCGGGATCGCAAAGGCGTCGCGCGAATCCTCGTGGCTGAAGAAATAGTAGAAATTGTCGAAGCCGGCCCAGGTAATCGCTGAAAGGCACATGGAGCAGGGCTCGTGCGTCGACAGGAAGATGAGATCACGCGTATCCGGCTTTTCCGCCATCTCGTAGAAGCGCTTCAACGTATGGACTTCGCCATGCCAAAGCGGATTTTCCGTCTCGTTGTTGGTTTCGGCCAGCACCAGAGACAGATCGGACTTGCGCAGGATCGCCGCGCCGAAGACCTTGTTGCCGGCGGCGACACCCTTTTCGGTGAGCGGCAGGATATCCTCTTCGATGACGGTCAAAAGCCGTTCGGCGAGTTCTGGTTTTGTCATGTCACAGGTCTCCGGCAGGTCGTTGACCGCATTTAACGGACGTTGCCCATGCGGCGCAATGGCCGCGCCAAGGTCGGCGATTGAACAGGCTCGGAGATATTTGCTCAAAATGGTGCAGCGCCGAGCAAAACAATACGTGCCTGGAAAGGCATTGAAATTTCTGTTCCTTCAATTGTCGTGCGCCATAAGGGATATTCGCCGCAGCCTGTAGAAGGAACGACCGTCTAACCATGCCGCAGCAGCTCGCCGTTTTCCCCGCATTCTTTCGCGTCGCGCAAAAGCGCGTGGCGGTTTTCGGCAATGGCGACGAAGCCTTTGCCAAGGTGCGGCTGCTGCTGAACACGGAAGCGTCGATCGTGGTCTTCGCCGACGCGCCGGAAGTGGAGTTCGCGCAATACCTTCGTGAACGTGCCATCGAACATATCGCCGCCGCCTTCGTTCCCGAGCAGTTGGACGGCGCCATCCTCGTTTTTGCCGCGACCGGCAATGCCGCCGAAGACCAGCGCATCGTCATCGCAGCGCGCGAACGCAAGATCCCGGCCAATGCCGTCGATCAACCCGATTTCTGCGATTTCTTCACGCCGGCGCTCGTCAATCGTGCTCCGGTTGCCGTTGCCATCGGTACCGAAGGGGCGGGGCCGGTTCTGGCGCAGATGATCCGCGCCCAGATCGATCAGCTGCTTTCACCCTCGCTCGGCGTCGTCGCGTCGCTTGCCGCAAGCTATCGCGAGACGGTCGATCGCCTGGTGCCGCGCGGCGTCGCCCGGCGTATTTTCTGGCGCCGGTTTTTCCAGGGCCCGGTCGCCGACAAGATTGCCGGCGGCGATCTGGCTGCCGCCCGCCGTGAGGCGTCGCGTCTTCTCGATGCGCCTGAGAAGGCGAAAGGCCACGTCTGGCTCGTCGGCGCCGGTCCGGGCGCTGAAGACCTGCTGACGCTCCGCGCCCAGCGCGTGATGATGGAAGCCGACGCGATCGTTTACGATGCCCTGGTGCCGCAGGCGATCGTCGATATGGGCCGTCGCGATGCCGAGCGACTGTCCGTCGGCAAGCGCAAGGGCTGCCACTCCAAGTCCCAAGACGAGATCAACCAGCTGCTGGTGACGCTGGCTGCCGAAGGCAAGCGCGTCGTCCGGCTGAAGTCCGGCGATCCGCTGGTTTACGGCCGCGCCGGCGAAGAGATGGCGGCATTGCGCGAAGCCGGCATCAGCTACGAGATCGTTCCGGGTATCACCTCGGCCTTCGCCGCGGCTGCCGATTTCGAATTGCCGCTGACGCTTCGCGGTGTCGCTTCGTCGCTGGTCTTCACCACCGGTCATGATCTGACCGGCGAAGTTTTGCCTGATTGGGCGCGGCTTGCGGTTTCCGGTGCGACGATCGCCGTTTACATGGGCCGTACCGTCGCCGCGTCGGTCGCCGGTCGTCTGATGCAGGCAGGCCTTCCGCCGGAAACGACGGTTGCCGTCATCGAGAACGCCAGCCGCGCCGATCGCCGTCTGCTGCACGGCACGCTGAAGGACCTTCCGGATCTTGAAAACCGCAGCGAGCTTGCGGGTCCGGTCATGGTCATCATCGGCGATGCGGTCGCCGGCGCCAACTTCGAGCGGTCCGAACCGCTGGTCGCAGGCAAGGTGCGCGGCGAGACGAAAAACGTTGAAGCCGCCTTCGGGCGCGACGAACAGATTTTGAACTGAGGAAGAGGTCATGGTGAGCAAGGTTTTGACGGCAAATCGACTTTCTGACGGCATCTCCGTCTGGCTGGATGCCGCGGGCAACTGGGTCGAGCAGCTTCAGGATGCCTTCATCGCCCGCCATGCCGAGGCCGTCACGGCGCTCGAAGCCACCGGCAAGCAGGCGTTCGACGACAACAAAGTCGTTGATGCGAACGTCGTCGATGTCGAAGAGATCAACGGCGTGCTTCGTCCGCTGCGCATGCGCGAGCGCATCCGCGCCGAGGGCCCGTCGATCCCGTATGCTGCCGGCTACAATGGCCTTTCCGGCCCGAAACACGCTGCCTGAGGAACCGATACCCGATGTACCGCTACGATGAATTCGACCACGCCTTCGTTTCCTCCCGCGTCGAACAGTTCCGCGATCAGGTCGAGCGCCGCCTGAGCGGTGAGCTCGCCGAGGACGCCTTCAAGCCGTTGCGGCTGATGAACGGTGTCTACCTGCAGCTTCATGCCTATATGCTGCGCGTCGCCATTCCCTATGGCACGCTGTCGAGCCGCCAGATGCGTATGCTCGCCCATATCGCGCGCAAGTATGACCGCGGCTACGGTCACTTCACCACGCGCCAGAACATCCAGTACAACTGGCCGCGTCTGTCGGACACGCCGGATATCCTTCAGGAACTCGCAAGCGTCGAGATGCACGCGCTCCAGACCTCGGGCAACTGCATTCGCAACGTCACAGCCGATCACTTCGCTGGTGCGGCTGCCGATGAAGTCGCCGATCCAAGGCCTTATGCCGAAATCCTGAGGCAGTGGTCGAGCGTGCATCCGGAGTTCTCGTTCCTGCCGCGCAAGTTCAAGATCGCCGTCACGGGTGCCGAGCGCGACCGCGCGGCGATCCAGGTTCACGACATCGGCCTGCACCTGAAGAAGGACGAAAACGGCCGCATCGGCTTTGCCGTCTATGTCGGCGGTGGCCAGGGCCGCACGCCGATGATCGCCAAGAAGATCCGCGACTTCCTGCCGGAAGAGGATCTGCTCTCCTACACGACAGCGATCATGCGCGTGTACAACCTGCACGGCCGTCGCGACAACAAGTATAAGGCCCGCATCAAGATCCTCGTGCATGAAACTGGCGCCGAAGAACTGTCGCGTCAGGTCGAGGTCGAATTCGCGGCGCTGAAGGACACTGAGCTGAAGCTGCCGGAGACGGATATCCAGTCGATCTCCACCTACTTCGCGCCGCCGGCTCTCGAAAACCGCGCCGAAGGCTGGGAAAGCCTCGCACGCTGGAAGAAGACCGATCCGGAATTTTCCCGCTGGGTGCAGCAGAACGTGCAGCCGCACAAGCACCCGGACTACGGCATGGTGACGATTTCGCTGAAGCCGATCGGCGGCATTCCGGGCGATGCCAGTGACGCGCAGATGGATGCCGTTGCCGATATCGCCGAGGAATATGCCTTCGACGAAATCCGCGTCAGCCACGAGCAGAACCTGATCCTGCCGCATGTGGCGCTGGCCGATCTCGAGCCGGTCTACCGCGCGCTGGTCGCATCCGGTCTTGCCACCGCCAATGCCGGCCTCATTACGGATATCATTGCCTGTCCTGGGCTGGACTACTGCGCGCTTGCCAATGCGCGCTCCATCCCGGTCGCGCAGGAGATTTCCACCCGCTTCGGCGCGCCCGAACGCCAGGCGGAAATCGGCGAGCTGAAGATCAAGATCTCCGGCTGCATCAATGCCTGCGGTCATCACCATGTCGGCCATATCGGCCTGCTTGGCGTTGAAAAGAAGGGTGCGGAACTCTATCAGATCACGCTTGGCGGCTCCGGCGACGAGAACACCTCGATCGGCGAGATCATCGGCCGCGGCTTCGAGCCAGAAAAGGTGACGGACGCCGTCGAGACGATCGTCGACACCTATCTGGGACTGCGCCGCGACAGGGAGGAGACCTTCCTCGAAGCCTATCGCCGCGTCGGCCCACAACCCTTCAAGGATGCGCTCTACGGCAGCGCGCAGGAAGCTGCCTGAGGCTCCGAGGAACAGACATGACGAAAATCTGGAAGGAAACCGGTTTCGTGGGCGATGATCCCTGGATCATCGAGACGGAAGAAACCAAGGCAGGCTCGAACGAGAAGGCGATCGTCGGTCTCGACGCGTTCCTCGCCAAGGTTGCAGACAGCGACGAAACCGGCCTCGGCGTGGTCATCGCGCCGGCCGACGACGTGACGAAGCTTGCACCACACCTCGATCGCCTGGCGTTGGTGGCGGTCGCGTTCCCGGCGTTCAATGATGGCCGCGCCTTCAGCCATGCGTCGCTGCTGCGCGCGCGTCTCGGCTTTAGCGGCGAGGTGAGGGCGGTCGGCGACGTGCTGATCGACCAGATCCCGTTGATGCTGCGTTGTGGCGTCGAAAGCTTCGCTGTCAGCAATGCTACGGCTCTGAAGCGCTTGTCCGAAGGACGCCTGCCGGGCATTGCCGTGCACTACCAGCCGACCGCCAAACCCTCCGCCGACGCTAAATCCTATAGCTGGCGGCGGGTATCATAGGGTAGGGTTGGCCGCGACAGTGTGAAGCACGCCGAAATTCCCAAAAACGACTATATTTGGAAGAGATTTCCTTTCAACAAGGCGTAGCTTGGAATATCGGCTTATTGTTGATAGACAGGGTCATCATTTACAGGACTTGTAGCTAAGATGAATGCTCCGGCAAAAACGGAAGATTTCGCGATCCAGGCACCGGCAGGCGTCTACGTCGAGACGGTGACCAGCGTTGAACACTACACGGATCGGCTCTTCCGCTTCCGCATGACCCGCCCTGCCGAATTCCGCTTCCGCTCGGGCGAATTCGCGATGATCGGCCTGATGGTCGGCGACAAGCCGGTCTATCGCGCCTATTCGATCGCCAGCCCCGCCTGGGACGAAGAACTCGAATTCTTCTCGATCAAGGTGCCGGACGGCCCGCTGACCTCGCACCTGCAGGGGATCAAGCCGGGCGACAAGGTGCTGATGCGCAAGAAGCCGACTGGTACGCTGGTGCTTGATGCGCTGGTTCCCGGCCGCCGTCTCTACATGTTCTCGACCGGCACCGGCATTGCACCCTTCGCAAGCCTGATCCGTGATCCCGAGACCTATGAAAAGTTCGAGGAAGTCATCCTCACGCACACCTGCCGCGACGTTGCCGAGTTGAAATACGGCTTCGATCTGGTCGAGGAAATCCGCAACCACGAATTCCTGAACGAGATCGTCGGCGACAAGCTGCGCCACTATGCGACCGTGACCCGCGAGGAGTTCCCGTTCAAGGGCCGCATCACCGACCTGATGGTCAACGGCAAGTTCTTCTCCGACCTCGGCCTGCCGCCGCTCGATCCGGCTGTCGATCGCGGCATGATCTGCGGCTCGACCGCGATGCTGAAGGACACGAAGGAAATCCTCGAGGCCGCAGGTCTCACCGAAGGTGCCAACAACAAGCCGGCCGAATTCGTGATCGAACGCGCCTTCGTCGGCTGACCCTTTTTTGTGCAATTTATCGTTCGAGGGGCGCGCCAAGGGTGCGCCCCTCGTCGTTTGAGGCGAAATGCCATCGAGCTATGCGTCGGCGGTAGTTCCGCCTTTCCCATTCTGCGTACCGCCCTGCGGTCCCAGCGGCTATCGTGCTCCTGCAAATCTTCATAGCGTGCGCACGCAGACATGCGAAAATAGGCGCACGACGAACCAAGCCCGCGCCGTCCTGATATGAGCCTCGTGGGCCATTTCTGGGAGTGCCCGATGAGCCATGTTCCACCAACCGACCTGGAAGCCAGGATCCGCTGCAAACCGCTGCGTGATCGCATCGCCACGCCGGAAGAAGCGGCCGCGCTGATCAAGGACGGCATGACCATCGGCATGAGCGGCTTCACCAAGGCCGGCGACGCGAAGGCCGTGCCGCTTGCCATGGCCGAGCGGGCCGCACGGGAGAAGTTTCGCATCACGCTGATGACCGGCGCCTCGCTCGGTCATGACATCGACAAGACGCTGACGGAGGCGGGAGTTCTTGCCCGGCGTCTGCCGTTCCAGTCGGATCCGGTTCTGCGCGCTGCGATCAACCGCGGCGAGGTGATGTTCATCGACCAGCATCTGTCGGAGACCGTGGAGCAGTTGCGCTCCGGCCAGATCAGCCCGATCGACTATGCGGTGGTCGAGGCGGTGGCGATCACCGAAGACGGCGGCATCGTTCCGTCGACATCGGTCGGCAATTCCGCAAGCTTCGCGATCCTGGCGAAGAAGGTGATCGTCGAACTCAATCTCAGCCATAGTCCCGAACTCGAAGGCCTGCACGATATCTTCATTCCGGCGAAGCGCCCGAGCCGCACGCCGATCCCGGTCGTCGCCTGCGACAGCCGCGCCGGTTCGCCCTATATCCCCGTCGATCCCGAGAAGATCGTTGCCATCGTCGTCACCGAGAAGGAGGACAGCGCCGCGCGGATTTCGCCGCCGGATGCCGAGACGACGGCGATCGCCGGCCATCTGATCGGTTTTCTGCAGGAGGAGGTGCGCAAGGGGCGGCTCGACATGACGCTCAATCCGCTGCAGGCCGGCATCGGCGTCATCGCCAATTCGGTGCTGAGCGGCCTGGTCGACAGTCCGTTCCATGATCTGCGTATGTATAGCGAGGTGCTGCAGGACAGCACCTTCGAGCTTTTCGAGGCCGGCAAGCTGAGCTTCGCCTCGGCCTCGTCGATGACGCTTTCCAGCGCCTGGGCTGATCGCGTGTTCCGCAACATCCGCGCCTACAAGGACAAGCTGGTGCTGCGGCCGCAGGAGGTGAGCAATCATCCGGAGATCATTCGGCGCCTCGGTGTCATCGGCATCAACACGGCGCTCGAATTCGATATCTACGGCAACGTCAACTCGACCCATGTCGGCGGTACCGACATGATGAACGGTATCGGCGGCTCCGGCGATTTCGCCCGCAACGCCTTCCTGTCGATCTTCGTCGCGAAGTCGGTTGCCAAGGGCGGGGCGATTTCATCTGTCGTGCCGATGGTCTCCCATGTCGACCACACGGAGCACGACGTCGATATCCTGGTGACCGAACACGGCCTTGCGGATCTGCGCGGCCTGGCGCCGCGCGAGCGCGCACCGGTCATCATCGAGAATTGTTGCCATCCGACCTATCGGGCGCTCTTGTCGGATTACTTCAGCCGTGCCGTTTCTACCCGTGGCGGACAAACGCCGCACATTCTGGAAGAGGCTTTCGATTGGCACGTGCGTCGGCTGAAGACCGGCAGCATGATGCCGGTGGCCTGACGCGTTTTGACGAAACCAGTGCGAAAGCAATCGCTTGCAGTGGATTCTTTTGGTGGAATGCTTGTTCAGGCGTCTGACAGGTAGTTCATCAGCTCAGCCATCGCGGCCGATGCACTTTCCGCGTCGGCCCGCTCGATCGCATCGATCACCGTGACGTGACGGCGGACCGAGCCGGCCATTTTTTCAGGCGAGGACGAAGCAAACCAGATGCGGCGGGCATGTGTCTGCAGCGGCGCAAGCGCTGCAGTCAGGAACCGGTTCGGGCAGGCTTCTTCCATCAGTTCGTCGAACACTTTGTCGGCGACGAGAAAGCCCTCCATATCGCCTGCCTCGAGGCAGGCGGCCATCTCCGCACCGCAGGCTTTCATCGCGCTTCTGTCTTCGGCGCTTGCGTGCGCTGCGACCAGAGCGGCCGCAAGCGGCTCCAGCTTCTGGCGCGTCTGCATGACATGCACCTGGTCGTCCGGCCGGATCGTGGTGATTTGCAAGCCGACGCGGGGACGGATATCCATGAGACCCTGCCAGGCCAGCTTCTGGATCGCCTCGCGAACCGGTGTTCGCCCAAGTCCGGCAAGTTCGATCAGCTGTCTCTCGGTGACCAGGGCGCCGGGCTCGAGCTTCAACGTGACGATCAGGCGTTCGAGCGCGAGGTAGGCGAGGTGAGCCTGGGATTGCGGTGACATGCCGTTCCTTTGGTTCTGATATATCAGTAGCTTGCACGATTTCCTGCAGCCAGGCAAGCGCGCAGATTGTCCTAATTTACGCCGGTCACGAGCCGTGGTTTTCCGGGGTGCGCAATAAAATAAGCGAATGCTTAAAAAATACGAATTTCAAAGGCATGAATAAACGAACCTCATAGAACGTTTCCAATCGGAATCGTGTTGACGAACCGAAATGTGCTTGCCACTCTCCCAACAAGGCCCGCACACGAAAGAGGTGTGAGGGCCGTTGCGGCAAGAACCTGGTTGCATGTTTCCTTGGTCGTTGGCGATCGAAGCCAACAGGAACAAGGTTGGGCAACAACCGTCAGCCATCGGCGTTGAGGGGCGCAAGATGCAAGTGGGCGCGTTTCTGGTCTGGTCCTTGATGGCATTTGCGGCGCTGCTGGCCGTACCCGCAGTCAGTCACACCAATGCATTGACGACGTTTTCGTTGATGGCCTCCTCTGCCGCCTTCGTCGGCATGGCGGTCGCCCAGTTCATGGCCGCGCGCCCGCCGTTCGTCGAAGCGCTCTTTGGTGGCCTCGACCGCGTCTATCATTTTCACCGCAGGATCGGCATTTCGGTGCTCTGCCTCATCCTCGTGCACTATTTCCTGAAACCCGACTTCAAGGGCTTGGCGCTGACGAGCGGGCTGAACCAGCTTGCCGCATCCGCCGGAGAATACGCGTTCTACGGTTTCGTCGTTCTGCTCGTTCTCAGCATCGTCAAGATCATCCCGCGGACGAAGATCGAGATTCCGTACCATCTCTGGCGCTACACGCACCGCTTCATCGGCCTGCTCTTCGTGATGGTCGCTTTCCACCAGATGTTCATCAAGCGTCCCTATGACGGCACCGCGCTTCTGGCTGTTTATCTCAACATGTTCGCAGCACTTGGCATCCTCAGCTACGCCTATACCCAGTTGCTGCCGTGGCTGCGAACCCGTGGCTACGAAGTCTTCGATGTCGCCCGCGAGGACGGGGCGACGGTGATTGCGGCGCGGCCGCTGCGGCGTGCCCTGCGCGCCAAGCCCGGGCAATTCGGTTTTCTGCGGGTGCTGAAGCCGGGGCTGCGTGAGCCGCATCCGTTCACGATTGCCGGTATCGAACCTGACGGCATCGTGCGCTTCGCGATCAAGCCGCTTGGCGATTATACCCAGGCCCTGCGCGACGGCATCGCTGTCGGTGACCGGCTGAAGCTCGAGGGTGGCTATGGCCGCTTCAACCACCGCCGTGGCGGCAACAAGCAGATCTGGCTCGCCGGCGGCATCGGCGTCACGCCGTTCCTGGCGATGGCACGGCATCTCACGGGTGACGAGGGGCAGGACATCCACATGGTCTATTGCGTGCGCGACCGGCGCGAGGCGATCGGCCTGGAAACCTTCGAGGGGCAGGCAGGAAAGCTCGGCAACTTCACGTTTGTCCTGCACGACAGCTCCGTGGACGGTCGTCTGGACGCGGCCAAGCTTGCGAGCGGCAGCGCGATCGATCCGGCGGACGCCGATCTCTGGTTTTGCGGTCCGCCACCTCTCAGGGAGGCGATCGTCAAGGGCCTGAAAGATCTCGGCAAGCGGCCGAAGCGGGTTGAATTCGAGCAGTTTCAGTTTCGATAGTGCAGCAGATTTCAGTAGCGATTCTATTGTTTTAGGGAGTGGGTTTCATGCGCGGTCTGCAGAGAAAGCGAGAAGGCACCTCGTTCTTGTCCGGTTTTGGCCGCGGATCTTTGGCCGCTTCGTTCGCGGCGCTGGTCGCCGTCTCGCTCTGTCCTGCTGGCGCCTCGGCGCGCGATGCCTTCGCGGAAGATGCCTTCTCCACCTACAAGGCCAATGTCGACAACGGCAAGTACATGTTCAACGCTGCAGGCTGCGGCGCTTGCCACGGCTCCGGCGACAACACCGAACTGCTCTCCGGTGGTATGGAGATGAAGACGGCGATCGGCACCTTCTATGCGCCGAACATATCGCCGCACGCCAATGGCATCGGCGGTTGGAGCAATGCGCAGTTTTTGAACGCCGTGCTGGTCGGTCTCGACCGGGAGGGCAACAACCTCTATCCGGTCATGCCCTACACCTCCTATGGCGGTATGAAGCCGGAGGATGCGCTCGACATCAAGGCCTATATCGAGACGTTGCCCCAGGCGGATGCGGCGTCCAAAGAGCATGAGATCGCCTTCCCATTCAGTCGGCAGACGACGATCACGCTGTGGAAGCGCAGCCACTTCACGGTGCCGGCCTACCAGCCGCGTGAGGAGACGCAAGCCGAGCGCGGCCGCTATCTGGTCGAGAATGTCGGCGGATGCGGCGATTGCCACACGCCGCGCACCACGACCTATGGGCTCGACCTGGAGCGCGCCTATGAGGGGGAAAAGGATTTGAGCGGCGCGGTCGCGCCCGACATCAGCAAGGCGAAGATGGCCGGTCTTGCCTCGCCCGACGTTTTCACCAAGGGCTTGATCGAGGAAGGCAAGAAGCTCTCGGGCGCGCCGATCAGCGATCCGGTGATGCGGCGTATCGCCAAGGGGCTGAGCGTACTTTCGGACGACGATCGCCGTGCGATCTATGCCTTCCTTGCCGATCGCGAGGTAAAGGCGCCGGCGCCGGTGGCGCAATCGGTCACGGCCGTCTGCAAGGAGAGCACGGCGACCGAAGCGCTGGGCGGCGGCAATGCGGCGCTGGCGCAACAGGCTGATGCCTTCATCGGCAGATATTGCCGCAATTGCCACGGGCCGGGCGAGAGTTCGCAAGGGAGCTACCCGGCAGGCGACCTCGCTTCGATTGCCGCCGACGCAAACTTTGTGATCCCCGGCGATGCCTTAAAGTCGCGGCTCTATGCGACCGTCGTCAGCGGCCGCATGCCGCTTGGTAAGCGGCCTTCGACCGACGAGATCAAGGTGCTGGAAGACTGGATCAATTCGCTGAATGAGAAGAGCCTGCCGCAAACAGCCGCGGCAAAACCGGACCGTGCACGCCCGATCCTAACCTACGATCAATTCGTCGACGCGGCGCTGAAGGACATCGAGACGGTCAGCGCCCTCGACCGCCCTTACATGCGCTACTTCTCCTATCGCGACCAGTACAACGGCATGATGGGCTGCGAGGACGACCAGACCTTCATGAAACGGATGGACGTGCTTGCCGGCGGCTTCAAGAAGCTTCTGAATTCGCTTTCCTACGGGCAGAAACTGGTGCTGCCGACAGAGGTCGATGGCACCAACGGCTTGCTGGTACGCGTCGATCTGCGCGAACTGCAATGGGATACGGCGGATTATGACTTCCTAATCAAGCGCTACTTCTATGGGGTCGATCCCGACAGCGACGCGTCGCTTTCGGCGCTCTCGAAGGAAACGGCGACGCAACTGCCGATCATGCGGGTCGACTGGTTCATGAGCAACGGCGCGCGGCCGGAGATCTACAACCGTCTGATGAAGTTGCCGACCCAGATCGCCGAACTCGAGAAGCGCTTCAAGATCGACGTCGCCGGCAACATTCGCAGGCGCGACGTGCTGAGGGCCGGGTTTGCCGACGGATCGTCGGGGGTCTCCGACCACAACCGCATGCTCGAGCGGCACGACATGCCGTTCGGCGGCTACTACTGGAAGTCCTATGATTTTGGCGGCGACGTCGGCAAGCAGGTGCTGAAGCGCTTCCCGCACGGGCCGCGAGAACTGGCGCCGCTCGACGCGGGCCTCGTGCCTTTCGAGCACGACGGTGGCGAGATGATCTTCTCGTTGCCGAACGGCCTGCAGGGCTACTACCTCTCGACCTCTGCCGGAAAGCAGCTCGACGTTGGGCCGACGACGATCGTGTCGTTCCGTAAGCGACCGATCGGCAAGGGTGTCGAGATTATCAATGCGCGGTCCTGCGTCGATTGCCACGCCGACGGTATCCTTTCGAAGCGTGATCAGTTGCGCGAGCAGATCGAGACATCGACGCTCTTCAGCAAGGACCAGCAGGACGTACTGCTGGCGATGTATGTGAAGCAGGAGGAACTGGACGAAACCTATCGCAAGGACCGCGAGCGCTTCGTCAACGCGCTGAAGGTGCTCGGCGTCACCGAGCCGACGCCCGACGGCGGCCTCCAGAGCAAGCACGCGCCGGGCGAGGCCGAGATCATCACCTACTTCGCCGACAAGTACGAGGACGAGCTCGATTTCGATGCCCTGGCGGCCGAGTTCGACATGACGCCCAAGCAATTCTCTGAGGCGATCAAGCGGGTTACGAACACCGATGTCCTGCGCCTCGGGCTTGACTGGGTGACGACGCTGGAAGCCGGCGGCACCATTCCGCGCAACGAGGTCGAGCAGCAATATGCGTTGCTGATGGCGCCGCTCACCCAGCGCCGTCCGCTCGACACGACGGCGATCGGTGTTGCCGGGTCCGAGCCGATGGCGGACGCCAAGCCGCAGTCGATCGCCGCCGCCGTGCCGGACTATCGCAAGGAGGATGCGGGGGCTGACCACAAGCTCGAACTGGCGCTGAACGTGAAGTCGACGACGGCCAAGGTCGGCGACGAGCTTTCCTTCGAACTCACTGCCAACCAGGCCTGCGAGCTTCAGATCCTCTATGTCGAGGAGAACGGCAATGTCGAGGTCATCCCCGACGTGATGATCGGCGACACCACGCTTAAGCCGGGCGAGCGGCGTCTGATCCCGCAGCCGGGCACAGGCACGCTCACCTTCGACACGCCGGCGCCGGCCGAAACGATGCTGGCCTTCTGTCGCGCCGGCGGCCTCGGCGACCAGAGGCTGACGGTGGAAAAGGCACGCCAATATGTCGCGACCTCGCGGTTGCCGCCGACGCGGGGGCTGGCGATCAACCTGGCCAAGCGGGCGCAGGGCGATGCTGGTGCCAGCAGTGTTCAGATGGTGACGTTCGAGATCAAGGATTGATGGGCGAGCCATGGTTCAGCTACGGGCATTTCTCCTCGCTTCGGCCGCTTTGGCGGTCTTCACCGCGCCAGCCGTGGCCTGCGACGGCCTTCGCCTGGCTTCGGAGGCGCTGAACCGCGCCGACGAGGCCGGCACCAAGGTGGCGGCCGATCCCTTAAACATGAAAGGCTGCTCGGCGACCGAGATCGCGCTGACCCGGCGCGTTGTGGCGCTCGCAACCTTCAACCGCATTGCAGCGGCCGTGGGGCAGGGCGCCAAGCTTGAGACCTTCGAAACGGAGCTGACGGCCGCAAGCCGCGACGCCGGCGGCCCCTGGCAGATCCTCGACGCGCTCGGCGATATCAAGCGCGAGCGCAAGGATTACGACGCCGCGGCGACAGCCTATCAGCAGGCACTGGAAGATGCGGCAAACGAGGAGCTGACGCCCGATTGGATGGCGCCGGACAAGGCCTATATCGAACGGCTGGACCGCCTGGCCTCGGAAATGCGGCTCGCTGCAACCAAGCCGGTCAAGCTCGCCGCGCGCGGCGCCTGCAAGTTCTCTTATCGCGGTGTCTCGATCCGGAAGAAGGCGACGCCGGTGCGCTATGTCTTCGGCACGGCCGAGTTCACGCCTGAAGGTCTCGAGTCGGCCAAGGATCTGTTCGAGTGCCTGAAGTCGGCAAAGCCGCCCGCAATCACCCTGATCGGTCACACCGACCCGGTCGGCACACCCGAGGCGAACATGGTCTTGTCGATCGCCCGTGCCGAGGCCCTGGCGCATTACCTTGTCGATGCAGGCTATCCCGGCACCTGGACCGTTGTCGGCAAAGGCGAGGAGGAGCCGTTCAAGCCGGACGATCCAAGTGCCTATGACGAGATGATGCTGAACCAGCTCGACCGGCGGGTGGAAGTGGATGTGGGCAAGTGAAGGGGCTGCGCGAAATCCTGTTGGCGACAGGCTTGATCGCCTTGCCTGCATACGCCAACGCGGCGACCTCGGCGCTTGTTGTCGGCGTCGATGTCTATCCGCACGAAGTGAGCCTCGACGGTGCGGTCAAGGATGCGCTCGATGTGGCGCAGGCGCTGAAGGCGGCAGATGTCGGCCCGATCCGCCAGTTCGTCAATGAACAGGCAACGAAGGCGGCCATACGCTCCGCCTGGACCGATTTGGTCGCGGGTGCGACGCGTGGCGATACGATCGTCTTCACCTATGCCGGGCACGGTGCGCAGATGCCGGAACTGGTCGCCGGCAGCGAGGAGGACGGGCTCGACGAATTTCTGGAATTGCCGGGCTTCGACCGGGCACGTGCCGAGGAGACGGCGAGCGAAATCATCGTCGACAACGAACTCAGCGCCTGGTTCGCGGAGGCGGAAGCCAAGGGCATTCACGTGCTCTTCGTCTCCGACAGCTGTTATTCCGGCGGCATGAACCGCTCGATCTCCGGCAAGACGCGGCTGGCGCCGATGGTGCGCGCCAAGGTGCCGCCGCCGTCGAAGGAGGCGCTGACCGGCGCCAAGGTGAGGGATGTGGAGCTGTCGCAGGTGACGATCCTCGCCGCATCGCTGGAAAGCCAGCCGACGCCGGAGGTGGTGATCGGCGGCGAGCCGCGCGGCGCCCTGAGCTGGAGCTTTGCCCGTGCATTGGAAGGCGCTGCCGATCGCGATGGCGACGGGCGGATTTCGCGGGTCGAACTCGAAGACTACGTTTTTTCCAACGTCAAGCTGCAATCGGAAGCCCTGCAGGTGCCGAACTTCACGCCGCAGCTGGCGCGCTCCGACAAGGAGATCGTGCTGTCCCTGCCGCGCAGCGCCAAGGTCGGCGTGGCGCCAACAGCGAGCGGCGCGAGGCAGACGCTGAAGTCGCCGCGCGAAACCGGATGGACGGGTACGCTGCCATTGCGCGTCGTCGGTGAGATGCCTGATCTTGCCAATATCGGCGGCAATGGCATGCCCTATCGGTGGGAGGCGGCATCCGGGGTCTTCTATACGCCGAACGGGGACGTCGCTGCCGAACATGTCGCGCCCGAAAGGCTCCAGGGCGTGGTCGACAAATTCATCCTGGTGGATTTTCTGAAGGCGCTTGCGGCGCAGAGCCCGGGGGCCGTTTCGCTAAAACCCGTCAAGGACATCTATTTTGCCGGCGACCGCCTGAATGTGGAGGCGCCGCAGGGCGGCTATGCCAACATGCTGGTCTTCAACCTCGCCAACACAGGTGAAGCGCAGTTGCTCGACGTGCAGATTGCCGGAAGCGAAAGCCATGCCTTCAAGCTGCGTGACCTGGAAGTGGTCAAACCCTTCGGCGCGGACCATCTGGTCGCCATCGCGACCAATGCGCCTGTCGATGCGATCGCAGCTGCCTTTGCCAATTCGAACCTCGATGCCGCGGCGTTGCTGCGCTTGCTCGAAACGCGCCTGGAGGGGAGCGAAAGTACGATTGCCGTTCAACCGCTTTACACGAGAGGTCAGGGCCAATGAGCGCGAGCCTCAGATCGCGGGTGTCGTTCTTCCATATCCTTGCGTGTTTCACGCTGCTCGCCGCTCCTGCGGTCGCCGGCGATCGGGCTTTGCTGATCGGGGTCGGCAACTATCAGAACCTGCCGGCGGAGTTTTCGCTACCGGGACCGGCGAACGATCTCATCGCGATGCAAAAGCTGCTTACGGAACGGCTCGGCTTCGACAGTACGTCGATCCGCGTGCTGAAGGACGGGCAGGCGACCAGAGCGGAAATCCTGTCATCCATGAACGGCTGGCTCGTCGATGCGACCAAGCCCGGTGATCGCGTCTATCTCTATTTTTCAGGCCACGGACTGCAGGTGAAGGATGCGGATGGCGATGAGGCGGATGGGCTGGATGAAGCGATTGCGCCTGCCGACATCGCTGCCGGCGAGACGGATTGGCAAGGCGCTGTCCTCGACGACGAGATAGATGTGGTGCTGGAGCGCCTGAAGGGGCGCGCGGTGACGGTCGTGATCGATGCCTGTCACTCCGGCACGATCTCTCGGTCGCTGTCCGAGGACATCGCGAAACCTATCGAAGGCGCCCGCTTTCTCCCGCGTCCCGATGCCAAGTCGGTCGAGCAGGCTCTGACCCGCGGCCTTCGGATCGATCTTGCCCTTGTCGACAAGCCGAAGCTCGTCGAAGCCGGGGTGATCGCCTGGAGTGCGGCGGCGCCCTATCAGGTCGCATGGGACGATGTCCGGCTTCCGACCGCGGATCGGCACGGTGTCTTCACCGCAGCCTTCGTCGCCGGCCAGACCGGCGACGCTGCCGATGCCAATGGCAACGGATTGACGAGCAACGCCGAGCTTCTCGAGTATGTAAAGGCGCAATCTGCGTCCTACTGCGCCTCGCAGGAACAATGTGGCAATCTCGACCCGCAACTGGAAGGCAAGCCCGAGGCGCTCGGCGACAGCGCGATGGTGCCGGAAAAGCGCGATGCGGATGGCAACGGGCAGGGCGCGTATACCATTGCGCCGAACGCAGCGGTGCCGACCTATCAGGCGGCCAGTGCCATCGATGCCGTCGGCGATATCATCGGAAAGAGCGAAGCCGACGATGTCATGCTCTCTATCGATAGGCCGACCACCTTGAAGGCCGGCGAAGTCTTCAAGCTGACGGTCAACAGCCGCACGGCCGGCAATCTCCTGCTTTTCGATGTCAGCGGCCAGGGCAAGGCAACACAGATCTTCCCGAACGAGTTTGCGCAAAAGATCACGACGCTGGCGCCGGGCGTGCCGCTGATCTTGCCGGATGAATATTACGGCTTCGATTTCGAGGCATCGGGTGAGGGGGACGGCATTTTCGTCGCGCTTGTCGTCAGCGATGCGGTCGACCTGAGCGATCTTGCGCCGATAGCGCGGGGCCTCAAGGTGGAGGTCGATGCGCGCGAGACCTTGAGCGAGATCGTCGCGCGGCTGCAGAAGAACTGGACAGAGGATCTCGACACGCGCGGCATCCACTGGTCGGTTGGCACCCTGCGCTATCGCGTCGAGTAGGATCGAGAACGGCTAGGACGAAAAAACCCGCCTCGATGAGGCGGGCTTCTTTTCGTGTCGTCTCGGCCGATCCTAGTGCAGGATCTGGCTGAGGAAAAGCTTGGTGCGCTCGTGCTGCGGATTGTCGAAGAACTCGGCCGGCGAGTTCTGCTCGACGATCTGGCCCTGGTCCATGAAGATCACGCGGTTGGCCACCTGGCGTGCGAAGCCCATTTCGTGGGTCACGCACAGCATGGTCATGCCTTCTTCGGCGAGCGACACCATGGTGTCGAGCACTTCCTTGACCATTTCCGGGTCGAGCGCCGAGGTCGGCTCATCGAACAGCAGGATCTTCGGCTTCATGCACAGCGAGCGGGCGATCGCCACGCGCTGCTGTTGGCCGCCGGAGAGCTGGCCCGGATACTTGTGTGCCTGTTCCGGGATCTTGACGCGCTTCAGGAAGTGCATCGCGATTTCTTCGGCCTGCTTCTTCGGCATCTTGCGGACCCAGATCGGAGCAAGCGTGCAGTTTTCGAGGATCGTCAGGTGCGGGAAGAGGTTGAAGTGCTGGAACACCATGCCGACTTCGCGGCGCACTTCGTCGATCTTCTTCAGATCGTTGGTGAGCTCGATGCCGTCGACGACGATCTTGCCCTTCTGGTGCTCTTCCAGCCGGTTGATGCAGCGGATCATCGTCGACTTGCCCGAGCCCGACGGGCCGGCAATGACGATGCGCTCGCCGCGCATGACCTTCAGGTTGATGTCACGAAGGACGTGAAAGTCCCCGTACCACTTGTTCATTCCGGTGATTTCGATCGCGACGTCAGTCGCAGATACGGTCATTTTGGAAGCAGTGGCTGCGTTTGCCATGCGATCCTCCCCTCATTTTATCGTTTATGGGCCGTGTCGAGCACGCGTTCCATGAAACCTGAATAGCGCGACATACCGAAGCAGAAAAGCCAGAATATGAAGCCAGCGAAAATTAGCCCTGAGATCGGCGTGACCGAAGAAGCCCAGTTGGCGTCCGTGAAGTTGAAGCGAACGATGCCTAGCAGATCGAACATGCCGATGATCGACACCAGCGACGTGTCCTTGAAAAGGCCGATGAAGGTGTTGACGATGCCGGGGATCACCAGCTTCAGCGCCTGCGGCAGGACGATCAGGTTCGTCTTCTGCCAGTAGCTGAGGCCGAGCGAATCCGCGCCCTCGTACTGCCCCTTCGGGATCGCCTGCAGGCCGCCGCGCACCACTTCCGCCATATAGGCCGAAGCGAAGAGCGACACGCCGATCAACGCGCGCAGGAGCTTGTCGAAGGTCACGCCCTGCGGCAGGAACAAGGGCAGCATGACGCTGGCCATGAACAGCACTGCGATCAGCGGAATGCCGCGCACAAGCTCGATGAAGGCGGTGCAGAGCATCTTGATCACGGGCATATGCGACCGCCGCCCGAGCGCCAGCAGAATGCCGAGCGGCAGAGACACGGTGATGCCGACGTAAGACAGGATCAGCGTCACCATCAGGCCGCCCCAGAGCGGTGTCTCGACATAGGTCAGGCCGAACCAGCCGCCCGGAAGCATGATGAACGCGATGATCGGCAGGACGGCGAAGAGCAGGATGGCGTTGATGCCCTTGTACGGGACCTTCGGCATCGCCATCGGCACAAGGAAGAGCACGAAGAGAACGCCGACCAAGGTCGGCCGCCAGCGCTCGTCGAGCGGGTAACGTCCATAGGCGAACTGATCGATCTTGGCGTTGACGAACGCCCAGCAGGCGCCGCTCCAGCCTTCCGGCTGGCTGCCGCCTTGCGCAACCGTTGCGCAGACGCCGCGGCCACCGCCTGTCCATGCCGCATCGACGAAGAGCCATTGGATGGCCGGTGGCACCAGCCATGCGAGCAACAGCAAGCTGATGATGGTCAGCACCGTATCCTTCGGCGTGGCGAAGAGGTTCTCGCGCAACCAACGGACGACGCCCCCCTCCGCTGCCGGCGGGGCGGAGCCCTCGATCATCGAGGCGCGGACAAAAGTTCCCTGGTGTGTGTTCATGATCTTATCTCTCCACCAGGGCCATGCGGGCATTGAACCAGTTCATGAACAGCGATGTCGTGAGGCTCAGCGACAGGTAGACGATGATCCAGATCGTCACGACTTCGATCGACTGTCCCGTCTGGTTGAGGATCGTTCCGCCCACGGCCACGAGATCGGCATAGCCGATGGCGACGGCGAGCGACGAGTTCTTGGTCAGGTTCAGATACTGGCTGGTGAGCGGCGGAATGATGATGCGCAGCGCCTGCGGAACGACGACGAGGCGCGTGGTCAGGCCTGGCCGGATGCCGAGCGCGTGGGCGGCTTCCGTCTGTCCCTTGGACACGCCGCGAATGCCGGCGCGCACGATTTCGGCGATGAAGGCCGCGGTGTAGAACGACAGCGCCAGGAACAGGGAGAGGAACTCCGGCCCGATGACCGAGCCGCCCGTCAGGTTGAACTTGCCGGCAACCGGAATGTCGAAGGTGATCGGCGATCCCGTGGCGAAGAACGTCAGGAGCGGCAGGCCGATGATGAGCCCGAGAACCGTCCAGAGCAGCGGGAAACGTTGTCCCGTGGCCTCCTGCTTCTTGCGGGCGTAATGCGCCACGACGAAGCTTAGGATGATCGCGATGACGAAGGCGAAGAACGTGTACTGCCAGCCGTCACCGAGCACCGGCTTCGGAAAGGCGAGGCCGCGGTTGTTGAGGAACATGTTCAGCGGTAGCGCTGCCGATTCGCGCGGCTGCGGCAGGATCGCCAGAACGCCGCTGTACCAGAAGAAGATCACGAGCAGCGGCGGAATGTTGCGGAACACCTCGACATAGGCGAGCGACAGTTTTGCGATCAGCCAGTTGTGCGACAGACGGCCGATGCCGACTGCAAAGCCGATGATGGTCGCCGTGAAAATACCGCAGACCGCGACCAGCAGCGTGTTGAGCAGGCCGACGACCAGTGCGCGCTGATAGGTCGAATCGCTGGTATAGGCGATCAGTGACTGCCCGACGTCGAAGCCGGCGCGCCCCCTGAGGAAGTCATAGCCGGAAGCAATATTCGCCCGTTTGAGGTTTTCGATCGTGTTGTCGGCCACCCAATAGACGAAGGCCCCGACTAGGACGACGGTGATGACCTGATAGAATATGCCGCGGACCTGAGGGTCGTTGATGAACGACCCGGACGCTTTCGATTTCTCAGGCGTAGTTGTGACGCCAATCGCCATGCAATGCCTCTTTTCCCCTTTTCACCCTTTTGGGTGTTTTTATCGTTGGGATGGGGAAGCGGTTGTCCGCTTCCCCCTTATTATCGGTTCGCCTTAGCGGACCGGCGGAGCGTACTGGATGCCGCCCTTGTTCCACAGCGCGTTGAGGCCGCGCTCGATCTTGAGCGGGCTGCCGGCGCCGATGTTGCGGTCGAAGACTTCGCCGTAGTTGCCGACGGCCTTGATGATGTTCACGGCCCATTCGTTGGTGAGACCGAGGTCGGTACCGATCTTGGTGTCAGCCTCGACGCCGAGGAAGCGCTGAACGTCCGGGTTGGTGGACTTCTTCATTTCTTCGACGTTGGCCTGGGTGATGCCGAACTCTTCAGCCTGGATCAATGCGTAATGGGTCCAGCTGACGATATCGAACCACTGGTCGTCACCCTGGCGCACGGCCGGGCCGAGCGGCTCCTTCGAGATGATTTCCGGCAGGATCATGTGATCGTCCGGCTTCGACAGCGTCAGACGCAGCGAATAAAGGCCGGACTGGTCGGTCGTGTAAACGTCGCAACGGCCGGCATCATAGGCGGCGTTGACCTCTTCAAGCTTTTCGAAGACGACCGGGTTGTACTGCAGGTTGTTCGCCTTGAAGTAGTCGGCAAGGTTGAGTTCGGTGGTGGTGCCCGTCTGCACGCAGACGGCAGCGCCCGAGAGTTCCAGCGCCGACTTGACGTTCAGGCTCTTGCGAACCATGAAGCCCTGGCCGTCATAGTAGTTGACCGGGCGGAAGTTGAAGCCGAGCGCGGTGTCGCGGTTGATCGTCCAGGTGGTGTTACGGGCAAGGACGTCGACTTCGCCCGACTGCAGCGCCGGGAAGCGTTCCTTGGCGGACGTCGGGGTGTACTTGACCTTGCTGCCATCCGCGAAGATCGCGGCGGCGATTGCCTTGCAGTAGTCTACGTCGAAGCCGCTCCAGTTGCCCGAAGCGTCCGGCGCTGCGAAGCCGGCGAGGCCGGTGTTCACGCCGCACTGGACAAAGCCCTTGGCCTTGACGTCATCAAGAGTAGCGCCCGAAGCCGCCTGTGTGCCAATCCCCATGACAGCAGCGCCAACGAGAGCTGTCAGAATTCTTTTTGCCATTTTTAGAACCTTTTTCTGTTGTCGTTAGTTCCAGTCTGCACCGTCGCGTCTCCTAGCGCGGTGAGCCTCCGCCACCCTCCTGGCGCGAGTGTCGGCTATCTCATGCTCAAATTTCATGAGGGTCAAGAGAGGCCGCCGATTTTCTGGTTTTGCATGTGAAAAACTCGAAACAAGCCAGAAAGTTAGGCAGATCTTGGGGGTGCGAAGCACGCTCTGGCGGAAAAATCGCCAAAAGTGGCCATGCAACGGTCAAAACGACACTCCGTGATTTTTGACACTTGACCGCGATTGTGGCTCGTTCGAAGAGTTTTGCATTCGAAATCAAGAAGCGGAATGAGCAATGGCAGACAGTGGCAATGTGAACGGCAAGGCAGGCATCAACACGCGTCTCGCCCACAGCGGCAACAACCCCTCCGATTACTTCGGCTTCGTCAATCCGCCGGTAGTGCACGCCTCCACGGTGCTGTTCCCGAATGCCAAGACGATGGAAACGCGGGCGCAGAAGTACACTTACGGCACCCGTGGAACGCCGACCACCGACGCGCTCTGCGACGCGATCAACGAACTCGAAGGTTCCGCCGGAACGATCCTCGTGCCCTCGGGGCTGGCGGCGGTCACGGTGCCGTTCCTCGCCTATCTCTCGGCCGGCGACCATGCCCTGATCGTAGACTCGGTCTATTTCCCGACGCGCCACTTCTGCGACACGATGCTGAAGCGCCTCGGCGTCACGGTCGAATACTACGATCCGATGATCGGTGCGGCGATCGAAAGCCTGATCCGCCCGAACACGCGCCTGGTGCACACCGAAGCGCCGGGCTCGAACACCTTCGAAATGCAGGACATCCGCGCCATCGCCGATGCCGCCCATCGCCATGGCTGCATCGTCACCATGGACAACACCTGGGCGACGCCGGTCTACTTCAAGCCGCTCGACCATGGCGTCGACGTGTCGATCCATGCGGCGACCAAATATCCGTCCGGCCATTCGGACGTGCTCTTCGGCACCGTCTCTGCCAATGCCGAGCACTGGCCGGCCCTGACGGAGGCGATGGTGACGCTCGGAGTCTGCGTCTCGCCCGATGACAGCTATCAGATCCTGCGTGGCCTGCGCACCATGGGCATCCGCCTGGAGCGGCACCAGGAAAGCGCCCTGACGCTGGCGAAGTGGCTGGAAACACGCGACGAAGTGGCTCGCGTGCTGCATCCGGCGCTGCCGAGCTTCCCCGGTCATGAACTCTGGAAACGCGACTTTACCGGCGCAAGCGGCATCTTCTCCTTCGTGCTGAAGGCGGAGAGCCCGGACCGTTTCAAGGCCAAGGCGCACGCCTTCCTCGATGCGCTCAGGCTCTTCGGGCTTGGCTATTCCTGGGGCGGCTTCGAAAGCCTCGCAGTCCACGTCGGTCTCGGTGATCGCAAGGTGGCGCTGGCGCCGACGGAAGGACCGGTTCTCCGCCTGCAGATCGGTCTCGAGGATGTGCCGGATATCCGCCGCGATATCGAAGCGGGGCTGGCTGCGGCAAACGCAGTCTGACAAGGAAGGAACGGGCGCCGCGGTTATCCGCGGCGTTCTGCTTTTCTGGGGGAGGTTCGCCGGGTGAGCGGGGCTAAATTGCAGCGGGCTGCGGCTGGTTCTTAGCGTTCCGGCGCCCCGTAGCCGTAGAGCCAGTCGAGGTCGGCTGCGAGCGCGTCGGCGCCCTTGAGCTTCAGCACTATGTCGCGGCCGATGCGCACCGGGCCACGGGCGTGATAGGCGAAATGATTGAAGGCCGCGCGGCGGCGGACACGCGCGATGCGCGGCCGGCGAAGCGACTCGAATTTCCGCAAGGAATCCGGGACGCTGAGGTCTTCAGACAGGCAGGCCGCAAGCGCGAATGCGTCCTCGATGGCCATGGCCGCACCTTGGGCCGCAAAGGGCGTCATTGCATGGGCCGCATCGCCGATCAGCACAGTCCTTTGCCCATCCTGCCAGGCGCCGTCGTCGACGGTGCAGAGCGGCCAGTAGGTGGGCGCTACCGCCTTCTCGAGAAGAGAGCGGATGCCGGGGTTCCAGCCGGAAAAGGCGTTCAGGCAATCCTGGCGCCGCTCGTCCGAATCCTTGCCGACCCAGACCGCGTCGGTCTCCTTGCCCTCGATGATGGCGACGAGATTGAAGCCGCCGACTTCCCGTAGAGGATAAGCGACGAGATGGGCGTGCGGGCCGAGGAAGGCGGTGACCTCGTCGCGCTTCAGCACGCCCGCGCCGATGTCGCCGGCAAGTGTCATGCGCCAGGCGACATTGCCGGAAAACCGGACGCGGCCGGCGCCGGGCACGCTCTCGCGCAACCGCGACCAGATGCCGTCGGCGCCGATGACGACGTCCGGCTTGCGCCCGGTCACGTCCGCGATCGCCTGTTCCCCGGGCTTGTCGATCTGGCACCCGAGGTGGAGCCGGCAGCGCGGTTCGGATTGAACGGCCTGCAGCAGGATTTTCTGAAGGCTGGCGCGGTGGAGAACGCCATAGGGCGCATGCCAGCGGCGGCGCGCGAAGGTTCCGGCCGACACGTTGGCAAGCGCGCGCAAGGAGCGGCCATCAACGAGCCCGATGCGTTCGGGCTCCGTCCATACGCTCTCAAGCTGCGCAAGCAGGCCGAGTTCGATGAGGATGCGGGAGGCGTTCGGCGAGAGCTGCAGGCCGGCGCCGACCTCGGTCAGCGCCGTTGCCCGCTCGATGATGTCGACTTCGAAGCCGCGCCGGGCGAGGCACAGGGCAGCCGTGAGGCCGCCGATGCCGGCGCCGATGATCGCGACGGGGCGCGACATCGCCGCTTATCAGGCGGCTTTATGGGCGAAGAGGCAGCCGGGGGGATTGGTTTCGGTCGCCTTCAGCTTCGGATTGTAGCGGTAGAGCGTGGAGCAGTAGGAGCAGACCTTCTCGCTGTCGTCACCCATGTCGATGAAGATGTGCGGGTGATCGTAGGGAACGGATGCGCCGGTGCACATGAATTCCTTGACGCCGATTTCGATTGCCTGATGTCCGCCGTCATTCTGGAAATGCGGGATGCTGTGGCCGGCCATGTCATGCTCCGATGAATGCAAGTCTGAAGGTCAAATTTGGCGGCACCATAGTCAGCTTTGCCGGAAATGTGTAGCGGCAAAGCTGCCGCAGTTGTGGTTTTTGCCGGTGCGGGGTTTCGCCCGCCAAAGCGACGAACTAGGTTGCGCCGGATCGATATGCCCGAGGATGAATAGATGGATCTCACCCCGCCGCCGTTTTCCCGTTTCAATCATGACGGTCTGGAGATCGCTTTCTTCGATGAAGGCGACCCGTCCGGCGCGCCCATTCTGCTCATCCATGGCTTTGCCTCAAGCGCCAACGTCAACTGGGTGTTTCCGGGCTGGCTGAAGACGCTGGGCGATGCCGGCTACCGCGTCATCGCGCTCGACAATCGCGGCCACGGCAAGAGCAGCAAGCCCTACGACCCGGAACTCTATCGCCCGCAGCAGATGGCGGGTGACGCCGCTGCATTGCTCGGGCATCTCGGGATCGCCGAAGCCCATGTCATGGGCTATTCGATGGGTGCGCGCATTTCGGCCTTCTTGGCGCTCGCGTATCCCGACCGCGTGCGCTCGCTGGTCTTCGGCGGCCTCGGCATCGGCATGGTGTCGGGGGTAGGGGATTGGGATCCGATTGCCGATGCTCTCGTGGCGCCGTCGCTCGACGACGTGACCCATGCGCGCGGGCGCATGTTCCGCGCTTTTGCCGACCAGACCAAGAGTGACCGGCGGGCGCTTGCGGCATGTATCTCGACGTCGCGGGATCTGCTGACGCCGCAGGACATGGCGCGCATCGAGCAGCCGACGCTGATCGGCGTCGGGACGACCGATGATATCGCCGGATCGGCCGAAGAACTTGCCGCGTTGATGCCGCATGCGCGGGCGCTCGACATTCCCGGCCGCGACCATATGCTCGCCGTCGGCGACCGGGTTTTCAAGAAAGCGGTGCTCGAATTTCTGGCGGAGATCGATCGCGCCTAGCGTATCGTTGTCGCCGCCAGACGCCATTTAAGTCACGCCTGATTTCCCCTATAGTGATGGCAGGCACGGACAAGGAAGGAGAGCGACGATGGTCGCCAAGACCGAACTTCGCCAGGCAGAAGCGCTGAAAGTTATGGACCCGATCTGGAATAGCCTGCGCGAAGAAGCCCGGGTCGCCGCCGAGCAAGACCCCATGCTCGCGGCCTTCCTCTATTCCACCGTGGTCAACCAGCATTCCCTCGAAGAAAGCGTGATCTACCGCATCTGCGAAAGGCTCGATCACCCGGATCTGCAAGCGAACCTTTTGCGCCAGACCTTTTCTGAAATGCTCGAGGACTGGCCGGAATGGGGCACCATCCTGCGTGTCGATATCCAGGCCGTCTACGATCGCGACCCCGCCTGCACCCGATTCCTCGAGCCGGTGCTCTATTTCAAAGGCTTCCACGCGATCCAGACGCATCGCCTGGCCCATTGGCTGTTGAAGCGCGGCCGCAAGGATTTCGCCTTCTACCTGCAGAGCCGTGCGTCCAGCGTCTTCCAGACCGATATCAACCCTGCTGCCCGCATCGGCCGCGGCATCTTCCTTGATCATGCGACCGGCCTCGTTGTCGGCGAGACGGCCGTCATCGGCGACAATGTCTCGATCCTGCACGGCGTGACGCTTGGCGGCACGGGCAAGGAGGGCAGCGATCGCCATCCGAAGATCGCCGATGGCGTGCTGATCGGCGCCGGCGCCAAGATCCTCGGCAATATCCATATTGGGCACTGCTCGCGCGTTGCTGCCGGTTCGGTCGTGCTGAAACCGGTGCCGCCGAAATCGACCGTGGCCGGCGTACCGGCAAAGGTCGTGGGCGAGGCCGGTTGTTCCGAGCCGTCGCGCCAGATGGACCAGATCCTTGCCAGCTTCGATATCTGACATGCGGGAACCGGTGCGTAGCCTCTTTCGAGGGGTTTACACCCGCCGATGCAGCGTGCGAGAAGCGCCGCACAGTTTAAACGGCTACGGAGACGTGTTTTGAAGCCCGAAGAAATCCGCAAGCTTGAAGCCTATTTCAAGCGCACCTTCAATCAGCAGATGGTCGTCAAGGCTCGCCCGAAGAAGGACGAGTCCGCTGAAGTCTATCTCGGTGACGAGTTCCTCGGTGTGGTCTTCCGCGACGAGGAAGACGGCGAGCTTTCCTACAACTTCTCCATGGCGATCCTCGACATCGACCTCTAAGGTTCAACGTCGGACGCTTTCAGTATAAACCCCGAAAATCCCTGGGATTTTTGGGGTTTATTGTTTTGTGCGGGAGGTTGATGTCTCGCTGGGCAATTGCTCGCCATTGCTCATCTTGGGGCTGTAGTGAATGCGGCAAGAAATTTCATGCCGGACCGCGATATTTCATCAAGTTGTTGCATCTGTTGTATTTTATTGCATCGCACACTCGTCTTGACTTTTTGTGCAGTGCACATAAACTGAAGCCTCCAGATCAGGCCGTCACCAAGGAGACACCGGATGTTCAACTTCGACGATGCAAACAAGAAGAGCAAGGAAGCCATTGACGTGGCTGTGAAGAGCTATTCCGCCTGGACCAAGGGTCTTCAGGCTATCGCGACCGAAGCCGCTGACTTTTCGAAGAAGTCGTTCGAGGACAGCGTCGCGCATGTCGAAAAGCTGACCAGCGTCAAGAGCGTCGAGGCTGCGTTCGAACTGCAGACCAACTTCGTGAAGTCGAGCTACGAAGGCTTCGTCGCCGAAGCAACGAAGATCGGTGAAATGTATGCCGACCTCGCCAAGGACGCCTACAAGCCCTACGAAGCGCCGGTTGCCAAGGCTACGGCAGCAGTCAAGGCAGCCGCTGCAGCAGCCTGATCACCGGCTAGAACAATTTCCCAATAAAAAGGCCGGTCGCAGCGCTTGCGACCGGCCTTTTTGTTTTTCGCATAAGCTGTGCGCAGCCCAAAGAAAGTTGATCAATCTTGCCGGTCAACGTGCGATTATGATTGCAGTGTGTTGGTTCGGTCTTAAAATCTGAAAACGAACCATTAGATAAAGGGCAAGCAGGCTGCGGCCGAGTTCGATGGGTCGCTGCTGGACAAGGAACTGACAAGAATGATCGCCATGCCGGTCCGGATGCAGCAAGGTAGCGATGATGAGGGGAACGGCAACAACCGCAGCACGTCCGTTATCACGCGTACCAAGCCGAAGACCAAAAAGCCGAGTTTGTATCGTGTTCTGCTTTTGAATGACGATTACACGCCGATGGAATTTGTCATCCATATTCTGGAGCGCTTCTTTCAAAAGAACCCGGAAGAGGCGACCCGCATCATGCTTCACGTCCACAATCACGGCGTGGGAGAGTGCGGCGTCTTCACCTATGAGGTCGCCGAAACCAAGGTGACGCAAGTGATGGATTTCGCCCGGCAGCATCAGCATCCGTTGCAATGCGTCATGGAAAAGAAATGAGGAACTAACGTGCCAACATTTTCGCCCAGCCTCGAAAAGGCGCTGCACCAGGCACTGACTTTTGCCAACGAGCGCCACCACGAATACGCTACGCTCGAGCATCTGCTTCTGGCATTGATCGACGATGCCGACGCGGCGGCCGTGATGGGCGCCTGCAACGTCAATCTTGAGACGCTGCGCAAGACCGTAACCGATTACGTTGACAACGAACTGTCGAACCTGGTGACCGGCTACGACGAAGATTCCAAGCCGACGGCCGGGTTCCAGCGCGTGATCCAGCGGGCGGTCATTCACGTCCAATCGTCCGGCCGCGAGGAAGTGACCGGCGCCAACGTGCTGGTCGCGATCTTCGCCGAGCGCGAAAGCCACGCTGCCTATTTCCTGCAGGAGCAGGAGATGACCCGTTACGACGCGGTCAACTTCATCTCGCACGGCATCGGCAAGCGGCCCGGCAGCTCCGAAGCCCGCCCGGTGCGCGGCTCCGACGATCACGAGAGCGAGCAGAAGCCCGCGCGCGACAACGAAGAGGCAAGCGCCAAGAAGCAGCAGGACGCGCTGACCGCCTATTGCGTCAACCTCAATGAGAAGGCGAAGTCCGGCAAGATCGATCCGCTGATCGGCCGTCACGCCGAGGTGAACCGCACCATCCAGGTGCTGTGCCGCCGCTCGAAGAACAATCCGCTCTATGTCGGTGACCCCGGCGTCGGCAAGACGGCGATCGCCGAAGGCCTTGCCAAGCGCATCATCGAAAAGAAGGTGCCGGAAGCGTTGCAGGATGCGACGATCTTCTCGCTCGACATGGGCACGCTGCTTGCCGGTACGCGCTATCGTGGTGATTTCGAAGAGCGCCTGAAGCAGGTGGTCAAGGAACTCGAGGACTATCCGGGCGCCGTGCTGTTCATCGACGAGATCCATACGGTCATCGGCGCCGGTGCCACCTCCGGCGGCGCCATGGATGCATCGAACCTGTTGAAGCCGGCACTGTCTTCCGGCGCGATCCGCTGCATCGGTTCGACCACCTACAAGGAATATCGTCAGTTCTTCGAGAAGGACCGGGCGCTTGTCCGCCGCTTCCAGAAGATCGACGTGAACGAGCCGACGATTGCCGACGCGATCGAGATCATGAAGGGCCTGAAGCCTTACTTCGAAGAGTATCACCACCTGAAATACTCGAACGAGGCGATCAAGGCGGCCGTCGAACTGTCGGCGCGATACATCAATGACCGTAAGCTGCCGGACAAGGCGATCGACGTGATCGACGAATCCGGTGCCGCACAGATGCTGCTTCCCGCCAGCAAGCGCCGCAAGCTGATCACCGAGAAGGAGATCGAGGCGACGATCGCGACGATGGCGCGCATTCCGCCGAAGACGGTCTCCAAGGACGACGAAGCTGTGCTTGCCAACCTCGAGCGCGAACTGCGCTCGGTCGTCTATGGCCAGGACCTGGCGATCGAGGCGCTCGCGTCGTCGATCAAACTGGCCCGTGCCGGCCTGCGTGAACCGAACAAGCCGATCGGCTGCTACGTCTTTTCCGGCCCGACCGGCGTCGGCAAGACGGAAGTCGCCAAGCAGCTTGCGACCTCGCTTGGCGTCGAACTCCTGCGCTTCGACATGTCGGAATACATGGAGCGGCACACGGTTTCGCGTCTGCTCGGTGCACCTCCCGGCTATGTCGGCTTCGACCAGGGCGGCCTCCTGACCGATGGCGTCGACCAGCATCCGCATTGCGTGCTTCTGCTCGACGAGATCGAGAAGGCGCATCCGGACCTGTTCAACATCCTGTTGCAGGTCATGGACCATGGTTCGCTGACCGACCACAACGGCAAGAAGATCGACTTCCGCAACGTCATCCTGATCATGACGACCAATGCCGGCGCATCGGAAATGGCCCGGGCCGCCATCGGCTTCGGTTCTTCCAAGCGTACGGGCGAAGATGAAGAGGCGCTGAACCGCCTGTTCACGCCGGAATTCCGCAACCGTCTGGACGCGGTCATTCCGTTTGCTTCGCTGCCGACCCCGGTCATCCACCAGGTGGTGCAGAAGTTCGTCATGCAGCTCGAAACCCAGCTCGCCGAGCGCAACGTCACTTTCGACCTCGCGCCGGAGGCGATCGCCTGGCTGGCCGAGAAGGGCTACGACGAGAAGATGGGCGCGCGGCCGCTCGCTCGCGTCATCCAGGAAAATATCAAGAAGCCGCTCGCCGATGAAATCCTCTTCGGCAAGCTGAAGAAGGGCGGCGTCGTCAAGGTGACGATCGGCACCAAGGCCGATGGCACCAAGGGCCTGCTGCTCGATGCAGTTCCGGAGACAACGCCGATCAAGCCGAAGGCGGAAGTATCCCGCCCGGCAATGAAGGCGACGAAGCCGAAGAAGGCCGAAGACAAGGAAGAGGTGGGCGCCGAGCCCGCGCCGAAGTCCAAGCCGAAGAAGGCTGCCTCCAAAGCGTCAACGGATGACGAAGCCGGGGCAGGCGACGTGGCTCCCAGAAAGGGCCGCACGGTGCCGAAGGTGCCGCGCAAGAAGTAACCCCGCAAGACACGTTCGACGGCGCCGGATGCAAACCATCCGGCGCCGTTTTTCTTTGAGGACGAAATAGGAACCCCAGCGTGGTTTTTCGCCCGCGGGCCGGTCCGATAGCCTATATTCGGCCTTGCTGATCCCGGACGATTCGATCCGGGGTCGTCGTGGTCGAGTTGGAAACAATCCGGAATCGCCGATGAAGAGAGAAGAAGACGAGCAATCTTCGCTCGCCTGGTTCGGGAAAGGCATGCGCGGCATCTTCAGCCTGCCGGCCTTCATTCTGATGCTGTCCTTTGTCGGCTTCTGTTCGCTGACGGCGCAGGCCGGCATCCCCGTCGAGCAAGTGGTCTTCATGGTCGGCATGGTCTGGGCGCTCCCGGCCAAGGTCATTCTCGTGAGCTCGATGATGAGTGGCGCGGGACTTGCGACCGCCTTCCTCGCGGTCTCGCTGTCGTCCGTCCGGCTGATGCCGATGGTCGCTGCGCTGATACCGGAATTGCGCGGGTCACGCACGCCGACTTGGCTTCTGCTCTTCCTCTCGCATTTTGTCGCGATCACCGCCTGGGTGTTTGCGATGGAGAAGGTGCCGCAGGTGCCGCGTGAGCGGCGCGTCGCCTTTTTCGCGGGCTTCGGTATCACACTGGTGGCGGCAAACATGCTGCTCGTCGCCGTCGTCTACCACTTCGTCGCCGATTTCCCACCAATCGTCGCCGGCTGCCTCTTCTTCCTGACGCCGGTCTACTTCCTCGCCTCGATCTGGCATTCGGCGCGCCACCCCGTCGTCTACGTGGCGTTGCTCTTCGGTCTTGCCGGCGGGCCGCTGTTCTACTGGCTGTTTCCGGAATTCGACATTCTGCTGGCCGGCCTTGTCGGCGGCACGCTTGCCTGGCTGGTCGAACGCCTCTGGCGCCAACGCAAGGAGGTGGGAGCATGACCTGGCAGGATGGGTGGTGGGCCTATGTCTTCATAGCGATTGCCGGCTGGCTGGCGACCGACATCTGGCGCTGGCTTGGTGTCATCACCGGCAACAAGCTGCGCGATGATTCCGAGGCGCTGAACTGGGTGAGGGCAGTGGCTACCGCGCTGGTCGCAGCGGTCATCGCAAAGCTCATTCTCTATCCGACCGGTGTACTCGAACAATCCCCGCTCTGGCTGCGCGCCGGTGCCGTCGGCTTTGGGGCTACCGCCTTCTTCCTGTTTGGACGAAAGCCGGCAATCGGTATCGCGTCATCGATTGCCGCGTTGGCGTTGGGCCTGTGGTGTTTGGGTTTTTAGTCCGAGGCGAGGTCTTTCACCTGACCGTCTGTTAAAGAGCCGGCTTCGCCGGCTCCTGGTTCCCCGAGTGGATGATATGAGCGCGATTAGAGCGCCTGCCTTACCTTTTCGGCATTGGCCGCGAGGATGGCGCCGTCTTCCATCGTGCCGGAATGCGGCTTCAGCGGCACGCCTGCTTGCCGCGGAATGACGTGGAAATGCAGATGGAAGACCGACTGTCCGGCCGGCGCTTCGTTGAACTGCATGATCGTCACGCCATCGGCGTCGAAAGCTTCCTTGGCGGCAACGGCCAGTTTCTGCACGGTAGCAATCAGCGCCGGCAGCGTTGCGGCATCGGCGTCGAGCAGGTTGCGCGAGGGGGATTTCGGCACCACGAGCAGGTGGCCCTCGGCCTGCGGCATGACATCCATGAAGGCGATCGTCGCGTCGTCTTCATAGACGCGATGCGAGGGAATTTCGCCGCGCAGGATCTTGGCGAAGATGTTGTTGTCGTCGTAGCTCATTGTTCTTCCTCGTCTAATGAAACCGGCTTCACGAAAAGCGGCTTAGTCGTCCTGCCGGTCACCTTTGCGGAAAGGTCCATGCTCTGCAAGGATTTCGCCCGTTTCCTCCACATCCCTGCGCTCGCGCTGAAGATAGTCGCCAACGGCGCGGGCAAGTCCCGGATGGGTGATGAAATGGGCGGAATGGGTGGTGACGGGCATGTAGCCGCGCGCAAGCTTGTGCTCACCCTGGGCGCCGGCCTCAACGCGCTTCAGCCCCTTGGCGATCGCGAAATCGATCGCCTGGTGATAGCAGACCTCGAAATGCAGAAATGGGTGATCCTCGATGCAGCCCCAGTGGCGACCGTAGAGCGCATCGCCGCCGATGAAGTTGATCGCGCCGGCGATGTAGCGGCCGTTGCGGCGCGCCATCACCAGCAGGATATCGTCGGCCATGCGTTCGCCGATCAGCGAATAGAAGGCGCGCGTCAGGTAGGGGCGACCCCATTTTCGCCCGCCGGTGTCCATGTAGAAGGCGAAGAACTCGTCCCAGATCGCTTCCGTCAGGTCGCTGCCGGTCAGCCAGTCGATCGAAATGCCGTTTTCGAGCGCAGCCCTGCGCTCCTTCTTCAGCGCCTTGCGCTTGCGTGACGCAAGGGTCTCCAGAAAATCGGCGTGGGAGCCATAGCCTTCATTGGTGAAGTGGAATTGCTGGTCCGTGCGGTGCAGGAACCCGGCGCGTTCAAGCGCAGGGATCTCGGCTTCGGGCATGAAAGTTACATGGGCCGATGAGACATCGTGTCTGCGGGCGAGCTCCTTCAAGCCCGCCGCAAGCGCATCCTGAACGGCGCTCGTGTTTTCATCCGGTGCCGTAAGCAGCCGTGGTCCGGTCGCAGGCGTAAAGGGGATGGAGCTTTGCAGTTTCGGGTAGTAGCGGCCGCCGGCGCGCTCGAAGGCGTCGGCCCAACCGTGGTCGAAAACGTATTCACCCTGGCTGTGGCTCTTCAGATAGCAGACGAGGCCGCCGCGCAATTGGCCGTCGCCTCCTTCGAGTAACAGATGCTGGCCGAGCCAACCGGTCTTGGCCGTCGCCGACCCGGACTCCTCGAGCGCCGAAAGATAGGCATGCGAGAGGAAGGGATTGTAGACACCGCCGGGAAAAGCTTTCGATGCACCGGACAGCACGTTCCAGCGTGCCGCCGGTATATCGGTGAAGGATTGCGCAATGCGGAGGGTGACGGCGTCTGACATTACGTTAGGAAACCAGGGCCTCCCGTGGGTCGAATCCCTCGAAGGTCATCTGGTCCGCATGGGCGTAAGTGTACGCCTCGGCCTGCCGGTCGCGTACGGTCCAGGTGATGATCGTCCTTCCGAGCGTCCGTTCCTTGGTGATGAACGCGTTCGGCAGGTGGCCGTAGTGATAGGAGATGAAGTCGAGCCCGAGCTGCATCGCTTCCTCGTGCACGAAGAAGGTCTCCGGATTGGCGCCCTCCGCGGTGAGGCCCAGCGGGTAGGGCGCGTCGAGCGCCTTCAGGTCCTTGAGCAGCCAGTGGTCGAAGCTCATCAGGGCAACATGCCCCTTGTAGCCTTCGAGCGTTTCCAGCACGGCAGCGGCAAAGCCCTCGTCGTCGCCCTTGCGGCCCTTGAGTTCGATGACCAGCGGCACCTTGCCGGCTACAAGACGCAGCATCTGGGTTAGTGTCGGCACCTTGTCCTTCGTTCCGCCGATCGCCATCAGGCCGAGCTCGCCGGCTGTGCGCGAACGAACGTCGCCCTTGATGCCGCAAAGGCGCTGCGTGTCGTCGTCGTGGAAGACGACCGGAATGCTGTCGGCGGTATATTGCAGGTCGCATTCGATCGCGAAGCCGGCATCGACGGCGCGGGAGAAAGCCGAAAGCGTATTCTCCCAAACGTCCTTGTTCATGTCGTGATAGCCGCGATGGGCAATCGGTTGGGCCTTCAGCCAGGAAATATCAGCCATGCGGGTACCCTGTCAGGCGATTTCGATGACGGCGTCGATCTCGACGGCGGCGTTGAAGGGAAGGGAGGCCATGCCGACGGCGGCGCGAGCGTGCTTGCCGGCTTCACCGAGTACGGTGGCGAGCAGATTGGATGCGCCGTTGATGACCAGATGCTGCTCGACGAATTCCGGCGTCGAAGCGACGAAGCCATTGATCTTCACCAGGCGACGGACGCGACCGAGATCGCCGCCAAGTGCTGCCTTGGCCTGGGCGAGGATGTTGATCGAGCAGAGTTCGGCGGCGCGCTGCGCACGGGCCACGTCCACGTCCTTGCCGACGATGCCGGTCACGGCGACCTTGCCGTCTTCCATCGGAAGCTGTCCCGAGATGTAGAGCATCGAGCCGCTGATGACGTAGGGCACGTAGTTTGCAACCGGGGTCGCAGCCTGGGGAAGGGTCACTCCGAGGTCCTTGAGGCGCGCTTCGATCTCTGCCGACATGGAAAGCTCCATTGTTGTCTTTTGTGTTAAAATCCTGCATTCAGGCCGGATCGCGGCGGGCACCGGCTTTTTCCTGCGAACGCCGCCTCGCTTCTGCCGAACGCTTGTTTATAGCATTGCCGGCGAGTCCAACAGGAGGAAACGGATGTTTCATAAAGGCTTCGGTCTCGTCACTTTGGGCAGCGCCTGTTTCGCCGTCATGACACTATCGGGCGCCACGGCGGCGTACGCAAACGCCCTTGTGCCGCACCGTGCCGTCTATGATCTCGAACTCAAGGATGCGTCGGATCGTTCCGGTATCGCCGGCATGTATGGTCGCATGGTCTACGAGTTCAATGGCTCGGCCTGCGCGGGCTATACCGTCAGCTTCCGTTTCGTCACCCAGGTCGATACCGGCGAGGAAGTGCGTCTGACCGACCAGCAGACGACCACCTACGAGGACCTGAAGAATGGCAACTTCCGCTTCCTGACCCGCTCCTTCACCGACGAGAAGTTGGACAAGGAAGTGCGCGGGACGGCGCATGAGGATAAGGCGGGTGTCAAGGTCGAACTGACCGCGCCCGACAAGCGCGAAATAGAACTCGCGGCGAGCCGGTTTCCGACCGCGCACATGATGGAAGTGATCTCGCGGGCGAAGAAGGGCGAGAGCCTCTTTGAGGCGCGCATCTTCGACGGCTCCGATTCGGGCGACAAGACCCTGATCACCTCGACCTTCGTCGGCAAGTCGCGCAAGCCCTCGGCGGACGAACCGGATGCCGGCAAGGCGGGCAAGCTCAGCGGCGACAATTACTGGCCGGTGACCATCTCCTACTTCAACGACGACAAGAGCGGCGACGCGCTGCCGATCTACCGCATGTCGTTCAAACTCTACGAGAACGGGATTACCCGCGATCTGACGATGGACTACGGCGATTTCGTCCTGAGCGGCAAGCTTGCGGACCTCGAAGTGTTCAAATCCGAGGACTGCAAATAGCCGATTGCGGTAAAAAGCGGCGTTTGCGGCTTGATTTATCGGGCGGTTGCCGTTAAGGGGCTGCCCATTCCACACGTGAAGCTTGGGATGTTCCGGGAGAAATCCGGATCGTTCCGCCGGTGGGCCGGTCGAAAGACATGCTCGACGCTTCGCGGAGGTTAAACCGGAAAAGGAGAAAAGGCATGGCATTGCCTGATTTTAGCATGCGTCAGCTTCTGGAAGCTGGCGTTCACTTCGGCCACCAGACGCACCGCTGGAACCCGAAGATGAAGCCGTACATTTTCGGCGATCGCAACAACGTTCACATCATCGACCTCGCACAGACCGTGCCGATGCTGTCGCGCGCCCTGCAGATCGTCAGCGACACCGTTGCCAACGGCGGCCGCGTTCTGTTCGTCGGCACCAAGCGCCAGGCGTCCGAAATCATCGCTGACGCTGCCAAGCGTTCGGCCCAGTACTACGTCAACGCTCGCTGGCTCGGCGGCATGATGACCAACTGGAAGACGATTTCGAACTCGATCCAGCGCCTGCGCAAGCTCGACGAAATCCTCGCTTCGGAAGCTTCGGGCTTCACCAAGAAGGAACGCCTGAACCTCGAGCGCGAACGCGAAAAGCTGAACCGCGCTCTCGGCGGTATCCGCGACATGGGCGGCACACCGGACCTGATGTTCATCATCGACACCAACAAGGAATCGATCGCGATCGACGAAGCCAAGCGCCTCGGCATCCCGGTTGTCGCAGTCATCGACTCGAACTGCGATCCGGACCAGATCGACTATCCGATCCCGGGCAACGACGACGCTTCGCGCGCCATCGCTCTCTACTGTGACCTCATCGCACGCGCTGCCATCGACGGCATCGCACGCCAGCAGGGCGCATCGGGCCGTGACCTCGGCGCATCCGCCGAAGCTCCGGTTGAGCCGGCGCTCGACGAGGCCTCCGACGCCTGATCGGGCCTTGGCGGCAGATAAATTCTGCCGCCCCCAATGAAATGTCGGGACAAGGCCGTTTGTGATGAAAGTCAAAACGGCCTTGTTCTTTTCAGCCAGGGGTGGCGCCGATCCGTTCGGATCCTTGGATCCGGACAATGCCCGCGATGATGCAGTCATCACGGTGTCACAATGAAAAGCCATTCCCTGCCACACCTCCTGGTACCGCGCCCTCAAGGGCAGCGCGCCAACCAACAGACAAAGAGGCAATAAGATGAGTGTAACTGCAGCAATGGTGAAGGAACTGCGCGAAAAGACCGGCGCAGGCATGATGGACTGCAAGAAGGCGCTCGCCGAAACCAACGGCGACATGGAAGCTGCGATCGACTGGCTGCGCGCCAAGGGCATCGCCAAGGCCGACAAGAAGTCGGGCCGCACGGCTGCTGAAGGCCTCATCGGTATTGTCAGCGGTGGCGTCAAGGCCGTCGTCGTCGAAATCAACTCCGAAACCGACTTCGTTGCCCGCAACGAAGCGTTCCAGGAACTCGTCCGCGGCGTTGCCAATGTAGCGCTGACCACCGACGGCTCGGTTGAAGCCATTGCGGCTGCAAACTACCCGGCAACCGGCAAGTCGGTCGATGAGACCATCAAGGATGCGATTGCCACCATCGGCGAGAACATGACGCTGCGCCGCGCAGCTCTGCTCAAGGTCGAAGACGGCGTTGTTGCAACCTACATCCACAACGCTGCTGGCGACGGCATCGGCAAGCTCGGCGTTCTCGTCGCGCTGAAGTCGGTCGGCGACAAGGAAGTGCTGTACTCGGTCGGCCGTCAGGTCGCCATGCACATCGCTGCGACCAACCCGCTCGCGATCCGCGCCGACGAAGTCGACGCCGCTGTCGCCGAGCGCGAGCGCAACGTCTTCATCGAACAGTCGCGCGCCTCGGGCAAGCCGGACAACATCATCGAAAAGATGGTTGAAGGCCGCATGCGCAAGTTCTTCGAAGAAGTCGCTCTGCTGTCGCAGGCCTTCGTCATGAACCCGGAAATCACCGTCGGTCAGGCCGTCAAAGACGCTGAAAAGCTCGCTGGCGCACCGATCGAAGTCACCGGTATGGCTCGCCTGCTGCTCGGCGAAGGCGTCGAGAAGGAAGAGTCCGACTTCGCTGCAGAAGTTGCAGCCGTCGCCAAGGGCTGATTTCTTCACCCATATTGGGAAAACCTTGGGGCATCGCGTGACAACGCGGTGCCCTTCGTGTATCCGGCTTCGTCAATGCGCTGGACCCGCCGGAAAATACGCCGTTGCGGTTGAAACCATGGAGCGCAATGTGTCCTTATGCGCTGTGCGCCGCCTTCGTGCGCACGCGCGCCGATCTGTTCAGGAGCGATGATGCCGGCCGAGCCACTCTACAAACGCGTTCTACTCAAAGCCTCCGGCGAAGCCCTGATGGGCAGCCAGGGCTTCGGCATCGATGTCGCGGTCGCCGACCGGATCGCCGCAGATATCGCTGAGGCCCGTGCCATGGGCGTCGAAGTGGGCGTGGTTGTCGGTGGCGGCAACATCTTCCGCGGCGTGGCCGTCGCTTCCAAGGGTGGCGACCGGGTGACCGGCGACCACATGGGCATGCTGGCAACCGTGATCAACGCGCTGGCGCTCGCAACGTCGCTGCGCAAGCTCGACATCGACACGGTGGTGCTCTCGGCAATCGCGATGCCGGAGATCTGCGAGAGCTTCTCGCAGCGTGCAACGCTCTACCATCTTTCCCTCGGCCGCGTCGTGATCTTTGCCGGCGGCACCGGCAACCCCTTCTTCACGACCGATTCTGCCGCCGCCCTTCGCGCCGCCGAAATGGGCGCGCAGGCGATCTTCAAGGGCACGCAGGTCGATGGCATCTATTCCGCCGACCCGAAGAAGGATCCGACTGCGACCCGCTTCGACCGCCTGACGCACAGCGAAGTCCTCGAGAAGGGCCTTGCCGTCATGGATGTTGCCGCCGTCGCGCTCGCACGCGAAAATGCCATTCCGATCGTTGTCTTCTCCATTCATGAGAAGGGTGGCTTTGCGGAAATATTGACCGGCGGCGGTCGCGCGACCATCGTCACAGACAACTAAGAAGCTGCAGAACGGCCTTGCGGCCGGCGCATGATAGAACGGGAGTTTCGACCATGAGTGAAGGTGTTGACCTGAAGGAACTGAAGCGTCGCATGGATGGCGCCATTTCCGCATTCAAGAGCGATATCGCGTCGCTCCGTACCGGCCGCGCGTCGGCGAACGTTCTCGATCCGGTGACCGTCGAAGCCTATGGCTCGCGCGTGCCCCTCAACCAGGTGGCGAACATCACGGTTCCCGAGCCGCGCATGCTGTCCGTCTCGGTCTGGGACAAGCAGATGGTCGGCGCCGTCGATCGCGGCATTCGCGAATCGAACCTCGGCCTCAATCCGATCATCGACGGCCAGAACCTGCGCATTCCGCTGCCGGAGCTCAACGAAGAGCGCCGCAAGTCGCTCGTCAAAGTGGCACATGACTACGCCGAAAAGGCGAAGGTCGCCGTGCGTCACGTTCGTCGCGATGGCATGGACGACCTGAAAAAAGCCGAAAAGGATGGCGACATCGGCCAGGATATCAGCCGTTCTCAGTCCGAGCGCGTGCAAAAGATGACCGACGAAACGATTTCCGATATCGACCGCTTGCTCGTCGAGAAGGAAAAGGAAATCATGCAGGTCTGATCTGCTCGTGATCTGAGTCTCCTTTCGCGGACGCCTTATGCAAAACCTCACTTCCACGACCGTTCCGGAACATGTTGCCATCATCATGGATGGCAACGGGCGTTGGGCGAACGCGCGTGGGCTTCCGCGCACGATGGGGCACCGCAAGGGCGTCGAGACCGTTCGCGCCGCCGTCAAGACGGCGGGCGAGCTGGGGATCCGCTACCTAACGCTTTTTGCTTTTTCCTCGGAAAACTGGAGCAGGCCGGCGGCGGAAGTCAGCGATCTCATGGGGTTGCTCAAGACCTTCATCCGCCGGGATCTTGCCGACCTGCACCGCGAGAATGTGCGCATCCGCGTCATCGGCGACCGCTCCAACCTCCGGGGTGACATTCTACCGTTGCTGGTGGAGGCGGAGGAGACGACGCGGGCAAATACCGGCATCACGCTTGTTATCGCCTTCAACTACGGCGCGCGGGATGAAATGACACGGGCCATGCGGCGCCTGGCGACGGAAGTCGCCGAAGGACGGTTGCGGCCCGAGGACATCACCCCCGAACGTATCTCGGCGACGCTCGACACATCGGACATCCCGGATCCGGACCTGATCATCCGCACCAGCGGCGAAGAGCGTCTCTCGAATTTCCTTCTGTGGCAGGGCGCCTACTCGGAATTGATCTTCGTTCCGGAGCTGTGGCCGGACTTTACCCGCGAGACGTTCCTGGCGGCTCTTGAAAAATACGCCTGCCGCGAGCGCCGCTTCGGCGGCGTCACCGAGCCCACGCTGGCGGTTGGTTCCTGATGCAGACTGAACTCAAGCTTCGTATCGCTTCGGGCGTGGTCCTCGCGGCGGTGACACTGGCGGCGACCTGGTTCGGCGGCCTGGCATTCCAGCTTCTCTCGGCGCTGATTGCGCTGCTGGTGTATTACGAGTGGTCGACGATCACTGGCCTCCAGGAAGGGGATTTCCAGGGCAACGCCGTTGGTTGGCTGGCCATTGTCATCATCGCCGGCCTGATCGTGACCGGATACATCGGCTACAGCCTTCCGGTCCTGGCCGCCTTTGTTGTGCTCACCGTCCTTTGGGTATCCCTGCAAAAGACCAGTTGGTGGCTGCCGGGTGGCATAGCCTATGCCGGGCTGACCGGCATTTCGCTTGCCGCGCTTCGCGGCGCCGACGATCTCGGCCTGATGGCGACGCTGTTCGTCTTTGCCGTCGTCTGGGCGACCGATATCTTCGCCTATTTTACCGGCCGCGCGATCGGAGGACCGAAGCTCGCCCCGCGCATATCGCCCGGCAAGACGTGGTCGGGCGCCATCGGTGGCACAATTTGCGGCATCCTCGCCGGTGTTGCCGTCTTTATGGCTTATTTTTCGCTGCAAGATCTCCGGATTCCGATCATTGCGCTGGTGCTTTCCGTCGCCAGCCAAGTGGGAGACTTGTTCGAATCCTTCATCAAGCGCCGTTTTGGGGTGAAGGATTCCAGCCGTCTCATTCCGGGGCATGGCGGCGTTATGGATCGGGTCGATGGATTGATTTTCGCGTGCGTCGCGGCGTTGATTCTGGTCATGGTTCAGTATTTCGTCAGCGAAGGGCGCCAGATCGCTTTCGGATCAGTCCTGTATAGCCTTTGAGCTTAGGCCCATGGGTGCTTGAGGAACGTTCATGACATATCTATTTGATGCCCTTCAGATTCTGACCGGCTACGTCATCCCATTTCTTCTGGTGCTGACGCTGCTGGTCTTCGTACACGAGATGGGCCACTACCTCGTCGGCCGCTGGTCGGGTATCCGCATTCTCGCTTTTTCGATCGGCTTTGGCCCGGAGCTCGTCGGCTGGACCGACCGGCACGGAACGCGATGGAAGCTGGCGGCGATTCCCCTTGGCGGCTACGTCAAGTTCTACGGCGACGAGGATGCGGCGAGCGTGCCGGACTACAAGCGCCTGGAGGCGCTGGCGCCGGAAGAGCGCAGCCAGACCTTCCTTGGCGCCAAATTGTGGAAGCGCGCGGCAACGGTCGCTGCCGGACCGATCGCAAACTTCATTCTCGCCATCGCCATCTTTGCCGTTCTGTTCTCCGTCTACGGGCGTCAGGTCGCCGATCCGGTGGTTGCGCGGGTGAATGAGAACAGTGCGGCTGCGCAGGCCGGCGTCGTACCCGGAGACCGACTGATTTCGATCGACAGCACGCCGGTCGTCACCTTCGACGACGTTCGCCGCTATGTCAGCGTCCGTCCGGAAATGCCGATTTCGATTCGCATCGAACGCAACGGCGCGATGCTCGATCTGTCCATGGTGCCGCAGCGCACCGAGCTCACGGACCAGTTCGGCAACAAGATGGAAATCGGCGTCATCGGTATCCTGACCGACCAGGAAGCCGGTAATTTCCGCACCGTCAATTACGGTCCGATCGAGGCCGTTGGGCAGGGCGTCCTGCAAAGCTGGCATGTCGTCACCGGCACCTTCGACTATCTCTCCAATGTCGTGACCGGGCGGATGAAGGCGGATCAGATCGGTGGACCGATCCGCGTCGCCAAGGTTTCGGGGCAGATGGCGACGCTTGGAATTCCGTTTTTGCTGAATATTGCCGCGATCCTGTCTGTTTCCATAGGATTGCTTAACCTCATGCCCGTTCCGGTGCTTGATGGCGGCCACTTGATGTTCTATGCGGTTGAGGCCTTGCGCGGAAGGCCGGTGGGCCCGGCCGCGCAGGATGTCGCCTATCGGATCGGCTTTGCCATGGTGCTGATGCTCATGGTCTTTGCCACCTGGAACGACATATCGATGTTCTTCGGCTAGCGTTCGGCCGGGGAAACGGCGAGGGGGATTTCGACGGATACTGTGAACGATTGGTTTTCAACGGCTTGCGACGAAAGGTTTTGTTTACGATAAATCGAGGCTGTAGTGGCCGTTAAGCCACGGTTCGAATTGAAGTAAACAGAAATTAACGAGCTGGCTTGCTTGTATGGGAAAAGCGGTTAAAACGGCAACCGTGACCGGAGTCGGCACGAAACTGCCGCGCGACGTTTGGAAAAGGTAAGATTTGAACATGAAAGCTGGTTCAAGGTTTTTGAACGCGGTGTCGGCGGCTGCGCTGTCAACAAGCATTGTTGTTTCCGGCGCTGGTGTTGGGTTGCTCGCAGGCACGTCCGTTGCAGAAGCTGCGGTCATCAATCGTGTCGAAGTTCGCGGCGCCACGCGCGTCAGCGCTGAGACGGTTCGTGCGAACATCACGATCGTCCCGGGCAAGAGCTTCAACAACACCGATATCGACGCGTCCGTGAAGCGCCTGTATGCGACCGGCTACTTCTCCGACGTCAGCATCAACGTTTCCGGCGGCACGCTGGTCGTCAACGTCAGCGAGAATCAGCTCGTCAACCAGGTCGTCTTCAACGGCAACCGCAAGATCAAGGACGACAAGTTGCAGGGCGTCGTGCGCACGCAGCCGCTCGGTCCTTACAGCGAAGCGACGGTCGAGACGGACATCCAGTCGATCAAGGACGCCTATGCGGCGATCGGTCGAAGCGATATCACGGTGACGACGCAGGTCGTTCCTGTCGCCGAAGGTCGCGTCAATCTCGCATTCGTCATCAACGAAGGCGAGCGCACCAAGATTTCCCAGATCAACTTCGTCGGCAACGAAGCCTACAGCGACGGCCGTCTGCAGTCGGTCATCGCGACGAAGGAATCGGGCATTTTCTCCTTCATTACGCGCAAGGACGTCTACAATCCCGACAAGCTGCGTGCGGACGAAGAGCTGCTGCGTCAGTTCTACTACAACCGCGGCTACGCCGACTTCCAGGTCGTTTCCTCGGATGCGGCCCTGAATGAGGCGACCAACGAGTACACGGTGACGATCACCGTCGAAGAAGGCCCGCGCTACGACTTTGGTTCGGTTAACGTCGAATCGACCGTTGAGGGTGTCAATGCCGAAGAACTGAAGGGGCTCGTCGTGAGCCGTGAGGGTTCGGTCTACAAGGCCAAGGACGTCCAGGCGACGATGACCGAAATTTCGAAGCGCGTCGCTTCGGCCGGTTACCCGTTCGCCCGCGTCACGCCGCGCGGCAACCGCGATCTCGGCAACCACACGATCTCGGTCGACTACCTCGTCGATCAGGGCGAACGTGCTTATGTCGAGCGTATCGAAATCCGCGGCAACACCCGTACCCGTGACTACGTCATCCGTCGCGAGTTCGACATGGGTGAAGGCGACGCCTTCAACCAGGAAATGGTTGCGCGTGCCAAGCGTCGCCTCGAGGCTCTCGGCTACTTCTCGAGTGTTAACGTTTCGACCGCTCCGGGCAGCGCCGCTGACCGTGTTGTCGTGATCGTTGACGTACAGGATCAGTCGACCGGTTCGTTCGGTATCGGTGCAGGTTACTCCGCCGGTAGCGGTGGTGGCTTCCTCGTCGAAGCTTCGATCGAAGAAAAGAACTTCCTCGGCCGTGGCCAGTACATCCGCGTTGCCGCTGGTCGTGGCGACGAAAGCCGCACGTACAACGTTTCGTTCACGGAGCCGTATTTCCTTGGCTATCGTCTGGCCGCAGGCTTCGACGTCTTCAAGAACGAAAACGACTTCGATGACGACAACTACAGCTACGAAGATCAGGGCTTCAGCCTGCGCGTGACCGCGCCGATCACCGAGAACCTGTCGACGACGCTGCGCTACAACTTCACGCAGTTCGACTATAGCGGTAACGTTGCGAAGCTGTCGTCGCCTTACGTTCGTGCGGTCGAGGGTGGCAACTGGGTCCGTTCGTCGGTTTCGCAGTCGATCACCTACAATACGCTCGACGATGCGCAGCTTCCGCATGACGGCATTCTTGCGACCTTCACGCATGAATTCGCCGGCCTCGGTGGCGACTCCGACTTCTACAAGATGACCGGTAAGGCCAAGTGGTACTACACGGTCAACGACGAAGCCGACATCATCGCTTCACTCGGCGGTAGCGCTGGCCATATCTTCGAGACCGGTAGCGATCTGCAGGTCTTCGACCAGTTCCAGCTCGGTACCAGCGACATCCGTGGCTTCGAGCGCAACGGTGTTGGTCCGCGGGACAAGGCAACGGGCGATGCGCTCGGCGGTACGACCTACTTCACGGCTTCGGCCGAGGCGACGTTCCCGCTTCCGGGTATCCCGCGTGACAGCGGCTTCCGCGGTGCAGTCTTCGCTGATGCCGGCACGCTTTACAGCAACCAGGTCAAGATGGCCCCGGGCGAAACCGTGCAGGGCAACAACTCGTCGCTGCGTGCATCGGTCGGTGTTGGTCTGATCTGGGCTTCGCCCTTCGGTCCGCTGCGTGTCGACTACGCATGGCCGATCGCCAAGGAAGATTTCGACAAGGTTCAGAACCTGAAGTTCGGCATTTCCTCGTCGTTCTGATAAGAAGCAGTCCAGAACTGCCAGAAAAGATCGTTCTGGAGTGTACATGGAACAGAATTGGTTTTTTCCGCCCCACGATGGGATCCGCCTGGGCGACCTGGCGGATCGAATTGGGGCGGAATTGGTGGATGTCGCGGTCGCTGACCGCGCTGTCCGCTCCGTAGCGCCGGTCTATCGGGCAAAGCCCGGTGACGTCTGCTATATGTTGTCTCGCAAGAGCCGCGCTGAACTCGAGACCTGTGAGGCATCGGCGATCATTTGCGACAAGACGATTTCGTCTCTTGTCCCCGCCCATATTCCCGTCCTTTTGACAGCGCGGCCGCATACGGCCTTTGCGCTTGCAGGTACGTTGTTGCACGAGATTGCAATGCGTCCGGCACGCAATACGAGCCTAAGCGGGATTGCGCCCGGTGCGTTCGTAGACCCGACCGCGCGGCTTGAAGACGATGTCGAAGTTGAACCGACGGCAGTCGTTGGCGCCGGCGCCGAAATCGGCCGCGGCACGCGCATTGCAGCCGGCGCGGTGATCGGCCCGGGCGTGCGCATCGGCCGCGATTGCACGATTTCTGCGGGCGCCAGCGTGCTCTGCGCGCTCGTCGGCAACAGTGTCATCATCCATCCGGGTGCTCGCATCGGTCAGGATGGTTTCGGCTATGCGCCGGGTCCGAAAGGCGGGATGATCAAGATCGTCCAGGTCGGGCGGGTGATCATCCAGGATCACGTCGAGATTGGCGCGAATACGACGATCGATCGTGGCACGATGGATGACACGGTGATCGGCGAGGGCACCAAGATCGACAATCTCGTTCAGATCGGTCACAACGTCCGCATCGGTCGTTATTGCGGCATCGTCAGTGGGGTCGGCATTGCCGGCAGCACGAAGATCGGCGATGGCGTCATGATTGGCGGCGGCAGCGGCGTCAATGGCCACATCACGGTTGGTGACGGCGTCCAGATCGCGGCTATGAGCGGCGTGGCCGCCGATGTTCCCGCCGGCGAACGGTATGGTGGTATTCCGGCGCGCCCGATGCGTGATTTCCTGCGCGATGTCGCGGAAATGGCTATGCGGGCAGAGGAAAGACAGAAAAAGAAGAAGGGCGGCGCGAATGAGTGAAGCAGCAACGGTTCTCGGTACGGCGGATATTCAGGAAATCCTGAAACTGCTGCCCCATCGCTACCCATTCCTGCTCGTCGATCGCATCATCGAGATCGACGGCGACAATTCGGCGATCGGTATCAAGAATGTCTCGGCGAACGAGCCGCATTTCACCGGTCACTTCCCGGAGCAGCCGATCATGCCGGGCGTCCTGCTCGTCGAGGGCATGGCGCAGACGGCTGGCGCGATCTGCGCCCGCAAGGTCGGAACCGGCACGAACCTGGTCTATTTCATGACCATCGACAATGCCCGTTTCCGCAAGCCGGTTGTGCCTGGCGATCGCGTCGAATTCCATGTCGTGAAGCAGAAGCAGCGCGGCAATATCTGGAAATTTCACTGTGATGCAAAAGTTGACGGGCAACTTGTCGCAGAAGCTGATATCGGCGCGATGATCGTCAGCAAGGAAGACGCCTGAACATGATTGCAGCATCTGCGAAGATCCACCCGTCCTCGGTCGTCGAGAGCGGGGCTGTGATCGGCGAGAACGTCAAGATCGGCCCGTTTTGCTACATCGGGCCGAAAGTCGTTCTGGGCGACGATATCGAGATTCTCAGCCATGCCGTGGTGATCGGCCGGACGACGGTCGGCAAGGGAACGAAGATTTTCCCGAACGCCGTGGTCGGTGGTGATTCCCAGAGTGTTCATCACAGTGCTGTGGATACCGAACTTCTGATCGGTTCCAATTGCACGATCCGCGAAGGCGTGACGATGAACACCGGGACCGTCGAACATGGCGGCAAGACGGTTGTTGGCGATAACAATCTCTTTCTCGCCAACTCGCACGTGGCGCATGATTGCCGCCTCGGCAACAACATTATCCTGTCCAACAATGTGATGTTGGCGGGCCATGTCACGGTCGAGGACCGCGTCATTCTCGGCGGCGGCTGCGCAGTGCACCAGTTCACCCGCGTCGGCCGCCAAGCCTTTGTCGGCGGTCTGTCGGCTGTCAGCTACGACGTCATTCCGTATGGCATGCTCAACGGCAATCCTGGCCTGCTCAGCGGCCTGAACGTTGTTGGCATGAGCCGCGCTGGCATCGATCGTGCAACGATCCATGTGGTTCGCCGCGCCTACAAGCAGATTTTCGAAGGGCCGGAATCGATCCGCGCCAATGCCGCAGCGATTCGCGAAGACTATATGGATTGCGCGCCGGTCATGGAAATCCTCGACTTCATCGGCGCCGAGAGCGACCGTGCACTGTCGTCGCCGCAACGCGGCAAGGCCTGACCGTGATGTCTTCTGCTGCGAGCCGCGCGGCGACTGGCGGCCGGCTCGCAATCATCGCTGGTGGCGGCGCGCTGCCCCACCATGTCGCCGAAGCAGTTCGTGCGCGCGGCGAAGATCCCTACATCATCGCACTCACGCGTGAAGCCGAAGAAGCCGATTGGATCGACTTCGACCACTCGGTTCTGGCGATCGGCGATTTCGCCAATATCAGCCGGACATTCAGGGAAGAGGGCATAGACCGCGTCGTCTTGTCCGGGTGGGTTCGGCGCCGTCCGGAATGGCGCGATATCCGCCCGACGTTGCGGACCCTCGCAAAGATACCTTCAGTTCTCAAGACGCTGGTCTCGGGCGGGGACGATGCGGTCCTGCGCATGGCGATGCAGCTGATAGAGGCAAGCGGCGCGCATGTCATCGGCGTGCACGAGGTGGTTCCCAATCTCCTGGCCGACTCAGGCCCCATCGGTGCTGTGAACCCTGACGCTGACGACCAACGCGACATAGAAGCGGGTATTGCTGCGGCCAATGCGCTCGGCGCGCTCGACGTGGGGCAGGGGGCGGTTGCCGTCGGCGGGCGTGTCGTCGCGCTCGAGGGTGCCGAGGGGACCGACGCCATGCTGGAGCGTGTCGCCGTGTTGAAAGCGGAGGGGCGCGTCTCTTCGCGCCGACGCGGCGTTCTCGTCAAGCTTTGCAAACCCGGACAGGATCTGCGCGCCGACCTGCCGTCGATCGGTCCATCCACCATCGCTCTTGCCGAGCGAGCTGGTCTTGCTGGCGTTGCTGTGGAAGCCGGGCGGGCGCTGGTACTGGAACGGAACGACGTGGTCAGTGTCGCCGATCGAGCGGGGCTGTTCGTCGCCGGAGTGGAGCGCGCATCCGGAGGCAACAGACGATGATTGCGCCACGGTACAAGCTTGCTGTGATCGCCGGTGAAGTTTCCGGCGATCTTCTGGGCGCCGATCTCGTTCGCGCGCTTCGGGCGCAAAGCCATTGCGACGTCGAACTCGTCGGTGTCGGCGGCGAGGCTCTGGAGGCCGAGGGCCTGCGCTCGCTGTTCGACTATTCCGAACTGTCAATCATGGGTTTCACCCAGGTGCTCGCCCGTCTGCCGAAGCTGATCATGCGCATCCGCCAGACGGCAAAGGCCATCATAGCAGCCCGACCCGACGCGCTTCTGATCATTGACAGCCCGGATTTCACCCACCGCGTGGCGCGAAAAGTCCGTGCCGCCCTGCCGGATCTGCCCGTCATCAACTACGTCTGCCCGAGCGTCTGGGCATGGAAGCCGGAGCGAGCGCCGCGCATGCGCGGATATGTCGATCACGTGCTTGCCGTCTTGCCCTTCGAGCCGGAGGCGATGGAGCGGTTGCAAGGCCCCCCGACCACCTATGTCGGCCATCGGCTTGCAAGCGACGCCAATGTGCTTGCCGTTCGCGCAAGCCGCCAACCGCGCCTTGCAGGCGCCAAGGACGGGCGTGTTTCGACCTGCCTTCTGCTGCCGGGCTCGCGCTCGAGCGAAGTCGGTCGCCTGCTGCCGATCTTCCGCGCGACGGTCGAGGAACTCGCTGCCCGCCATCCGGGCGTCCGCTTCGTGCTTCCGACCGTGCCGCGCCAGGAGAAACTGGTTCGGGAAATTACCGCATCCTGGACGATCCAGCCGGAGATTTCCGTCGGTGCGGCCGACAAATGGGCGGCGTTCGATCGGGCCGATGCGGCGATCGCAGCTTCGGGTACGGTCATTCTAGAACTGGCTTTGGCCGGCGTGCCCGTCGTTTCCACCTATGCGCCTGATTTCCTGGTGAAGTTCCTGCACAAGCGGATCCGCATCTGGAGCGGCGCACTGCCGAACCTGATCGCGGATTTCCCGATCGTCCCGGAATATTTCGGCGAATCGATCCGCCCCGGTGCATTGACGCGCTGGATGGAGCGGCTTTCGGGCGCAACGGCGCAGCGGGCCTCGATGCTCGACGGCTACGCGCTTGTGCAGCAGCGGATGGCGACCGATCATCCGCCGGGCGAGATGGCAGCCAGGATCGTTCTTGGCTATCTCGACAAGCGCAAGTCGTAAGATTTACCGCTGCCTGAGGCGCAATTTTCCTCGACGCTTTGCTGACGATGGCGCCTGGCGCGCGGCGTGCGCTCGGGCAGTATTGCGTTGCCGCTCATGGCGACCGATTACTACCGGTCGTCATCGGTCCAGCGCTGCAAAAACAAGGGCCCGGTCATCGCTGACCGGGCCCTTGTTGCATGTGCTTTTGTCGGTCTTAGCGCTTGGAGACCGGCACGTAGTCGCGCTGCGGAGCGCCGACATAGAGTTGGCGCGGGCGGCCGATGCGCTGTTCCGGATCTTCGATCATCTCGTTCCACTGGGCGATCCAGCCGACGGTGCGGGCGAGCGCGAAGAGAACGGTGAACATGGTGGTGGGGAAGCCCAGCGCCTTCAGCGTGATGCCCGAGTAGAAGTCGATGTTCGGGTAGAGCTTCTTCTCGATGAAGTACTCGTCGGTCAGCGCAATGCGCTCCAGTTCCATCGCCACTTCGAGGAGCGGATCGTCCTTGTGGCCGAGCTCGGCGAGCACTTCATGCGTGGTCTTCTGCATGATCTTGGCGCGCGGGTCGTAGTTCTTGTAGACGCGGTGACCGAAGCCCATCAGGCGGAACGGGTCGTTCTTGTCCTTGGCGCGGGCGATGAATTCCGGAATGCGGTCAGCCGTGCCGATTTCGGCAAGCATGTTGAGCGCCGCTTCGTTGGCGCCGCCGTGCGCCGGGCCCCAGAGGCAGGCGATGCCGGCCGCGATGCAGGCGAACGGGTTGGCGCCCGACGAACCGGCGAGGCGAACCGTCGAGGTCGATGCGTTCTGCTCGTGATCGGCGTGCAGGATGAAGATACGGTCCATGGCGCGCGACAGAACCGGGTTGACGACATACTCTTCGCACGGAACGGCGAAGCACATGCGCAGGAAGTTCGAGGCGTAGTCGAGGTCGTTCTTCGGGTAAACGAAGGGCTGGCCGATGTGATACTTGTAGGCCATGGCCGCGATCGTCGGCATCTTGGCGATCATACGCAGCGAGGCAACCATGCGCTGGTGCGGATCGGTGATGTCGGTCGAGTCGTGGTAGAAGGCCGAGAGCGCGCCGACGCAGCCGCACATGACGGCCATCGGGTGTGCGTCGCGGCGGAAGCCAGTGAAGAAGCGCGACATCTGCTCGTGCACCATGGTGTGGTGCGTGACGCGGTAGTCGAAATCAGCCTTCTGCGCCTTCGTCGGCAGTTCGCCGTAGAGCAGCAGATAGCAGACTTCGAGGAAGTCGCCGTGCTCGGCAAGCTGTTCGATCGGGTAGCCGCGGTGGAGCAGCACACCTTCGTCGCCGTCGATATAGGTGATCTTGGATTCGCACGACGCCGTCGACGTGAAGCCCGGGTCGTAGGTGAACATCTTCGTCTGCTTGTAGAGCGAGCCGATGTCCACGACGTCAGGGCCGATGGACCCAGATCGCACCGGAAGATCCGCCGACTTTCCATCGAGTGTTACAACCGCGGTTTTATCAGTCATCGGACCCTCCGTCTTATGGCAACGTGGCACACAGACGTGCCACGACAATGAACGTTGCGAATTTGCTATATGATTTATTTTCGACTGCCAAGCTGTACGAAAGGCAAATTGTGCGATGCGAAAATGTGCATATGGCGACGCAATAATGGCATGTTACGGCAATAAGTCCAAAGAGATCAATAAGCTCGTCCGATGATGGTGCGGTACCATTCTATATAGGTTTGCCGCTTTTTTCGGCAGATAGCGCCTCGGTTGCAGTTGCGAGACGTTGGTTGCATGATCGGCCGCGAAGTCAGGGGCTAAAGTTGGCGCAATGAGCGAAACGGAAATGCGGCAAGCGCCGCTCGACGTCGAACGCGGCAGCTTCGGGCTGCCCGGTTCCGACGCCGCCGTAATCGCGGCGACCGTGCCTGCAACAGGGCGGCTACCCCTGTTTCTCCGGCCGTCGTGGCGGGCAATTGCGAGCCGTACAGCCCGTTTCCGGCCTGCCGCCGTCAAGCCGGCATTCCTCGCAGCGATCGAAGAGGAACGGGCATTCGGTCACGGTTTTGTGTTGATCCCGGTGTTCTTGATCTTCGGTGTACTCGCCTGGCTGGCGCTGCCCTTCGATATCCGGATTGCCAATCTTGCAGTGCTGCTTTGCATTTTCGGAATGGCAGCGCTGGTCTGTCGGTGGAAACTGGCGCCGGTGGGTCCTCCGCTGGTTGCCGTGACGCTGTTCATCGCTGGCATGCTGCTGGTCGCGATCGAGACATGGCGCACCGACACGGTTGTTCTCGACGCTCCGGTCACCACGAACCTGCGGGGCACGGTCTTTTCACGCGAGCAGGATGATCGCGGCCGGTGGCGTTACGGGCTGGAGATCGAGGAAACGAGCCGGCCAAAGCTGCGCCGTCAGCCGCTGAAGGCGACGCTGGTGACGCGGGGCTCTGGGGAGCCGTTTCCGCTCGGCGCTCTGATCGAGGGCAGGGCGCGCCTGTCTCCGCCCTCAGGCCCGGCGCTGCCCGGCCTGAACGATTTCGCCTTCGACAGTTATTTCAAGGGAATCGGCGCCGTCGGGTTTTTCTACGGCGCGCCGAAGTTATCCGAGAAGGCCGCGAGCGAAGAGGGTGGCACCGTGGCCGCGCTGCTTTCGGCGACGAGAAAGACGATGGCCGCGATGCGGGAAACGGTCGGCGAGAGGATCCGCTCGTCGATCGGCGGCGATACCGGCGCGCTTGCGGCGGCACTGGTCACCGCAGAGGAAAGGGCAATCAGCCGGGAGACGGTCGAGGTGCTGCGACAGGCTGGGTTGGCGCACGTGCTGGCGATCTCCGGCCTCAATATGGCGCTGGCAGCCGGCACCTTTCTGATCGGCGCGCGAACCGTTCTCAGCATGGTGCCGGGGCTCGCGCACCGCGTGCCGATCAAGAAGGTGGCTGCGGCCGGTGCGCTGCTGATGGTCTGCCTCTACATTCTCATCTCGGGCGGCGCCGTATCGGCACTGCGCGCCTGGATCATGATCTCGATCATGCTGGTCGCGGTGTTCTTCGATCGCATGTCGATCAGCCTGCGCAACGTTGCACTCGCTGCAATCGTCATCGTCGTGCTCATGCCCTCGGCCGTGGCCGGGCCAGGCTTCCAGATGTCCTTCGCCGCCACACTGGCGCTGGTTGCCGGCTACGGGCGCTGGCGCGAACGGCGCACCGGAAAGACCGAAGCGTCCGGCAGTCGCTATAAGGGACGCCTCATCACCGGCGTGGCCGCAGGCATCCTGATCACCTCCCTCATCGGCGGTCTGGCAACGTCGGTCTATTCGATCGCCTACTTCCACAGGCTGCCGGCCTATGGCCTCATCGCAAACATTCTCACCATGCCGCTGATCAGCATCGTGATCATGCCGTTCGGGCTGTTCGCCATGCTGCTGATGCCGTTCGGGCTCGAGCATCTGCCTTTGATGGCGATGGCGTGGGGTCTCGATCGGATGCTCGACGTCGCGCGGTTCGTGACGTCGCTCGATGGCGAGGTCGTGACCGGCCGCATCGGCCCCGTCGGCTTCGTGCTGATCGCGATCGGCGGTGTCTTTCTTTGCGTCCTGCGCAGTTGGCTCGCAATCTCTGGCATCGTGCTGATCTGCGCAGGCTTTCTCAGCCTGGTATTCGAAGGCGGCAGCCGGCCCGATATTGTGATCGCCGAGGACGGCCGGCTCGTCGGCTTTGTCACGGATGATGCCATCGCAACGAACCGGCCGCGCCCGCCGGATTTCATATTTTCGCAATGGCAAAGGGCGCTCATCGTCGGGAAACATGAGCGGCCGGCCACGCTTCCGCCTGCGGCCGACGGTCTTTATCCGGCTATGGAACAGGCGGTCAGAAGAGCGCCGCCGATTGAGGGAGAGAAGGCTGCCGCGATCCGTGCCGATTTTTCATCGGCGATCGCGGCAAGCAAGGCAGGCAGTTTCGTCTGCCGCGACAAGCAATGGTGCGCCGCGCGCAGTGCGGTCGGCTGGACGATCGTCAATCTCGAAAATCCGCGCCTCTTTCCCGCCCTGTGTGATCAGGCAGACCTGATCGTGGTCGCTGCGCGGGTCGATGCCGAAGCGTGCGCAGTGCACAGAGGCCGCATCGTCGATGTCGGTACGCTGCGCCGCACCGGCGCAATCGAAATCCGGGCGGAACAGCAGGAGGGGCTCAGTTCACCCGCCATGCAATTCCGGCCGGCTTTCACGACGCTTGCCCGTCCCTGGGAACGGCATCGCACCTATGATTGGCGCAGCGGCGCCTTCGTCGAAGAGCAGCCGACGCCCTGAAAACGTCGGTCCAGCCTGGGCAATGGACGGTTGCGAAATTATTCTTGATTGATAAACTCCACAAATCCTTGTCATTCGGTTTTCCTTTGCGTAAACAGCCTCGGAAGCGCGCAAGGGTGGCGGCGGATGACGGCAAACCCTTCGCCCTGACACGACGAACCGGACCAGTACGTGAGGAACGAGATGCCGAGACGAGCCCGATCGACGATCAATTTGCTGGCAGCCGCAATGCTGGTCCTGTCCTCCGCAGCTTCTCCGACGGCCGCCCTGGCACAAGCGACAACGTCCGCACCCGCGGCTGACGGCACGCAGAGCGGCGCAACCGCGCCGTCCGCATCCGCGCCGGTGGCGGAAGGTCAGGGCACGGCCGCAACCGTTCCGCCGGTTGACCCGGCGACACAGGCGCAGCCGACGCTGCAAGCTCCAGCCGCCACGTCGGGCGAGGGGGCTCCGGTCGCGGTTGAAGGCGCCACGACGACGGCTGAAAGCGCGTCTGCAACAGGCGAGGGCGCAGCAAGCCCGGTGCTGCCGCACGACCTTTCTCCAATCGGCATGTTCATGGCCGCCGACGTGGTGGTGAAGAGCGTGATGATTGGTCTTGCGCTGGCGTCCGTCGCCACCTGGGCGATTTTTGTGGTCAAGCTGCTGGAACTCTTCGGCGCCAAGGCGCGCCTGACGCGCGCGGTTCGCCTGCTGTCGGCTGCCAACGGCCTGGCAGACGTCAAGGGGGCCTTCGACGGCAAGTCGGGACCGGCGCCCGAAATGGTTGCCGCGGCGATCGACGAGATGGCCCGCTCGGAGGCGGTGATCGATCACGCGCCGACGGGCGGCCTTAAGGAGCGTGTTTCGTCGCTTCTGACCCGCATCGAGGTTCGCGCCGGCAAGCGCATGACAAGCGGCACCGGCATCCTGGCCTCAATCGGTTCCGTCGGCCCGTTCGTCGGTCTGTTCGGCACGGTCTGGGGGATCATGAATTCCTTCATCGGCATCAGCAAGGCGCAGACGACCAATCTGGCGATCGTGGCGCCGGGCATTGCGGAGGCGCTCCTGGCGACCGCCATCGGGCTGGTGGCGGCGATCCCGGCCGTCGTCATCTACAACTATTTTGCCCGCTCGGTCGGTGGCTACAAGGTGATTCTCGCCGATGCCGCTGCGGCCGTTGAGCGGCTTGTCAGCCGCGACCTCGACCATCGCCTGGCCCGCAAGGCGCAGCCGCGCCGCCAGGACTTCGGTCACGCCGAGACGACCATCGCAAGGATCGGGTGACCCATGGCTGGAAAAATCAGCGACGGCGGCGGCGATCTCGACGAAAACGCCGAGATCAACGTCACCCCCTTCATTGACGTCATGCTGGTGCTGCTGATCATCTTCATGGTGGCGGCGCCGCTTGCCACCGTGGACATGAAGGTCGACCTGCCGCAATCGGCCGCCAAGCCGGCCCCGCGGGACGACAAGCCGGTCTTCGTGACGCTGAAAGCCGATCTGGCACTCGCGATCGGCAACGATGAAACGGCACGCGAGAGCTTTGCCGACGAGTTGAAGCGCCTGACTGAAGGCAATACCGAGACACGCGTCCTGCTGCGGGCGGACAAGGCTGTCGACTACGGCGAGCTGATGACGGTGATGAACCTCATCCAAAACGCCGGCTACACCAAGATTGCCCTCGTCGGGCTGGAAGGCGCGCCGGGACGCTGATCCCGGCCGGCAATCGTGTCGCCTCCGCTGTTCGCGGTGCAATTCCCTCCCGTTTTTCCGGCGCAAATTGCCGCTGTCGCTTGAAACCGGCCGGTCGCCGATTTATGAGCTTACCTCAAAGGCTTTCCGACGGGAGCCAGTAGACGATCGTGCGTGCTTGCCCGAAACCGGGCGCCGCGCCTATCCGGACCACGAGGGCACTACCATGAATTTCGAAGCAGCGCGCACCAAGATGGTGGACAACCAGATCCGCACGACGGATGTCACGTCCCACTCGATCCTGTCCGCGTTCCTGAGCGTGCCGCGCGAGGAATTCGTGCCTGCCAAGATGAAAGAGCTCGCCTACATCGACACCGATATCGCGCTCGAGGTTGCCAACGGCAACGCGCCGCGTTTCCTGATGGAGCCGTCGCCGCTCGCCAAGCTTCTCCAGTTGGCCGAAATCGCCAAGTCCGATGTCGTTCTGGAGATCGGCTGCGGCACCGGCTATGCATCCGCATTGCTGTCGCAGGTTGCAGGTTCGGTCGTCGCGCTCGAAAGCGATGAAGGCCTCGCTGCCACCGCGACCGAAACGCTGTCCCGCCTCGGCTACGACAACATCGCCGTCGTAACCGGCGAACTCGAGAAGGGATACGCCGCCGAGGCACCCTACGACGTGATCTTCGTTCACGGCTCGGTCGAAGTCCTGCCGACCGCTTTGTTCGGTCAGCTGCGCGATGGCGGGCGGCTCGTGGTCGTTGAAGGATTTGGCAATGCTTCTCGCGCTAAACTCTATGTGCACGAGCACGGAAAGACGTCCGAGCGCCCCGATTTCAACACCGCGGTCAAGCCGCTCCCCGGCTTCCGTCGTGCACAGGAATTTGTTTTTTGAGGTCCCACTTATTGAGGGATATCAACAATTAAATGCGCTGCTAAAATAACAATGTTGCCAATTCGCAACGGGGTACTTGTTTCTTTTTGAAATGGCTGCGCAGAGTATGGCTGCCCAGTTGTCGGAATGCTGATTCCGGGTTTCAAAGAGTGCAGTGGTAGTGATTTGCTCACCAGTGGGCGGTGTGAGCGCTTCATCGCCGTGTCTAGTTGGGGTCGCTTTTTGCAAAAAGAGCGGCGCCGCGGAAATAGAGGGCAGGCTCTGCCGCCCCGATCGGAGAGAGAAGTAATGGTGTCGATTGTCCGCAAAGCGGCCCTCATGGCCGCCGTTTCGACAAGCTTGCTGCTTGCACCGCAAGCAGTACTGGCCGAGACGATCTTCGGCGCAATGGCCAAAGCCTACGCAAACAACCCTGACCTGAACGCCGCGCGGGCCGGCCTCAGGGCGACCGATGAGAGTGTGCCGATCGCCAAGTCTGGCTTTCGCCCCCAGGTGGCGGCCTTCGCGTCCGGAACGCTTTCGACCATCGACAGGGAAAAGACCCTGAGCCAAGACATCCACCAGGGACAGGTCGGCATCACCGTAAACCAGATGGTGTTTGACGGCTTTCAGACACTGAACAATGTTCGCGCCGCCGAATCGAACGTGTTTGCAACCCGCGAATCGCTGCGTGCCAACGAGATATCGATCCTCCTTTCGGCCGCGACCATCTATTCCAACATCGCGCGCGACCAGCAGCTCGTATCGATCCGCAAGCAGAACATCGCCTTCCTTCAGGAGCAGGTGAACGCGGCCAAGGCCCGCCTCGACGTGGGTGAAGGCACCCGCACGGACGTGAGCCTCGCCGAAGCGTCGCTGGCCAACGCGCAGTCGCAGCTGATCGTCGCCGTCGCTCAGCTCAAGCAGAGCGAAGCGACCTATGTGCAGATCGTCGGTGATGTGCCGCGGGGCATCAAGCAGGCTTCGCCGGCTCAAAAGGCCCTGCCGCGTTCGCTCGATCAGGCCGTCGCGACCGGGCTGCGCGAAAGCCCGATCATTCTGTCGGCACAGTACTCCGTTGATTCGGCCGGTTATCAGGTCAAGTCGGCCGAAGGCACGATGCTCCCGGGCGTGACGCTGCAGGGTCAGGTCGGTCGCACCACCGGGAACGCCGGCGAGCTTGGTCTGGACACCAACAGCTCCAGCATCACCGCTCGCCTTGAGGTTCCGATCTACCAGGGCGGTGCCGAATACGGCCAGATCCGCCAGGCGAAGGAACGCCTGGGTCAGCAGCGCATCCTCGTCGATTCCGCTCGCGCTTCGGTGCAGCAGACCATCGTCTCCGCCTATGCTCAGCTGGAAGCCGCGATTGCGCGCATCTCTGCCAACAAGGCGCAGATTTCCGCTGCCAAGCTGGCGCTCGATGGTGTGATCGAAGAGCGCAAGGTCGGCCAGCGCACGACCCTCGACGTACTCGATTCGCAGCAGGACGTGCTTCAGGCGCAGGAACTCCTCGCTCTGGCGCAACGCGACGCCGTTGTCGCCAGCTATTCGCTGCTAGCGGCCTCCGCGCGGCTGACGGTCAAGGACCAGGGGCTTCAGGTCGCGGAATATCGCTCCGAGGAGCACTACGAGGCGGTCAAGGACAAGTGGATCGGCCTGCGGACCGTGGACGGTCGCTAAGAGCGTCCTCTCGTCTTTCCAGAAATTGCAGGAGCGCCCCGGTATCCCCGGGGCGTTTCTATTTTTTCCCTGAAAACAAATCTGTGCAAGAATCCGGGGGACTGATTCGTGGCGTTTGTTTCGTCCACGAACTCACTTAAGGTTTGTCGGAAATCGGCGCATGTCCAGTTTTGGAACACATGTCTGCCGCGTCAAACGAGGATGGAAATGGCACAGCTCAATGTCGCGCGTGAACCGTCGATGGATGAAATCCTGGCATCCATTCGCAAGATCATTGAGAGCAACGAACCCGGCCAGGCCGGATTCGCGCCGCAGGAGCAGTTCGAGGACGAGGCCAGCGACGAGATCGAGCTGACCATCGACAGCGAGATCGAGACGATCGCCTTTGGCCGACGCGATGAGCGGGACGAGCCCCCCAAGTCGGCCTCCGTCGCGCCGGCCGTGGACAGCCCGGCGGTACAGACGGAGCCGTCGTCGGCAGCACAGCCGCCGCTTTCGCTGGCCGATGTCGCGGCGCGGGTTCGGGCCGCCTCCGAGCGTCATGCCACGGGTTTTCCCGCACGGGAGGTTCAGCCTGCGCCGCAGGTCGTCGCCATTCAGGACAGCCCTGTCGTCACCTCGCGCATGGCCGCGGTTTCTGCCCCGAAAGCGCCGGTGATCGAGCCGGTTGCCGAAGTTGAGGCGCCGGCCGAGCCGGAGGTCGCCGCGCCCCTGCCAGTCGAACTACCGGAAGTTTTAAGCGCGATTCCGCCCGTGGCAGCTGTCGCGCTGGATGCGCCCGCGCCGGAGACGGCACTTGCGGCGATCGTCTCCCCGGAGGTCGGCCGCAAGGTCGCTCAGTCCTTCGGCGACCTTGCCCACGCAGTGGATCAGGGATCGCGACGTTCCTTTGATGAAATTGCCGAGGCGATGCTGCGGCCGATGCTGCAGGAATGGCTCGACGACAATCTTCCGACGCTTGTCGAGCGGCTCGTTCGCGAGGAGATCGAGCGGGTTGCACGCGGCCCTCGGCGCTAAAAGCCGAAGCCGAACATCAAGGAAGCCGCGCGATCGTCGCGGCTTTTTGCGTTCATGTTGACTTGCACCGGCCGTTCTTGTTTACAAGACGCTGACATCAATCTCGTAAATTGGCTCCAAAATGCTTGATAAGACCTACGATTCCGCATCCGTCGACCCGCGTATCGCCAAGAAGTGGGACGAAGAAAACGCGTTTCGTGCAGGGGCGGGTGCCAAGCCCGGCGCCGACAGTTTCTGCATCGTGATCCCGCCGCCGAACGTGACGGGTTCGCTGCACATGGGCCACGCGCTCAACAACACGCTTCAGGACGTGCTCGTTCGCTTTGAACGCATGCGCGGCAAGGACGTGTTGTGGCAGCCAGGCATGGACCATGCCGGCATCGCGACCCAGATGGTCGTCGAGCGCAAGCTGATGGAGAGCCAGCAGCATCGCCGGCAGATGGGCCGCGAAGCCTTCATCGAGAAGGTCTGGGAATGGAAAGCCGAATCGGGCGGGCTCATCTTCAACCAGTTGAAGCGGCTCGGCGCGTCCTGTGACTGGTCGCGCGAACGCTTCACCATGGACGAAGGGCTGTCCGAGGCCGTTCTTGAGGTCTTCGTTTCGCTCTACAAGGAAGGCCTGATCTACAAGGACAAGCGCCTGGTCAACTGGGACCCGAAGCTTCTGACCGCGATATCGGATCTGGAAGTCGAGCAGCACGAGATCAACGGCAACCTCTGGCACCTGCGTTATCCGCTCGAGCCCGGCGTCACCTTCGACTATCCGGTTGCCTTCGATGAAGACGGCAAGGCGACCGAGTGGGAAAAGCGCGATTATCTCGTCGTTGCCACCACCCGTCCCGAAACCATGCTCGGAGACAGCGGCATCGCCGTCAATCCCGAGGATGAGCGCTACAAGCCGCTGATCGGCAAGCACGTCATCCTGCCGATCGTCGGTCGCCGTATTCCGGTCGTTGCCGACGACTACGCGGACCCGACCGCCGGCACCGGCGCGGTGAAGATCACACCTGCGCATGATTTCAACGACTTTGACGTCGGCAAGCGCGCCGGTCTGCGCGCGATCAGCATCATGACGATCGAAGGGCGCATCACCATCAAGGACAACGAGGATTTCCTCGAAGGGCTCAGCGATCCGGCTGCCCTGCATGGCGCCTGGGACGAACTCGAAGGCAAGGACCGCTTCGAAGCGCGCAAGATCATCGTCCGCATCTTCGAAGAGGCGGGCCTGCTCGACAAGATCGAGCCGCACAAGCACATGGTTCCCCATGGCGATCGCGGTGGCGTGCCGATCGAGCCGCGCCTGACGGAACAATGGTACGTCGATGCGAAGACGCTGGCGAAGCCGGCGATCGCCGCTGTCAAGGAAGGCCGCACCAACTTCGTTCCGAAGAACTGGGAAAAGACCTATTACGAGTGGATGGAAAACATCCAGCCCTGGTGCGTTTCCCGTCAGCTTTGGTGGGGGCATCAGATTCCGGCCTGGTATGGTCCGGACGGCCAGGTCTTCGTCGAAAAGACCGAGGAAGAGGCGCTGCACGCCGCGATCCAGCACTATCTGGCGCATGAAGGCCCGATGAAGGCCTATGTCGAGGACTTGCTCGAGAACTTCAAGCCGGGCGAAATCCTGACGCGCGACGAAGACGTGCTCGACACCTGGTTCTCCTCGGCGCTCTGGCCGTTCTCCACGCTCGGCTGGCCGAACGAGACGCCGGAACTGGAGAAGTATTACCAGACCGATGTTCTGGTCACCGGCTTCGACATCATCTTCTTCTGGGTCGCCCGGATGATGATGATGGGCCTGCATTTCATGAAGGATGCCGACGGTACCCCGGTCGAGCCGTTCCATACGGTCTATGTCCATGCGCTCGTTCGCGACAAGAACGGCCAGAAGATGTCGAAGTCGAAGGGCAACGTCATCGATCCGCTCGAACTGATCGACGAATACGGCGCCGACGCCCTGCGCTTCACGCTGGCGATCATGGCGGCCCAGGGGCGCGACGTGAAGCTCGACCCGGCGCGCATTGCCGGCTACCGCAACTTCGGCACCAAGCTGTGGAACGCGACGCGCTTTGCCCAGATGAACGGCGTGACCAGCAGTGATGGCTTCATTCCCGAAGCCTCGTCGCTCACCGTCAACCGCTGGATCCTGACGGAACTGTCGCGCACCATCCGGGACGTTACCGAGGCGCTCGATGCCTATCGCTTCAACGACGCGGCCGGCAGCCTCTACCGGTTCGTCTGGAACCAGTTCTGCGACTGGTACCTAGAACTGCTGAAGCCGATCTTCGGTGGCGAGGACGAAGCGGCAAAGCGCGAGTCGCAGGCTTGCGTCGCTTACGTTCTCGACGAGATCTACAAGCTGCTGCACCCATTCATGCCGTTCATGACGGAAGAACTCTGGGCGCAGACGGCGGGCGAGGGGCAGGAGCGCTCGACGTTGCTGTGCCACGCCGAATGGCCGGCGCCGTCCTATGCCGATGACACGGCGGCCGACGAGATCAACTGGCTGATCGATCTGGTCTCGGGCATTCGTTCGGTCCGTTCGGAGATGAACGTTCCGCCGGCGGCAACGGCACCGTTGATCGTGGTCGGTGCCAACAACCTGACGCGCGAGCGCCTGCAGCAGCATGCCCAGGCGATCGGTCGCCTGGCGCGTGTCGAGCACATCGATCACGCCACCGTCGCCCCGCGCGGCAGCGCCCAGATCGTCGTTGGCGAGGCAACGGCCTGCCTGCCGCTCGGAAACCTGATTGACCTCTCGGCCGAGAAAGCGCGGCTTGAGAAGGCGATCGCCAAGGTGGAAGCCGAGCGCGAGCGCATCCTCGGCAAGCTGGCAAACGAGAAGTTTGTCGCCAACGCCAAGCCGGAGCTGGTCGAAGCGGAACGTGAGCGTCTCGTCGAACTCGATCTCCAGAAGGAATCGCTGAGCGTTGCGCTGACGCGCGTCGCCGAGGCCGGCTGAGGCGAGAAATTCGCCGGGAACGACGCGGGCGTTCAAGGGAATGCGCGACGGTCAAGAATCGAAATCCGCGGCAGAAATGCCGCGGATTTTTATTTTAGAAATACAAGATAAACTTCCGCCTATCGAGATTTGGCATTGATTCGATCAGTTGAATCCGCTGGGCGAGCGATTAAGCGCGCGTGGTGTTTGAACGGAACTTCAACGGAGTTTTTCGCCGTTCTACCGCAAAAAGCGATAATGTTGTTCCGGTGACACAGGTTTTCGATGGTTTGGAAATCCATTCTAATTTAGTGGATTTCATCCATGATTTTAGAAAAATGGTTCCGATCTGGCGCCATTGTGGCTAAATCATGAGAATCTTACGTAAATTCTGTGACCGATCGAGCGTGCTACCTGCTAGATCTCGCATTTGCGATTTCACGGGATCGTGAGAATACTTCGGCCCACACGACATGAGGTGGAATGTCGCAGTTTGCAGTGCAGGGGGAGGAGCTGGATGGCTCACATGAATTTTAAGCGGGGTGTTCTGTCGGTAGCAGCGGGTTTGCTGTTTGCCTCCGCCGCGCACGCGGGCGGTCTTGAGCGCGGTGGTTACAATATCGATCTGCTGTTCGATCCGTCGGACTATGCTGCAGAAGCATCGGCGACCTATGTTAATCCGCAGCGTGAACTGAACAATGTGAAGGATGGCAACCGAACCAGCCCTTTGCTCGGCGGTGACGGCGATCTCAGCAATCGTCCGAGCGAGGGCATTCGGGACACAGAAAGCTACTGGGTGCCGCGTGTCGGCATCAAGGCCGGTTTTGGCGACAGTGTGGACTGTATGGCTGATTACTCGCAGCCCTGGGGTGCGCACAGTAATCCAGGCATCAATTGGGCGGGCGCCAACGACAACATCGAGACCAAGATCAAGAGCGACAACTATGCGGCGACCTGCTCGTATAAGTGGGCTGTCGGGCCTGGCCAGTTTCGGGTCATTGGTGGTGTCTTCTATCAGGAGGTCAGCGGTTTCAAGGATCGACTGGCGCTGGGCAATCTTCCTGCCGCTTTCGGAACGGGTGTCGGTCGGCTGAAGCTGGAAGGTGACGGCTACGGCTGGCGTGCTGGCGTTGCCTACGAAATCCCGGAGTATGCCGTTCGTGCGAGCCTAGTCTACAACAGCGCCGTCGATCTGGGTGATGTCACCGGCACGCTCGATCTGCGCGAGATCAAGGTTCCCGGCAACCCGCTGTTTGGCAAGGTTACCGACGTCTATGGCACGGCGGACATGCCGGACTCGCTCGAATTCAAGATCCAGACCGGTGTGGCTCCAGGCTGGGTCGTCTTCGGCTCGGTCAAGTGGACGGACTGGAGCCAGCTTCAAAGCCTGCCCTTCTGCCCGACCTCCACACGCGGTGCCGTTGCCTGTACGACCGGAAGCGTAGTTGAAGCCACATCTCTGGATCTCCTCTATCGCGACGGCTGGACGGTTTCGGGTGGCGTAGGACACAAGTTCGATGAAAAATGGAGCGGAGCGGCCAGCCTGACCTGGGATCGTGGTACGAGCACTGGCCTTGGATCGCAGACCGACACCTGGACGCTGGGTGCCGGTGTTTCCTATGCGGCGAGCGAGAACATCGAATGGCGCTTGGCCGGTGCGGTCGGTCTCATGACCGGCGGGCATTCCGGCGTCGTCACCAAGGATGGTCGCGAGTACGGCAAGCGCGTTTCCTATGATTTCGACAGCGATTTTGTCGGCGCCATTTCGACATCTGTCAAAGTCAAGTTCTGACCCTTCGCCCTACTCATTGCTCAAGGCCCGGTTTTTACCGGGCCTTTCTTTTGTGTGGAGCCCCTTAACCACGCGTCCGCACTGTCCCGCAATGTGACGATTCAGCAACACTTTTAATGCTAGAGTTTGCTAGGATCAGACTCGTTCCGGCTATGTCCATTTCCCGCCACAAACAGGGAGCAGCGATATAGGAACAAGCCTGCAATGTGAGTGTGATACCTGCAGCGTTTGGGGTGAAATGAAACTTGGATCGACGACCGTCATGACAGATGTGGCCTGCGGCACGCCAGTGCAAGTGGTCCATTAAAATGACAGCTTCGGGAACTATGTCGAAGTTTCATTGTGGAAAGATTGCGTCGGCTCGGTCGGCGAAGTGGGTGAAGTTCGCGGCGGCGGGTCGTCCGGGCTTGTGTGTTTGCAGCGGTGATGGGTTCGGCGTGGCCGGCTGGAACGGAAGAATTAGACTGTGATGCTTGCGGGTGAACTAAAGTCACTAAAGGTTGCGATACTCGGCGTGTCGCTGGCGGTCTGTGGGACCCTCGCCATGCCGGCCTACGCTTTTGATCCCGGTGCGGGCGTCACCAAGGAATCGGGTCCTTTCGCCCTCTTCAAGTTCGGGTTTTCCGCCTACAAGAATGGCCGCAAGGACGAGGCCGTAGAAGCTTACAAATACGCTGCCGAAAAGGGCCACACCGGCTCCCGCTGGGCTCTCGCCAACATGTACGCCTATGGCGACGGTGTCGCCGAGAACGACCTCGAAGCCTTCAAGATCTACAGCGAAATCGCCCAGCAGGGCGTAGAGCCGGGCTCGGAAGACACCGGTTACTTCGTCAACGCGTTGATCTCCCTTGCCGGCTATTATCGCCGTGGTATTCCCGACAGCCCGATCAAGTCCGACCTGTCCCAGGCGCGCCAGCTCTATTTCCAAGCGGCATCGACCTTCGGCGTCGCCGAGGCGCAGTTCCAGCTCGCGCGCATGCTCCTGTCGGGCGAGGGCGGTAGCGTGAACGTTCAGCAGGCCAAGAAGTGGCTCAACCGTGCGCGCAAGAGCGGTCACGCCGGCGCCATGGGTGTCTTTGGCAACGTGATTTTCCAGGAAGGCCAGACCGTTCGTGGTCTTGCGTTCATGACCGCGGCGCTCGATCAGTGTTCGCCGAAGGATCGGCCCTGGATGCAATCGATGCAGGAGCAGGCCTTCTCGCTTGCCAGCGAGGACGATCGGCGCACGGCCATCGCACTGTCGCAGAACCTGCATATGCAGGGCGACGACGACTGATTGTTTCGTCGGACGATCCCCAAACCGGCCCGGCCCAGGGATCATTCTCCACATAGTAAGATCTGGAATAACGCGCCTTAGGCTGAAGTGGGCGCGAACGAAAACGTTCCGATCACGGGCACGTGGTCCGAGGGCTTCTCCCAGGCGCGGACATGCTTGTCGATGGATGTCGACACCAGGCGGTCGGTTGCCTCCGGCGACAGCATCAGATGGTCGATGCGGATGCCGAAATTCTTCGGCCAGCAGCCGGCCTGATAATCCCAGAACGTATAGAGCGGCACAGCGTCCGACGTCGCGCGCACCGCGTCGGTGAAGCCGAGATTGCGTAGCCGACGAAATGCCGCGCGCGTTTCCGGCAGGAAGAGGGCGTCGTTCTGCCAGACCCTGATGTCCCAGCAGTCGTGTTCCTCAGGGATGACGTTGTAGTCGCCGGCAAGGATGAAGGGTTCTTCGAGCAACAGGCGCTGCTTCGCATAGGCCTCAAGCCGGCGCATCCAGGCGAGCTTGTAGGGGTACTTCTCGCTGTCGACGGGATTTCCGTTCGGAAGGTAGAGCGAGCAGACGCGAATCACGCCGCCTTCGACCGAGAAGACACCTTCGATGAACCGTGACTGTTCGTCCGTATCGTCCCCAGGCAGGCCCCGGTTGACCTCGTCCGGCCGCAGCTTAGAAAGCAGCGCGACGCCATTGAAGCCCTTCTGGCCGTGTGTTTCGACATGATAGCCGAGCGCTTCGATCTCGAGGCGCGGAAAGCCGTCGTCTACCGACTTGATTTCCTGCAGGCAGACAATATCCGGCCCGCTTTCCTTCAGCCAGGCCAACAGGCTGTCGATTCGCGCCTTGACGCCATTGATGTTCCAGGTGGCAATCTTCATGGCTCGAAACGCCCTTCCATGTCGGTTAAGTCCTTGGCGGGCTCATTTCTAGCCGCTCCGGATTCTTTTGACAAATCCGCTACCTGCGGGTTTTCAACAGCGCGCGCGAAGCGCGCCGGCGCTTCTTATCGGGGCAGCGGCGGTCGATACGGTATACGCTTCAGGCGCCGAATTGATTCCGCCCGATGGCCGGCTATAGTCCCGCCCATGATCGATCTCGTGCAGAATTATTGGCCGCATATCCTGGCGCTCCTGTCCTTCGCGCTTGGCATCCCCGCGGCCATTCATGCCGCGATGACGAAGGACGACGTGCGCGCCGCGGCCGGCTGGGTCGGTGTCGTCCTGCTTTCGCCGATCGTCGGCGCACTGATATACGCCGTTGGCGGCATCAACCGCATCAGGCGCTCCTCGATCGGCTCGCAGCGCGCGCTGTTGCGCGGGCAGGGGCCGGATCAGTTCGGCCGCTTCGACGTGTCGGACGCTGACATAGCGGTGCGGTTCGGCGACCGGTTTGCGGCGATGAAGATACTCGGCGACCGCGTTTCGCGCCATCGCATGTGCACGGGCAATCGCATATCGGTGCTCGCCGGCGGCGACGCCGCCTATGCCGCGATGTTGGAAGCGATCGCTGGCGCGCGGCGCTCGATCCTGCTCGAAAGCTATATCTTCGATCGCGACGTCATCGGCCTGCGCTTTGCCGACGCTCTGATCGCGGCCGTGGCGCGCGGCGTCGAGGTGCGGGTGCTGATCGACGCCGTTGGCGCGCGTTACTCTGTGCCGAGCATTGTCGGGTACCTGGAGGCGGCAGGCGTTCCGACGGCGGTGTTCAACGGCAACATCATCATGGGGCTACGGCTGCCCTATGCCAACCTGCGCACGCACCGCAAGATCCTCGTGGTCGACGGTCAAGTTGCCTTTGCCGGCGGCATGAACATCCGGGTGGGCTTCACCAGTGAGATCGCCGGTCAGTCACCGGCGCAGGACACGCATTTCCGCATGCTCGGGCCGGTGGTCGCCGATATCTTCCAGGTCTCGGCCGAAGATTGGCAATTCTCAAGCGGCGAGGTTTTGGCGGGTTCCGCCTGGGCGATCGAAGAGGCGCCGCTGCCGGCCGAGGCGCCGTCGGTGTTGATGCGCGCCGTGCCATCCGGGCCGGACGCCACCAACGAGACCAATCACAAGATGCTCATGGGGGCGTTTTCGGTCGCGCAGAAGAACATCCGGGTGATGTCGCCCTATTTTCTGCCGGACCGCGAACTCATCAGCGCGCTCGTCACGGCCGCGCGCCGCGGCGTCGAGGTGGATGTCATCGTTCCCGCGGTCAACAATCTGCTACTGGTCGACAGGGCGATGACTGCGCAGTTCGATCAGGTGCTGAAGGGCCATTGTCGTGTGTGGCGGGCGAAGGGGGCTTTCAACCACTCCAAGCTTTTGACCGTGGACGACCGCTGGGCCTATGTCGGGTCCACCAATCTCGACCCACGCTCCTTGCGGCTTAATTTCGAGTTCGATCTCGAGGTTCTCGACCAAGGGTTCGCCGAGGCGATCAATCGCACGATCTCCGACATTCTCGCCTCAGCGGAGCCGGTCACGCTCGAAAGGCTGCGCAAGAAGTCCTTCGCCGATCGATTGGCGAACCGCATTCTCTGGCTGGGATCGCCCTATCTCTGACGCAAACGGCTCCGTTCGTGGTTGAAACGGAGCCGGCGAAGAAGGCGTGAGGCGCTGGCGTCAGATGGAGAAACTCGTTCCGCATCCGCAGCTTGCAACCGCATTCGGATTCTTGATCTGAAACGACTGGCCGAGCAGGTTGTCGACGAAGTCGATTTCCGAGCCGCCCATATAGACAAGCGACAGGCTGTCGATCAGCACCTTTGCCTCGTGCTTTTCCAGGACCAGGTCGTCATCATTGCTGCTGTCGACCAGGTCGAACTTGTAGGAAAAGCCCGAGCAGCCGCCGCCCTCGACGGACACCCTCATGGCGTTGTTGTGGCTGTCGGAACGCAGGATCGTGGCGATCCGCTTCGCTGCAGCATCCGAGAGGGTCACGGTTTCATGCGTCATATCTGCCTCCTGCCGGGGTCAAGAACCGGAGAGAATTGCCCTATATTCAAGCACGCGATCTGGCCGGTTTCGGGGCTTTATTCAAGACCGGCGGCCAAGCCGTTGCCTCCGCTTGCGGAATCGGTCGATCTTGCATCACGCGTTTCCGTAGCTTTCACTATAGGTATGAAGGCTTGAATGCCCCGTCAATGGGACGACGAATTAGGTGGAAGATGACATTCGACAAAAATGCGCTCGGCTTCGGTTATGGTGAACATGCGCCGTTCGCGTCGAATCCCTGGATGACACGCGGCCGGCTCTTTCCCGAAGCGACGAGCGCGACGCGCTCCGATTTTCAGCGCGACCGCGACCGCATCGTGCACACCACGGCGTTTCGCCGCCTGAAGCACAAGACGCAGGTCTTCATTGCCGCCGACGGCGATCACTACCGCACCCGCCTGACGCACACGATCGAGGTGGCGCAGATCGCCCGGGCTCTGGCGCGCGCGCTCAAGCTCGACGAAGATCTGGCCGAGGGCGTCGCTCTCGTGCACGATTTCGGCCACACGCCCTTTGGCCATACGGGCGAGGATGCCCTTCACGACATGCTGAAGCCCTATGGCGGCTTCGATCACAATGCCCAGTCGCTGCGCATCGTCACCAAGCTCGAGCGGCGCTACGCCGAGTTCGATGGGCTGAACCTGACCTGGGAGAGCCTGGAAGGCCTGGTCAAGCACAACGGGCCGTTGCTGACTGCAGACGGTGAGGGCACCCGTGGGCCGGTGCCGCAACCGATCCTTGATTATTGCGCGCTGCATGATCTGGAACTGGCGAGCTTTGCGAGCCTCGAGGCGCAGGTCGCGGCCATCGCCGACGATATCGCCTACAACACCCATGACATCGACGACGGCCTGCGGGCCGGCTATCTCACCTTCGAAATGCTCGAGGACGTGCCGTTTCTCGCGCGCCTGATGCGCGAGGTTCACGACCGTTATCCCGGTCTTGAGAGCAGCCGCTTCACGCATGAGATCATGCGTCGGCAGATCACGGCGATGGTCGAGGACGTGATCGGCGTCGCGCAACAGCGCATCGGCGAGATACGCCCGCAGAGCGCTGCTGATGTGCGCCAGGCCGGCACCGTGATGGCGACCTTCTCCGAGGAGATGGGCGAGACGGACAAGCAGATCAAGCGCCTGCTGATGACCCGGATCTACCGGCACCCGGAAGTCATGCGCGTGCGCGAAAATGCCGCCTCGATCGTCTGCGAGCTCTACCATGCCTTCATGGACGACCCGCAGCTGATGCGGGAGCACTATTGGATCGACCAGATTGCCGGCATGGCGGAGCCGGCGCGGGCGCGGCACGTCGGCGACTACCTCGCCGGCATGACTGACACTTTTGCGATCAGCGTGCACAAGCGCTTGTTTGACCATACGCCCGATTTGCGCTAGGGACGCCCCGCCCGGAGGCTTACGGTTCGGCCGAACCGAGCCTCCTTTTTGAGTTTTGCGCCGGTCACTCGTGGCCGGGAAAAGCGGACGGATCAGATGAATCTCTTCACGGACTTCGAATCAAGAATTAAGGACATTCTCGAAACGCTTGAAAGCGTTCGAGAAAAGCGATCCGAGCTTGACTTCGGCCGTGTCAATGTCGAGCCGCCGCGCGATCCGAGCCATGGTGATGTTGCGACCAATGCTGCGATGGTGCTGGCAAAGCCGCTCGGCATGAACCCCCGCGCGCTTGCCGAACTCATCGTCGAGAAGCTCAAGCAGGACCCGGAAGTCACCGACGTTTCCGTTGCCGGTCCGGGCTTCATCAACGTCCGCCTTTCGGTTTCCTACTGGCAGAAGCTGCTGTCGGACATGGCGCGTGCGGGCGTCGACTACGGCCGCAGCGCACTCGGTGGCGGCCGCAAGGTCAACGTCGAATACGTATCGGCCAACCCGACCGGCCCGATGCATGTCGGCCATTGCCGTGGCGCCGTTGTCGGCGACGCGCTGGCCAACCTTCTGGCCTTCTCCGGCTATGAGGTCACCAAGGAATACTACATCAACGATGCGGGGTCGCAGATCGACGTTCTCGCACGGTCGGCATTCCTGCGTTATCGCCAGGCTCTCGGTGAAGAGATCGGCGAGATCCCGCCGGGCCTTTATCCGGGCGATTATCTCGTGCCGGTCGGCGAGGCGCTCGCCGACGAATACGGCACCAGCCTTCGACTGATGCCCGAAGACAAGTGGATGCCGCTCGTCAAGGACCGGACGATCGACGCGATGATGGCGATGATCCGCGAGGATCTCGCGGCGCTGAACGTCAATCACGACGTCTTCTTCTCCGAGCGCACGCTGCACGCGAACGGTGCTGCCGCCATCCGCACCGCGATCAACGACCTGACCTTCAAGGGTCACGTCTACAAGGGCACGCTGCCGCCGCCGAAGGGGCAGTTGCCGGAAGACTGGGAAGATCGCGAGCAGACGCTGTTCCGCTCGACCGAGGTTGGTGACGATATCGACCGGCCGCTGATCAAGTCGGATGGCAGCTATACCTACTTCGCCGCCGACGTTGCCTATTTCAAGGACAAGTTCGACCGCGGCTTCGACGAGATGATCTATGTGCTCGGCGCCGACCACGGCGGCTACGTCAAGCGTCTGGAAGCGCTGGCGCGCGCCGTCTCGGGCGGATCGTCGAAGCTTACGGTTCTGTTGTGCCAGCTGGTCAAGCTCTTCCGCGACGGCGAGCCGGTGAAGATGTCGAAGCGCTCCGGTGACTTCGTCACGCTGCGCGACGTCGTCGATGAAGTCGGCCGCGATCCGGTGCGCTTCATGATGATCTACCGGAAGAACTCGGAACCGCTCGACTTCGATTTTGCTAAAGTAACAGAACAGTCAAAGGATAACCCGGTCTTCTACGTGCAGTATGCGCATGCGCGCTGCCGCTCGGTCTTCCGCCAGGCTGCGGAAGCATTCCCGGACCTGAACCTCGAATCGGCCGATCTCGCCAGTGCCGTTCTGGGCCAGATCTCGGATCCGGCTGAGCTGCAGCTCGTTGCCAAGCTCGCAGAATATCCGCGAGTCATCGAGGCTGCGGCGCAGGCTCAGGAGCCGCATCGCATCGCGTTTTACCTGTATGATCTTGCCGCCGCCTTCCACGGTCATTGGAACAAAGGTAAAGAGAATCCAGAATTACGTTTTGTTAACGATAAAAATAGAGAATTAAGTACTGCCAGACTCGGGCTGGTGCATGCTGTCGCTTCGGTATTGAAATCCGGCCTGTCTATTACAGGCACCTCCGCACCGGAGGAAATGCGATAAGTATTGTCACCATTTTCCCACAATGCACTGGCACAGCGATACAGGCAATTGTGAGTGGAGAGCATGGCAGACAAACAATTCGCACGAAGCGGGCCGGCTGAATTCGATGTATTGGCAGACGATGATCCGTTGGCCGAACTCGCCCGGATCGTCGGTTACGATGCCCGGCCGGCCGTCCAACAGTTGCAGGAACTGCAGCGACACCAGGAGGCGGTGCGTCAAGACCCCGCCTTCGATCTCGAAGACGAACTGCTTCGCGCGTTCGACAGCTACGACGCGCCGCGGTCCGTGCCGCAGCCGGCTGCAGTCCAGCCGGCTCCGATCGAAGAACCGCGGTTCGAGGCTGTAGCCGAACAAGATGAGCCTCGGTTCGAGCCGGTAGCAGAACGCGTCGTCGTGCACGAAGAGCCGGTGGCGGAGCCCGTTGCCGAGCTTGAAGAGCCGGTGTTCCTCCAGCCCGAACGCGTCGAGTCGGCGCCAGCCCCCGTCGCTGACGAGGACTATGCCGAGGTTCACGCCTTCTCCGTCGCGCCGCAGGTTGCCGAAGCCGGCAACACTGAGGCCTACGTCGATGAGCCGGCGTTCGACCTTGAACGCGAACTCGAGTTGTCGCTTGGCGAAGCCGACCTGTTGTCGGACGATGTTGCCGAGGTTGCTCCTCACGTCGAGCCGCAGGAAAGCGATCCACGTGACCAGATCGTCAATACGTGGCAGCCGCCGGCCGTCGAAGCCGCTTCGGCCTGGGCCGAGCCGGCTCCGGTTGCAGATGCGTTTTCGGCCTTTGAACAGCCGCGCTTCGATGTGGTGGCCGAAGAGCGCGAAATTGTGCCTTCCTATCAGATTGAGCCTTCCTATCAGGAAGACCTGATCGCAGCTCAGCCAGTCGTCGAGCAGGATGTCGCTCGCGACGATCTCTTGGCCGACATCGAACGGTTCCCGGTTCCGCCGGTTGCCGCGATGGTTGCCGCCGCGGTCCAATCGCATCCCGCTCTTCATTCGGAAACGCAGCCTGTCGTGGCACCGGTGGTCGCGCCAGCGGCTGCCACTGCCGCTCCGATAAAGAAGAGCCCTTATCCCTTTACGCCCACCTTCAGCCGGGCGACGCCGGTCGCATCCGCCTCGGGTGCCAGCCAGCAGCGTGCCTTTGCCGGCCCGCTGGTATCGTCGGTCGCAACGCCCGTTGCAGCTGTTGCTGCGCCGGTTACTGCCGTCGCTGCTGCCCCAGTCCAGGTCGCGGAACCCGTGGCCGAGGCGGCCAAGCCAGTTGCGCAGCCGGAGCACGAGCCGAGCTTCGACATCGAGAACTTCGAAATGGAGCTCTCCGACGAGGCGCTGAAGCTCGACTTTGCTGACGTTGTTTTCGATGAGCCGGTCGTTGCCGCCGTCGTACCGCAAACACCGGTGAAGCCGGCCGTGCAGGCCGCCATTCCGCAGCGCGAGCCGGAGCGGTTCGTCGAACCTTACGTCGCCCCCGCGCCGGTCGAGCGCCAGGAAGCACAACCCGAGAGCACGCTGCCCTTCGATCCTTCGATGATTTCCGAAGCCGAGAACGGCGTGGCGCCGATCGCGGACATGGACGTGCCGCAGCTGCCGGTCATCGAGACGGAGAAGCCGGTCGCCTATCCGGCCGACTACGATCTCGATATCGATGCGGAAATGGCCCAGCTCTTCGGAACGCCGGCTCCGGTGAAGGAAACCCGTCCGGCTGCCGTCGAAAAGGTAGAACCGGCCCGTCCGGCGCCGGCTGTTGCCGCTGCTCCGGCCTTGGGTCAGGGCTCGCTTGACGATTTCGACGAATTTGAGAAGGCGATGGAAGAAGACTTCCGCCGCTCGATCGTCGAACGCCCGGCCGTCGCCCGCGATGCCGAACGGCTTTCCGCGGCGCAGGGCCAGCAGGATGCCGGCGAATACCGCGAATATGGCACCGGCCGTCGCTCGCAGCGCACGATGTTGCTGGCGGCAAGCGTTGCCGGCGTCATCATCCTTGGTGGCGCTGCCGTCTACGCCTGGATGGGCGGTAGCGGCGCGGTCAACTCGGCCGAAGGCCCGAAGATCATTCTGGCGGACAAGGCCCCGGTCAAGGTCGTGCCCGAGGAGAAGGGCGGCAAGACCGTGCCGAACCAGGACAAGGCGGTTTATGATCGCGTTGCCGGTGCTCAGGCTGGCGCGCCGCAGCAGGAAGCCTTGGTCTCTTCGACCGAGGAGCCGATGGATGTCGTCCAGAGGACGCTGACGCCGGAAACCCTGCCGCTCGAAGGCAGCAACGAGGCCGAAACCCTGCAGACGGCTCTGCCGAACGAAGAGGACGGCGATCGCCTGCTGCCGGATGGCGGCAATAGCGAGACCGCGGCCCAAGAAGAAGACAAGACGCCGGCCGTCGCACCGAGGAAGGTGCGCACGATGATCGTCAAGCCGGATGGAACGCTGGTCGCTCGCGAAGAGCCGGTTGCAGCACCGGCGACCGATGTCGCCGGCACGACCCAGCCGCTGCCCGCAACGCCTTCGAACGACGTCGCGGCTGCAGGTCAGGCTTCCGCCAGCACCGACCAGGTCGCGCTCGCAGCAACGGGCAACGCCAACATCGAGCAGGTTCCGGTGCGCAGCGTTACGACGACGGCTTCCGCCGGTGGCGAAAAGGCTCCGACGCCGCAGACCCGCCCGGCCGCACAGCCGGTGGAAAACGCCCGCCCGGCGCAAGAGCAGGCCGCTCTCCCGGCTGAGACGCAGCCGGCACAGCAGGTTGCCACCGCATCGGTTCCGGCCGGTGGCTACTTCATCCAGGTCGCCTCTCTGCCGTCCGAAGCCGAGGCGCAGAAGTCCTACAACAGCCTGTCGAACAAGTTCGGAAGCGTCATTGGCGGCCGCGGTGTCGACATCCGCAAGGCGGAAATCGCCGGCAAGGGCACCTACTACCGCGTCCGTATCCCGGCCGGTTCGAAGGACGAGGCCAATGCCCTTTGCTCCAAGTACAAGGGCGCCGGCGGAAGCTGCCTGGTTACCAAGTAAACGGGCATAGTGATCGAGTTGACGAAAGGCGCGGCCGAGGAGGCCGCGCCTTTCGCGTTTTCGGGCTTCCAATTGCCCCATGACCTTGTGAAATGAGTGGGGGGCCCTGTCTTTGTGACTTCGCGCCGGGCAGCCCGCGCTCTATGCTTTTGGGATGAGCGAATCAAAAGCATTTATCTCCGGCTGCAAGGGCCTTTCCCTCACGAGCGACGAGCGCGATTTCTTCGCGGCAGAACGCCCGTGGGGTTTCATCCTGTTCGGGCGCAACATTGGCGAGGCGCAGCAGATCTCGGATCTGGTGGCAGCCCTTCGCGACAGCATCGGCAATCCGAATGCGCCCGTGCTCATCGACCAGGAAGGCGGACGCGTTCAACGCATCCGCCCGCCGCTCGTTCAGCAGTATCCGAATGGCGCGGCGATCGGCGAGATCTACCGCCGCGACGGGGAGCTCGGTCTGCGCGCCGCCTGGCTGATGGGGCGCTTGCATGCCTTTGACCTGATGCGCTTCGGCATCACCGTCGATTGCCTGCCGGTGCTCGACGTGCCGGTGCCCGGCAGCCACGACGTCATCGGCAACCGCGCCTACGGCCACGATCCGGAGACCGTCACGGCCATCGGCCGTGCGATGGGCGAGGGGCTGAAGGCCGGCGGCATGCTGCCGGTGATGAAGCACATGCCGGGCCACGGCCGCACCTTCGTCGATTCGCACCACAATCTGCCCGTCGTCAGCGCCACCTTCGACGAGCTTGCCGCGAGCGACTTCCTGCCCTTCGTTGCGATGAAGGACGAGGTAATGGCGATGTCGGCGCACATGGTGTTCACAACGATCGATCCGGACAATCCGGCCACCACCTCTGCGAAGGTCGTGCGCGAGATCATTCGTGGCCATATCGGCTTCGACGGCCTGCTGATGTCGGATGACGTGTCGATGAACGCGCTTGCCGGCGACATGACCACCCGCGCGCGCAACATCATTGCCGCGGGACTTGATCTCGTCTTGCATTGTCATGGCATAATGGAGGAAATGAAGGCCGTCGCGGATGTCGTGCCGGTTCTGGCAGGTGAGAGCTTGCGCCGGGCGAGGGCCGCAGAAGCCGCGTTCCGTGCGCCCGACGATGCGAGCGAAGTCGATTTGCGGGCGGAGTTCAACGCCCTGTTTGCAACGGTCTGAGGCAACGAAGACTGAAGGCAACAGAGACTGAAAGAAAGGGTCGGGCTGCCAGTGAGCAATGCGGGCGAAAGACAAGGCAAGCCTGCGTCGAAGGCGCCGATGGACCCGCTGTGGCAGGACGAGACTGCCGAGCGCGGACTGCATGAGGAAGCGCTGGTGGTCGATATCGCCGGCTTCGAAGGCCCGCTCGACCTGCTGCTGCATCTCGCCCGAAGCCAACGCGTCGATCTTTCGCGCATTTCCGTCCTGGCGCTCGCCGAGCAATACATCGCCTTTATCGAGCGGGCGCGCAGCATCCGCATCGAGCTTGCGGCCGATTACCTCGTCATGGCGGCGTGGCTCGCTTATCTGAAGTCGCGGCTGCTGATTCCGCAGCAGGCGAAGGATGACGGTCCTTCTGGCGAAGAGATGGCCTCGGCGCTCGCCTTCCGGCTGAAGCGGCTGGAAGCGATGCGCGAGGCGGCGACGCGGCTCATCAACCGAAACCGGCTTGGCCGGGACGTGTTCGTCCGCGGTGCACCGGAGCATATCGTCATCGAGAGGAAATCCGGTTTCGACGCTTCGCTCTACGATCTGCTGAGCGCCTATGCGAGCCTGCGCCAGCGACAGGCGATCACCCAGGTGACGATCGAGAAGCGCCACGTCTGGTCGCTGTCCGATGCGCGGCTGATCCTGGCCCGTATGATCGGCGGCCTCGACGACTGGACGGCGCTCGATCACTTTCTCGTTCGCTACATGACGACGCCGAAGGAGAGGGCAACGGCAATCGCCAGCTCCTTTGCCGCGTCGCTCGAAATGGTTCGCGAGGGCCGCCTCGAAATTCGCCAGGAAGAAGCCTTCGCGCCGATCTATCTTCGACGCGGACCAAATCCGATCGATGCGGAGACCCTTGCCGAGATGGAGGCAGCCCGTGGCTGAAGCCCAGAAGTACCTGCCTGGCGTTCCCGACGAGGAGGACGAGATCGAAGCGGCATCTTTCGATCCACGGCTTGAGCAGGAAGCCGAGCGTATCGCCGAAGCCCTGGTGTTCGCTTCGGCGCAGCCGGTGTCCGAGGCTTACATCGAGAGCCGGCTTCCGCTGGGTGCCGATGTGCGCGCGATCATGCTCCGGCTGAAGGCCCTTTATGCGACGCGCGGCGTCAACCTTGTCCAGGTGGCAGACCATTGGGCCTTCCGCACGGCCGCCGACCTCTCCTTCGTCGTTCAGACCGACGAACAGGAGGTCCGCAAGCTTTCACGAGCCGCCCTCGAGGTTCTGTCGATCATTGCCTACCATCAGCCGGTCACGCGCGCCGAGATCGAGGATATCCGCGGCGTGCAGACCTCGAAGGGCACGCTCGACGTGTTGATGGAGGCGGGCTGGGTCCGCTTTCGCGGGCGCCGGCGCACACCGGGACGTCCGGTGACCTTCGGCACGACGCGCGACTTCCTCGATCACTTCGGCCTTGAGGAACTGCGCGACCTGCCGGGCATCGAGGAATTGAAGGGCGCCGGGCTGCTTTCCGGCCGCGTGCCTTCGAACCTCAACATCCCTGTTCCGACCGGCGACGACGAACTCGCCGAGAACGAGGATCCGATCACCCAGCTCGATCTGGAGGAACTGGGGCTCTTGACACCGAAGGGCGAAGAAGCCGATTAGAAAAACCTGATTATAGATATCGGCTTTCCATGGCGTCGGGCCCTGCTGGCCCTGCGCCACTGGTGTCAAGGAATGCAAGAGCATGGTTTCAGATCCGCAGGACGCTCCCGTCATGACCACGCGACGGACAGCGGGCGTCTCTTTCGCGGCGAGCCTGACCTTCGAAGATATCCATCACAGCTATCACGCCAAGGAAACGATCAAGGGCGTCAGCCTGGCGGCTAAGGCCGGCGAGGTCCTGTGCCTGCTCGGGCCTTCGGGATCCGGCAAGACGACCCTGCTGCGCATCGCCGCGGGCATCGAGCGGCAGAGCGCCGGGCGTCTGATGCTCAACGGCCAGGAAATCTCCGGTCCCTCTGTTTTCCTGCCCCCGGAAAAGCGTGGCGTCGGGCTGATGTTCCAGGACTTCGCGCTTTTCCCGCACATGACGATCCGTGACAACGTCCGCTTCGGTCTGACGGCGATCCCTAAGAAGGAAGGCCTGATCCAGGCGGATGCGGCACTCGAGCGTGTTGGCCTGTCGCACTATGCCGATCAGTATCCGCATGTGCTGTCGGGCGGCGAGCAGCAGCGCGTGGCGCTTGCCCGCGCGCTCGCGCCGCGTCCGGCGGTGCTGTTGATGGACGAACCCTTTTCCGGCCTCGACTCGCGCCTCAAGGATTCCATCCGTGCCGACACCCTCGCGATCCTCAGGGAAACGCGGGCAACTGCGATCGTCGTCACGCATGACGCTGAAGAGGCGATGCGCATGGCGGATCGCATCGCGCTCCTGAAGGACGGGCGCCTCGTTCAGGTGGGAACGGCCGATGAACTCTACCGCGAGCCGCGGGATCTTTTTGCCGCCGGTTTCTTCTCGGAAATCAACGTCTTCGATGCCCAGGTTCGTGGCGGCCGCGTCGAGACGCCGGTCGGAAGCGTTGCAGCCGGCCCCCACCCGGAAGGCAAGCGCCTCTCGGTGGCCGTCAGGCTGTCCGGGGTGCGCGTCGGCGAAGAAGGTGGCGACATTCCCGCCCGCATTCTCTCCCGTCGCTTCATCGGAGTGGTCGAGCTTCTGGAGCTTGCCGTGCCGCGTTGTGAGGAGGTGGTCCGGGCGCGCATCAGGGCGGACCGATTGCCGCATGGATTGCGTGATGTAATGCTTTCAGTTAACGAGCGGGATATATTACTGTTTGAAAAAAGCAGTTCGGCATCTTAGGGTCTGTCACAACGAGACGCGTGCTTGAGGCACGCCTGAAAATTGACATGTGATAGAGCCTGAATCGGGGAAGGCTCAGAGGAGTAAGAGCATGGGTTCGTTAAGCATTTGGCACTGGCTGATCGTTCTGGTCGTGGTGCTGCTCTTGTTCGGTCGCGGCAAGATCCCCGAACTGATGGGTGACGTTGCCAAGGGCATCAAGAGCTTCAAGAAGGGCATGTCCGACGACGATGCGGCTGCTACCGACAAGACGCTCGACGGCAAGACCGTTGACCACAAGTCTGACGAAGTTCGCTAACAGTCTGGTGTCGGTGAAGCCTGTCCGGTGTCCGTACCGGGCCGGCGGCATCAAGGGTTTGCAGGACATATCGCATGCTTGATATCGGCTGGACCGAGCTCGTCGTCATCGCAATCGTTCTGATCGTGGTTGTCGGGCCGAAAGACCTTCCGCCAATGTTGCGGGCTTTCGGCCGCATGACTGCGAAGATGCGCGGCATGGCATCGGATTTCCGTCAGCAGTTCGATGAAGCGCTGCGCGAAGCGGACCTCGACGAGGTTCGAAAGACCATCAGCGACGCGCAAAGCCTCAATCCGGCCAATGCGTTGCGCGATGCGATCAATCCGCTTCGCCAGATGGGCAACGATATCAAGGCGGACCTGCAGAAGGCGGCAACGCCCGACCAGCCCGCGACACCGAGCAGCGTTGATCCGGTGACCGCCGTGGAGCCGGCTGTCGCGCCGGCGGCGGTCGAAACCAAGCCTGCAGATGCGGTTGCCGCCGCGGCAATCGGTTCGGCCAATCGCCAGATCGAGCGCGCAGAGGTCGCCGCCGTGCCGGCAGAAAAGCCGAAACGTGCGACCCGGGCGAAAACCGATCCGGCCCCGGCCGTAAAGAAGGCCGCGCCCAAGTCGGCAACGGCAGCGCCCAAGGCGGCCACGGCAAAGTCTGCTGCCAAGGCGCCCGCGAATCCGGCCGCTGAAAAGAAAAAAGTGACGCCGACAGGGGCTGAGCCTGCTGCCAAGACGTCAAAGCCGCGCACCAGCGCGCGCAAGAAAGGTGAAGCATGAGCGGCGAAATCGAGGACCGGCCGCAGCCGCTGATCGAGCATCTGATCGAATTGCGCAGGCGCCTGATGTGGGCCATCGGCGCGTTCTTCATTGCGTTCCTCGTCTGCTTCTACTTCGCCAAGGGCCTGTTCAACCTGCTGGTGCTGCCGTTCAAATGGGCCGTGAGCTGGGCGGGCCTCAACCATCGCAACGTCGAGCTCATCTACACGGCGCCGCAGGAGTTCTTCTTCACCCAGATCAAGGTCGCGATGTTCGGTGCGCTGGTCATTGCCTTTCCCGTAATTGCGGCACAGATCTACAAGTTTGTGGCGCCTGGGCTCTATAAGAACGAGCGCGCAGCGTTCCTGCCGTTCCTGATTGCGTCACCACTCCTGTTTCTGCTCGGCGGCGCACTGGTCTATTTCTTCTTCACGCCGATGGTCATGTGGTTCTTCCTGGCCATGGAGCAGGGTGGTGGCGAAGGGCAGGTGGCCATTCAGCTTCTGCCGAAGGTCTCGGAATATCTGAGCCTGATCATGTCGCTGGTCTTCGCTTTCGGGCTCGTCTTCCAGCTGCCAGTCATCACCACGCTTCTTGCCCGTGTCGGTTTCGTGACGTCTCAGGGCCTTGCCGAGAAGCGCAAATACGCGATCGTGATCGCCTTCGTTGTCGCGGCCGTGCTCACGCCGCCCGATCCGATTTCCCAGATCGGCCTTGCGCTGCCAGCCATCCTTCTCTACGAAATTTCGATCTATACGGCGCGACTCGTCGAAAGGCAGCGGGCAGCGGACGCGCTCAAGAGCGAGGCTGCTGAGTCGCAGGAAGGATCTTCCGGAGAGGTCGGCCCCGCCAAGGGCTGAGCATTCGAGATTTCGCGCCGTGATCTGACCAACGCGTGGAACGAAAATGCTTGATATCAAATGGATCCGTGAGAATGCCGAGATGCTGGACGCCGCCCTGGCGAAGCGGGGCGCGGAGCCTTTGTCGGCATCTCTGATCGCGCTCGACGAACGCCGCCGCACGAACCTTCAGGCGCTGCAGGACATGCAGTCGCGCCGCAACGCGGCCTCGAAAGATATCGGCGCTGCCATGGCGCAGAAGAATGCCGAGCTCGCCTATAGGCTGAAGGCCGAGGTGGCTGACCTCAAGAACGCCATGCCGGCGCTCGAAGAGGACAGCCGCAAGATCGAGGCCGAGCTTAGCGATGCCCTGTCGCGCATTCCGAATATCCCGTTGGACGATGTTCCCGTCGGCTCCGACGAGAGCGGCAACGTCGTCAAGAGCGTCGTCGGCAAGAAGCCCAGCTGGAACCACCAGCCGCGTGAGCATTTCGAGGTCGGCGAAGCACTCGGCCTGATGGATTTCGAGGGCGCGGCCCGCATTTCCGGCTCGCGTTTCACGATCCTGAAGGGGCAATTGGCGCGGCTCGAGCGCGCGCTCGGCCAGTTCATGCTCGACCTGCACACCCAGGAACACGGTTACACCGAAGTGCAGCCGCCGCTTCTCGTGCGCGACGATGCGATGTACGGCACCGGCCAGCTGCCGAAGTTCGCCGAGGATCTTTTCCGCACCACCGACGGCCGCTGGCTGATCCCGACCGCGGAAGTGCCGCTGACCAACATCGTTCGCGAACAGATCCTCGAAGGCGAAAAGCTGCCGCTGCGCTTCACTGCGCTGACGCCGTCCTTCCGCTCGGAAGCAGGCTCTGCCGGTCGCGACACCCGCGGCATGCTGCGCCAGCACCAGTTCAACAAGGTCGAACTGGTGTCGATCACCGATGCGGAATCGTCGATCGACGAACACGAGCGCATGACCGCCTGCGCCGAAGAGGTGCTGAAGCGCCTCGGCCTGCATTACCGCGTCATGACCCTTTGCACCGGCGACATGGGCTTCGGCGCCCGCAAGACCTATGACCTCGAGGTCTGGCTGCCGGGACAGGATACGTTCCGCGAGATTTCGTCGTGCTCGGTCTGCGGCGATTTCCAGGCACGCCGCATGAATGCCCGCTATCGCACCAAGGAAGACAAGGGAACGCGCTTCGTTCACACGCTGAACGGCTCGGGCGTTGCCGTCGGCCGCGCGCTCATCGCCGTCATCGAGAACTATCTGAATGACGATGGTTCGATATCGGTGCCGGAGGTGCTGGTTCCCTACATGGGCGGCCAGACGCGCATCGAAAAGGTTGCCTGAGCGAACGTCGAGGGGAGTACGGCATCATGCGGATCCTGCTGACAAACGATGACGGCATTCACGCCGAGGGCCTGTCGGTGCTCGAACGGGTCGCCCGGACGATTTCTGACGACGTCTGGGTCGTCGCGCCGGAGGCGGACCAGAGCGGCCTTGCCCATTCGCTGACGTTGTCGGAGCCGTTGCGGCTGCGGCAGATCGCGGAAAAGCGCTTTGCGCTTCGCGGCACGCCGACCGATTGCGTCATCATGGCTGTCCGCAAGGTGCTCGATCGCAAGCCCGATCTCGTGCTGTCCGGTGTCAACATCGGCGCCAACATGGCCGACGACGTGACCTATTCCGGCACCGTCGCCGGCGCCATCGAGGGAACACTGCAGGGCATCCGCTCGATCGCGCTGAGCCAGGCCTACAATCACACGGTCGGAAAGACGGTGCCTTGGGATGTTGTCGAAACCCATGCACCGGCCTTGATCCGCAAGCTGATGAAGGTGGACCTGCCTGACGGCACGCTGCTCAACGTCAACTTCCCGAACTGCTCGGCGGATACCGTCGCCGGCACGGAAGTGACGTCGCAAGGCAAGCTCGATTTCGGCCTGTCTATCGACGAGCGAACCGACGGTCGCGGCTTTCCCTATTTCTGGCTGCGTTTCGGCGAACGCTTCGGCGATTTCCGCGCCGGCACCGACATTCACGCCCTGCGTGAGAACATGATCTCGGTCACGCCGCTTAAACTCGACCTCACCGACTACAGTGTCCAGGATCGCCTGGCGCGGGCGCTCAACGAGGGAGCCGTTGATTGAGCGCGCGGGTGACGGAACAGGAAGGCTTTGCCAAGATGGTGCTGCGGCTGCGCGCCGAAGGCATCACCAACCATGACCTGCTGAAGGCCGTCGAACAGACGCCGCGCAGCTACTTCGCGCCGCCGCAGTACCAGGCCGAGGCCCATTCGCAGCGAACGATCCCGCTCGATTGCGGTTCGTTCATGGAGGGGTACGACTTTGCGGTCCGTCTGTTGCACAGCCTCAATCTGAAATCCGGCCAGCGTGTTCTCGAAGTCGGCACCGGCAGCGGCTTCACCGCCGCGGTCATGGGACGCGTCGCCGAGCGCGTGCTGACGATCGACCGCTATCAGACGCTGGTCGGCATCGCCCAGAAGAACCTCGAAAAAACGGGCATTCGCAACGTCATCGTCCGACACGCGGACGGCAGTGCCGGCGTGCCGGGTGAGGGCACCTTCGACCGGATCCTCATCACCGCTGCGTTCAACAGCCTGCCGCGCATGTTCTCGGATCACCTGGTTTCCGGCGGCACCCTTTTGGTGCCGATCATGATGAGCGAGACCCATTGTCGGGTCGTGCGCGTCAGCCGCACGGGCAGCCGCTTCGATCGCGAGGATCTGTTCGACGCGCCTTACCTTCCGATCGTGCCGCAACTGGCATCGTTCCTCTAATCGTCTAAATCCCGTCCGCTCGGGTAAGAAGCCGCGGCTCGCGCCGATATCGACTATTAACGAGTCCTTAACTTCCTCCAGCCTCGCGCAAGCTTCGCGCCATACGCCTGCCGTGCACGGACAGGGTTCCCGCCTGTGAGTCGTCGCTTGCCTTGCGACGTCGGCGGACACCGGTCGCGAGGTACGGAGACGGCACATGCAGATCGCGAACAGGTTGACGGCGGCAGCATCGGGCGACGGGCTGAACAATCTTGCCGGGCGCAATGCCGGCCAGACGAATTCCGCGGGCAAGGATGAGCAGACGGCACAGGCGCTTGCCGCGACCTTCTTTGATCCGACGCCACGCATCTCGCTTTCGGCCGATGCCCTGCTTTATCTCGGTCAGACGAAGAAGGCGTCCGACGGCCAGCCGGCGCTCACCCGCGAGGAATGGAACAACCGCCTGTCGCCGCAACTGGCCTCGCGCGAGTACCAGGCCTTCGGCAGGTTTCTCGATTCCGGCGATCACCAAGCCTATTACAAGAGCTTCATAGACTACTACGACGGTCTTCGGCCGGAGGACCAGAACAGTCTGCGCTATTTCGGGACACGCGAAGCGGCCGTGGCCGGCCTGCGGTCGCTCGAATATGAAGAAGCAAGCGGCGCGGACGGAGATACCGCCTTCCAGACGCTGGTGAGCGTGCTGCTCGAGGAAGACAAGACGGCCCAGTCCGAAACCCTGGCGCAGCCGGCCGGTAGGCAGATTTTTGCCTGGGATCTGACGAGCATCAGCTACGAGGAAGACCAGACGGAGCGCCGGTCCGTGTCCGAGATCGAGCGCCTCTATTCCGAACTGATCTAGCGTTACGCTTTCCTGCCCGGGCGGCCGCTGCGGCGGCTGCTGCTAACATGCGCTTGACGGGCGGCGCTCGGCCTATGGTTAGCATTTGGTCAAATTAGTCCTTTGATGGGGTCTACCTTAACCACGCGGTAACTCTAATACGCTTTAATCAATCCACATCGAGTTGCGTTCGGAGTGGGTAAGCGTCATGCGTAAGTTTGTATCTCCCGGGGTTGGAAAGTCGACGATCCGCCTTTGCGTGGCGGTCCTGCTGGCAGGCGTCGCAACAGGCTGCAGTTCGGATGCAAGCCGGTTTGACGGCCTGTTTTCGCGGTCCGACAACATCACCACAAATTCCATTCCCCGAGACGCAACGCCGGTTCCGCGCGGGGATGTGTCCGTCGGTCAGATGGCTGCGGCGCCGGTTGATAACCGCGGCTCGGCTCTCGGTCAGCCCTATCCGGCGGCAGCCGGGCAGGGTGCCTACGATCCGGTAAACACCGCATCCACGCCTGTATCCAACGCCCGCGTCGCCTCGACCCCGATCTCCGTTCAGCGCAACACCCTGGCTGACCCGAGCCAGGCTGCCCATCAGCGTCCCGAAGCCCAGCCGTTCCCGGCAGCACGCCAGCAGGCAGCACTCGCCACGCAGCAGACGCTTCCCGCGACGGTCAAGGAAACCGCAAGCAAGAGCGGCTGGACGACACAGAACGCCCCGACGATCATGGTTCGCCCGGGTGACAACGTCGCCGTTCTCTCCAAGCGTTTCGGCGTTCCGGAAAAGGAAATCCTGAAGGCCAACGGCCTGCAGTCCGCAGCGCAGGTCGAAACTGGCCAGCGTCTCGTCATCCCGACCTTCGGCGTCGCAGGCAGCGCGGCCAAGGCCGCCGCCACCAACTCGATCGCCGATCTCGATGGCAGCAACCGCCAGCCGTCGCCGCTGCCGGTCAACCAGCGCGACGTCGCGATCCTGCCGGGTTCGGCCCAGTCCCGCGAAAAGGGCGAAGGCAAGTCCGACGTCGTTGCAGGCAAGCCGGCAACGAACGGCGAGGGTGCCGGCACCGGATCCTACACCGTCAAGCCGGGCGACTCGCTCAACCGTATCGCCAAGACGACGGGCGTCTCCGTTGCCGCCCTCAAGCAGGCAAACGGCCTGACGGCCGAATCGATCCGCGTCGGCCAGACGCTGCAGTTGCCGGGCGCAAATGGTGCCGCTCCGGACCAGGTCAAGACGGCCTCGGTTCCGAAGAAGGCAGAGCAGCCGCAGGTCGCTTCGCTCGACAAGAACAAGCCGGCTGAATACCAGGCGCCGGTTGCCAAGCAGAGCGTCAGCGAAGTCGCCAGCAAGTCGACCGACATGGGCGAAGATTCTCCGAAGTCGACCGGCATCAGCAAGTACCGCTGGCCGGTGCGCGGCGCGATCGTCGCAGGCTACGGCGCCAATGTCGACGGCAACCGCAACGACGGCATCAACATCTCGGTGCCGGAGGGCACGCCGATCAAGGCCGCCGAAAACGGTGTCGTCATCTATTCGGGCAGCAGCCTGAAGGAACTCGGCAACGCCGTCCTGGTCCGTCACGACGACGGTACGGTCACGGTCTACGGCAATGCGTCGGAACTCAAGGTTCAGCGCGGCCAGAAGGTTCAGCGCGGCCAGACGCTCGCAGCCTCCGGCATGACCGGCCGGGCAAGCCAGCCGCAGGTTCACTTCGAGGTGCGCAAGAATGCCACCGCGGTAAACCCGGCGACCTTCCTCGAATAGTTTCGATCGGTCGCAGAACAGACCCCGATCCGATGTTATGGCGCCGCCTGTCCTTTTGGGCAGGCGGTGCTTTCTGTTTCACGATATCGGTGGAGTGCGTCGCTCGCGACGCGCCTGGCTACCCGTCGATCCTGTGGCGCAGGCGCCCTGCGAGATCCTGGATGAACTGCCAGGCGACGCGGCCGGATCTCGCGCCACGGGTCGTTGCCCATTCCAGCGCCTCGGCATGCAGGGTTTCGCGATCGCGCTTGAAGCCATAGTGCTCGGCATAGCCGTCGATCATCGCCAAATAGTCGTCCTGGCTGCATTTGTGGAAGCCGAGCCACAGGCCGAAACGGTCGGACAGCGATACCTTCTCTTCGACCGCTTCCGACGGATTGATGGCCGTCGACTGCTCGTTCTCCATCATGTGCCGCGGCAGCAGGTGCCGCCGGTTCGACGTGGCATAGAGCAGCACGTTGGAAGGCCGCCCTTCGACGCCGCCGTCAAGCACGGCCTTCAGCGACTTGTAGGACGTATCGTCGTGATCGAAGGACAGGTCGTCGCAGAAGACGATCACCGGGACCGGCGCGGTCTTCAGAATGTCCATCAGCGCCGGCAGGGTGGCGATATCTTCGCGATGGACCTCGACCAGCTTCACCGCAACGCCGGTGTCGCGCGCAACCTGCGCATGGACCGATTTCACCAGCGAGGATTTGCCCATGCCGCGCGCGCCCCAGAGGAGCACGTTGTTGGCCGTGAAGCCCTCGGCAAAGCGAAGCGTGTTGTCGAGCAGGATGTCGCGGACGTGGTCGACCCCGGTGATCAGGGACAGTTCGATGCGGTTCGGCTTGGCGACCGGCTGCAGATGGTGCGTCGCCGGTGCCCAGACGAAGCACTCGGCAGCGGTCCAGTCGTTGGCTGCGGCGGCAGGTCCTGCCATGCGCTCGATCGCCGCGGAAAGCTTCTGCATTTCCCTGATGAGTACGTCGATCTTTGCTTCCGGCATATGTCTCTCTCCACTCGCTGAATCAGGTGTTTGGCCGTACCGTCCTGATTCGAGGCGGCGTGGCCCTGGTGTTTACCGTAACCGCGTCGCGGCCTGGTCCCACCAGAAACCCGGTAGCACGCAGGTTTACGCTGGAAAAGGTCACCGAGGCCCGCGCGAGGGGTTCTCCTCTTGTGTAAATTGTGTCAGAGGCACAGGAACGGGTACGGGTGCCCGCGGCTTTGCAGAGCGGCCGGGCGTCCCTATATTCCGGCCGATTTGGCGCGGAGGAACCGCCGATATTTGAACTCAAGGAGTGATCGATGTTCATTACCGAAGCTTTTGCGCAGACTGCCGGCGCCCCTTCCGCCGGCGGCGCGGACATTCTCATGTCCATCCTGCCGTTCCTGCTGATTTTCGTCGTTATGTATTTCCTGATCATCCGTCCGCAGCGCGCTCAGATGAAGCGCCGCGAGGAGCTCCTGAAGAACATCCGTCGCGGTGACCAGGTCGTGACCGGTGGCGGCATCGTCGGCAAGGTTACCAAGGTCGTCGACGACAGCGAACTCGAAGTCGAAATCGCCGATGGCGTGAAGATCCGTGTCGTCCGCAGCGGCGTGTCGGAAGTTCGCGTCAAGGGCGAGCCTGTCAAGGAATAAGGCAGGAACAGCCATCACCAGCCAAGCAACTGGAGCGTTTGAGGCATGCGCAGATTACCGCCGTTGAAACGTATCCTCGTCTGGTTGGTGGCGCTTGCCGGCATCGCTTTTGCGCTGCCGAATGTACTGACCCGGGAAGAGGCAGCCGAGCTTCCGGCTTGGCTGCCGCACCGCCAGGTGGCGCTTGGGCTCGATCTCCAGGGCGGCTCCCATTTCATGCTGCGGGCCGCGCGTAGCGACATTGTCGCCGAACGGCTCGAGACGATCGCCAACGAGGTCGGCAAATCACTGCGCGATGCCGACATCGCCTATATCGGCCTTTCCGGCGAAGGCCAGTCGATCACCTTCCGCGTTCGCGACCGGTCGCAACTTTCAGCCGCTCGCGAGCGGCTGAAGCCGCTGACGGCGCCTGTCGAGATCGGTGGCTTCGGCTCCGAGCCGATTTCCGAAGTCGTGTTCGACAGTGCGGAACCGGATGAACTGGTTCGCCTGCGGCTGACGGACGAAGGCATCGACTACCGGCTCTCGCTCGCCGTGGCGCAGTCCATCGATGTCGTGCGCCGGCGCGTTGCCGAAGTCGGCGCCACCGAGCCGCTGATCCAGCGCCGAGGCGACGACCGGCTGATCGTGCAGGTGCCCGGCCTCGGCGATCCGCAGCGCTTGAAGGACCTGCTCAGCCAAAGGGCCAATCTGGCTCTGCGGATGCTTGACACCTCCGTGCCCGTGCAACGGGCCGTCGAGGGGCAGCCGCCGTCCGGAACGGAAGTCCTCTATTCCTTCGACGACCCGCCGGTGCCCTATCTCGTCGAAAAGGCGCCGCTGCTTGCCGCGGCGAATTATGTTGCGGCGCAGCCGGAACCTGATGCTTCCGGCGAAAGCGCGGCGGTCGCCATCAAGATCGATGCCGCGTCTCAGCAGCGCGTTGCCGCCCTTGCGGCGCAGCAGCCGCCAAGGGACGCAGCGATCGTTCTTGACGGACAGGTCATCGCGACGCTCAAGCTGTCGGAGGCGGTCAACGGCGATACCTTGCGCATCTCCGCGGATCTGCCGACCGAAGGTGCGACCGACCTTGCCGCTCTCGTCCGCACGGGACCGCTTCCCACGCCCCTGACCTTTGTCGAAGAGCGGACGGTCGGCCCCGGCGTCGGTGGCGACGCCATTGCCGATGGCCTGAAGGCCGGCCTTGTTGCTGCGGTCGCGGTCGCCGCTTCCATGATTTTCTTCTACGGCGTCTTCGGCGTCTTTGCCGTCATTGCGCTTGCTCTGAACATTGTCCTGATCATCGCGGCGCTCTCCCTCTCGGGCGCGACACTGACACTTCCGGGCATTGCCGGCATCATTCTGACGATCGGCGTCGCGGTCGATTCGAACGTGCTGATCTACGAGCGCCTGCGGGAAGAGGTTCGCGGCGCCGAGCCTCTTCGGCGCACGATCAACGACGCTTTTTCGCGCGTGTTCAGCAGCATCTTCGACGCCAACCTGACGATGCTGATTGCGAGCGCAATTCTGTTCTATCTCGGCTCCGGATCCGTGCGCGGCTTTGCCGTGACGCTCGCAATCGGTAGCGTGACGACGCTCTTCACCGCCTACACGGTGACCCGCCTGATCGTGAAGCGCTGGCTGCGCCACTGGAAGTCGGAGCGCCTGCCGAAGGGTATTCGCACTGGCCGCTTCAGCGACCTGGACATCCGCTTCATGCGGATCCGCAACCCGGTCTTCATCCTGATGGCGGCCTTGTCGCTCGCCTCTGTCCTGCTGCTTGCCGGCATCGGGCTCAATCTCGGCGTCGACTTCAAGGGCGGCTCGATCATCGAGCTGCATTCCAAGGGCGGACCAGTCGATGTCGCCGATCTTCGCGCGCGCCTCGACGAGCTGAATTTCGGCGAGGTCCAGGTGCAGCAGCTCGGCTCGGGCGAAGACGTTCTCGTTCGGGTGCCGTCGCAGGAAGCGGGCGACAACGCCGAGCAGACGGCTGCCGGCGTCATCCGCTCGGAACTTTCGGACGAGTATGATTTCCGCCGCGTCGAGGTGGTCGGTCCCGTCGTATCCGGCGAACTGACACGTGCCGGCACCATCGGGCTTGCCGTTTCGTTCCTGGCGATCCTGCTCTATGTGTGGCTGCGTTTCGAATGGCGCTTCGCCGTCGGCGCGATCATCGCCACGACGCACGACGTGCTGCTGACGATCGGTTTCCTGGTGCTGACCGGCATCGAGTTCAATCTCGGCAGCATTGCCGCGGTTTTGACGATCGTCGGCTACTCGTTGAACGACACGGTCGTCATCTACGATCGCATCCGCGAAAATCTCGCACGCTACAAGCGCATGCCATTGTCGGTGCTGATCGACACCTCGATCAACCAGACGCTGTCACGCACGATCCTGACGGCGCTGACGACGGTTCTGGCCCTGACAGCGCTTTATCTCTTCGGTGGCGGCCTCATCCGCGCCTTCAGTGTTACAATGCTGTTTGGCGTTATCGTCGGAACGATCTCGTCCATTTATATCGCCGGGCCGATCCTCATCCTGTTCAGGAAGCGGACAGACCACATTCCGGGGGACGAGAACGCCTCCGGCGCGGATACGGGTGCCGCCGGCGCGGCGAAGGGTGCTGTTTGAAATGCCTAAGGGAATTGAAATTCGCGAAGCCCACTTTCCGGGACGTGCGCCCATCGATGCCTATGGCAATGGTGGCTTTCGCTTCGCAGACATGTCGCATCGTGGCTCGATCCTGATGCTGCCCTCGGGCGTCTATGCATGGGAGGTCGCCGAGGGCGATGCGCTGACGGTCGAGAAGTTCTACAAGGTCATCGATGAGGCGAAGGACATCGAGGTGCTGCTGGTCGGCACCGGCAAGGACATTCGCCCGCTGCCGGCCGATGTGAAGACAGCTTTGCGCGCCGCCAACATATCGTCGGATCCCATGAGCACCGGGGCCGCCGTCCGCACCTACAATGTGATGCTGGCCGAATCGCGCGCCGTCGCCGTCGCACTGATCGCCGTCTGATCGGACCTGGGGAAGACGACGTGCACGATAACTCCGCCCAGATCCTGGCTGACCTCAGGGACACGGACCGCGACCGCTATCTCGCCTGCCTGCTTGCCCCTGCCGACAAGCAGCCAGCCCTTGCCGCGCTCTATGCCTTCAACGCGGAGATTGCGCGTATCCGCGATCTCGTGCACGAGCCGATCCCGGGCGAGATCCGCATGCAATGGTGGCGGGACCTCATTGGCAACGACGCGTCGACCGGGGAAGGGCATCCGCTTGCTGAAGCGCTTCTTGGCTGCATTCGCACGCACCGCCTGCCGGTCTCCGTGTTCGAGAACATGATCGATGCACGGATCTTCGATCTCTACGACGATCCGATGGAGGACCGCTCGGCGCTTGAGGGCTATGCCGGCGAGACCGCCTCGGCGCTGATCCAGCTCTCGTCCCTGGTGCTTGATCCAGAGAATGCCGCGAAATCGGCCGAAGTCGCCGGTCACGGCGGTGTGGCGCAGACGGTCGCAGGCCTCCTCATGCTGCTGCCGCTGCATTTGCGCCGCGGCCAGGTCTACCTGCCGGCCGAGTTGCTGCGCGCCACCGGTCTCGATCGCGAAACGCTGATCGCCGGTGAAGACAGCGCCGCGATCGGCCAGGCGATCCGGGCTTTCGCGGGCTTCGGGCGGGATCATCTCGCCAAGGCGCGTGCGCAGATGGCAGCGATCGCGCCGTCGAATTTCCCGGCCTTCATACCGCTTGCGCTCGTCGAGCCTATACTCAACCGCGCCGAGGCTGCGGGTGACGGGCTTCTGCAGAAGCCCGTCCGCCCGGCCCAATGGCAGCGGCAATGGTGGATGTGGCGTGCCGCGCGCCGCCGTCGCTTCTGATCCATCCGGACGATCGACCAGAGGTTCGGTTTGCTCAGGCATTCGCGGGCGCGTTTGCCGAGACGACAAATTGGCACAAGCCTCGCAGCGTATAGAAGCGCTTTATCGGCGTCATGCCGAGCGAAGGGGAGCGCCCGCGGATGCTTTGGTTATTGCTCATCGCCGTCATCGTCTTGGTCGGCGCATTCTACATGTGGATGAACGCCCGCGCCGAGCGGGATTGGGACAATCCCGATGCCGGTTCTGCGATGGTGGAATTCGGTCGCGCCTTTCCGGACGAGGCGATCCGGGCGCTGCACTCGACGGCGGATCGCACGGCGATCTTCCTGCGGTTGCATGACGGCAAGGCGGGCTTCATCCAGTCGCACGGCACCCATTATGTGTGCCACGTGATCCACCCCGGAAAGGTCAGGGTCAACAGCTCCGAGACCGGCCGTGGCCTCATCGTCCATTTCCCCGATTTTGCTTATCTCGACAATGACTTCGAATTTCAGAGTGCCGGCGAGGCGGCCGAGGTTTCGCTCTGGCTGCTCGGCAGCTTCAGCCCGAAATCGGAGTTCGAACAGCCGGCGGTCGAGCCGCCGCACACGGCGCAGGCGACCGAGTAAGCTCTCTCCGCGCACTGCAATAGGAAAAGGCCCGCTTGCATCGCTGCAAGCGGGCCTTTTGTCGTTTCCTTGATGCGTCTGCGAGCCGTCAGGCGGACTTGCCGAGCCAGGCGGCGCAATCGGCGAGTGCGCGCGACGCCGTCGCCTGCTTCTTGGCGACCGCCTTCTCCTTGCCGCGGAAACGCTTGACGCCTTCCGGCTTGACGATCGCGCCCGGATCGAGCGGCGGGAACAGGCCGAAGTTGACGTTCATCGGCTGGAACGAGCGCTTGCCCGGTTCATCGTCGGAGACGATATGCCCGCCGGTGATGTGATTGAGCAGCGCGCCGAAGGCGGTGGTCGTCGGCGGTGGGGCCAAAGTCTCGCCCTTGCGCTCGGCGGCGGCGAAGCGGCCGGCGAGCAGGCCAATGCTCGCGCTTTCGACATAGCCTTCGCAGCCGGTGATCTGTCCGGCAAAGCGCAGGCCCGGCCGCGACTTCAGCGTCAGCGTTCCATCGAGCAGTGTCGGCGAGTTGATGTAGGTGTTGCGGTGCAGGCCGCCGAGACGGGCGAATTCGGCATTCTCCAGGCCCGGGATCATGCGGAAGACTTCGGCCTGTGCGCCGTATTTCAGCTTCGTCTGGAAGCCGACCATGTTGTAGAGCGTGCCGAGCGCATTGTCCTGGCGCAGCTGTACGACGGCGTAGGGCTTGACGGTGGGGTTATGGGCATTGGTGAGGCCCATCGGCTTCATCGGCCCGTGGCGCAGCGTCTCGCGGCCACGCTCGGCCATCACTTCGATCGGCAGGCAGCCATCGAAGTAGGGCGTGCCTTCCCATTCCTTGAAGCCGGTCTTGTCGCCCGAAACCAGGGCATCGACGAAAGCGTTGTACTGCTCCTCGGTCATCGGGCAGTTGATGTAGTCCTTGCCTGTACCGCCGGGGCCGACCTTGTCGTAGCGGGACTGAAACCAGCAAACGTCCATGTCGATGGTCTCGGTATAGACGATCGGTGCGATGGCGTCGAAGAAGGCGAGCGCATCGGCGCCCGTTTCTGCGCGGATCGCCTCGGCAAGGCCAGGGGCTGTCAGCGGGCCGGTCGCGATGACGGCGAGGTCCCAATCTTTCGGCGGCAGGCCGGTGACTTCCTCGCGCACCACCGTGATCAGCGGATGGGCGGCGATCGCCGCGCTGACCGCATCGGAAAAGCCGTCGCGATCGACGGCGAGCGCACCGCCGGCCGGCACCTGGTTGGCATCGGCCGATTTCATGATCAGCGAGCCGGCAAGGCGCATTTCCGCGTGCAGAACGCCGACCGCGTTGCTGGTCGCGTCATCCGAGCGGAAGGAATTGGAACAGACGAGTTCGGCAAGGCCGTCGGTCTTGTGCGCATCGGTACCGCGCACGCCGCGCATCTCGTGCAGGACGACCGGTACGCCGGCTTCGGCGATCTGCCAGGCGGCTTCCGATCCGGCAAGGCCGCCGCCGATGACGTGGATGGGGGAGTGGGAAGAAGTGTCTTTGCTCATGGCCGGCTTCCTATCACGGCTCGGCCTTCCGTTCCAACGCCTATAAACGAAAACGGCGCCCTGAAGGCGCCGTCTTGGAAGTCCTGGTCGTTCGTTCCGATTAACGGAAGGAACGGGCCGCAATGTTGCGGATGTCGTAGCGGGTGATGCCGATGTCATTGAGAGCGTGGTTCGACAGGTTGCCGAGCTCGCTGACGGTGCGGCGGTAGTTGATCCAGCTTTTTGCGATACGAATCGGGTTCATGGTCTTTTCCTCAAAATCAGGTTGTCGCGACAGCCATCTGTCTGCGTCGTTGAGGTTCTTATACGCTTGTCTAATTAGAAGGTGGAGTGCAAAGAAAATGCAGCTGCTATGCATTTGTGCAGTGCATCGCCGTATAGATGGGCACCGCTTCAAAAGGCGGCATCGATTAAGGATTGATTAAAATCTTAATTGTCCGCCGGTAAGAGACTGTTTTCAAACGTATTTGAGAGCTGATGGCACGGAGCGACGAAGCGTCTCTCGGTGAGCCCGGTTCCGTTGCTTGGGCAGTCGCAGTTGGCGGAGCGTCCGGTGTCTCTCGCACGTGCGAAGGCGTCACCTGGATCGTACTGGCCGCGCCAAAAGAAAACGCCCCCCGGAATGAACCGGAGGGCGTCTACTGGAGGTCGGTTGCGCGTAAGGCGCAGCCTGAATTACTTGATCGCCTGGCGGGCAACGTACGGGATGTCGCCACGGCCGATGCCGAGGTCAGACAGTTCGCGGTCGGTCATGCGGCCGAGTTCGTTGCAGGTCTGACGATACTTGCGCCAATTGTTGAAAGAGCGTGCGAGGTTCATGATCCTATCCTTTCTAGGGTCGTGTGCCAGCGCTTAATCTCTCTTGCTGGCCGTCATCTGATGCTCTGGAATATAATCGTTTTGAGCAGAAGTTACAGAGACAATGCTGCATCGCACCCATGCAGGCCGTGCAAGCCTCTGCGCGATGGCGCGTTCGCGGCTGGCGTCTAAAACGCGCGGCGCAATCGACTTGTCGTGGCTGGAAGCTGCCCGAAATGTGAGGGGCCAGAAACAAACAACGCCCGCTGGGGGAGGAGATCCAGCGAGCGTTGCTTTGTTCTGATCGGCAACCGGGAGGAGGAGTGTCGCCGATCCAAATCGAGGGGCGCTGGGAGGAGGAGTGCGCCGCCCCGATCGATGAGTTGAAGATAGTATGCAGGCGGGTGGAAGGGTAGCGCTGTTCCAGAATGGCACCTATGCATGCAACGCATAGCAAGGGGCGAGCGCAGCGAAATTATGCACGAATATTGTGCAGGTGCGCAGACGCAGGCTTCTTTATGGAGAGGAGGGCTGAAAAAGAATAACGCCCGCTGGGGGAGGAGGTCCAGCGAGCGTCATTAGGGGTGATTGGCAACTGGGAGGAGGAGTGTTGCCAATCTGATCGGAAGAGCGCTGGGAGGAGGAGTGCGCTCGTCCGAATTCCGTCGGTTTTACCCGGGCCTTTCTCAGTAAACTGAGGCGGTTGGCCATTTCCGCTGGCGACCGTCTGGCTTCATGCCTTCGTTCGCCTTTGATGATTTGAATATAGGACCTTTAAATCGATTTGTGCAGTGCAATATCCGCATGGAAGATATGCGCGTTACGCAAGCCGTTTATTCGTCCCTATCGGTTTGGTGCGCAACTGCCGCAGGGCGATTGTGTTTCCGCGCTGATACGTGGTTAGTTGGGGACTGAACCGAACCAATTCAAGCATCGGATTCTAGGCTGGGGGCAGGATGTACCGCGCGCGTCTCGAACGAGACTTCAAGCACTGGGTCGACAAGGGGCTACTGCAGGAGAATGCGGCGCGTGCAATGCTCGCCGAATATGACGGTCGCGAGTCGACGTTCCGGGCCGGGCGCGTCCTGCTCATTCTCGCCGCGCTTCTGTTGTCCGCGTCAATCCTGCTGCTCGTTGCCGCCAACTGGGAGGCGCTGCCGCGCCTTGCCCGCGTGGCCGGCATCGTCGCCTTGGTCTGGGGCTTTCACTTTGCCGCCGCCTGGCTGATCCGCACCGGGCGCCCGACGCTCGCCGCGGCCGCGCTCGTTCTGGGGGTGGCTACCTTTGGCGGTGGCATCGCCCTGATCGGGCAGATGTATCACCTATCCGGCGATGCGGCCGACGCCGCGCTGCTGTGGTTTGCCGGCGCCGTGCTCTCTGCCGTGGCATTTCGCTCCGCAGCCATGGCCGCGGTTACAGGCGGGCTCGCCTGGTTCTATTTCGCAACGGTGCTGAAAGACGACGGGTTCAGTGCCACGCCGGACTGGCGCATGTGGTCCGTTCCGGCGCTTGCCGTGATCGTCGTGCTGCTGGTGCGCTTCACGGCCGCCGACAGGGTTCGTCATCTCGCCTATCTGCTCGTCCTATCGTGGCTCGCCTGGCTTTATCTCGATAATGCATCGCTCGCCTTTGCCGGTGGCCTCGCTGCGTTCGGGCTCGTGGCCTTTCTCGCGGCGACGCTGCCCGGCTCGCCGCTTCGCGCGCTTGCGGTCGATGCCGGTTCGGCACCCGCCTTCTATTCCTTCGCGCTCGCCTTGCTCGGTTTTACCGCTCTCCAATATGAAGCCGTCGGAGTGACGACGGAGGTCGCGACCGGGGCAGGGACGCTGCTGGTGGCGCTCCTCGGCATTGCGCTTGCCGGGGCGCAGAACGGCGCCGTGCGCTATCTCGGCTACGTCGCCTTCGCCGGCGAGCTTCTCTATCTCGCCTTCGAGACCCTTGGCTCGATGCTTGGTACCTCGGGCTTCTTCCTGATTTCGGGGCTGGTGGTTGCCGGCATCGCCTGGCTCGTCATCCGCATCGAGGGGCACTTGGCAAATGCGCGCGGGACGGAGGCGCCACAATGACCGCTGCAAAGACCCGTTGGCTGAACCCATTGCTGGCGGCCCTGCTGGTTGCGGGCGTGCAGACGGCGGCCCTTGGCTATATGATCGAGAGCAGGGCATCGATCCTCAGAAACGGCCGTGACGTGCTGTTGAAGACCGTGCCCGTCGATCCCCGCGATCTGCTTCGGGGCGACTACGTGATCCTGAGCTACGACATTTCCAGGCTCCAGCCGGAACTGTTCAAGGGCGATACGCCGAAGCAGTCGGAAGAGGCGCAGATCTACGTTCGGCTGGAAAAGCAGATCGACGGTTTCTGGGCGGCGACCGAAGCGTCCTTCCAACCGCTTGGCCCCGCCGGCGACAGCGTCGTCCTTCGCTCGCTGCCCTTTATCTACTATCCCTCGTCCGCGGTCTCGTCCGTCAGTGTCGAATACGGGATCGAGCGCTTCTATGTGCCGGAAGGCGAGGGGCGGACGCTGGAGGAGGCGCGCAACGCCGAGGCGCTCTCCGTCGATATCCGCGTGGACGCCAAGGGAAAGGCCCAGATCCGTGAGATCGCAGTCAATGGCAGCCCGGTCTATGAGGAGCCTCTCTATTAAGCTGCGCCGTCCCCTGCCGGATCGGTGGTGGAATTCCCGCATTTTCCCTTTGATCCCGCGAGAACGAGTGATATAGAGACGCCGCGCTCGGGAAAGCCCTGAACTTTCAGCATGCCTTTGTATCCGCGGTATTCCGCTGGTTGGTCTTGCGGGAATACGATCAGGCGGTGCGATTGTCTGAACGCGGGTATGGTGAAATTGGTAGACACGCCAGATTTAGGTTCTGGTGCCGCAAGGCGTGGGAGTTCAAGTCTCTCTACCCGCACCAGACAGCGATCGCGCCTAAAGTCCGGATTCTGCGAGGATGAAGGGGGCTGGAGTGCCATTTTGCTTGCAAAACGGTTGCAGAACTGCGTAAAGCCACTCCCGGCAAATGGATCGGCTCACGTGCTCGCCAGACCTTTCGAAGGGGAAGAGCACAGTCAACGTGAAATGAAGGTTTGAACATGCAGGTTATCGAAACGCTCGCTCAAGGGCTGAAGCGCGAACTCAAGGTCGTTATCCCGGCCAAGGACATGGAAGCTCGGATGAACGAGCGTCTGGCCGAAGTGAAGGACCGTGTGAAGATCAACGGCTTCCGCCCAGGCAAGGTACCGGCCGCGCATCTGAAGAAGATCTACGGCAAGTCGATCATGGCTGACCTCGTCAACGAGATCGTTCGCGACAAGCCGACCGAGATCCTGTCGGGCCGTGGCGAAAAGTCGGCCACCCAGCCGGAAATCGCGATGACCGAGGACGAGGCCGAAGCCGACAAGATCCTCAACGCCGAAGCCGACCTCGAGTTCACCGTTGCCTACGAAATCATCCCGGCGATCGAACTCAAGGACGTCAGCGGCATCAAGGTGACCCGCGAAGTCGTCGAGATCGCTGAAGACGAAGTCAACGAGCAGATCCTCAAGATCGCCGAAAGCGCTCGTAGCTACGAATCGAAGAAGGGCAAGGCTGCCAACGGCGACCGCGTCACCATCGATTACCTCGGCAAGGTCGACGGCGTTGCCTTCGACGGCGGCAAGGACGAAGACGCTGAGCTGGTTCTCGGCTCCAACCGCTTCATCCCGGGCTTCGAAGAACAGCTCGTTGGCCTGAAGGCTGGCGACGAGAAGGTCATCACCGTGACTTTCCCGGCTGAATACCCGGCTGCAAACCTTGCTGGCAAGGAAGCCACCTTCGACATCACCGTCAAGGACGTGGCTGGCGCCCAGGACATCGAAATCAACGACGAACTGGCCACCAAGCTCGGCCTCGAATCGGCTGACAAGCTGAAGGAAATCGTCCGCGGCCAGATCGAAAGCCAGTACGGCAACCTGACCCGTCAGAAGGTCAAGCGTCAGATCCTCGACCAGCTCGACGAACTCTACCAGTTCGAAACGCCGGAGCGTCTCGTCGAAGCCGAATTCGAAAACATCTGGCGCCAGATCAACACCGACCTCCAGCAGGGCGGCAAGACCTTCGCTGACGAAGAAACCACCGAAGAAGAAGCCCGCGCCGAATACCGCAAGCTCGCTGAGCGTCGCGTTCGCCTCGGCCTCGTTCTCTCGGAAATCGGCGAAAAGGCCGGCGTTCAGGTCAGCGACGACGAACTGCAGCGTTCGCTGTTCGAACAGCTGCGCCAGTTCCCGGGCCAGGAAAAGCAGATCCTCGACTACTTCAAGAACACCCCCGGCGCCGCTGCTTCGCTGCGCGCTCCGCTGTTCGAAGAAAAGGTTGTCGACCACCTGCTCGGCGAAATCTCGGTAACCGACAAGACGGTTTCCAAGGAAGAACTGACGGCTGACGACGAAGAGACCGAAGGCAAGGCTGCCAAGAAGGCTCCGGCCAAGAAGAAGGCCGCTGCCAAGGCTGAAGCCGCCGAAGGCGAAGAAGCTGCCGCTCCGAAGAAGAAGGCTCCGGCCAAGAAGAAGGCCGCTGACGACAGCGCCGAGTAATCGGATCGAAGCCTTAGGAATCGAAAGGCCCTGCCGCTTGCGGCAGGGCCTTTTTCGTTGCGGGAGGCGAGCTCTTCGTCCGGCGCTGGCCGAGAGCATCCTGCTTTCAGCGGTGCACGGAAGCGTACAGCGGATTCAGCCAGAGCCGACTTCGTGGCTCAGTGATATCCACGGCGCGCTAGGCGATGTCGAGGAGGAGGGCGCGGTGGTCGGAGACTTCGGGTGCTGCGACGACATCGAAGCGAGCGATGCTGACTGTGCCATTCGCCAGCATGTAATCGGCAAAGCGGCCGCTCTTTCGATAGTGCGAGGTGCGCGTGTCCGTGTGGCTGCGGGATACGACGAGGTCGACGAGGCCGAGCTGCCCGAGCGTCTGAAACGTTTGGCTGTCCGGGAGCACGTTGAAGTCACCGCAGACGACCAGCCGCTCGTCGCCGGGCCAGACCTGGTGGATGAGACCTACCAGCGCGTCGGCCTGCGCGCGGCGTTCCGGACTGTCGTTCTTGCCGCCGACCTCCCGCAGCCCGTGCATCTGCGCGATAGTGATGGGTGTGCCGGCGTCGTGATCGAACAGTCGGATGCAATGGGCGTTGCGCGCACGCGGATGCGGCCCCCAGCCGTCGCGCGAAAAGCCGCCATGCACGAAGCCGAGCGCCTGGCCAATGACGGAGTAGCCCCGCCGAACGAAGGTCGCCAGGCCGAATTCCGATGCCACGGGCGCGTCACCGGCAAAGAGAATCCCTCGCGCCGTCGGGCAGAAGAATCCATCATGCCCCGGAAGTACGGCGGCGATCTCGTCGAAGAGGTTGGCGCGTTGCGGCAGTTCCACGTCCGCATCGCGATAGCTCAGCCATTCGGCCTCGGTCGTCGGTGATCGCGCGACCTCCTGCAGGCACAGGACGTCGGCATCGACATCGGCGAGATACTTCATCAAAGGCGAATGGAGCTTGCCGCCCCAGGCATTGAGCGAAAGGATGCGCATGGTGTTCGGCTCTCTTGATCGGGAGAGGTGAAGCTAGCCGATTCGCCAGCGTCCCGCGCATTTCAGATGCCGGTATTGAGGGACAGGCGGGGAAGCCGGCCGTAGCGCGGAGCCACCATCTGTACCCTTTGGGCGTTTGGCCGCCGCCGTCATCGTTGACGGCGGTCGGCTCTGTCGCTGGAAGCTTACGCTTTTGGTACTTCCTGCTTAATCTCGCCCATGCGGTTCCAGGCGTCGAGGCCGGCAATCTTGTAGGCTTCGGCCAGCGTCGGGTAGTTGAAGGTGTTTTCGACGAAGTACTCGACCGTGCCCTTGAGGTTCAGCACCGCCTGGCCGATATGCACCAGCTCCGTCGCGCCTTCGCCGATGATATGCACGCCGAGCAGGCGGCGGGTCTTCAGCGAGAAGATCATTTTCAACAGGCCGGAATCAAGCCCCATGATGTGGCCGCGCGAAGTCTCGCGGAAGCGGGCGATGCCGCATTCGTAGGGGATGCCGCGTTCCTTGACCTCTTCTTCCGAGAGACCGCAGGTGGAGATCTCAGGCACGGCATAGATACCGTAGGGAAAGTACTTCTGCGGCTCCATCGCGATCGCGCCGATGGCGACGCGCGCAGCGATGCGGCCCTGTTCCATCGAGGTCGAGGCGAGGCTCGGGAAGCCGACGACGTCGCCGGCGGCATAGATGTTGGGCACGGAGGTCTGGAAGGTCTCGGGATTGACCTTGAGGCGCCCTCGGCTGTCGGCTTCAAGCCCGGCGGCCGGAAGGTTGAGCGTATCGGTCGCGCCCATGCGGCCCGCGGCAAAGAGCACCATGTCGGTCGTGATCTTGCGGCCGTTGTCAAGCGTCAGCAGCACCTTACCATCCTCGAGCCTTTCGACCGTTTCGGCCTTCTGCCCGAGATGCAGTTTCATGTTGCGGTCGCGCAGCTGGTAGATGAAGTCTTCGACGATTTCCTTGTCGATGAAATCGAGCATCGTCGTCTTCGGGTCGATCACCGTTACCTGGGTGTCGAGCGCGCTGAAGATCGTCGCGTATTCGATGCCGACGACGCCGGCGCCGATCACCACCAGTGAACGCGGCAGGGTCTCGATGTCGAGCAGTTCGTCGCTGTCGAGCACGGTCTTGCCGTCGAACGGCATGTAATCCGGGCGGAAGGGCTTGGTACCGACGGCAAGCATGATGCTGGTGCCGGATACGAGCATGGTCTCGCCGTCGTCCTTGACGACCTCCAGCGTGGTCGGATTGACGAAGCTCGCCTTGCCGCGCATCTGCTGCACGCGGTTGCGCGCAAACTGGTGTTCGAGAACCTCGACCTCATGATTGAGGGTGATGATCAGGCGCTGCCGGAGGTCATCGGCGCTGATCTCCTGCTTGACGCGATAGGAGCGCCCGTAAAAGCCGCGCTCGCGCCAGCCCGAAAGATTGAGCGCCGTTTCGCGCAGCGTCTTGGAGGGAATCGTGCCGGTGTGAACCGAAACGCCGCCAACGCGTTTTCCCTGTTCGATGACGAGGACCTTCTTGCCGAGCTTGGCTGCCTGGATGGCGCCGCGGCGGCCGGCAGGTCCGCTTCCGACAACGATGAGATCGAACTGGTTCATAGGCGTTTCCGTTAGAAGGTGGAATCGTTGTGCGTTGCGAAAACTCTCGCTCGCAAGCCTCTATACCGTCAATGGCACGGTTTGATGAAGTGGTTTTCATAGCCGAAACAGCCGGATGAGAATATATAAGGGAGTGCGCGTATGCTTGGTTCCGTTACGACATCCGGAGCCCGTCGGTGTCGTATTTGCCTGGGAGGCTGACGATGGGATTGGAGCTGACGAACAGGGTTTTGCCACAGTCTGACGGTGAAGCCGTCATGCCGAATTCGCAGCCGCGCGCCGGCGTCGTTGCGGCCGCGGTCTATGAGAACGGCGTGCGCGTCCGCGATATCCGCATCGAAGACGCAGGCAAGTGGCGCGACCGTCCGGGCGCGGTGGTCTGGATCGGCCTGCATGAGCCCGATGCCGAACTGTTGCGGCAGATTCAGCAGGAATTCGATCTGCATGACCTTGCGATCGAGGACGCCTGCAAGGCGCATCAGCGGCCGAAACTGGAGATCTATGGCGATTCGATCTTTGTCGTCGCCCGCACCGCGCACATGGTCGGCGACGAGATCGCCTTCGGCGAGACGCATCTGTTCGTCGGGCGCGGTTATGTCATCTCGGTCCGACACGGCGCGTCGACCTCTTACATGGCCGTGCGTCAGCGCTGCGAATCGTCGCCGGCAGCCCTTGCCCATGGCGAGAACTACATCCTCTATTCGATCCTCGATTTCATCGTCGACAACTATATGCCGGTGATCGAGGCGATCCACGAGGAAGTCGAGGAACTGGAGGACCGGCTGCTGCGCGAGCGGCTGGTCAAGGGCGACATCGAACGCCTCTATCTGCTGCGGCGTAATCTGTTGCGCCTGCGAAACGCGGTCGTGCCGCTGGTCGACGTCTGCCGGCGGCATGAGCACATCGATCTGCCGGGCATGGATGCAGCACTGCAGCCACTCTTTCGTGACGTGACCGACCACGTGCGGCGCGTTCAGGAGGACATCGACGCCTTGCGTGAAGTGCTCGCCTTCACCTTCGAGGCGAGCCTGATGGTGGGGCAATCCGAGCAGACGGAGATTTCGCGCAAGCTCGCGTCCTGGGCCGCGATCCTCGCGGTGCCGACGGCGATCGCCGGTATTTACGGCATGAACTTCGACGATATGCCGGAGCTCAAGTTCCGCTACGGCTACTTCGTCGTGCTGGCTGTCATTATCGGGCTGTGCGGCACGCTCTACCGCTTCTTCCGCCGCGCGAAATGGCTTTAGGCCGGAGCGCCAATCGGGCCGACTTTGCCAGTTCCAAACTTGGAGGATGTCGTGGCAAGCCTTCTGGAAACGCTTGGTGACCTCATCGGTACGAACTGGAAGCGCCGCGACGTGGCCAAGCGGTATTCGCGCACCTATGTCTGCCGCTGCGGCAGCCACATCTTCTTCGGCAATACCCTTTGCAACAGCTGCCAGGCACCGCTCGGATATCTGCCGGCTGAAGACGTCCTGATACCGCTTGAACCGGGCCCACAGCCGGACACGTGGGAGGCGGGTGGCGGGCGGCCGTTGCTGAAATATTGCAGCAATCGTGACACTGCCGCGTTGTGCAACTGGATGCTGTCGGCGAGCGAGCCGAGGTGCCTTTGCATCGCCTGCCGGCTGAATAGGACCATTCCGAATCTCGATTGTGAGGACAATGCCCGTCACTGGGGGCTGATCGAAGCGGCGAAGCGAAGGCTCGTTTCGCAGTTGCTGTCGCTCGGCTTGCCGGTGAAGTCAAAGGTCGACGAGGACGAGAAGCACGGTCTGATGTTCGATTTCCTGCGTTCGCCGGAGAACGGGCCGCGCGTTCTGACCGGGCACGCCGACGGTTTGATTACGGTCAACATCGAGGAAGCGGATTCTGTTCAACGGGAGAAGATGCGGCTCGAACTGCATGAACCCTACCGCACGCTGCTCGGTCACTTGCGACACGAGGTCGGCCACTACTATTGGAACAGGCTTATTCTCAACGGTCCTTGGCTGGAGCCCTTTCGTTCGCTTTTCGGAGATGAGCGCGCCGACTATGTGGCGGCATTGAAGGCGAACTATGAAAACGGCCCGCCCGCAGACTGGGCTGATCGGTACATCAGTTCCTATGCGTCCACGCATCCCTGGGAAGACTGGGCGGAAACCTGGGCGCACTATTTGCATATGATCGATAGCCTTGGCACAGCGCTCGGGTTTGGGCTCGACGCAGAGGATCTTGAAGCGATTATCGAGCCGTTTGAGCGCGACGCCTTGTATGCGCCCGACGACACCGGCGCCGACGGGTTTCTGTCGCTGTTGAACTCCTGGATTGAAATGACGATGGTGCTCAACGAACTGGCGCGCAGCATGGGCCAGCCGGACTTCTACCCCTTTGTGATGTCGAAACCGTCAATGGCGAAACTGCAGTTCGTGCATATCGTCGTCGAGGCTTCTCGCTCGGCGGGGACGGAGTCTGTCGAATCCGGCCTTTCGGGGTGACCGCTTTCGCCACTGTTTGCGGCAGAGTGGCGCCACTACCGGGTTGGTGCCTCCGCCGTGCGAAACGGCTGGGTGCCGGCGTGATCAGAACAGGCGCAAGCCTTTCAGGCTAACGTGTCCATCCTTGCCGATGATGATGTGATCGTGCACGGCGATGCCGAGAGGCTTGGCCGTCTCGACGATCAGCTTGGTCATGTCGATATCGGCGCGCGACGGGGTCGGGTCGCCGGATGGATGGTTGTGCACGAGGATGATCGCCGTTGCCGAGAGTTCGAGTGCCCGTTTGACGACTTCGCGCGGGTAGACCGGCGTGTGGTCGATCGTGCCTTTCTGCTGCACCTCGTCGGCGATCAGCGTGTTGCGCTTGTCGAGAAAGAGGATGCGGAACTGTTCCTTCGTCTCGTAGGCCATCGCCGCGTGGCAATAGTCGATGACGGCGCTCCAGGACGAGAGAAGCTGCTTCTCGCGAAGTTCGCTCTTGAGCGTGCGGTGACCGATGGTGGAGATCAGCTTGAGGTCGAGGGCTACGGCCTCGCCGATACCGCTGACTTCCTGCAACAGCGCGATCGGGGCGCCGAAGACACCGGCGAGCGTGCCGAAACGGGCGAGCAGGGCCTTGGCGATCGGCTTGGTATCCTTGCGCGGGATCAGCCGAAAGAGCAGCATTTCCAGAATTTCGTAATCGGCAAGCGCCGAGTCGCCCTGTTCCCGGTAGCGCGTCCGCAGCCGGTCGCGATGACCGTGGTAATGGGCCTCAGGTTCCGGCGCCTTCTTCGTCGCCGGTTTCCCATCCAGCTGCAACTGCGGAAAAAACGTCCTCTCGTCCGCCGATGGCGCCAAGTCGCCGTCAGGGGAGATCGGACGTTTCGTCATGCGGCGCCGATCGTGCTGACGCCCGGCTTGAACAGGCCCGCCGGCGAAAGCGTGAAGATCTCGCAGCCATCGGCGGTGACGCCGACCGTGTGCTCGTATTGTGCCGACAGCGACCGGTCACGGGTGACGGCGGTCCAGCCGTCCGAGAGCACCTTCACATGCGGGCGGCCGAGATTGATCATCGGCTCGATGGTGAAGATCATGCCTTCACGCAGTTCCGGGCCTTCATTGGCGCGGCCATAGTGCAGGATATTCGGCGCATCATGAAAAAGCTTGCCGACGCCGTGGCCGCAGAAATCGCGCACGACCGAGCAGCGCTCCGCTTCGGCATAGACCTGGATCGCTTCGCCGATGGCGCCGGTACGGGCGCCGGGGCGCACGGCGGCGATGCCGCGCATCAGGCTCTCGTGGGTGACGTCGAGCAGTCGCTCGGCCGCACGCTTGATCTCGCCGACCGGATACATCCGGCTCGAATCGCCGTGCCAGCCATCGACGACATAGGTGACGTCGATGTTGACGATATCGCCCTCGCGCAGCGGCTTGTCGTTCGGGATGCCGTGGCAGACGACGTGGTTGATCGAGGTGCACGACGATTTCGTGTAGCCGCGATAGTTGAGCGTCGCCGGCAGCGCGCCATTGTCCATGCCGAACTCGAAGACGAACCGGTCGATCTCGTCGGTGGTGACGCCCGGCTGCACCCGCGAGACGAGCTCGTCCAGACAACGCGCGGTCACCTGGCAGGCTTTTCGCATGCCCTCGAAACCTTCCGGTCCGTAGAGCCGGATAACGCCGGTATTCTTGTAGGGCGCAGACCCTGCCTCGATGTAAGTCACCATTCCAAAGCTTTCAGTTGTTCCAGTCGGATTTCATAGAGCAGCGAGGGCCGCTTCGTCCACTGCCATCAATCCGGTCGGGCGGATTTGCGTCGGCGAAATCTGACATTTGACGGCGTAGGCCTCGACACCACGTGACATCGCGCGGTCGAACGCGCGTGCATAGGCGGGATCGAACTCGCGGCAGATCCTCAACCGGTCACAGTCATCACGCTGCACGAGATAGATCATCACCGCACGGTGACCTGCCTCGACCATATCACCGAGCTCGTCGAGATGTTTCGCACCGCGCGTTGTCGGACTGTCAGGAAATTCGGAAAGACCGGGCGTGCGGCTGAAATGCACGTTCTTGACTTCGACATAGGCACGGCCGCGCTCGGGATCGCTGAGGAGAATGTCGATGCGCGAGTTGCGCCCGTATTTCTGCTCGCGCGCACTGTGTTCATAGGTATGCAGGTCTGAAACGAGCGCCAGCCGGATCGCTTCTTCCGCAAGCCGGTTGGGCAGGCCGGTGTTGATGCCGACCATCGTTCCGTCGGCTTCGACGATTTCCAGCATATGGCGGTATTTCCGCGTCGGGCTGTCGTGTTCCGACATCCAGATGCGTGAACCGGGTGTCGTCAGCCCGCGCATCGAACCGGTATTGGGGCAGGATCCGGTCATGGCTGTGCCATCGGGCAGCAGGGCGTCGAAGAGAAAGCGCTTGTAGCGCTGCACCAGGGTCGCGGTCGTCAGCGGAGGATCGAAGATCAAGGCGTGTCCTGCAAAATGGTTCAGGCGCGGGCGCGCACGTAGGAGCCCGGGGCTTCCTCGAGCGAGTTCAGCGGGCCGCCCGGCTTGCGGGGCGCAACGCGTCGCTTGTCGAGTTTCTCGATCCATTGGTGCCAGTGCGGCCACCAGGATCCCGGTGTTTCCTTGGCCGCCTTGAACCAATCGTCGAAGTCGCCCTTCGGCGCGCCGCCGGTCCAGAACTGATACTTGCCCTTGTCCGGCGGGTTGACGACGCCGGCTATGTGGCCCGAGCCCGAGAGAACATAGGTGACCTTGCCGCCAAATGAAGCGCTGCCGAGAAACACGGAACGTGGCGGGGCGATGTGGTCTTCCTTGGTCGCGAGATTGTAGATCGGGATCTTCACGTCGCCGAGCGACACCTGCCTTCCGGCAAGCACCATCTCGCCCTTCGAAAGCTTGTTATCGAGGTAGCAGTTGCGCAGGTAGAAGGAATGGTTGGCGGCCGGCATCCGCGTCGAATCGGAGTTCCAGTAAAGCAGGTCGAAGGGCAGAGGCTCCTGGCCCTTGAGGTAGTTGTTGACGAAGTATGGCCAGATCAGCTCCGAAGCGCGCAGCATGTTGAAGGCGGTCGCCATCTTCGAGCCGTCGAGATAGCCGGTTACGCTCATGTTCTGTTCGATCTGGCTGATCTGGTCCTCGTCGACGAACACCTTGAGATCGCCTGCATGGGTGAAATCGACCTGCGTCGTGAACAGTGTCGCCGAGCGGATGCGGTCGTCGCCCTCGGCAGCGTGCAATGCCAGCGTTGCGGCAAGCAGGGTGCCGCCGACGCAATAGCCGATGGCGTTGACTTCGCGTTCACCGGTTGCCTGCTCGACGATATCGAGCGCAAAGCCGATGCCTTCGCGGGCATAAGCTTCCCAGTCCTTGGTCGCGTGCCGTTCGTCCGGGTTCACCCAGGAGATGACGAAGACCGTGTGCCCCTGGTCGACCGCCCATTTGATGAAGGATTTCTGCGGGTTGAGATCGAGCACGTAGAACTTGTTGATCCAGGGCGGGCAGATCAGCAACGGCCGCTTCAGCACGGTCTCCGTCGTCGCCTCGTATTGCAGCACCTGGCAAACGTCGCTCTGGGCAATGACTTTGCCCGGTGTCATCGCGATATTCTCGCCGATCGCAAACTTGCTGGTGTCCGTCTGCCGAAGCTTGAGGTCGCCGCGACCGGCGGCGATGTCCTCGGCAAACATCTGCATGCCCTTGACCAGGTTGGCGCCGCTCGAGGCAACGGTCTCGCGGTAGAGCTGCGGGTTGGTGGTGACGAAGTTCGTCGGAGACAGCGCGCTCGAAACCTGCCTTACGTAGAAGGCAGCCTTGTGTTTCGTGTGGTCGTCAAGCCCCTCGGCGTCCTCGACCATGCGCTCAGCCCAGTCCGACGTTACGAAATAGGCCTGGCGAATGAAGTCGAAGAACGGGTTCTTCACCCAATCCTCGTCGGCAAATCTCTTGTCGTTGCGCTGGAGGGCGGCAGGCGCCGCCGTCTCTTCGCCGGACATTCGGTGTAGCGTGCGCGACCAGATCTCGAAGAAGCTGCCCATCAGGTGAGTCTGCGCTTCGAGCGTGCGGCGAGGGTCGGAAAGCCAGTACTCCGAGACCTTGGAGAGCGTCTTGACCATGTCGGTGACGGGCTCGGCGAAGGTATCGGACTTCTGGCCCGATTCCCGCGGCGCCAGCCAGGCGGAGGCCGCCTTGCCAAGCTGTTCCATGGCGCGGGCGAGGTTGACGGCGAGGCTTTCCGGATCCTTGACGATATAAGGTTCGACGGATTTGGGATCGAAGCCTGCGTAGCCGTCCTTGCCTTCCGCATTCCTCTCTGCTGTCACCCGGCGTCCTCCACAGCATCTTGTTTGTTTTGTATTTTTACATTCTGCCCGAAAATGATTACAAGGGCTAGCGCATCGTCGCGCCATCAAAATAGAGGTCGTCTCCAGTATGCTTGCCGTCGGAAAACAGCGTTCCATCACCTGGGTTGCCGGGATCGTTCTGCTAGGCACGCTTGCTGGCTGCAACAGCCAGGGGACCAACTTCGAGAATTATCCGTCGGTCTACGGCCAGAAGCCGGCCGCAACGGCGCAGATGACCAACGAAGAAGCGACCAATATGCAGGCGCGCCTGAGCTCGCTCGGTGCTGCGCGCAAGTCCGGCGCGATCTCCGAAGCGGAGTACCAGCGGCGCCTGAAGGAGATGCGCGCGCTCGCCGAACAGCACGGCACGGACACGCTGAAAGAGATCCAGAATTAGCGCTTGCCTTTCCGGTGATTTGGACGCAAAGCGTTCAATGGCCGCATGGACGGCCGTTCACCACAGCGCACGGTTTCGCAAAGGCTTGAGCCGCTGGCGGGAGCGTGCGCCAAACGAGGTTTGGAGATGGAAGAGTTTCACAAAGTCCGGCGTTTGCCGCCCTATGTTTTCGAACAGGTCAACCGTTTGAAAGCAAGCGCGCGAGCGGCCGGTGCTGACATCATCGACCTCGGCATGGGCAATCCGGATCTACCCACACCACAGTCGATTGTCGACAAGCTCTGCGAGGCCGTTCAGGACCCGCGCACGCATCGTTATTCGTCGTCGAAGGGCATTCCCGGGCTGCGTCGTGCCCAGGCCGCCTATTACGCCCGCCGCTTCGGCGTCAAGCTCAACCCGGATACCCAGGTCGTCGCCACCCTTGGCTCGAAGGAAGGCTTCGCCAACATGGCGCAGGCGATCACCGCACCTGGCGACGTCATTCTGTGCCCGAACCCCACCTATCCGATCCACGCTTTCGGCTTCCTGATGGCCGGCGGCGTCATCCGCTCGATCTCGGTCGAGCCGGACGAAACCTTCTTCGGGCCGCTGGAACGCGCCGTTCGCCATTCCATCCCGAAGCCGCTGGCGCTGATCCTCAATTATCCGTCGAACCCGACGGCGCAGGTTGCGACGCTTGATTTCTACAAGGATGTGATCGCGTTTGCGAAGAAGCACGACATCATCGTGCTGTCCGATCTCGCCTACTCGGAAATCTACTTCAACGACGCGCCGCCGCCGTCGGTGCTGGAAGTTCCGGGCGCGATCGACTGCACGGTCGAGTTCACTTCGATGTCGAAGACATTCTCGATGCCGGGCTGGCGCATGGGCTTTGCCGTCGGCAACGAGCGTCTGATCGCAGCGCTGACGCGCGTGAAGTCCTACCTCGACTACGGCGCCTTCACGCCGATCCAGGTGGCCGCCACCCAGGCGCTGAACGGCGACGGCAGCGACATCGCTGAAGTGCGCAACATCTACAAGCGCCGCCGCGACGTGATGGTCGACAGCTTCGGCAAGGCCGGCTTCGAAGTGCCGCCGCCGGCAGCGACGATGTTTGCCTGGGCGAAGATCCCGGAGAAGTTCCGTCATCTCGGTTCGCTCGAATTCTCGAAGCTCCTCGTCGAGAAGGCTGATGTCGCGGTCGCTCCCGGTATCGGCTTCGGCGAGCAGGGCGACGACTACGTTCGTCTCGCTCTCGTAGAAAACGAGCACCGCATCCGTCAAGCGGCGCGCAACATCAAGAAGTTCCTGTCGACCGCCGACGAGACGATGCACAACGTCATCTCGCTCAACGCGCACAGGTAATTGGAGCGGGATGAGGAAAAGTGTAGTCGGTTTTCCGCCCGCATCCCGCGTAACTAAATAAGTCGGGAGGCGTGTTTGACGCGCGCCTCCTTCCACACTGGCCCCGCTGTTCTCGCGGTGCGCCCTCTACATGTTAGGAAATGGCTATGGCAGATGCCCTCAAAATCGGCATTGCGGGCTTGGGTACCGTCGGTGCCTCGCTCGTGCGAATCCTCCAGGATCGTCACGAGATGCTTGCGACAACGTGCGGACGGGCAATCGAGACCACGGCCGTAACCGCGCGCGACCGCAACAGGGACCGTGGCGTCGACCTTTCGAAGACCGCCTGGTTCGACGATGCCATCTCGCTTGCGCGTGACGCCGATATCGACGTTTTCGTCGAACTGATGGGCGGCTCCGGCGATCCCGCCTATTCGGCCGTCAAGGCGGCGCTGCAGCGCGGCATTCACGTGGTCACCGCCAACAAGGCGCTGCTGGCTGCCCATGGCATCGAACTTGCCAAGATCGCCGAGGAGAAGGGCGCGCTGCTCAACTACGAAGCGGCTGTTGCCGGTGGTATCCCCGTCATCAAGGCGCTGCGCGAATCCATGACCGGCAACACGATCTCGCGCGTGTACGGGATCATGAACGGCACCTGCAACTACATCCTGACGAAGATGGAGAAGGAACAGCTGTCCTTCGAAGCCTGCCTCAAGGAAGCCCAGCGCCTCGGTTACGCCGAAGCCGACCCGGCCTTCGACATCGAGGGCAACGACACGGCCCACAAGCTTTCGATCCTGACGAGCCTTGCCTTCGGAACGGCGATCGCGGCCGACGACATCTACCTCGAAGGCATCACCAACATCTCGATCGACGATATCCATGCGGCCGCCGATCTCGGTTACCGCATCAAGCTCCTGGGTGTCGCTCAGCGCACCGAAAGCGGCATCGAGCAGCGCGTCCACCCGACGATGGTGCCCTACGATTCCGTCATCGCTCAGGTCGATGGCGTGACCAATGCGGTTGCGATCGAATCCGATATTCTCGGCGAACTCCTGATGGTCGGCCCCGGTGCCGGCGGCAACGCGACGGCTTCGGCCGTGCTCGGCGATATCGCCGACATCGCCAAGAGCCGCCCGGGCGCCCAGCACGTTCCGGCCTTCGGTCGTCCGACCAATGCGCTGCTTCCCTACAAGCGTGCGCAGATCCAGAGCCACGAGGGCGGCTACTTCATCCGCCTGAAGGTCGTCGATCGCACCGGCGTCTTCGCCAGCATCGCGACCCGCATGGCCGACAACGGCATCTCGCTGGAATCGATCATGCAGCATTCCAAGCAGCTGATGGACACGGGCGAGCCGCAGACGATCATCCTGGTCACACATGCAACATCGGAGCACTCCGTTCGCGATGCGATCAAGGCGATCAAGGGCGAGGGCTACCTCGTCGGCGAACCGCAGGTCATCCGCATCGAACGTCCGAAGGCAAACTGAGGGCGACAGGGCCCGAGACCATTCGGCATGTCGGCACACAGTGCAGCTTGCCACCGATAGATTGGAAGCCTCGCCGCGCAAGCAAGCCGGCGAGGCTTCTTTCTTTATGCCTTGGGCGCCGATAGCAACGCAGATCCCCGCGAAACGTGGATCTCTGTGTATGCCGTTCTGAAAACGGTCACGATTTCCAGGGTTATGCGCTAAGAGGAATCAAGCGCCAAGCGGGTGGACGAGCATGGAAGAATTGGTGGATCCGGTACAGCGGGCCTTTCTGAACGTCGAGCGGTCGGTCAGCGGACAGCGATGGGTGTCGCGCCTCGACCAGGCGGGTCAGAACCGGGCGCTCGCCATCAGTCAGGTTCACGGCTATTCCGATCTTCTCGGTCGCGTGCTTGCCGGCCGTGGCGTCGTGCTCGACGATGCCGCAAGTTTTCTTGATCCGACGCTTCGCGCGCTGATGCCGGACCCGGACAAACTGACCGATTGCCGCAAGGCTGCAGAGCGTCTGGCAACGGCCATCAAGCGCCGGGAAAAGACGGTGGTCTTCGGTGACTACGACGTCGATGGCGCTGCGTCCTCGGCGCTGATGGCGCGTTTCCTGCGCCATTTCGGCGTCGACGCGGAGATCTATATTCCGGACCGGATCTTCGAGGGCTACGGCCCGAACCCGACGGCGATCGAGCAACTGATCGACAACGGCGCCGATCTCATCGTCACCGTCGACTGCGGCTCGACAAGCCATGAGTCGCTTGCCGTTGCCGAGAAACGCGGCGTCGATGTCGTGGTCATCGACCACCATCAGGTCGGCGCATCGCTGCCGCCCTGCCATGCGCTGGTCAATCCTAACCGCGAAGACGATCTCTCGGGGCAGGGGCACCTTTGTGCCGCCGGCGTCGTCTATCTGGTTCTCGTCAATACCTTACGTGTCTTGCGCACCGCCGGCGACAGCCGCGTCGCTTCTTTCGACCTGCTGGCCCAGCTCGATCTTGTGGCACTGGCGACCGTCTGTGACGTCGTGCCGCTCAAGGGATTGAACCGCGCCTATGTGGTCAAGGGACTGATCGCAGCGCGCCATATGGGCAATGTCGGGCTTTCGGCACTCTTGCGCAAGGCGGCAATCGGCGGCCCGGTCACGCCCTATCACCTCGGCTTTCTCGTCGGCCCGAGAATCAATGCCGGCGGACGCATTGGCGATGCGGCACTCGGCAGCCGGCTGCTGGCGATGGAAGACGCTGCCGAGGCGGAGAAGATTGCAGCCCAGCTCGATGAACTCAACCGCGAGCGGCAGGCGATGGAAGCTGTCATGCTGGCCGAGGCGGAGGCTGAGGTTCTGGCCGAATACGGCACGGGCGAGGGCGCTTCGGTGATCGTCACTGCGCGCGAAAACTGGCACCCGGGCATCGTCGGGCTGCTCGCAGCCCGCATCAAGGAAAAATTCCGCCGGCCGACCTTTGCCATCGCCTTCGATCCCAATGGCAGAGGAACCGGCTCGGGTCGCTCGATCAACGGCTTCGACATGGGCAAGATGGTCCGCGCTGCCGTCGACGGCGGCCTGCTGGTCAAAGGCGGCGGCCATGCCATGGCGGCCGGCCTCACCGTCGAGCGCGCGAAACTCGGAAAGCTCCGGCAGTTCTTCGAGGAACGCGCGGAAGCCGCCGTGCGTGAGCTTGTCGCCGTCCAGACGCTGAAGGTCGACGGCGCGCTTGCAGCATCCGGTGCCACGCTGGAGCTGATCGACCTCCTGGAGCAGGCAGGCCCCTATGGCTCAGCCCACCCGCAGCCCGTCTTTGCCTTTCCGCAGCATCGCCTGCGCGACAGCCGCCAGGTCGGCGCCAACCACGTCAAGGTGACGCTGGAGGGCCAGGACGGCAGCCGTCTCGACGGGATAGCCTTCCGGGCGACCGAGACGCCGCTCGGCGATTTCCTACTGTCGAGCCGGGGGACGTCTATTCACGTCGCGGGATCGGTGTCAGCCGATCTGTGGCAGGGCCAGCGACGGGTACAGCTGCGCGTCACGGACGCGGCGAAGGCGCTGTAGCACCTGTCGCGAAGAGTGCTGACAGATATTTCTCTGGGCCGTCTTACGGCTGACCGTATCGCACACGCTTCAAAACATCTCGAGGATTCACAGAGAGGATGGTGTTGAAGAACGTCGTTTCGACGATCGTGTCGCCATCGGCTTGCAGGCGAAAATGTACGCTCTTGTTGCCGCCACAGTTCGTTGCGTCGATCATTGCGATAACTTTTTCGACCTCGTCGGGCGTCTTTTCGTCCAGCCTGACAAGAGCCGGATACAAGGGAACGCAACTTGCACCGCCATCACGAACAAGTTCCCCTTGTCGATCGAAGAGATAGCTGAGGAGTGCGAACTCTCCCTTGTGTGATGCACGATGAGCGCTGCCCCAAGTGACGCTCAGATATTGAGCCACAGCGCTCAAAGATCCGAGATTATCGAACGGCTGCAAGGCTTCGACATTGTAAACCACGGAGTAGAGATGGCTGCCGCTGAGTGGCGAATTCAGTGTGAGCGAGTAGGTTCGACGAAGACCTTGTTGCTGGTCGAATTGGGTAATGTGTATTCGCTGCAGATAGGGGGCTTTGGCATAAGCGGGGAGCTTCGGATCTTTGCGATTGTTCAAGCTTCGCGTCGTATCGGAACGTTCCCAGCCTTTGAAATCCCGCGCAAGCAAAGCTTCCAGCTCGTCGATTGACATCCCCAGCTTGAATACCGAACTCGGTACCAGGTCTGCAGGCATCAGCGGTCGCTCGACAGAAGCGGCGTTGGAAGGAGCGGCCGCAGGCGATCTGGGATAGGACGAAATAGTGATTGCGGCGAGCCCCGCAGCAATGACGCGTAACAAAATAGATTCCCCTGTTTCGAACGTTTGTTGGTGCGGGTCGCCGAATTGTGACGGATTCGGGGTAGTCAGGACGCTGCAGGACCTTACAAATCCGTTGCTTCCGGTCAAATGATACGAGGGGGCCGGCCGCCCGGCGGCACACCAGTATCGCTGTCGGGGAGTGAAGTGTTTGGAGGCGCAAGCCTAGCCGTCCACGCGTTCGCCGCCATGCGGCGAAATTTGCCGAAGCCTGGTACGCCCAACGGGAATCGAACCCGTGTTGCCGCCGTGAGAGGGCGGCGTCCTGACCGCTAGACGATGGGCGCCATTAAGCTCGTTTTGCGCTGAGAATTGCTGCGCACGCTGCATACTAAGCCTTTTCCGCGAAATCGACGATAGGCTTTCTCGGACACCGGGCAGGGCGCTTGAAACGGGATCGTTCGGTCACGCGCCCAAGCTGGCAGCGTTGATAATGCTTGTAATATCAGGGGAGAAATTCAACACAGTGGCACGCCCTAGGGGAGTCGAACCCCTCTTCCCAGAATGAAAATCTGGTGTCCTAACCGATAGACGAAGGGCGCACTCGCTGTGTGGGCGCCTTATAACCAGCGACTCTGGATACCGCAAGCGCCAATCTCAGGATTTTTGTGATTTTCCTGTTCAAAATACCAGGAAAGATTCATGCCGGCACAAGGCGGAAATGCGGGTGTCGAAACGCGCGTTAAATAGCTGTTCCAACGACAGAAAATCGATTTCGAATTGGGGGAGAAGTTCAACACAGTGGCACGCCCTAGGGGAGTCGAACCCCTCTTCCCAGAATGAAAATCTGGTGTCCTAACCGATAGACGAAGGGCGCACTCGCTGTGTGGGCGCCTTATAGCCAGCGACTCTGGATACCGCAAGCGCCAATCGCACGATTTTTGTGCTTTTCCTGTTAAAATCGCCGAGAAAAATTCGGCGATTGAACGGCCGGAACTGGAGATGCGTTTGACGCAGCGAACGGCTGTTCAATTGCTGAAAGCGCTGATTTTTTTGGGGGGAGGAGTTCAACACAGTGGCACGCCCTAGGGGAGTCGAACCCCTCTTCCCAGAATGAAAATCTGGTGTCCTAACCGATAGACGAAGGGCGCACTCGCTGTGTGGGCGCCTTATAGCCAGAGGATTTCAGAACCGCAAGCGGCAATTTTCATATTTCTGTAAAATTCCACAGGCCTGGAAGATTGGAGGCTTCTCGTCGAAACCTCCATGGAAACAAATGGTTGCCTTCAACCCTTGGCGCGTCGGCAGCGCCAGTTCCAATCCCGCTGTGCACCGATATCGATATGGACCGACTCTGTGTGGCAATAGGTGCCGACGCCGCCACGGCCCGGGACGCTGCGCAGGAATTCGGCGAGATCCCACTTGCTGACGCCTTGAACCTGAATGTCGGCCGCCTCGCAACGGGTGTGCAGTGACTGCTTGGCGCGGTTGACCTTGATCGGCCTCAAGCCCGACGTCACCATGACCTGCTTGCCGTAATGCGTTTCCACCTTCTTCAGCATCTGCATGAGCTCTGGCTTGAAGCAGCCGGCATCGACTTTCTCGGTCTGCAGAATCAACCCGCTCGGCGCCAGTCGGGCGAGACCCGAGAGCGAAGCGACCTGAACCGGCGCGCCGTCGTCGTCATCGCCGAGATGCTCTTCGTGCTCGTAGTTGTAGAGCGAGTTCAGTTTGACGCCCGGAAGCGTGTAGGCGAGGGAGGCCGTTTTCGGCTGGCTCGCATTGCTGGTGGTAATCGTCTTCTTTTCCGCCGGCGGGGCCGAGCGGAGTGCCACCTGCTGCGGCTTCTCCTTGCGCTTGCCGGCAAAAAGGGCCGCGAGCGTCCAGGTTTTCGACGTGTCGTTGTTATCGTCGGCTGGCGTGGCTTCTGCTGCCTGTTGCGCGGCCGCGACCTCGGTCGCTGCCGGTGCGGCTTCTGCATTGGCCACGGCCTGTGGCGTCGACGAGGTCTGGCCGCTGGCTGCAGCCTCGGCGCTCAGCGGCACCGGAACGGCAACGGGGAGGGTTGCGTCCTGCGCCGCGGACGGAGCATAGGCGGCGACGGCGGTGTCCGACACGACGTCGGTGGCCATGTTGGCGGCCCCCTGTTGCGGCGCGATAACAGGCAGCGGCTGTCGCTGGGTGCCGCTGAAAAGACTGTTGTTGGTTGCGTTCATGCCGGGTTGCCCGGCGGGGAGCGGAACAGTTCCCGTCGTCTGCGGCTGGCCGGTCGTCGTTTCCTGTGCGGCAGGCGCCTGGCCATAGATGCTGGATGAGGCGGCGCGCAGGCCGGTTCCCTGCATCGTCAGCGATTGCGGCTGTCCGGCATCCTGGGGAACCATGGCATTGCCCGCTGCCTGTTGCGCCTGCGGATCGCTGCCGAGCGCGACCACCTGTCCGTCCTGGACCGTGGCCTCCGATTCGGCGGTTTGCGCCGGGGCTGCCTGCCCCTCGGCCTTCAGCGCGGTCGCGGCATCGTTTTCCCCGACCGCCGACATGCAGCCGCTCAAGGCCAGCAGCGAAACGGATAAAGCTGCAGCCCGCGCAATGGTGACGAGCACCGCGCTCTTCGTTTCCGGATGTTGCAACGTCCTATCCCCGCTCTCCGTGCATGACCGGCGAAGCCTCGCCTTGTCATGCATTAAGTCTCAGCTCCGAAACATCGCTCAGAACAAACAAACTCATGCTTCTCGCGGCGACCGGAATGAGCGCCACGGGAAAAGATCAGGCCAAGTACAAAAGGGGGTCGCCGCCACGAGACATCGCGGATAGGACCCGGCATCAACGTTTCGCGCGAAAAAGTACTCAACGATACGCGATTTGTAAACCGGCGCTAACCTTGAGCCCGCATGTTTCCAACATGCAAAGGCCCGGATAGACCGGGCCCTGGATCATTCATAGCTGCTGCTGATCGACGGCTCGGCCATGCTTGCCGGATTTCACCGACAGCACGGGGCCATCTTCGTTCGCGAGAATTGTGCGGAGCTTACCAGACGCCCGTATTGGCCATCGATGCCCAAGGTTCCTGCGGCGGACGGTTTTCGCCTTTCTGCAGGATCTCGATCGAAATGCCGTCTGGAGAGCGAACGAACGCCATATGGCCATCGCGCGGTGGCCGGTTGATGGTCACGCCGTTTTCCATCAGGTGCTGGCAGAAGCCGTAGATGTCGTCGACTTCGTAGGCGAGGTGGCCAAAATTCCGTCCGCCGGTATAGTCTTCCGTATCCCAGTTGTAGGTGAGTTCGAGGCAGGGCGAGAGTTCGGCGCGGGCTCGATCGATGTCGCCGGGAGCGGCCAGAAACACCAGCGTGAACCGGCCCTTTTCATTTTCGTAGCGGCGGATTTCCGTCAGGCCGAAAATCTTGCCGTAGAAGTTCAAGGCCTCGTCCAGATTCTTGACGCGAACCATCGTGTGCAGATAGCGCATTGCAATGTCCCTGTTTTGCAGAAGATGGCGTATAGTGGTCCGTCAGCAAGCCAGAGGCAAGGCTGCGTCCCCATATTAGTTCTCGGCCAAAATATGCCGAGGGTCTTGCGTATCCGCGGCGGGACGATGTTATTCTGGTCAATAAGAATCAGTTAACCGTATCGGTAGTCGCGCGTAAACGAGGGGCTGGGAGAGAATGGCGGATAGGACATCTTCAAAAGACGTCATGCATGGTGACGACTTTGGCAGCGACGCTCTCGACCTCATCGAAATCACCGGCGTGATAAAGTGGTTCGACGTCGCCAAGGGGTTTGGTTTCATCGTTCCGGACAACGGTATGCAGGATGTGCTGGTGCACGTGACCTGCCTGCGCCGCGACGGCTACCAGACGGTTCTCGAGGGCGCGCGGGTCGTTGCGCTTATTCAGAAGCGGGACCGCGGTTATCAGGCGTTCCGTATCCTCTCGATGGACCAGTCGACGGCGGTACATCCGTCGCAACTGCCGCCGGTCCGCACCCACGTCCAGGTGACGCCGACGAGCGGGCTTGAGCGCGTCCTCGTCAAATGGTTCAACCGCACCAAGGGTTTTGGCTTCCTGACCCGCGGCGAGGGAACGGAAGACATCTTCGTGCACATGGAAACGCTCAGGCGTTTCGGTCTGACCGAGCTGCGGCCGGGCCAGGTCGTGCTCGTCCGGTTCGGCGATGGCGAAAAGGGCCTGATGGCCGCAGAGATCCATCCCGACGGCCCGTCGCCGACGAGCCGGTCGCACTGATGGTCGCGGTTCGAGACTTTTTCGGAAAAAGCGCCTTCCTGGCGCTTTTTTTGTTGCTTGCACTGACGGTTTCGTCGTTTGCCGACGTCCAGTTCACCAAGGACAAGATGCGCCTGGTCAATGCCGACAAGGCGGTGCACGAGCTGACGGTCGAACTCGCCGTCGATCCGGCCCAGCGAGAGCAGGGCCTGATGTTTCGCACATCCATGGCGCCGGATCACGGCATGCTGTTCGATTTTGGCGAGACACGCCGCGTGATGATGTGGATGAAGAACACCCATCTGTCGCTCGACATGCTGTTCATCGACAACAAGGGCGTCGTTCGCACGATCCATGAAGGCGCCGTGCCTTTTTCCGAAGCAATCATCGATTCGAAGGAACCGGTTGCTTTCGTGCTTGAACTCAATGCCGGCGCGGTCAAGCGGCTGAACATCCGGCCCGGAGACCGGCTGGAAGGCGCCCGAATTCCGCCTTCGCAGCCGTAGGCGCCGGGGCCACGTCGCGGCCGTCCTTGTCCTTCCCCGATCCGTTCCTAAATTATGTCTCTGAACCCCACGGGTTTCATGGTTGAGATCGTGAAGCCTTTCGGGCAGACTGCGTCTTAACGAGTTACTAATATTCTTCTGGCGACAACAGGAGGCATCCGTGATGTTCCGGAGTGTGCTTGTTGCAATCGTAGCGACCTGCGCCGTTGCGCAAACCGCGATGGCAGCGGATCTGGCGGCCGATCTGAGCCAGCCGCCGGCACCGGTCGTGCAGCCAACGCCGGGATTCGTCTGGACCGGCGGCTATGTCGGCCTACAGGGCGGCGGCGGATGGCTCAACGGAGATTTCAGTGCGCCTGGCGGCAGCGCTTCGGAAGATTTCAATGGTGGGTTACTCGGCGCCTTTGCCGGTTTCAACTTTCAGCAGGGCGACTGGGTTTACGGCATCGAGGGTGACGTCAACTACAATTGGAACGACAAGACGTTCGATGTCGGCGGAACCTCGACCGAAGTCGGTACCGACGTTTCTGGCGCAATACGCGGCCGCGTCGGCTATCTGTTGAACGACAAGGCGCTGCTCTATGGCGCCGGCGGCTGGGCGGTGACCCGCGGCTTCGTCGATGTGCCCGGCGCATCGAAGGAAAAGGAAACCTTCAACGGTTGGACGATCGGTGCCGGTGTCGACTATTCGTTCACCGACAGCGTCTTTGGCCGCGCCGAGTACCGCTACAACGACTATGGCGACAAGGACTTCGGCGGCGTCAATGTCGATCTCGACCAGCACCAGTTCACCGTCGGTGTGGGCGTAAAGTTCTGACAGCAACCATTGGCCTCATGGAGCGCCGGGGCGGTGCCGGGCGCTCCATCATGCCTTTCGACTACGGGCCCCCGCGGGCACGCCGGGCAATCTCGGCCCGGTCATCTTCCGCCGTGAGATCGAGGACGATGCGGCTGCCGTCTCTGATTGGGCGTTGCAGGGCCTTTCGCGATTCGGGCAGAAGGGTGATTCGCCCCGCGGTTTCGAGCTTGGTCAACCTTGCGCGTGAGAGCGCGAGTTCCACCGATAGCAGGCGGTCGACGCGCAGGCTGCTCGCGTGGTGCGCGACAACGACGATCTCAAGCCGTGCGCTATCTACGGTCCCGCTCAACACGCGCCGTTCCACGTTGGAATCGGCCAGATCCTCAATCCGGTCCGTGCATTGGCGAAGACCCTCGATGTCGAACGCCACCTGGCGGATCCAGGCAGGATCGTTGCTTTGTAGCGCTGCGAGCGCGTCCGGCGCGACGCTTGTGACAGTCCGCCGTTCGAAGATCGGGCGGTTCCAGGTGTCTTCGCAAACGGCGCAGCGATAGATCAGCCAGGCGTCGAGCCGCCGTCCGTTGGCGTTCAGCCGCGCCTTGCCGCTGCAGACGAAGGGGCGTTGTCCGCCGCAGCGGCTGCAGGCAAGCCAGGGGCGGGGTGCGGTTTGGGGTTCGATGGTCCACTGGACCGTCAATGTATGAGACATGTCGTCTGGTTCTTCCAATTGGAAGTCCATCGAGACGACGGTTTGAGTACCCGTTCCGGGGACGCGGTCTGGCAGTTGTTGGGCGTGATGGTTCCGCCTGACGAAGGTACGTCGGGCTTGAGATCGGCAATGCCATTCCGGTCTCGAACCGCCACCTCAACGAACGCATGAAAATTCAATCCGACAGCGGGAGCGCTATCGGGCGTACGGGGTGAAACTAGCGAGACCGGATTTTACAAAGGCAAAGCGAAACTCCAGGAGAGACAGCGCGATGGTGGCTGCTTGTGCGTCCTACACGCTTGCACGCATGCCGAAAAGTGCAACAAAGACACAGGTTCGCGCCAAGGTGGCGCGCTAGGCAAAATTTGGCCACAAGCGAATTCGGCGTATTGCGCTAAAATAAGCCTTATACCTCCAATCTGAAGCGGATCGGAAATGCTTGGATCCGCTTCTCTTTTTTGAAGGTGGCTTGCGTCGAAGCCCCGCCTGATTAGCTGGCGCGGTGAAGGCTCACAGCAGGCGGTTCCGAAACCGCAGGTTCCGCATCGGACGCGACACGGTTGCGCCCGTCTCGCTTGGCCGCATAGAGCGCGGCATCCGCCCTGTTGAACAATGCCTCCCAGGAACGCTCCGCGCCGCTGGCGGTAGCAAGCCCGATGCTGATGCTGACCGCAACGGTTTGTCCGCTGCTTGCGACCCGCAGTTCCTCCACGGCGCGGCGTAGCCTCTCGGCAATTGCAAATGCCTGTGTCTCGCTTGTCCGCGGGAGATAGAGCCCGAATTCCTCACCCCCGAGACGCGCGAAGCTGTCGCCTCTACGCAGATTTTTCCGGACCAGATCGGCGAAGGCGACGAGCACCTGATCGCCCGTATGGTGGCCGTAGCGGTCATTGATGCGCTTGAAATGGTCGAGGTCCATCACGATCAGGCAATCGCCCTGCCAGCTCGCCTGAGGCAGTTGCGCCAGAAACCATCGCCGGTTACCGACGCCGGTCAGCGCATCGGTATCCGCAGATCGGCGCAACTCCGCTTCCGCCCGCTCCTTGACGAGCACGAGCGCGAAGAGCGCGATGGCGAAGTGGCAGATGATCGAGAGAAAGAAGGCGTAGGTCGTCGTGATCGGCACGATGCCGGGCTTGAGGAGGCCAATGACCACCGCAAGACAAAGGCTGGCGCCGACGGCCATGGCGGCCGCCAGCATGGCGCGCGCCGGCAGCGGCTCTTTCGAGCGGTCGGCGATGACGGCAGCAGCCGAAGCGGCGAGGAAAAGAAAGGCGGCGGCGTTGAAGACGCTAGCCCTGACGACGTTGACCATGTGGAAATGCGTGGCGAGGCCGACGAGCGCTCCGGCAAGCGGCACAAAAAGCGCCAGCCAGTCCGCCAGCCGGCGCCGGCCGCCGCTGAGGCGCCGCACGCCGATCCAGAACAGGGCGTATCCGCCGATCCCGAGCGTGAAGCTGGAAAGCCGCCACAGAGTGGGCGGCAGCAGTTTTTGCTCGCCATAGCCCGCAAGCGTCGAGGCGAGCGCCAGGAAGAGGAAACCGCTCGCCAGAATGCCAAGCCCTTGGTCCCGCGGCGATTGCCAACGCGCATAGAGGAAGCAGAAGGCGCCGATCAGGAACGACGACTTGTGAAGCAACAGAACGGTGGCAAGGTCGAGTTGGGCAGTCATTGGATCGCTCGGGCGGGCTTGGGAGGCGGGCAGGGCTGGAAAGCGCGCCGGTCCGCTCTATCCACAATGGATTGAGCGATTCCTAAATTCGTATGACAAATAGGCATTCTTGTCCCAATTCGGGACAACTCGATCGATTGCCAACGCAATCAAGCGATCTTACGGCGATGTTTAGCCTGCAGATCACGAACAGATTGAAAAAGGGGAAAGTGACGCTTCCGTCTCGATGAATGGTCGGAGTGGAGAGATTCGAACTCCCGACCCTCTGGTCCCAAACCAGATGCGCTACCAGACTGCGCTACACTCCGTGCCAACGGCGCCGGAGATACACGCTTCGTAGCAGGGCTGCAACAGCAAAGTTTCCCAAAGCCACATCTACGATTGGGACAAACGCACAACTTCGCTTATCTCCTACCGGAAAGCCAAATTTATCCGGCCAAAAGTCATTCCGTTTTAAATCATTCTGCGTTATGGGAAGACGGAATGCTGGCGCCCGTGAACGTTGCCAGCGAAAGTATGGAGCCGTTCGAAGCCATGTCCGCAAAGATCTATCGTCCAGCAAAGACCGCCATGCAGTCTGGCAAAGCCAAGACGAATCTGTGGGTGCTGGAGTTCGATCAGGAAAAGCCGCGCACCATCGACCCGATCATGGGCTACACCAGCTCCGGCGACATGAAGCAGCAGCTGCGACTGACGTTCGAAAACGCCGAGCAGGCAATCGCATACGCCGAGCGCAACGGCATCGAATACCGCGTGATCGCGCCGAAGGAAGCGACCCGCAAGAGCGTGTCCTATCCGGACAACTTCCGTTTCAACCGGATGCAGCCCTGGACCCACTAAGGTCCTTCAGCCGCATTCGACGGGCAAAGCCCGGGACGGCCCCTTAGCTCAGTTGGATAGAGCACCTGCCTTCTAAGCAGGTTGTCGCAGGTTCGAATCCTGCAGGGGTCGCCAATAATTTCAAACGCTTAGCTGGTGCGTCGGTCGGCTAAAGAACGACGTTTACGGTCTCTCGCTACCGTTTACAGAACGCATTACGTGATGATCTGCGAGACAGCGTCATCGCCGGCTTGTCTTCTCAGCTATTTTTTCATCCGCCATGAGGAGCAGATCTCCGGTACGCCAGCATGCGGCGGATAGGCCCGCCGATTCACGCCTAAACGCTAAGCTCGTTTCCGGAAGTAGGAAAGAAGCGCCGTAACGGGCTTGAACAAGAGCCTATGGCCCTTGGTGTACATGCGGCCCGGCCGATGGATCGTCAGCGCATAAAGATACGAGCGCTTCTCCTGCAAGTAGGACCGGAATTTCTGCACGACCTGACGCCGTGCATCGTTCTGTCGCGCCCGCTTTGCGTCCGTGAGGCTGAGGTGTTGCGTGACCAGGCTTTCTTCGCAGCCAACGATCAACCCGCCTCCCAAGGCAAAGCGAATGGCCCATTCGCGATCGACGGCCCTGCGGAAATTCTCGTCGAAGGCGAACTTGCGCAAGGTCGAAACGCGGGTGAGCATAGTGCAGGTGCCGACCCTTCCGTCGCCGAGGAGGGGATCGTCGCAGAGGAGATGGAGCGCGACCGCATCGCCACCCACCGGCTGCGCGGTGCCCATGGCGCTGAGGCTCCTCGTCTTGCCGTTGGAGATCACGCGCCTCGTGCAATAGACCGAGATAGGCGCCGTATGCCGTTCCTCCGCCGCAAGCAGCTTTGCGACCTGAACCCTTAGCCGTTCGGGAGCGTTTTCGTCGTCCGAATCGAGGAACGCCAGGATTTCGCCGGTCGCTTCGCGCGCGAGCGTGTTGCGCGCGCCAGCGTTCCCCTTGTTGATATCGTGACTTACCAGCCTTACCCGCGGATCCTGCTGGCTGACGGATTGGACGATGGCAGCGGAGCGATCGGTAGAGACATCGTCGCAGACCAGGATCTCCAGATCATCCCAGTCGAGTTGTCTGGCAGACAAGAGCGTCCGCTCGATCGTCTCTTCGGCGTTGTAGCAACATATCGCAAGTGTTACGCGCATTGATGCCTGTTCCTGTTGCGACCTGTGCTGTTCGGTGGCGGCCCCGCCATCGCCGGCATGTTTCCGGATGAAGACTAATTCTGCTTGTGCGCTTTGGCGGACGAGCCGACCATGCGCACGGGAACGGCATTGGGTTCCAGATATGAGCTGTCCGAGCGCACGAAGAGGACGTCGACGAGGCGATTGTGCGAACGATGGGGGATGACATCGGCGACTTCGAAGCCTTGCTCTGCCATGTACGCGACAAGTTCCGAAAACCGATAGCTACCTTCAAATCGGCGACGAAGGCTCGCCTCTGTGAAGACGAATTGCGTTTCACGAAGCGTTTTTTCTGCTCCCTTGAGAACATCGAGGTCAAAGCCTTCGGTGTCCACCTTCAATCCGAATGGACCTTTGTAGCCCTTGCTTTCCAGAAGTTCGTCCAGCGGCGAAATCTGTATCTCGACCGTCTTTTCCGGCTGCCGCTTCCAGTCCCTGCGTTTCATCAAGCTCGAGGAGGGGCCTTCCAGGGAAAGCGTTGCTACGCCCTTGGCAGAGCCTGCGCCCGATTGAATGTAGTCGAAGTTCAGGCCCTTTACGCTGTCTGCGGCCTTCTCCATCGTATCCGGCTGGGGATCGATCAGGACGAACTTCTTGTCCTTGAACAGTTCGTAGAACACCGGGCTGCCCTGATAGACGCCGACATCGATGAATGTGTTGATATCGAAGCCGTAGCGCTTCAGGTACGCAGTAGAGTAACGTTCCTCGGAAACGTGGAAACCTTGTCGCGTCAGCATCGAGGCGGCTGAGCGAAGCACCCGATTGAACAGCTTTCCCTTGGTCATAGTCCCCTCGGCAATTACAATTTTCTCCAGACGAAATGTCTGGCCAGGTTAACGTAGTGCTGGTGCTCAGATTTTCAGGCAGTTGTCCGGCATGTAGAACACGGACGTCCGCCACGGACGGCCGTTGACCGGTCCGAAGCCGTCGAAGTCGAGACGGCGATAGCCGTTGTTGATCAGCAGGTCGTATCCCTCCTGATACCGCTCGCGCTCACTGTTGTCCCAAATGATTGCGGAGGGCCTCTGCTTCAGGTTCATCGTCGCCTTGGCGCAATTCACACGATCGCGGCCGTCGATGACGACAACGTCGAAGGTGGTATCCTGGTGGCGCGTGAGAAAATGCAGCATCGGGTAGGTGTACCAGGGGCATGGTTCACCGTCGGCGGTCATCGGCTTGTGCTGTTTTGCACTTTCCAACCAACCCATCTGCCTCGCGCTTTCGACGAACTTCGGGAAGAAGTCGCGCGGGATATCCGGAGTCTCCCACAGAAGCAGGTCGAGTTTCTGCTCGATCTTTGGAATGCGGCCGATGAGCTTTGTCGCTTTTACGAAGTTCTTCATCGCGCCCAGCATCATAGTCTCCCTCAGTTTCGGACATGCTTAATGGCTTATATGTTTTGTTAGCGCAAGCGATTGAAACGCGGTTCTGGCAAGCGTCGAAGTCCGTCACCGAGCAGCCTCATCGCCGATTCCTCACGAACAATGGGCGCCTTGGTCGGCTTGCCGAGGCGCTGGACGTTACGGCAGTGCCGCTACGAAGCCGCAAGTCACATAAAAAAACGGGCCGGCGGATGGTTTCCGACCGGCCCGTTCCGGCAAAAGGCGGAAAGGGGAACGTCTCTGCGCGGGGCTGCAGCGCCGCGCGTAGGGAGATCGATACGGTCTGATAATGCCCGAAAGGCAGTATTGGAATTGACATTTCCCGCTTGAAATTTGACATTTCCCGCATGCCTTCCGATGGTCGCCTACAATCTGTGATCGAAGTTTCCGTCGTCATCCTGCCGGAGTCGTCGATCATGTCGCTAGCCTCCGTCTTGGACCCGATGCGCGCTGCAAACCGCATCTCGGGCCGCGAGGTGTTTCGCTGGCGGCTGCTTTCGGCCGATGGCAAGCCGGTGGTCTTGACCTGCGGTGTGCCGATCGCGGTCGAGGGGATGCTGCACCCGCCGCTTGCCGGCGACGCGCTGCTGGTGATTGGTGGCTTCAACCTTGATCGTCACGCCGGTAAGAAATTCATCGGCGGGCTGCAGGAGTGCTCACGGCACTTCGATATCGTCGCCGGCATCGAATCAGGCTGCTGGCTGCTCGGCCGCAGTGGTCTGCTCAACGGCCGCAAGGCGACGGCGCATTGGGAGGAACTGGAGGATTTCAGCCAGACGTTTCCAGAGCTGGCGGTGCTTGGCGACCGCTTCGTCATCGATGGCAAGTTCTGGACCTCGGGCGGTGCTTCGCCGACCTTCGACATGATGCTGCACTGGATCACGCAGCGGCTGGGGTCTGCCCTGGCGCTCGATGTCGCCAGCATCTTTGTCTACGACCAGACGCATAGTGCAGCCGACGTTCAGCCCTATGTTTCGCTCGGGCGGATCGAGACGCGCGACCCGAAGCTCGCCGAGGCTATCCGCCTGATGGAGCGCACGCTGGAGCGTCCCTTGACGATCGCGGCACTGACGAAACGACTGTCGATCTCGCAGCGCAAGCTGGAGTTGCTGTTTGCGCGAGGATTATCGACGAGTCCCGGCGCCTATTACCTTCGCCTGCGTCTTCAGTTCGCCCATCGACTGGTGCGAGACTCTGCTACTCCGATCCGAGAGATTGCCCTTCGATGCGGTTTCGACAGCCTGTCCGCCTTTTCGCGCGCCTATAGCCGCGAGTATGGAATGAGTCCGCTGAAGATGCGACTGGCCCGCAGAGGAGCGGAGGCCTAGGCAGCGCATCCCGTTAGAGGCCATTGATAATTTAGGGCCGCATCGTTCTCGTCGTGCAACGAGAAAGAGGGGGATCCGCATGTTTCACTGGTCGCCAATCCGCTTGAGAGAAGGCAGCATTGTCGAGCCTGGCAATTTCGGGCGCATGATCAGGTGCTACCGGCCAGATCAATTTGGCGACGGCTGGCGGTTGGCCGGGGAACTGCTCTTCGAGCAGGCCCGTGAGGCCTACGCTCCCAAAGCTCCCTCGCGGCTGAATGCCTGCTTCATGTGTCCGACCTATGATGACGCCATGCGATATCAGGCGGCCTACGATCCTCACTTTCTACAAGTGCTTCACGAGGTGGAGATTGTTGAACTCGGTGCGTCGCCACATACCGGTGCGCTGAGCGTGCTGGATGAGAACCAGAGCATGTCCTTGTTGGATTCCTACCGCCGTCAGGCGCGCGATTATTGGAAGGCCGGGGCGAGGGGGATCGCGAACACGGCGTCGTCGATCCGGGTTGTTCGGGTCTTTTGACCCATTCGCCTTCCGACCGCATCATTGACGTTCGTTATGCATGGCGTGTGACGCGGTTTGCCGGCCAGGCGTCGGTGGGCTGAGCCGGCCGGGTGCAGTGGCGGGGCCGCTAGACGCTAATGAACCGTTTGTGGTGGCTCATCGGTAAAGGCCTGGATGCCGTCGCGCTGCACCGTGGCGATAAACTCTTCGAAAGCTTCCCTGTCGGTCGGGAAGGGTTCCTCCCATGTCGTCGAGAAGCCCTCCTCGTCGATGACCTCGAGGGTCCAGTCGCGATTCGTGCCTGCCTCCCGGTAGATCCGCAATTCCACGACGACGCCGTCGTCACTGAATTGGCCGGAAAATTCCGAAAACTCGTAGTTCTGTTCTTCGTCAGTCATTTCCGAAGTGTAACACGCTTGCTTGAGGACGTCCTGCTATGTTCGGCCTCGACTATGCTGCTCGCAGCTTCAGCCGGGCACACAGGCACATCCGATCGTCTCCACGAAGGTTTGGACCGGAACGCGCCTGTTACCTTGGTGAATGGTCCTGCCGTTACCGGCAGCGGGCCTCGTAGCGGCGGCCGTAGCGGTCGCGATAGATGCAATAGCCCTGGCGCTCCTGGGAGCGTCCGATCAGGTTGCCGATAACGCCCCCTGCGACCGCGCCGATTGCCGCGCCGCCCCAGCTGTCGCTGACCGCCCCGCCGATGATCGCACCGGTGCCGGCGCCGATCGCCGTACCTTTCTCGGTCTGCGTGCAGGAAGCAAGCGTACCAATCATCAAAACCGCAATGACAAGCTTTCTCATGCCTTCACCCCTTTGCTCGATACCAAACTGGGCAGTTCACCGCTTTGCATCCTCAGCGAGAGCCTCAGCATCTACTCAACGCGACGAATTGTCGATAGCACGGAATGCAACAGGCGAAAGATGGGGCGCGGCGCGCACCAAATATTGGGGCTAATACGCGCACATGGCGATGAGAATCGGCGTCGGAAAACGCTGACAAATAACCAATTTCATTGGGGTTTTCGTGGTGAGCGCGCAGGGATTCGAACCCTGGACCTACTGATTAAAAGTCAGTTGCTCTACCGGCTGAGCTACGCGCTCCCTGGCCGCGGCGGTGAAGCCCGGCGGAAGTGGGCGGACATATGCACGCGTGTTTCCCCCCGGTCAACCGAAAAATTGCGGGTTTTGTGAAGAAACGGTGCATGGCGCAATGATCGCCAAAAGGTGATTGGTATCATCATGATCCTGCGGCTAAGGAATGGCCCAAATGCCGCGTGCCGGAGTTCTTGCCGTTGTCGATCGCCGATATTTCCATCTGGACCGCCGTACTTGCCGGCGCCCTTTCGTTCCTTTCTCCCTGCGTTCTGCCGCTCGTACCGCCCTATCTCTGCTATATGGCCGGCGTCTCGGTCGATCAGTTCCGCAGCGGCGATGCGGCGACCATCGGTAGCACGAGACGCGCTGTCTTGCCGGCAGCGCTGTTGTTCACGCTCGGTTTTGCCACTGTCTTCGTGGCGCTCGGGGCGGGGGCCTCGTCGATCGGCATGGTGCTTCGGCAGCATATGGACCTGCTGTCGCGCATCGGCGGCGTGATCATCATCATCATGGGCCTGCATTTCCTTGGCGTGTTCAAGATCGGGCTGCTCGCGCGCGAAGCCCGTTTCCAGGGCGGCGGCAAGCCGGCGACGCTCTCGGGCGCCTACATCATGGGTCTGGCCTTTGCCTTCGGCTGGACGCCCTGCATCGGCCCGGTCCTCGGCACGATCCTTGGCGTCGCTGCCGCACGTGACACCGTGTCCGACGGTGCGATGCTGCTGGCGATCTATTCGCTGGGGCTTGCCGTGCCGTTCTGGATCGCTGCTGCGTTTTCCGGCTCCTTCATGCGCTTCCTCTTCCGCTTCCGCCGCCATCTCGGTCTGGTCGAGAAACTCATGGGCGGCCTCCTGGTGCTGGCAGGCCTTGCTTTTCTCTTCGGCTTCATCAGTTCCGTCGCCATCTGGTTCCAGACGACCTTCCCGATCCTGATGAAAATCGGCTAGGGCATACCCTCGTATTTTAGAATCACTTTACGGCCGGACCGGCCTAATCGTCAGGGCGGTTGATGCGCTAGGCGTGCGGGCGTCGGCGCGGGAAGGTGAAGAATGCGGGGGACAAGATGACGGAAATCGCGGGCCTGGTGCTGCCGTTCTTCGGCCTGATCTTCCTCGGTTATCTGACGGCGCGCTTCGTCCACCATCCGGGCGAGGCGATGGGTTGGCTGAACACCTTCATCATCTACCTCGCTCTGCCGGCGCTGTTCTTCAAGCTCGTCTCGCGCACGCCGATCGAACAGCTGGCGCGCGCCGACTTCATCCTGACCACGGTCGGCGCGACCTACATCGTCTTCTCGCTGATTTTTCTCATCGGCGTCTATGTAAGGCGCAACTCCATTGCCGAAGCGACGATCCAGGGTTTTGGCGCAGCTTACGGCAATATCGGCTATATGGGGCCCGGCCTTGCGCTTCTCGCCTTGGGCGATGCCGCTGCCGTGCCGGTTGCGCTGATCTTCAGCTTCGAGAATGCCGCGCATTTCGCGGTCGCACCGGCGATGATGGCGATATCAGGCGGCCGGCAGGAAAAGCCGCTGGTGCTTGCAGCCAGTGTTGCACGCAAGATCATCCTGCACCCATTTATTCTCGCCACACTTGCGGGCGTGGTCGCCGCCTTCTTCGCGGTACAGCCGCCGGTGCCAGTGCAAAGATTGATCGACTATCTCGCTCAGTGTGCGGCGCCCTGCGCGCTCTTTGCCATGGGCGTGACGCTGGCGCTGCGCCCAATCAAGCGCATTCCCGTCGAGATCGGCTACATCGTCCCGGCGAAGCTGCTCTTGCATCCGCTCGTCATGTTCACGGCGATGAGCCTGACGGGGAATTATGATCCGGTCTGGGTGCAGACGGCGGTACTGCTCGCGGCCCTTCCGACGGCGACGAACGTCTTCGTTATCGGCCATCAGTATGGTGTGTGGCAGGAGCGAGCCTCGGCCACCATCCTCATCACCACGACGCTGTCGGTCGCAACGGTGACCGGCCTGCTTTACCTGATCCGTTCAGGCGCTCTTCCGCCCGATCTTTTCCCTTAAGCCTTCCTTGAAGGCATTGAGCGCGCTGCCGGGGTGGACGCCTTCGCGCATCAGCAGGCTGCGCAGGGGCCCGACGGCGGAAAGCACATGCAGCCCCAGCGCGCGCAGCGCCTGCACCGGCAGGAATCCGGAAAGTAGCGAGCGGTTGAGGAGATCCACGCTCGCCGTACGGCTGATGATATCCGGCCGGCGGCGGCTGTCGAAGCGGTCACCGATATCGCCGGCAAGCGGCTCGCCGCCGGATGCACCGATGATATCGACGAGCGTCATTACATCGCGAAGGCTGAGATTGAGCCCTTGCGCGCCGATCGGCGGGAAGGCGTGCGCTGCTTCGCCAAGAAGCACGACGCGGCCCTTGCCGAAGCGCTGGGCGGTCATGCCCGAAAGCGGGAAGGATTGCGGCGCGCCTTCGACCGTTGCCTTGCCGAGGATCGATTGCATCCGGTCTTCGACGGCGCGGGAGAGCGCCGCAAGATCGAGCGTCAGCGTTTGCGCGGCATCTTCGGGCTTGCGCACCCAGACAAGGCTGGAGCGGTTGCCGGGCAGGGGCACTTGCGTGAAGGGACCACTTTCGGTGTGGAATTCGGTCGAGATGTTCTGGTGCGGCAGCTCGTGTGCGAAGTTCAACACGACCGCCGTCTGCGGATAGGACCAGGTGCTGACGGAGATCTTCGCCGCTTCGCGCACCGGCGAGCGGCGACCATCGGCGCCGACGAGCAGATGCGCGCTGCATTGGCTGCCGTTTGCAAGCTCGATCGTTGCGACCGTGTCCGAAAGTTCAAAGCCGATCGCCGACGTGGTGATGCGCGTCAGCGTCGGGCTCTCTTCGGCGCGGTGGCGGAGAATATCAATGAAAGGGGCATTCGGAATATTGTAGCCGAAGGCGTTGAGCCCGACTTCGGAAGCGCGGAAATTGACTGGCGGGGCGCGCAGCAACCGGTTGGTGCCGTCGAGGATGCGCATGGTCGAAAGCGGCGCGGTCAGCGGCTCGACCTTTTCCCAAAGATTGAGTTTCTTCAGATATTCGATCGATTGGTCCATCAGCGCCGTCGTGCGTCCGTCGGCAACCGCCGGCTCCGGTCCGATCAAGGCCACGCGGTAGCCAGCATCCGCAAGCGCGATGGCCGCGAGCGATCCGGCAAGGCCCGCACCGATAATGGCGATGTCGAAGTGGTCCATGATGCAAAAGCCCTTTCGCGCAAGCTGTGAGGCGTCTTGGCCCAGCCTCGATCATACCTCTAGTCGTCGGCGCATGCGAAATAAATGGGTAGAATCAGCGCAGAAGCAATTTGCAGGTGTCCACAGGACAATGGGGCGAGGGGAGGCCGTAATACTTGAATTTTAGTGGCGATGCGTTGCAAAGGGTGCATATTACGGGCAACGCGCCGCACAGCGGTCGAGGCGGGTCAAGGCCCGCACGGGGAAAACAGCAGGGGTGGGCGGCGTCCGCAGATGAAGTTCTTTAACTACAGACGAGTTCCCTACGCCGAGATTCGCGCCTTCTCCGTGCATATCTTGACCGCATCGGGATCGTTTCTCGCCTTCCTGGGTGTCGTGGCTGCGGCCGAGCACCGTTTCGTCGACATGTTCTGGTGGCTGGGGCTGGCGCTGCTCGTCGATGGCATCGACGGGCCGATCGCCCGCAAGGTGCGCGTCAAGGAAGTGCTGCCCAACTGGTCGGGCGACACGCTCGACAATGTCATCGACTACGTGACCTATGTGCTGTTGCCGGCCTTTGCACTCTACCAGAGCGGCATGATCGGCGAGCCCTGGTCGTTCGTCGCGGCAGGCGCGATCGTGGTTTCGAGTGCGATCTACTATGCCGACATGGGCATGAAGACGGACGAATACTTCTTCTCCGGCTTCCCCGTCGTCTGGAACATGGTCGTCTTCACGCTGTTCGTCATCCAGGCGAGCGAGTTGACGGCGTCGATCGTCGTCTTCGTGTCGGTGGTCCTGACCTTCCTGCCGATCAACTTCCTTCATCCGGTCCGCGTCCAGCGCCTGCGACCGCTAAACCTCGGCATCTTCCTTCTGTGGTCGGCGCTCGGCATCTATGCGCTGCTCCTGCATTTTGCGACACCGGCATGGGTCGTCACCGGTTTCGTCGTCACAGGCATCTATCTCTACGTGATTGGCTTCGTGCTGCAGATTTTCCCAAGTCTCGGCCGGAAATAGGAGCAGGCAATGGCACAGGCGATTGTGGTACGCGAACTCGGAGGACCGGAGGTCCTGAAGCTCGAAGGCGTGACACTCTCGCCGCCGGGGCCGGGTGAGGTGCAGATCCGCCAAGTGGCGGTCGGACTCAATTTCATCGACGTCTACTTCCGCACCGGCCTCTACAAGTCGGCCTTGCCGTTCGTGCCGGGCAAGGAAGGTGCCGGCATCGTCACTGCGGTTGGCGACGGCGTCAGCCTGTTCTCCGTCGGCGATCGCGTCGCCTATGCCTCGGCCGATGGCGCCTATGCGAGCGAACGCAATGTCGATGCCGCGCAATTGGTGAAGGTGCCTGAAGGCATCAGCCTCGAGACCGCGGCTGCGATGATGCTGAAAGGCATGACGGCGCAATATCTGCTCAATCAGACCTATCAGGTCGGGCCGGGCACGACGATCCTCTTTCATGCCGCAGCCGGTGGCGTCGGGCTCATCGCCGGCCAGTGGGCGAAGGCGCTTGGCGCGACGGTCATCGGTACCGCGGGCTCGCAGGACAAGATTGATCTGGCGCTGGCGCATGGCTACGACCACGTGATCAACTACCGCACCGACAATTTCGTCGCTCGGGTCAAGGAATTGACCGACGGCCGCGGCGTCGATGTCGTCTACGATTCCGTCGGGCGCGACACCTATCCGGCGTCGCTGGATTGCATCAAGCCGCGCGGCCTCTGGGTCAGCTTCGGCAATTCGTCCGGTCCGGTGGATGCCTTCAGCATCGGCATCCTGGCTCAAAAGGGCTCGCTTTTTGCGACGCGTCCGACACTCTTTGGTTATGTTGCCACGCGGCCTGCGCTGGAAGCGTGTGCAAATTCCCTGTTTGATATTGTGCGAAGCAACAAAGTGCGTATCAATATAAATCAGACTTATCCGCTCGCCGATGCGGGGCGAGCGCATACGGATCTCGAGACAAGAAAAACAAGTGGAACAACACTGCTGATTCCGTGATCGAAGCCTTAAGGCGGACGCGGATCAACAGAGGGGAAAGAGGGCAGCGTGCCTGTTGAGGGAGTAGCGGCGAACGGTCATCTATTGGCTGTGAGCAACCTGACGAAATTGTTTGGCAGCTTCGCGGCCTGCAATGGGATCAATCTGCAGATTGAACCGGGCGAAATCCACGCCCTTCTCGGCGAAAACGGCGCCGGAAAATCGACCCTGGTCAAGATGCTGTTCGGCGTATTGGCGCCGACGGCCGGCGAGATCCTCTGGCAGGGCCAGAGCGTGCGCATTGCCAATCCCGCGGCAGCGCGCAAGCTCGGCATCGGCATGGTTTTCCAGCACTTTTCGCTGTTCGAGGCGCTGACGGTCGCAGAGAATATCGCGCTTTCCATGGATGCGAACATCTCGCTGGCGAGGGTGGCGGAAGAGGCGTCGCGCCTGTCGCATGCCTATGGCCTGCCGCTCGACCCCAAGGCGCATGTGGCGGATCTCTCGGTCGGCGAGCGCCAGCGCATCGAGATCGTGCGCGCGCTCCTGCAGAACCCGCGCCTCATCATCCTCGACGAGCCGACCTCGGTGCTGACGCCGCAGGAAGCCGATCGCCTGTTCGAAACACTCTACAAGCTGAAGGCCGAAGGCCGTTCTGTTCTCTATATCAGCCACCGGCTGGAAGAGGTGCAGCGCATCTGCGACCGCGCAACGGTGCTGCGCCACGGCAAGGTGACCGGCGCCTGCGATCCGAAGACGGAGACCCCCTCGTCGCTGGCGCGCATGATGGTGGGCGGCGACGTCGCGGCCGTGACGGCCGAAGGCACCAGCGCCAAGGGCCAGGTGCAGCTGGAAGCGCGGCACTTGAGCGTGCCGGCGCGCACGCCTTTCGCCGTTTCGCTGAAGAACATCTGTCTCAAGGTGCATGCCGGCGAGGTGCTGGCGGTCGCCGGTGTTGCCGGCAACGGCCAGGGCGAACTCTTTGACGCGCTCTCGGGCGAATATCCGGTTGCCGACGACAATGCGGTGCAGATCCGCCAGAAGCCGGTCGGCAACCGTAACATCAACGCCCGCCGGCTGATGGGCGCGGGCTTCGTTCCCGAGGAACGCCATGGCCACGCGGCGGTATCGGCGCTGCCGCTTTCCGACAATCTCGTGCTTGCCCGCAGTCGTTCGGACGCCAAGGCGTTCCTCGGCGGCGGCTTCCTCAAGATCATCCGGCGCGATGCGGTGACGAGCGCCACGAAGCGCATCTCCGAGGCGATGGACGTGCGCAAGAGTGGCGAGGATCCGCCGGCCGGCTCGCTTTCCGGCGGTAACCTGCAGAAGTTCATCGTCGGGCGTGAACTCGACCGCCAGCCGAGCGTGCTCGTCGTCAACCAGCCCACCTGGGGCGTCGATGCGGGTGCTGCCAGCCGCATCCGCCAGGCGCTCGTCGATCTCGCCAAGTCCGGATCTGCCGTGCTCGTCATCAGCCAGGATCTCGATGAGATCTTCGAAGTGGCGACGGAGATCGCCGTCATCAGCGACGGAAAGCTCTCCGATCCCTATCCGGCCAAGGAGCTTTCGCGTGAAAAGATCGGCCTGCTGATGGGCGGCATGTACGGCAAGACGGAAGGCACGGAGGCCGCACATGCGCATTGAACTGGAAAAGCGCGCCAAGGTCTCGACGCTGTTTTCGATCCTGTCGCCGTTCATCGCCTTCCTGCTGACGATCGTCTTCGGCGGCATCATGTTCGCGCTGCTCGGCAAGAATCCTGTCATGGCGCTCTACAGCTTCTTCGTCGAGCCGCTGAGCGAGGTCTGGTCGCTGCACGAACTGGCGATCAAGGCCGCCCCGCTGATCCTGATTGCCGTCGGGCTATCGGTCTGCTTCCGCTCCAACAACTGGAACATCGGCGCCGAGGGCCAGTTCATCATGGGCGCGATTGCCGGCTCGATCCTGCCGGTGGTCTTCTACGACTGGCAGTCGCCGCTGGTGCTGCCGCTGATGATGCTGATGGGCATGCTCGGCGGCGCGCTGTTTGCCGCCATCCCCGCCTTCCTCAAGGCGCATATGAACACCAACGAGATCCTGACGAGCCTGATGCTGGTCTATGTCGCCCAGCTCTTTCTCGACTGGCTGGTGCGAGGACCTTGGCGCAATCCGGGCGGCATGAACTTCCCGGAGACGCGCACCTTTGCCGTCGATGCGATCCTGCCGGAAATGCTAGCCTCCGGCCGTACCCACTGGGGCTTCGCCTTCGCCATCATAGCGGCGATCCTCGTCTGGTTCATGATGCGCTACACGCTGAAGGGCTTCGAGATTTCCGTGCTTGGCCAATCGGAGCGGGCAGGGCGCTTTGCCGGTTTCTCCTCGCGCAAGATGATCTGGTTCTCGATGCTGCTTTCCGGCGCCTTTGCCGGCCTGGCCGGCATTTCCGAGGTCAGCGGCGCGATCCAGCAGTTGCGCCCGGTCATCTCGCCCGGCTACGGCTTCACCGCCATCATCGTTGCGTTCCTCGGCCGCCTCAATCCGCTCGGCATCGTCGCCGCTGGCCTGGTGCTGGCGCTTACCTATCTCGGTGGTGAGGCGGCGCAGCTGTCGATCGGTGTGTCCGAAAAAGTCACGCGCGTCTTCCAGGGCCTGCTTCTCTTCTTCGTGCTCTCCTGCGACACGCTCATCCATTATCGCATCAAGCTGGTCTTCGACCGGTTGACCGCGACTAACAGCGAGGGGAGCCGCTGATGGGTATCGTCGAAGCGATCCTTTTGAGCGTCATCACGGCCGCAACCCCCCTGGTGTTGGCTGCAATCGGCGAACTGGTGACCGAACGGTCCGGCGTGCTGAACCTCGGCGTCGAGGGCATGATGATCATGGGGGCGGTCTCCGCCTTCGCAATCACCCAGATCACCGGTTCGCCCTATCTGGGAATGCTTGCAGGCATCGCCTGCGGCGCGCTGTTCTCGCAGCTCTTTGCCTTCCTCACGCTGAGCCTGGTGGCAAACCAGGTGGCGACGGGCCTGGCCTTGACCCTGCTCGGCATCGGCGTCTCCGGCATGATGGGCGAGAGTTTCCTCGGCATGCAGGGGGTCAAGCTTCAGCCGATCGCGATCCCGCTTCTCGCCGATATCCCCTACATCGGGCCGCTGCTCTTCCGGCAGGACATCATCTTCTATCTTTCGATCGCGATCGTCGCAGGCGTGCACTGGTTCCTGTTCAAGAGCCGCGCCGGCCTCAAGCTTCGCGCCGTCGGCGACAGTCACGCCTCAGCGCACGCGCTTGGCGTCAACGTCATTCGCACCCGCTATCTCGCCGTCATGTTCGGCGGCGCCTGTGCCGGGCTTGCCGGCGCGCAGCTGTCGCTCGTCTATACGCCGCAATGGGTGGAGAACATGTCGGCCGGTCGCGGCTGGATCGCGTTGGCGCTGGTGGTCTTTTCGTCCTGGCGTCCGTGGCGGCTGGTGGCCGGAGGCTATCTCTTCGGCGCGGTTTCGATCAGCCAGTTGCACGCGCAGGCCTTCGGTCTGGGCATTCCCTCGCAGCTCCTTTCGTCGCTGCCCTATGTCGCGACGATCGTCGTCCTCATTCTCATTTCGCATAACCGGCGCATGACCCTGATCAACACGCCGGCTTCGCTCGGCAAACCGTTTGTGCCGGATCGATGATTTCACGCATTTCATACTGACGTTTCTCAAACCGACAGAGGTCAAGAAAATGAAAAAACTACTGCTCGTTCTCGCAAGCTCCGCGGCCGCGCTCGGCTTTGCCACCGGCGCAAGCGCCCAGGAAAAGGCCAAGGTCTGCTTCGTCTATGTCGGTGCAAAGACCGACGGCGGCTGGACCCAGGCGCACGACATCGGCCGCCAGGAGCTGGAAAAGGCGCTCGGCGACAAGATCGAGACGCAGTATCTGGAAAGCGTACCGGAAGGCCCGGATGCCGAGCGCGCGATTGAGCGTCTCGCACGCTCGGGCTGCGGCCTGATCTTCACGACGTCCTTCGGCTTCATGGATGCGACGATCAAGATCGCCCAGAAGTTCCCGGACGTGAAGTTCGAGCATGCGACCGGCTACAAGACTGCGCCGAACGTCGCGACCTACAACAGCCGCTTCTATGAAGGCCGCTACATCCAGGGCGTGATCGCTGCCAAGATGTCGCAGAAGGGCGTCGCCGGCTACATCGCTTCCTTCCCGATCCCGGAAGTGGTGATGGGCATCAACTCCTTCGTCATCGGCGCGCGCTCGGTCAACCCGGACTTCAAGATCAAGGTCGTATGGGCCAACACCTGGTTCGACCCAGGCAAGGAAGCCGACGCTGCCAAGGCATTGGTCGACCAGGGCGTTGATATCCTGACGCAGCACACTGATACGACGGCTCCGATGCAGGTTGCCGCCGAGCGTGGCATCAAGGCCTTCGGTCAGGCGTCCGACATGATCAAGGCCGGCCCGGAAACGCAGCTGACGGCGATCGTCGATACCTGGGGCGCCTACTACATCAAGCGCACCCAGGCCTTCCTCGACGGCAAGTGGGAAACGACCTCGAGCTGGGACGGCCTGAAGGACGGCATTCTGACGATGGCGCCCTACACCAACATGCCTGACGACGTGAAGAAGCTCGCCGAGGACACCCAAGCCAAGATCGAGTCGGGCGAGCTGAAGCCCTTCACCGGCCCGCTGAAGAAGCAGGACGGTAGCGAGTGGCTGGCAGCCGGCGCATCGTCGGACGACGGCACGCTGCTCGGCATGAACTTCTACGTCGAAGGTGTCGACGACCAGCTGCCGAAGTAAGCAAGCGCCTACGAAACACAATGCAAACCCCGCCATTTCGGCGGGGTTTGTCGTTTGGAGATCGCGCAAGGGTTGCTTGTCCGTTCGGCGGTGCGCGGTTTACGGTTTTGCGCCCGCCCTGGGGCTTTCCGGAATCGACCGTTCAAACTACATTCATTTGCACAGGTTTAGGGGTGACCTCCGTGCTTCGCACGAAGGCGTTGTGGCGCAGCGCGCCGTATGAAGTCAGGCAGGGGAGTGCCTGGAGGAGATGGATTGAACAGGAGTGTGCTGGAAACCGTTGTGTCCGGCTCGCGCAAGCGAACCAGCCACGCACATGTTGTCGATCAACTCGGCAAGGCTATCATATCCGGCGAATTTCCTGTCGGCTCCATTCTTCCGGGTGACCCGGAACTCGCGGCCCGTTTCAAGGTGTCGCGAACCGTTCTGCGTGAAGCGATGAAGACGCTCGCCGCCAAGGGGCTCGTCGTGCCGCGGGCGCGAATCGGCACCCGCGTGACGCCGCGCAACGACTGGAACCTGTTCGACAACGATATCCTGACTTGGCATTTCGAGTGCGGTGTCGACGAAGAGTTCCTCTATCATCTCAGCGAAGTGCGCCTGGCCTTCGAGCCGCATGCCGCCGCGCTCGCGGCGCGAAATGCGTCCGAAGCCGAAATCAGCCGCATGATGCGGCTCGCGGTTGCGATGGGCGAGGAGGGCCATAGCGCCGAGAGCCTCGCCGGCGCTGACCTGAAATTCCACCTTGCTGTCGCCGAGGCCTCCGGCAACCCATTCATGCGCACGGTCGGCGGGCTGATCGAGGCGGCGCTGGTCGGCGTCTTCAAGCTGAGCTCCCCGGTCGCCGAAAAGGGCGGCATAGACGAAGTCGCCCGCAACCATATCCGGATCGTCGAGGAAATCGGCCGGCGTGACGAGCTCGGCGCGCGGCTTGCGATGGAAAACGTGATCAAGATCGGACGCGAGCGCGTTCGCAGCGCCCTGCACAGCCGTAGTTGATGCTGCCACCGGTCGAGATTGTTCAACAAAACAGCGCTCGCCCCTTCCAATGTTCAGAAGATTGCAGCGATTTCATTGCTTGTGCTTGCTCGGATCGCGCGCTGGCCTTATTTGGTGAGGGCTCGCTCCTTGCGGAGCGACTTTCGTCAACGGTGACCTGGAGACCATGTCCGAGTTTTTTGTCATTTTCGTCCTGCTTTTGATCAATGCATTTTTTGCTCTCTCGGAAATGGCAATCGTCTCGGCAAGCAAGCCCATGCTTCGCCAGATGGCAAAACAGGGAAATGCCCGCGCCGAGGTGGCGCTGCGCCTTGCTGAAGACCCCGGCAAGTTTCTTTCCACGGTTCAGGTCGGCATCACGCTCGTCGGCACCTTGGCCGGTGCCTACGGCGGCGCGACCATCGCTGCGAAGTTTGCGCCGCTGCTCGATGAGATCGCCTGGATCAATCCTTACGGCAACACTGTCGCCCTGGTGCTCGTCGTTACCCTCATCACCTTCCTGTCGGTGGTTATCGGCGAACTTATCCCGAAGCAGCTGGCGCTGAAAAATTCCGAGGCGCTGGCGATGTTCGTCGCGCGCCCGATGCACTTGTTGTCGCGGATCGCTGCGCCGGTCGTCTACCTCTTCGAGACGGCAGCATCGCTTGCCATGCGTCTTCTCGGCATCCGTCCCGACGATCCGGATCATGTGACGGAAGAGGAAGTGCACGCGATCATGGCCGAAGGCGTCGAAAGCGGCGCCATCGAAAAGTCGGAGCACGAGATGCTTCGGCGAATCATCCGCCTCGGCGACCGCAACGTGAAGTCGATTATGACCCACCGCACTGAGGTGAGCTTCATCGACGTCAACGACAGCCTCGAAACGGTTGGCCGCAAGATCGATCAGTTCGGCCATTCCCGCTACCCGGTGGTTGACGGTCCAAGCGGCGACGTTCTCGGCGCGGTTCTGGCAAAGGAAATTCTAAACGCTCCGACCTCCGGGCCGTTCGATGTCCGCAGGTACATCAAGGAAATCCACACATTGCCTGAGACGGCGTCGTGCCTGAAGGCACTGGAAGCCTTTAAGTCGTCGAGCATCAACATGGCAATGATCGTCGACGAGTACGGAAGCACCGAGGGCATCATCACCATCGCCGATATTCTCGAAGCGATCGTTGGCGTCTTGCCGTCGAACTACGACGACATCGAGCATGCCCTGATCCGCCAGCGCGAAGACGGAAGCTACCTTGTCGACGGCCGCACGCCGATCGACGAAATCCACCTGACGATCGGCATCGAAGGCATCGACGCCGACGGTAATTTCGAGACCATTGCCGGCTTCCTCGTCCAGCAACTGCGCAAGACGCCGGAAGAGGGCGACGTCGCGATTGCCCATGGCTACCGCTTCGAAGTGGTCGACATGGACGCACGCCGTATCGACAAGATCCTGGTCAGCCGCTCGGACGAGACGGTCAATTGATTCGCACCCCGGCCTGATGCTGCAAAAGCGGTGACAGCGGCACGCTGACATGGCGGCGCTCTATGACGAAGCCACGTGATCATCGCCGAGATCGAACGGAAACAAAGGCCGGGTTCTACCCGGCCTTTTGCTTTTGCGTGCCTAGGTGGCTCGCGCTTGGTTTGTTCAGCGAAGCTTGAGGATGTCGCAGGACGTGCCCGCGGGCGCCTCGGCCGCGTGCGGCGGTCGTACAATCAGGCAATCGGACTGTGCGAAAACCTTCATCATTGACGAGTCCTGCCGTGAGAAGGCATGGGCGAGCAATGCGCCGTCGCTGTCCCTTGTAAGGCGCGCGCGCACATAGTCCTGCCTGACATCGTTGCCCGGAAGCGGGCTTGCGAGCTGCGCGGTCGTCAATCGGTCGCGCGATGGCAAGCGGGCGAGCTTACGGGTCAGCGGCTCTAGGAAGAGCAGGGCACAGACGAGGCTGGAGACAGGATTGCCCGGCAGGCCGAGCACCGTGGCCTTTCCGAGCTGTCCCACCATGAGCGGCTTTCCCGGCCGCATGGCGATGCGCCAGAAGTCGAGCGTCATGCCGCAGGCAATCAGCGTCGACTGCACCAGGTCATGGTCGCCGACCGAAGCGCCGCCGAGCGTGACGATCACGTCGACATCGGCGTCCTGCGCGCGGCCGATCTCCGCACTGATCGCGTCCCGATCGTCGCGGACGATGCCGAGATCGATGACCTCAGCGCCGTTATCGCGGGCAATCGCCGCGACTCCGAAGCTGTTGGAGGCGATGATCTGATCGTCGCCCGGCTTGCTGCCCGGAGCCACCAGCTCGTCGCCCGTGGCGAGGATCGCGATCCGCGGGCGTTTGAAGACCGGCAGGCTCGCATGGTTCATCCCGGCAGCGAGCGTCAAGCGCCCGGCATCGAGCACGTCGCCCGCCGAAAGTCCCGCTTCGCCGGCGATAAAGTCCTGGCCTGCGGTTCGGATGTGTCGCCCCTTGCCGGGCACGAATGTGGTGCGGATTCGGTTGCCCGGCAACCGCTCGGTATCTTCCTGGATGATCACCGTATCGGCGCCCGATGGCACTGGCGCACCGGTGAAGATGCGCACGGCTTCGCCCGCTTTCATCTCGCCCTTGAAGCCGTGGCCTGCCGCCGATTGGCCGATAACGGTCAGTTCGGAGCCGATGATCTCGATGTCCCGGTGGCGCACGGCGTAGCCGTCCATCGCCGAATTGTCGAAGGCCGGGTGGGTGACGCGCGCCGGAATATCCTGAGACAGCACGCGGGCAAGCCCGTCATGAAGGCTGACGAGTTCTGTCAATTGCGGTGGCGTGGCGCCGTGGAGGATTCGCTCGAGCGCGTCTTCGACGGACAGCAACGCCATGGCCTCAGTTCCCTTCGCGTCGGTAGTCGCCGGATCGTCCGCCGGACTTGCTGACCAGCCGGATGCCGCCGATTTCCATCTCGCGATCCGCGGCTTTCGCCATGTCGTAGATGGTGAGGCAGGCGACGCTGACAGCCGTCAGTGCTTCCATTTCGACGCCGGTGCGCCCCGTCAGCTTGGCAAGCGCCTCGACCCGAAGGCCAGGGAGCGTCGGATCCGGCGTGATGTCGACGGTGACCTTGGTCAGCATCAGCGGATGGCAGAGCGGAATGAGGTTGGCGGTCTGCTTGGCGGCCATGATGCCGGCAAGCCGCGCCGTGCCGATGACGTCGCCCTTCTTGGCGTCGCCTTCGAGAATGAGCGTCAGCGTTTCCGCCTTCATCCGCACATGGCCCTCGGCGACGGCGATGCGCACCGTTTCGGTCTTGTCGCCGACATCCACCATGTTCGCTTCGCCGCTGCCACCGATATGCGTGAGCGTCGGCTTGCTCATCACTCGGCCGCCAGCGTGGTCGCAGCGCCCGTCAGAAGTGCGCGTGTTGCTGATTCGACGTCACTCTTGCGCATCAGGCTCTCGCCGACGAGGAAGGTCGTGATGCCGCTCTTTTCCAGCCGCTGGCAATCCGCATGCGTGAAGATGCCGCTTTCGCCGACGAGCAGACGGTCGGCAGGCACCATGCCCGCAAGCTGCTCGGAAACAGCGAGATCGACCTCGAAGGTCCTGAGGTTGCGGTTGTTGATGCCAACGAGCGGCGAGGCAAGCTTCAGCGCCCGTTCCATCTCCTCGGCATCGTGCACTTCGATCAGCACGTCCATGCCGAGTTCGAAGGAAGCTTCTTCAAGGCGGCGGGCGTCGTCGTCGCTGAGCGAAGCCATGATCAGAAGGATGCAGTCGGCGCCCCAGGCACGTGCCTCGAACACCTGGTAGGTGTCGAACATGAAGTCCTTGCGCAGCGCCGGCAGGGCGCAAGCCGCGCGCGCCGCTTCAAGAAAGGCAGGCGCGCCCTGAAAGCTCGGGGCGTCCGTCAGCACCGACAGGCAGGCCGCGCCACCGGCCTCATAGGCCTTGGCGAGCGCAGGCGGATCGAAATCCGGGCGGATCAACCCCTTCGACGGGCTTGCCTTCTTGATTTCGGCGATCAGCCCAAACGTGCCGGCGGCTTTGCGCGCGGCGACCGCCGCATGGAAGCCGCGCGGGGCGGACTGGTCAGCGATGCGCGCCTTGAGCTCGTCGAGCGCGACGTGCGACTTGGCGGCCGCGATCTCGTCGCGCTTGTAGGCTTCGATCTTGCGCAGGATATCCGTCATGTGCCGATCCTTCCTCAGGCCGCGTTTGAAACGCTGATCAGGCGCTGCAGCGCGGTCTTCGCGCCGCCGCTTGAAAGCGACTGGCGCGCGAGCGCCATGCCTTCGGTGAGATCCTTTGCCCGTCCGGCTATCATCAGCGATGCGGCCGCATTGGCAAGGGAAATGTCCCGATAGGGGTTCTCGGCACCGTCGAGCACCGCCTGGAGCGCGACTGCATTGTGCGCACCGTCGCCGCCCTTGAGCGCATCGATTGTCACCGTCTGAAACCCGAAATCCGCCGGCGTCAGCGTGAAGGTCGAAATCTTGCCGTCCTTGAGTTCGGCGACCTCGGTCGTGCCTGTCGTGGTGATCTCGTCGAGGCCGTCGCCGTGAACGACCCAGACATTCTCCGAGCCGAGATCGCGCAGCACTTCGGCGAGCGGCTGCACCCACTGCGGCGCGTAGACGCCGACGAGCTGGCGCTTGACGCCTGCGGGGTTGGAGAGCGGACCGAGCAGGTTGAAGATCGTGCGCGTTCCAAGCTCCACCCGCGTCGGGCCTACATGGCGCATGGCGGAATGGTGCTGCTGGGCGAACATGAAGCCGACACCGGCCTCGCGGATGCATTTCGAGATCGCTTCCGGACCGATGTCGAGCTTGACGCCGAGGCAGGAGAGCGCGTCGGCCGTGCCCGACTTCGAGCTCAGCGCGCGGTTGCCGTGCTTGGCGACAGGCACGCCCGCGCCCGCGACGATCAGCGAGGCAAGCGTCGAGATGTTGTAGGTGCCGGCGCCGTCGCCGCCGGTGCCAACGATATCGACTGCGTCCGCCGGGGCATCGACCGGCAGCATGCGGGCCCGCATCGCACCCACCGCGCCGACGATTTCATCGACGGTTTCGCCACGCACCCGCAATGCCATCAGGAAACCGCCGATCTGCGACGGCGTTGCGGCACCCGACATGATGATTTCGAAGGCGGCACGTGCGTCTTCGCGGTTCAACGCCTCGCGGGCGGCGACCTTGGCGACGAATGGCTTCAGATCACTCATCGATGGTTTCCTTGGGCCTATCGTTGCGCAATGGCGGTTTCAGCGAGCGTCTGGTTGATCGAAACGCCGTAGGCGGCCTGCAGCGTGGCGACCATCTGGTCCAGGATGTCCTCGCCGCTAACGCGGGCGAGGGCCTCGATCTGGCGGCTGTCGTCCTGCAGCACGTCTGCCGGGCCGGCGGTGTCGACCGAGGTGACCTGCAGAAGGATCTGACCTTCGCCGCCGATGCCGGGAGCATTGGTGACAAAGCCGTTCGCGCCGGAGAAGGCGGCGGCGACGGCAGCCGGGCTGAGAGCGACGTCCGCGGTTGCGCGCGTCAGGCCGGCCTTGGTCTCGACGACGAGGCCGAGTTCGGTCGCGACGTCGGCGAGCTTTGCGCCCTGTTCGACGCGCTGCTTCAGTTCACCGGCCTTCTTGGCCAGGGCTGCACGCTGCTGCTCGGCCATCCAGTCGGCGCCGATTTCGTCGCGGGCTTCGTCCATCGTGCGATCGCGCGCCGGGATAACTTCATCGAGGTCGAACCAGACGTAACCTTCGCGGCCGACATTCACCGGCAGGGTTTCGGCGCCGACGTCGGCCTTGAAGACTTCCTGGAGAAGAGCTGCCTGTTCCGGCAGGCCGACGACGTCATCGCCGTTCTTGTCCTTGCCGGTCGCGTCCACCGCATCGACGGTTACGAACTTCAGCTTGAGCTGGTCGGCGACTTCCTTGATCGGCGCGCCGGAAGCGCGCTCGTCTTCGATCTTGTCGTGCAGGCGCATGACTTCCTCGCCCGCCGTGGACAGGGCGATGTCCTTGCGCAATTCTTCCTTCACTTCGTCGAGGCTGCGGACGGTTTCCGGGCGGATGTTCGTTACGCGCAGGATGACGGGACCGAAGGCACCGTCGACAACCGGGGTCACGCCGTCGGCCTGCAGCGCGAAAGCGGCTTCGCCGATCTTGGCGTCGGGAACGCGATCCTTGGTGAATTCGCCGAGAAGTACGTCGGCGGACGACTTGCCTTCGGCCTTGACGATATCGTCGAAGCTGGTGCCGGCGGCAAGCTTTGCCGACGCGGCGTCAGCGGCTTCACGCGAGGTGAAGGAGAGCTGTTCGATGGTCCGCGCGGCAGCGCTGCGGAAGCTTTCCTTGCGGCGTTCGTATTCGGCGCGGATCTCGTCGTCGGTCACAACGGTCGGATCGGCGACGTCGGTCGGCTCGAGCTTCACGTAGGTGATCTTGCGATATTCCGGCGCACGGTAGTTCGCCTTGCGGCTGTCGTACCAGGGAGAAAGCACGTCGTCGCCGGGCACCTTGACGGGATCGATGTTGGCATTCGAGAGCAGCAGGTAATCGATCGTGCGCTTCTCGTGCCGGTAGGCGCCGATTGCGTCGGTGAGAACCTTCGGAGCGACATAGCCATCCGACAGCGCATCGACGATCTGCGAGCGGATCGCGGTCTGGCTCTGGCTGTTGATGTAATCCTGTTCGCGCAGGCCCGCATTGCGCAGCACGCTCGTGAACGTCATTCGGTCGAACTGGCCGTTGACGCTGTGGAATGCCGGATCGTCGGCGATGAGCTTTGCGAGCCGATCCTGCGATAGGCCGAGATTCATGTCGTTGGCGAGCTGGTCGAGAGCCGCGCCGGCGACGATCTGCGAGTAGACCCGCTGCTCGATGCCGAAAGCGCGCGCCTGCTGCGGCGTCAGCCGCGTGCCGAGCTGGCGGGAGGCTTGTGCCAGCATGGTCTCGTAGGCGAGCCGGAATTCCGGGGGTTTGACCTTGACGTCACCGACGACGACCACCGCGTCCGACTGGTTGGTCATCGTCAGCGACGAGCCGCCCCACACCATGAACGACAGAACGAGAACGATTAGCAGGCCTTTGACGACCCAGGTCTGGGCGGCGCTTCTCAGAAATTCGAGCATGGGGGCAGAAACCTCGTTGCAATGCGGTGGCCATCGGCCAAACGAAATCGTTCCTTAAAACAAACGAAACAGGAAATGAAGGGTTGTTTGCCGCAAATTGCGCGCGCTCACGGGATCGTTGATCCCGGTGGTGCACCTGTTTTTCCGGCGCATGCCGCGACACGATCATGGGAAGCGAAGATCCTGCGAAACGCGCGCGCCGCACGGGCCGGCGCGAACGCTGAAGTTGATGTCGGATTCATTAGCCGGCAACCGAAAAATATCTGTCACATTGGCTCGAACATGCCGCTGTTCTGTGGTTCTGTTGCAGGGGCGGAGCGATTCTTTGGAGCTTCCGCGGGAAAGATTCCATGCAGTCGACAATCGTGATGGTAAACCTGTTTGGAGCAGTGGCGCTGCTCCTCTTCGGCCTGTCCCTGGTCAAGGACGGGGTGACCCGTGCCTTCGGGGCGCGGTTGCGCGCCGGCCTCGCTCAGGGAACCGACGGCTCTCTCCGTTCCTTCGTGACCGGACTTGTCGCAACGCTTGCGCTGCAGAGTTCCACGGCGACGGCACTGATGACGGCATCCTTCGTGGAGAAGGGGCTTATCCGTTCGCGCATGGCACAGATCGTCCTGCTTGGCGCCAATCTCGGCACTGCCATGACCGCCTGGATCGTGGCGACCGGCATCGAGTGGCTGTCGCCGCTCGTCATTCTCATCGGCGTGGTCTTGCACCGCGCCAGCCGGTCGAACGCCCGCCAGGGCCTGGGCGCGGCCTTCGTCGGCATCGGCCTCATGCTTCTGTCATTGCATCTCTTGGGCGCGGCGACGGAGCCGATGCGCGACAGTCCGGCCCTTGGGGCGTTCCTGTCGATGCTCGACAGCGCCTGGCCGGTGGCACTGCTCATTTCCGCGGGACTTGCCTTTGCGTCGTCGTCCAGCCTTGCTGTGGTGATGCTGGTGCTGTCGCTCTCAACGACAGGGATCCTCAGCGTCGGGCTGACCGTGGCGCTCGTGCTTGGCGCCAACCTTGGTGGCGCCGTTCCGCCTGTCATGGCGACGCTCGGTTCCGCGCCGTCGGCGCGCCGCGTCACCATCGCCAACCTCGTCGTTCGCGCCATTGGCTGCCTGATCGCGCTGCCGCTGACGGGCATGAGCGTGGAGTTTCTGCAGAGCCTGCCGCTGCCGCGCCAGAACCTGCCGGTCGACATTCACCTGGCCTTCAACCTTGCTGTCGCCATTCTTGCCTGGCCCTTCGCCGGATTGCTGTCGCAGCTGATGGCGCGGTTCATTCCGGACGGAGAGGCTGAGGAGACCGGCCCGCGCTATCTCGACGAGGGCACGCTGAATACGCCTGTCATGGCGCTTTCGGGTGCCACTCGCGAGGTCTTGCGTGTCGGCGATCTGGTCGAGGCGATGCTGATGCGCGCCGCGAACGCCTTCAACAACAACGATCTTTCGGACATCCGCGATATCGGCAAGTTCGAAAAACAGGTCGATCAGCTGCAGCAGGAGGTGAAGATCTTCCTGTCGCGATTGGGCCGCGATGGCCTCAGCGCCGACGACGGCCGCCGCTCGATCGTCATCATCGACTACGCCATCAATCTCGAACACATGGGCGACATCATCGAGAAGGGGCTGTGCGAGCAGATCGCGAAGAAGGTGAGCAACGGCCTGAAGTTCTCGGAGGAGGGCTATCAGGAGCTGAAGAGCCTCTTCAATCTGACGATCGACAATCTGCGTGTCGCGCAGACCATATTCGTCACCCGCAACGCCGATCTCGCCAAGCAGCTCATCGAGGTGAAGGTCAACGTGCGCCACATGGAAAAACGCTCCGCCGAGCGCCATATCGAGCGGTTACGCGACGGGCTGGTCCAGAGCCTGCAGACGAGCTCCCTGCATCTCGACATGCTCAGGGATCTGAAGCGCGTCAACGCGCATATCGCTTCCGTCGCCTATCCGATCCTTGAGGAAAACGGGCTGCTCAGCGAGAGCCGCTTGCGGCCGGGCGCTTAGTCATCGGCGTCCGTCAGCCGCCGACGTTGGCCGCAGGCTTCAGGCCGTTGCGGACAAAGGCGTCGTAGCAGCGTGTCAGCGTGATCCGGCTGTGTCCCGTCTCGAGGCTCGGCAGATAGAGCGACAGCAGCGTCTGGTTGACGTTGGTCACCGGGCAGGTCGGTACCAGCGCTATGTCGACAGCAGCGATGGCGGCGCGAACATCTTCATCCGGCGGCGGAATGGCGCGGAAGGGATCTGCGCCGATCGCGACATGCAGTGGCGCACTGCGGTCCATCAGCCACGTAAAGGGATTGGTGAAGTCGACGTTGAAGATCGTTTCGAAGCGCACGCGGTTTGAATCTTCGTAGGCCCTGAGCGCGTCGACCGCGTCGTCGACATTCATCAGCCATCCCGCCTGAAAATCGAAATCGCTGTAGAGCAGGAACGACGGCAACTCACCGGCCTTGGCGAAGGCGTCGAAAGTGGGGCGCTCTGTCGCGTAGAGGGTGCGCAGGCGCTCGGCGCGCAGTGCCAGGATGGGCCGCACATTGACGGCGCCCATGGTTTTGAGGTTGCGGCTTTCCAGCGGCACGTTGTTGACGGCTCCGATCCAGGCGCGGGCGCTCTTTTGCGCGACGGCCGTGGCCGGCGGCAAGGCTGCCGCCAAGGCGAGAATGGCGACGGCGATTGCGGCGGGCCTTGTTTTGGCAGTCGCGACCTCGTCGATCGCGAGCTTGAGGAGCAGTGGCAACAGGAAAATGAACGCCTGACTGCCGGTGTTCTGGCTTTCAAAGACGATGCCGGCAACAACGAAGGCAGTCAGCCAGAAAAACGGCTGGTCGAACGTCCTGCCAATCGCCGTCATTGACGGGCTTCTTCCAAGTTGGCGCAGCGACTGGGTGAAGGACGAAAGGTGGCTTCCGAAAAGCACCATGCAAAGCAGTCCGACCGGGATCAAAAGGCCGGCATTGAGGGAGGCGGCCTGCAGCAGGCGCGGCAGCAAGCTGCCGTCATTGACGGAAAGCAGCGCCAGGATATCGGCAAGATAGGCGGAGACGCCGCCGAAGGCGACTTCGACGATGGCGAGGACAGCAAAGACCACTAGCCCGGCTGCAATAGCCGAGCGGAACGGCAGGCGTCCTGCAGCAAAGGCCATGAGGCACATGAGCGTGCCGGCAACCGCGCCGGTGATCTTGACGAAGAAGAGTGCCGCCATGGCACCGGCGACCGTTGCGACGAGCAGCCGGCGATCACGCACATGGACGAGTGCGGCTGCAAGCACATAGAGAAGCTGGCAGACTTGGCGGTTGTAGATGCCGAAACCGTCGGAGCCGGGGTAGGGGTAGAAGTCGCCGGTGTTGAACGGCAACACCGAAAACACCAGGAACGGCAGCAGGATCGCATAGGCAAGTGCCGTCGAACGCTTCTGGACATCGACGACCACCAGCGCGATCAGCGGTCCTGTGGCGAGAAGCAGGCACCAGCTTGCCAGGAGCAGCGGCTGGCCGTTCGGAAAGATGCCCTGCAGGCCGGTGAAGAGATAGTAGCCGAGGGCGCCGACGGGGGTGAAGAAATCGACCGACGGGATCTGGCCGTCGCGGATGCGGTTGGCAGCATCGAGATAGAGATAGTGGTCCCAGAACATCGGGCCGATCGGCTGCGGGATCGTGAAGCTCAACAGAACCGCGAGTACGCCAAGCACAAGGGCCAGCAGCAGAAGCGGAGATCGGGCGAGAAGGACAACCGCGCCGGTAGGCTTTGCCGGTGTGTCGATGTCAGTGCGGCTGTGCATTGCGGCTTGATCTCCCGAAGGAGCGATGCACCCGCACGGTTTTGCTGACACAGGCTCCGCGCCTTCTTATGCCATCATCCGGTTTTAAGCCGGTTAATGCGACGTGATTGTGAGAATTATGCTTCTCGCAATATGTTGCTGCTAGCACCGCGCCGAATCGAACGGCGATTTTGTACTTGAGCCGATTCCGATCTAGGAATTGTGCAGAGGGCGTTAGCCTGGAAGAGACCAAGGAGAGATATATGGAACGGACGTGCCTGGCCATCGTTTTGGCTGCGGGTGAAAGCACGCGGATGAAATCGTCCATGTCGAAGGTGCTGCATCCGGTGGCCGGCCGGCCGATGATCGCCCACGTCGTCGAGGCGCTCGCAAGTGCTTCCATCTCCGATATCGCTCTCGTCGTCGGCCGCGACGCCGACGCGGTCTCGGCCGCCGCCGACATCGGCGGCGTGTCGGTTTCCTCCTATCTGCAGAAGGAACGGCTCGGCACCGGTCACGCGGTGCTTGCGGCCCGCGACGCCATCGCAAAGGGTTACGACGACATTCTCGTCGTCTTCGGCGATACGCCACTGATCAAGCCGGAGCCGCTTAGGGCCGCCCGCGAGGGACTTGCAGCCGGCAACGAGGTCGTGGTGATCGGCTTCGAGGCGGCAGATCCGTCGGGCTACGGCCGCCTGATCGTCAAGGACGGCGCACTGCTCGCCATTCGCGAGCACAAGGACGCAACGGAAGAAGAGCGCCGCATCACCTATTGCAACGGCGGCCTGATGGCGATCGACGGTCGCAAGGCGCTCGACCTTCTCGGCCGTATCGGCAACGCCAACGTCAAGGGCGAGTTCTACCTGACCGACCTCGTGGAGATCGTTCGCGAGATCGGCGGGCAGGCGATTGCCGTCGAGGCCCCCGAAGAGGAGCTGACCGGCTGCAACACCCGCGCCGAACTCGCCTTCATCGAGCGTCTGTGGCAGCAGCGTCGTCGTCACGAGCTGATGCTGTCGGGCGTCTCTATGATCGCGCCGGAAACCGTGTTTCTCGCCTGGGATACCGTGCTGGAGCAGGATGTCCTGGTCGAGCCGAATGTCGTCTTCGGTCCGGGCGTGCGCGTCGAAAGCGGCGCGATCATTCACGCCTTTTCGCATGTCGAGGGTGCGACGGTGCGCGCCGGTGCGACGGTCGGCCCTTATGCACGCCTGCGCCCGGGGGCCGATCTCGGTGAAAAGTCCAAGGTCGGCAATTTCTGCGAGGTCAAGAAGGCGGAGATCGGCGCCGGCGCCAAGGTCAATCACCTGACCTATATCGGCGATGCCTTCGTCGGCGCGGGTACCAACATTGGCGCTGGCACGATCACCTGCAACTATGATGGCGTGAACAAGCACGAGACGCGGATCGGCGAAAATGCCTTCATCGGCTCGAATTCGTCGCTGGTTGCGCCGGTGACGATCGGTGACGGCGCGCTGGTTGCTTCCGGCAGTGTGATCACTGAAGACGTGCCGGCCGACGCCGTCGCTTTCGGCCGCGCGCGCCAGGAAATCAAGCCCGGCCGGGCAAGGCTGCTGCGTGAGCGCTACCAGGCGGTGAAGGCGGCCAAGAAGGCGGCGAAGGCTGGCGGCTAGGCCTATGATGCCCGTGCGCTGACGCGTGCGGGCGCCGAGCACTTCGGATTGTCGCACGCCCCTTGGATCGGGTTGGATTCGCGGGAACATGCGGCGGCGTTAAACATTGAAATCGAAAGTGAAATCGGGGCGGATTGCCTCGATCCGCAAATGCTTTACCAAGGCAGCGCGCCGGGCGGCATTTTTCGCCCTCGTTGAACAGGGGCGCCGATCACGGCGCGGGGACGAATTCGGAGACGACTATGTGCGGTATTGTAGGCATCGTTGGCAACCAGCCGGTATCGGAACGACTGGTCGATGCGCTGAAGCGCTTGGAGTACCGCGGCTATGATTCCGCCGGTGTCGCCACCGTCATTGGCGGCAAGCTGGAGCGCCGGCGCGCCGAAGGCAAGCTCGTCAATCTGGAGATCAGGCTGCGCGAAGAGCCGCTTGCCGGCACGATCGGCATTGCCCACACCCGCTGGGCAACCCATGGCGCGCCGACCGAACGCAACGCGCATCCGCACTTCACCGACGGCGTCGCCGTCGTGCACAACGGCATTATCGAAAACTTTGCCGCGTTGAAGGACGAGCTGATCGCCGGCGGCGCCAAGTTCGAGACGGACACCGACACCGAGGTCGTCGCGCATCTGCTCTCCAAGTTCCGGCGCGACGGACTTGGCCGGCGCGAGGCCATGCACGCGATGCTGAAGCGCGTCACCGGCGCCTATGCGCTGGCGGTGCTGTTCCAGGACGACCCGTCGACGATCATGGCGGCGCGCAACGGCCCGCCGCTTGCGATCGGTCACGGTCGCGGCGAGATGTTCCTCGGCTCCGACGCGATCGCGCTTGCGCCCTTTACCAACGAGATCACCTATCTGATCGATGGCGACTGGGCCGTGATCGGCGCGAATGGCGTGCATATCTTCGATCTCGACGGCAACGTCGTCGACCGGCCGAAGCAGCTCTCGACAGCGGCCGCCTACATGATCGACAAGGGCAACCACCGGCACTTCATGGAGAAGGAGATCTATGAGCAGCCGGAGGTGATCGCGCACGCGCTCAGCCACTACATCGACTTTGCCGGCAACCGCATCAAGGCGCTGCCGGGCACGATCGATTTCGCCAAGGTTCCGAGCCTTGCGATTTCCGCCTGCGGCACCGCCTATCTCGCCGGTCTCGTCGGCAAGTACTGGTTCGAGCGTTACGCCCGCTTGCCGGTGGAAATCGACGTTGCGTCCGAGTTCCGCTACCGCGAGATCCCGTTGTCTTCTGATGCGGCTGCGCTGTTCATCTCGCAATCCGGCGAAACCGCCGATACACTGGCGTCGCTGCGCTACTGCAAGGAGCTCGGCCTGAAGATTGGCGCCGTGGTCAACACCCGCGAATCAACGATCGCCCGTGAATCCGACGCGGTCTTCCCGATCCTTGCCGGCCCGGAAATTGGCGTTGCCTCGACCAAGGCCTTCACCTGCCAGCTCGCCGTGCTGGCTTCGCTCGCGATCGGCGCCGGCCGCGCCCGCGGCACGGTGAGTGCCGAGGAAGAGCAGGTCCTGGTTCGCTATCTCGCCGAAATGCCGCGCATCATGGGCCAGGTGCTGAACGCCGTTCAGCCGAAGATCGAGCTTCTGTCGCGCGAGCTGTCGAAGTGCCGCGATGTGCTCTACCTTGGCCGCGGCACCAGCTTTCCGCTGGCGATGGAGGGCGCGCTCAAGCTCAAGGAGATCTCCTATATCCATGCGGAAGGTTATGCCGCCGGCGAACTGAAGCATGGGCCGATCGCGCTGATCGACGAGAACATGCCGGTCATCGTCATCGCCCCGCACGACCGGTTCTACGAGAAGACCGTTTCCAACATGCAGGAAGTGGCGGCCCGCGGCGGCCGGATCATTCTCATCACCGATGAGAAGGGTGCTGCCGCTTCCAAGCTCGAGACCATGGCGACGATCGTGCTGCCTGATGTCGACGAAGTCATCGCGCCGATGATCTTCTCTCTGCCGATCCAGCTGCTTGCCTATCACACCGCGGTGTTCATGGGCACCGACGTCGACCAGCCCCGCAACCTCGCCAAATCGGTGACCGTCGAATGATCTATGTCCGGCATGAGCGCCCGGGAGATGAGAAGGCGATCCGCGACGTCACCGCGGCCGCCTTCGAAGGGCATCCGCACAGCGACCAGAGCGAGCCCCTCATCATCGAGCGGTTGCGCGAGGCCGGCGCGCTGACCGTCTCGCTGGTCGCCGAAATGAACGAGGAAATCGTCGGGCACATCGCCTTTTCGCCGGTAACGCTCGACCCGGCGGAAAGCGGCTGGTTCGGGCTCGGTCCGGTCTCGGTCAAGCCGGACGTTCAGGCTCAGGGCATCGGCAGGCAACTGATCCTCGAGGGCCTCGAATGGCTGCGGGCGGAAGGCGCCTCGGGCTGCGTCGTCGTCGGCGATCCGGCCCTCTATCAAAAGTTCGGCTTCCGCAACGAATCGGCTCTTGTATTCCCCGGTTGTGCGCCGCAATATTTCATGGCGCTGGCTCTTTCCGGCGCGATGGCGGCCGGCACGGTCGCCTATCATCCGGCCTTCGGCGTCGAGTGAGGTTGAGACGGAAGAAGCATGACGGAACATTCCAAACGCGGCTATATCGCGACGCGGCTGCGCAATTACTTTCTGACCGGCTTGATCATCTGTGCGCCGGTGGCGATCACCGTCTGGCTCGTGCGCACCTTCATCGATTGGGCCGACGGCTGGGTTAAGCCCTATCTGCCGAACTTCTACAATCCGGATACCTATTCGCCCGTTGCCATTCCCGGCTTCGGCCTGCTCGTCGCCATTTTCGTGATCACCTTCGTCGGCTTCATGACCGCAAATCTCGTCGGTCGGTCGATCGTCAATCTCGCCGAGTCGCTCGTCAATCGCACCCCGCTGGTCCGCACGATCTACAAGTCCACCAAGCAGATCTTCCAGACGGTGCTGCAGGAGCAGTCCTCCTCTTTCAAGAAGGCCGGGCTGATCGAGTATCCGAGCCCGGGCATCTGGTCGCTGGTGTTCATCGCAACGGATGTGAAGGGCGAGATCGCCTCGAAATTCAAGGAACGCGGCATGGACATGGTGGCCGTCTTCCTGCCGCCGACCCCGATCCCGACGGCGGGTTTCCTGCTGTTCATCCCGCGCGACAAGATCATCCCGCTCGACATGAGCGCGGAGGACGCGGCCAAGCTCCTGATCTCGGGTGGCCTCGTGACCCCCGACCAGAAGCCGCTCGCCAACGCCCCCTTGAAAATCACCCAGCAAGAGACTGTCTAAGGCCTAGTGCGCCGTGCGTTCCAATGAACGCACAAAGGATGCTTTAGCCGGCGCGCAGGAAGCGGATGGCTTCGTCGCGGCGATAGAGATAGAGCAGCGTGCGGAGCGCTTCGCCGCGCTCCGAGGTGAGGTCCGGGTCGCGCTCGATCACGTAGGCGGCGTCCTTGCGCGCGATTTCGAGCAGATCGCCGTGGGCTTCGAGGCTGGCGATGCGGAAACCGGGCGTGCCTGACTGGCGGGTTCCGAGCAACTCGCCTTCACCGCGCAGCTTCAGGTCCTCCTCGGCGATGAGGAAGCCGTCCTCGCTGTCGCGCAGGATCGAGAGCCGGGCACGGCCGGTTTCGCCGAGCGGCCCCTTGTAGAGCAGGATGCAAGTGGATGCCTCGCCGCCACGGCCGACGCGGCCGCGCAGCTGGTGAAGCTGGGCAAGTCCGAAGCGTTCGGCATGTTCGATCACCATGATCGTCGCGTCCGGCACGTCCACGCCGACTTCGACGACGGTGGTCGCAACCAGCAGGCGGATCTCGCCGTTCTTGAAGGCGAGCATGACGGCGTCCTTTTCCGCGCCGTTCATGCGGCCGTGCACCAGGCCGACATTGTTGCCGAAGCGCTTAGCAAGGCTCTCGTATCGTTCTTCTGCCGACATCACGTCGACGGCTTCGGACTCTTCCACGAGTGGGCAGATCCAGTAGGCCTTCTTCCCCTCGCGTAATGCGGCGTCGAGCCGATCGACGATGTCGTCCACGCGTTCCGTTGGGATCGTCACGGTCTGGATCGGCTTTCGTCCGGCGGGCTTTTCGGTGAGCTTAGACACATCCATGTCGCCGAACGCGGCAAGCACGAGGGTGCGCGGGATCGGTGTCGCGGTCATGACCAGCATATGCGGCGAGATGCCCTTGGCGGTCAGTCGCAGGCGCTGGTGAACGCCGAAGCGATGCTGTTCGTCGACGACGGCAAGCGTCAGCTCCTTGTAGCTCACCGTATCCTGGAAAAGCGCGTGCGTGCCGATCACCATCCGGGTCTCACCGGAGGCGATCCGTTCGACAATGGCGTCGCGTTCCTTGCCCTTTGTGCGGCCGGTCAAAACGTCGATGGCGATGCCGGCAGGGGCGGCCATTCTGGCAAGCGTCGCATGGTGCTGGCGGGCGAGGATTTCCGTCGGCGCCATCAGCACCGCCTGTCCGCCGGATTCGACGGCTGCCAGCATGGCCATCAGCGCCACCATCGTCTTGCCGGAGCCGACATCGCCCTGCAGCAGCCGGAGCATGCGGTCAGTCCCGGCCATGTCCTTCAGGATGTCGGCGATTGCCGTCGACTGGCTGTTCGTCAAGGAAAAGGGAAGGGCGTCGATGACCGGACGAGAAAGCACGCCGGTCGCGTGAACCGGTACTCCGGCGACCTTGCGCAGGCGCTGGCGAACGAGAGCCAGGGACAATTGCCCGGCGAGAAACTCGTCATAGGCAAGGCGGCGGCGGGCGGGTGCCTGCGGATCGAGGTCGGTCGCGTCGCGCGGATCGTGCAGCGCGCGAAAACTCTCGGCCGCGGTGCCGAAACCCTGCTTCGTCAGCAGCGCATCGTCCATCCATTCCGGCATTTCCGGGACGCGGGCGACGGCTGTCTCGATCGACTTACGCAATATCCGTGGTGAAAGTCCTGCCGTCAGCCCGTAGACCGGCTCGACCAGCGGCAGGTTTTCCGCCTCGCTGGCCCGAACCGCATAATCCGGGTGAACCATGGACGGGCGGCCGTTGAACCAATCGACCTTGCCACTGACGATGACCGTCTCGTCGACCGGCAGCGATTTTTCCAGCCAGTTGCCCTTGACGCGGAAATAGGTGAGCGCCAGTTCCCCGGTCTCGTCATGCAGGAAGACGCGATAGGGCAGGTTGGGCTTGCCGCGCGGCGGCGGCTGGTGGCGATCGACCCGACCGGTGATGGTGACGATCACTCCTTGCGGCGCGTGGGCGATGCCCGGCTGCTGGCGCCGGTCGATCAGCGAATGCGGCGCGTGAAAAACAAGGTCAACCACCCGGCAGTCCTCGATCGTCTCGCGACCGAGCAAACGGGCATAGAGTTCGCCGATCTTCGGGCCGATGCCTGGAAGCGTGTCGAGCGGAGAGAAGAGCGGATCGAGCAGGGTGGGGCGCATGGCGATGAAATTGCGACGATAATTCGGGCTTTGGCAAGGCTGACAATCGGCTATTCAGAGTTTATAGAGCCGTTGACGACAAACCGTACCCCAAAGCCTTGCGCGTTCGTCCGAGTGTGCGGGCGTCATCGCGGGCGGCAGGAAGGAATTTCCCATGACCGGAATCTCTCGCACCAGCGCCGATCTCGATCCGCGTCGACGGCGGATCCTGTTTCGCGCCTGGCATCGCGGCATTCGCGAGATGGATCTGATCCTCGGGCAGTTTGCCGAAGCCGAGCTCTCGACGCTTTCTGAAGCACAGCTCGACGAACTCGAGACGATCATGGGCGAGGAAGACAACGATCTCGTCAAGTGGATCATCGGCGAACAGCCGGTGCCGGCTCGCTATCAGACGCAGATATTTCAGCGCATCGCTGCCTATCGTCCGGATTTCGACAAGCTTCCCGAAGAGATGAAATAGACCGATGATGCTGGCTGGCCTTGATCCGAAGAAGATTGTCGAAGCACAGCGAGAGATCACGATCGGGCCGGTCCCTTCCGGTGCCGAGGCGCTGATCCTTGCCGAGTTGGCCCGTGCCGGCCAGCCGGTCGCCTACATTCTTTCGGACGGCCAGCGGATCGCCGATCTGGAACAGGTCCTCTCATTCGTCGCGCCCGACATTCCGGTGCTGACGCTTCCCGGTTGGGACTGCCTTCCCTATGACCGTGTCTCGCCGAGCGCCGACACCTCGGCACGGCGGCTGGCGGCGCTGAGCGCCTTGATTGCGCACAAGAAGAAGCCGCATGCGGCGATCGTGCTGGTGACGGTCAACGCCGCCCTCCAGAAGATCTCGCCGCAGGACGTGATCCAGAGCCTGGCGTTCTCGGCTCGTCCGGGCAATCAGGTGCGCATGGACGACATCGCGATGCGGCTGGAGCGCAACGGCTTCGAGCGTGTCGCGACCGTGCGTGAGGTCGGTGAATACGCGGTGCGCGGCGGCATCCTCGACGTCTTCGTGCCGGGGAGCGGCGAGCCGCTACGCCTCGATTTCTTCGGCGATACGCTCGAAACCATCCGCTCCTTCGATCCGGCAAGCCAGCGCACCACCGGTCAGGTCCGCTCCCTCGATCTCAATCCTATGAGCGAGGTGTCGCTGACGCCCGAAACGATCAGCCACTTCCGCAAGCACTACCTATCGCTGTTCGGCGCGACGACCCGCGACGACGCGCTTTACCAGGCTGTCTCCGAAGGCCGGCGTTACGCCGGCATGGAGCATTGGCTGCCGCTGTTCTATGACGGGCTGGAGACGGTCTTCGACTATCTCGACGGCTTCCGTATCGTCACCGATCATCTGGCGCGCGAGGCCGCGGCCGAGCGCTCGAAGCTCATTCTCGACTATTACGACGCCCGACTGGCCTCGGCGTCTCCGGGCAAGACGCAGGCCACCCAGGGCACGCCCTACAAGCCCGTTCCGCCGGAACTGCTTTATCTGAGCGCGCAGGGCTTCAACGCCGGCCTGAGCTCACGCGATGCCATTCGCCTCTCGCCCTTCAACGAGCACGAGGGCGAGGCCCGCCAGGTCATCTCGGTCGATGCGCGCCAAGGCATGCGCTGGGCGAAGTCGGCGGGCGAGGGCGAAGCCGAAAGCGAACGCGTCAACGTCTTCGATCAGGCGGTCAAATACATCGCCGAGCGGCGCTCGAAGGGCGCCAAGGTGGTGATATCAGGCTGGAGCGAAGGCTCGCTCGACCGCCTGCTCCAGGTGCTTGCCGAACACGGTCTCGGCAACGTCAAGCCGATCAAGGCGCTCGCCGAGGTCAAGTCGCTGAAGCCGGGCGAGGCGGCCGCGACAGTGCTCAGCATCGAGTCCGGATTCGAGACGGGTGATCTCGTCATCATCGGCGAACAGGACATCCTGGGCGACCGCATGGTCCGCCGCTCCAAGCGGCGCAAACGCGGCGCAGACTTCATCGCCGAAGTCGCCGGCCTCGACGAGGGCAGCTATGTGGTGCACGCCGAACACGGCATCGGCCGTTTCGTCGGTCTGCGCACCATCGAGGCGGTCGGCGCGCCCCATGATTGCCTCGAGCTCGTCTATGCCGACGATGCAAAACTGTTCCTGCCGGTCGAAAACATCGAACTTCTGTCGCGCTACGGCTCGGAAGGTACCGATGCGATCCTCGACAAGCTCGGCGGCGTTGCCTGGCAGGCGCGCAAGGCCAAGCTCAAGAAGCGGCTGCTCGATATGGCCGGCGGCCTGATCCGCATCGCTGCCGAACGTCATACACGCCGCGCGCCGGTGCTGGCCGCGCAGGACGGCGTCTATGACGAGTTTGCCGCCCGCTTCCCCTATGACGAGACCGAAGACCAGCTGAACTCGATCGAGGCAGTGCGTGAAGACCTCGGCAGCGGCCGTCCGATGGACCGGCTCGTTTGCGGCGACGTCGGCTTCGGTAAGACCGAAGTGGCGCTTCGTGCTGCCTTCATCGCCGCCATGAACGGCGTGCAGGTCGCGGTCGTCGTGCCGACCACGCTGCTTGCCCGCCAGCATTTCAAGACCTTTTCCGAACGCTTCCGCGGCCTGCCGATCCGCATCCAACAGGCATCCCGTCTCGTCGGGTCCAAGGAACTGGCGCTGACGAAGAAGGAAGTGGCCGATGGCAAGACCGATGTCGTCGTCGGCACCCACGCGCTGCTCGGCACGTCGGTCAACTTTGCCAATCTCGGCCTCTTGATCATCGACGAAGAGCAGCACTTCGGCGTCAAGCACAAGGAGCGGCTGAAGGAACTGAAGTCGGACGTCCACGTCTTGACGCTTTCGGCAACGCCGATCCCGCGCACGCTGCAACTGGCGCTGACGGGTGTCCGCGAACTGTCGCTGATCACGACGCCGCCGGTCGACCGCATGGCGGTGCGTACCTTCATCTCGCCCTTCGACGCGCTGGTGATCCGCGAAACGCTGATGCGCGAGCACTATCGCGGCGGCCAGAGCTTCTATGTCTGCCCGCGGCTGAGTGATCTCTCGGAAATCCACGATTTCCTGAAGTCGGACGTTCCGGAACTTAAGGTGGCGGTTGCCCACGGCCAGATGCCGGCAACGGAACTCGAAGACATCATGAACGCCTTCTATGACGGGCGTTACGATGTGCTTCTGTCGACCACGATCGTCGAATCCGGTCTCGACGTGCCGACGGCCAACACGCTGATCGTACACCGCGCCGACATGTTCGGTCTTGCCCAGCTCTACCAGCTTCGCGGCCGCGTCGGTCGCTCGAAGGTGCGCGCCTTCGCGCTGTTCACGCTGCCGGTCAACAAGACGCTGACGGGCATGGCAGAGCGCCGGCTGAAGGTGTTGCAATCGCTGGATACGCTTGGCGCCGGCTTCCAGCTGGCGAGCCACGACCTCGATATCCGCGGCGCCGGAAACCTGCTGGGCGAAGAACAGTCGGGCCATATCAAGGAAGTCGGCTTCGAACTTTACCAGCAGATGCTCGAGGAAGCGGTCGCCGAACTCAAGGGTGAGGAAGAGATCCACGACACCGGCTGGTCGCCGCAGATTTCGGTCGGAACGCCGGTCATGATCCCGGAACACTACGTGCCGGACCTGCATCTGAGGCTTGGTCTCTATCGCCGCCTCGGCGAACTGACGGACCTTAAGGAGATCGACGGCTTCGGCGCCGAGATGATCGACCGCTTCGGCCCGCTGCCGATCGAGGTCCAGCACCTCTTGAAGATCGTCTACATCAAGTCGCTCTGCCGCACGGCAAATGTCGAAAAGCTCGATGCCGGGCCGAAGGGCGTCGTCGTGCAGTTCCGCAACAAGGAATTCCCGAACCCGGCGGCACTCGTCGGCTACATCGCCAAGCAGGGCACGCTTTCGAAGATCCGGCCCGACCAGAGCATCTTCTTCCAGCGCGAACTGGCAACACCGGAAAAGCGCCTGTCGGGTGCAGCAATGGTGATGACTCAGCTCGCCGGCCTGGCGAAGTAACAAAAAACCGTACTGCCGCGCAGTGCGGCAGTACGGTCAAGGTCTGTCGAAGCAGATTTGTTTCGGATCGCCGCGCGATCAGTTCGGCTCGCCGCTCGCCTTCATCTCGGCGATTTCACGCACCGCGTTGGTCAAGACGTCGACCGATTGCGCGCCCATCACCGCATATTGTCCTTCGAGGATGAAGCAGGGGACGCCGGTCACGCCCATTTCGCGGGCCATGCCGACTTCTTCCTTGACCGCGTCCTTGTCGGCATCGGAACCAAGCAGCGCTGCAATGACGGGGCGGTCGAGGCCGGCCTGCTCGGCGATATCGAGAAGCACCGCGTGGTCGCCGACATTGCGGCCTTCTTCGAAATTGGCCTTGAACAGCAGGCCGACGACGGCCGACTGCGCTTTCTCGCCGTTGGTTGCGGCCCAGCGGACTAGCCGATGAGCGTCAAGCGTGTTCGGGCTGATCTTCACCGCATCGAAATCGAACGCGATGCCGTCGGCATTGCCGAGTTCGCGCAGCGTGTCGTGAGCGCGGTCGACGGCCGCCTGGCCGCCGAGCTTCTCGGCAAGATGCCGCTTGTGATCGATCCCCTCGGGCGGCAGGTCGGGATTGAGCTGGTAGGGGCGCCAGTTGACCGTGACAAGCACGTCCGGAACGTTGGCAATCGCCTGGTCGAGCCGGGCCTTGCCGAGATAACACCAGGGACAAACGACGTCCGAGACGATATCGATGCTGACGGTTTGCATGGTGTGGGTGCCTTTCCTTTTTCCGGTATGACGGCGAGATAAGCCGGTTTGACCCGGCTTTCAATGCGTTACCAAAAGGGAACCGACCCTCTATTGCGCGTCTTGATCCCACCAGGTCGGAAGCTGGTAGCCGTAGAGCGGCATCACGTCCGGCCGGCCGATATGCTTGCGCCGCGCTACCCACTGGGCGTCGAGGTGGTAGAGCGGCACCAGGTAGGAGTTGTTGACGAGCAACCGGTCATGCGCGCGCACGGCCGCGGTGAAATCTTCGCTCGTGCGGGCCTGCAGGATGTTGTTGACCATCCGATCGACGTCCTTGTCGGCGACGCCGGCAAAGTTGTCGCTGCCTTGCCGGTCGCGCGCCTGCGAGGTCCAGCGCCCGGCCTGCTCGATGCCGGGTGACAGCGTCGAGGGAAAGGATTTGATGATCACGTCGTAGTCGAAGGACTGGCTGCGCTGCTGGTACTGCGAATCGTCGACAGTGCGCACAGTCGCCTGGATGCCGAGAGGGGCGAGAAACCGCTGATAGGCGAGCGCAATTTTTTCCTGGCCGGCATTCTGGCTCATGATCTCGAAGGCAAGCGGCTTGCCCTGCGGATCGACCATCTTGCCGTCCTTGATCTGATAGCCGGCCTCGCGCATCAATGAGACGGCGACACGCAGCACGTTACGATCGCGGCCGGACGCGTCGGTCACCGGCAGGCGGTAGGTGCCGTCGAGGATCGCCGGGTTGATTCGATCGCGGGCGTCGCCGATCAGGCCGAGTTCTCGGTCGTCGGCCGGTGCGCCGAGAAAGCTCAGCGTCGAGTTCTGCCAGTAGCTCTGGGTGCGCGTGTAGGCGCTGTCGAAGAGGTTCTTGTTGACCCACTCGAAGTCGAACACCAGCGCCAGACCCTGACGGAGCTTCAGGTTGTCGAACATCGGCCGGCGGGTATTGAAGACGATGCCGAGCATGCCCGACGGCGTCTTCGGCGTGAAGGTTTCCTTGACGACGTCGCCGGAGCGAACGGCCGGGAAATCGTAGCCGCGCGCCCATTTGGTGGCGCTGCCTTCGGGATAGATGTCGATCTCGCCCTTCTTGAAGGCTTCGAACAGCGAGTTTTCCTGGAGGAAATACTCAACAGAGATTTCGTCGTAATTGTCCTGGCCGACTTTCGAGGGCAGGTCCTTCGCCCAATAGTCCGGGTTTCGCTCGTAGACGATGCGCTCGCCCGGCTTCACTTCGGCCACGCGATAAGGGCCGGAGCCGAGCGGCGGCTTCAGCGTTGTCTGGTCGAAGGTTGCGAGGTCGATGGCATGTTTCGGCAGCACTGGCGACAGGCCGAGCAGCAGCGGCAGCTCACGGTCGGCATCCTCGGTGAAGGTGAAGCGCACGCTGCGCTCGCCGACTTTCTCGAGTTTCGCCACCTTGGCCATGCGGTTGCTGAAGGGGACACGTCCCTTGTCGCGCAGCAGCTCGAAGGTGAAGATCACGTCCTCGGCGGTCACCGGCTGCCCGTCGGCCCAGCGGGCCTTCGGGTTGAGATTGAACTGGATGAAGGTCCGGTCGTCATCCCACTCCACGGTTTCGGCGAGCAGGCCGTACATGGTGAAGGCCTCGTCGCGTGAGCGCTGCATCAGCGATTCGTAGACGAGGTTGCCGTATTCCGGATCCCACATGCCGCGCGCGGTCGTGCGCATGCTCTTCAGGATGAAGGGATTCAGGCTGTCGAAGCTGCCGACGACGCCGTAGGAGATCTTTCCACCCTTTTTTACGTCCGGATTGACGTAGGGAAAGTTCTTGAAATCGGCAGGCAGCGCCGGCTCTCCGTGCATGGCAATCGCATGCACAGGAGCGGCTGCCGCAGCAGTGCCGAATGAAGTGGTGGTCAGGATCAGCGCCAGACCAGAAAGAATTGCACGCAAGGTCACCTCCCGTGAGGGGTATCAACAGGCCGATTCCCCGAACGTTACCAATGCCGACGGATGAATCCAACCGATCCGCGGTCCAAATTCCGCCCAGTATGAAGTCAAAAAATGACAGGAAACACTGGATAATCGAAGCGAGCCAATGTAACAGGTGTTTCCGGAAACGGGGTCATGCATTTGCCTTATTTGGCCAACAGGACAACGGCGGCTGACGATACTCACCTGCGGAACAACTGTTCCGTTACCGGATTTCAGGAGACGGAATCACAATGATGTTCAAGTCGAATATTGCAAAACGTTCGGGCATGGCAGCGCTGGCGCTCACTGTAGCTGCTGCGGGCGTTCCGAGCGTTGCGTCTGCACAGCAGGCTGGCGGCAAGCCGCCGCAGGGCTGGTTCAAGGTTTGCACCAAGCAGGAAGACAACGATGTCTGCATCGTTCAGAACCTGCTGACCGCCAACAACGGCCAGCTCGTGACCGCTGTCGGCCTCATCACCGTTTCCGGCAAGGTCAACCGCAAGATCATGCAGGTTTCGGTACCGTCGGCGCGCCTCATCCCGACCGGCGTTCAGATGCAGATCGACGGTGGCAAGCCGGTCAAGCTCGACTACGCCATCTGCATGCCCGACAAGTGCGTTGCCGAAGCGCCGCTTTCCGACCAGCTGATCGCCAGCCTGAAGAAGGGCAATGAGGTCGTCTTCACCTCGGTCAACTTCCAGCGCGCTCCGAACCCGATCAAGATGGCCCTCACGGGCTTCACCGGTGTCTACGACGGCGAGCCGATCGAGCAGTCGCAGCTCGAAGAGCGTCAGCGCCTGCTGCAGGAAGAAATGCAGAAGAAGGCCGAGGACGCACGCAAGAAGCTTGAAGAAGCCCAGAAGGCTGCCAAGCAGAACTAAGCGGTCCTCCGCAAACGCATAAAGGAACGCCCGGACCTCGCGGTCCGGGCGTTTTCATTTGTTCGAGAGCGAAGCGGCCTCAGTGGCGGAACGTCGCCTTGGGCCTGTAGTGACCGACGCCATCCTTGTCGAACAGGGCATCGACTTGCGCGTGGCGCATCGGCCGGTCGCTGTCGTCGAATTCCAGGTTCTGCTCGGAGACGTAGGCGACATACTCGCTGTCGTCGTTCTCGGCGAACAGGTGATAGAAGGGCTGATCCTTGCTTGGGCGGATCTCCTGCGGAATGGCGTTCCACCACTCCTCGGTGTTGGCGTATTCCGGGTCGACGTCGAAAATGACGCCGCGGAACGGGAAAACCCGATGGCGAACCACCTGTCCGATCTCGAATTTGGCGTTTCTCTGTTTCATGACGCAACACATCCTTTCAGGAGATTATCTGGGTTGGCGAACCCAAAACATCAATAGGGACTTCCCTTCTGCCCTCCGTTGATCGATCTCGCCATGCGTGTCCTGCGGACGCGCAAAAGTTGTTGGCAACATAATATCACACAATTCGACGGTTTCGTGCCGCTCCCTGCGCGGGAGCGCTTGCAATCCGTGCGCTCCAACGAAAAGGCCGGCGGCTCCATCTAGGGAGCCGCCGGCCCAAAGCACGGCTTGAACCGGTGGTCGATGCCGCCGGTCGCACGGTCTTAGACCGAGTAGTACATGTCGTACTCGACCGGATGCGGGGTCATTTCGAAGCGCATGACTTCCTGCATCTTCAGTTCGATGAAGGAATCGATCTGGTCGTCGTCGAACACGCCGCCAGCCGTCAGGTACTTGCGGTCCTTGTCGAGGCTTTCCAGCGCTTCGCGCAGCGAGCCGCAGACGGTCGGGATCTTCTTCAGTTCCTTCGGCGGCAGATCATAGAGATCCTTGTCCATCGCCTTGCCCGGGTGCAGCTTGTTCTTGATGCCGTCGAGGCCGGCCATCAGCATGGCTGCGAAGGCGAGGTAGGGGTTGGCGGTCGGATCCGGGAAGCGGACTTCGACGCGCTTGGCCTTCGGGTTGGTGCCGAACGGAATGCGGCACGAAGCGGAGCGGTTGCGCGCCGAGTAGGCGAGCAGAACCGGAGCCTCATAGCCCGGGACGAGGCGCTTGTAGGAGTTCGTCGACGGGTTGGTGAAGGCGTTCAGCGACTTGGCATGCTTGATGATGCCGCCGATGAAGTAGAGGCAGCTTTCCGACAGGCCGGCATATTCGTCGCCGGCAAAAGTCGGCTTGCCGTCCTTCCAGATCGACAGGTGCACGTGCATGCCCGAACCGTTGTCGCCGAAGATCGGCTTCGGCATGAAGGTTGCCGTCTTGCCATAGGCATTGGCGACCTGGTGCACGACGTACTTGTAGATCTGCATCTTGTCGGCATTGCGAACCAGCGCGTCGAACTTGACGCCGAGCTCGTGCTGGGCGGCCGCCACTTCGTGGTGGTGCTTCTCAACCGTCACGCCCATCTCGGACAGGACCGTCAGCATTTCGGAGCGCATGTCCTGGCAGCTGTCGATCGGCGGAACCGGGAAATAGCCGCCCTTGACACGCGGACGGTGGCCGAGGTTGCCGGTCTCGTAGTCGGTGTCGTCGTTGGACGGCAGTTCCGAGGAGTCGAGTTTGAAGCCGGTGTTGTAGGGGTCGGCCTTGTACTTGACGTCGTCGAAGACGAAGAATTCTGCTTCCGGGCCAACGAACACGGTGTCGCCGATGCCGGATGCCTTGAGGTAGGCTTCGGCCTTCTTGGCCGTACCGCGCGGATCGCGGTTGTAGGATTCGCCCGAAACCGGATCGAGAATGTCGCAGATGATGACCATCGTCGACTGCGCGAAGAACGGGTCCATATGCGCTGTTTCCGGATCGGGCATCAGCACCATGTCGGACTCGTTGATGGCCTTCCAGCCGCCAATCGAGGAGCCGTCGAACATGACGCCATCGGCGAACATGTCTTCGTCGACGCAGACCACATCCATCGTTACGTGCTGCAGCTTACCCTTGGGATCGGTAAAGCGCAGGTCGACGAACTTGACGTCGTTGTCCTTGATTTGCTTCAGAATATCGCTTGCAGTCGTCATTTGCCGTTATTCCCTGTGTGAGATGACGAGGATTTGAAAAGAACCGGGCCGAACGGCCCGTGATGTCAGATGGCGTCGAGGCCGGTTTCGCCCGTGCGAATACGGATGACTTCTTCCACATTGGAAACGAAAATCTTTCCGTCACCAATGCGGCCGGTTTGCGCGGCGTTGCGGATCGCCTCGATGACGGCCTCCGCGTTTTCATCCGCCAGCACCACTTCGACCTTTACCTTCGGCAGGAAGTCCACCACGTATTCGGCGCCGCGATACAGCTCCGTGTGACCCTTCTGCCGCCCGAAGCCCTTGGCTTCCGTGACGGTGATACCCTGCAGGCCGACTTCCTGAAGGGCTTCCTTCACTTCGTCGAGCTTGAAGGGCTTAATGATCGCTTCGATCTTTTTCATGAGAAAATGTCTCTCCGCTTCTCCCTTGATAGCAGGATCATGCCCGCTCGCCCTGAATATGCACGTTGCATGCCAGTTTTTCTGCGAAAATCTGTCAGAACGACAAAAAATCTGCTGCCGGCGCGCCGATTACAGGATTTCCATGCCTTACGCGGGGTGCGATCTGCCTATTTTTTATGATTTCCGATCGAAAGATGCCCGCTTCTTGCAGAGTCCCCACATCATGGCAGACGTGAAGCTTGTTATTTGAGCAACAATTATGTGCAAATGCATTATTTTAAGGCAATCATGGTGTTAAGGCTGAGGCCTTGCTTCACGCGCGCGGGCATGGATAAGTCTGGGGCATGCGCTCCGACCTTCAGCACCTGTTGATCACGCCCGCCGAAATGACGGCAATCGACCAGGCGGCGGCCCAATCCGGCATCGATAGCTTTACGCTGATGCGCAACGCTGGACTGGCGGTGAGCGCTGCGGCCCTGCGGTATTTTCCGGAAGCGCACCGCTTCGTCGTGCTCTGCGGCCCCGGCAACAATGGTGGCGATGGTTACGTTGCCGCCCGCGGCCTTGCCGAAAGCGGGGCGGATGTCGCGGTGTTCGTGCTGGGCGATCCCGCCAAGCTTCAAGGCGATGCTGCGCGCGCCCGGGCAAACTGGAGCGATCCCGTCGCACCACTTTTTGCCTACGAACCGCAGGCCGGCGATGTCGTCATCGATGCGCTCTTCGGGGCGGGCTTGTCTCGCGACCTCCCGGACGACGTCATTCACCTTATCGAACGGGTCAATGCCAGTGGCGTTCCGGTCGTTGCGGTCGATCTGCCGAGCGGCATCGACGGCCGCACGGGCGAGGTTCGGGGCGCCGCCTTTGCCGCCCGCCACACCGTCACGTTCATGGCGCCAAAGCCCGGTCACTGGCTTTTGCCCGGGCGGTCCCTCTGCGGCACGCTCGAGGTGTTCGACATCGGCATTCCCGCGCGCATCCTGCGCGCCGGTGCAGGTTCGCTGCGCCTCAATGCGCCGTTCCTTTGGGCGGGCTGGGGCGGCGACCTGGCAGCCTCGACGCATAAGTTCAAGCGCGGGCATCTGGTGGTTTTCTCAGGTGACCGCCAGGCGACGGGCGCGGCGCGCCTGTCGGCCGCGGCGGGCCTTGCGGCCGGCGCCGGCCTTGTCACCGTCGCCTCCGGCAACGCAGCACTCGACATCAATGCGTCGCATCTGACGGCAGTGATGGTCAAAGAGATCGACGGCAAGCGGGAGCTTACCAAATGGCTGCAGGACCAGCGCCTGGGAAGCTTCGTGCTTGGGCCAGGCTTCGGCATCGGCAAGAAGGCGAGGGACTTTGCGCTTGCGCTCTGCGATCGCGCCCTGGTGCTCGACGCCGATGGCATCACCTCGTTCCAGGCAAATCCCGGCGAACTTTTCGCGGCACTGGCGAAAGGCGGGGGCCAGATGGTCATGACGCCGCACGACGGCGAGTTCGCCCGTCTCTTTCCTGATATTGCCGGTGACGACGGGCTTTCGAAGATCGAGAAGGCGCAGGCTGCGGCGCGGGCGAGTTACGCGGTGATCGTCTACAAGGGCGCCGACACCGTCGTTGCCGCGCCGGACGGACGGGCGGTCGTCAACAACAACGCGCCGCCGTGGCTGGCAACCGCCGGATCGGGGGACGTTCTTGCCGGCATCGTCGGCGCGCATCTGGCGAAGGGAATGCCGGCTTTCGAGGCAGCCGCAGCCGCAGTCTGGCGCCATGGCGCAGCCGGCGCCAAGGCAGGGCCTGGCTTGACTGCCGAAACGCTGATCGGCACGATACCGCCGATCAGCTGATCGAAAACTCACGGACCGAAAGTCGCCTCCCGACAAGGGGCACCGGGTCCGGAAGGAACATACGGGCTATTAGCCGCGCGTGCCCTTGGCGATCGGCTCCTGATAGGTGAAGCCCATGTCCCAGGGGAAATAGATCCAGGTGTCCTGGCTGACCTCGGTAACGAAGGTATCGACCAGCGGCCGGCCCTTCGGCTTGGCGTAGACGGCGGCGAAATGCGCCTTCGGTAGCATGGCGCGGACTTCCGCGGCAGTCTTGCCGGTGTCGGTCAGGTCGTCGACGATCAGCACGCCTTCACCGCCGCCCTCGGCAATTTCGGGGGCGATGCCCTTCAGCACCTTCATCTGTCCTTGAGAATCGTAGTCGTGATAGGAGGCCACACAGACGGTTTCGATCATGCGGATGTTGAGCTCGCGGCAGATGATCGCCGCCGGAACCAGGCCGCCGCGCGTGATGCAAACCATGGCGCGCCATTCCTGGCCATTGTCGGCGAGCCGCCACGCAAGCGCGCGGCAATCGCGGTGGAACTGGTCCCAGGAAACGGGAAAGGCTTTATCGGGCAGCGACATGGGTGGGCTCCGGCTTGTCTGAACGAAGGTAAGGCGAAGCGTCCGGCAGATCGGGCAGGCGGGAACGCGTCATCCTGATTTGCCGACATGCAATAACGGCATTGAGGCCTTGAGTGCAAGGGCTTCGCGCTATCCCTTTGCCCGCGCGTCGGCGATTGCCTGGATCATCGCCTGGACATCCGCTTCCGCTGCCGCAAGGGCTTCCGGATCGCGGGCGCGCACGACGATATCCGTCGAGAAGGTCTTGCCGTCGAATTTCGGGTAGGAGCCGATGCTCGTTTCCGGATGGTTCTTCTGCACTTCGGTCAGCGGGCTGCCGATGTCGCCTTCGCCGAAGGGCGAGCGCACGGTGCGCGAGAGGAGGGGCGAACCGACGTTGAGACCGGGCAGCAGAGCGTCGAGCATAGCCTGGAAGACCTGTGGCACGCCGGCCATCACATGCACGTTGCCAATGGCGAAACCCGGCGCCGTCGATACCGGGTTCGGGATATGACGTGCGCCGAGCGGCATGCGCGCCATGCGTTTGCGCGCGTCGGTAAACTCCATGTTGCGGCGCTCGTACATGGCGCCGAGCAGCGCCATCGCCTCCGGCTCGTAGATGCATTCGACGCCGAAGGCGCGCGACACGGCGTCGGCGGTGATGTCATCATGAGTCGGGCCGATGCCGCCGGACGTAAAGACGTAATCGTAGCGGCTGCGCACTGCATTGATCGCCTCGACGATCGCCACCTCGTCGTCGGCGACGATCCGCACTTCCTTGAGGTCGATGCCGACCATGGTCATCATGTCGGCGAGGTGGCCGATGTTCTTGTCCTTGGTACGCCCCGACAGAAGTTCGTCGCCGATGGCGACCATGGCGGCAGTGACGACTTTTATGCTGCTCATCGGGTGATCCTGTTTGTTTAGTCAGTCATTTAACAGTGAATTATTATTGTTCACATTGCGAGAACAGTCTGTTTCCCGGACGGCTCCTGGCATGCGGCTGCATTTTGATAAATCTTCCGCGCAGCAGTGATCAAGTGGGATCGCTTGTATCCAAAGGAGCAATTATGGCCAAGGTTCTCGTTCTCTATTATTCGGCATACGGACATATCGAAACCATGGCTTACGCCGTGGCCGAAGGTGCCAAGTCTGCGGGTGCCGAAGTCGACGTCAAGCGCGTTCCGGAGCTGGTGCCGGCCGAGGTCGCCAAGGCCTCTCACTTCAAGCTCGACCAGGCCGCGCCGGTCGCCCATGTCGAAGAGCTTGCCCAATACGACGCGATCATCTTCGGCGCCGGCACGCGCTTTGGCACGGTTGCCTCGCAGATGCGCAACTTCATCGATCAGACCGGCAGCCTGTGGGCGTCTGGCAAGCTGGTCGGCAAGGTCGGTTCGGTCTTCACGTCCTCGGCCACCCAGCATGGCGGTCAGGAATCCACCATCCTCGGCTTCATCCCGACGCTGATGCACCACGGCATGGTCGTTGCTGGTCTTCCCTATGCCTTCCAGGGTCAGATGGGCCTCGACGAGATCAAGGGCGGCTCGCCCTATGGCGCCTCGACGATCACCGATGCCGACGGCTCGCGCCAGCCGTCCGAGGTCGAGCTCCAGGCTGCCCGCTTCCAGGGCGCACACGTCGCCAAGATCGCCGCCAAGCTTTCGGCCTGATCATCTCGACGCAATTGTTTCAAGAGTTTAGGCGGCGCCGCAAGGGGCCGCCTTTCTGTTTGGCGGCTAGCCTTTCCGGGTGATTCGCGAATGTGGCAATTCGTACCACACTTGTGCTAATATCCGCGGCGTTCGGCATTGAGTATGCCTTTGACGAGGAGGAATGCGGGGCTGTGCGGCAACGGCCCGCCGAAGACGGGAGCGTCTTTCGGATTATTGGGAGGGAAGCATGGCGCGGATTACTTACACCATCGTTCCTCATGACGGCGGATGGGCCTACAAGGCCGCCGACGCCTATTCGGAACCCTTTCCCAACCGCGAAACGGCGCTTGCCGCCGCCAAGGCCGCCGCCGCCGAACAGCAGGTCGGCGGCGACGACGAGGAGATCAGCTTCCAGGACGAACAGGGCCACTGGCACTTCGAACACACGGATGGCGGCGATCGGCCTGAAGCGACCGTCGAAGACGGCTGAAACGGTCAAGGCGACCGGCTCATTGCGAACACATAGCGTTTAGTATTGCGTGCACACCATCTCTCCCACGGAGGATATTCGATGCACTACAGCGTTCAGATCTTCACCTGGACCCCGCGGCAGGGTGTCCACCAGGTCGGATCGGCAATCGAGGTGGACGCCCCCAATTCCAAGGCGGCAGCGGTCTCGCTTCTCGGCCTCAGGCTGGAAAACCAGGGATGCGCAACGAAACTCGCCGTTCGCGTATGGCACGACGACGCCTACCAGGCGGAATGCGATTGTTACTACTACAACAACTGAGCGGCCAGTCTCACCGGCGCAACGTCTCACTCTCCAGCGAGAGCCGGGTGCGGGTCGCCTATTGAATCTTTAAAAAACCGATTGCCTGGTGCGGGCGGCGGGGATCGAACCCGCACAGCCAAGGCCGAGAGATTTTAAGTCTCTTGCGTCTACCAGTTTCGCCACGCCCGCATGATCCCTAGATCAAACACTCAGGTCAAACAGTCAAGGGTGATCGGGGGGGTACGGGGTGGACAACGCGCTTAGGCGCGCTGTTCTCTCGTCTTCATGAAGTAGAATACGCCCGCGGCAATCATTGCCCCAAGGCCGTAGACGATAAACGAGTCGACAAACGGCCAGCCCGAATTGAACGAGTAGATGGCGGGTGCGACAAACAACAGAACCGCCAAACCCGCGAGGCGCGAGGAAAAGACGCTCAAAGCCGAAACCTTCCGCAGCAGCCATCCAATGAGCCTGCCCACCATCACCATCGCAATCGCTGCACCGAAAACAAGCGCCAACATTGGTTCCCCTCATCTAAGCCACCATGTGGACGATAAGCTGATTCGTGTATCATCGATACGCATCAACTTATAATTGCGATCGACTTGGCGCTTGCGGACGACAGTCAAGCCTTCGGTGTCAAGCGCTCAAGGACCGAGCCCAACCCGCCGAGATCCGCAATCTCGCGAAACCGCGGATGGTCCTCTGGTTTATCGTGGTGTTCGAACGACCAGGTGAGCGCGTGCGGGACATAGACCCCCCAGCTTCCGGCACCGAGTGCAGGCACGATATCCGACTTCAGCGAATTGCCGACCATCATGCTATTCAGCGCCCCGTCGCCGTGACGCTTGAAGATGCGCTCGTAGGTGGCGACGGTCTTGTCGCTGACGATCTCGACGGCGTCGAAATAGTCGCCAAGGCCGGAGGCGGCGAGCTTGCGCTCCTGGTCGAAGAGATCGCCCTTTGTGATCATGACAAGGCGAAAGTGGCCGTGAAGTGCTTCGAGCGTTTCCTTGACATGCGGCAGCGGCTCAACCGGGTGCACGAGCATGTCGCGCCCGGCGGCGAGGATCTCGGCGATGACCGAGGAGGGCACCTTGCCATCGGTGACGTCGACGGCGGTTTCGACCATGGAGAGCACGAAGCCCTTGATGCCGAAGCCGTAGAGGCCGAGGTTGCGCTTCTCCGCCGCAAGCAGCCGCTCCGACAGGTGTTCGGTGTCCGTGTGGGCGCCCAGAAGCTCGGCGAAGCGCGCTTCCGTCAGCCGGAAGAACTGCTCGTTCTGCCAGAGTGTATCGTCGGCATCGAAGCCGACGGTCGTTACTGCGTGGGGCATGGTATTACGGTCCGGCAATCTTGAAGGGTTGGTCGACGCTGGCGCTTTTGCCGCTGTTGACGTCATTGAAGTGGAAGCGCAGCACATAGTCGCCGGCGGGAGCACCTGAGACGTCGATGGTCAGCGTCGAATAGATTTCCTGGTTTCTGAGGTGGCCGGTGAAGGTGAAATCACCGAACGCTTTCTGGCCCGCGAGCACGTCGCCCTTCGGGTTGAGAATATCGAAGTCGACGGTGAAGTGGCTTTCGAGTTGGCCCTTCGTTACCGAATCCTTCCAGGTGAGGCCGATCGGCTCAATATAGGAGATCAGCGACTCTCCTTCCTTGAACACCGCGCCCTCGCGCGGGTCGTACATGGCGTAGCCGGTCGGCGCCTTGGTGACGAAAACCGCCTTGCCGATCGCCAGTGGCAGCGTTTGCGAGAAATCGCTCATCGCCTGGCGGAGCAGCTCATGGGCCTTCGCCGCGTCGCCGGATGCCGCGAGCTTTTCGGCCTGCACCGCCGCGTCGGCAAGCGGGCCGGCATTGGCGGCGAGCCCCGCCGAAAGCGCCATGGCGGTGGTCAGCACCGCCAGACGACGTATATGTTTCACCATGACGTTCCCCCATCGCCGGTTTCGACCGACATTCGGCATCTGCTGCACCGAGTCAAGACGATAGGGCCGCGAGGCGAATGGTCAATGCTTCCAGAAGACCGGCGTCAGGATTACCAACACGGTCAGCACTTCGAGACGACCGAGCAGCATCATCAGCGACAGCAGGTAGAGTTCGGGATCGCCGAGTGTCGAGAAATTTCCGGCCGGGCCGATGATCGGACCAAGGCCCGGGCCGACATTGGAAAGGCAGGTAATGACCGCCGAGGTCGCGGTGACCAGATCGTAGCCGAGCGCGCCCATGGCGAGACTGCCGAGCACCCACAGCAGGATATAGGTGATGAAGAACAGGAAGATGGAGCGCTGCGTGTCAGCGTCGACGGTGTTGCCGCCATAGCGCACCGCATAGATCGCGTTGGGGTAGACGATCTTGTTCAGCCCCGACCGGATCGCATTGAAGAGCACGATGAAGCGATAGGCCTTGATCCCGCCGGCGGTCGAGCCGGAGCAACCGCCCATGAAGGTGGCGATGAAGGCTGCGATGACGACGAAGGGCCCCCAGAGGCTGTAGTCCTGGCTGGCATAGCCGCTGGTCGAGAGGATCGAAGTAATGTTGAAGAACGAATGCGCCAGCGCCAGATGGAATTCGACGCCATTGGCCAGCCGGTGGTAGATGGCGACGGCAATCGAGAAGGCCGAGAGATAGCCGAGGAACACGATGATTTGCGGGTCGCGCAACGCATCGAGCCTGCCGCGGGCGACGAGCACGATTAAGATCGAGAAGGGCAGGCTGCAAAGCGCCATGAAGAAGGTGGCGGTCCAGAGCAACGGAATGCTGCCGAAATAGGCGAAGGATGCGTCATGGGTGGAAAAACCGCCCGTCGCCACGGTCGACATCGCGTGGTTGATCGCATCGAAGCGGTTCATGCCCGTCAGGAAGTAGCCGATCGTGCAGAGCAGCGTGATGACAACGTAGATCGCTAGGAAGGCGCGGCTGAAGCTCGCGAGCCGGGCAAAGGGTTTGTCGCCGGTGTCGGAGGACTCCATCTTGAAGAACGACATGCCGCCGACCCTGAGATAGGGGATGATGAACAGGCCAAGCACGACGATGCCGATGCCGCCGAGCCAGCACAAAAGCGAACGCCAGAGCAGGAGCCCCGGCGGCGCATCGTCGAGGCCGACGATCACGGTCGCGCCGGTCGTGGTGATGGCAGAGACGGATTCGAACAGCGCCTGGGCAAAGTCGAGCTTCATGGACGACAGCCAGAGCGGGATTGCGCCGACCACCGAGAATACGGCCCAGAGCATGTTGACGAGGACGAAGCCGAACTTCTTTGAAAACGGCGGCGGACCCATACGCGTGGCCATGAAGGTCGCCAGCGAAAGGCCGCCGACCATGAACGACGATGCGGCAAAAATCTGCCAGTCCGGATGGCCGTAATAGAGGTCGACCATCGCCGGCACCAGCATGGCGCAGGCAAGATAGATGCCGAGGATCGCCGAAATGTGCACGGCATGCCGGATGAGGGTTGCGTTCAAGTGTTCATTTCCTGGAAAACAATGCGGCATACCGGTCGGACAGGTGCTGCGCCATTTTCAACGTCGGCCCGATTCGAGTCAAAGCCATGGCTTCGGGCGTTGCGATGTGCAATAGCGACCGCCAGCGACCAACTCAACGGAAGACCGCACGTGATGAAGCAGGATGTCGAAACCGCAACCGAAGCCTTGCGGGAGATCTTCCCGCCGACGCCGCTGCAGCTCAACGAGCACCTGAGCGCGCGCTACGGCGCCAACATTTACCTCAAGCGCGAGGATCTTTCGCCGGTTCGCTCCTACAAGATCAGGGGCGCCTTCAACTTCTTCCGCAAGGCGATCGGTGCCGGTGCCTCGGGGAAGACATTCGTCTGCGCCTCGGCCGGCAACCACGCCCAGGGCTTCGCCTTCGTCTGCCGCCATTTCGGGGTTCCGGGTGTCGTCTTCATGCCGGTGACGACGCCGCAGCAGAAGATCGACAAGACCAGGATGTTCGGCGGCGAGTTCATCACCATCAAGCTGGTCGGCGATATCTTCGATCAATGCTACAAGGCTGCCCGCGACCACGTGGAAGCGATCGGCGGCGTCATGGTGCCGCCTTTCGATCACGCCGACATCATCGAAGGGCAGGCAAGCGTCGCGGCGGAAATTGCCTGGCAGCTGCCGGAAGGCGTGATTCCTGATCTCGTCGTTCTGCCGGTCGGCGGTGGCGGCCTTGCCGCCGGCGTCACCGGCTACCTCAAGGACAAGGTCGCGGCCGATCATTTCATCTTCTGCGAGCCGTCGGGTGCGCCGAGCCTGCGGGAAAGCCTGGAAACCGGCAGCGTCGTGACCCTCGATCAGGTCGACAACTTCGTCGACGGTGCCGCCGTCGGGCGGATCGGCGATCTGAACTTTGCAGCGTTGCGGCGCTTCTCGCCTGACCAGGTTATGCTGCTGGCTGAAAATGCCATCTGCCGGACGATCGTCGACATGCTGAATGTCGAAGGCGTCGTGCTCGAGCCGGCCGGAGCTCTTTCGATTTCGGCGCTCGAAGCGCTGGGCCCCGAGGCGCTTGCGGGCAAGACGGTGGTCGCGGTCGTTTCCGGCGGCAACTTCGACTTCGAACGCCTTCCCGACGTCAAGGAGCGGGCGATGCGCCATGCCGGCCTCAAGAAGTATTTCATCCTGCGCATGGCGCAGCGGCCGGGCGCGCTTCGCGATTTCCTCAACCTGCTTGGTGACGAAGACGACATCTCGCGCTTCGAGTATCTGAAGAAGTCAGCCCGCAATTTCGGTTCCATCCTGATTGGCATCGAAACGAAACATGCGGAGAACTTCCCCGTGCTGAAGGCTCGCTTCGACGCTGCGGGGCTGCGCTACCAGGACATTACCGAGAACGAGATCCTCTCCAACCTCATCATCTGATCGGCGTGAGGGCGTCGCGGTCGAATATCGGCACTTAAGCTTTGACAGTATCGGCCGCGGCGTCTAAGTCTTGGGCATGGCATCGTTTTTCTCGAAATTGTTCGGCCGCTCCGGCAACTCTGAAGACCAGGCGCAGGCAGCACCGGGGAAATCTGAGTCCTATGCGGATTTCACCATCCGTGCGACGCCGATGCGCGAGGGCTCCCAGTTTCGTCTGGCGGGCAACATCGAGAAGGTCTCGGCCGAAGGCGGCGCCAAGGTCCGCAGCTTCATCCGCGCCGATCTCTTCACGTCCGAGCAGGACGCGATCGACGCTGCGCTGCGCAAGGGGCGCCAGATCATCGACCAGACCGGCCCGTCGCTGTTTTCCGACGACGCCCCGTCGGGGCAGGTCTGAGCCGCGCGCCTATATCCAAGATAATCTAAAATAAACAGAACATTGTCTGCCGCAGCTCATGTTCTGCGGCAGGAATGCCGGAGACTTGTGTCGGCGGTTTAGCCTGCTGGAGCGGTCAGGCGCCAAGTGTGTGGGCCACCGCAAGCGGCAGCCCACTGATCGGTTCGTGGCTCAGAGCTTGATGCGGAAACGCGCAAAACCCTCGGCAGCGTCACCGGCGTCCTCGATCGTTACGCCCTTCACCTGCGCCAGGAACTGCCGCGCCTTCGGTCCGCTGTCGAAGGTCACGCTGGTGCCTGCGAGCGGGACGAAGGTCCAGTTGGCGTCGGCCGACGGGTTGATCGTGCCCTGGTCGATGATGTAGCGCACCACCACATCGCGGTTGGTGTCGGGGGCCACGAAGACCACCTTGTCGGCGCCGATGTCGGGGAAGTTGCCGCCGCCGCCGGCGCGGTAGTTGTTGGTGGCCACGACGAATTTCTGGGCCGGATCAATCGCTTGTCCGTTGAACTGCAGATTCTTGATGCGGTTTGAGGCGGCGTTGATGGTGTTGCCGTCCTTGTCGAACTTCGGCGGTACGGAAAGGTCGATCTGATAGGTGACCCCGTCGATGACGTCGAAATTGTAGGACGGGAAGCCGCCGTTGATCAGCGGAGCGTCGGAAGCGCCCGGCTTGACCTCGTTGAAGATGCCGGCCGACATTTCCAGCCAGTTGCGTACCTGCTCGCCGGTAATGACCACGGCCTGCACCGTGTTCGGATAGAGGTAGAGATCCGCGACGTTCTTGATCGCGATGTCGCCGGCCGGAACGTCGGTGTAGTAGTCGGCGCCGCCGCGACCACCGGCCTTGAAGGGGGCAGCCGCCGAAAGCACCGGCAGGTCGCGGTGTTCGGTCTCCTTCAGCATGTCCTTGATGTACCAGGTCTGCGCCTGGCTGACGATCTGCACCGACGGATCGTCGGCGACCAGGGCAAAGTAGGAATAGAGCGGCGCGCTGGTCTTGCCGACGGGCGTGCGCACATAGGCAAGCGTCGCCTCGTGGTCCTTCTGGGCGGCCGCCAGGACCTCCGGCTTGTCGGCGACCTCGGCGATGACCTTCTTGTCCTCGCGGCGGTAGATCGGGCGTGCCTCGCTCGTCGAACTGACGACGCGCCATTTGCCGCCGTCGCGCTCGATCAACAGGTCGATCAGGCCGAGATGCGAGCCCCAGAAGCCGCCCATGACGCCGGGCTTGCCGGAGATCAGCCCCTTCTCGTTGTCGACGCCGGCAATCTCCTTGAACTTCGGCCCGGGGAAATCCAGGTGGCTGTGGCCGGTGACGATCGCATCGATGCCTTCGATTGCGGCCAGCGGTACGGAGGCGTTCTCGAGGTTCTCCGCATAGGCCTGCTGGCCGATACCGGAGTGCGAGAGCGCCACGACGATGTCGGCGCCTTCTTCGCGCATCTGCGGCACCCAGGCTTCGGCCGCCTTGACGATGTCGCGGGCATTGGCCTTGCCTTCCAGGTGCTTGGCGTCCCAGGTCATGATCTGCGGCGGTACGAAGCCGATGAGGCCGACGCGGATCGAATGCTCCTGGCCGGAACCGTCCTTCACCTTGCGGTCGAGAATGACATAGGGCTTCAGGAACAGTTCGTCCTGGCGCGCATTGGCGGCAAGCGATCCCTTCGTCAGGTTGGCGCAGACCACGGGGAAATTCGCCCCGTTCAGCACCTTGAACATGAAGTCCAGGCCATAGTTGAATTCGTGGTTGCCGAGCGTGCCGCAGTCATAGCCGAGCACGTTCATGGCGGCGACGATCGGGTGGATGTCGCCATCCTTCATTCCGCGCTGATAGGCGATGTAGTCGCCCATCGGATTGCCCTGCAGGAAGTCGCCGTTATCCACGAGGATGGAGTTCGTCGCTTCGGCGCGGATGGCGTCGATGATCGAGGCGGTGCGCGCAAGGCCGACCGTGTCGTTAGGCTTGTCGCCATAGTAGTCGTAGGGGAACACGTGGACGTGCAAGTCCGTCGATTCCATGATCCTGAGATGCGCCTGATTGGCGGCGGCGCGCGCCGAGAATGGATGCAGCATGACGAGTGCCGAGGAGGCCGCGGCCCCCGCGAGAAGCGAGCGGCGCGTGAGGTGAAGCGGGGAAGTCATCGATGTCATGCGGTCCTCCATTTATCAAGAATGCGGGTCTTCATGGAAAAGGAATACAATCGGGAGTTTTGTTCGCTGGCTGGCGAACGACGGTGGGTTGGCGCCGACTATGCCGGAAAGCCGCCGTTTCCGAAAGCGGCAGATTTTCGCACTGAAAGGTCGGGCAACAGCGGACACCTGGTAAAGTTTTCTTCAAGTTTCCTGGTTAACGGTGCTCCAGGAAACGGAACTTTCTCAAGCACATGCCAAACGCCAACCTTCTTCTCTTCGTCGGCGAGGCGCTGGTCTACGTGACGGCGATGATCGGGCTGTTGCACCTTCGTGCCCGACTGGGGCTCGGGGTATTTGTCGCCGCCCTTGGCGTCATGCACTTCATCGAAACCTATCTCGCTGCGGTGTTCTATGTGCAACTGCCGTTCGGCGTGATCTCGCCGGGATCGGCCGTCCTGTTTTCCGGCAAGTTGATGATGATCCTCCTCCTCTATGTGAAGGAGGACGCAGCAACGGTGCGCCAACCGATCTATGGCCTGCTCGCCGGCAATTTCCTGACGGTGGCGCTCAGCCTTCTGCTGCGGCAGCACGATACGGTGTCGATCGTCGCGGAGCGCTCCGCCGACCTCGCCTTCATCGACGAGATGGGATGGCTGATGGTCTGGGGGACGACGATCCTCTACTTCGATGCGCTGATGATCATCCTGCTCTACGAGCGCCTCGGTCGTTGGTTGCGTCACTTCGTGACCGTCCGTTTCCTCATCTGCGGTGTAGCGGTGCTCACATTCGATCAGGCCGCCTTCTATGCGGCGCTTCGCTGGTGGAACAACGCGCCGGCGGAGGTCTTCTGGGGCGGCTGGATGGCGAAGATGCTGGCGGCGCCCTTCTATGCCCTTGCCGTCGGCCTTTATCTCAACCTCTCGCGCCACCCGTCGCTTGCCATGTCGGACCGGCCGCTCGGCGACATTTTCAACACGCTGACCTTCCGCGAGCGCTACGAGGATCTGTTGTCGCGCTCCGGGCAGGACACGCTGACCGGCTCGCTCGACCGTAGCCGGTTCGAGGTCGAGGCACCGGAAATGCTGCGCGCGGCCAGCGGCGCGAACGCTGCCGTCACCCTGATGATCATTGACGTCGATCACTTCAAGGGCGTCAACGATCGCTTCGGGCATCTCGAGGGCGATCGCGTGCTCCAACAACTGGTCGAAACGGTGAAATCGAAGATTCGCCCCGTCGATCGCCTGTTCCGCTACGGTGGCGAGGAGTTCGTCATCCTTTGTCCGGAGATGGACCACGTGGATGGGCTGCGGCGCGCCGATGAAGTCCGGATCGCGATATCGAGCCAGTTGTCGACGCCGGATGGACGCCCGGTGACGGCGAGCATCGGCCTATCGTCGACGCCGGCCGATGGGGGCTCGGTCGAGCATCTGCTGGCGCAGGCCGATCTGAGGCTCTATGCCGCCAAGGGACGCGGCCGCGATTGCGTCGTCGGCCGGTAGGGTCTGCGGCCGCCTTCAGATGCCGACATTCGGCCGGTCGATGATTTCGCGCAGCGAGAAGCTCGAGTTGATCTTCACCACGTGGGGCAGGGCCGAAAGCCAGTCGCGGTGAATGCGCTCGTAGTCCTGCAGATCCTTGGCCGCCACCCGCAGGATATAGTCGTATTCCCCCGACATCAGGTAGCAGACGAGCACGTTCGGACAGAGCTTTACCGCCGCCTCGAATTCGGCGAGCGTCTTGGCGAACTGCCCCGAGAGCGAAATGTGCACGATGACCATGATCTGGTAATCGAGCGCCTTGTGGGCGATCCGGGCATGGTATCCGGCGATCGTTCCCGACTTTTCCAGGATGTCGACCCGGCGCGAGCAGGCCGACGGCGAGAGCCCGACCTTGGCCGCGAGGTCAGCATTCGAGATCCGGCCGTTCTGCTGAAGAATGCGCAGAATCGCATGATCGATGGCGTCAAGTTCGCTCATTGGTGATTTCCCTCAATATTGCGCCTATTGCCGCAATATTCTTCGAAATCAATGCGCTCAGGCTTTCGTCTTTGCAAGGACATTCGATTGTCCGCGTGTTTTGCTGATTGCCTCGTCAAAAGCGGCGCAAAGCCCATTACAGGAGAGGAACGCAAGAATGCGTGTCGGTTGCCCGAAGGAAATCAAAAACCATGAATATCGTGTCGGCCTGACGCCCGGCTCGGTGCGTGAATATGTTGCCCATGGCCACGAGGTAATCGTGGAAACCAAGGCCGGGGCAGGGATCGGCGCGGACGACGATGCGTACCGTGCCGCTGGCGCGAAAATCGTCGCGACGGCAAAGGACGTGTTCGAAAAGTCGGACATGATCGTCAAGGTCAAGGAGCCGCAGCCTTCCGAATGGGCGCAGCTGCGCGAAGGCCAAATTCTCTATACCTATCTGCATCTTGCGCCCGATCCGGAACAGACCAAGGGCCTGCTCAATTCCGGCGTCACGGCGATTGCCTACGAGACCGTCACCGACGATCGCGGCGGCCTTCCGCTGCTCGCGCCGATGTCCGAAGTTGCCGGGCGCCTGGCGATCCAGGCTGGTGCGACCTCGCTGCAAAAGGCCAATGGTGGCCGCGGCATCCTGCTCGGCGGCGTTCCCGGCGTGCTGCCGGCCAAGGTGACCGTCATCGGTGGCGGGGTCGTCGGCCTGCATGCCGCCCGCATGGCGGCGGGTCTCGGGGCTGACGTCAGCATCATCGATCGCTCGATCCCGCGTCTGCGCCAGCTCGACGATCTCTTTGCCGGCCGCGTGCACACACGCTATTCGACCATCGACGCGCTGGAAGAGGAAGTCTTCTCCGCCGACCTCGTCATCGGGGCCGTGCTGATCCCGGGCGCTGCGGCACCGAAGCTCGTGACCCGCGAAATGCTGACCGGCATGAAGAAGGGGGCTGTCATCGTCGACGTCGCCATCGACCAGGGCGGCTGCTTCGAAACCTCGCACGCGACGACCCATTCCGAGCCGACCTATGAGGTCGACGGCATCGTGCATTACTGCGTTGCGAACATGCCGGGCGCGGTGCCTGTGACCTCGGCGCATGCGCTCAACAACGCCACGCTGCATTATGGTCTGCAGCTCGCCGACAAGGGCCTCAAGGCGATCGCCGAAGACCGACATCTGCGCGCCGGCCTCAACGTGCACCGCGGTCGCGTCACCAACGCACCCGTCGCCGAAGCGCTCGGCTATGATGCCTACGCGCCCGAGGCAGTCCTGAACGTCGCCTGACAATCGTTTCGGCCCGGCAGCAATGCCGGGCCGATTTCGCCTCAGGCCAGCTCTATCCGGCACTGGTAGCAATTGTTCCGGGTGGAGCGGACGTGCACGGACGTAACGTCCGGTCTCGACAGCAATTCTGTCGCGCGACTTTCCACGTCTTCCCTGGCAACAACGTCGCCGGTTCCATAGACGATGCGCTCGTCCGCGCCGTAGCCGCGCAGCAGGTAGTCGGCGCGTGAGTTCAGGATCGGCGGCAACACTTCGCCATGATGCGCCGGGCAGGCCTCGGCATGCATGAACACGGGCCCGGTTTCCGCATAGGGCTGCAACGAGGAAAACGGCCGAAGCGCGAAAACCAGATAGGGCGCGCCGGCCTCGACATAATCCAGGCAATGACGGCAGGGTACGCCGCCGCCGTCGGAGATCTGTCGCTCCGGCGCATTGCCATAGGCGTCCAGCCCGCCCTCTCTCATCCTGCGGGCTTCCGCGTCAGACATCGGAATATAGCGCAACGACATAGTGTATCTCCTTGATCGGCTTTTGTTGTTCGATCAGGAGAGTGCACCGGCCGCAGCAATCGGGACACCCGGAACTTGCCGGATGGTGTTCTTCAGAGGTTCTTCACCAGCTTCAGAAGTTCGGCATCGGTCAAAGGCTGGACCGTGGCTTCGCGGGTCGCGACCGGCGAGAAGCCGAATTGCTGATAGAGCTGCAGCGCGCGGGGATGGTCGAGGTTGTTGGTGGTCACCGTCAGCTTGCTCGGATTCAGCGCCCAGGCAGCAAACAGCGTCTGCAGCAGGAACCACTTGCCGAGCCCGAGGCCGAGAGCGTGTTCCATCAGTCCGAAATGCACAAGCTCGACCACGTCGTCGTCGCCCTGATGCAGCTCGAAGAATCCGGCCGGCGCGCCGTTGACGTAAAGGACCGTTACGCTCCGCCTCTTGTCTCCAAGCAGGGCAGCCAGATCCTCGTCGCTCATCCGCAGCCGTTCGGTCCAATGCCAGCGGCGTCCGACGCGCAGATAGAGAAACCGATAGTAGCCGAGCGGAATGTCGGAGACGCGCAGGATCGCGGTCTGGATATTGACCGGCATCGGCAGGCTCTGCTTCGGCGGAGCCGTCATTTCGAGTTCGGTGACGTGCGCCGTCAGCGAGGCGAGCTTCGGAGTGCGCATGGCGTCACTCGCGACCCGTGACGACAGCGGTGTCAGCGCGTCCGCCCCATTCCGACCAGGATCCGTCATAGAGCGTGTTGTCGGTGTGGCCGAGCGACTGTAGCGCCAGGGTGATGATGGCAGCAGTCACGCCCGATCCGCAGGTGGTGACCACGGGCTTCGAAAGATCGACGCCGGCGGCAGCGAATGTCTGGCGGAGGCTCTCGAGATCCTTGAGCTTCCCGTTTTCCGAAAAGGCGCCGGACGGCAGGCTGTGGGCGCCCGGCATGTGGCCCGAACGAAGACCGGCGCGCGGCTCGGCTTCCTCGCCATAAAAGCGCGGGGCGCCGCGGGCGTCGGCGATCTGGGTCGCGCCATCGGCGACGATCTGCTTCATCCCCGCGAGAGACGTGACCGCGGCCGGCGTGAAGCTCGGTGTGAACGTGGCCGGCTTGGGCGAGGGGACGTCCGTGCTCACGGGCCGGCCTTCCCGGTTCCAGCCGTCCATGCCGCCATCGAGCACATAGACATTCTTGGCGCCCATGATGCGCAATTCCCACCATACGCGCGGCGCCGTCATGATGCCGGGGCCGTCATACACGACGATCGTGTCGCTCTCGCTGACGCCGAGCGCGCCGACGGCTTCGGCAAAAGCTTCCGGCGAAGGCAGCGTGTGCGGCAGGCCACTCGTATGGTCGGCAATGGCGTCCTGGTCGAAGAAGACCGCACCGGGAATGTGCCCGGCGTCGTATTCCGCCTTCGGGTTGCGCTTCTGTGCCGGCAGGTACCACGACGCGTCGAGGATCCGGATCAAGGGATCGCCAAGGCGCTCCTGCAGCCAATCGGCGGAAACGACAAAGGCGCTCTTGTTGTTGGTCACGGTCGCAACTCCTTACTCAAACTGATGCGCGGTCTTCGGGGGTACCGAAGCGGATACGGAACCGGCGGTTCTCCTTACCCTTTTTCTCGATCTTGGCGATGTGGATGGCGCCGACTTCCTGCGTTTCCGACACATGCGTGCCGCCGCAGGGCTGACTGTCGATCGCCGAATTCTCGCCGATGCAGACAAGGCTGACGCGCCCAAGGCCGATCGGCGGGCGAACATTCTTCGACTTGACGATGCCGGGGTTGGCGGCGAGTTCGTCGTCGGTGATCCACTGGACGTAAACGGGGTGGTTTTCGTCGACGAGCTTCATCAGCGCTGTCGTGACCTCGTCCCGGTCGATCGTCTCGCTCATGTCGAAATCGACACGGCTCTCGTCCTCGCCGACCGAGGCTCCGGTGATCGGGAAGGGACAGACGACCGAAAGAAGGTGGCAGGCCGTGTGCATACGCATCAGCCGGTAGCGGCGCGGCCAGTCGATGTGCAGAACCAGCTTCTCGCCGATCTCGGGTGCCGGCTGGCCCTCGGCCGGCACGTGGATGATGATGTCCTTGGTCTGCCCATGGCGGGCGACCGCGATGTCGATGCGGCTGCCATCGGCGCGCTCCAGAAAGCCCGTGTCGCCGGGCTGGCCGCCGGAGGTGGCATAGAAGCAGGTCTGATCAAGCTCGATCCCGCCGTCTTCGAGGATTCCGGTGACATTGGCCTCGCAGGTCGAGAGGTAGAAGTCGTCACGGAAGAGGGCGGTCACGGTCCTGGTCATCGCATTCCTATCCAACTGATTCGTATGGCACTGCAATGTTGGAAGCCGTCTTCAACCACGTTGGCACCGGCAGCCCCTTGGAGGCGAGGAAGTCCGGGTTGAAGAGCTTCGACTGATAGCGGTTACCATAGTCGCACAGGATCGTCACGATCGTATGTCCCGGTCCGAGATCCTTGGCGAGCCGCACCGCGCCGGCGATGTTGATGCCCGTCGAGCCGCCGACGCAGATGCCTTCCCGCTCGATCAGATCGAAGACGTACGGCACCGCTTCCGAATCGGGGATCTGGTAGGAGAAGTCGGGCGTGAAGCCTTCGAGGTTGGCGGTGATGCGGCCCTGGCCGATGCCTTCGGTGATCGAGCTTCCCTCGGACTTCAGTTCGCCATTGGTGTAGAAATTGTAGAGTGCGGCCCCTTGCGGATCGGCAAGGCCGATCTTGATCGCCGGGTTCTTCGCCTTCAGCCCTTGCGCGACACCGGCTAGTGTTCCGCCGGAGCCGACGGCGCAGATGAAGCCGTCGACCTTGCCATCCGTGTCGCGCCAGATCTCGGGCGCCGTGGTCTCCACATGGGCGTCGCGGTTGGCAACGTTGTCGAACTGGTTGGCCCAGATCGCGCCGTTCGGCTCGGACTTGGCCAGTTGCTCGGCGAGCCGGCCGGAAATTTTCACGTAGTTGTTGGGGTTCTTATAGGGAACGGCCGGCACTTCGACGAGCTCGGCGCCAAGCAGCCGCAGGGCGTCCTTCTTTTCCTGGCTCTGTGTTTCCGGGATGACGATGACGGTGCGGTAGCCGAGTGCCTGGCCGACGAGCGCCAGCCCGATGCCGGTGTTGCCGGCCGTGCCTTCGACGATGACGCCGCCCGGCCGCAACTGCCCGGTGCGTTCCGCATGGCGGATGATCGAAAGGGCCGCCCGGTCCTTCACCGATTGTCCGGGGTTCAGAAACTCGGCCTTGCCGAGGATCGTGCAGCCTGTCGCGTCGGAAACGGATTTCAGCCGGATCAGGGGCGTGTTTCCGATTGCTTCGAGCACGGACGGGAGAATGGCCATTTTCAGAACCTCGTGTTTGAAGACAGGCACCGCGGCAAGGCGGCACGTACCAGGTAAAAACGAACGGCGGGCGGCGAATATCGACAACGTTCCGGGACCGCCGAAATGTTGGCGTGTTTTCGGCTCAGCCTGCACTTCAGGCAAGAAATAGCGTTTCGCCGTCGCTCTGTCCCGAACAAAAATCGTCTCCAGGGACGGCGAGAGCCGGCGGCAAGGAGCGCTGCCGCGAAGAAGGGCCGGGCAAGTCATTTTTCGCCCACAGAAGGAGATGCGTACGTGTTTCCCGGCGCGTGCCGAGGAGTGAGTGATGAGTATTCAATCTACGAAATCGGAACAGAAACTGGCTTGGGTAACGGGCGCAAGCTCGGGAACCGGGCGGGCACTGGCGCTTGCGCTGGTGCGCGAAGGCTACTCCGTCGTCGTGACGGCGAGAAACCACGACAGGCTCGTGGATCTGCAGCATGAAGCGGCAAGTGAAGGGCGGATCACCGTGCTCGACGGCGATGTCACCGACCCCGCCGACATGGAGCGGGTGATGGCGGCGATCGAATACGATCACGGGCATCTGTCTCTCGTGGTGCTGAACGCCGGGGTCGCGCTGCCGGTGCGGGGAGACGAGCTTCACCGCGAGGCCTTCGAGAAGAGCTTTGCCGTCAACCTCAACGGCGTCGTCAACTGTCTCTTGCCGGCGGTGGAGCACATGAAGGCGCAGGGGTACGGACACATCGCCATCGTCTCGTCGGTGGCCGGCTATGGCGGATTGCCGACCAGTGCCGCCTATGGCGCCACCAAGGCCGCGCTGATCAATATGGCTGAAAGCCTGAAGTTCGATCTGGACCGGCTCGGTATCAGGCTGCAGATCATCAGCCCCGGCTTCGTCGATACGCCCGGGACCGCACATATCCGATTTCTGAGACCAGCACCGGTGACCAGCGAGGAGGCGGCAAGGCGTATCGTCGCCGGCCTGAAGTCGCGACGGTTCGAGATTGCCTTCCCGCGCCGCTTTGCCTACGCGGTGAAGCTCATGGATCTTTTGCCCTACAGCCTCTATTTCCGCGTGTTGAGCTGGCTGACCCGCGGCAAGGCGGAGGCCATGGAAGGCAAGAAGCACGCCGGACCCGGCGGGCACCCGCGTCAGGCGGTGTGAAGCACCAGCACAGCGCCGAAGATGAGCGCCAGCCCGACCCAGCCGATCGGCTTCAGCTTCTGGCCGAACAGGAAACGGCCACAGATGGCCGTCCCGAAGATCCCGGTTGCGCCAAGCACGGCATAGGCAATGGCGAGCTCCATGCCCTTGGTGGCTTCCGCCAGGAAGGCAAAGGCGGCGAGCACCAGCAGGATCGAGAGAATGCCCCAGCCACGGCGGGCGAACCCCTCCGATTTCGTCGATGCAAGGTTGGCCCCAATATCGAGGATGCCGGCCACGACCGCGAGAACGAAGTAGATGCTAGGCGCGCTCATCGGCGGCTCCTTCACGCGCTGCTTCGTTTTCCTCATGATACTCGCCTGCATTGACGAGCAGGATGCCGACGATCGCCATCGAAAGCCCGAGCATTTCGCGTCCGGTCAGCACATGGCCGAAGACGAAAACCGAAACCAGTGTGATGATGGCGACCCCCGAACCTTCCCAGATCGCGTAGGCGACGCCGACCGAAATCGTCTTCACGGCCTTCGCCAGGAAGACGTAGGAGAGCGCGATCGAGACATACATGACGATGTGGCCGAGGTAGGAGCCGCTTTCGGAAGCGGCCTTCATCACCGTCAGGCCCACCACTTCGGTCGCGATGGCGAGCGCGAGGAAAAACCATGCAAGACGCATGCTGTACCTTTGAACAGAAACTTGGATCGACCGCCTCTTAAGCGCTACGGGTGACGCGGTAAAGACGCGGCGTACGCTTCACTCGAAGACGATCTGCCGGACATCGATGTTGCGGGCGCGGAACCCGGCCTCGCAATAGTAGAAGTAGAACTCCCACAGCCGCTTGAAGCGCAGGTCGAAGCCGAGCGGCTCGATCCGGTTCCAGACCGCCCAGAACCGCTCCCGCCATTCGCCGAGCGTGCGGGCATAGTCTACCCCGAAGCCGAAGTCGTTGATCATCCGCAGGCCGACATTGCGGCCAAGCTCGACCAGATGCTCGCGCGTCGGCAGCATCCCGCCTGGGAAGACGTATTTCTGGATGAAATCCGGATTGGAGCGATACTCCTCATAGGATTCGGGCTTGATCGTGATGATCTGCAGTCCGGCCTTGCCGCCGGGTTTCAGGCACCGCTTCAGCTGCGAGAAATAGGTTGCCCAGAATTTTTCGCCGACCGCCTCGAACATCTCGATCGAGACGATGCGGTCATAGGTGCCTGTTTCCTCGCGATAGTCCTGGAACTTCAGTTCGACACGGTCGGCAAGGCCGGCCCGCTGCATGCGCTCGCGGGCGAAGGCCAGTTGCTCGCGGCTGATCGTCAGCCCGGTGACCTTGCAGCCGATTTCCGCTGCCGCGAACTCGGCAAAGCCGCCCCAGCCGCAACCGATCTCGAGCACGTGGTCGCCGGCACGCAGATTCGTCGCCTCGGCCAGCGCGCGGTACTTGGCTTTCTGCGCCGAGCGGAGATCGTTGGCGCCGGTGGCGTAGAGCGCGGACGAATAGGTCATGCTCGGATCGAGCCATTCGCTGTAAAACGCATTGCCGAGGTCGTAGTGGGCCTGGATGTTGCGGCGGGCGCCGGAGCGGGTGTTGGCATTGCGCCAGTGCAGGAACTTGTCGAAGAGGCGCAGAAGTCCGCGCGCGCGGTTCGGGAAATTATTGCCGATTTCGGCGTTGACGAGGAAGAGTTCGAGAAAGGCGCCGACATCGGGACTGTCCCAGTCGCCGTCGATGTAGCTTTCCGCGGCCCCGATGGTGCCGCCTGAAATGGCGCGCTGGGGCAGGTTCCAGTTGTTGAGATTGAGGATGGCGCTGGGGCCGGCCCTGGCGCCTTTGATCACCAGCCGGCGACCATCTGGCGTGGCGAGCATCAGCGTTCCCACCTGAAGGTGCACCAAGGCGCCAAGCACCATGCGCGCCTTGAGCGGAAAATCCCGCACGGCCGTCGCCAGGTTGTCGGAAGATAGCTCCACCGCATCGGAAAATGCAGCAAAATCGGCTTCCAGGTTACGCACACACCACCCCCTCAGCTGTTGCATCCGTAAGGTGAGCCTAGCCGCAATCGGGCAAGACGCCAACTGAGGAATTCTACCGGAGGGTCTATGGGCCCTCGGAATCTCCCGGCGCGCCTGTGACTTGCCGGAAAGCCGCCAGTGCCCGATCCCGCGCAACGGCATGGTCGACCATCGGTTTGGGATAGGTCGTACCAAGTTCGATGCCGGCTTCCGCAAGGGCTGTGGCGGGCGCTGCGAAGGGGCGATGGACATAGCGCGGGGAAAGGCGCTCCAGTTCCGGCACGAAGCGCTTCACATAGAGACCATCGGGGTCGAATTTTTCGCCCTGCAGCAGCGGATTGAAGATCCGGAAGAACGGTGCGGCGTCCGCGCCCGATCCGGCGACCCACTGCCAGCTTGCGCCATTGTTGGCCGGATCCGCGTCGACTAGCGTGTCACGGAACCACGCTTCTCCCTTTCGCCAGTCGACGAGCAGGTCCTTGATGAGAAAGGAGGCGACGATCATGCGGACGCGATTGTGCATGTAGCCGTGACGCCACAGCTGGCGCATGCCGGCATCGACGATCGGGTATCCGGTGAGGCCCTTGGTCCAGGCGGTGAAATTGTCCTCGTCGTTCAGCCAGTGGAAGCGGTCGAATCGACGGTCGAGGTTGCGGCGGGGGAGCTCAGGATAATGAAACAGCAGATGGTAGGAGAATTCGCGCCAGGCGAGCTCCTTGCGGAAGGTGGCGGCCCCTTCGCCGCTGTCGGCCTGGGGGCCGGCTGCCGCATGCCAGGCCTGCGCCGGCGAGATTTCTCCAAACGCCAGATGGGGCGAGAGCAGGGATGTGCCATCCGCATCGGGAAAGTCGCGGCGACGTTTGTAGGCGTCGAGCTTTTCGTCGATGAATTCTTCGAGGCGGGTGGCCGCGCCGTCTTCGCCCGGCGTCCAGACCTCGCTGAATGTTGCTGCCCAGTCCGGCTTTGTCGGTAACAGCGACCAGTCGTCGAGGCGCTCCGATCGCGGCCAGGTTTCCGGTGCTGCAATATGGTGCGGCCGGTCGATCGGCGGTGCCGGCTCGTTTTTCAGCTCGAGCGCGCGCCAGAACGGCGTGAACACGCGGTAGGGGCCGCCCGTGGTCGTCAGCAGCCGCATGGGCTCGTGCAGCAACTGTCCTGCAAAGCTCTCGGCGGTGATGCCCCGTTCGGCCAGCGCCTTCTTAAGCGCGGTATCCGTGGCGATGCCGCTCGGGTCGTAGCGGCGGTTCCAGTAGATGCGCTCCGCGCCGCTTGCGCGCGCGATCTCGACGATCACGTCCAGCGGCGTGCCTGATCGAAGAACGAGGCTTGAAGCGCACTCGGTAAGACTTGCGCCCAAAGCTTCAAGCGAATGGTGCAGCCACCACTCCTGAGCCGCGCCGAGCGGACCGTTGCCGCTGTCGGCGGGTTCGCGAATATAGAGGGGAATGACGGCGGCTTCGCCGGCAGCGGCCGAAAGGGCGCGATTGTCGGCCAGGCGAAGATCCTTGCGGAACCAGACGATGATGGGCGGCGCCGCGGCCTTTGTCATGGAGAACCATCGGGAGGTTGGGGATTGATCACCCAGGGAACATAGGTGCAAAATGAAAAAGAGCCATTCGCATCGCTGCAAATGGCTCTTTTAGAAAGTGGCTCCCCGGGCCGGATTCGAACCGGCGACCTGTCGATTAACAGTCGAATGCTCTACCGCTGAGCTACCAGGGATCATCCGCGCCGCTGTTGTGCTGTGCGCTTCAGAAGTGAGGCTGCTAATACGCATGCTTTTCTGATTTGCCAAGCGCTTTTTTCAAAAAAAATGACAAGTTCCGTTGCGAGGCTGTGGAGAAGTCCCCAATTGTGGGAAAACACGCCGGATAGGGAATGATGAATAAAAACAGGAAGCAGATGCATTTCGGCATTGATCCGCAGACACGACAGATCGTGCTGGGCAAATGGCGCATCGCGCTGCCCGACTCTCCGCTCTTGCGCATCCTGCTGGGTTCGCTGCTGGTGTTCTGCGGTTTTCTCGGCTTCCTGCCCGTGCTGGGCTTCTGGATGATACCGCTGGGCCTGATCGTGCTTTCCCACGACATTCCCTCGGTTCGCCGCCGTCGTCGTCGCCTGGCCGTCTGGTGGGCGCGCTGGCGCGGGAAAACCAATTCCTCGAAGGGTTCCTGAGCCGAACGCCGTTTGCCGCTCCTCTTGTTGCGGGCAGGGGCCGTTCCCAGTCCTTCGGGCGGTCGCGGTTCGATTCCCGAATATTTCAAGAACCGCCGTGATGCTCAGGGCGAATGACCGGTTCGTCGCAGGCTTCCCCTCTGTTGGGGTACCCTCGAAAACTTTTCGGCAACCCATCAAACGCATAATGCGGTCTCGAATCAGGATGGGGACCGATGGCCAAAGCCACTACGAAACGTCGACGCCGCAGTTCGGGCAGAAGCAGCAGCAAGCAGGGCGGCATGGCGCCGTGGTATCTGGCCGCAGCGCTCACCCTTGGCGGCGTCATGGCCTATGACCATCGCGCCGAGTTGCGGCACTGGCCCGTGGTTTCCGATGTCGTGGCTTTTGCGTCGCGAACGGAAACGAAGCCGAAGCCTCCGCGTGCCGTTCCTGAAGCGCAGGAGCGCGTCGCGCATCAGGCGGACAGGCACAAGCCTAATCCGAAGCCCGACCCGGTCACGAAGGTCGCCCTGGCCGCACCGGTGCCGTCGGTGAATGTCGGCGTCACGCCGCCAACCCCCGTCGTGCGGCCGAATGAAGAGGTGAAGACGGCGTCCATCCGCACCGACCAGTTTTATTTCTGCGGCATTCGCAACGACAACTGCGTGATCGATGGCTCCACCTTCGTCTTTCATGGCGAGACGATCCGTGTCGCCGACGTCGATGCGCCGCGAATCCGCCAGGCAAGCTGCGACAAGGAGCGTTCGCGCGGCTTCTACGCCAAGCAGCGCCTGCGCGAGTTGCTGAACGCGGGCGACTTCAAGCTGGTTTCGGCAGGCGGGCGATCAGACGCCAAGGCCGGCGAAAAACTGCGCCTGGTTACCCGTGGCGATCAATCTCTTGGACGCGTGCTTGTCTCCGAGGGGCTCGTGCGCCCGTGGGATGGACGCCCGACGCCCTGGTGCTGAGATCAACCGGGAGCCGATCGGCGGGCATCGGCGATCGTTCTGTGGAAAGTATCTATCCAACAAATCGACGGCGCGTTTTTCAGAAAATGCCTCTTGCGGTTTTTCTGCAATCATTCTAAATCCGCGCCAACGCTTGGTTATCCGAGCTGTGAGGCCTCGTGGCGGAGTGGTGACGCAGAGGACTGCAAATCCTTGTACCCCGGTTCAATTCCGGGCGAGGCCTCCAAAAATCTCACCTCGTTTGAATTGGTTTGACGTTCTGCCTTAGGGCAGCGCGGGTCGTTTCGCGACCCCACGTCCGCGCAAGCCACGTCTCCTATGCCTCCGTCGGATCTTATCGCTTCGGTGAAATCGGTAGAGGGGGAACGATGACTCCGCTGAGATCAGCCGCATCGGTAGCGTCCGTCAACATTAAGAACGGAGGCAATGGCATCAATGAAAAAGAGACTGATCCTGACGGCGTTGGCGTGTTTTGCGGCGACCGCTATTGAGGCGCACGCTGACGACCTGGTTTTCCAGCTGAAGAACAACACCAGCGTGGTACTGACGAACTTCTATACGTCACCGGTCGGCGTCAATGAGTGGGAAGACGATGTTTTCGGTCGGCAGGTCCTGAACCCCGGCGAGAGCATGGAGATCACCATTGCCGACGGGCGGGACGTCTGCAAATACGACATGCGATTCGAATTCGAGGAGGGCTCGGCCCTCGATACGACCGAGGACACGCAGGATCTCTGCGAGCTCGGAGAATATACGATCCACGAATAGACGATCTGGATTTCACCCGAAATGGAAAGAGCCTCGCCAATTGCCTTGGCGAGGCTCTTTTTTGATCCGGTGTTCTGCCTGCAGCTCAATGGTAGCGGCGGATCAGCCCGACAAGCTTGCCCTGGATCTTCACGCGATCCGGTCCGAAGATGCGCGTCTCGTAGGCGGGGTTGGCGGCTTCGAGCGCAATCGACGCGCCCTTGCGACGGAAGCGCTTCAGCGTCGCTTCCTCGTCGTCCACGAGCGCCACGATGATGTCGCCGGGATTGGCCGAGTTGCCGTTGCGGATGATCACCGTGTCGCCATCGAAGATGCCGGCCTCGATCATCGAATCGCCCTTCACTTCAAGGGCGTAATGTTCGCCGCTGCCGATCATGTCGAGCGGCACGGTGATGTCATGGGTGTTGTTCTGGATTGCCGAGATCGGAACGCCGGCAGCGATGCGCCCCATCACCGGGACGGAAACTGACGTGCTTTCGGCAACTGGGGCGGGCTTCGGCGCGGCAGGAGCGGCCGCCGGCGGCTTTCCAAGGCTGCCTTCGATCACGCTCGGCGAGAAGCCTCTGCGCGGCTGCTGCTGGCCGGCGGCGTAGGCTTCCGGAAGCTTGATGACTTCGAGCGCGCGCGCCCGGTTCGGCAGCCGGCGAATGAAGCCGCGTTCTTCGAGCGCGGTGATCAAACGGTGGATGCCGGACTTCGACGCCAGGTCGAGCGCATCCTTCATTTCATCGAATGACGGCGGTACGCCCGACTCCTTCATGCGTTCGTGAATGAACAGAAGCAATTCCTGTTGCTTGCGGGTCAGCATGGCACGTCGCTCCAGAGGCGTGAAACAAATCAAGAACAGACACTATCTGTTCCATATGTGTTCCGCAAGTGCCTAAAATTCCGTGAATTCAGGCAATTGGCCGCTTCTGCGGGTGTCGATCGGTCACTTTTGCGGGAGCAGGGCGCCTATCGGCGACGGTGCGTGCCAAAAACGCGCCGGCAGGCACCAGTCGCGCAGCTGATTCGAGCGAATCACGGGGCTCTATGAGGAGAGATTTAGGTCGCTTGCGAGGTCGAGCAGGCGTCCTCGAACTCCTTCACCGTCTCTGCGCTGTTGTCTTCCGGAAGCACCGCGTCGGCCGCGTCGGTCGCGACGGGCGTGTCGCCGTCATAAACGAAGGACTGGATGTAGAACGCCAGCGCGCCCTTCCACACGTTGCGTCCATCGATCTGGTGGCACGGCACGGCCCGTTCGAAATCGGTCTGGAGTTCATCCACCGTCGCAGCGCTGAGCTTGACGTCAGGCATATTGGGCGATGCGACTATCGAAGCGAGAAGCAGGGCGGCAAGCACGGGGAACGTCCACTTGATGAAGGGGTGGCACTACAGGGTGGGAAACGATGTGAACCGTGCTTTCGTTCCGAAGTCCAGCAAGCATGGCGATCACTCTGCCGTGTTCAACAGCTCTTTGCCTGCAGGCTGTGTCTGATTTGCGCCAGCCGCTGCACCTCGAGTTCATCTTGACCGTTCCTCTTGCGACGGGCGAAGAACGCACCGGCACTATCGGCTCTGGGGCCGGGGGTGGGGGATGCGCAAAAATCCCTGCGAGGAAGGGGCTTCACCGTCTCGACAGGAGGTCAAAAAAAGATAACTTTGCGTGGAAAGTGGGGTAATTGCATGCGTAGATTGTCGTTGGTGGTGCTCGGTCTGTTGCTCACGGCCGGAGCGGCGTCTGCTGAAGAAGGGCGTTCGAACATCTGGAAACGGATCAACGCCTGGACGGTGGGGTCCGATCCTTCCCTTGGAGGCTCGTGTTACGCCGCGACGAGCTATGATGCCGGCGCGATCCTTCGTATCGGGTTTTATCCGCGGGGGTCGGCGAACCTGGCGTTTCTTTCGATCGGCAATGCCGAGTGGAAATCCATCGAGCCGCAGCGGGAATATGACGTCGCCCTGCAGCTCGACCGTGGTCGCCAGTGGCCGGCCGTTGCGTTCGGCGTCGATCTTACCGGCGCCAAGGCCCTCGTCGTCAACTTTTCCAACACCGACTTCTTTACCGAATTCGTTCGCAAGAACACCTTGGCGCTGGCCTTCGAGGGACGCGTCGTCGCGAGCCTCAGCCTGCGCGATTCGATGAAGGCGGTGAGCGAGATGTTCAAATGTCAGGAGGCGGTGAGCGCCCTGATCCCGAATGGCGGGCAGGGGGCAGCGAACGATCCCTTTGCTGGCGCCGGTGGCACTGCCCCGAACAACGATCCGTTTGCCGGTGGCGGCCAGACCAAGTCGTCGAAAGATCCTTTTGCCATGTGATGGGCGCGTCCGCTTGCCGCAGAGAGGTGAATATTCCTAAAATGTTGCTGGTATCGGGCTCGGTACCCTCGACAGCGGCGCGGGGACCTATCAAAATGCGGGCAAACGGGGGTTTTGCATGCGTAGATTGCTGGTCGGATTGGTAAGCTGTCTGATCGCCGCGGGATCGGCTGCGGCTGAGGAGTCCGAAATCATCAAGTGGAAGGACGTCGACGGTTGGACCGTTGCATCCGACACCTCGATGGAGGGCTCCTGCTTCATCTCGTCGGAATTCGACGGCGGCGTCACCTTGCGCCTCGGGTTCTATCCCAAGGGCTCCGAGTCGCCGCTCTACATGAGCTTCGCCAGCGACGACTGGCGGTCGCTCGAGGTCGGCAAGGAATACGACCTGACGTTCCGCTTCGACAAGACCGAGCCCTGGAGCGCTTCGGCGACCGCCGCTGGCGACGCGAGCGGAAAGTTTCTGTTCGTGAACGTGACCGACGCCGAGTTCCTGACGGGCTTCGTGCGCAAGCGGGGCTTGGCCATCGCGTTCGAAGATCGCGTCATCGCCAATCTCAGCCTGCGTGGCACCGGCCCCGCAGCCGAAGAGCTGATGAAGTGCCAGAAGGCAGTCGACGAGATCATCGCCGACGAGGGCCGCAAGTCCAAGGAGAAGAAGGCGGATCCGTTCAATGCACCGAGCGAAAAACGCTCGGCACGGGATCCGTTTAGCCTCTGAAAACAGGGGCGCGCGAGCGGGCGTTGTTGCGCGAAGGCCGGGCGGTGGCCGGGACGAGTGGTGTCCCCAGAGAAACTCGAACTTGCGATCTGCTGATTACAAATCAGCCACTCCTCCAGTGCTTCGGCAATTGGCTCAATTCTGTTTGCCTTGGTGGAGCCGAAGGGAGTCGAACCCTCGACCTCCGCAGTGCGATTGCGGCGCTCTCCCAACTGAGCTACGGCCCCGTGCCATCCAGTCAACACGACGGCCGCCGAGCCTGTCAATAGACGCGCGCCAGCACGCCCGCTCGAACGTCGTTGCCCGATAAGTGTTGCTCGATCCGGCTAGGAGGAGCGAGGCCGTCGGGCTCTGAACCGCTTCTGAACTCCACCCATTGTCGAACTCTGCCGGCGGGTTTACCCTGCAACCGGACGATGGCGCTCCGTGAGCCTCGTTGAAGTGTCGGCGGTACACGCCAACCATGAAATGCCGTCCGGGCACCGGTTGTGAACGCCATGATGCCCGCGCCAATTACACGATTTTCGTATGTGAGATAGGCCCCTGCCGGCCCGCTGTTCCCATCAGAAACCTCTCCGTGGCCCGGCGATTGGAGGAGGATTGGCAAATGGCTCAGATGATGAAGGCGGCCGTGGTCCGGCAATTCGGCGCGCCGCTGACGATCGACGAATTGGCGGTGCCCACGCCGCAGCCGGGGCAGATCCTGGTCAAATACGAAGCAACGGGCGTTTGTCATACCGATCTCCATGCCGCAAACGGCGACTGGCCGGTAAAACCCAGTCCACCGTTCATTCCCGGACACGAGGGCGTCGGCTATGTCTCGGCGGTCGGCGCCGGCGTCAAAAGAGTGAAAGAGGGAGACCGGGTCGGCGTTCCCTGGCTTCACAGCGCCTGCGGCTACTGTCCGCATTGCCGTACGGGTTGGGAGACGCTGTGCGCGGCCCAGTCGAACACGGGATATTCGGTCAACGGAACGTTTGCGGAGTACGGACTGGCGGATCCTGATTTCGTCGGCAGCCTGCCGAACGCGCTGGAGTTCGGCCCTGCCGCGCCGGTGCTCTGCGCGGGTGTGACCGTCTACAAGGGATTGAAGGAGACCGAAGTCCGTCCTGGCGAATGGGTGGCAGTCTCCGGCATCGGGGGGCTCGGCCACATGGCCGTGCAATACGCCAAGGCGATGGGCATGCATGTCGTCGCCGCCGACATTTTTGACGACAAGCTGGCGTTGGCAAAGCAACTGGGCGCCGACATCACGGTCAACGGCAAGGCGAAGGATGCGGTCGAGCAGGTCATCAAGGCTACCGGCGGCGTGCATGGCGCGCTTGTGACTGCCGTCTCACCGGCTGCGATGGAACAGGCATTCGGCTTCCTTCGCTCGCGCGGCACCATGGCGCTCGTCGGCCTTCCCCCCGGCATGATCTCTGTGCCGGTCTTTGAAACGGTTCTGAAGCGCATCACGGTGCGTGGTTCGATCGTCGGCACCCGCCAGGACCTGGAGGAATCGCTGCAATTCGCCGCCGAAGGCAAGGTCGCGCCGCATTTCTCGTGGGATAGCCTCGAGAACATCAACGAGATCTTCCGCCGCATGGAAGCCGGCAAGATCGACGGTCGCATCGTGATGAGCCTGCAGTAATCGACTTGGCCTGGTTGGTCGAGGCTCACCGGGTCCATGCCCAAGTGACACGTGTCGAGCATTTATTCTTGTGCGCTTTCCTTCAATCGCCGGTCGCCAGTGAGTCGTCCGGCGAAATGCCGATAGACCTTTTGCGGAAAGGAAATGGCAATGCGCAAAGGCATGTTCTCAGACCAGCATGCACTGTCCAGGCGCGACCTCCTGCTGGTGGCGGGGACCGCAGCGGCCACGCTGACCGCCTATAGTCACGCCGCCCGTGCCGCAGCGGGCGCAAGCAACCTCGCAATCGACGAGGTGAAGCAGGATGAGGACGTCTTTGCCTATATCAGCAGGATCAAGGGTGGCTTTGACGAGACGACCTATCGGCAGGTGCTGGGATGCGCGAATGCCTTCAAGGAAGGCGACCAAACAATCGGTGTGGCTGCGGACAGTGACGCGTCCCGAACGAACGCACGAGGCCTCCTGGCAAGAACGAAGATCGCAGACCTCGATCGGCACCCTCTGTTTGAGGACGATCTGCAACGACTGATCTGGCAGACCACCGACAAGGTCCAGCAGGAAAAGCTGAAGGACTGGACCATGGGCCAGCTGAAGGAATTTCTTCTGACCAAATCGGAAGATGAGATCAAAGGCGTCATGTATGGCCTGACCAGCGATACCATCGGCTGTGTGCCGAAACTGATGAGCAATGACGAGCTGATCGCCGTCAGCCAAAAGATCTTCAATGTCATGCCCGGCACCAAGTTGGGGGCCAAGGGATACATGGGCGCACGGATCCAGCCGAATTCGCCGACCGACCATCCCGACGACATCATGTGGCAGGTCTTCGACGCGTTTTCCTACGCGACCGGAGATATCGTCATCGGTACCAACCCGGTGGACAGCACCGTCGACAGCGTGGTCACGGTGGAGCGGGCGCTGAAAGACATCGTGGATACGTTCAAGCTGGTAGACGTCATTCCGTGGTGCGTGCTCGCCCACATCGACGTCCAGGGTGAGGTCAGCGAGGACTTTCCCAGCACAGTCTCCACCTTGTTCCAGAGCCTTGCCGGTACGGATGATTGCAACAAGATCTTCGACATCACCAATGAGAAGATCCTGAAATATGCAAACGCGAAGGCAGGGGAGCGCTACGGTCTCTACTTCGAAACCGGGCAAGGATCGGAATTCACCAACGGCGCGGCAAACGGTGTCGACATGATGGTGCTTGAGTCCCGGAAGTACGGGTTCAGCCGGGCCATCGGCATGGAACTTGCGAAAGTGCAGCCGAAGGGCGCATGGCTGCATGTCAACGATGTCGCCGGCTTTATTGGGCCTGAAGTGTTCAAGAGCCGGGAACAACTCGTGCGGTGCTGCCTCGAGGACATGGTGATGGGCAAGCTCCACGGCCTGACCATCGGCCTCGATATCTGCACCACCCTGCACATGACCGTCAGCCTGGACGATCTCGATTGGTGCCAGGACCAGATCATGCCGGCCAACCCGGCCTACCTGATTGCTCTGCCCACCAAGAACGACCCGATGCTGAGTTATCTCACGACCGCATTTCAGGACCACGTGCGCGTGAGGGATAAGTTCGGCTTCAAGGTCAACGATGCGATGTGGGATTTCTACAAACGACTTGGAATAGTCGGCAAGGACAACACCTACACGTCAAATTATGGCGATCCCCTCTGGGTCTATTACCAGTACCGCCTCGCCAAGGGGGACAAGCGGCCGAAGGAGAAGGTTTACGCCGAGGGTCGGCGGCTGATGACGGAAGTCGAGGCAAGGGGCGTGGATCTGGCGACGGGCCATGGTGAGAAGATATGGGATCTCAACCCGGCGCTCGCGACGAAGGTGAGGGGTCTTTACGACGACGCCAAACTCTCTCTTTGGGCCGAACTTACGCCGGATTTCATTGCGGCCGTGCCCAGCGTCGTCCCGGTTCGCACGCTGTCCAAGGATCGGAACGACTACATCGCGCACCCGACCACCGGTGAAACGCTGAGCCCGGACTCAATCAAGGCTATCGAAGCGATCAGGGCGTCGTGGAAAGGCGATATGCCCAAGGGCCAGATCGTCATTTCAGATGGCCTGAACGCCAAGGCCATCATGGATGACGGCCATCTTTCGCCCTATCTGGAGGAAATGCGCAGGCTGCTCGGCGATGCCGGCGTCTCGGTGAGCGACAAGAACATCCTGGTCACCAGCGGCAGGGTGCGGGCTGGCTACAGGATCGGCGAGACGTTGTTTGCCGACGCCGATCCCAACACCTTTCGAGGAATTCTCCACATCATCGGCGAGCGGCCCGGGACCATGCACCATGCCTACTCCGTCTACATCACCGTCGCCAAAGGAAAGCGTTGGGCGGAGAAGGACATCGATCACGACATGACGAAGCTGGTCAGCAACGTCGCCGACACAGCACTTGCACCTAAAGAAGCGGCGAAGGAAACCTTGACCATTATCCGGGAGATCATCGGCAAGGACGTCAACGGCAGCCGGCGCTTCGGGTGACCCTGAACGCGTTGTAGGGCAACAAGGCACTCGCTGTCCGGTGGCGTCGGCGGTCGTGCATCGTGTCGCCGCCGCATGCTGCTGCTTTCGGAGGGCAGAAAACGCGGTTGCTTCTTCGGGGCGTGACTTTCCGACGTCAGAACCGCTTCTTCAGAAAGTAGCGCGCAATCGCCCCTTCACCGCCTTCGAGTTCACCAAAGACCTCGAAGCCGAGCTTTTCATAAAACGGCCGGGCCTGGAATTCGAAGGTGTCGAGCCAGAGGCCGACATAGCCGCGCTGGCGCGCGATCTTCTCCGCTTCCTCGATCAGGCGTCGGCCAAGGCCTTGGCCGCGGTATTCATCGGGAACGGCGAGGTAACGGATAAAGGCCCAGCCATATCCATCGGTCGCATAGAGCCCACCCGTCGCGACTTTCGTCTCCGGATCGCGAAGCACGACGGCAAAACCGGGCAGATCGGCCATGCCGCTATGGGCGTCATTGTAAGCGTCGAGCGGTGCGACGATGCCACTGAGGTCATCCCGGTTCGGGTCTTCAAGTATAATGTCTATGATCGGGGTGGGCATGGCTAGAAACTCGGTCGCATGGTGGCTCGGCCTATAGATTCTTGTTTTGTTCTATAAAGCAATCCAACCCGAAGAAAACTTCGGGTTGGCAATGATTGCCGTTATCGTTCGGACGTCGTCAGCGACGACGGACCGCTTAGCTGCAGCCGCTCGTTGCACCGCAGGTGTCGCACTTCTCGCAGGTGCCGTTGCGCACCATGGTGAAGTTCTGGCACTCGGTGCACATGTTGCCGGTGTAGCCCTGCATGATCGAGCGGGCGCGGCGTTCGGCTTCCACCTTCTTGGCATCCGACTTGGCCGATGCCGCTTCGGCGGCCGCCTTGTCGGAGAAGAGGGCGGTGACTTCCTGCTCGACTTCGTCGGCGATCTCTTCTGCCAGCTCCGCAGCCCGCTCTTCATAGTCGCGCTTGAAAGCGACGATTTCCGAGGTGGCGATCGCGGTCGTCGTTTCCAGCTTGCGCACCGTGTTTCCGGCGATCGCCGTCACGGTCGCGCCCGAGGAGGCGCGGGCGGGAGCACCCGTCGACGAGCCCTTGGGCTCGCTGGAGGCCCGCTCGCCGGTGCCGCCGACGATCGTCGGCTTGTAGCCGCGGGTCCAGCCGGTCGAGATCAGGTTGGTCTTGCCTTCCTGGATGCCCTTGCCGAGTGCGGTGTTGCCGAAATCGGACGTGTCCACGTGAGCAAGATCGTGACGGCCGAGATAGGAAACCGCCAGTTCGCGGAAGACGTAGTCGAGGATCGACGTCGCGTTCTTGATCGCGTCGTTGCCCTGGACCATGCCGGCCGGCTCGAACTTGGTGAAGGTGAAGGCCTCCACATATTCTTCGAGCGGCACGCCGTACTGCAGGCCGAGCGAGATGGCGATCGCGAAGTTGTTCATCATCGCACGGAAGGCGGCGCCTTCCTTGTGCATGTCGATGAAGATCTCGCCGAGGCGGCCGTCACCGAACTCGCCGGTGCGCAGATACACCTTGTGACCGCCGACGACGGCCTTCTGGGTGTAGCCCTGGCGGCGGTTCGGCAGCTTTTCGCGGGCGCGGATCACCTTCTCGATGACACGCTCGACGATCTTCTCGGTGATGGTGACGGCCTGGGCGGCGGCGGGCGCCTGGATCAGATCCTCCAGCGCATCCTCGTCCTTGTCGTCCTCGATCAGCGAGGCGTTCAGCGGCTGCGACAGCTTGGAGCCGTCGCGATAGAGGGCGTTTGCCTTCAGCGCCAGCTTCCAGGAGAGCATGTAGGCGTTCTTGCAGTCCTCGACGGTCGCCTCGTTCGGCATGTTGATCGTCTTGGAGATGGCGCCCGAGATGAACGGCTGGGCGGCCGCCATCATGCGGATGTGGCTTTCGACCGAGAGGTAGCGCTTGCCGATCTTGCCGCAGGGGTTGGCGCAATCAAAGACGGGCAGGTGCTCGTTCTTGAGGAACGGTGCGCCTTCCAGCGTCATCGCCCCGCAGACGTGGATGTTCGCCGCTTCGATGTCCTTCTTGGAGAAGCCCATGTGGTCGAGCAGGTTGAAGTCCATCGAACCGAGCTGTTCGTCGGTGACCTTCAGCGTGCCCTTCAGGAAGTCGGCGCCGAGCGTCCACTGGTTGAAGACGAACTTGATGTCGAAGGCGCTCTTCAGAGCGGCGTTGACCGCTTCCACCTTCTCGTCGGTGAAGCCCTTGGCCTTCAGCGTCGATGGGTTGATCGCCGGCGCCTGGTTCAGGTTGCCGTGGCCGACCGCGTAAGCCTCGATCTCGGCGATCTGGCTCTCGCCGTAGCCGAGCGAGCGAAGCGCTTCCGGAACGGCGCGGTTGATGATCTTGAAATAACCGCCGCCAGCGAGCTTCTTGAACTTCACCAGAGCGAAGTCAGGCTCGATGCCGGTCGTGTCGCAGTCCATGACGAGACCGATCGTCCCGGTCGGCGCGATAACCGTTGCCTGGGCGTTGCGGTAGCCGTGCTTCTCGCCGAGTTCCAGCGCCTTGTCCCAGGCGCTCATGGCGTGGATGACGAGGTCCTGGTCCGGATTGTCACCATGGATGAGCGCAACCGGGTTGACCGACAGCGCTTCGTAACCGGTCGTCTCGCCATAGGCGGCGCGGCGGTGGTTGCGAATGACGCGCAGCATGTTGTCGCGGTTCGGCGCAAAGCCCGGGAACGGACCCAGCTTCTCGGCCATCTCGGCCGAGGTGGCGTAGGAGATGCCGGTCATGATCGCGGTCAGCGCACCGGCGATGGCGCGGCCTTCGGCGCTGTCATAGGGGATACCCGAGGACATCAACAGGCCGCCGATATTGGCGTAGCCGAGGCCGAGCGTGCGGTATTCGTAGGAAAGCTCGGCAATCTCGCGGGACGGGAACTGCGCCATCATGACCGAGACTTCGAGAACGATGGTCCACAGGCGGACGGCGTGCTCGTAGTCGGCAATGTTGATGCGCTTGGTCGCCGCGTCCTTGAACGTCATCAGGTTTAGGGAGGCGAGGTTGCAGGCGGTGTCGTCGAGGAACATGTACTCCGAGCACGGGTTCGACGCGCGGATCGGGCCGGCGGCGGGGCTCGTGTGCCAGTCGTTCATCGTCGTGTTGAAGTGCAGGCCCGGATCGGCCGACGCCCAGGCGGCGTAGGAGATCGATTCCCAGAGGTCGCGTGCCTTCAGCGTCTTCATGACGCGGCCGTCCTTGCGGGCGGTCAGGTGCCAATCGCCATCGGTTTCGACGGCGCGCAGGAAGTCGTCCTTGATCGAGACCGAGTTGTTGGAGTTCTGGCCCGAAACCGTGAGGTAGGCTTCCGAATCCCAGTCGGTGTCGTAGGTCTTGAACTCGAGGTCCTTGTAGCCTTGCTTGGCGAACTGGATGACGCGCTGGACATAGTTTTCCGGAACCAGCGCCTGCTTGGCGGCGCGGATTTCGCGCTTCAGTGCCGGGTTCTGCTTCGGGTCATAGCAGGCGTCGTCCGTGCCGTCGCAGTTGACGCAGGCCTTCATGATCGCCTTCAGATGCTTGGCGACGACCTTGGAACCGGTGACGAGGGCGGCAACCTTCTGCTCTTCCTTGACCTTCCAGTTGATGTATTCCTCGATATCCGGATGGTCGATGTCGACGACGACCATCTTGGCGGCGCGGCGGGTGGTGCCGCCCGACTTGATCGCGCCGGCGGCGCGGTCGCCGATCTTCAGGAACGACATCAGGCCGGAGGACTTGCCGCCGCCTGAGAGCTTTTCGCCTTCGCTGCGGAGATAGGAGAAGTTGGAGCCGGTGCCGGAGCCGTACTTGAACAGGCGCGCTTCGCGCACCCAGAGATCCATGATGCCGCCTTCGTTGACGAGATCGTCACCGACCGACTGGATGAAGCAGGCATGCGGCTGCGGATGCTCGTAAGCCGACTTCGACTTCGTCAGCTTGCCGGTGAAGGGGTCGACATAGAAGTGGCCCTGGCCAGGACCGTCGATGCCATAGGCCCAGTGCAGGCCGGTGTTGAACCATTGCGGCGAGTTCGGCGCGACGCGCTGCGTGGCGAGCATGTAGGCAAGTTCGTCCTGGAAGGCGGAGGCGTCTTCTTCGGTGTCGAAGTAGCCGCCCTTCCAGCCCCAATAGGCCCAGGTGCCGGCCAGGCGATCGAAGACCTGGCGGGCATCGGTTTCGGAACCGTATTGCTCATCCTTCGGCAGCGCCTTCAGCGCATCCGTGTCGGGAACCGCGCGCCAGAGGAAGGAGGGGACATCGTTCTCCTCGACGCGCTTCATCTTGGCGGGTACGCCGGCCTTGCGGAAATACTTCTGCGCGAGAATGTCGGCGGCAACCTGGCTGAACTGAGCCGGCACGTCGATATCGGCAAGGCGGAAAACGATCGAACCATCGGGGTTCTTGATTTCACTCGTAGCCTTGCGGAATTCGATCTCCGCATAGGCGGATTGCCCGGCTTTCGTGAAACGACGTTCGATCTTCATTGTCCCTGGTCCTTCGTGTTGCCTAGCGCCCGCCACAGGCGCAATTGTCCCCGCCCGGCCGCGAGGGGCATCCCGCAGCCAGTCTCAGCTTCCGTCCTTGGAGAGAAACCCATAGCTGGGTGACCCTGTATCTTGTGAGATAGGCTGGCTGCAAATACTAAATATAGTATCAACAACTTCTTCATGCCAGCCAAATATTGCCCCGGTGGACCCGAAAAATCGCACAGAAATCCTCAGGGCGACCCCATGGTGAAATCCATGACTGCCGCCTTTCAGAACCGCCGATTTTGGGAGAGGAACCGGGACTTGAACAATCCGGTCCGCCGCCGTTGCAACGTGAAATCCATTAACCGTGAATCGTCCGGGGGCGTCAAGGGGTGGTTTGTGACGGAAGTTTGAGCGCTAGATGTTGTGTGGGTCAGCTGTGGAAAACGGGGACATCGGCCAATGCCATGAAAATCAGGCACTTCCGGAGGTTGCCTGTGAGACTGACGCAACGGTCGGCGCGCAAACGAAATTTTGACGGGTAAAAACCCGCATAAAAAGTGTCCCTTACGGCAGGCTCGGTTGCGTCAGCGAAAGCGATATGGGGTGGGGCAGTGATTCGTTTTTTAACGGTCCCGTAAGCACCGGTATCGGTTTCGCAGCCGCCGTCGCGCGACGTCCTACGACACCAACGCGTGGGAGGCCTCTTGGGCGCTGATGCGCCCCGAGCGGGGCCAGACGCGTATGCGCGCAATCTGGCCCCTCTGATGTCAGTCGACGCGCTTTTGCAGCTCGCGTGCGCCATTCGGTGCATTCACCTTGCCCTCGGTGATGAAGTAGGCGAACACGTCGCGCGGTTCCTTCTTGGCCTTGCGACCAGGCGTACTTTTCTCAAGGCCGCTCGGCTCGTCGCCGGCGGCAAACGCCTTCGCGCGGTCGGCCCAGAGGTCGAGCTTGTCGGCGGCATAGCAGGTCTTGATCTCGTCGCTGCCCTTCTGCAGGCGGAGATAGACGAAATCGGCGGTGACATCGGCGATCATCGGATAGTCCGCATGCTCGGCGAGCACGACGGCGACGCCGTATTTCTCCAGCAGCGAGACAAAATCCGCAGACTGGAAGGTTGGGTTGCGGACCTCGACCACATGGCGCAGCGGCAAGCCGTCCTGTTTCTCCGGCAGAAGCTTCAAAAAGCCTTCGAAATCGTCGGGCTCGAACTTCTTCGTCGGCGCGAACTGCCAGAGGATGGGGCCGAGATGGGGGCCGAGCTCGGTCAGGCCCTGCGTCAGGAAACGCTCCATGGATTCACCGGCTTCCGACAGAACCTTGCGGTTGGTGACGAAGCGGCTCGCCTTCAGGGAGAAGATGAAATCATCAGGCACTTCCGACGCCCACTTGGCGAAGGTCTCCGGCTTCTGCGACGAGTAATAGGTGCCGTTCACCTCGATCGCCCGCAGCTCTTTGCCGGCGAATTCAAGCTGCCGCTTCTTTGCCAGTGTGTCGGGATAGAAGGTGCCTTCCCAGGGCTCGAAGGTCCAGCCGCCGATACCAACGCGAATCTTTCCGGATTTTGCCATGCCATCCTCCTCAACGACGGCCATCGCTTGACCGCCTACTTTTTTACTCTTTGATCGATTTCGTCATGTCCACGAGTGTCCACCCTGGACGATAGGGATTGGGTCGGCGACCCGTTTCTTGAAATCCATAGGCGCGATAGAGCGCAATGTTTCGCTCCATGCGTGAATTGGTGTAGAGCCGCACCTCGGGCAAGCCCCACTCGGCCGCCTTGGCATCCACGAAGCGCAGCAATTCGATACCGAGCCCCTGGCGCTGATAGGCCGGGGCAACCGCGAGGCTGAAGATCATAAGGTGATCGGCGTGCCGTTCGACAACGGCAAGCGCCGACACAGCCTCATTTCGCTCCCGAAGCCAGACTTCGCCGCGAAGGATACGAGGCGCGTAGTCTTCGGTGACCGGGAGCGGCGGCCCACCAAGCAGCGCCTGATAGGGCTCATAGGCCGCCCCCGTCACGCTCTGCACGGCGGCCAGATCTTCGAGACGAGCAGGCCGCATCATGCCAACACTCCTAAAGCGCGCCGATCAGATCGGCTGATTTACTCCGCCGCTTCGACCTTTTTCATCGGGCGGCGCTCCAGCAGCTCCTTCAGGAACTGGCCGGTATACGACCGCTTCTCCTTCACGATCTCTTCCGGTGTACCCTTGGCGATGACCTCGCCGCCGCCGTCGCCGCCTTCAGGGCCGAAGTCGATCACCCAGTCGGCGGTCTTGATGACTTCGAGATTGTGCTCGATGACAACGACCGAATTGCCCTGGTTGACCAGCTCATGCAAGACTTCAAGAAGCTTGGCTACATCGTGGAAATGCAAGCCGGTGGTCGGCTCGTCGAGGATATAGAGCGTGCGACCGGTCGAGCGCTTCGACAGTTCCTTGGCGAGCTTGACGCGCTGGGCTTCACCGCCCGAAAGCGTGTTGGCCTGCTGGCCGACCTTGATATAGCCGAGACCGACCTGGTTGAGCGTGACGAGCTTGTCGCGCACCGAAGGAACCGCGGCGAAGAAGTCGACGCCTTCCTCGACGGTCATGTCGAGCACGTCGGCGATCGACTTGCCCTTGAAATGCACGTCGAGCGTTTCGCGGTTGTAGCGCTTGCCATGGCAGACGTCGCAGGTGACGTAGACATCCGGCAGGAAGTGCATCTCGATCTTGATGACGCCGTCGCCCTGGCAGGCCTCGCAGCGGCCCCCCTTGACGTTGAAGGAGAAGCGGCCCGGCTGATAGCCGCGGGCCTTTGCCTCCGGCAGACCGGCAAACCAATCGCGGATCGGCGTAAAGGCACCGGTATAAGTCGCCGGGTTTGAGCGTGGGGTACGGCCGATCGGCGACTGGTCGATGTCGATCACCTTGTCGATATGCTCGAAGCCATCGATGCGGTCGTGCTCGGCCGGGTTTTCGCGCGCGCCCATGATGCGGCGGGCGGCGGCCTTGTAGAGCGTCTCGATCAGGAAGGTCGACTTGCCGCCGCCGGAGACGCCGGTAACAGCGGTGAAGACGCCGAGCGGGATCGAGGCGGTGACGTTCTTCAGGTTGTTGGCGCGGGCGCCGACAACGGTGATTTCCTTTTTCTTCTTCGGCTTGCGGCGCTCCGCGGGAACGGCGACCGAAAGCTCGCCGGACAGATATTTGCCGGTCAGCGATTTCGGATTGGCCATGATGTCCGATGGCGACCCCTGTGCGATGACCTCGCCGCCGTGGATACCGGCAGCCGGGCCGATATCGACCACATAATCGGACGTCAGGATCGCGTCTTCGTCATGCTCGACGACGATCACCGTGTTGCCGATGTCGCGCAGATGCCGAAGCGTGTCGAGCAGGCGGGCGTTGTCGCGCTGATGCAAGCCGATCGACGGCTCGTCGAGCACGTAGAGAACGCCTGTCAGCCCCGAGCCGATCTGCGAGGCCAGCCGGATGCGCTGGCTTTCACCGCCTGAAAGCGTTCCGGAATTGCGCGACAGGCTCAGATACTCAAGACCGACATCGTTGAGGAAGCGCAGCCGGTCGCGGATTTCCTTCAGGATGCGGACGGCGATTTCGTTCTGCTTGGCATTCAGACGTTCCGGCAGGGCCTCGAACCAGTCACGGGCGATGCGGATCGACATCTCGGTCACCTGACCGATATGCAGCTTGTCGATCTTGACCGCCAGCGCTTCCGGCTTCAGGCGGAAACCGGCGCAGGCCGGGCAGGGCGCAGCCGACATATAACGCTCGATCTCCTCGCGCGCCCAGGCGCTGTCGGTTTCCTTCCAGCGGCGCTCGAGGTTGGGCACGATGCCCTCAAAATTCTTGGTGGTGTTGTAGGAGCGGGCGCCATCCTCATAATGGAAGACGATCTTTTCTTCCGTTCCATGCAGGATCGCGTTCTGCGCGGCAGAGGACAGCTCGTTCCAGCGGCTGCCGAGTTTGAAACCGAAGACCTTGCCGAGCGCTTCCAGAGTCTGGTTGTAGTAGGGCGACGAGGATTTCGCCCAGGGCGCAATTGCGCCGTCGCGCAGCGTCCGGTGCTCTTCCGGCACGATCAGCGCCGTGTCGATCTTCTGTTGACTGCCGAGACCGTCGCAGGTCGGGCAGGCGCCGAAGGGATTGTTGAACGAGAACAGCCGCGGCTCGATCTCGGAAATGGTGAAGCCGGAAACCGGGCAGGCGAATTTTTCCGAAAACAGCACGCGCTCGTGGGTTTCGTTCAGCGACTTGTTGGCCGAGCCGCCGGCAGCGGTCTCCTCGGGTGGCAACGGTTTGTCGGCGAACTCGGCGACGGCAAGGCCATCAGCGAGCGTCAGGCAGGTCTCAAGGCTGTCGGCAAGGCGCGAGGCGAGGTCGGGGCGGACGACCACGCGATCGACGACGACGTCGATGTCGTGCTTGTACTTCTTGTCGAGTGCCGGAACTTCGGCGATCTCGTAGAAGGTGCCGTCGACCTTGACGCGCTGAAAGCCCTTCTTCATCAGCTCGGCGAGTTCCTTCTTGTACTCGCCCTTGCGGCCGCGCACGAGCGGCGCAAGGATATAGAGGCGGGTGCCTTCGCCGAATTCGAGCACCCGATCGACCATCTGGCTGACCGTCTGGCTCTCGATCGGCAGGCCCGTCGCCGGCGAATAGGGCACGCCGACGCGCGCAAAGAGGAGACGCATATAGTCGTAGATTTCGGTGACCGTACCGACCGTCGAGCGCGGATTGCGCGAGGTCGTCTTCTGCTCGATCGAGATCGCCGGCGACAGGCCGTCGATCTGGTCGACATCCGGCTTCTGCATCATTTCCAGGAATTGGCGCGCATAGGCCGACAGGCTTTCGACATAGCGACGCTGGCCTTCGGCATAGATCGTGTCGAAGGCAAGCGAGGACTTGCCCGAGCCGGAAAGGCCGGTCATCACGATCAGCTTGTTGCGCGGCAGATCGAGGTCGATGCCTTTCAGATTGTGCTCGCGCGCACCACGAATGGAGATGGTCTTGAGTTCACTCATCGGAAGCCAGCTTTTGCATGTCGGTTGAAAGCCCCCTATGTAATGACGCTAACGCCCATGTCGAGGCGCAATCGGCAAAACAGGCGGCCAATTCGAGTCGGTTGACAGGATCATAGCCAAATACTAGAACAAATAAAGAACAAAACATCCATAAAACGACCAAAACTGTTGTGGATTATGTGTGAGGCGGGGCGTATCGGCGGGTTCTGACCGCTAAGATGCGCGCTCTTGAAATTCCAAGCCGGGCCGTTGGTCCGGTGAAACCACGGGAAAAGCAACATGGCTGGAAGCGTCAACAAGGTGATCTTGATCGGAAATGTCGGGGCAGACCCGGAAATCCGGCGCACGCAGGACGGCCGGCCGATCGCCAACCTGCGCATCGCAACCTCGGAAACCTGGCGCGACCGCAACAGCGGCGAGCGCAAGGAAAAGACGGAGTGGCACCAGGTGGTGGTGTTCAACGAAGGCCTCTGCAAGGTCGTCGAGCAGTACGTCAAGAAGGGCGCCAAGCTCTACATCGAAGGCGCGCTGCAGACCCGCAAGTGGCAGGACCAGAACGGCAACGACCGCTATTCGACCGAAGTGGTCCTGCAGGGCTTCAACTCGACGCTGACCATGCTTGACGGTCGCGGTGAAGGCGGCGGCTCCGGTGTTAGCCGTGGTGGCGGCGGTGGAGCCGGCGACTTCGGCGGCGGCGGCAACTATGGCGGCGGCGGTTACGACGATTACGACCAGCCGCGCCAGTCCTCCGGCGGTGGCCGTTCGGGCGGTGGCCAGGGCGGTCAAGGCGGCCAGGGCGGCGGCTTCTCGCGCGATATGGACGACGATATCCCGTTCTGATCGCAAGCGGATCCTTTTGACGAAAAACGCCACGTCCTGAGGACGTGGCGTTTTTTGTTTCCGGTCTTCGTCGACGGCGTTGGGCAAAGAATGCGCGCGGCCGTCCGACCTCAGCTCGCCATCGCCGACTTCACCCCGTCGACGACGAATTGCACCGCAAGTGCCGCCAGGATGACGCCGAGCAGGCGGGTGAGGATGGCGCGGCCGGTGACGCCGAGAAAGCGATCGACGCGTTCAGCGATGACCAGCGCCAGAAACAGGCTGAGCATCGACAGCGCGATGACGATCAGGAGCTGAGTGCGCTCGACGGCGGTCGGGAACGAGCCGGCAAGCAGGATCGTTGCCGAAATTGCGCCCGGGCCGGCAATGAGCGGCAGGGCCAGCGGGAAGACCGCGATGTTGTGAATGTGGTCCTTGACCGTCGCATTCTCGCCGGTCTTTTCCTTGCGCTCCTGGCGTTTCTCGAAAATCATCTCGAAGGCGATCCAGAAGAGCAGCAGGCCGCCAGCGATGCGGAAGGCGCCGATCGAGATGCCGAGCAGTCCGAGGATGCTGTTGCCGAAGAGGGCGAAGGCGGCGAGAATGAAGAAGGCGATCAGCGAGCCGCGGGTGGCCACCTGAAAGCGCTCCTGTCGGCTGAGGCCGACCGTAAGGCTCAGGAAGATCGGCGCAAGGCCGGGCGGATCGAGCGTGACGAGAAGCGTGGTGAGCGCATTGACCAACAGGTCGACATTGAACATCCGTTTCCCCTTCCGGATTTCGCCCCGGGTTTTCCCGGTGGCATGCCTACATTGTTAGGCAAGCGGCCGGGCATTGGGAAGGGGCAGACAAACAAAGTCTCAGCAAGGGCTTAATGAGCAATCGCTACGCCCAGGTGAGGCGCAAACGGGCGCCGTGGACGTCATTGGCGGTCCGGCTCTTCCGATTTCGCGCGCCATGCCCTACAAAAGCCTGCTCCGGCGGCAAAAGACTGTTCACAACTGCCGTGCGGCTCATCGGTTCCTGCTAGGATAACCGCGTGAATCGCACAGCGAATCAAGGCATTACAAGGACATCTTCACAGTCCGGCGGGCAAGTGGCGCCGAAGGCCGCAAATTGGCGCTTCCGATGGCAATCCGCTATAAATATCCGACTGATTCTGAACAAAGATCGTGATCACCATTGACTGAGCAAAGCACCCCCGGCGGCGGAAAAACTCCGCCAGGCATCGAGCCGATTTCCATCATCGAGGAAATGCAGCGGTCCTATCTCGATTACGCGATGAGCGTTATCGTCAGCCGCGCGCTTCCCGACGTGCGTGACGGTCTGAAACCCGTGCACCGCCGCATCCTCTACGGGATGAGCGAGCTCGGCATCGACTGGAACAAGAAATACGTCAAATGCGCCCGCGTGACCGGGGACGTGATGGGTAAGTACCACCCGCACGGCAACGCCGCGATCTACGATGCGCTGGCGCGCATGGCGCAGGACTGGTCGCTCCGTCTGCCGCTGATCGACGGCCAGGGCAACTTCGGCTCCGTCGACGGCGACCCGCCGGCAGCAGAGCGCTACACCGAATGCCGCCTGCAAAAGGCTGCCCATTCGCTGCTCGACGATCTCGACAAGGAAACGGTCGACTTCCGCGACAACTATGACGGCACCCTGCAGGAGCCGGCAGTCGTTCCCGCGAAGTTCCCGAACCTGCTCGTCAACGGCGCCGGCGGTATCGCCGTCGGCATGGCGACGAACATTCCGCCGCACAACCTGGTCGAAGTCATCAACGGCTGCATGGCGCTGATCGACAATCCGGCGATCGAACTGCCGGAACTGATGGAAATCATCCCCGGTCCGGACTTCCCGACTGGCGCGCTCATCCTCGGACGTTCGGGCATTCGCTCGGCCTATGAGACCGGCCGCGGCTCCGTCATCATGCGCGGCCGCGCCCACGTCGAGCCAATGCGCGGTGACCGCGAGCAGATCATCATCACCGAGATCCCGTTCCAGGTGAACAAGGCGACGATGATCGAAAAGATGGCCGAACTGGTGCGCGAGAAGCGTATCGAGGGCATCTCGGACCTGCGCGACGAATCGGACCGCCAGGGCTACCGCGTGGTGATCGAACTCAAGCGCGACGCCAATGCCGACGTCATCCTGAACCAGCTTTACCGCTACACGCCGCTGCAGACTTCGTTTGGCTGCAACATGGTGGCGTTGAACGGCGGCAAGCCGGAGCACATGACGCTGCTCGACATGCTGCGCGCCTTCGTCTCGTTCCGCGAGGAAGTCGTTAGCCGGCGCACGAAGTACCTGCTGCGCAAGGCGCGTGACCGCGCCCATGTGCTCGTCGGCCTTGCGATTGCCGTCGCCAACATCGACGAAATCATCAAGCTGATCCGCACGGCGCCCGATCCGCAGACGGCGCGCGAGCAGTTGATGGAGCGCCGCTGGCCGGCCCACGACGTCGAGAGCCTCATCCGCCTGATCGACGACCCGCGTCACCGCATCAACGAGGACGGCACCTACAACCTCTCGGAAGAGCAGGCTCGCGCCATCCTCGATCTCCGACTGCAGCGCCTGACCGCGCTCGGCCGCGATGAAATCGGCGACGAACTCAACAAGATCGGCGAGGAAATCAAGGATTACCTCGACATCCTGTCCTCGCGCCTGCGCATCATGAGCATCGTCAAGGACGAACTCATCGCCATCCGTGACGAGTTCGGCACGCCGCGCCGCTCCGAGATCATGGAAGGCGGTCCGGATATGGACGATGAGGACCTCATCGCCCGTGAAGACATGGTCGTGACGGTCTCGCATCTCGGTTACATCAAGCGCGTACCGCTGACGACCTATCGCGCGCAGCGCCGTGGCGGCAAGGGCCGCTCGGGCATGGCGACCCGGGACGAGGATTTCGTTACCCGGCTATTCGTTGCCAACACCCACACGCCGGTTCTGTTCTTCTCCTCGCGTGGCATCGTCTACAAGGAGAAGGTCTGGCGCCTGCCGATCGGCACGCCGCAATCGCGCGGCAAGGCTCTGATCAACATGCTGCCGCTGGAACCTGGCGAACGCATTACCACGATCATGCCGCTGCCCGAGGATGAGGCGACCTGGGAAAACCTCGACGTCATGTTCTCGACGACCCGCGGCACGGTTCGCCGCAACAAGCTGTCGGACTTCGTCCAGGTCAACCGCAACGGCAAGATTGCGATGAAGCTCGAGGAAGAGGGCGACGAGATTCTGTCCGTCGACACCTGTACGGAGCGTGACGACGTCATGCTGACGACAGCGCTCGGCCAGTGCATCCGGTTCCCGGTCGATGACGTGCGCGTCTTTGCCGGTCGTAACTCGATCGGCGTTCGTGGTATCAACCTCGGCGACGGCGACCGCATCATCTCGATGGCGATCCTTGGCCATGTCGAGGCCGAACCGTGGGAGCGTGCAGCTTATCTCAAGCGTGCAGCGGCGGAACGTCGGGCGACGAATGGCGACGAGGAAGAAATCGCCCTGGTCGGCGAGGAAGTCGCTGACGGCGGAGAGCTGTCGAACGAACGCTTCGAGGAACTGAAGGCACGCGAACAGTTCGTGCTGACGGTCTCGGAGAAGGGCTTCGGCAAGCGCTCGTCGTCCTACGATTTCCGCACCTCTGGCCGTGGCGGCAAGGGCATCCGTGCCACCGACACCTCGAAGACGACGGAAATCGGCGTTCTTGTTGCTGCCTTCCCCATCGAAGACAACGACCAGATCATGCTCGTCTCCGATGGCGGCCAGCTGATCCGCGTGCCGATCAATGGCGTCCGGCTTGCGAGCCGCGCGACCAAGGGCGTCACCATCTTCTCGACCGCCAAGGATGAGAAGGTCGTATCGGTCGAGCGCATCAGCGAGCCGGAGAGCGATGAAGAGGAAGGCGAAGAGGCTGTCGTCGAGAACGGCGCAGTGGAAACGCCAGCCGAATCCGAGGATTAAGCGCTCCACTTGAAGTGCCAAGGAAACAGAAAGCCCGCCATTTTGGCGGGCTTTTTCGTGGGTCGGCACCAGTATCGAGCCGTCGGCGGGAGGTGCCTGAAATCAGATCTCGGTATTCGCGTCTGCGAGCGCAGTGCCACGAATATAGGCCCGTAGCCCCGAGGCAAGTGCGTCGAACGTGACGCGACAGCGGGGCGCCGTCTTCAGGTTCTCGTGCATCACCAGCCAGGTGTCGAGCTTCATTTCGAACAGTTCCGGCAGCACCGGTAGAAGATCGGGATCGCGTGCCGCAAGCCCGTTCTGGCAGATACCGATGCCGAAGCCGGCGCGGATCGCGGCCAGTTGGGCAAGGTTGCTATCGGCCTTCAGCGCAAAATGTGTCGCCGGCAGTTCCGGCGAGCGGGCGACGATCGCCCGGATCGCAGCCGTCTCGCGGTCGTAGCCGATCAGGCTGTGATCGCTAAGCTCGGCCAGTGTCTGCGGCATACCGCGTCGCTCGATATAGCGGCGGTGGGCGTGAAAGCTCAAGGGAACCGCGCCGAGATGGCGGGCGATCAGCGCATCCTGCGCGGGCGCCACCATGCGCACGGCGATATCGGCCTCCTGACGCAAGAGGTCTTCGACCATGTCCGAAGCGGAGAGTTCTATCGTCAGCTCCGGATAGGCCTCGTGCAGTTCTGTGAGGATCGGCGGCAGCACCTCGATGCCGATGACTTCGCTGGCACTGATGCGCACTGCGCCGCTGACCGTATCGCGCTGGCTCGACGCGGCGCGCAAGAGTGCAGCCGACGTCGCGGCGAGCGTCTCGGCATAGGGCTTGAGCGCCAGCGCGGCATCGGTCGGCAACAGGCCGTGCGGGGAGCGCACGAAGAGCGGATAGCCGAGCGCGGCTTCCATGGCGTCCACATGACGGCCAACGGTTGGCTGCGTCAGGCCAAGCTCGCGAGCGGCGGCCGACAGCGATCCCTCGTCAAGAACCGCGAGGAACGTTCGATAGAAATCCCAGCTCAAATCCATCTTGCTCATGCATTTCAGTATAGCGGTGCAATATTTTTCGGCAATTCCGTTTAGCCCGTGAATGCCTGATCCTGCCTCCATCGAAACGGATGGAGCGTGACATGACCGAGATGCAACAGAAAACAAGATGCGTGCTGGTGCTCGGCGCAACGGGCGGTATCGGTAGCGCCGTCGCGCGCGGGCTCAAAAGGCGTGGCTGGCAGGTGCGTGCCTTGAACCGAAATGCTGAAACGGCGGCGCAGACCGAGCCGGCGTTCGACTGGCGGCAAGGCGACGCCATGAACGCGAGCGACGTTCGCACTGCTGCCGAAGGCGTCGATCTGATCGTGCACGCGGTCAATCCGCCTGGCTACCGCAATTGGGGCACCCTGGTGCTGCCGATGCTCGACAATACGATCGCTGCCGCCAGGGCTACCGGCGCACGCATCCTTTTGCCAGGGACGATCTACAATTTCGGCCGCGACGCCTTTCCCGTCCTGACGGAGGACGCACCGCAGAACCCGGACACCGACAAGGGTCAGATTCGCAAGGAGATGGAGCGTCGCTTGAAGGATGCGTCGGAGGCGGGTGTCGGTGTCATCATCGTCAGGGCAGGTGACTTCTTCGGTCCCGGTGCGGCCAATAACTGGTTTTCGCAAGGGCTGGTGAAACCGGGCAAACCGTTGGGCGCGATTTCCTACCCGGGCCGCGAAGGCATCGGCCATCAATGGGCCTATCTGCCCGATGTGGCCGAAACCATGATCCGCCTTGTCGAGCGCACCGAGGACCTGCCGCCTTTCGCCGTCTACCACATGCAGGGCTTCCTCGACCGCAATGGCGCCGAGATGATTGCGGCGATCCGCCGGGTCGTTGGCAAGCCCGCGCTTCCCGTCCGCGCCTTCCCGTGGTGGCTGATCGACCTGGCGTCGCCCTTCGTTCCGCTCTTCAGGGAGTTGCGCAAGATGCGTTATCTCTGGCGCGAACCCTTGAGAATGCCGAACGAGCGGCTGCTTGCCGTGCTCGGCGAAGAGCCGCACACGCCGATCGACGAGGCTGTCGCAACGACGCTCCGCGGGCTTGGTTGCCTGAGCGACCGGCCGGCGCTTCCACAAGGGCGTGCCACAGGCTAGGGCGCGTCCATGTCGAGGATCGATTTCGGCTGGGCCCTGATACCGGTCAGTTCCGGAAGACGAGGCAAGCGCCGCCGCTCTTGCGAATCGTGGCGCAAAGCTTGTTTGCGTCCGCCTGGGTCTCGCGGCCGATGCGTGCGGCGTAGCGGATCCTGAGGCCAAAGCTGGCATTGCGTTCGCGCAGGAGAAGCGCCTTCTCACTGCGGATCGGCTCCGGCAACCGCTTGACTGCGCTGACGAACAATCGCTGCGCCACCGACTTCTGGAAATGCGCGGCAAGCTGCACGCCCCAGGGCGCCCATTCCGCCTCGTCGATCACCTCGATGTCGCGCAGATTGCGGGTGCTGGCGAGTGCCACGCAGCCGTCGATGAAGGTCTTGTTCTTGTCGAGCGTCAGGTCGAGGATCTTTGGCGGATTGTCGCGCCAGTCCTCGACGCTGTAAGCGGTGATCGCAAGCACGTAGTTGCGCGTTTCCGCCGGCAGCCAATCGACCTCGAGAAAACGCTCGAGCCCGTTCTCGCCGGCATTGTAGGCGGCAGCCGCATAGCCGAGATTGCCGTAGCGCGACTTGAGTTCGTTCAGATATTCCGCCGACTTGCCGAGCGCCTCGACCACATCGAAGCTGTTGTTGAGCCCCCGCATCTTCGCCGTTCCCGGCATGAATTGCGCGATGCCTTCAGCGCCCTTGGGGCTGACGGCATTGGGCCGAAACAGGCTTTCGCGCCAGATCAGGCGGGCGAAGAAAGCCGCGGGCAGGTCGTTGACGGCCGCATAGTGGTCGATCACGCCGCAGATATCGCGGGCGAAGTTTTCCTTGCTGATGCAGAGCGACTTGGCGGGGTCGGTAGCCGACGGGCCGGAATAGACGCATTTGGGCCGTGGAGCGAGATCATCGATACGAGCCGCCGCGGGGACGGCGCTCAGCGACGGAATGCTGACAGCCAGCGCCAGTGCCGCTTTCGCGACACGTGCCCAGGCGCCCGATCTGACCTTCTGCCGAAGACCCACGTCAAAATGTTTCCAGAAACAGTCCTTGAAGGTTCATAGCATCTCCCGCCGCCTCGACAAACGACCATTGTCGAGGCGGCGCCGCGGCTTAGCGCGGCGAGCCCGTCTGGAGCACCAGTTGCATGAATGTCAGGTCGAGCCAGCGGCCGAACTTCGTGCCGACTTCGCGCAATCGGCCGGTATCCTCGAAACCCAGTTGGGCATGAAGGCGGATCGAGGCTGCGTTCTCCGACTCGATCCCGGCGATCATCACATGCTTGCCCAACCGCTCGGCCTCGGCGATCAGCGCTTCCATGAGTTTCCGGCCAATACCGCCACCGCGCCGATCCTTGTGAACATAGACGGAGTGCTCGACCGTGTGGCGGTAGCCATCGAAGGCGCGCCAATCGCCGAAGGACGCATAGCCGATGACATCGCCTTCGTCCGAGACCGCTACCAGCACCGGATAACCCGCGTCCGTGCGCGCCTTCAGCCAGGCTGTTCGATTGGCGACATCGACCAGGGTATCGTTCCAGATCGCTGTCGTGTTCGCCACGGCGTCGTTGTAGATGTCGCAGATGATTGGCAGGTCGTCTTGGATGGCCGCCCGGATCAGCATGCTTGCTCCTCGCATTCGTTCACTATATGACTACGATATGAATACTAAAGTAGACAGCTTGGATCAACGGCTCAGTGAACGAATTCGTCTGGAAAGGGAGGCGCGCGGCTGGTCGCTGAGCGATCTTTCGGAGCGCTCCGGCGTCTCGCGCGCGATGATCCACAAGGTCGAGCGGGGCGACAGCAGCCCGACGGCGACGCTGCTGGCAAAGCTCGCCGGTGCGTTCGGGCTCACCATGTCCAGCCTGATCGCGCGGGCCGAGATGAGCCAGGGCAGGCTGTCGCGACGCCAGGATCAGGCGGTGTGGCGCGATCCGCAGACCGGCTACCTCCGGCGCCACGTGTCGCCGATGTCGGACCTGCCGCTCGAGCTGGTCGAGGTCGAGCTTCCGGCCGGCGCCGAGGTGCCGATCCCGGCATCCGCCTATGCGCTCCATCGCCGGTGGATATGGGTGAGTGCAGGGCGCCTGACCTTCGTGGAAGGGCTGGAGACCCATACGCTTGGCGTCGGGGATTGCCTCGAGCTCGGCCCGCCGCAGGATTGTGTCTTCCGCAATGACGGCGGAGAGACCTGTATCTACGCCGTCGTTCTGTTGCGGACGGGGTGAGCTTAGCGGTCGAGCTCTGCGATGGCGATCCGCGCCATTTCGAGGTCGTTCTCGACACCGAATTCGTCGTTGTCTTCCAGGAACCAGGCTGCGGAAAGCCCGGCATAGGCGAGCACCCAGGTGAGGATACGGTGTGGGTGAAGCCCAGTCTCCTTGGCGACGATGGGCAGATGCCGCTGCAGCCGGCCCGGAGCGGTAACTAGGGGCAGTTCCGGATTGCAGAAGAGGTTGGCGTAGTCGTAGCCGCGATCGCCGAGCACGCGTTTCGGGTCGATCGCCAGCCAGCCGCGGTCGCCGAAATCGAGGATGTTGGCGTGGTGCACGTCGGCATGCAGGACGACCGGCGGTTCGGGATCGGCTAACAGGCTTTTCGCCGCCTCGAGCGCGCGCGCAAAGAGCCCGCCTTGAGCGGGAGCAGCCGTTTCCAGAGAGGCGAACCATCTGTCGAGCGGCACGAGATCGCCGGGAACCGGTGTTAAGCGCGGAGCATGAAGCGCGGCGACAGTGCGGCAGATGATGCGCGTCACATCCTCGTCGCTTCCGGTCATCGCCATGTGGAAGAGGTTGCGCCGGCTGTCCGTGCGCTCCATCAGTACCGCGTCGCCATCGGCTTCATAGACCTTGGCAGCGCCTTGCCCGTTCCAGTAGAGCAGCGGCAGGCGGCCATACTTCTCTTCCGGGTCCTCGGCGACCTTGAGCATCGCCTGCTGGCCGCGATAGCGGACGGGGTAAAGACGGCTGGAGGGGGTTACGATGACGTCGCCGTCAGGATGCAATGACCATTTCTCTGAATATAGCGAAAACATAAGCTCTTCATTCCCAAGGACAAATGCTCCGCCAAGGAGGCGGAGCATTGCCATGTGGGAGTGTCAGGCGACCTGTTCAAGGGCGGGATAGTCGGTATAGCCCTTGGCGCCACCGCCATAGAAGGTTGCCTGATCCGGCGCGTTCAGCGGCGCATCGCGCTTCAACCGCTCGACGAGATCAGGATTGGCAATGAACGGCTTGCCGAAGGCGACGAGGTCGGCTTCGCCGTCCTTGACCGTCTTCACGGCGAGCGCCCTGTCATAGCCATTGTTGGTCATCCAGGCAGCCTTGCCGCCAGCGGCGACATAGGTCGAACGCAGGGCGTCGTAGTCGAATGGCTGGTCGCCCTGCTGGTGGTCGCGCGGGCCGCCGGTCGCGCCTTCGATGATGTGGATATAGGCGAGGGGATAGCGGGCGAGATTCTTGACCACATGGCCGAAGACCTGCTGCGGCTGCGGATCAAAGGCATCGTTGGCGGGGGTGACAGGCGAAAGGCGGATACCGACCCGGCCGGCGCCGATTTCATTCGTCACGGCATCCATGACCTCGAACAGGAAGCGGCCGCGGTTCTCGATCGAACCGCCATAGGCATCCGTGCGGTGGTTCGAACCCGAGCGCAGGAACTGGTCAATGAGATAGCCGTTGGCCGCGTGGATCTCGATGCCGTCGAAGCCGGCGTCGATCGCGGCGCGCGCAGCCTTGCGATAGTCCTCGACGATCGCCTTGATCTCGGCGATCTCCAGCGCATGCGGCTCGGAGGTTTCGGCAAAGGAACCGGTACCGTCGGCATTGACCAGATAGGTCTTGGACTTGGCGCGAATGGCCGACGGCGCCACGGGCTTGCCGCCGCCCGGCTGCAGCGAATCATGCGAAATGCGGCCGACATGCCACATCTGGACGACGATCCGGCCGCCCTTGGCATGCACTGCGTCCGTCACCTTGCGCCATCCGTCGAGCGCTTCCGGCGTATAGAGGCCCGGCACGTCGGCATAGCCCTGGCCCTGCTGGGTGATCGCCGTTCCCTCCGTGATCAACAGGCCGGCCGTCGCACGCTGCTCGTAATAGGTCACGTTCAGGGTGTTCGGAACAGCGCCCGGCGACCGGTTGCGGGTCAGCGGCGCCATCACGACGCGGTTCTTCAGCGCGATGTCGCCGATGGTGATGGGGTCGAAAAGCGAGGCCATGGGAGGTCCTTTCAGGGAGGAGGTCTGCTTGGGGAGAAGGTGCGTCTTAGAGATCGCCGAGGCTCTTGAGGAAGGCGGCGATCGTCTCTTCATCGCGGCGGTAGAAGATCCATTGGCCAACCTTGCGGGTGGTCACCAGGCCGGCGCGCTGAAGCACAGCGAGATGCGAGGAAACGGTCGACTGCGACAGGCCGCAGCGTTCGAACTGGCCGGCACATACGCCGAGATCGAGCGGATGCTCCTGGCTCGGAAAATGGCGCTGCGGCTCCTTCAGCCAGGCGAGGATGTTGACCCGTACGGGATGGGCAAGCGCCTTGAGGATTTCGTCTCGGTCCATTGTATATCGCCGTATCGTGTTTTATCGATAGATGTATCGCTAAAACACGATATTCAAATCACAACACCGTGAGCGTGTTGCAGGCAAAAAAAGAGGGCCTCAAGAAAACTTGGGCCCTTGTAGTTGTGAAGGTAATAAGAACCTCCAGAGGGGAACAGCTAATGCGGTGGCGGGGAGGAGAAGCCACCAAGAATGCATCAGCTGCATTTTAATATGGGAAGCGAAGTATCGGCTTTCAATAGCCGGCTGTGATTTTCATCACGGTTCGCCTGTATCTAACAGTAGACAAAAAAAGAGGGCCACAAGATGACTTGGGCCCTTATAAGTTGTGAAGGTAATTAAACCTCCAGAGGGGAACAGCTGCTGCGGTGGCACTGGGAGGAGAAGCCACCAAAGATGCATCAGCTGAGTTTGGTATGCTGCTTTTTTGGGCGCGCAACAATCATTTTCTGTGCATGACAGCCATGTCATGCGCGCATCCCTGCCTATTTCTGCGGCGCACAATAAAAATGCGCCGCACAATTGTGCCGGCGCATTGGTAATATCGATGCAAAAACAGAAGGTTGGCATTCACTCGGGAAAATGCTCGGAAAATGATCATTCGCGCGGAGCGCGCTAGAAGTTCCAGTTGCGGGCCTTGGCGACGATGTAGTCGCGGAAGACCTTGAGTTTGGCTGCGTTCTTCATCTCGTCCGGATAGCAGAAATAGGTATCGAAGGACGGGATGTCGGCGCTGATCGGCAGCTGGATGAGGCCAGGGTCGCGGCCGACGATATAGTCGGGCAGCATGGCGACGCCGATGCCGAGCAGGCAGGCGCGCTTGATCGAGGTCTGGCTGTTGATCTGCAGATGCGACACGCGCGGATTGTCGGAATCGCGGCCGGCGATCTCGAGCCAGTTGACGTCGAGCAGATAGTTCGGCGCGGGCTCGCCGAAGGTGATGATGCGGTGGTTGTCGAGATCCTCGACCGACTGCGGCTCGCCATACTTGTTGATGTAGGACGGAGCTGCATAGACGTGCATGTGCACGGTGAAGAGCTTGCGCTGGATGAGATCCGACTGCTGCGGCTGACGCAGGCGGATGGCACAGTCCGCATGGCGCATGTTCACGTCCAGTTCCTCGTTGTCGAGGATGAGCTGAACCTGCACCTCCGGGTGCAGCGACATGAATTCCTGGATCTTGTCGGTGAGCCAGCCCTGGCCGAGACCGACCGTGGTGGTAATGCGCAGCTTGCCGCTCGGCTTGTCGGTGGTCTCGCTCAGCTGGACCTTGACGCTTTCGAGCTTCATCAGCACTTCATGCGCGGTGCGATAGAGGATCTCGCCCTGCTCGGTGAGGATCAGGCCGCGCGCATGACGGTGGAACAGCTTTATGCCGACATCCTGCTCCAGCGAGCTGACCTGCCGGCTGATCGCGGACTGCGAAAGATGAAGCTTGTCTGCCGCATGGGTGAACGACCCAGCCTCGGCCGCCGCGTGAAAAATGCGCAGTTTGTCCCAGTCCAGCGACATGAAGTCCCCCATAAGAAACCACTCCGGAAGACGGGGTCCTGTCTTCCGGGCGTGGCTGATGCATCTGTTCCCACACGGGCGAGGTGCCTCAGCGACACCACCCCGATTCGCAGCTTCTATTCGGCTGCAATTGCGACGGGCATATGACCCGCCAGGTATTTCTCGGCCTCAAGCGCTGCCATGCAGCCCATGCCGGCCGCCGTAACCGCTTGACGGTAAATGTCGTCCGTCACGTCGCCTGCGGCAAAAACGCCGGGCACGTCGGTCGCCGTCGAATCGGCTGCGGTCCAGAGATAGCCGTTGGACTTCTGCCGAAGCTTGCCTTTGAAAAGTTCGACCGCAGGCGCATGACCGATCGCGACGAACACGCCGTCGGTGACCATGTCGGAGGTTTCGCCGGTCTTGGTGTTGCGCAGCTTCACGCCGTTGACGGAAGCGGGCATCGGCGGCTTGGCCGGCGCACCCAGATATTCGACGACCTCGTGATCCCAGATCACCTTGACGTTCGGCTTGGCGAACAGGCGCTCCTGCAGGATCTTTTCGGCGCGGAAGGAATCGCGGCGGTGAACGACCGTCACGGTCTTGGCGAGGTTCGAGAGATAAAGCGCCTCCTCGACGGCCGAGTTGCCGCCGCCGACGACGATCACGTCCTTGTTGCGATAGAAGAAGCCGTCGCAGGTGGCGCAGGCCGAGACGCCGAAGCCCATGAAGGTCGGTTCGGTCTCGATGCCGAGCCACTTGGCCTTGGCGCCGGTGGCGATGATCAGTGCGTCCGCCGTCCAGTCGTTGCCGCTGTCGGTCTTGACGCGGAACGGACGAACCGACAGGTCGACATCGGTCACGAGATCGTTGACGATCTCGGCGCCGACATGGGTCGCCTGCTTCAGCATCTGTTCCATCATCCACGGGCCCTGGACCGGATCGGCATAGCCCGGGTAGTTTTCGACGTCCGTCGTGATCATCAACTGGCCGCCCTGTTCCATGCCGGCGATCAACACGGGCTCGAGCATGGCGCGCGCCGTATAGATGGCGGCGGTGTAGCCGGCCGGGCCGGAGCCGATGATCAGCACTTTCACGTGACGGGCAGTCATAATCTTGTCCTTCGTTCATCGGAGAGGATTGCGTCCCCATCCGATTCCATTGCGTCAATGGGAAATCGTTCCATACTTTAGGTATTCCCCACCATGACTTTCAAGAGCGCACAGCCTGATACACACAAGTGCTTGAGCCTGAAGCCCGGTTTTGCCACCAGATGACGCGCTTAAGGCACAGGGGGCGGCCCGGCATCGATCCGCGTCTCGCGCCGGAGCGCGCGGCGGCAGTGGAGCGCACTTCGTGTCGCTTCTGACGATGTCCACCTCTATTTGCACATCTGCCGGCATCGCCAACGCCGTTTTCCCGCGAATAGTCGGCCGGGCTGCTTGTTGTCCAGCGGGTTTGACGATATTTCACGCGGATTCACTTTGCTGGAGAAGCATATGGGGTTGAATGCCGGCCGTGCATGGTTGCACTGCGAACGCGCTGCGCTCGGCCACGCACCGACTCGAGACGACCTTGCCCTTGACGAGCGCGCCTTGCCGAAAATCTCGACCGAGACGATCGCGGCAGCGCCGGGATAGGGACGCATCAGTCGACGTCGCCCACGATCGGGGCAACCTCACCATCGGCAGACACAAGTTTTCGACTTTGCCTCGCGCTCAAAGTCACCACGAAAAGGACGAACGTTCATGACGAAACAAGTCGAGCTCGACGCTATCGATCTCAAGATCCTTCGCGAGCTCCAGCGTGATGGCCGGATGACCAATGTCGATCTCGCGCAAAGGGTCGGCATCTCCGCGCCGCCGTGCCTCCGGCGCGTGCGCAAGCTCGAAGAGACGGGCGTCATCAAGGGCTATCACGCGCTGCTGAACGCTCCGGCGCTCGGCTTTGATCTCGTCGCCTTCTGCATGGTCGGCCTGAAGCGCCAGTCGGAAGCCGATCTCAAGGCCTTCGCCGCCGCCACCGCCGAATGGCAGATCGTCCGGCAGGCCTGGACGGTTTCCGGCGAAAGCGACTTTCTCCTGCATTGTGTCGCCGAAAACCTTACGACTTTCCAGGATTTCGTCATCGAAGTGCTGACGGCCAACGAACGCGTCGATACGGTGCGCACGATGCTGACCATTCGCCAGGTCAAGGATATCGGCCTCGTCCAGATCTAAGGCCTGCCCATGAACAAGCTTCCGCTGTCCGCCTTCATCATCTGCCAGAACGAAGAAGCCTATCTCGGCAATTGCATCGAGAGCCTCGAGCAATGCTCAGAAATCGTCATCGTCGATTCCGGTTCGACCGACGGAACGCCGGCACTCGTGCAGTCCTATATCGACAAGGGCTGGCCGATCCGTTTCCTGCATGAGCCGTGGCGGGGCTATGCCGGCCAGAAGCAGTTCGCGCTTGATCAATGTACGCAGCCCTGGTGCTTCAACATCGATTCCGACGAACGCCTCGACGAACCGCTGAAGGCGCTGCTGCCGTCACTGCTCGATGCGCCACCGGAGACGGTTGGCTGGCGCGTCGCGCGCAGGCCCTATCTGATCGGCTACGGCTACACGCCGGAGCGCGCGCACGAGCGACGGAACCTGCGGCTTATCCGCCAGGGCAGGGGCCGCTACGACCTTAACCAGAAGGTCCACGAAGGCATCGTGCCGGATGGCGCGGTCGGCGCTGCCCCCAAGGGCAGTCTGCTGCACTACCGGCCGCTGATCATCGACGAGCAGATCCTCAAGGAAAACAAGTATTCGACGCTCAAGGCCGACCAGCAGTTCGCCGCCGGCAAGTCGGCGCGGCCCTACAAGATGCTGTTCAGCCCGCCGCTCTATTTCCTCCGGCTCTATTTCCGTAACGGCCTGTGGCGCTGCGGCTTTCCAGGCTTCATCGAGGCGATGACGGGGGCGGTCTACGCTTTCCTGACTGCCGCCAAGATCTATCAGAGGCACGCGCTGAAACGCCACCCGAACCATGACGACATGGATCGGCGGCAGAACCAGCGGTGAGGTTTCCATGAAAGTCATGCATTTTCACTTCGGCAAGGACGGCGGCGCTGAGCGCTTCTTCGTCCACCTGGTCAACGCGCTCGGCGAGCGCGGCGTTGAGCAGACCTCGGTTATCCGGCCGGGTCGCATCTGGCGGAAAGACATCGAGGGCGCGACGCGCATCATCGAAAGCAACTTCCGCAACCTTTCGCTCGATCGCATTCTCTTGCCGATGAAGGTCAGCAGCATGGCGCGGCGCGAGAAGCCCGACGCGCTGTTTGCCTGGATGCCGCGCGCCAGCCGCCTGATGCCCAACTACAAGGGCTGCATCAAGATCTCGCGTCTCGGCGACTATCCGTTGCGCCTCGATTATTTCCGCAACACCGATTGCCTCGTCTGCAATACGCCGGGCATTGCCGAGCATGTGCGCAAGATCGGCTGGAAGCGCGAAGTCGAGGTGATTTCCAACTTCACCGGAACCGAGCGGGTGGCGCCAATCAGCCGCGCCACGCTCGACACACCTGAGAACGTGCCTGTGGTCATGTCGATGGGGCGCTTCGTTCCGCGCAAGGGCTTCCACACCCTGATCCAGGCGATCGCCAAGGTGCCGGACGCCTATCTCTGGCTGGTGGGCGACGGCGAAGAGCGGGCAAACCTGGAAAAGCTCGCCGCCGACCTCGGCGTGTCGAAGCGCGTGCGCTTTGCCGGTTGGCAGAAGGACACGCGGCCTTTTCTTGCTGCTTCGGATATCTTCGTCATGGCATCGAGCCACGAGCCGCTCGGCAACGTTATCCTCGAATCCTGGGCGCAAGGCACGCCTGTCGTGTCCAGCCGATCGGAAGGACCGCAATGGTTCATGCGCGACGGCGAAAACGGCTTGATGGTCGATATTGGTGACGCCGACGGCTTTGCCCAGGCGATCGATCGGATCGCAGGCGATCCGTCGCTGGGTGAACGCCTTGCCGAACGCGGCTATGAGACGCTGATGAACCAGTTCTCGAAGCAGGCGATCACGGACGCCTATCTGAAGCTCTTCGCTTCAAAGCGCTGAGGCAAATTCGATCGCGCGGCTGCCATCACGATGGCAGCCGATCAGGAACGCATCAGGCGCTCGTAGACGGCGTTGATCGCGCGGGCCTCGCCCTCGATTGCGAAGGATGCGCGGGTTAGGCCCAGACCGTTGGCGCCAGCCAAGGCCCGACGGTGATCATCGTCGATAAAACCGGCGGTTGCTTCCACCATCGCCTGCAGATCGTTGGCGGCGATCACCGTGCCGGTTTCCTGCTCGCCGACGACGACCAGTTCCGAAAATGCGCCGACATCGGTTGCGATGACGGGCACGCCCGTTGCCATCGCTTCGAGCGGCGTCAGCCCGAAACCTTCCCAGCGTTGCGGCGCAACGAAAAGGTCGAGCGCGCGGTACCAGTCCGGAATGTTGGTATGTTCACCAACGAAACGGATGCGATCGGTAAGCCCGGCCTTTGCAACCCGCTCTTTCAGTTCGTTCTCGAATGCCACGTGCGGGCCGGTCGCGCGACCGGCGACGATGGCGCTCCAGCCGGGCCGGCACGGCAGAAGCGCAATCATGCTATCGACGAAGAGATCGGTGCCCTTCTGCTTCCGCACCCGCCCGAAGCAGCCGACATATTTTTGCGCCGGATCCAGGCCGAGCGCGGCCTTGGCCGCACCTGCGTCGGCCGGCGGCTGGAAGCGCTTGGTGTCGATGCCGTGAAGGATGACCGTGTTCGGCACCTGCAAATAGGCGGAGGTCTTGCCGCTCGTCGCGATCACCGCGTCCATACGCGAAATCAGGAACTTGCTCCAGCCGGTGTGGCGGCGCTGAGAAGCGGAGGTGAAGACGATCTTCAGCTTCATGCCCAGCAGGTCGCGCAGCACGATCGCCGGCAGCATCTCGACATTGCGGCGCGCATGCCAGACCCGGCAAGGCCGTCCGTCCGGTGCACTCCACAGACGCAGAAGATCGCGGAAGCGGATCGAGGGCAAGGTGTCAGGCAGGCCCGGACCAAGCACGGCGATCTTTTCGCCGAGCGCGCGCTGGATCGGAATCAACTGGATGATGGTAGACGTCACGCCCGAGAGACGGCGCTTGAAATTGGGAGCGATGACCTCGACGTTCCGGATATCGGCCACGAAAGCGCACTCCTTGCGCGAGCAATGATCGTCTTTGGGAGAAAGAGAAAAGGGGGCGAAGGAAGACTTCGCCCCTGCCTGGGGCTGATCAGCCCCAGTTGACGGCGAGAATCTCGTAGGCCTTGGAGCCGCCGGGGGCGTTCACTTCGATGGAATCGCCGACTTCCTTGCCGATCAGCGCGCGGGCGATCGGCGACGAGATCGAGATGCGGCCGGCCTTCACGTCGGCTTCCTGGTCGCCAACGATCTGGTAGGTCTTTTCCTCTTCAGTGTCTTCGTCGACGAGCTTCACCTTGGCGCCGAACTTGATCTTGGAGCCAGACATCTTCGAGAGATCAATGACTTCCGCGCGGGCGATCAAGTCTTCGAGCTCGGTGATGCGGCCTTCGTTGTGGCTCTGCGCTTCCTTGGCAGCGTGGTACTCGGCATTTTCCGACAGGTCGCCATGTGCACGGGCTTCGGCAATCGCCTCGATGATTCGCGGTCGTTCTTCCTGCTGGCGCCAGCGCAGCTCCTCCTGCAGGTTGACGAATCCGCCCTGGGTCATCGGCACTTTTTCGACCATTTCAATGTCCTTCATCAAGCACGAGGCGCCGCCCTTTGGGCGGCGCCAACGCAAAAGAAAACGGTCTCCGGCGCGCAAACGCCGGAACCGTCCGAAACTTCGAACCTTCGTTATAGCAGAAACGGAAGCGCGAAAGCCAGATATTTCGCCGTCGTCCACCGAACCCTGAAATGCCGCTGCAACTTGTGGGGGAGGCGACGGGGTGGCAAGCTGCGCAGAAAGCGCTTTACCTCAACCGCGGTTGAGGTCGTAACAGAAGTGTTCCGAAGAGATAGCACGAGGAACGTTGGGCATGGTTCTGGCGAGGGACGAAACGAAGGCAGGCGAAGGCGATACCGCACTTCAGGAGGACGGCCGCTGGAGCGAACTGCTGCGGCCGGACTATCTGGCGACGACGGCTGCCCTTTGCCTCGGGGTCGCGTTGTTCGCCTTCAACGAGTTTTTCGTAGCGACCGCGCTGCCCACAGCCGTCGAAGAGATCGGCGGCGCTACGCTGTTGTCCTGGGCCGTCACGCTCTATCTCGTCTTTGCCATTCTCGGCGGCGCTGTTGCCGCCACGCTCAAGTCCAGGTTTGGCGCACGCGGGACGCTGATTACGGCCGCGCTCATCTTTGTCGTCGGCACCCTCGTCGCGACTGCCGCCGGCAGCATGCCGCAGGTCCTCGCCGGTCGTGTGTTTCAAGGATTCGGCGAGGGGATCATTGCAGCGGTCTGCTACGCGCTGATCCCCGAACTCTTCCCGCCGCGCCTGGTCCCGAAGGTATTCGGAGCCGAGGCCATCGTCTGGGCAACGGCGGCCTTTGGCGGCCCGCTCGTATCCGGCTTCCTGACGGAATACTGGTCATGGCGGGCGGCCTTCGCCGTCAATGTTCCCGCAACCGTCATCTTCGTCGCGCTCGTTCTGTTGATCGTGCCGGCACGCAAGGTGCCATCGAGCGACACGCCTCGCCCAATTCCGCTTCTGCGGCTAACCGTCGTCGGTTCCGGCATATTGCTGATATCGGTCTCAAATACGGCGAGCAGCGTCCCCCTGATGGCGGCGGCGCTGGCAACGGCGCTGACCATCCTCTGGGCGGCCGTCGCAACAGACCGCCGGGCAGAGCATTCGATCCTGCCCGCCGGTGCTTTTCAGCTCACAAAACCGCTCGGCACCGGACTTTGGGTCGTGCTGCTGATGCCCCTCGCTCAGGCGTCCGGCTCGGTATATCTCATCTACGGCCTGCAACATGTCTGGAGTTTCAGCCCTACGGCCGCTGGCTTTTCCGCAGCACTGATGGCGATATCCTGGAGCGTGACCGCAATCGCCGTCGCAAGCCTGCACTCCCACGCTCTGCGCGTGAAGTTGATCCCTGCGGGTCCAGCGCTTCTCAGTCTCGGGCTTGCTGGCCTGATGGTCGCCTTCGCGATCGACGATTACCGGCTGGTCTTCCCGAGCCAGATCGCCGTTGGCGCAGGGTTCGGCATATCGTGGGGCACACTCAGCCAGTTGATGATGGACGTCTCCTTGCGAGGAGAGCGGGACAAGACCTCGGCGTTTCTGCCGACATTGCAGTCGGCCGGTTATGCGATCGGCGCGGCGATCTGCGGGCTGACGGCCAATCTTCGCGGTTTCGACGAGCAGGCGAACGTTGCCACGATGCACGCCGCCTTGTTCACGGTCTTCGTCGTCGCGTTTCTGATCTCCACGGCTTCTCTGTATTTGGGTGTCAGAACCGTGCGGCTCGCAGCGAGCCACGCGCGTCGTGATCGGGGCAGAACGGCTGCTGAGGCGCTGGCGGCAGACTGATCAGTGCGATCAAGCGCAGGATGGCTGTTCCCGCGCTTTGCTCTTGGTACTGCTTCAGGCTGCAGCTGACAGAGACGCGCCGACGTGGCGGCGAGCAAGCAACGCCCGCTGTTCGGCGCCGCGGCCGATGGAGGGCACGATCGTTGCCAGCAGCCTGCGGTTGCTGGAAAGGACCTGAACCTTCAACGAACCATAATCCGCATCGCGACCGATCTTGTCCGCGACCCGCTGGCCGTAATAGAGGGCCGATCCCTCGTCGAAATGGCAGATACCGTCTTCATCGACGAAGTGCTCGTCGCCCCACAGCAAATCAAAGAAATAGAGTTGCACGATCTTGCCCCATGTCGCGCCCGCCGGCGAAGCCGCCGATCTCTCTGTGCGCAGGGTCATAGAAACATGTGCTGGGGGAATACAGGCTGAACCGGTCGTTCATGCGGCGTTCAGCGGCGAGCAGGCTGTTGAAGCGCAACACTCCTCGGGCATGGCGGCGGCGCGCGAAGGTTCGCGCGCCGCTCTCGTTCTTAGGCCTTGAAGTAGCTCTGCAGCGGGCGCACTTCGAGGCTGCCGGCCTTCAGAGCCTTGATGGCATGGGCAGCCGCTTCCGCACCCGACATGGTCGTGTAGTAGGGCACCTTCTGCATCAGTGTCGCGCGACGCAGCGACTTGGAGTCCGAGATCGCCTTGTTGCTGTCGGTGGTGTTGAAGACGAGCTGGACGTGACGGTTACGGATCGCGTCCTCAACGTGAGGCCGACCTTCCTGGACCTTGTTGATCTTGGTGGCGGCAATGCCGTGTTCACCGAGGAAGCGGGCCGTACCACCGGTCGCCATCACCTTGAAGCCGATATCGACGAGGATGCGGATTGCCGGAAGCACGCGGGTCTTGTCCTCGTCGCGCACCGAAACGAACACCGTTCCATCGCGCGGCAGGTCGACGCCGGCGCCGAGCTGCGACTTGGCGAAGGCGAGCGCATAGTCGGTGTCGAGGCCGATGACTTCGCCGGTCGAGCGCATTTCCGGGCCGAGCAGGGTGTCGACGCCGGGGAAGCGTGCGAACGGGAAGACCGCTTCCTTGACGGCGATGTGCTTGAGGTTGCGCGGATCCGGCTTTTCGCCATAGGCAGCAATCGCCACGTCGAGCGCTTCGCCTGTCATGACGCGGGCGGCGATCTTGGCGATCGGCGCGCCGATGGTCTTGGCGACGAAGGGCACGGTGCGCGAGGCGCGCGGGTTCACTTCAAGCACGTAGATGGTGCCGTCCTTGATGGCGAACTGCACGTTCATCAGGCCGCCGACATTGAGCGCCTTGGCAAGGGCTGCCGTCTGGCGCTCGAGTTCGTCGACCATGTCCTTGTCGAGCGTGTGAACCGGCAGCGAGCAGGCGCTGTCGCCCGAATGGATGCCGGCTTCCTCGATGTGCTCCATGATGCCCGAGACGAACACGTCCTTGCCGTCGCAGAGGCAGTCGACGTCCACTTCTGTCGCGTTCGTCAGGTAGCTGTCGAAGAGCAACGGGTTCTTGCCGAGCAGGGTGTTGATCTGACCGGTCTTGTCGTTCGGGTAGCGCTGCTTGATGTCCTCGGGAACGAGGCCCGGAACCGTGTCGAGCAGGTAGGACTGCAGCATGCTTTCCGAATGGATGATCTGCATGGCGCGGCCGCCGAGAACGTAGGACGGGCGCACGACCAGCGGGAAGCCGATCTCGGCAGCGACGAGGCGAGCCTGCTCGACCGAGTAGGCGATGCCGTTGTTCGGCTGGTTGAGGTCGAGCTTCATCAAGAGCTTCTGGAAGCGGTCGCGGTCTTCGGCAAGGTCGATCGCGTCAGGCGCGGTGCCAAGGATCGGGATGCCGTTCTTTTCGAGTGCTTCGGCGAGCTTCAGCGGCGTCTGGCCACCGAACTGGACGATGACGCCGACGAGTTCGCCCTTTTCCTGCTCGGCGCGCATGATCTCGATCACGTCTTCGGCCGTCAGCGGCTCGAAGTAGAGGCGATCGGAGGTGTCGTAGTCGGTCGACACCGTCTCCGGGTTGCAGTTGATCATGATCGCTTCATAGCCGGCATCCTTCAGGGCGAAGGCGGCGTGGCAGCAGCAATAGTCGAACTCGATGCCCTGGCCGATTCGGTTCGGACCGCCGCCGAGGATGACGACCTTCTTGCGGTCGGAGACCTCGGCTTCCGAGCGAGCGGCGCCGACGAAGGGCGTCTCGTAGGTCGAGTACATGTAGGCGGTCGGCGAGGCGAACTCGGCAGCGCAGGTGTCGATGCGCTTATAGACCGGGCGGACGTTGAGCGCATTGCGCAGTTCCGCCACTTCCTTCGGGCGCTTGCCGCCGAGCGTTGCCAGGCGGGCGTCGGAGAAGCCCATGGCCTTCAGCATGCGCAGGTTCTCGGCATCGACAGGCAGGCCATGCTCGCGGATGCGCGCTTCCATGTCGACGATCGCCTTGAACTGGGCGATGAACCACGGATCGATCTTGCTCGCCTCGTGGACTTCTTCTTCGCTCATGCCAAAGCGCAGCGCCTGGGCAACCATGCGCAAGCGGTCCGGGGTCGGCGTGCCGATCGCGGCACGAATGGCGTTACGGCCATCGCCGTTCTCGTCCATGTCGGGGATTTCGATTTCGTCGAGGCCGGTAAGACCGGTCTCAAGGCCACGCAGCGCCTTCTGCAGCGATTCGGCAAAGGTGCGGCCGATCGCCATGACTTCGCCGACCGACTTCATCGCCGTTGTGAGAACCGGCGAGGCGCCCGGAAACTTCTCAAAGGCAAAGCGCGGGATCTTGGTGACGACGTAGTCGATCGACGGTTCGAACGAGGCCGGGGTCGCGCCGCCGGTGATGTCGTTGTCGAGTTCGTCGAGCGTGTAACCGATGGCGAGCTTCGCGGCGATCTTGGCGATCGGGAAGCCGGTCGCCTTCGACGCCAGAGCTGAAGAGCGCGAAACGCGCGGGTTCATTTCGATGACGACGAGACGGCCGTCCTTCGGATTGACGGCGAACTGAACGTTCGAGCCGCCGGTCTCGACGCCGATCTCGCGCAGAACCGCGATCGAGGCGTTGCGCATGATCTGGTATTCTTTGTCGGTCAGCGTCAACGCCGGGGCAACGGTGATCGAATCGCCGGTATGCACGCCCATCGGGTCGATGTTTTCGATCGAGCAGATGATGATGCAGTTGTCCGCGGTGTCGCGGACCACTTCCATCTCGTATTCCTTCCAGCCGAGCACCGATTCTTCGATCAGCACTTCGGTGGTCGGCGACGCATCGAGGCCGCTGCCGACGATGTCGAAGAACTCCGTGCGGTTATAGGCAATGCCGCCGCCGGTGCCGCCGAGCGTAAACGACGGACGGATGATCGCGGGCAGGCCGACATCGTCGAGCGCCTGCGCGGCAATCGCCATCGCGTGGTTCATGTAGCGCTGCTTGCGGTCGCCTTCGCCAAGGTTCCATTGGTTCTCGAGGTCGTCGAGGGCCTTGTCGAGTTCGGCGCCGGAAAGCCGGCTCTTCAGTTCGGCGCGCTCGGCCTCGTGCGTCTTGCGGTCATGGTCCTTGATGTCGGTGGCATTCGCCAGCCGCGACTTCGGCGTTTCGAGGCCGATCTTCGCCATGGCTTCGCGGAAGAGGGCGCGGTCTTCGGCCTTGTCGATGGCATCCGGCTTGGCGCCGATCATCTCGACATTGTAGCGGTCGAGAACGCCCATGCGGCGCAGTGAGAGCGCCGTGTTGAGCGCGGTTTGGCCACCCATGGTCGGCAGCAGCGCGTCCGGGCGCTCCTTGGCGATGATCTTGGCGACGACCTCAGGGGTGATCGGCTCGACATAGGTTGCGTCGGCAAGGCCCGGATCGGTCATGATCGTCGCCGGGTTGGAGTTGACGAGGATGACGCGGTAGCCTTCCTCCTTCAGCGCCTTACAGGCCTGGGTGCCGGAATAGTCGAATTCGCAAGCCTGACCGATGACGATCGGCCCCGCGCCGATGATAAGAATGGACTTGATATCTTGGCGCTTCGGCATGGTCGATCATCCGTTTCTAGCTGCGCGAAAAACCGGCCGAGGTGGGAGGTCACCGGCCGGGCACGCATTGATGGGTCTTTTCAGGCTAGAAGCGGCTTATAGGCAAATGTTTCTGCAAGCGAAACCCCGAAAATTCCGGAATCGACAGGAACCAGCCATATTTGCGCACCTCTGGCCACGCAGCGCGCTCTGCGCGCGGCGAAACAGTGCTGCGAATGTCAGGCGCGGCCGGGGATGACGAGAACCTTGACCTCTCCGGCGGCCGGCGGATGCGCAATGACGTCGGCGGCTTCGCCGAGCGTTACTCGCCGCGAAATCAGCTTGTCGATCTCGATTGTGCCCGCAGCGACAAGGTCTGCCGCACGGCGGTGGACGAAGGGGTTGATGAAGGATCCGAGCACCCGCAGTTCGCGAAAGAGAATGTCGAACGGTTCGATTTCCACGGTCTCGCCCTTCGGCATGACGCCGAGAATCACGACGGTTCCACCGGCCCTGGCAAGCCGTGTCGACTGCCTGACGGTTTCGGCAACGCCGGCGCACTCGATGACGACATCGACCCCGCCGGGAACGAGCCCGGTGTCGCCGGCGATCTGCTCGACGATATTGGCAGAGGAAGGATCGACCGTCGCCGTCGCGCCGACCTCTTCGGCAAGGCGGCGCTTGGCCGCCTGCCTTGTCGACAGGATAACCGTTGTCGCGCCGGCGAGACGGACGAGCTGCACCACCAACAGGCCGATCACGCCGCCGCCGAGAACGACGACGGAGGAGCCGGCGCGGATGCCCGCCATATCCACGCCGTGCAGGCAGCAGGCAAGCGGCTCGCAGAAGGCACCATGCACAGGATCGAGGCTCAGGGGTATTTCATGTGCCTGCTTGCGCGGTATCACCACATATTCGGCAAAACCACCGTCACGATGGATGCCGATCGCCCGGAGATTGCGGCAGAGATTGATGCGCCCGGCACTGCATTGCGGGCAGGTGCCACAGGCGATGTTGGGGTCGCCGGTGATTCTCGCGCCGATTGCGATATCGCAAACGCTGCTGCCTACCGCCTCGACGATGCCGCAGAATTCGTGGCCGAGCGTGACCGGCGGGCTTGAGGGGAATTCGCCGTGCAGCAGATGCCTGTCCGTACCGCAGATGCCGCAGGCCTCGACGCGTACCAGCAGATCGTCAGGGCCGGGCGAGGGCTTTGGCACTTCTGCGACCCGCAATTGACCGATACCTTCGAGCCGCAATGCCTTCATGACCGTGCCTCCTCGCCTTTGCACGATTGCGAATAGGACCGGCAAAGCGGGTTTGCGTCAAGGCGGTCGCGGTTGCTCAAAGCGGACGGCTGATGAGTCCAGCTGCCCACTTGCCGTCAGCACTTTTGCGATCTGCCCGTCGCAGCAGAAAGATTGGTGAGATCGCGAACTTACGGGTCGCGATTGCGTTTTACAACGACGTTAGGGCCGTCTTATAAAAGAGCAAACCGACAACGCCTTTCAGAGGCCGGGAGGACAGATCATGGAATGGAAGGGCCGCCGCCAATCCGACAATATCGAAGACCAGCGCGGCGCGAGCCCCAGCGGCGGAAATCCGTTCGGGCGCGGTGGTGGCTTTCGCATGCCGACCGGTGGCGGCGGCATGCGGCGCGCCGGCGGCGGCATGAGCTTCGGCACGATCATCTTCCTCGTCGTCCTCTACTTCATCCTCAAGGCCATGGGCATCGACATGCTGCAGGTGCTGGAAGGCGGCGGTGGCCAGGTGCAGATGCCGGGCTTCGAGCAGAGCGATGGCTCGCCAGCGCCGCAGGGCACGGCTCAGGAAGAGGAAATGAAGCAGTTCATGGCGACGGTGCTTGCCGAGACCGAAGACACCTGGAACGGCATCTTCCAGGCGAACGGCCAGCAGTATGAAGAGCCGAAGATGGTGCTCTTCCGTGGCCAGGTGCGTTCTGCCTGCGGCTTCGCCTCGGCCGCCTCCGGGCCGTTCTATTGCCCTGGCGACCGCAAGGTCTATCTCGACATGAGCTTCTTCGACGAACTCGCGCAGAAGTTCGATGCGGCCGGCGATTTCGCCCAGGCCTATGTGGTCGCGCATGAGGTTGGCCACCATGTTCAGAACCTGATCGGCGTGCTGCCGAAGTTCAACCAGATGCGCCAGTCGATGAGCGAGACCGAGGCCAACCAGATGTCGGTGCGCGTCGAGCTGCAGGCGGATTGCTTCGCCGGCGTCTGGGGCAAGTACACCCAGCAGAAGGGCCTGCTCGAACAGGGCGACCTTGAAGAGGCGCTGAATGCCGCCACGCAGATCGGCGACGACACGCTGCAAAAGCGCATGCAGGGCTATGTCGTTCCCGAAAGCTTCAACCACGGCACGTCCGAACAGCGCATGCGCTGGTTCAAGCGCGGCTTCGACAGCGGCAAGATGACGGCCTGCGATACGTTCTCGGGCGCGGTTTGATTTCTTTCAACCGGAATCAACGAAAGGGCCGGCTCGACAGCCGGCCCTTTCGTTTGTGGCTTAGCGCTCGCTGTCCATGTGGGCGAGCTGGGCCTCCGGATAGCGCGCCCCGGCTGCGGCATTCTTCGGGACCGCCTGTTCGATCACCGCCAGATCGTCTGCACTGAGATGGACGTCGCGCGACGCAAGCGCCTCCGCCAGTCGATCGCGCCGCCGCGCGCCGACGAGCGGTATGATGTCCTTGCCCTTGGCCGCGACCCAGGCGATCGCGATCTGCGCGACTGATACGCCCTTGCCATCGGCGATCTGCCTCAAAGCGTCGACGAGGGCGAGGTTCCGGTCGATATTGCCTTCCTGAAACCGTGGGCTCATGGCGCGGAAGTCGCCCTTGGCGGCCGCACCTTTCTGCCAGTGGCCGCTGATCAGCCCGCGTGAAAGCACGCCGTAGGCGGTGATACCGATACCGAGTTCGCGGCAGGTCGGCAGGATCTCGTCCTCGATGCCACGCGAAATCAGCGAATACTCGATCTGCAGATCGACGATCGGATGCACGGCCGCCGCGCGCCGGATGGTCTCGGACCCAACTTCCGAGAGGCCGATGTGCCTGACGTAACCGGCCTTCACCAGATCGGCGATTGCGCCAATGGTGTCCTCGATCGGCACATCCGGGTCAAGGCGGGCAGGGCGGTAGACGTCGATATGGTCGACGCCGAGCCGCTCCAGCGTGTAGGCGAGAAAGTTGCGAACAGCCTTGGGGCGGCAATCGTAGCCAGACCAGTTCCCGGCGGCATCGCGCAACGCGCCGAATTTCACGCTCAGCAGCGCCTTGTCGCGCTTCCCGCCTTTCAGCGCCTCGCCGATCAGCATTTCGTTGTGACCCATGCCGTAGAAATCGCCGGTGTCGAGCAGCGTGATGCCGGCCTCCAGCGCGGCATGGATCGTAGCAATGCTTTCGGCTCGGTCCGCCGGGCCGTACATGCCAGACATGCCCATGCAGCCGAGGCCGAGCGCCGAAACCGAGGGACCGGTCTTTCCGAGTGAAACGTAATCCATCTTCGTTCTCCTACGACAAGGCCGAAAGACAGCCGGCCGCTTGCTCTGTGTTCTGTTTACTTCGTTCCACGCCGTGCGATAATCCGATCTCAACCGAACGACTTGTACGAAATTCCGCACAATGAACGATTTGCCGCTTGCCGATCTCGATGCCTTCACTGCTGTTGCCGCAGCCCGCAGCTTTCGCGCGGCTGCGAAAAAGCGCGGTGTCTCCGCGTCGGCGCTGAGCGAGGCCCTTCGCCGTCTTGAAGCGAAACTGCAGGTGCGCCTGCTCAACCGCACGACCCGTAGTGTGACCCTGACGGAGGCGGGCACGCGGCTGCTTGACCGGTTGACGCCGGCGCTCGGCGAGATCGCCGGCGCGCTCGATCAGGTCAACGAGATGCGTGACAGTCCGGCGGGAACGCTGAAACTGAACGTTCCGACCATCGTCGCCCGCGAAATACTACCACCGATCATCGGCCGGTTCTTGCGCGAGCACCCGGCAATTTCGCTGGAGGTGACGGCGGAGGACGGCTTCGTCGATGTCCTCGCCGCAGGCTTTGACGCCGGCATCCGCTACGAGGAACGCGTCGAGCGTGACATGATCGCCATCCCGATCGGGCCGAGTCGCCAGCGTTACGTTACGGCCGCGGCACCGGACTATCTCGCCAGGTGCGGTGTGCCAGCCCATCCGCACGACCTGCTCGAACACGCCTGCATCCGCCACCGCTTCGCCAGCGGCTTCTCGCTTCCCTGGGAGTTCGGCGAGGGCGAGGCGGCGCTGACGATCGCGCCGCCGGCCGTCGTCACCGCCAACACGATCGATCTCGAACTCGGGGCGGCCATCGACGGTCTTGGCGTGATCCGGACTTTCGAGGAGTTCATCGCGCCTGCGGTTGCCGCACGGCGCCTGGTGCCGATCCTTGAGGCGTGGACGACGAGCTTCTCCGGCCCGCTGCTCTATTATGCAAGCCGAAAGCACATGCCGGCGCCGTTGCGCGCCTTCGTCGATTTTCTGAAGCGCGAACAGCGGCGGGACAATCGCTGAGGCACAGGCTGTACGCTGCCTGACTTATCAACCATTGCGATAGTCCCATCAGATAATTTGAGACGTTCACGGATTGTTTCGTGCGAAATGATCCGTTACACCTAAATTGGTAGCGTTGTTCACGTTCTGTCTCTTTTCCCGGGGCAGGCCGCCGGGGAGGGATCGCATGCGCGACGAGAAATTTGTGCGACGCGGCCTGTTCCTCGTCTTCCTCATTCTGTTTCTCGATATCATCGGCATCGCGATCATCGTGCCGGTGCTGCCGGCCTACCTCGAAGAATTGACGGGCGCCAATGTCAGCGAGGCGGCGATCGATGGCGGATGGCTGCTGCTCGTCTATGCGGCCATGCAGTTTCTCTTCGCGCCGCTGATCGGCAATCTCAGCGACCGCTTCGGCCGCCGCCCGGTGCTGCTCGCATCGGTCTTCACCTTCGCGCTCGACAATCTCATCTGCGCGCTCGCCACCAGCTACTGGATGCTGTTCATCGGCCGCGTGCTCGCGGGCATCAGCGGCGCGAGCTTCGGCACGGCATCGGCCTACATTGCCGACATCAGCCACGACGGAAATCGCGCCAAGAATTTCGGGCTGATCGGCATTGCCTTTGGTACCGGCTTCGCGCTCGGGCCGGTGCTTGGCGGTCTGCTTGGCGAACTCGGCCCGCGGGTCCCGTTCTACGGCGCGGCAGCGCTGTCCTTCGTCAACTTTATCCTTGGCGTATTCCTGCTGCCCGAGACACTCGACAGCGCCAACCGCCGCCGGTTCGAGTGGAAACGCGCCAACCCGCTCGGCGCCCTCAAGCAGATGCGCAATTACCCCGGCATCGGCTGGGTGGGGCTGGTGTTCTTTCTCTTCTGGCTTGCCCATTCGGTCTATCCGGCCGTCTGGTCCTTCGTTTCCAGCTACCGCTACGGCTGGAGCGAGGGGCAGATCGGACTTTCGCTCGGGATCTTCGGTATCGGCGGTGCCTTCGTCATGGCCGTCATCCTGTCGCGCGTGGTGCCGCGGCTTGGGGAGTGGCGCACGGCCGTGCTCGGCCTGACCTTCACCGCGCTCGGAGCCATCGGCTATGCCGGCGCCTGGCAGGGGTGGATGATCTATGCGGTGATCATCGCGACCGCGCTCGAAAGCCTCGCCGATCCGCCGCTGCGCAGTATCGCCGCGGCCCACGTGCCGCCGTCGGCCCACGTGCCGCCGTCGGCCCAAGGCGAGCTTCAGGGCGCGCTGACCAGCATCGGCAGCATCACCACGATCATCGGTCCGCTGATCTTCACCCAGGCCTTCGGCTATTTCACCAGCCCTGCCGCGCCCGTCGCCTTTGCCGGCGCGCCCTATGCACTCGCCAGTTGCTTCCTCGTCGGCGCGCTTATCGTGTTCTTCCTGAAGATACCGAGAAGCAGGGCGGTCGGACCACAGGGCGCGGAGAACGTCGAGCCGGCCGACGCCGCAGCGCCGGAAGAGCCAGAGGCGATGGAGCGGCCGCGACTGCACGGAAATTGATCAATTTCCGTGATCTATCGATGAAAGTTTGAGCAACCTCGCCCTTGCGGCTGGCTCTTTGCCCGACGGTATTCTATTTCCGGATTCCTCCCCCCGATCTTCGGTTGCGGCCCGGGGCCGCATTGACTGCCAGGAATCTGCCATGCTGACCGCGAATGCGAGCCCGATATCGTTGACGACCGACAATTCCTGGCGGACGCACTATCGCGCGAGCTTCTATCTGGGCGTGCCGTTCATCGGTGCGCAGCTGGCGCAGCTCGCCATCAACACGACGGACGTCCTGATGGTCGGCAAGCTCGGCGCCACCGAGCTCGCGGCCATCATCCTGGCGACCCAGATGTATTTCACCGTCTATGTTTTCGGTAACGGATTTGCCAATGCGGTGGTGCCGATGGCGGCACAGGCCGTCGGTCGCGGCGACAAGGTTTCGGTGCGCCGCTCGGTGCGCATGGGCATGTGGGTGGTGATGCTTTACGGCCTTTTGACCGCGCCCATCCTCTGGATGGCCGAGCCGATCCTGCTATTTGCCGGCCAACAGCCCAAGGTCGCAGCCCTTGCGGGGGAATATGTCCGCATCGCGCAATGGGCAATCTTCCCCGGCCTCATCTTCATGGTGCTGAGGGCGTTCCTGAGTGGCCTGGAGAGGGCCGGGATCATTCTCTACGTCACGCTGGCGACGCTCGTGCTCAATGCCGCGCTTTGCTACGTGCTGATCTTCGGCCACTTCGGCTTCCCGCAACTCGGCATCTTCGGTGCGGCGGTCGCGGCGCTTGGCGTCGCTGTGCTCGGCGCGGCGCTGACGATTGCCTATATCAAGAGCAAGCCGGAGCTCAACCAGTACGAACTCTTCGTCCGCTTCTGGCGGCCCGACTGGGTTGCTTTCCGTGAAGTCGTTTTTCTCGGAATTCCGATTTCGCTGACGATCCTTGCCGAGGTCAGCCTCTTCACCGTCGCTTCGTTGCTGATGGGCACGATCGGTACGGTCGAACTTGCGGCCCACGGCATCGCGCTCCAGTTCGCATCGATCGCCTTCATGATCCCGTTGGGGTTGGCGCAGGCGGCGACGGTGCGCGTGGGTCTTTCCTATGGCCGCGGTGACCTCCTGGGCGTCAGGCGCGCGGCGATCGCTTCGCTGGTGCTCGGCGCCGGCTTTGCAATGGTCGGCAGTGCCATCTTCGCATTCTTCCCGAGCCAACTGGCCGCCCTTTATCTCGACACCGCCCGCCCTGATGCTGCAGCCGTGCTTGCCTTCGCAGCGCCGCTCATCGTGATCGCCGGCGCATTCCAGCTCGTCGACGGCATGCAGGCGATCGCCGCGGGCATGTTGCGCGGGCTGAAGGATACCAAGGTGCCGATGCTGCTGGCCTTGATTTCCTATTGGCCGATCGGCTTCGTCTGCGCCTGGGCCTTCGCTTTCCTGTTCAATTTCGGCGGGATCGGCGTCTGGTTCGGTTTCGTGCTCGGCCTTGCCGCCGCCGCGGTGCTGCTGAACTGGCGCTTCTTCCGGATGCTGGGTACGTTGGAGGCCAAAGCCGCCGCCAAGCAGGTGGAAAAGTAACAAGGCGAACGCGGGGCTGCCGAACGCAAAGAAAAAGCCGGACGGGCAGGGGATGCCGTCCGGCTTACAATGGCGGTCGCCTCAGGGGAAGGGAACGACGGCCGCTTACTACCACGCTTCGTTTACGAAGCTTTGGAACCGCTAGACGTTGAAACCGTCGAGCCGTTCCGAACCCTGGCGATCGCGCTGGAGGTCGCGTATCGTCCGGGCAAAGTCGATCAAGAATACGAGACTGGTGACCGCTGCCGCGATCATGAACAGGGTGGCCATAGTGCCCTCCATCAACGGAAGATCTTCTGGGTCGCGTAGCGCTCGCGCCGGTCACGGGACTCGTTGCGCAGTCCATGTATCGTCGCAAAGATCATCGCGAAAAACATCGCCATCGAAAACAGAGCAAGTCCCATAGCCGTAATCCTTTCGCATCCTAAACGGCGGTACGTTCAAAAAAGTTCCGTTGTTACTGGCGCTACACTTAACGTCTTTGGTGTGAAGCACCGTTGAACATGGCATTCATCTAGCATTCATTCTTTCTGGCCCGCTGTTTCCCAGGGAACAGGGCCAGGCGCCGTACAACTCTTGCGATCCGTCGCCGTCCGTGACAAAAGGCTTCACCAAACGGAAACAGGTGCGATGACCACGGCATTTTATCCCGGCTCCTTCGATCCGATGACGAACGGGCATCTCGACGTGCTCGTGCAGGCGCTGAACGTGGCGGCGAAAGTCATCGTCGCAATCGGCATCCACCCGGGCAAGGCGCCGCTCTTTTCCTTCGACGAACGCGCCGAGCTCATCCGCCGTTCGCTCCAGGAATTTCTGCCGGACAGGGCAGGCGACATCGACGTCGTCTCCTTCGACAATCTGGTCGTCGATGCGGCCCGCGAGCGCGGCGCGAAGCTTTTGGTGCGCGGCCTTCGTGACGGCACCGACCTCGACTACGAGATGCAGATGGCCGGGATGAACCGGCAGATGGCGCCGGATATCCAGACCTTGTTCTTGCCGGCAGGCACGGCATCACGGCCCATTACGGCCACATTGGTCCGCCAGATCGCGGCCATGGGCGGCGACGTCAGTGCCTTCGTGCCCAAGTCCGTTTACGAAGCACTGCAGGCCAAACGCCGCCCCTGACGGGCGGCCCCAATTCACCACGCAGGGAGAAATCATGAAAATCCTCCACCTCGCTTTCGCCGGCGCCATCGCGCTTGCTTCCTTTACGGGAACGGCGTTTGCACAATCGGCAGACAACTTCCTGACGATCACGCTCAAGGACGGCCCGGTCGTCGTCGAGCTGCGCCCCGACATCGCACCGAAGCATGTCGAGCAGATCAAGGCGCTGGCCGCCGCCGGTGAATACGACAACGTCGCGTTCCACCGCGTGATCAAGGGCTTCATGGCCCAGACCGGCGACGTGCAGTATGGCGACATGGAAAACGGCTACCAGCCGCAGGCTGCCGGTACCGGCGGTTCGTCGCGTCCGGATATTCCGGCGGAGTTTTCGGACGTTCCGTTCGAGCGCGGCACGGTCGGCATGGCCCGCTCGCAGGACCCGAACAGCGCCAATTCGCAGTTCTTCATCATGTTCGCCCCGGGCGACTTCCTCAACGGCCAGTACACGGTCGTCGGCAAGGTCGTCTCCGGCATGGAGAACGTCGACAAGATCAAGCTCGGCGACGACGCCAACAACGGCTCCGTCACCGATCCCGACCGCATGATCAGCGTCAAGGTCGGCAAGTAAAATCAACAGAAGGAGAAAACCCATGGCCGAGATCAAGGATCCGGAAAACACGATCATCCTGGAGACCACCAAGGGCCAGGTCATCATCGAGCTTCTGCCTGATGTCGCTCCGGGGCACGTCGCCCGCATCAAGGAACTGGCCCGCGAAGGCGCCTACGACGGCGTGGTGTTTCACCGCGTGATCGAGGACTTCATGGCTCAGACCGGCGACGTCCAGTACGGCAAGACCGGCGGCGAGCATTTCAACCCGGCTCGCGCCGGCATGGGCGGCTCCTCCAAGCCGGACCTGAAGGCCGAATTCTCGAACGTCAGCCACGTTCGCGGCACGTGCTCGATGGCCCGTAGCCAGATGCCGAACTCGGCCAACTCGCAGTTCTTCATCTGCTTCACCGATGCGCCTTGGCTCAACAAGCAGTACTCCGTTTGGGGCCAGGTCATCGAAGGCATGGAAACGATCGACAAGATCAAGCGCGGCGAGCCGGTGCGTGATCCAGACTCGATCGTCACGATGCGGGTTGCCGCAGACGCCTGATTTGCGCTAATGCACGAACCCGCCCCGGTCGCCAACTGCGCCGGGGCGGGTTTTCTTTTGTCTGAAGATAGCGATGCGCGTAGACCTGTTCGACTTCGACCTCCCGGAAACCTCGATTGCGCTTCGGCCCGCAAGCCCGCGCGACAGCGCCCGCATGCTCGTGGTGCGTCCCGATAGCGCCGACGTACTGGCGGACAAGGGCGTGCTCGACCTGCCGTCGTTCCTCAGGGAAGGCGACGCGCTTGTCTTCAACGACACCAAGGTGATCCCGGCCCAGCTCGAAGGCATCCGCCGGCGCGGCGAAGAGATCGCGACGCAGGTATCGCTGACCCTGCATATGCGGGTCGCACCCGATCGCTGGAAGGCTTTCGCCCGCCCGGCACGGCGCCTCAAGGTCGGCGACCGCATTGCCTTCGGCCACGGCGGCTCGAGCTGCTTTCTCGGCACGCTCGACGCGACCGTCGAGGAAAAGGGCGATGCCGGCGAAGTGACGCTGCGCTTCGATCTCTCCGGTCCCTCGCTCGACGAGGCGATCATGGCGGTCGGCCACATTCCCTTGCCGCCCTACATCGCCTCCAAGCGCGCCGAGGATGCCCAGGACCGCGCCGATTATCAGACCATGTATGCCCGCGAGGAGGGCGCCGTTGCCGCGCCGACCGCTGGGTTGCATTTTACCGACCGCCTGTTCGCCAAGCTCGACGAGGCCGGCATCGAACGGCATTTCGTGACGCTGCATGTGGGCGCGGGCACGTTCCTGCCGGTCAAGGCAGATGATACCGACGACCATGTGATGCACCAGGAGATCGGCCACGTCGATGCGCGCACGGCCGAGAAGCTCAATGCCGTCAAGGCGAGGGGCGGCCGCATCGTCTGCGTCGGCACGACCTCACTGCGGTTGATCGAAAGCGCCACCTCGGAAGACGGCACTGTCAAGTCCTGGTCCGGTCCGACGGGGATCTTCATCACGCCCGGTTACCGCTTCCGCGCGGTTGACATGTTGATGACCAATTTCCACCTGCCGAAATCGACGCTGTTCATGCTGGTTTCGGCCTTCAGTGGCCTGGACACGATGCGCGCGGCCTACACGCATGCGATCGAAACCGGCTACCGCTTCTATTCCTATGGCGACGCCAGCCTGCTTTTCCGGAAAGACTAGATGACCGAGACCTTCCAGTTCAAGCTTCTCAAGACCGATGGCAAGGCCCGTCGCGGCGAAGTGTCCATGCCGCGCGGCACGATCCGCACGCCGGCCTTCATGCCCGTCGGTACCGTCGGCACGGTCAAGGCGATGTACCTCGACCAGGTCAAGGATCTCGGCGCCGACATCATTCTCGGCAACACCTACCATCTGATGCTGCGTCCAGGCGCGGAGCGCGTCGCGCGCCTTGGCGGTCTGCATGGGTTGATCCGCTGGCAGGGCCCTATCCTCACCGATAGTGGCGGCTTCCAGGTCATGTCGCTTGCCGGCCTTCGCAAGCTCGACGAGCAGGGCGTCACCTTCAAGAGCCATGTCGACGGCGCGCTCTTCCACATGTCGCCGGAGCGCTCGATCGAGATTCAGGGGCTTCTCGACAGCGATATCCAGATGCAACTCGACGAATGCGTGGCGCTGCCGGCTGAGCCAAAGGAAATCGAGCGCGCGATGGAAATGTCGCTGCGCTGGGCCGAGCGCTGCAAGGTTGCCTTCGGCGACCAGCCGGGCAAAGCGATGTTCGGCATCGTCCAGGGCGGCGATATCCCGAAGCTGCGCGAGCGCTCGGCGGAAGCGCTGAAGGGCCTTGACCTCAAGGGCTATGCAGTCGGTGGGCTCGCCGTCGGCGAGCCGCAGGAGGTGATGCTGCGCATGCTCGACATTACCTGCCCGATCATGCCGGTGGACAAGCCCCGTTACCTGATGGGCGTCGGTACGCCTGACGACATCCTGCGCTCGGTCGGTGAGGGCATCGACATGTTCGACTGCGTGATGCCGACCCGCTCGGGACGCCACGGCCTTGCCTTCACGCGCCACGGCCGCATCAACCTGCGCAACGCGCGCCACGCCGAAGACATGCGCCCGCTCGACGAGCAGTCCTCGTGCCCGGCAACGCGCGACTATTCGCGTGCCTACCTGCACCATCTGATCCGCTCGAACGAATCGCTCGGCGGCATGCTGCTCAGCTGGAACAATCTGGCCTACTATCAGGAACTGATGGCCGGCATCCGGCTGGCGATCGACGAAGGCCGCTTCGCCGACTTCATGGCCGAAACCCAGGAAACTTGGCGGCGAGGGGACCTTCCCCCCGTCTGATGGCCGCCAACGGACCGGTGCCTCAGATCGCCGGTCCCGACGCCGACTGCAAAATCATCACGCTGTTGATCTTGTAGCTGCCATCCGGCTGCTTCACGAGTTCGTAGACTGCTGTCCAATCCTTGCCGTCGGGCGCCGAGATCAGAACTTCCTGCAGCACCTGGTCGCCAATCACCTTCGATCGGCCGAACGCGAAGTTGCCAGGCCGATAGACGGGCTGGTAGCCGCGCTTCACCATCTCGAAGAAGCTTGCCTTGTCGGGAAATTTGCCGCGCACCGCAGGTGAGGTGAAGGAGTAGGCGGTTTCCGCATCATCCTGCAGAAAGGCAGCGATCTGTTCTCGTATGATTGTCCGCGCCGTATCGACGGGTTCGTCCGCGCGCGCCGCGGTCACGGCTGCCAGTTGCGCCATCATGCCGAGTGTGATTGCAAAGCTCCTGAACATCGCCGATCTCCATAGCTGCAATGGAAGACTAGGACAGTCACGGCTTTTGGAAACAGGAGCATTGGTTGCCGTTTCGAACAATGCATCCGATTGGTTTATATAAACCGTTTTAAATCAACGTATTATTTCTATATATGAAAGTATTATATCAGGCATCATAAGTTAGTGATGTCTGCAAAATGGCTTGCATAGGGCCGGCGGCGGCGAGGCGCCCGTTGCCAATGTGCAAACGAGCGGAACGCCAACCGCCGGGGAAGTCGACCTAGCTGAAGGTCGTCGTCATCCATTCCTGCCACTTCGGCTCGCTGTCTTTCGCCCGCGCCTTGGCATCGTCTCCATAGTGATAGAGTGCGATGCTGGCGTTTGTGCCATCGCCGGTCGAATAGGTTCCGATGAGCGCGATGCCAGCGCCGGGTTCCTTCAGGCGCAGCAACAGATAGCGTTGCTTGGTGTCCTGCTGCACCCGTTCGACGATGCCGGCGAGGCGTTCGGGCTTTGGTGGCGTGCTGCGCTCTTCGCCGACATTGGCGCCGAGAAGCCCCAGTGCTTCGGTCAGGCGTGCCCAGACCGTGGCCTCCGGTTTCCCGCTGGAAACCATGGCAAAGCTGCTGGCCGCCGTCTCGCCGGCGAAATGCGCAAGATAGATCTTCAGGATCTCGAAGAACGCCGGCCATCCGCCCTCGAACCCTTCCAACTGGTCGTCCCAGTCGTCGCTCGATGTGAACAGCGAATGCACCATGCGCAGCACGCAGCGATCGCCGGAACGCGCCGTGACGGTGATTTCGGTTGCAACCGGCGGCGCGCCTTCGCTCCACTCGCGCTCCACATAGGCAAAGCGGGTAGGTGGCTCCCAATGCGTCACCTCACCGGTCGAGGCGCCGTTCGGACCGAAGTCGAAGGCGATCCTGCCTCTGACGTGCTCGTCGATTTCCGTCTTGGTGAACCAGGCATTGTTGCCGCTGCCGGTTGCGATCGCCTGCCAGACCTTTTCGGGTGAGCCGGGCACGATCAGTTCCATTTCAACCCAGCGCTTTCCGCTGCCATCCTTCTTGATAGGCATGGGATATCCTTTCAGGAGTTGGTGTCGTTGGGGTCGCCGTTGGCTGCGCCGTCATCGCTTGGCGCAGGGTAGGAGGCAATGATGAGCCGGTGCGGCCGGGCTCCCGGCGCACTTTCATCGTGGTAGCGCGCAGCAAGCGTGCTCACCGCCTGGGCGAGATCGGCGGTAAAGGCGGCGCGCTCCGCGGGCGAGCGAAAATTGATGACGGTGTCGATCGACAGCGTCGCCAGCCGCTTGTCCTGCGCCCGGGCACTGCGCAGCAACCCGCCGACCTCACGGACCATGCGGGCCGCCAAAGCGACCAGATAGCTCCCAGACAGGCGATCGTTGCTGCGCCCGGGATCGGCGGCAATCGGCCCCAGCGCCGCCGGCGAAACCACATAGGATGTGGCGGTTGCGACCATCAGCCGCTCGGTCAGCCCGCCCCAGCGGCGTTCCTCAGCCGGTTCTATCAGCTTGTGCTCTTCGAGCGCACGCAGGTGGTAGTTGACCTTCTGGCGCGTCAGGCCCACCCGCACAGCCAGCGCGGCAGCCGATGCAGGCGCGGCAAGTTCCGCCAGCAAACGGGCCTTGATCGGCTCCAGGGCAAGCGCGGCAGCCGCCGGCGCATCTATGACGTCGAGATCGAGCATGCGGCCATGATCGCCTTGACAATTTTTTTTGTCAAGGCGATCATGGCGCCTAATGCGGGTAGGGGGCGCTGAGTGCCCGCGTAGCATGCACGATTTCGGCTATGCAGAGCCTTCCAACCATTCAGGCTCACTTCAATGGGACCAGTCATGCGGCCAACACTTCGCCAGGCAACCAAAGCCGATCACGATCGCCTCGAAGAGGTGCAGCGCCTTGCTTCGCTGGCAACCGGCGATCACCACAAGGAACTTCTCGACAATCCTGATGTCTTCGGGGTCGCCGAGGAACATCTCCCGAATTCGCTGGTTGCCGAAGCGAACGGTGAGGTCATCGGCTTCTGTACTGTGCTGCCCATATCCAGCGAATCTGCAGAGCTGGACGCTATCTTTGTCGATCCGAGTGCATGGCGGCGCGGCATCGGCACGCTGCTGCTGGCAGAAGCGGAGCAGCGTGCGTCCAGTGCGGGCGCGCTCAAGATGTGGGTGACATCCGGCGGATATGCGATTTCCTTCTATCGGTCCTTGGGGTTCCAATCCGCCGGGATGGAGATAACCGACTTTGGTCCGGCGGAACGCTTGGTCAAGGAACTGAAAGGAGCTGAGCCGGGGTAGGTTGCCCGGTTGAGCGTCTCCACGTGATGCACCGCCACTATTGCCGACCGCTTGGCAGTTCGTCGCTTTTTCCCTGAATGTCGCCACCCAAGGTGGTGGGAGACAAATGTATCGATGGGAGCGTGCCGATGAATGCCGGAACGATCGAGGTTTACCGCCCACGTGATGTTTCCAACCTGGGCGATTGGGACATCGGCGGTCTCAAGCTCAAAGCCTATGGTCTCGCAGCCGATGGCCGCCACGTCGATGATGCGATGGTGGTGCTCGCTCAGTCATTCGTCCGACGGGACGTAATTCCGCGCGTGGCGGCTGAGGGCGACAGCAACGGCCTCGGCTTTGTCATCATCCATCCCGGCAGCCTCGGTATCTCCATCTCTGCGCACTGGTGGATACAGGGCTCGGTCCTGTGTCAGCACAATTATCGCAAGCTCTATTCGGCTTCTGAGCCAATGGATGCGGCACGGAGACCGGTCATTGCCTGTGTTTGGGAATTGGCGCTGATCAACGCCGAGCAGGAAGCCTGGCGAAAGACGATGATGAAAGACAAACCCGACCCATCGGCCTACATGGAAGAGCGTGCCGCTTTCGAAGCGGCCCGAGAGACAGGGACGTGACGCAAGTGATGAGGGCGCGCTTTGGGCAAGCGCTGAGGAGCAAATCTCACCTGGAAATGGAATCCGCCCAGCCAGGCACAAAGATCACATAAGATAGATTATGGAACCAACGTATGTGCCGGAAAGCATGGATTGCGGCGGAACGTTGCCTTGGCGAGCTTGACCCAGCCTTTCTAGCCTGCTTAGCGTTCCCGAACCGAACACCTCATTTTCAAGGCCAGATGCGATGAGCGAATTGCGCGTTCTTTCAGATGCTTTCATTCCGGAACTGCCAAACCGCTACAAAGGCAAAGTTCGCGAAAACTACGACCTGCCCGATGGCAACCGCATCATTATCGCGACGGACCGCCTCAGCGCCTTCGATGTCATCCTGACGTCGATCCCGAACAAGGGTCATGTGCTGACCCAGACGGCGCGCTACTGGTTCGAGGAAACGGCCGACATCTGCCCGAACCATGTGGTCAGCTATCCGGACCCGAACGTCGTCATCGGCAAGCGGCTCGACATTCTGCCGGTCGAGGTCGTCGTGCGCGGCTATCTCGCCGGAACCACCAGCACCTCGATCCTGACCAAGTACCGCAACGGCGAGCGCGAGATGTACGGCATCACCTTGCCGGACGGCATGCGCGACAACGAGAAACTGCCCAAGGCGATCATCACGCCCACCAGCAAGGCGTTCGACGGCGGCCACGACGAGCCGCTTTCGACTGAGGCGATCCTCGAGCAAGGACTGCTGACGAAGGAGCAGCTCGACACAGTCTGGCAATATGCGCTCGCACTGTTTGCCCGCGGCCAAGAGCGCGCCGCCGAGCGCGGCCTGATCCTCGTCGACACTAAGTACGAGTTCGGAACCGACGAAAACGGCACGATTATTCTCGCCGACGAGATCCATACGCCCGACAGCAGCCGTTATTGGATCGCCGACAGCTACCAGGAAAGCTTCGAGCGCGGCGAACGTCCCAGGAGTTTTGACAAGGATTTCGTGCGCGCCTGGGTCACCGCGCGCTGCGATCCCTACAAGGATGCGATCCCGGAAATTCCTGTCGATCTCATCGAGCAGACCTCGGCGGTCTATATCGAAGCCTTCGAGAAGATCACCGGCCAGCGCTTTGTTCCGGATCTGTCGGGTGCGACGGTTCTGGATCGCATTCGCGCCAACCTGACACCATACTTCTCGAAATAAATCAGTATATTAGATATTTATTCTAATCTGAATTAGGCGCTGAACGTAGGATCGTCAACACCGAATTCGAGCCGCATCAGGTCGTATGCCGGCTCGATATGATCAGGCGTCTCGCATTGCACCGTGTCGTAATCGAGCGGCACGTGCATGTGCGTCAGCACCGCCCGCTTGGGCTTCAGGCGCTCGATCCAGCCGAGCGATTGCACCAGCGACAGATGGCTCGGGTGGAACTTGTATTGCAGCGTGTCGATCACCAGCAGATCGAGGCCACCGAGCTTGGCGACGGTTTCTGCGGGAAAATCGCTGACGTCGCTGCAATAGGCAAAATCGCCGATGCGGAATCCCAGAGAGTGAATATTGCCGTGAAATTGCATCAGCGGCCGGAAAGCGATCGGCCCGCCGGCGCCCGATATCACCACCGGCGGCAGATCATCGGCAATGATGTGCGGCTCGACGATTGGCGGATAGCCGCTGCCTGGCGGCGATTCCAGGCAATAGCCAAACCCTTCGCGAATGCGGCCCATCGTATAGGCATCGGCCCAGATCGGCACCCGCCTCCGGTTCTCGATGACGTAGCCGCGCAGGTCGTCGATCCCATGCAGATGGTCGGCATGGGCATGGGTATAGATCACCGCATCGATGTGGCGCACATTCGTTGCGACCATCTGCGCGCGAAAATCCGGTCCCGTGTCGATGACGACGCTCGTCCTGCCGCCGTCGGGCGCGATCTGCTCGACGAGCAAGGCCGCGCGCATGCGCCGGTTTTTCGGGTTTTCAGGATTGCAGGCGCCCCAGTCACCGGTGATACGCGGCACGCCTGGCGACGAGCCGCAGCCGAGAATGGTGAAGGCGCGCCGGAACGCCACGTCAGAGCCTCGGCATCTTGGAGAAGACGCGGAAAGCATTCTCCGTGGTGATCCTTGCAATCTCCTCGGTGGTCACGCCGATCGTCTCGGCAAGCACGGCGGCCGTATGGGCGACGTAAGCCGGTTCGTTGCGCTTGCCGCGGAACGGCTTGGGCGCGAGATACGGCGCGTCAGTCTCGACGATCATCCGGTCATGCGGCACGGTCTTGGCGATCTCGCGCAGCTCTTCGGATTTCGGAAAGGTCAGGATGCCCGAGAACGACACGTAGCCGCCGAGTTCCACGCCGATGCGGGCAAGCTCCGGACCGGAAGAGAAGCAGTGCAGAAGGAAAGGGAAGGCCCCCTTCCCGGTCTCCTCGGTCAGGATCGCCGCCATGTCGTCATCGGCCGAGCGGCTGTGAATGACGAGCGGCAGCCTGGTCTCGCGGGCAGCCGCTATGTGACGGCGCAGGCCTTCGATCTGGGCCTCACGCGGTGCGTTGTCATAGAAATAGTCGAGACCCGCCTCGCCAATCGCCACCACCTTGGGATGGGCCGAAAGCCTGACGAGCTCCTCGGTTGTGATATCCAGTTCCTCGTCCGCATTGTGCGGATGGGTACCGACGGAACAGAAGACGTTCGGATAGCTTTCGGCGATCGCGAGGATCGTCTCGAACCGCTTTACGCGGGTCGAGATCGTGATCATCTGCTCGACACCGGCTTCGTGCGCCCGCGCGACGATGGCATCACGCTCCGCTTCGAAGTCGGGGAAGTCCAGATGGCAATGGGTATCGATCAGCATGCTCAAAATGCCTTACTGCGCTTCCGGTGCCACGTAGCGCGGGAAGACCGGCTTCGGCGCCTCGAGCGGCGTGCCCGAGACGAGGCGTCCCGCCTCACCGAGTGCCGCGAAGTCGCGCTTGTCGGTGGGGGCAGCCACCAGATCAAGCAGCTTGGCCGAGGATTCCGGCATGAACGGCTGCAGCAGGATGGCAATCTGGCGCACGACTTCGGCCGTCACGTAAAGCACGGTGCCCATGCGGGCCGGATCGGTCTTCTTCAGCGCCCAAGGCTCCTGGCCGGCGAAGTAGCGGTCCGTCTCGGAAACGACGGCAATGATCGCCGCCAGAGCCCGGTGGATCATCTGCTTGCCCATTTCGTCGCGGGTGACTTCGTGCAGTGCGTCGGCAGCGGCCAGCATCGCCTTGTCCTCGTCGGTCAAGGGGCCGCAAACCGGCACCTGGCCGTCGCAGTTCTTGACGATCATCGACAGCGAGCGGCTCGCCAGGTTGCCGATGCCGTTGGCGAGGTCGGAGTTGATGCGAGTTGCGATCCCCTCCTCGCTATAGCTGCCGTCCTGGCCGAAGGAGACTTCGCGCAAGAAAAAGTAGCGGATCTGGTCGAGGCCGAAATGTTCAACGAGGTTGAACGGGTCGACGACGTTGCCGAGCGACTTCGACATCTTCTCGCCCTTGTTGAGCAGGAAGCCATGCGCGAAGACGCGCTTGGGCAGCGGCAGGCCAGCCGACATCAGGAACGCCGGCCAATAGACCGCGTGGAAGCGGATGATGTCTTTGCCGATCACATGGATATTCGCCGGCCAGAACTTGGAGCGCGGGCCCTGCGGATCGTCGAGATAGCCGGTCGCGGTGATGTAGTTCGTCAGCGCATCGACCCAGACATACATGACATGCGCCGGATCGTTCGGGACCTTGATGCCCCAGTCGAAGGTGGTGCGCGAAACCGAGAGGTCCTTGAGGCCGGATTTCACGAAGGAGATCACTTCGTTGCGGCGCTCTGCCGGACCGATGAAGTCCGGGTTCTCTTCGTAATGCTTCAGCAGCTTGTCCTGGTATTCCGACAGCTTGAAGAAGTAGCTCTGCTCTTCGACCCACTCGACCGGCGTTCCCTGCGGCCCGTAGCGCACGCCGTCGGCGCGCAGCTCGGTCTCGTTTTCCTGGTAGTAGGCTTCGTCGCGAACCGAGTACCAGCCCGCGTAGGAGTCCTTATAGAGGTCGCCCGCCTCGCCCATGCGGATCCAGATGTCCTGCGACGCCTTGTGGTGTCGCTCCTCGGTCGTGCGGATGAAATCGTCGTTGGATGCGTTCAGGGCGACCGCCATCTTCTGGAATTCCGCCGAGTTACGGTCGGCAAGCTCCTGCGGCGTCACGCCTTCCTTGCGGGCCGTCTGCTGCATCTTCTGCCCATGCTCGTCCGTGCCGGTCAGGAAGAAAACCTCACGTCCGTCGAGGCGCTGGTAGCGCGCCATGGCATCCGTCGCGATCAGTTCATAGGCATGGCCGATATGCGGCTTGCCGTTCGGGTAGGAAATCGCTGTCGTGATGTAGAAGGGGGACGTGTCTCTCATAGGCGGATTCGATCTATCTCGGATTAAGCTACGCACGCTCTTAGCGCATACGCTTGAAGGAAGAAACATGCGATCCATGAAAAGCCCGGCCGGAACAAGCGCCGACAGCGCCCTCTCCTTGCGCGCTTCGCGTGCAGGAAGTAGAACAAAACGGAAACAATTTAGGAGGAGATGAGTCGTGCTGGATCAACTTGGCAGCCAATTTGAAACCGCGTCGGCCGGCTATGCCGCCGCGCACGGGATCGAGCGCGATCCCGACTGGTTCATCTTGAAGATGCAGGAGGAAATGGGTGAACTGACCCAGGCGTGGAACAAGCTCAGCGGCCGCGGCCGGTCCCAGGGGAAGTCGCCGGACGATCTCCGGACACAGATGGCCGACGAGACCGCCGACCTTCTCGGGCACGTCCTGCTCTTCGCGCAGCACCACAAGCTCGACCTTCACGCGGCGATCGCGCGCAAATGGCGTTTTCAGCCGGCGCTATAGCGCCGCTTTCATATCGTCGAGCAACGACAGGATGGTCTGCTTCCGGTCGAGATTATAGGCGTCGCTGACCGTCAGTCGCTCGGTCACGGTGGCTGACAGCCGGGCGAAGCGCTCGGCGCGCATGATGTCGCCGGAAACGGCCGCGTCGCGCGCCTCGCGCATGATGCGGTCGCTGGCAAGGGCCTGGAAGAAATCGAAGATCGTTTCGCTGTCCTTGCCGGCGAGGGCATCGGCGAGCTTGTGCATGTCTTTCCGGACAGCCGGTCCCTGCCCCGCAAGGATGCCCTCGAAGGTCGCGGCGATTTCCAGGCCGCCATAATTAATCAGCTTCAGCGCCTCGGCGACGCTGCCGCTGGCGGCAGCGATAATGCGCCCGGCATTCTCGCCCTCAAGATCGAAACCGAGATGCGCCAATGCCTGGCCGAGCGGTGCTGCTTCGAGCGGCTTCAACCGCAGCGGCAGGCAGCGCGAGCGGATCGTCGGCAGCAGTTTCCCGGGTGCATGCGTCAGCACCAGAAACAGCGAGCGGCGCGGCGGTTCCTCAAGGATCTTCAGGATGGCGTTGGCCGCATTGCGATTGAGATCGTCGGCCGGATCGATGATGACGATGCGCCAATTGCCCGTGCCGGAGGTCTGGCTGAAGAACTTGCCGGCGCGCCGAACCTCGTCGACGGTGATTGCCCCCTTGGCCCTGCCCGTCTTTTCATCGATCGGGCGGGCCAGGTGCAGGAGATTGTGCGAGGCGCCGGAGGCGAGCTGCCTGCCGATCGCCGAGCTCGGGTCCGGGTCGGCGAGTGCTTCGGGCGCTTCGGCTGGCTCGGGGTGTTTCAGGATATGGTAGGCAAAGCGGAAGGCAAGCGTCGCCTTGCCGATCCCTTCCGGCCCTTCGATCAGGATTGCGTGGTGCCCCTTGCCGGAGCGGTAGCTCTGCGCCAGGAAGGCTTCTGCCTGCTCATGGCCGAACAAGCGATTGTTCTCCGCGGGCGCTATCGCGCCATCAAGGACGCCGGCTCTTTCGCTCATGACACGACTTCCTCGGCAGACGCGTCCGTGCCGTCGCCGTGCGGCAGAAGCGCTTCGACAAGCGAAAGCACCTCGGCGGCGATCGCCTCGACCGGTTGCGTCGCGTCCACCACCCGGCACCGCTCGGAATCGCGGCTGGCAATGTCGAGAAAGGCGTCGCGCCGCTTCTCGTGGGTCTCCAGCTGTTCCTTTTCGAAACGATCTGGGTTGTCGTCGCCGGCGCGGCGTTGCGCCCGTTCGAGGCCGACACTGGCGGGCAGGTCGAAGATCACCGTGCGGTCCGGCACGACACCGTTGATCGCCACGCGCTCAAGGCTCTCGACGAAGCTTTGTTCGAGATTGCCGGTAATTCCCTGATAGACACGCGAGGAATCCATGAAGCGGTCGCAAAGCACGATCGTGCCCTTGTCGAGCGACGGCCGGATGACCTCTTCGACATGGTCGCTGCGGGCTGCGGCAAAGAGAATCGCTTCCATCCTGACCCCGAAGGCTTCCGCAGCCCCCGAAAGCAGCACGTGACGCACAGCCTCGGCGCCGGGAGAGCCCCCGGGCTCGCGCGTCGTCAGCACCTCGTAGCCGCGCGCGCGTAGGGATTCGGCCAGGAGGCGGAGCTGCGTCGACTTGCCGGCACCTTCCCCACCTTCGAATGTAACGAACAGACCTTTTTTCAGCGACACCATGCTTTCCCGTATCGGCATGCGATTTGGCCCTGTTTAGCCGATTGGTTCTCCGGGCGAAACCGTCAGGTGACGATTTGGCAGATGCATTGCTGCGCCGGCATTGCGCCCACGGCCTAAAGCCAGAAGAAAAGCAGTTCCTGCAGGGCGTCGACCGCGCGGCTCGTCAGGGTTCCCTGCCCTACCGCGCCGGCCGTCTTGACCGGGACTTCGCGCAAAAGCTTCTCGCCGTTCCACAGTTTGACGACGCCGACTTCCGTGCCGGCCGACACCGGCGCCCGCAGGGGCCACTTGTAGACGATGCGCGCCGTCAGCCGCTCGGGATTGTTGACCGGCAGCAGCACGTCGACCGGGCCGCCGGCCACCAGCGCGACGTGAGATGCATCGCCGCCATAGACGGCCGCCTCGCCGATCGCTTCTCCATCGGCGAAGATGCGCTTCTTCTCGAAGGCGGTCATCGCCCAGTCGAGAACCTTGCGGCTCTCCTCGATGCGCTCCTTGTCGGTTTCAAGCCCGCCCATCGCAAGGTAGACGCGGCGGTCGCCGCGCTGCAGCGATGCGGCGAGCGAAAAGCCGAAACCCTCGGCAAAGCCCGTCGCCAGGCCATCCACGCCGATATTGGCCGAAATCAGCGGGTTCTTGTTGCGCTGGAGGATCTTGTTCCATTCGAATTCCGGCTGCGCATAGAGCCGGTAGAGATCGGGATGCGCCTCGTGCAGATGGCGGACGAGCGTCACCAGTTCGCTCATCGTGATCTTGTTGCCGGGATCGGGCAGCCCGGTCGCGTTGCGGAAGGTCGCAACCGGCATGCCGAGTTCGCGTGCGCGCGCCGTCATGCGTTCGGCAAACGCACCTTCGCTCCCGGTCATACCCTCGGCGAGAATGATGCAGGCATCGTTGGCAAGCTGAACTGCGACGCCCTGCAGGAGATCGGCGACCCGGATGCGCGATTTCAGCGCGGCAAACATCGTGGAAGTGCCGGCCGGTGCGCCGCCGGTCCGCCAGGCATGCTCCGATACGTCGTAGAGGGTCTCGGGCGAGATCTCGCCCTTGCCGAGCGCCTCGGCGACCACCTCCATGGTCATCAGCTTGGCAAGCGATGCGGGCGGGATCGGGTCGTTTTCGGCGCGCGAGAAAAGCACCGTGCCGGTTTCGGCATCGACCAGCAAGATCTGCTTTGCCTTGGTGTCGAAGGCGGGTGCCGGCGTTTGCGCGAATGCGGCGCCGGCAAACAACGCAAGGCCCAGGAATGCGGCCGAAAGCATCTTCATGCGCATGGGAAACTCCGGTTTCCCCTTGGGCATAGCAGCGTGGTCATTTTGGCACAACGCCGAGAACTGTTAACGGGCCGAACCGTTGGTTTTCTGGCGCTTGGCGTAGTCGACGATGACTTGCGGCGTCAGCTGCTTCTTGTCGACCATGATCGCTTCGAAGGGCGATTCGGCGTCGCTGACGCGAACTTCATAATAGGCCGCCGCATAGGCCATGTTGCCGTTGGGCATCGGAATGTATTCCGGCCGCTCGCGCGGGATCGGGCCGATTTCCGGCAGCATGACGAATTCGTTGAACGACGCCGGCTGCTGGGCAAACTGCGGCACGGGGGCAGCCATCGCGGTGACAGGTTCGCTGACGTCGAGCGACGCCTTGGCCGGGACGGTGATCGTGCCGAGGCTTTGCTTGCGGAACGGTTCGTTCGAGGCGACCATCACGCCGGTCGCGATCTGCCCTTCTGGCATGACACTCGGGCCGCGCTGGCCCTTCTCGACATAGGACGCCATCAGGTAAGGCATGTCGTTGCCTTCGAGCGGTGCGCGGCCGACATATTGCACCTTCACCTGCGCGCTGCCCTTGCGCTTGATGTCGAGCAGGTCTGCCGTCTTCGAGGAAACGTCGATGATGCGGCCGTATTCGTAGGGGCCGCGATCGTTGACGCGCACGATGACCGAGGTGCCGTTTTCCATGTTGGTGACACGGGCGTAGCTCGGCAGCGGGAAGGTCGGATGGGCGGCCGACAGATGCGCCTTGTCGTAGACTTCGCCATTGGCGGTCAGGCGCCCGTGGAAGGCCGAGCCGTACCAGGATGCCATGCCCGTCTTGTTATAGCCGAAGTCTTCCTTGGGCTGGTACCACTTGCCTTTGACCTGGTAGGCCTTGCCAACCTGAAAGCGCCCGCCGCCCTTCGGGATGTTGTTGCCGGTGGCAACGCGGGGGCTCGCCTTCACGCCATAGACGGATTCAGGAAAGTACTCCTTGCTCCGCGCAGTCTTCTTGACGTTCGACGTGGAGCCGCAGGCGGTAAGCGCTACGCACAGCGCCGGAATAGCCGCAAGGCGCAATCCCTTGACCAGAAATGCCGCATTTTTACTGGAGGTCATCTGTCCCACAACATCGATCGATAAAGTCGTACTCGAAACCTTCCGCTTACCCCCAGCGGAAATCTCTGCGTCCCGAAACGGAACAGGTGTGTATTCATGACATCATCAAGGCGAAAATGCGAACTCATCCACAGGCGGGCGCCGCATTTCGCTTGTTATGGTTTACGGTCGGTAAACGTGATCCCTGCCCGCGCCTGCTCTTCGAAGCGCTCGAGAAAATCTTTCAGAGTTGCATGTTAATTCTTGCAAAGCGCCGAGGCTTCGCGCAATAACGCCGTGCCCAGCACGCCGTCGAGCGTTGCTTCAGGCAAGGACAGGTGGCCGAGTGGTTTAAGGCTCTGGTCTTGAAAACCAGCGTACGGGAAACCGTACCGTGGGTTCGAATCCCACCCTGTCCGCCATTTCTCTTTTCTCCACCCACTAGTTGTCGAACCGGCGAGATGGGACTAACTTACGCGGCGTAATGACGGTGCCAAGTCCTTTTGGGGAGCGGGATCGACATGCGCGTTAAAGATGTAATGACGACGTCGGTCGTCAAGCTGTCCCCTGACAACAGCGTCAGGCAGGCAGCCCGGATCATGCTCGACAATCATGTAAGCGGCCTTCCCGTGGTCGACGGTGATGGAGCCCTGGTGGGCGTCATCAGCGAAGGCGATCTCATTCGCCGGAGCGAGCTTGGCGGCGGCATTCCGGTCGCCGACCCTGCCGGGGCGGCGGACGAGCGGGCGAGCGCCTATGTGCGCCGGTCCTCCTGGAGGGTCGGTGACGCCATGACGGCCAATCCCGTGACCATCGACGAGGACGCCTCCGTGGCGCGCGTCGCGGCGGTGATGCAGGAGCGCGGGATCAAGCGCATACCGGTTCTGCGGAACGGCCTTGTCGTCGGTATCGTCAGCCGCGCCGACCTGCTGCAGGCTGTCTTGTCGGCAAAGCAGGACGAGACGGCGGCGGGCGATGAAGCCATCCGGCGCAGCATCCTGGTGCGCATCGGCGAAAACACCGGCCTTGAGGGCCTGGATATCAAGGTCGCCGTCACCGACGGCATCGTACACCTCTGGGGCAATGTGGAGACTGCCGATTGCCGCAAGGCGGCGCGCATTCTGGCTGAGAACGTGCGTGGTGTCCGCGGCGTGGTCGAACACTACGCCGAGCCCTATCCGCAATAACATGTGCGTCGAGTCCGCCGCGACCTGAGTTCGCGGCGCTGCAAGCGTGTTCCCGCTGCTGTCGTTCAAACTTCAAGCGTTCCACCACCTGCCCGCCGCAGAAAAACAGCAACGACCGTAGCGAATTTAAGAGACTGCGATGGCTTGCGCGACGGCAAGCCGGAGGGAATTTCAGCATATGTCCTTTTGACCGGGAGGCTCAGATGGTTTCGCCTGAAACAGCATCGATGAAAGAGACGGCATCCGGAAAATCAGCAGCACCGTTGTCATCAGACGAACTCCGCCTGATGGACGCCTATTGGCGCGCTTCGAACTACCTGTCGGTCGGCCAGATCTACCTGCTCGACAATCCGCTTCTGCGCGAACCGCTGAAGCGCGAGCACATCAAGCCGCGCCTGCTCGGCCATTGGGGCACGTCGCCGGGCCTCAACATGCTCTATGTTCACCTCAACAGGGTGATCAAGCGCGACGACCTCGACATGATCTACATCATCGGTCCGGGACACGGCGGGCCATCTCTGGTGGCGCATGCCTATCTGGAAGGGACCTACACGGAGTTTTATCCGAATATCGCCGAAGACGCCGAAGGCATGCAGCGGCTGTTCAAGCAGTTCAGCTTTCCCGGCGGCATCCCGAGCCATGTGGCGCCGGAAACGCCTGGCAGCATCCATGAAGGTGGCGAACTCGGCTATGCACTCAGCCACGCCTATGGCGCCGCCTTCGACAATCCCAACCTCGTCGTCGCCTGCATCGTCGGCGATGGCGAGGCGGAGACCGGGCCGCTTGCGACCGGCTGGCAGAGCAACAAGTTCCTGAACCCTGCCCGCGACGGCTGTGTGCTGCCGATCCTGCATCTGAACGGCTACAAGATCGCCAATCCCTGCTTCCTCGCCCGCATCCCGCACGACGAACTGAAGAAGTTCTTCGAGGGCATGGGTTACAAGCCCTATTTCGTCGAAGGACATGATCCGGCAAAGGTTCACCAGCAACTGGCGGACGTGCTCGATACGGCGATGGCCGAAATCCGGCAGATCTGGGACGATGCCCGCATTAGGGGCAATCTGAAGCGCCCGGCCTGGCCGATGATCATCTTCCGCACGCCGAAGGGCTGGACCTGCCCGCCGGAAATCGACGGCAAGAAATGCGAGGACTACTGGCGCTCGCACCAGGTGCCGATGGGGGAGATGGACAAGCCCGAGCACATCCGTGTCCTCGAACAATGGATGAAGAGCTACCGTCCGGAAGAACTCTTCAGCGACGAAGGCCGGTTGAAGCCGGAGATTGCGGCGCTCGCGCCATCGGGACATCGCCGCATGAGCGACAACCCGCATGCAAACGGCGGCCTGCTCTTGCGCGACCTGAAGATGCCGGCATTCCGGGACTATGCCGTCGACGTTCCGAGCCCGGGTGCAACGACCGTGGAAGCGGCGCGCGTGATGGGCAAGTTCCTGCGCGACGTGATGAAGAACAACATGGATGCGCAGAACTTCCGTCTGTTCAGCCCGGACGAAAACAACTCCAACCGCTGGCAGGATGTGCTCGAGGTTACCGACCGCTGCTACATGGCCGAGATCTATCCGGAGGACGATCACCTCTCACCCGACGGGCGGATCATGGAGGTCTTGAGCGAGCATCAATGCCAGGGCTGGCTCGAAGGCTACCTGCTGACCGGCCGCCACGGCTTCTTCTCCTGCTACGAAGCCTTCATCCACATCATCGATTCCATGTTCAACCAGCACGCCAAATGGCTGAAGGTCTGCAACGAGATCCCCTGGCGCCGGCCGGTCGCATCGCTCAACTACTTCCTGAGTTCCCATGTCTGGCGTCAGGATCACAACGGGTTTAGCCATCAGGATCCGGGCTTCATCGACCACGTCGTCAACAAGAAGGCGGAGGTCGTCCGCGTCTACCTGCCGCCGGATGCCAACACGCTGCTGTCGGTCACCGATCATTGCCTGCGCAGCCGCAACTACATCAACGTCGTCGTCGCCGGCAAACAGCCGGGGCCGCAGTGGCTGACGATGGAGCAGGCCGTGCGCCATTGCAGTATGGGTGTGAGCATCTGGGATTGGGCGAGCAACGACGCCAACAGCGAGCCGGACGTGGTCATGGCCTGCTGCGGTGACATTCCGACGCTGGAAACGCTTGCTGCCGTCCAGCTGCTGCGCGAGCACCTGCCGGAGGTCAAGGTCCGGGTCGTCAACGTCGTCAACCTGATGAAGCTGCAGCCGGCGGAAGAACATCCGCACGGCCTTTCGGACCGCGACTTCGACGGCATCTTCACCAGGGACAAGCCGATCATCTTTGCCTTCCACGGCTATCCCTGGCTGATCCACCGCCTCACCTACCGCCGCACCAACCACGGCAACCTGCATGTGCGCGGCTACAAGGAAGAAGGCACGACGACGACACCGTTCGACATGGTGGTGCTGAACGAGCTCGATCGTTTCCATCTGGCCGGCGACGTCATTGACCGCCTGCCGCATCTCGGCGCGCGGGCGGCCTATTTCAAGCAGGCGATCCAGGCCAAGCTGATCGAGCACCGCGAATACATCGAGAAACATGGCGACGACATGCCCTCGATCAGCGGCTGGAAATGGGGCGTCAAGGGGGCGCAGCCTGCCAAGGCCGGGACATCGACCGAAGGGGATAACGTCTAGGCTTGCGCGTGGGCCGGACTGACAATCACCCTGCCCGGCTCGTCTGGGCCTGCGAGCCGCTCCGCAAGGAGCGTCTCGCGCGTGTGACACGAACCTTCATCGTCATTGCGGCTGGCTGCCATGTCGGAATTGCTGTCGACAGATCCCGAACTGAACCGGATGCCGACCGAGCAGGATCTTGCCCGGTTGCAGTTCACGACGCTGCTCTACTATCTCCACTGCACCAACCCGGACAACGGCCTGGTTCGTGACAAGACGCAGGAAGACGCACCCGCAAGCATCGCCGCAGTCGGCATGGCGCTCGCCACGATCCCTGTGCTGGTCGAGCGCGGCATCGTCATTCGCAAGTTCGCCGCCAAGATCGCGCGTCGACGGCTGCAGTTCCTCTTTGAATGCCCGCAAGGGCCGGAACCCGACGCTTCCGGCTATAAGGGCTTTTTCTACCACTTCCTCGACATCGAGACCGGCCGGCGGGTGTGGGAGTGCGAACTGTCGACGATCGATTCTGCCTTCCTCTTTGCCGGCGCATTGACGGTCGCCGCCTATTTCGACGGTGACAGCGCCGAGGAAGCTGAAGTTCGCCGACTGGCCAACGCGCTCTATGAACGGGCCGACTGGAACTGGGCCTGCGACCACGGACTGACGCTGACCCATGGCTGGCGGCCGGAAAACGGCTTCATCCCCTACCGCTGGCGCGGTTACGACGAAGGGTTGCTGCTCTACATCCTCGGCCTCGGCTCGCCGACCCATCCACTGCCACCGGAAGCCTACACCGCCTACACCGCAAGCTACGACTGGCGGAACCTTTACGGGCGCGAACTGCTCTATTCGGGACCGCTCTTCACCCACCAGCTCTCGCACATGTGGATCGACTTCCGCGGCATCCGCGACGAGTTCATGCGCGAGCACAACAGCGACTATTTCCAGAACAGCCGCCATGCCACGTTCGTCCAGCAGGAATATGCCATCCGCAACCCGCTGAATTTCGTCGGTTACGGCGAACATTGCTGGGGCTTCACCGCAAGCGATGGTCCGGGCTGGACAAAGGGCATGGTGAACGGCGTCGAGCGGGAGTTCTTCGACTACATCGCCCGCGGCGCACCCTTTGGTCCGGATGACGGCACCGTGTCGCCCTGGGCGGTGGTCGCCTCCCTGCCCTTCGCGCCGGAGATCGTCATCCCGACGGTCTGGAACTGCGCCCGCATGAACCTCGGCATGACCAAGCTCTACGGCTTCAAGCCCTCCTTCAACAGAAGCTTTCCGGTGGAAGGAACCGAATCCGGCTGGTGGGTCAGCCCCTACCACTTCGGCATCGACCAGGGGCCGGTGGTGCTGATGATCGAGAACTACAGAACCGGCCTGCTCTGGAACATCATGCGCCGTTGCGAGCCGCTGGTGGTGGGCTTGAGGCGGGCGGGCTTTTCCGGCGGCTGGCTCTGACGGCCAAAGCAACAAAGGTACTCTGATGGACAGCCAGCCAGTGCCGATCAGAACAACCGCACTTCGCTTTGCACGGGCTGTCCGAATCTTCCTGACCTCCGAAGTTGGCGGCCGCGCCCGGTTGATGTTCTTCGGGCTCATGCTGCTGCTCTTCGGCCTGAACGGCCTCAACGTCGTCAACAACTATGTCGGTCGCAATTTCATGACGGCGATCGCCGAGCGCCAGATGAACGAATTCATCCGGCAAGCCGTCTTCTATGTCTGCGTCTTTGCCGTGCTGACCGTCGTCGGCGTCATTGCGCGCTTCGTGGAGGAACGGCTAGCGTTGCTCTGGCGCGAATTCCTGACCCGCCGCGCCGTCGACATCTATCTGGAAGACGAGGCTTACTACCGGCTCGAGGTCTCAGGCACGCTGAGCCATCCGGACCAGCGGATATCCGAGGACATCCAGGCCTTTACGGTCACCACGCTCTCCTACATCATCATGCTGTTCAGCAGCACGCTGACGGTGGTGACGTTCTCGGGCGTGCTCTGGTCCATCAGTCCACTGCTGTTTGCCGTTGCCGTGCTCTATGCCGCCTGCGGCTCTTACATGACAATCGTGCTGGGTCGCCCGCTGATCGGCCTGAACTATGAGCGGCTCGACAAGGAGGCGAGCTTCAGGTCGAGCCTCATGCATCTGCGCGAAAACGCCGAAGCGGTGATGGTGACCGGCGTCGAGGGGCAGCAGAAGACGCGGCTGCTGCATCGTCTCGATGACTTGGTCGGCAACATTCGCATCATCACTGCGGTCAACCGGAACCTCGCCTATTTCACCAGCGGCTACAACTGGATGATCCAGATCATCCCGGATCTGATCATCGCGCCGGCCTTCATGCGCGGTGAAATCGAATTCGGGGTCATCACCCAGTCCGGTGCGGCCTTTGCCATGCTTGTCGGCGCCTTCTCGCTGATCGTCCGGCAGTTCAACTCGATCTCGAATTTCGCCGCCGTCGTTTCGCGGCTGAGCGCCTTGCTCGAGGCGATCGAACGGAGCCGAAAACACAGCGTCTCCGGCGTCGAACTGGCCAAACGGGACGGAAATCTGGTTTTCGACCATGTGACGCTGGGACCGTCGGGCCACACGGTTCTTCGAGATCTGTCGCTGTCGATCCCAATGGGAACGCCGGTGCTGATCTCTGGCCCGCATGCCACTGCGGGTGCTGCGCTCTTCCGGGCAACTGCGGGGATTCCGACCGCCGGCGCCGGGCGGATCGAGCGCCCGGACGACCTGATGTTTCTGCCGCAGCGGCCCTATCTGCCGCCGGGTACGCTTCGGCAGTATCTGGTGCCGTCTGAAAATCCTGACGGGTTCTCCGACCGCCAGGTGCTGGAAGTCTTGCGCAGCCTCGGTCTCGACGGGCTCGCCGACGGCGCGGAGGGGCTGGAAAAGGAGCAGGATCGGGAGATGTCCCTGGGCGAACAGCAACTCCTGGCGGTCGCCAAGGTGCTTCTTTCCAGGCCGCGCTATGTCTTTCTCGACCGGATCGAGGCTACGCTTGGACGCGAGACCTTCCGCAATACGCTGAGGCTTCTCTGTGAGCGTTCCATCACCTGCATCAACAACGGCGAGGAAGGCGATACGCGCGACCTCTACCGTGCCCTGCTGGATTGCCGGGAGGATGGTAGCTGGACGTGGGCCGACGAGCGGACTTGACCCAAGCCAAGGTAACCGAATGCGGCGCCCTTGTTAAGGGCGCCATCTGACGGACGCGCGCTCAGGGGAGCGGTACCCCAAATGATCGATTGGAACGATCGAACTTACCGCGGCGCAACGATGCCCTGGTAGTAGTCGCCATCGCCGCCGACGACCCGCGGCGGACCATTGTAGGTTTGCGAGCAGGCGGCCAGCGTGGTGAGCGTGAGCAGCAATACGATCGTTCTCATGAAGTCGGTCCCCTTCTGGCCTGCGTTCCGGCTATGTCCTTGAGACTTGAGAGAATCTGCGGCGGAGCCGGTTAGAAAACAAGTACTAAAATGGTGGTATAACAAAATGTATGATCGTTGAAGATGCAATCTGCATCGACCGCCGCCCGCCAAGGGGCGACAATCCCGACAGGGTCAACAATGGATGAATGGGCCGCTAGATCGGATGCTGCCGGTTCGTCTGTTCGCGCTCTCTCCAGTATTGCAGGCGAAGTCGCGGCGCCATGATCCAGGCGATGAAGGGCGTGATCAGGAAACAGCTGACGACCACGACCGGGATCGCATATTTGGCGTTGGCCGTGAGGGCCGGCACCGAAAGAACGATGAGGATCCCGATGGCGAACAGGATGGCGTTGACCATCAGGCCGACCATGATCGCGAGTTGCAGGCGGACGGACATTTCGACCTCCCGAATCTTCGGGGCGTACCGCCCCTTAAGCGCTCATTTGCGCGACGGATTGTAGCAGACCGCCCTCTTTCGCGAAATGGTGGAGTCGCGCGGCGTCTCGCCCCTGTCGCGGGCGCAAATCTGCTCTATGCTCTTAGGCGAGCGATTGAAGACGCATGCGCCGGCAAGGCACGGCAAACGTGGTCGATCCGCGCTCGCCCAAAGGAGATCGCATGACGAGCCCATACGAAACGCTCGGTGTCAGCCGCGACGCGACGCAAAAGGACATCCAGAGCGCCTATCGCAAGCTTGCCAAGAAGCTGCACCCGGATCTCAACCCGGGAGACAAGGGCGCGGAGGACCGCTTCAAGGCGGTTTCAGCGGCCTATGCCGTGCTTGGCGACGAGGACAAACGCGGAAAATACGATCGCGGAGAGATCGACGAAACCGGAGCGGAAACGCCGCCCCGGCACTACTACCGCGACTATGCCCAATCCGGCGATACGGGGGCACGCTACGAAAGCGCGCATGGCTTTTCGGATTTTGCCGAAGCCGACGATATCTTTTCGAGTTTCTTTTCGCGGCGTGCAGGCGGACAGCAGCAGCGCCAGCGCGGTCGCGATACCCATTTCTCGATGGAGATCGCATTTCTCGACGCGGCGAACGGCACCAAGACCCAGATCACCCTGCCCGGCGGCGGACCGGCGCTTGACCTGACCATTCCGCCCGGCACGCGCGACGGCCAGACGCTGAGGCTGCGCGGCAAGGGCGAGCCGGGTCGCGACGGCGCACCGGCCGGCGACGCGCTGATCGACATTCGCGTCCGCCCGCATCCGCTCTTTGCCACCGATGGTGACGACGTGCGCTACGAGGTGCCGATATCGCTGAGCGAGGCGGTGCTCGGCGGCAAGATCCGGGTTCCGACGATCGATGGTGCCGTCAACGTGTCGATTTCTCCGCACACCAACAGCGGCAAGACGCTGCGGCTGAAGGGCAAGGGACTGCACAAGCCGGGCGGCGGCCATGGCGACGCCTATGTCAGCCTGAAGATCGTGCTGCCGCAGGCCCCGGACCCGGCGCTTTCCGCCTTCGTCGAAGGCTGGGCCGCCGGCAAGACGGAAGATCCGCGCAAGGGCATGGGAGGATGACCTATGAACGACCGTGAATTCTGCGAACATCTGGATATAGAGGTCAAGGTTTTGCGCATCTGGGTCGAACAGCGCTGGCTGATGCCCCAGGAGGCCGACGCCGGCTGGCTGTTTGAGGATGCCGATGTTGCGCGCGCGCGGCTGATCCAGGATCTGACTGGCCCCATGGGCGTCAATGACGACGGCGTCGACGTGGCCATGCGGCTCCTCGACCAGGTCCACAGCCTGCGTGGCCGGCTGACCGTGTTGATGAACGCCATTCGCTCCCAGGAGCCGGCGGTTCAAAAGCTCATCCTGTCGCGCGCCGAAGAGGACTAGGCGACGGCCGGCTCGTTCAGCAGCCCGATCGTTTCGGCGACAAACAGGGTATCGACGAACTCCGTCAGGTCGACGATCCGATCGTCGCGGAACGTGAACTTGTCGATGATTTCGGTTCGCTCGCGGGTCTGCGATGGGATGAAGCGAACAAAGCCGGCGCGGTGGACGACGAGGGTATCGCCGTCTGCATAGCAGCCGACCATCTCCATCTCGCTCAGGTCCCAATTGTTGACGAGCGCCGTGAAACTGTCGCGCACGGTTTCCGGTGTGTTGACGGCAAGCGCCATCGTGCCGAGCCTGCCGCTTCCGACGATACGAAAGCTGAAGTCCGGATCGAGTTGCGCCATCATCGTGTCGAGGTCGTTGACATTGCGGGCGAGATAAAGGGCCCGCACCCTGAATTCCAGCATGCTTCGCTCGGTCATCACAGCCTCCCCGTTTCTATTAGAACGAGTGTGTTTTAACTTTAGCGATCGCGCAAGTATTAGTGATGTTCCGGCTCGCTCCGCACGGGTCGCGGCGACCATCGTTAGAGTTTTCCTAAAATGCAACCACCAGTTTTTACCCGCCTTCAGGTGAAACTGAGCGACAAGAATGGATTGCAAACGGGAAGGCAGGAAAGACGTGACACAGATCGTCACAGTATCCGCAACCACGGCGGCCTATGCGGCGGAAGCGCTGAAGCCGTCCGCACGCGTGCGTGGCGATGGTCCAACCGACGAAGCGATCACGTTGCTCTCGGCGCGGCGCACCGAAGAGCCCAAGCTGACGCCGGTCTCGATCCCCAAGACCAAAGGCGCCCTGCCCCTCTCTTTCATGCTGGCCACGGCCGACGGCCGTCTGCCGGAGCGCTCGGAAGCCGAGGCCCTGCGCCGCTATCTCGAATTCATGCGCGAAGACGACGGTGGTTCCGAGAAGCAGGAAAACGAAGGCCGGCAGGATGAACCCGCCGGCCAGGAGGATGAGAGCGACGCCGCTTGAGCGGCATCGCGATTTCTCGGGTCAATGATGCTTCTGGCCGCCGGCTGCCTCGCCGCCTTTGGCCGAGCCGACCGGGAATGTCGCATCGACCTTGCCGGCCTTTTCGAAGACGAGCGTGACGGGAACCGTTTCGCCTTCCTTGAAGGGCGTCTTCACGTCCATGAACATCAGGTGCAGGCCGCCGGCCTTGAGCTCGACCGTTTCGCCGGCCGGCAATGCCACGCCGTCGTCGAGCTTGCGCATCCGCATCACGTCGTTTTCCATCTTCATCTCATGGATCTCGACCCGTGCGGCCGCGGGGCTTTCGACAGCAACGAGCCGGTCTTCACCTGCCCCACCGTTCTTGATCGTCAGGAACCCGCCACCGACCTTGGCACCGGGCAGCATGGCCTTCACCGAGCCGCCGGTGATATCGAGATCGCCGACCTTCGCCGAGCCGCCGGCTGCAGCCATATGTCCGCCATGGCCGGCATGCGGATCGGCGGCATCGGCCATCGTTACCGTGACGGTCGGCGCCGGGCTTTTCAGGTCATGCGCATTTTGGCCCTCGGCCGCCACCTGGTCCCAGACGACCTTGCCTTCGGTGCCGCAAAGCTGCGTGGTCGGGAAGGCAAGCACCGTCTCCTTGTCGAAGCCCGAGACTTTGCCGCGCACGACGAAGGTGTCGTAATATTCGTCGGGAAGATTGCCGCCCTTCCAGCGGATCTCCAGCGGGCCGGATGTGACCTTCTTGCCGTGATTGTCGTAGGTCTTCTGGTAGTCGCCCTTGATGATCTCGATCTCCCAGCCGGGCTTCGGCTGCGGCTGGGCGAAGACGAAGCCTTCCGGCAGCTTGATCTGCACTTCCGTCGTCGGCTTGCCCTCGCAGCCATGGGGAACCTGCAGCACCGCCTTGAAGGTGCTCTCCACCGGCGCCGTGTCCTTCTCGAAGGTGGCGTGGGCGTGGGCGATGCCGCTTGCGGCAAGGGTAAGGCCGAGCGAAAGCGAAGCGATCCTGGTCTTTGTCATGTCGTAATCTCCTGACCACGCGCCGGGCTTTGCCCGATGTCCGGTGGTCTAAGCCGCTTGAACGCGGCAAATTGTATTGGGATGCGAGAGGAGAATTACGAGCGTGCTGGAGGCCCGCGCGAAGGCGGCAGCAGCCGTAGATGCTGATGGGGTGCCGCGTTTACAGCGGCGATTGGATAAACCTGCCACGCGCCCGTTTCGGCGCGAAGGCTCTCGGTTGGCGGAGCCGGCAGCAGAATGGAGCCCGAAAGACGGCAGGCCTCGCAGATCGGGGCCATCGCCTGGCCCTTGCCGCTTTCATGGTCGACGCCATCCATGCCGAAGCAGATTTCGCCGATCGTTCCGTCAGGCAGCTGATAGGCGGAAATTTCAGCCGGGCTCAGTGTCTTGGCGCTGAGCGGCTTGTGGGCGAAGGTCAGGAAAACGAGCGCAAAGACGGCGATCAGCCGCACTGCTATCCCGAATTTTCCGTCGCGCCCTGTCATGGTTATCCCCGGTCTCTGTCTTGGGTTATCCTCAACCGGAGGAGAATGCAAAGGCAGAATTGCCGCACCTGTCGTGGCTGCGTCTTTTGGTCGTGCGACAAAAATGTGTTTCAGCGCGACACCGCCCCCTTGCCAACATCCCGCCTTCGCCGTTATCTGGAGACGATCTTGTTGGGAGAAGCCGGCTCAAACCGGTGCCGAAGGAGCAACCGCCCCGGAAACTCTCAGGCCAAAGGACCAGCAAGGTGCCGGTAGGACTCTGGAGAGAAGCGTTTTAACGCTCGCCGAAGGGATAACAATCTCAGGCAAAGGGACAGAGGGGGCTCGAATCGACGGCGATTGACGCCGGAAGTGTGAGCCGGCGCGGGAGCGCCAGACCTGGAGGCCGGATTTGGAAAACAATCCTCATTTGAAACAGACGCCGCTGCATGCGCTGCACCTTTCTCTGGGCGCGCGCATGGTACCCTTTGCCGGTTACGATATGCCGGTGCAGTACCCTGACGGCGTGATGAAGGAACACCAGCACACCCGTGTTGCCGCCGGCCTCTTCGACGTCTCGCACATGGGCCAGGTCATCGTGCGTCCGAAGTCCGGCAAGGTCGAGGACGCAGCGCTTGCGCTTGAAAAGCTGGTGCCGGTGGACGTTCTCGGTCTTGGCGAAGGCCGGCAGCGCTATGCGATCTTCACCAATGCCGAAGGCGGCATCCTCGACGACCTGATGATCGCCAACCGCGGCGATCACCTGTTCCTCGTCGTCAACGCCGCCTGCAAGGACCAGGATTTCGAGCATCTGAAGGCCGGCCTTGCCGACACCTGCGACGTCACCATGCTCGACGACCGCGCGCTGATCGCGCTGCAGGGGCCGCATGCCGAAGCCGTTCTTGGCGAACTCTGGGCCGATGTTTCCGGCATGCGCTTCATGGATGTCGCCGAAGCGGACCTTCACGACGTCACCTGCATCATTTCCCGTTCGGGCTACACCGGCGAGGACGGTTTCGAGATTTCCATTCCCGCAGCCTCCGCCGTCGATGTGACACAACGGCTGCTGGAACATCCCGATGTCAAGCCGATCGGTCTTGGCGCGCGCGATTCGCTGCGTCTGGAAGCGGGCCTTTGTCTCTATGGCAACGACATCGACACCACGACCACGCCGGTCGAGGGCGCCATCGAATGGGCGATGCAGAAGGCGCGTCGCGCCGGCGGTGCCCGTGAAGGCGGCTTCCCCGGTGCCGACCGTATCCTCGCACAGCTCGCCGACGGCGCCTCGCGTCGCCGCGTCGGCCTGAAGCCCGAGGGGCGCGCGCCGGTTCGCGGCGGCGCCAACCTCTTTGCCGATGCCGAGGGCAAGACACCGGTCGGCCAGGTGACCTCGGGCGGTTTCGGCCCCTCCGTCGATGGCCCTGTCGCCATGGGCTATGTCGAAACCGGCCACACGGACGTCGGCACCACCCTTTTTGCGGAAGTGCGCGGCAAGTACCTGCCCCTGGCGGTCGCTGCCCTTCCCTTCGTCAAACAAACCTACAAACGCTGATCAGGAGAGAGCGATAATGTTGAAGTTCACCGACGAACACGAGTGGCTGAAGGTCGAAGCTGGCGTTGCAACGGTCGGCATCACCGAGCACGCAGCCGGCCAGCTCGGCGACCTGGTCTTCGTGGAATTGCCGGAAACCGGCTCCACCTTCGCCAAGGGCGACACGGCGGCAACGGTCGAGTCCGTCAAGGCGGCGTCCGACGTCTATTGTCCACTTGACGGCGAAATCGTCGAAGTCAACCAGGCGATCGTCGACGACCCGTCGCTGGTCAACAGCGACCCGCAGGGCGCCGCCTGGTTCTTCAAGCTCAAGCTCGCCGATCCGAACGCAGCCGACGCCCTTCTCGACGAAGCGGCCTACAAGGAGCTCGTCGCCTGATGAGCATGCCCAAGGATTTCACCTTTACGGACTACAAGCCGTATGACTTCGCCAATCGGCGTCATATCGGCCCGTCGCCGGCCGAAATGGACGAGATGCTGAAGGTCGTCGGTTACCCGACGCTCGATGCGCTCATCGACGACACCGTGCCGCCGTCGATCCGCCAGAAGACGCCGCTTGCCTGGGGCGCGCCGATGACCGAGCGCGAGGCGCTCGACAAGATGCGCGAAACGGCCAACCGCAACCAGAAGCTCGTGTCGCTGATCGGCCAGGGCTACTACGGCACGATCACGCCGCCGGTTATCCAGCGCAACATCCTGGAAAACCCGGCCTGGTACACGGCCTACACGCCCTACCAGCCGGAAATCAGCCAGGGCCGCCTCGAGGCGCTGCTCAACTACCAGACCATGGTCTGCGACCTGACCGGCCTCGACGTTGCCAACGCGTCGCTTCTCGATGAAGCGACGGCAGCCGCTGAAGCCATGGCCATGGCCGAGCGCGTTTCGAAGTCGAAGGCCAAGTCGTTCTTCGTCGACGAAAACTGCCACCCGCAGACGATCGCGCTTCTGAAGACCCGCGCCGAGCCGCTCGGCTGGCAGATCGTCATCGGCAATCCCTTCACCGATCTCGATCCGGTCGACGTCTTCGGAGCGATCTTCCAGTATCCGGGCACCTACGGCCAGGTGAACGATTTCACCGGTCTGATCGCGCGTCTGCACCAGACCGGTGCGATTGCGACGGTCGCTGCCGACCCGCTGGCGCTGGCGCTTTTGAAGTCGCCCGGTGAAATGGGTGCCGATATCGCCATCGGCTGCACCCAGCGCTTCGGCGTTCCGGTCGGCTATGGTGGCCCGCATGCGGCCTATATGGCCGTCAAGGACGCGCACAAGCGTTCGATGCCCGGCCGTCTGGTCGGCGTTTCGGTCGATGCCCGCGGCAACCGCGCCTATCGCCTGTCGCTGCAGACCCGCGAACAGCACATCCGCCGCGAAAAGGCGACGTCGAACATCTGCACCGCGCAGGTTCTACTCGCCGTCATGGCCTCGATGTACGCCGTCTTCCATGGCCCGAAGGGCATCAAGGCGATTGCCCAGAGCGTTCACCAGAAGACCGTTCGTCTCGCCATGGGCCTCGAAAAGCTCGGCTACACCGTTGAGCCGGATGTCTTCTTCGACACGATCACCGTCGAAGTCGGCAAGCTGCAGGGCATCATCCTCAAGACCGCGGTCGCCGAGGAAGTGAACCTGCGCAAGATCGGCGAAACCAAGATCGGCATCAGCCTCGACGAGCGCTCGCGCCCCGTCACGCTCGAAGCCGTCTGGCGCGCCTTTGGCGGCGACTTCAAGGTGGAGGAGTTCGAGCCGGGTTACCGCCTGCCGGAAAGCCTGCTGCGCACCAGCGAGTACCTGACGCACCCGATCTTCCACATGAACCGCGCCGAAAGCGAGATGACGCGTTACATCCGTCGTCTTTCCGACCGCGATCTCGCGCTCGACCGGGCGATGATCCCGCTCGGCTCGTGCACGATGAAGCTGAACGCGACGGCGGAAATGCTGCCGATCACCTGGCCGGAATTCTCGGAGATCCATCCGTTCGTTCCGAAGAACCAGGCGGCCGGCTACCAGCACATGATCGAGGACCTGTCGGAAAAGCTCTGCGCCGTCACCGGCTATGACGCGATCTCGATGCAGCCGAACTCGGGTGCCCAGGGCGAGTACGCAGGTCTGCTGACGATCCGCGCCTATCATCTGGCGAACGGCGACGCCCATCGCGACGTCTGCCTGATCCCGACCTCGGCGCACGGCACCAATCCGGCCTCGGCGCAGATGGCCGGCATGAAGGTCGTCGTCATCAAGGTGAGCGAAAACGGCGATATCGACATGGACGATTTCCGTGCGAAAGCCGAGCAGTACGCCGAAAACCTCTCGTGCTGCATGATCACCTATCCGTCGACCCACGGCGTGTTCGAAGAGAACGTGCGCGAAGTCTGCGAGATCGTGCACAAGCATGGCGGCCAGGTCTACATGGACGGCGCAAACATGAACGCCATGGTCGGCCTTGCCCGTCCCGGCGACATCGGCTCCGACGTCAGCCACCTGAACCTGCACAAGACCTTCTGCATCCCGCATGGCGGCGGCGGTCCGGGCATGGGCCCGATCGGCGTCAAGGCGCATCTGGCGCCCTACCTTCCCGGCCACCCGGAAACGGACGGCGAGGACGGCGCGGTCTCGGCAGCACCCTTCGGTTCGGCGTCGATCCTGCCGATCTCCTGGAGCTACTGCCTGATGATGGGTGGCGAAGGCCTGACCCAGGCGACGAAGGTGGCGATCCTCAACGCCAACTACATCGCCGCACGGCTCAAGGGCGCCTATGAGGTGCTCTACAAGTCGTCCAAGGGCCGCGTGGCGCATGAGTGCATCATCGACACCCGCCCGCTGGTCGAAAGCGCCGGGGTCACCGTCGATGACGTCGCCAAGCGCCTGATCGACTGCGGTTTCCACGCCCCGACCATGAGCTGGCCGGTTGCCGGCACGCTGATGATCGAGCCGACCGAATCGGAAACCAAGGCCGAAATCGACCGCTTCTGCGAGGCGATGCTGGCGATCCGCGAGGAAGCCCGTGCGATCGAAGAAGGCCGCATGGACAAGACCAACAACCCGCTGAAGAACGCTCCGCACACGGTCGAAGACCTGGTGGGCGAATGGGATCGTCCCTATTCGCGCGAGCAGGCTTGCTACCCGCCGGGCGCCTTCCGGGTCGACAAGTACTGGTCGCCGGTCAATCGTGTCGACAATGTCTTCGGTGACCGCAACCTCGTCTGCACCTGCCCGCCGCTGGAAAGCTACGCGGAAGCCGCAGAGTAACGACATCGACCGGCGGAGCAGCAATGTTCCGCCGGTTGTCTTTCCGGCGCGCCTGCGCCCGGATGGATGCGCCGCATCTGCACTCCGCCTGTTTCCCAAGAGATCGTGACGTGTCATACCCGTAGCGTGCGGGCCGCAGCTATCGGCGCGCGCTCATGCCCGGTGGCAGGATCGTGCTTTCGACCCAGAAGCGGATAAAGGCCTCGGCAAAACGGCGATACTCGATGACCGAGGAGGGTTTTGCCGCATAGGCATTGGCGCCGGCACCGTAGCACTGAAGCACGTCGGCCGGATTGATCGAGGACGTCAGCACGATGATTGGGATCAGCGCAGTGGCGCGGCTCTTGCGCACGCGCCTTAGAAGCTCGATGCCGTCGCTGCCGGGCAGCTTGATATCCATCAGCATGTAGTCGAAGTGCCCGCTGGCGAGCTGCCCTAGGGCCTCGTCCGCATCGGTCACTAGGACGAGTTCGATCGATTTATCGACCTGGGCAAAGGCGCGCATCACGAAACGCGCATCGTGCGCGTCGTCTTCCACCAAGAGCAATCGCTTTGGCGTCGAGGTCACCTTGTTCCGCCCTACTTCGCCTTCCTCAGCCACCTCGGAAGCAACACGATGAAACGTGCGCCTTCTCGGAAGCTCGTGTCAAGGCAGATCGAACCGCCATGGCTTTCGGCGATGCGTTTGGCGAGCGACAGGCCGATTCCGGTGCCGCCATAGACCGTCTCGTCCTTGTGCAGCCGCTGGAACACTTCGAAGATTCGGGTTGCAAACCGCGGATCGATGCCGATGCCGTTGTCCTCCACCACCAGTTCCACCGTCTGGTGTAAGTTGTTGCCGTGAATGCGGATGAGCGGGCGGCGGTCGGCGTGCCGGTACTTGATCGCATTGCCGACGAGGTTCTGGACCAGGCGGCGCAGCAACTCGGGATCCCCCTCCAGTTCGGGCAGCGGGCCAACCTCGAAGGTTGCGTTGGCATCGCTGGCGTCACTGGCGAGAATCGTCAGCGTCTCCGAGACGACATCGTTCAACTTCACCTCGGTCCATTCGGTGATGCGATGCGCGATCTGCGCATAGTCGAGCAGGCTGTCGACCACGCGGTTCATGCGCCGGACGCTGTCGCGCAAGTGCCGGGCATTTTCGGCAAGTTCGGTCTGATTGCCGGCCTTGAGGTCGTCTTCGATCATCTCGGAGAACATCGAGATGTGCCGAAGCGGTGCCTTGAGGTCGTGGGAAACGGTGGCGGTGAACTGATCGAGCGCTTCGTTCTTGTGCTCCAGTTCCTGTCGTTGCCGCTCCAGCGCCAGCTCGGCGCGCTTCAGGTCCGTCACATCGACACGCGCGACGACTGTGTTGCCGTCCTTGGCCTTGATGTTTTCCACCCGCAGCCAGCGGTCGTCGGCATAACGGTGGATCTTTGGCTTTCCGTCCGGATAGCGGAAATCGCGCAGTCGCGAGGCGATCCACTCGTCGCCTTCGCGCGTGCCCGGCGAGGCGTCCGGGTAATGACCGCCCTGACGCGCCAAGAGCAGGATTTCCTCGGCGGTGATGCCGGGCTTGAGTGCCTGACCGGCAGGCCCGCAGATCGCCTGATAGGCCCTGTTATAGACGACCAGCCGTTCCTCCCGGTCGAAGATGGCAAAGCCCTCGGGCATCGCTTCGAGCGCCGCATTCAGCATCTCGGAAGCCTTCTGCCGTTCGCTCACGGCTTCGGTCAGGTCCGAAATGTCTCTGATGATGCCAATGAGCGCCAGCTCTTCGCCGGCGTCGTTGATCAGCGGCGTCGTGCGCAGATGCCCCGAAAACGTCGAGCCGTCGCGCCGGACATAAAGATAGTTCGAGGATCGGGGCGCGGTTTCGTCCACGCGCGCCGCCCGGTTCTGCAGGCGCTTGGCGTACTCCGCGTCGGTCGCATAGATCAGGCGTACGGACTTGTCGATGAACTCCGCAGCCGGATAGCCGAACTGACGGAGCGCTGCATTGTTCGCGGAACGGATGATCCGCTCGGCGTCGATGATAATCACGGGATCGGGAAACGTTTCGTAGAGCGCCTTGAAGACGAGATCTTCGTTCAACGCCGCCATGTCCCTCTCCCTATTCCATAGATGTGTATCTCAGCAGAAAAAAGGCCCGGCGAAAACCGGGCCGACCTATCCAATTGAAGGAATGGTAAAACTTAGTTGGCGCGCACGACGGCGTCGCCTTGCGCGGCAAGTGCCGCCAGATCGGCCGGCTTCAACTCGACCGATTCACCGCACCCGCAGGCGGATGTCTGGTTGGGATTGTGGAAGGTGAAGCCGGAGCGCAGCGTCGTCACTTCGAAATCCATCTGCGTGCCGAGCAGATAGAGCACGGCTTCCGGCGCAATCCAGACCTTGGCGCCCTGATGCTCGATCAGATCGTCCTTGGGATTGGGTTCGGTCACGAGATCAACGGCATATTCCATGCCGGCGCAGCCACCCTTCTTGATGCCGACGCGAATGCCCTTGGCATCGGCGCCGGAATTCTCGACGATCGCGCGCACGCGGCCAGCAGCAGCGTCGGTCAGGCTCATCACGGCAAAGCCCATGGGCTCATTCTCCTTGTCGTCACCGGGGTAAAGGCCCGGCGCCTTACAGAATCAAATGTAGTATCCGTGCCTTAACGGATCAATATGGCAGGGCTCAGTACCAGCCGACGGCGACCTGTGCTTCCTCGGACATGCGGTCCGGCGTCCACGGCGGATCGAAGGTCATCCTGACCTCGACACCCGAGACACCCTCGACGGCACCGACGGCATTCTCGACCCAGCCCGGCATCTCGCCCGCGACCGGGCAACCGGGAGCGGTCAGCGTCATGTCGATCTTGACCATGCGGTCGTCTTCGATGTCGATCTTGTAAATCAGGCCCAGTTCGAAGATGTCGGCCGGGATTTCCGGGTCGTAGACGGTCTTCAGCGCGGCAATGATATCGTCGCTGAGGCGTGCAATTTCTTCGGCCGGAATCGCCGAATGGACGATGCCTTCACGAACGTCGATCTTTTCTTCCGTAGCATCAAGGCTCATGTCAGGCCTCCTGAACTTTCTCTTCTGGTTCAAAGATTTATGAGAAGTCTTTGAACCTTCTATATATTATTCCTCAAGCGAAAAACTTGCGAGCGTGTTCCAGTGCCTCGACCAGAGCATCGACTTCGGCCCGAGTATTATAAAGGCCGAAGGATGCACGGCATGTGGAGGTGACGCCAAAGCGTTTCAAGAGCGGCTGGGCGCAATGCGTACCAGCGCGAACGGCGACACCGGCACGGTCGATCACCATCGACACATCGTGCGAATGGATGCCGGCAAGCTCGAAGGCAAAGATGCTGCCCTTGTCGGGCGTATTGCCGAAGACCCTGAGCGAGTTGACCGCCGACAGGCGCTCGCGCGCATAGGCCGTCAGGTCCGCCTCGTGCGCCTGTATGGCTGCCCGGCCGAGCTTTTCCATATAGTCGAGCGCGTAGCCAAGACCGATGGCCTGCACGATCGGCGGCGTGCCGGCTTCAAAGCGATGCGGCGGATCGTTGTAGGTGACGGTGTCTTCCGTGACCACTTCGATCATTTCGCCACCGCCGAGGAACGGCCGCATCTCTTTCAGGCGATCGGTCTTGCCGTAGAGCACGCCGATGCCCGAGGGACCGTAGAGCTTGTGGCCGGTCATCACGTACCAGTCGCAGTCGATGTCCTGGACATCGACCGGCATGTGTACGGCGCCTTGGCTGCCATCGACGAGCACCGGAATGCCGCGCTCACGGGCGATGCGGCAGATTTCCTTGACCGGAACGACGGTTCCAAGCGCATTCGACATATGGGTGATGGCGATGAGCTTGGTCTTGTCGGTCAGGCACTTAACGAAATCTTCGACATGCAGCCCGCCGTCGTCGTCCACCGGGATCCAGACGAGCTTGGCGCCCTGGCGCTCGCGGATGAAGTGCCAGGGAACGATGTTGGAGTGGTGCTCCATGATGGAGAGCACGATCTCGTCGCCCTCGCCAAGCTTGGGCATGCCGTAGCCATAGGCGACCGTGTTGATCGCCTCCGTCGAGGACTTGGTGAAGATGACGTTGTCGACTGATGGGGCGTTGAGGAAACGGCGCACCTTTTCGCGCGCCGCCTCGTAGGCTTCCGTCGCGGCATTCGACAGGAAATGCAGGCCGCGATGGACGTTGGCGTATTCGTTGGAATAGGCATGGGAGATCGCATCGATCACGACCTGCGGCTTCTGTGCCGATGCTCCGTTGTCGAGATAGACAAGCGGTTTGCCGTAGACGGTTTTCGACAGGATCGGGAAATCCTTGCGGATCGCTTCGACGTCGTAGGCAGGCACCGGTACAGTGTGTTCCATGTCTCTTAATCCAATTGCCCTGGAGCGCCGCGCGTCCCTTAAGACGCGCTAAGCGCGCTGCAACATGTTGAGCCGCTGCATAATTTACCCTCAAATCGCTGCCGATTTAAGGAATTACGCAAGGAGCCCGTCAGGCGTGCTTGTCGAGCCAGGTCGAGATGACGTCTTCCAGTGCCTCGACCAGCGCTTCGTGGTCCTCAAGCTCTTCGACGATCTCGGCAACGAAGGCATTGACGAGCATGGCCCGCGCCTTGTTTTCCGGAACGCCGCGCGCCATCAGGTAGAAGAGCTGCGTGTGGTCAATATCGGCAACCGTCGCACCGTGGCCGCACTGCACGTCGTCAGCAAAGATTTCCAGTTCCGGCTTGGCCGACAGGTCGGCGTCGTCGGACAGAAGCAGCGTGTTGCACGCCATCTTCGCATCGGTCTTCTGTGCGTCCTTGGCAACCAGGATCTTGCCCTGGAACACGCCCTTGGCGCGGTCGAACACGACGTTGCGGATGATTTCCGTCGAGGTCGTGTGCGGCACGTTGTGGCCGAGCGTGAAGGTCACGTCCGTATGGGTCTCGCCGCCAAGCAGGTTGATGCCACGCAGCTTGAAGTCGGCGCCCTCACCGCTCGTCTTGCCGTGGATCTCCTGGCGCACAAGCTTGCCGCCGGCGTTGATCACGAAGAGATGCAGCTTGGCGTTCTTGCCGATGTCGAAGCGGATCTGGCCAAGATGGGTATCGCCTGCGCCCTGCTGCTGCAGGATGATCCAGATGATATCGGCGCCTTCCCCAACCGTCACGTCGCTGACAGAGGAAACGAAGCTCTCGGCGTCCTTGGTCGACAGATGCCGCTCGATCACGGTCGCCTTGGCGTTGGCGCCGAAAGTGACCGGGAAGCGCGTGTGCGCCTGGCCGAGGCTCTGGACCAGCTGGATTTCCAGCGGGGTTTCGAGCGTGGCATCATCGGCGACAGCGATTTCGAGGCCGCCGCGAACGAGACCGCCGTTGATGCGGCCGATAGCGTCGTCAAAGCCGAGCACGGCGAGGCCGGCTGCGGCCGAACCGTCGAGCAGACTGTCGACATAGGAACGGACCGTCACGCCCTCGGGAAGGCTGCCCTTGGCCTCTGCCTGGCCATTGCGGACGGAAAACACCGTCGAGCCCGGAACCAGGGCGTCGACACGATCGGCAAAAGCCGTCGGGTCGGCAGCCGGCACCGCGCGCAGCAGCGTGCGCAGATCGGTATAGTGCCAGGATTCGACGCGGCGGGTCGGAAGGCCGGCGGTGCGCAGTTCGTGCACGAGCGTGTCACGAACCGAGAGCACCGAGCCGTCGCCCGGCAGATCACCGATCTGCGCGGTGTAGGCATCGACGAGCGCCGTTTCGGCCGCCGTCATCTTGATTGCCTGTTGCATATTCATTCGAACACTCCTTCAACAGGCGTCAGGCCGCGGCCTCGATGATTTCCGCGTAGCCGTTGGCTTCGAGTTCGTGTGCCAGCGTCTTGTCACCCGACTTGATCACCTGGCCCTTGTAGAGCACGTGCACCGTGTCCGGCACGATGTAGTCGAGCAGGCGCTGGTAGTGGGTGATGACGACGACGGCGCGGTCCGGCGAACGCAGCGCGTTGACGCCGTCAGCAACGATCTTCAGCGCGTCGATGTCGAGACCGGAGTCGGTCTCGTCGAGCACGCACAGCTTCGGCTCGAGCAGCGACATCTGCAGGATCTCGGCGCGCTTCTTCTCACCGCCGGAGAAGCCGACGTTGAGCGGACGGCGCAGCATTTCCGGAGCGATCTTCAGCTCGGCAGCCGCTTCCTTGACGCGGCGCATGAATTCCGGCGTCGTCAGTTCGTCTTCGCCGCGATACTTGCGCTGCTCGTTCATCGCCACCTTCAGGAACTGCATGGTGGCAACGCCCGGGATTTCGACCGGGTACTGGAAGGCCAGGAAGATACCCTTGGCGGCGCGCTCGGCGGCGTCCAGCTCGAGAATGCTCTCGCCGTTATAGAGGATATCGCCTTCGGTGACTTCGTAGTCTTCGCGGCCCGACAGGATGTAGGACAGCGTCGACTTGCCGGAGCCGTTCGGGCCCATGATGGCGGCGACTTCGCCGGCCTTCACGGTCAGGTTCAGGCCGCGGATGATCTCGGTGCCGTCTTCGGCGATGCGGGCGTGCAGGTTCTTGATTTCAAGCATTTCTATCGTCCTCTTGGGAAACGAACGTTCGTTCGCGCGCAAGCTCTTGGTGCGCGCCATTCAATTTTCAGTTCAGGGCCTTAGCCCACCGAGCCTTCGAGCGAGATGCCGATCAGCTTCTGCGCTTCGACGGCAAATTCCATCGGCAGTTCCTGGATGACTTCCTTGACGAAGCCGTTGACGATCAGTGCGATCGCCGCTTCGGTCGGGATGCCGCGCTGCAGGCAGTAGAACAGCTGGTCCTCGGAAATCTTCGACGTCGTGGCTTCATGCTCGAACTGTGCCGTCGAGTTCTTCGCCTCGATGTAAGGAACGGTGTGGGCACCGCACTTGTCGCCGATCAGCAGCGAATCGCACTGGGTGAAGTTGCGGGCATTCTCGGCCTTGCGGTGGGCCGAAACCTGGCCGCGATAGGTGTTTTCCGAAACGCCGGCGGCGATACCCTTCGAGACGATGCGGCTCGACGTGTTCTTGCCGAGGTGGATCATCTTGGTGCCACTGTCGATCTGCTGGTGACCGTTGGAAACGGCGATCGAGTAGAACTCGCCGCGCGAACCGTCGCCGCGCAGGATGCAGGACGGGTACTTCCAGGTGATCGCCGAACCGGTTTCGACCTGCGTCCAGGAGATCTTGGAGTTCTTGCCACGGCAATCGCCACGCTTGGTGACGAAGTTGTAGATGCCGCCCTTGCCTTCCTTGTCGCCCGGGTACCAGTTCTGGACCGTCGAGTACTTGATCTCGGCATCATCGAGCGCAACGAGCTCGACAACGGCAGCGTGAAGCTGGTTCTCGTCCCGCTGAGGCGCCGTGCAGCCTTCGAGATAGGACACGTAGGCGCCGTCTTCGCAGATGATCAGCGTGCGCTCGAACTGGCCGGTGTTCTTCTCGTTGATGCGGAAGTAGGTCGACAGTTCCATCGGGCAACGAACGCCCTTCGGCACGAAGACGAAGGAGCCGTCGGTAAAGACCGCCGAGTTCAGCGTCGCATAATAGTTGTCGGTCGTCGGAACGACCGAGCCGAGATACTTCTTCACGAGATCCGGATGCTCGCGGATTGCTTCGGAGATCGACATGAAGATCACGCCGGCCTTCTTCAGCTCTTCCTTGAAGGTGGTGACGACCGAGACGCTGTCGAAAACGGCGTCGACGGCGATCTTGGACTTCTGCACGCCGGCGAGGATTTCCTGTTCCTTGAGCGGAATGCCGAGCTTCTCGTAGACCTTCAGGATCTCCGGGTCGACTTCGTCGAGCGACTTCGGACCCGTTACGCCCTTGGGAGCGGCGTAATAGTAGATCTCGTTAAAGTCGATCTTCGGATAGTTGACGCGCGCCCAGGTGGGCTCTTCGAGCGTCAGCCAGCGGCGATAGGCCTCAAGGCGCCACTCGAGCATCCATTCCGGCTCGCTCTTTTTTTCAGAGATGAAACGGATGATGTCTTCGGAAAGGCCCTTCGGGGCCTTTTCGACTTCGATGGTCGTCTCGAAACCGTACTTGTACTGGTCCACGTCGATCTGACGGACCTGATCAATGGTCTCCTGCACGGCAGGCATGTCGTTCTCCAATCTTGCCGGATCCAAGGTCCGGCAGCTTGTCAACACGATGCGAACTTGGCGCACCGCTTATGTAATGGGCTAAAAGGCGCTTTTCACCCTGTTTGCCAAGCGGAAAATTGCTTTTCCGCAATTTCGTCCGGTCGTTCCGCTCAGGCCGCTTGCCCGGGCATCCGTCGTCTTGCTGCTACCTTTGCAAAGACCGCGGCGCAACGGTCGATATCAGCCTGTGTCGTGCCCTCGCCGATCGAGATCCGAAGTGCGCCCTGGCGCGGATCGTAACCCATCGCCGTCAGCACGTGGCTCTGCCCGACCTTGCCCGAGGAGCAGGCCGAACCCGCCGACAACGCCACGCCTTCCAGATCGAAGGCGATCTGTCCGGTTTCGGCCTTGAGGCCAGGAAGCGTGAAGAAGGTCGTGTTGCCAACGCGCGAAACGTCGCGGCCGTGAATGACGACGTCCGCCGCGGCCGCAAGCATGTCGGCTTCGAGCTTGTCGCGCAGCGCGCCGACATGGCTCATGCGCTGGCCGACACCTTCGCCTGCCTTCCTGGCGGCTGCGGCAAAGCCTGCAATCGAGACCGTATTTTCCGTGCCCGAGCGGTGTCCCTTCTCCTGTCCGCCGCCGCGGATCAGCGGCGCGGGCATCATGACCTCGCCGCGCGCCACCAGAGCGCCAGCACCTTTCGGGCCACCGATCTTGTGCGAGGAGATGATCAGGAAATCGGCGCCGAGGTCTTCGATGGAAAGCGGCAGTCTGCCGGCAGCCTGCACCGCATCGACGACGAGAATGCCGCCATGAGGGCGGACGATCTCGGCGATCTCGGCGACCGGCTGGATGATGCCCGTTTCGTTATTGACCAGCATGACGGCAACCATCGGCAAGCCGAGCTGGCGGTCGTGCGCCGTCAGCAGGTCACGCAACGCCGGGAGATCGACGACGCCATCCGATGTCACCGGGATTTCGCTGAGCGCTTCACGCGGGAAGCGCCCGCCTTCGCGCACCGCCGGATGTTCGATCGACGAGGCATAGAGCCGGCCGATCTTCAGCGGCGTGCGACCCATGCGGAAATCGGGCGTTAGCACCAGGTTGGCCGCTTCCGTGGCGCCGCTGGTAAAGATGACGCTGCCGGGCTTGGCGCCGCAGAGCAACGCCACGTCGCGACGCGCATTTTCGACGAGCGTGCGCAATGCGCGGCCCTCGCCGTGAACGGAAGAAGGGTTGCCGAGAAGGTCGAGCGCCGACAGGCAAGCCTCGCGCGCTTCCGGTAGAAGCGGCGCCGTGGCGTTCCAGTCCATATAGATGCGCGAACTCGACATGATTTCCTTCGCTAGATCAACAGGTCACAAGCCCGCAACCTCTGGCGATGCATTTTCCTTGAATTTTCCGCGCCGCTTGCCTTATGAGACGAAGCACAAGGCGGAATGCCCGCACAGAAGTTTTGAACGGTTCTAAACTAGGTTTTAGAAAAGCTGACTGCTTTCGTCAAGACTCATCGCGATCTGAACCCAAGATTCGAACCAGGAACACTCCCGGAGAGCCAATGCCCGAAATCATCTTCAACGGACCCGCCGGCCGCCTCGAAGGCCGTTATCAGCCTTCGAAGCAGAAGAGCGCGCCGATCGCCATCATCCTGCACCCGCACCCGCAGTTCGGTGGCACGATGAACAACCAGATCGTCTACCAGCTCTTCTACATGTTCCAGAAGCGCGGCTTCACGACGCTCCGGTTCAATTTCCGCGGCATCGGCCGCAGCCAGGGCGAATTCGACCATGGCGCCGGCGAGCTCTCGGACGCAGCCTCGGCGCTCGACTGGGTGCAGAGCCTGCATCCGGATTCGAAGAGCTGCTGGGTCGCCGGCTACTCCTTCGGCGCCTGGATCGGCATGCAGCTCCTGATGCGCCGCCCGGAAATCGAAGGCTTCATGGCCGTCGCTCCGCAGCCGAACATCTACGACTTCTCGTTCCTGGCGCCCTGCCCGTCCTCTGGCCTGATCATCAACGGCGATTCCGACAAGGTCGCGCCGGAAAAGGACGTCAACGGTCTCGTCGAGAAGCTGAAGGCCCAGAAGGGCATTCTCATCACCCACAAGACCGTGCCGGGCGCCAACCACTTCTTCAATGGCCAGGTCGAGGGCCTGATGGGCGAATGCGAGGACTACCTCGACCGTCGCCTCAACGGCGAACTGACGCCGGAGCCGGCCGCCAAGCGCATCCGCTAAAGACCCGGACAAAAGTACAGAAACGCCGCGTACCCCTTCGGGTGCGCGGCTTTTTTTATGGACAAATGCGCCCAGTGGTCGTGCGCCTGTGGGCCGCGATAGGGCTCACCCGAGAGGGTGAGTTTCAGCGCCGTGCGATCGGCGTATAGTGCAAGTCTAGGCTGTTGGGCGGGGCAGAGCCGAGCGGCGTTCACAGGAGGGGAGCCATGTCGCAGGTGTCGAATGGGTCGGCGTCTTCGCCGAGGTGGCTAACCCTGCCCGCCACTCCACAGCTTCCGGCCGGCGGTCAAGAGGGTGTTGTCGAGGTCGCGGACGCCAAGATCTGGTATGCGGTCTACGGTTCGGGCGCTCCCGTCATTCTACTCCATGGCGGGCTCGGCAACTCCGACTATTGGGGGCTTCAGGTCGCCGAGCTTGCCAAGACCTATGAGGTCATCGTGATGGACAGCCGCGGCCACGGACGCAGCTCCCGGGGTAGCGGGAGCATGAGCTATGATCTGATGGCAGGTGATGTCATGGCACTGATGGCGCACCTGACCTTGCCGAAGGCGTCCATTGTCGGCTGGAGTGACGGCGCGATTATCGGGCTCCTGCTGGCGATTCGACATCCGGACCTCATCGCCGGTGTCTTTTCCTTCGGGGCGAACAGCAATCCGTCCGGAACACACGATCTGTCCAAAAGCGCAGTCTTCAACGCCTATATCGCGCGAACGGGCGAAGAGTATGCCCTGCGGTCGTCAACGCCAGGGGGATTTACGCTCTTCTTCGACGAGATGAATGCGATGTGGACGTCGCAGCCGAACATTACCGCCAGCGACCTTCAGAAAATCCGGATCCCTGTCTGGGTGGTGGACGGGGACCATGAGGAAGCCATCAAACGCGAAGACACGCTGTTCATCGCCGACAACATTCCGGGTGCCGGCCTGTTGATTCAGCCTGAGGTCAGCCATTTTTCGCTGCTTCAGAACCCGCCCCAGTTCACCGAAGACATCCTCCGGTTTCTCCGAGAGAAATGCATCACCTAGACGCCAGTCGCTTATGATCGCCCGATCCAGTGCGGAACGCTGGGATTGACGACCGTGGTCGGTGCTTCGGCGCATTCGACGCGGTTGCGACCGTTGGCTTTCGCCGTGTAAAGCGCCTCGTCGGCGCGCTGTATCACGGGCTCCAGCGCCTCACCGGTACCGACGGCCGTGACGCCGAAGCTTGCCGTCACCCGTGCGGCTTCCGGAAGGCCGCCGATCTGCTGGGACATGATCGCTGCACGCATGCCATGAGCGACGACGCGCGCTTCCGACAGATCCGTGCAGGGCAGATATACCGCGAACTCTTCACCGCCGAGACGGCCGGCCACGGCGCGGTTCGGCATGACGTCCATCAGCACCCGGGCGAACCGGCGAATGACTTCGTCGCCCGTGAGGTGGCCGTAGGTGTCGTTGACCAGCTTGAAGCGATCGAGATCGGCAAGGATGAGTGTGCCGGGTGTCTGGGTGGCGCGGGCGTGCAGCAGCGGCATGACCCGCTCGATGAAGCCACGGCGGTTGTAGAGGCCGGAGAGCAGGTCGATTTCCGAGCGCGCCTGCGCGTCGTCGACGATCTCCTTGACCATCACGCCGAGCATGGCAAGGCCGGCGCCGACAATGAGGATCGCACCGAACGCCTGCGAGATGAGCGCGAAGGGGCTGGAAACGTAGTCCTGGGCCGTTGCGCCAGAGCCGGCGACGACCGCGGCATAGATCTTCACGAAGTAATAGGCGGCCGAGAGCGCCAGCAGGCCGAACAGCAGCCAGTCAAAGAAGGTGCGGCGGCCGGAACGCAGGACGACCGATGCCGTCCAGGCCTGGATCACGACAAAAGGCGCCTGGTACGGGATGGCATGCTGCCAGGTGCCTCTGGGCAGGTCGTAGATCGCCAGGTCCAGGCAAACGCCAGCAACGAAGAAGGCGCCGAGCAACGGCAGGCGCACCGGCACCTGATAGAAAAGGCCGAGGCCAAACCGCAGGAGACAGAAGCCGCCGAGTACGCAGGCAAAGGCACTGATGGCAAAGAGCTGCGGCGTTGAGGAAAAAGGAACGATGGCTTCGCAGACGGCTGCAAGCGAGGCGACGGCAAATCCGGCGGCGCACCAGAGCGCTGCACGCCGCTGCCGGCTCTTTGCGGCAATGATGAGAAATGCGGCTGTGAAGATCTGCGCGATGATGAAATTCACGGCCAGCAGAGAAATCGCACCACCCATCTAAGAACCCGAAACCCTCGTGCGGCACCAAGCCGCTCCTCGCCACCTCCTGTGGCAGCGGCTGAGATCCTAATTCGCTGTTGCGAAAATTTGATTAATCCGTCCGGGTGACGAACTCATGGCGAAACGCGAGATCAACTTTAAGTTTTCGCCGCGCGCCGGCCGCCGCTGACTGGCTGCCGCACGCCCGTCGTTCCCGGATAGGTGAGCGGCAAACCGCGCAAGGAGCGAACGGCGAGATACGCCCAAGCCTCGGCCTCCATCGAATCGCCGTTGAAGCCCACGGCTTCCGCCGCAAGGACCGTTGCGGCCTCTTCCTCGGCAAGTAAAGCGAGGTCGCGCATGATCACCGGATTGAGCCGCCCGCCGCCGCAGACGACATAGGTGGCCGGCCGCTGCGGCAGGTGCCCGGCCGACTTGATGATAGCTGCCGCCGTGACATGGGCTAGCGTGCGGGCACCGTCGGCGAGACCAGCGTCGCTTCCAACCGGCGGTGCAAAATCGTTCCGGTCCAGCGAGCGGCGCGTGGTCGCGGTGAAGAAGGCATTGGAGAGATAGCGCTCGGCAAGCGCCGGCAGCACCGTTCCCTCGCTGGCGATCATGCCACCCTGGTCGAAGGGAATGCCCGCATGCGCCTCGACCCACTGGTCGATCAGCGTGTTGCCGGGGCCGCTGTCATAGGCGATGAGCGTCTCGCCTTCGCCAATGAAGGTCAGGTTGGAAATGCCCCCGATGTTGACGAAGACAACCGGGGCTGCAAGGCCGGCCGCGCCACGCGCCAGTGCCGCGTGGTAGGCGGGGATCAGCGGGGCGCCCTGCCCGCCATGTTGCATGTCGTTGGCGCGCATGTCGTAGACGACGTCGATGCCCGTTTCTCCGGCAAGCAGCACACCGTCGCCGATCTGTACCGTCAGAGCCTCGTCGGGGCGATGCAGCACGGTCTGCCCGTGAAAGCCGAGCACGTCGATATCCGCCGCAGACAGGCTGTTCTGCTTGAGGAAGGTCTTGACCGCTTCTGCGTGTCGCAGCGTCAGGTCGCGCTCAAGCGCATCAAGGGCGCCCGGCCTTTGGTCGCGTTGCGTGATCGCCTTCGCGTCGACCAGTCCCTGTTTCAAGCGATCCCGAAAACGCGCATCGTAGAGAAAGCCGGCGGATGGGCCGCGCTCGACGACGGTCTCCCCATCCGTTCGAAGCAGGGCGACGTCGATGCCGTCCATGCTTGTGCCACTCATCAGGCCGATCGCGGTTCTTGTCTGTGTCATGCGGGTCAATATTTCCAGAATCACTTTTGAAGTGATTATGCGCAAAAACAGTGCTAAACGCCCGTTCGTTCAAAAACTCCCCCCGCAAGAGAGACAGATCATGTCCGGTTTCAAGTCCGATTTCCTTCACACCCTCAGCGAGCGTGGCTTCATCCACCAGATCTCCGACGAGACTGGCCTGGACGAACTGTTCCGCAAGGAAACCGTGACGGCCTATATCGGCTTCGACCCGACGGCGCCGAGCCTGCATGCCGGCGGCCTGATCCAGATCATGATGCTGCACTGGATGCAGGCGACCGGTCACCGGCCGATCTCGCTGATGGGCGGTGGCACCGGCATGGTCGGCGACCCGTCCTTCAAGGATGAGGCACGCCAGCTGATGACGCCGGCGACGATCGACGCCAACATCGCCAGCATCAAGACGGTGTTCTCCAATTACCTCAACTACGGCGAGGGCCCGAAGGACGCGTTGATGATCAACAACGCCGACTGGCTGCTTGGCATCAATTACCTCGAATTCCTGCGCGATGTCGGCCGGCACTTCTCGGTCAACCGCATGCTGTCCTTCGACAGCGTCAAGACGCGGCTTGATCGCGAGCAGTCGCTGTCGTTCCTTGAATTCAACTACATGATCCTGCAGGCCTACGACTTCGTCGAGCTGCATAAGCGCACCGGCTGCCGTCTGCAGATGGGCGGCTCGGACCAGTGGGGCAACATCATCAACGGCATCGACCTCGGCCACCGCATGGGCACCGAGCAGCTTTACGCGCTGACCTCGCCGCTTCTGACGACTTCGTCGGGCGCCAAGATGGGCAAGTCGGTCAACGGCGCCATTTGGCTGAACCCGGACATGCTGTCGGCCTATGATTTCTGGCAGTACTGGCGCAACACCGAGGATGCCGACGTCACGCGCTTCCTCAAGCTCTATACGACGCTTCCGATGGCCGAGATCGCCCGCCTTTCGCAGCTTGGTGGCTCGGAGATCAACGAGGTCAAGAAGATCCTGGCGACGGAAATCACCGCCATGCTGCACGGCCGCCCGGCCGCCGAGCAGGCGGCGGAGACCGCCCGCAAGACCTTCGAGGAAGGCGCGCTTGCCGCCGACCTGCCGTCGGTCGACATCCCGACCGCCGAACTCGAAGCCGGCCTCGGCCTGCTGACGCTGATCGTGCGCGCAGGCCTTGCCGCCTCCAACGGCGAAGCCCGTCGTCATGTCCAGGGCGGTGCCGTCAGGATCAACGATGAAGCTGTCGGCGACGAGCGCCGGGTCATCGGCACCGGCGACGTGACGGCCGACAATGTCGTCAAGCTGTCGCTTGGCAAGAAGAAACACATTCTGGTGCGCCCGGCCTAAACGGGGCGTCAGCCAAGAATGAGAAAGGCCGGCCCTGCAGCGCAGCGCGTCTGTTAAGACGCGCAAAGGTCGCTGTAGAACTTTGAAGTGCTGCATGTTTTGTCCTTAAATCGGCAACGATTTAAGGACAAAACATGCAGTGCGCCGGCCTTTTTTATTGGAACTCGAAGATGCTGCGGAAGACGCCCGGCGCGATGATCGACAAGGGGTTGATCGTCAGCTTCGGCTGGTTGAACGGGCCGTTGAGCTTGAAAGTGATGCCGAGCAGGCCACGGTCGCGACCGTTGCCGAGCAGCACGCCGATCAGAGGCAGTTCGCCGAAGATGCGGTTGAGCCCATAGGCCGGCATGAAGGTGCCGGTCATGTCCATGATGCCGTTGTTGTCGCGCACCGTTCCCTGGAAGGTCGCGCCCACATCCGTCCCGCGCAGCACGCCGCCATCGACGCGGATCGCGCCGCGGTCGAGCGCCAGTTGCGCGAAGCCGCGTTCAAAGCGGGCCGAGCTCACGTCGATGTCGCGGCGCACGGCCTGGTTGAGGCTTCGGCCGTCGGCACCGGTCGGCGTCGATACCATCGATTGCAGGCGCTGCTCGCCAACGAGCTGGAATTTGCGGATATCGACGCTGCCGCGCCACGAACGGCCGCCGCGATCGCGCAGTTTCAGATTGAGCAGGCCGCCGCGCATGTTCTGATAGATATCGGCAAACCGGGCCAGCGCGCCGGCATCGCCCGTGGTCAGTTCCAGCGTGTTGTCGGCGCCGGCCTTGGCGAGCCGGGCAACCAGCGCCTGGCCGCTGCTCGTGACAGCCGAGAGGTTGACGTCCTCGATCTGGCGTCCGCGTTCGCCGTAGACGAGATTGACGTTCGACAGCGACTCGCCGTTGAAGCCGGTGACACGACCAAGCTGAGCCTTGATGGCAATGTCGTCGCCACCACCCTGGTTCTGGTCGCTTCCGGTCTTCAATTGCGCCAGGATCGGCCTGATATCGGCTGCAGCTCCGGAGAGCGACGCCGTGTAGCCGCCCCTGTTGCGGTCGACGGAGACCTTGAAGTCGTCACCCTGCGCCAAGCGGACATTGTCGAGATCCGCAGAGAGAAGACCGCCATCGTCGATCTGCAGTTTGCCGCGCGCACCGAAGCCGTCGCCGGCAAGCGCGAAATTGCTGATCGTTGCGATCTTGCCGTCCATCGAGGACATGAACTGCGCCTCGGCCGGGATCCCGACGCCCTTGCTCCAGCCGATCCAGGGAAGTGAGAGCTGGGCTTTCGTGAGGTCGATCTCTGCCGTCTGCCGGCTCGCCTCGTCGATTGCAACGTCAATCGTGATCGGCCCGGAAACGATCCGAGAAAGACCCGGTATCAGTTTCTGCCAGACACCCTGCTCCAGCGAGCCCGAAATCTCGCGCGAGCGCTTGACGGTCGAACCGGAATCGACCGGTTCCGTCAGCGCGACCTTGACCTTAGCGCCTTCGATGCGGGCATCCGCATCGAGGACCGCCTGCTGATTATCGACCCGGAATGTGCCGACGAGATCCTCCACTGCGCGCCCGAACATGGCCTTCTGGACGGTGACCTTATCGAGCTGCATCTGTACCTGATAGAGCGGCTTCGGCGGCTTCTGATCCGAGATCAGGCCGAAACGGGCGCCCACGACAGCCGTCAAGGGGCCGCTGAAATCTTCCGGCAGCAGGGGGGTCTTTTGCAGCGCCTGGATCGGCTTGTAGCTGACGAGCTCGGCGATCGCATCGGCGTTGCCGCCGACCTCGATCTTCATCTCCGCCATCAGCGGTTTCGTATAGACGTCGGGCAGGATGAAGTCGCCGCCGTTGAGCGCGACCGAGCGTCCCGACGGGAAGAAGGCGGTCCCCTTCTCGATCTCCGCCGTCATCCGCTGGCCGCTCAGCTTGAACTTGCCTGAGGTGTCGCGCAGCGGCGGTATCTCGCCGGTAATGTTGATGCGCGTGTCGTCGATGTCGAAATTGATATTGAGCTCCTGCTCGTCGAGCTTGAGCTCGCCTTCATTGTTGGCGATCCGGCCCTCTGCGACCGACACCTCGATACGGGCATTGGTAACCGTGCCGCCGAAGAGGTTGGCGATCGCCCAGCGGCGCGCGCCCTTGGCGAGCCACCACGGCCACAATTGCTTGACGGCGGTCGCCTCCATGCGATCGCTGACAGAAGCGAAGCTGATCTGTGGCGAGGTCTTGCCGAAGGCGACGGAAAGCGAACCGAACATCGAACCGAGCGGGGTCGACACGGCGAGCTGGTCGAAGATCAACTGGCGCTTGTCCGACACGAAGCGGCCATTTGCCTTGGCATCGAAGATCAGCGGCGCGTCGGCGACGTCTTCCGGGGCGGAGCTTGCATTCTTGAGCAGGAGATCAATGGCAAACCCGGTCTCCGTTGCGCCGGCAATCTTGTCGAGGTCGATGATCGCCCCGGTGAACGGAAAGATCGAACGGCCGATCTTGACCGACGAAGGCAGGATTTCGACGGACGAGCGCTCGAAGTCATAGGCGACGTCCATTTGCGAGGCATTGAGGGTCGAGATGAGGTTGCCTGCGTGGAACTCGCCCTTGGACGTGCGCACCGTTACGCGCAGATCCGGTTTCGCATCGCCGGCGGCCCGCGTCGCCTTCAGCGACAGCCCGGCCGACGCGACGACGCCGAAGGGCGGCTCCGAACCAACCTTGCCATGGTAGAAGAAGGGCGCGAGCGGCAGGTTGGTGATCGACGCTTCGAAGCCGGTCATGTGTCCCTTGTCGCCGAGGGCGTCGGCGCTGAGATCGACCTCCACCTCATCGACGGTGACGCTGCCCTTGACGCTCATCGACCCGCCAGAATCGCGGTTGAACTCGAGCGCCTTGGCGACGACGGGCACGATGCGATCGCGGGAGCCGATGACGGAGAAACTGAAATCCGAGAGCGTGACCTTCTGGCTGCCGCGGCCGGCTGCCATCTGCGACATGCGATCGACGTGCGAGAAGATTGCTTCGAGTGCATCGCCGACGTCGGCAATGCGAATCTTGGTCAGATCGAGCGGCTCGCCGCGCGGCAGCAGCCCGGTATCGAACTCGCCGCCTTCCGCCTCAAGATTGGAGACGGCGATGCGGCCGGTCATCAGCGCCAGCGGGTCGAGCGCGATCGAGATCGCACGCAGCTTGGCAATCGGCTGGCCGGAGGAGGCTTCGCTGAGCGCCACTTCGCGGGCCCTCAGCGCAATCGCGCCGCCTGCGGTCATGCGCACGACGGTGCTGCCGACCTCGGCGCGATAGGTGTCGCCGAGCGCTGCATTGAGTGCGGTGCGGGCGCGCGCATTGAGCGTGCTGTCCATCATTCCGCTTTCGATGACGACGATGAGGATTGCCGCGATGGAAAGCGCGAGCAGCGATATCAGCAGTGCGATCTTGGCGCAGACGCGCGCGGCTCTGTTCTTGCGCGGCGCGTGCACGATCATGGGTTCGTGCGCCTGCGCTGAAGGCAACGCATGCAACGCGACGATGTCTTTCTTGCGAAAGCCGACTTTTTCGCCGCGGATCTCACTCATCAGCGCGGACGTCCTCCGTTCGATACGAGCTTCGTCGCCACCCTTCGTCTCTCACGGTACGGGGCGACCACTTCTCGCTTCTGTAGACCACATGTCATCGTGCCGAGTCACCAAGGGACGCGGGACCATGCTGTGGAAAGCGACCACCTGCGATGGAATTCGCGCGCGCAGGCGATTGCAACGTTTCGTAGCGGCCCATGCCGTCCGAAACCTGTCGAATCTAGCACAAATGCGCTGGACGGCGGTCGACGATTTTCGCTATGCCCAAGAGCATCGCGTGCCCTGTGGCGCGCAAATGGCGCTCGACTACCTTGAGCACTGTACGTTTTGCCCTCTGGTCGGCAAAGACCAATGAAAACATGCAGTAGTGCGCGATTGTCTGCAAAACTTGGCGGAAGGAAGGTTTAATCATGGCAAGACCCGCTCCCGGAGATGTGGCTCCCGACTTCACCCTGCCGCGTGACGGCGGCGGTACGGTTTCGCTCTCGGCCCTGCACGGCCGTCCGGTCGTTCTTTTCTTCTATCCGAAGGACGACACGCAGGCCTGCACGCTCGAGGCGATCTCGTTTTCGGAGCTGGCCGACGAATTCGCCGCAGCCGGCATCGCCCTGATCGGGCTTTCGCCCGATTCGGTGAAGAAGCACGACCGCTTCGCCAAGAAGCACAACCTGACGGTGCCGCTTGCCGCCGACGAAGAGAAGGCAGTGGTCGAAGCCTATGGCGTCTGGGTCGAGAAGATGATGTACGGGCGCAAATATATGGGCGTCGAGCGCAGCACCTTCCTGATTGGCGCCGATGGTGTCGTCGTCAAGGTCTGGGAGAAGGTGAAGGTGGACGGTCACGCCCGCGAGGTCCTCGACGCCGCAAAGGCGATCTGAGGCCGCCGATGAGCGAGTTGCCCGTGTTTCACAGCCTGCGGGGCGGCGCCGTCGAAGCGATCCGCGCCGCGGACCTCGAGGTCAAGACGGCGCTTGCGCAGGAAGCGGCGCGTCGCTGGCAGCGCCGCACGCTGTCGCTGCGCTCGCCGCTCGACCGGCCGGTGCCGGTACGCCCGGGCCGGCCCGACAAGCCGGTGCTGACGCCACCGACCCAGGTCAAACGACGGTCCCTCGGTTCGCTCAAGGGCCGAATCGCCCTCCTCCACTCGATCGCCCATATCGAGTTGAACGCCGTCGATCTCGCCCTTGATATCGTCGCCCGCTTTGCGACCGAGCCGGTGCCCAATTCCTTCTTCGACGGCTGGATGCGCGTCGCCTTCGAAGAGGCGAAACACTTCCGCATGGTCCGTCAGCGGCTGAACGACCTCGGCGCCGACTATGGTGACCTGCCCGCCCATGACGGCCTCTGGCAGGCGGCGCACGATACGCGCAACGACCTGACGGCGCGGCTCGCCGTCGTGCCGCTCATTCTCGAAGCGCGCGGTCTCGATGTGACGCCGGCGCTGCAGGCCAAGATGCGCGAAACCGGCGACTTCGAGAGCGCTGCCGTGCTCGATGTCATCTATGAGGACGAGAAGGGCCACGTCGCCGTTGGCGCCAAATGGTTCCGTTTTCTCTGCGCCCGCGAGAAGAAGGACCCGGCGGCGACCTTCCAGGCGCTGGTGCGCGCCAATTTCCGCGGTCCCCTGAAAGCGCCGTTCAACGACATCGCCCGCGCCGAGGCCGGCCTGACGCCGTCCTTCTACCGCTCGATGACCGCTTCGACCAATCGATAGCGGCCATCACCTTCCCGCAATCTTGCTTACCGATTGTTAACCCTAACAAAGTGTAATGATCCCCAGGTGATGCGAGGCAACGCGCACATGGCGGGAGAGAACGGGTGTCTGGACATCAGGCAAATCGTACCTTTGGAAAACGCAAGCAGAATCACGTCCTGATCCTGGCCAGCGGCGACAAGGTCCGGCACATGACCGTGCGTCCGTGGATGGCGGCGATCGCCGTCTCCTTTGCCGGCGTCTGCAGCATCGGCTATCTCGCGGCCACCTCCTACCTGGTTTTGCGCGACGACCTGATCGGCGGCACGATTGCCCGCCAGGCGCGCATGCAGCACGAATACGAAGACCGGATCACGGCGCTACGGGCGCAGGTGGATCGGGTCACCAGCCGTCAATTGCTTGACCAGCAGGTGGTCGAGGAAAAGGTCGAGAAGCTGCTGCGCCAGCAGATGGCGCTGACCTCGCGCAACGGGAAGCTCGGCGCCCTGGTCGAAAGAGCCGAAAATTCCGGCGTGACGACCGCAACCGACGCGCCGGCGGCCGTCGAGCCGCTTGCCTATGACAAACGCGCCGATGCGAGCAGCAGCGGCAGTGTCAAGGCAATCGAGAAGCTGATGGGGCTGAACGTTGCGCCGGTCGGTGCAGCGGCCGTGCCTGCCCTCGCCTATGCGGCACCCGATGCCGGCGAATCAAGTTCCGACCGGGCTGACCGGATTTTTTCGAAAGTCACGCTCTCGCTGAAGGATGTCGAGCGCGAGCAGATGGCGCGGGTCCAGCAGCTGACGGACGGCGCGGCGAAGACGTCGGGTGCGATTCGCTCGATCGTCGGGCGCACCGGTGTCGACCTGCCCGCCGACGATGTCGCCGAGATGATCCCGATCAATGACATATCCACCTCCACCGACACTGCGATCGGCGGTCCCTTCGTCGAACCCGTGAACGATGACGATTTCGGCCGTTCGCTTGCAGCACTCGATACCGCGCTCCTGGAACTCGACCGCACGCGCGCCGAGGTTCGCAAGCTGCCCTTCGGCAATCCCTCGCCGGCCAGCGACATCACCAGCGATTTTGGCAACCGGCTTGATCCGTTTCTCGGGCGCCTCGCGTTGCATGCCGGCATCGACTTTCGCGCAACGGTCGGCACCCGCATCCGCTCGGCAGCGCCTGGAACGGTGACTAATGCGGGGCTGACCGGCGGCTATGGAAACATGGTCGAAATCGACCACGGCAATGGTGTGGCGACGCGCTACGCCCATCTTTCGACGGTGCTGGTAAAGGCCGGCGACCAGGTGAAGGCTGGCGAAGTCATTGCCAAGTCCGGCAACACCGGGCGCTCCACCGGGCCGCACCTCCACTATGAAATCCGGCTGAACGGCGAGGCCGTGGATCCCATGCGGTTTCTGGATGCGAGCACCAAGCTTGCGAGCTATATGAACTGACGCTGCCGCGCGGTTCTGCTTGACAAGAAATGCGACAGATTCGCCACTATTTACCTTTTACTGCTTCAACGTGCTGGATTTCTTGACTTTCAGCGGCGTTCAGCTTAAGAGCGCGGCCACGTGCTCGTGCGTTTTCCATCGATCGATCAGTGTTCTATTGAACCGGAACGGAAACAGATTTCCCTTTGACCAATTTTGCTGACCTTGGCCTGAGCCAAAAAGTTCTCTCCGCTGTCACCGATGCGGGCTACACAATCCCGACCCCGATCCAGGCTGGCGCCATCCCGCCGGCGCTGCAGCGTCGTGACATTCTGGGCATTGCCCAGACGGGTACCGGCAAGACCGCTTCGTTCGTGCTGCCGATGCTGACGCTGCTCGAAAAGGGCCGCGCCCGTGCGCGCATGCCACGCACGCTCATCCTGGAGCCGACGCGCGAACTCGCTGCACAGGTCGCAGAGAACTTCGACAAGTATGGCAAGAACCACAAGCTCAACATCGCGCTTCTGATCGGCGGCGTGTCCTTCGACGAGCAGGACCGCAAGCTTGAGCGTGGCGCTGACGTGTTGATCTGCACGCCCGGCCGTCTGCTCGACCACTTCGAGCGCGGCAAGCTCTTGATGACCGGCGTAGAAATCCTGGTGATCGACGAAGCCGACCGCATGCTCGACATGGGCTTCATTCCCGATATCGAGCGGATCGCCAAGCTGATCCCGTTCACGCGCCAGACGCTGTTCTTCTCGGCGACCATGCCGCCGGAAATCCAGAAGCTTGCCGATCGCTTCCTGCAGAACCCGGAGCGCGTCGAAGTTGCCCGCCCGTCTTCGACGGCGCAGACCGTAACGCAGCGCTTCGTCGCAGCGCACGCCAAGGACTACGAAAAGCGCGCAGTGCTGCGCGACCTGATTCGTGCCCAGGACGAGCTGAAGAACGCGATCATCTTCTGCAACCGCAAGAAGGACGTCGCCGACCTCTTCCGTTCGCTCGACCGTCACGGCTTCTCCGTCGGCGCTCTGCATGGCGACATGGACCAGCGCTCGCGCATGACGATGCTGGCCAACTTCAAGGACGGCAACATCAAGCTGCTCGTCGCCTCGGACGTTGCTGCTCGTGGTCTCGACATCCCCGATGTCAGCCACGTCTTCAACTTCGACGTTCCGATCCACGCGGAAGACTACGTCCACCGCATCGGCCGTACCGGCCGTGCCGGCCGCTCGGGCGCTTCCTTCACGCTGGTGACCAAGCGCGACACGAAATTCTCCGACGCCATTGAAAAGCTGATCGGCCAGAAGGTCGAATGGCTGAACGGCGACCTTTCCAATCTGCCTGAGCCGATGGAAAGCCACGACACCGGCCGCCGCGAACGCGGCCGTGATGGCCGCAAGGACCGGAAAAAAGATGGGGATCGCGGCTCGAGGGGCCGTTCCGATCATAAATCCGATACCGTGCGCGCCGATAGTGAGGCCGAAATTGAAACAGTCGTGGAAAGGGCGGAATCGGTGAAACCGGCACGCAGCGCAGAGAACAAGCAGGCACAGAACAATCGCGGCGATCGTCCGGTGCGTGCATCGAACCCTGCCAACGACGACAATCGCGACCGCCGCAACCGCCACCGCCGCGACTATGACGACGGCCCGACGCCGGTCGGTTTCGGCGACGAAATCCCCGCCTTCATGCTGATTGCCGGCAAGGCCTGATCCGAACGGATGGGCCAGCCAGGCATCGATTTTCCGGGCTTTGGCTGCGGACTTGTCGTCGTGCGCGATGGCAAGATCCTGCTTTACAGGCGCTTGAAGGCGCCTGAGGCCGGTTACTGGAACATCGTCGGCGGCAAGGTCGACCACATGGAGCGCTCGGAAGCTGCGGCCCGACGCGAGGCCGAAGAAGAAAGCGGCCTCAAGATCCGGTCGAGCGAATTCCTTTGCCTGAGCGAACAGGTGATCGAAGCCGATCGCCAGCACTGGATCTCGATGATCTATGTGACCCGGGATTTCTCCGGCGAGCCGCAACTCGTCGAGCCGGACAAGCTTTCCGAATTCGGCTGGTTCAGCCTCGACGCCCTGCCCCAACCGCTGTCGCGTTTTACCGCCGATGCTGCTGAGGCCTTGCGCAAGCAGGAACACGGCGTCGCCGCATAGCTTGGCGGCGATTGGCCAAATCGCTGCCGGCGTTCATCGGGCGCGTCTCATTTCGCAATTTTTCGGGTGCCGCTGTCGGAGGAACAACCGTCTTCCGAACGCAATGCCTAGTGGCGTGTGACGCCGGAAGCGAAAATCCTCTGCAGAAACGGGCCGAGCACCCTTTGTGATTCGTCACGCGGGATGCGGTGCCCGCAGTCGAACACCTTGAGATCGACGGGCACATCGGCGTCGGACAAGGCTTCGTAAAACGCCTCTGCCTGGGAAACGGGCGCGCGGTCATCATGCCGTCCGTGCAAAAGCAGGATCTCCGACCTGATGTTACCAACATGATGCAAGGCGGAGCGAGCCTTGAAGGCTTCACTGGAAAGCCCGGCTTCCAGTTCTATCGCCTTCCGGATGCCTATTGGAGCGTTGTCGAAAACGCTTTTGAGATCATAGACGCCGCTTGCCGGAGCGACGGTACGAAGGTCGGATAGCTGTGCTGCGACCATAGCCGCAGCGACCGCGCCGCGGCTGTTTCCATAGAGAACGATTCGGTCCGGATCGATTGCGGGGTGCTCTCTCAGAAAGGCGACGGCAGCAATGATGGCTTGCTGCGTTCGGGAGCCACAGAAATCCGCAGGCCCGTCCGTGTCGCCGAACCCTGGCTGGGAAACCGCCGCCGTCACAATGTTCAGTCGGGACGAAAGCCGCAGGAGAGCGCCGCTGTCGACGAATTCGCTTGCGCCGAGACGACGTCCGCCCTGGTTGCCATGGACAAGCAGAATCGCACCCGTTGGCGCGGTTCCGATGGCAGACGCCTGGAACAGTTCAACGGCCGTTCCGTCACCTTGCGGGATCATGTGTCGTGTGACTGGCATTGCTGGGCCCACTCGACGTCACCGAGGCGCGCGGGTGGGCGGCGCGGTGATCTGTATTTCATCTGAGGCCACCCATATGTTGGGCGGCCTACTTCCGGGAGCGTAGCGCCGCCTCATAGGCAAGCCGCACCCAGCGCGCCATCTCGTCCGGATCGTCGAATGCGTCGTCCGGAATGCTCCAATAGGGCATCTTCACCGGCTTGCCCTTGCCGTCATAGGCCCATTGCCGCGAACCGGCGGCCTCGAGCGCGGGCGCTGTTTGTTCGTCGCCCTTGAGCAGGATTTCGCCGTCGACCTCAAGCGCGAAGATCACGCCCTCGCAGTAGATGCCCTTGCCGCCGAACATCCGCTTGATGGTCACCGGCCCGAGGACTTCGAACATCTCTTCGATTGCGGCATTATCCACGCGTCTGCTCCTCCAAGATACCGCCAGCGGCGACGATCTGTTCCGGCGTATCGAGATCGAGGCGCGCCGCGGCGCCGAGTTCGACATCGATGACCGGCAGGCCGCTCTTTTCGATGATGTGCCTTGCGCCAACGTCTCCGAGCAACTGCCGGATCGCCGAAAATGTCTGACGCGGCAGGATCACCGGATTGCCGCGCTGCCCGCCGGCGGTCGCCCGGATGATCGAGCGGCCGCCCTCGGCGACGAAACGCTCGATGAGCCGGCGCAGGTCGTCGCCGGTAATCCCGGGCATGTCCGCCAACATGACCAGCATGCCGGCCGCCCGCGTCCCAATTGCTGAAAGCCCCGCTGTTAGCGAGGAGGCCATGCCCGAGATGTAGTCCGGATTGGAGACGAATGTCACCGTCAGCCCTTGCAGCGCGTGGCGGATGTCGGCCTCGCGGTGGCCGGTCACAACGCTGACCCTGCCCGGCGCGGCCGTGAGCGCGGCTTCGACGCTGCGGCGCACGAGCGGCACGCCGTCGAAGGTGGCGAGAAGTTTGTGTCCGCCGGCCGCACCCATCCGGCTGGCCCGGCCGGCGGCCAGAACGACGACAGAAACCGAGGACAATGACAACTCCGTTGCAGTGTCGCGTGGCTGCGGCCGGGTCGGGATTTCGCTCAATAGGCCGCCGACCCCAAGTCCGGTAATATCGTCGAAGCTCGGCCACTCGCCGGCAAGGATGCGGTCGAGGATCCAGTCGAAGCCGTTCTCGCGCGGGCTGCGGGCGCAACCGGGCGCACCGATGACCGGCGTCTCGCCGACCCGGCCGAGAACGAGAAGATTGCCGGGATCAACAGGCATTCCGACGTGATCGACCACGCCGCCGGCCCGCCGGATTGCTGCGGGAATGACGTCGTCTGGATCGGCAACCGCCGACGCGCCGAAGACGACAAGCAGGTCGTGCGTTTCTCGCATTTCGGCAATCGCCGTCGCAACGGCGGCCTCGCTGTGCGCGACGCGCCGTTCTGTGAGGAGTTCGCTTCCGGCCTGTCGCAGTCGTGCTGCGAGGATGGCATGTGTCTTGTCCATCACCTGCGGTTTGAGGTTCGGCAACTCCGTTGCTATCAATGCCGTGCGCCGCGCCGCGAACGGCTTGACCTCGAAGGCGCGATGGTCGCGCAGCAGCCTTTCCGCCTGCTCGACGAAGGCGCCGGCGACCGCAAGCGGGATGATCTTGATCGTCGCGACCATATCGCCGGGCTGCACCGGCGCATGGTCGGCGAGACAGGCGAAGGTGATGGACGGATCTATGCGGTTCAACCGATCGACGATTTCGCGGCTCGCAACGAAGAGACCGGCGACTTCGGAATAGACATTGACGCGGCCGGTCGCAGCCCGCGAAAACCGGAGATGATCGGGGGCGATGGCCGCGGCAATGCGCGTGGCCGCCTCGTCTTCCGGGAAATCGCCGGCATCAAGCCGCGCAACCACAACCGCATCGACGCCGGCAGCGATCAAAGCGGCGATGTCGGCGGCGGTGAGCCGGTGCCCCTTCGGAAACCTGAGATCGCCGGCCTTCACCGCATGCGCGAGCATGGCGCCCTCTGCTTCCGCGACCTTGATCGGTCCGAACCTCATGCTCCACTCCCCGCGGCGCCAACGTCACGCCGTCGCAGCGCCTCGATGATTTCAGCGAGGATCGCAACCGCGATTTCGGCCGGACTTGCTGCGCCGATATCGAGACCGATCGGCGCTCGGATGCGGGCCATGTCGGCATCGGCGACCCCCGCATGTCGCAGCCTTTCGATCCGCGTGGCGTGGGTCTTGCGGCTGCCGAGTGCACCGACATAGAAGCAACCGACCGACAATGCCGCCTGGATCGGTCGGTCGTCGATCTTCGGGTCGTGCGTCACGGCGGCAAGGGCTGTGAAGCGGTCGAGCGGTTTGAGTTTCAGGGCATCCTCCGGCCATTCGGCGATGAGGTCGACACCGGCAAAACGTTCCGGCGTGGCGAAGGCCGTGCGCGGATCGATGATGGTCATGTCGAAACCGGCAACGGGCGCAAGCTGCGCCAGGGCCTGCGAAATGTGCACCGCGCCGATGACGATGATGCGCGGCGGCGGCAGATAGACGTTGAGGAAGAAGGCGCCCTGCCCGGTCTCGACGATGCCGGCCCGGCCGGATCGCAGCGCACGGGCAACGGCTTCGCGCCAGGGGTCGGGACAGTCGTCGCCTTCGAGGTGGACGCGGATGTCGCCGGCAAGATCGCTGACGGTGACGGCGGCACGGCGGGCCGCGCGCGCAAGGTTGAGTTTTTCCAGGATCGCCCGTTCCATTGTCAGCCGTTTACCCGCTCCACGAGGACCCGGATCCTGCCGCCGCAGGAAAGCCCGACGCGCCAGGCGGTCTCATCCGCGACGCCGAATTCGAGTATTTTCGCAGCACCCGAAACGATCACGTCGGTTGCTTCGGTGATGACGGCGCCCTCGACGCACCCGCCTGAAACCGAGCCCTGAAAATTGCCGTCGCCATCGATCACCAGATGGCTGCCGACCGGCCGTGGTGCCGAACCCCAGGTCTCGATCACCGTTGCGATCGCCACCCGGCGTCCTTGCTTCAGCCAGGCCTCGGCGATGTCGAGGGGATCGAGAACATTGCCTGCCTGCCTCATGCCTGCCACCTCCCATCAGTGCCGTTCATCTTCGTCCGGTCATCTTGGCCCAGTCATCTTGGTCCGATGAACCGCCGCGGGTCCGCCTGGCGGGAGCGCTGACCGGACAGCGCCTTCACCAGTTCGCCAATCGATTCAAGATTGTGCACGGCCCGGAATTCGTCAACATGCGGCAGCATCGCCCGCACACCGCGCGCGCGTGCTTCGAAGCCGTCGAAGCGCAGCAGCGGGTTGAGCCAGATCAGCCGCCGGCAGGATCGGTGCAGGCGATCGATCTCGATTTCGAGATCGGCCACGTCATCGCGCTCCAGACCGTCGGTGATCAGAAGCACGATCGCGCCCTGCCCGAGCACGCGCCGCGACCAGCGCCGGTTGAACTCATGCAAGGTCTCGCCGATGCGCGTGCCGCCGGACCAGTCCTTGACCGCAGCGACGCAGTCGTCGATCGCCGCGTCCGGATCGCGATTGCGTAATTGGCGCGAGACATTGGTCAGCCGGGTTCCGAAGAGGAAGGTATGCACACGCCGCCGCTCCTCGGTCAGCGCATGCAGAAAGTGCAGAAAGATGCGGGTGTACTGGCTCATCGAGCCGGAGATGTCGGCGAGCACGACGAGCGGCGGATGGACGACGCGCCGCTCCCGAAACCGCGGAAGGATCAGTTCGCCGCCAAAGCGCATGGCATCGCGCATGGTCGCGCGCGGGTCGATGCGGATCTGACGCTTCGAGGAGCGGAAGCGCCGCGTGACGACGTGGTCCATCGGCAGCGTCAGGGCCGAGAGCGCGCGCTTGGCCTCGGCGAGCTCGGCAGCGTTCATCTGCGCGAAATCGGCACGGCGCAGAAGCTCGCGACCGGAAACCGTGAAACGGGCGTCGACTTCGATCTCCGGCTCGTCGCGTGGCGGTCGATCAGCCTCGTGCCCGGAAAGCAGCGCGTCGCTGACGCGCGTTTCGCCTGCCCGGCGCTGTTGCCGTTCGCTCTCGCGTTCCGGCGCCAGCGGCGACATCATCGCGATCATTTTTTCGACCAGCCCGCGCGAGCGCCAGAACAGGCGAAACGCCTCGTCGAAGACCGGCTGGTATTCGTGACGCTTGACGAAGACGCATTGCAGCGCGGCGTAGAACGCGTCCCGTCCGCCGATCCCGATCAACGCCACCGCATCGATGGCGTCGGCGATGGCGCCTGGCCCGATCTTGATGCCGGCGCGCCGGAGCGCGCGCGCGAAGAAGACGATGTTGTCGGCAAGCCGTCCGTCGCCTGCCGCGATTGGTGGGGGAACATCGTTCCTGTGCTGCTCCCGCGCCTCCGTCATCAGTTTGCCGCCAGCAATTCCGCCTTGACCTCGGAGAGCAGCTTTCGCCCCTCTGCTCCCTCTATCCTGGCGATGTCGTCCTGGTATTTGAGCAGGGTGCCGAGCGTATCGGCGATCGTCTCCGGATCGAGCGCCAGCCGGTCAAGCTCCGTCAGCGCCGTTGCCCAGTCGATGGTTTCGGCAACGCCCGGGTTCTTGAAGAGGTCGATCGTGCGCAGCCGCTGCACATAGGCGATGACTTCGCGTGACAGGGTGGCGTTGCAGCCGGGAACCTTGCGGCGAATGATCTCCAGCTCCTGCGCTGCCTTGGGATAATCGACCCAATGATAGAGGCAGCGGCGCTTCAGCGCGTCATGGATCTCGCGGGTGCGATTGGTGGTGATGATGACGACAGGCGGTTCGTCCGCCCGGATCGTACCAAGTTCCGGAATGGTCACCTGGAAATCGGACAAAACTTCCAGCAGGAACGCCTCGAAGGCTTCATCTGTCCGGTCCAGCTCGTCGATCAGGAAAACGGGCGCACGTCCTCCGTTCGACGAAATCGCCTGCAGAACCGGGCGGCGGATCAGGAAACGTTCGGAGAAGATGTCGCTTTCGACCCGCTTGCGATCGACCTTGCCGGATGCTTCCGACAGGCGGATTTCGAGCATCTGCGCTGGATAGTTCCATTCGTAGACGGCCGAGGCGACGTCGAGACCTTCATAGCATTGCAGCCGGATCAGCGGCCGGTCGAGCGCCTTGGCCAGAACCTTGGCGATCTCGGTCTTGCCGACGCCGGCTTCGCCTTCGAGAAAAAGCGGGCGCTTCATCCTGAGCGCAAGAAACAGCACCGTCGCCAGCGCCGTGCCGGCGAGATAATCATGCGCCTCCAGCAGTGCCATCGTCTCGTCGATGGACTGTGGCAGGCCCGTTGCCGCCTGTGTCGCCATGTCTCCTCCACCACGGCCCGAATCGATCGCTGGAAGCTGGAAGGGGATAAAATCCACCGGCGAGCTCAACGACTTAGAGCGATCTTCTCATGTTGCGATGAGCAGTCGATCGCTGAGTAAAAACTTATAGCGAGTGGTATCCGCGGTCCACATAAATGAGCGGCGGGCGGGACGACCCGATCGAGACGTCGACGACTTCGCCAAAGAGCACCAGATGCGTGGCGATCGTCTTCACCTCGACCAGACGGCAATCGAAAGCGGCGGTGGCGTTGACGAGGATCGGCGCACCGGTCGTAAGCCGCGTCCACTGTCCGAGCGCAAAGCGCAGATCCATGTCGAGTTGATCGCGGCCGGAGAAGCCATGGGCCAGCGCCCGGTGCTCGTCGCCGAGCAGGTTGAGCGCAAAGCTGTCGCTGCGGGTGAAGATCTCGTTGCGCGGATTGGCGCCGTTCAGGCAGACGAGCACCGTCGGCGGGCTATCGGAAACCGAGCAGGCCGCAGTCACGGTGACGCCGCGCCGCTCGCTGCCGTCAGCGGCGGTAATGATCTGCACGTGACCGGCCAGGCGGCTCATCGCGTCGCGATAACTGATAGGGTCCAGCCGGGTCTTCTCCAACACATCTTTCTCCGGGCGATGTCAGGCACATACATAGACGCTGTCGGAAAATATGAAACCCGCTGGAAGGAGATTCTTGCACATCTGCGACGTGGCCGTGACGCAGATTGAACCTTCTTCACCAGGAGCGACATCTTTTCCTTTGACGCCGCGGGGCACTTCCTTAAAACATGCGACAACGACCGTGCCTCGCGTCAGACGCGAGCGGCAACGGAAGAGGAAGCTGTGGTGGCTCGCCGTAGGATTTTGCCCCGGATCGGTTCGGACGCGAAAGCTTGCGGCGGCGGAGTAAGTGAATGCGTCGATCCATTGTCACCAGCCTTATCCTTGCCGGACTGGTGCAGGCAACGCCGGCTTGGGCGGCCGGTATCAAGGTGGCGGTCGTGGCGCCGGTGGAAGGTCCGTTCGCGCCGCTCGGTAAGCAGATTATCGACGGCGCAGGCTTCAAGGCCGGTGATCGCGGCAGCGAGATCGTCGTCATTCCCGAGACCTGCGATACCGCCGGCAACGAGGCGCTGACCAAGGCATTGCTTGCGGCAGGTGCCGAAGCCGCCGTCGGCTTTCTCTGCACCGAAAGCCTGGATGCAACGCTTCCGGCCCTGACAGAAGCGGGCTTGCCGGCAATCACCCTCAGCGTGCGCTCCGATATCCTGATGGAAGACGCGCTAAAGAACAAATGGCCGCTCTTCCGCCTTGCGCCGAGCGGCAATGCCGAGGCCGTGGCCATCGTCGATGCCATCGTCAACCGCTGGAAGGACAAGCCCATCGCGCTCGTCGACGACGGTACGATCCACAGCCGGGAGCTGGTCGAGGCGGTGCGCGCAGCGCTTGCCGAAATCGGCATGACACCGGTCTTCAGCGACACCTACCGGCCGGCGCAAGAGCAGCAGATCAACCTGGTGCGTCGCCTGGTGAAAAGCGGCGCAACCCACGTTTTCACCGGTGGCGACCGGCAGGATACCGCAGTGATCGCCCGTGATGCCCTTGGCGAAGGCGCGAACCTCACCTTGCTTGGCGGCGATGCCTTGAACGCGGCCGATCTCACGGTTCCGCTTGCCGATGGCGTGCTTGCAGTAACGCTGCCGGATGCGGCGCAATCGCCGGAAGGCAAGCCCTTTGCCGACGAAATGCGCGCCGCCGGCATCGAGCCGGAAGGCTATGTGATGCCGGCCTTCGCGGTGATGGCGTTGCTGGAGGAAGCCAAGGATAGGGCAGCACAGGACGACAAGTCACTGACCGAAGCGATCGCCGGTAAGGGGCCCTACCCGACCGTTCTCGGCCTCACCGCCTTTAACGCTGCGCACGAGCGCGCCGACAATCCCTACCGTTTGATGCAGTGGCAAGGCGGCCATTTCGTGCCTGCGGCCGCTGAAGGAGCCACGCCATGATGCGTCCGGGACCGCTGAACCTGATCACCGATGTCAAAGGTCTGACGGTCGGCAACGCCGAGGACCATCGCCTGAAATCGGGCGTCACGGCTGTTGTCTGCGACCCGCCGGCAACGGCCGCCGTCCAGGTTCTGGGTGGTGCGCCGGGTACCCGGGAAACCGACCTTCTCGACCCGCACAACACGGTGCAGACGGTCGATGCGCTCGTTCTTTCCGGCGGTTCGGCCTTCGGGCTTGACGCTGCGTCCGGTGCGCAGGCCGCACTCAGGGAAATGGGCCGCGGCTTCGCTGTCGGCCCGCACCGGATCCCGATCGTCCCGACGGCGATCCTCTTCGACCTCATCAATGGTGGCGACAAGGATTGGGGCCGCTTTCCGCCCTATCGCGAACTCGGCTTCGAGGCAGTCGGGCGGGCTGGAGCGACATTTTCGACCGGTTCGGCAGGCGCTGGCACCGGTGCGCTGACCGCGGGCCTGAAGGGTGGGCTCGGTTCCGCGTCGACCGTCCTGCCGAACGGCATCACCATCGGCGCGCTTGTCGCCGTCAATGCGCTCGGATCCGCCACCGTCGGCGACACCGGGCATTTCTGGTCCGCCCCCTTCGAGCTGGATGACGAGTTCGGCGGGCTTGGCCTGCCCCACCCGATGCCGGCCGACGCGGCCGACATCCGCATCAAGTTCCGCGACCGCCAGGCGGCCGTCGCCAACACGACGATCGCGGTGATCGCGACGGATGCGGTGCTGACGAAGGCCGAAGCCAAGCGCCTGGCGATTGCCGCCCATGACGGCTTTGCCCGCGGGCTCTGGCCGGCGCACACGCCGCTCGACGGCGACCTGATCTTCGCGCTTGCGACCGGCGCCAGCGGCAAGACGCCGACAACAGAGGATTTCATCGATCTCGGCGCGGTTGCCGCCTCGACCATGGCGCGCGCGATCGCCCGCGGGGTCCACGACGCGACGCCGGCGGAAAACGATCTCATGCCCTGCTGGTCGCAGCGTCGCTGACGCAGCTTTGATCGCAGGCATGTTGTTTGCGGGGCTCGGCGGTGCTATTCCCGCGGAAAACACGCTGGAGTGCGCCATGACCCACCCTATCCGCATTGCCCCGTCGATCCTGGCGGCCGATTTCTCCAAGCTCGGCCAGGAGGTTCGCGATGTCGTCGATGCCGGCGCGGACTGGATCCATCTCGATGTCATGGACGGTCATTTCGTGCCGAACATCACCTTCGGCCCCGATGTGATCAAGTCGTTGCGCCGCTACACCGATGCGACGTTCGACTGCCACCTGATGATTTCGCCCGCCGATCCCTTCCTCGAAGCCTTCGCCAAGGCCGGCTGCGATATACTGACGGTGCATGCCGAGGCCGGTCCGCACCTGCATCGCTCGCTGCAGACGGTCCGTTCGCTCGGCAAGAAGGCGGGCGTGTCGCTCAATCCGGCAACGCCCGAAAGCGCCATCGAATACGTGCTCGATGAGCTTGATCTGATCCTCGTCATGACCGTCAATCCGGGCTTCGGCGGGCAGAAGTTCATCGACGCGACTGCAGAAAAGATCCGTCGTATCAAGGCGATGATTGGCGACCGGCCGATCGAGATCGAAGTCGACGGCGGCATTGCGCCTGAAACGGCAGCCATTGCCACCGGCGCTGGCGCCAATGTTCTCGTTGCCGGCTCGGCGATCTTCAAGGGCGGCTCGGTCGAGGCCTATCGCTCGGCGATCGAAGCGATCCGTGCGCCGGCCGAGAAGGCCTATCGATGACAGCACGCGCGGCAATTTCCGGTCTTTGTTGCCTGGCTGCGGCCGCCGCTGCATCGCCGGCCCTTGCTGGCGACTATGCCGCACTGCAGCCGATCGGCTTTTCGGCCGACGGCAATGTCTTTGCCTTCGAGGAATATGGCGTCCAGGACGGCTCCGGCTTTCCTTATTCGACCATCTATGTAATCGACACGCGCAATGACAGCTTCCTGCCGGGCGCGCCGGTGCGGGCTGTCAGCCGCGAAGACGGCAGCCCGCTGTCGAAGGCGCGCCATGAAGCCCGGCGTCGGGCAGCACCCTTGATCGATGCCTATCGCCTGGCCGATGCGCCCGGGCTGCTCGCGGCCTTCAACCCGATCACGGAAGCCAACGCCAAGCCGCTCTCGCTGACCTACGATGCCTTTGCAGCCGATCAAGCGTTCCGCGAGACCTATACGGTTACGCTCGAGGAAAAGACCTTCGAGCCGGACGGCATCTGCAAGGACTTCCTGAAGGAAACCAAGGGTTTCCGTCTGTCGATGACGATGAAGGCGGGCGCGCCGGCAAGCGACGTGCTTCAGGATGACAGCCGCATACCGGAAAGCCGCCATTGCCCCACCGGCTATCAGGTCGGCGGCGCCATCACCCACCGCAACGACGACGGTTCGGAAACCCATGTGATCATGGTGCTTGTCAAGTCGCTCGGCTTTGAAGGCACGACGGACGGGCGCTGGATCGCGATCCCGACGCGGATCGCCAAATGAACGAGGCGGCCGCCAGCGTCGAAGCGAAAGCGGGGCGTGCGGCGGCCGGTGCCCGGAAACGGACCCGCCTCGCCCGGTCCGTGCCGAGCCTTCCGCTATTGCTCTTCGGCGCGCCCTTGTGGAGCGCGTCGATGACGCTGTCGGCGTGGTTTGCGCTGTGGCTGCGGGAACGGGACGCGACCTTCCATCTGGCCGAACTGCTCTGGGTCTTCGGGGCCGGCGCTATGCTCGCCTGGCCGCCGGCGCTGTTTCTCGCCCGCTTCGCCGCGATCGGACGCCGCGTGGAAACGCGTTTCGCGGCCTATCTCTTCTTCCTCTCGCTCGGCACGATCGGGATGACGGCACTGCTTTTCGCGCTCGACTACCGCGAATTCTATGCACAGTGGCACGCCCCGATCGGAACCACGACCTGGCTCTTCCAGTTCGCCTTTACGACGCTGATCGCCTTCTACCAGTTTCTGGTCATGGGCCTTCGCCTCTTTTTGCCCGTCGGCGGTGTTATACTGTTCGCCGTCTGCCTGTGGCTGGCAAGCGCTCGCCATGAGCAACGGCGTTGAGCTTCGCGGCTATCTTTGCTAGAGGCACGGCCATCCCTCCACTGACGACGAAAGCTTAAGCCCATGATCCCCCGTTACTCCCGACCGGAAATGGTGGCCATCTGGTCGCCGGAAACGAAATTCCGCATCTGGTTCGAGATCGAGGCCCACGCCTGCGATGCGCTTGCCGAAATCGGCGTGATCCCAAAGGATGCCGCGCGCACGATCTGGGAAAAGGGCGGCGCTGCCACTTTCGACGTCGCTCGCATCGACGAGATCGAGGCCGTCACCAAGCATGACGTGATTGCGTTCCTGACGCATCTTGCCGAATTCGTCGGCCCCGACAGCCGCTTCATCCACCAGGGCATGACCTCGTCCGACGTGCTGGACACCTGCTTCAACGTGCAGCTGGTGCGCGCGACCGACCTGCTCCTCGCCGATCTCGACAAGCTGCTCGAAGCCCTGAAGCGCCGCGCCTTCGAGCACAAGGACACGGTGACGATCGGCCGTTCGCACGGCATCCACGCCGAGCCGACCACCTTCGGCGTCAAGCTGGCGCTCGCCTATGCCGAGTTCGACCGTTGCAAGCAGCGCCTGCTGGCCGCACGCGAAGAAGTCGCCACCTGCGCGATCTCGGGCGCCGTCGGCACCTTCGCCAACATCGACCCGCGTGTTGAAGAACACGTCGCCGAGGCACTTGGCCTGAAGCCGGAACCGGTTTCGACCCAGGTCATCCCGCGCGACCGTCACGCCATGTACTTCGCAACCCTCGGCGTCATCGCCTCGTCGATCGAGCGCCTGGCGACGGAAGTCCGTCACCTTCAGCGCACCGAAGTGCTCGAAGCGGAGGAGTATTTCTCGCCGGGCCAGAAGGGCTCGTCGGCCATGCCGCATAAGCGTAACCCGGTCCTGACCGAAAACCTCACGGGCCTTGCCCGCATGGTTCGCGCCTTCTCGATCCCGGCGATGGAAAACGTTGCGCTCTGGCATGAGCGCGACATCTCGCACTCCTCGGTCGAGCGCATGATCGGCCCGGATGCGACGGTGACGCTCGACTTCGCGCTCGCTCGTCTGACCAGCGTCATCGACAAGCTGCTCGTCTACCCCGAGAACATGATCAACAACATGAACAAGTTCCGCGGGCTCGTGCATTCGCAGCGCGTGCTTTTGGCACTGACGCAGGCGGGCGTGTCGCGTGAGGATGCCTACCGCCTCGTGCAGCGCAACGCCATGAAGGTCTGGGAACAGGGCAAGGACTTCCTCGAGGAACTGCTGGCCGACGCGGAAGTCCGTGCGGCGCTTTCCGAAGAAGACATCCGCGAGAAGTTTGATCTCGGCTACCACACCAAGCACGTCGACACGATCTTCAAGCGCGTCTTCGGCTAAGTTCCGCGCTGAGCGGACGGCCGTAGGCCTTTGGTTTTGTTGCCATGCCCGCATTTGGAGCACATCGCTCGAATGCGGGCATTTGCGTTAGCAGGAAATTCACGCATTACGTGCAAAGCTCAGGGTCTGTCAATCCAGGTTCTGAGGATCGCATGGCCTACAAAGACAGTGTCGAGCGGGCGACGCAGCGCACGCAAACGAAAATTACAGGTACGGTGACCGTCAAATCCGGCTCCAGCAGCGGCATCGTCAAGGATCTTTCAGCCGAGGGCATCTGCTTTCAGCTGCTCTTCGACATCGGCGCCAAGACGGGGCAGGAAGTGACGATCAGAAGCGAGGAGCTCGGCTTCCTGACCGGCATGGTCCGCTGGTATCGCGGCGACAAGATCGGCATCAAGCTCAACCTGTCGTCCAACACGGCGGCGCAGATCTCATCCTATTACAAGCATTTTCGCTAGGCCGGGCATCTCGGCAAGCACGCCAAAGGCGCCGCAGGTCGATCGACATGCGGCGCTTTTTCCGTTGAGCGGTTATCCTGCCTTCGGTCGTCAGCGATCAGTGTGACCGCGCGCGCGGACCGGGTTCCACCATCTTGCGATAGAGGTGCCAGGTGGCGTGTCCGAAGATCGGCATGATGACGGCGAGGCCGACAAAGACCGGGATCGAGCCGATGACCAGACCGGCGGCGATGATGAAACCCCAGACGGCGACGGGCACCGGGTTGACGAGCGTTGCGCGAATGGACGTCTCGACCGCCGATACGGCGCCGACGTCCCGATCGATCAGCAGCGGGAACGACACGACGGATGTCGACAGAACGATGACGGCGAAGACGAAGCCAACGGCGTTGCCGACGAGGATCAGGTTCCAGCCCTGTTCAGTGCCGACGATACCGTTCCAGAAGGCCGCGATCGAATCCGGTGGTTCCGCCCCGAAGATCTGCACATAGAGCGCCTGGGCGACCAGCAGCCAGATGATGAAGACAACGAACAGCATGGCGGCGACGGCCATGATCGACGGCAGCGCCGGAGAGCGATGCAGGCGAAGGGCGTGTGGCCAGGAGTAGTCCATGCCGAGTTCTCGCCGTCGGCTGATCTCGTAAAGGCCGATCGCGGCGACCGGGCCGATCAGCGCGAAGCCGGAGACAAGAGGATAAAGCAGCGGCAGCATGTTGGCGCCGGCGCTCCAGGTGATCAGAACGACACCGGCTATCGGGTAGATCAGGCAAAGAAAGACGTAGTGCGATGGTTTCTCGCGAAAATCGTCAAAGCCCAAGCGTAAGGCGTCGAATACATCCGCGACGCCAATCTTTTTTATTCCGGGATGGGCGACACTCGCGTCCGCTCCCGACAGGACATGGAATGTTGTCATGGCTCACACTCCTCAACGAACCAGAGCGGCCACGGAACAGAGATACGGCGAACCAAGCCGCACCATCCGCGACCGTCCGTTCGATTATACAGAAAATGCGACCGCTGTCGCCTGCCGCCTCTCGCCACGTTAAGCGGCCGCCTGGAACGCGAAACATCGGGGCCGTCAGCCAGGCTCCCATGGGCCACGTCCAGGCCGTGACGAACGGGTTGGACCGCAGGCCTTGACTTCCGCGCCTTTCAGCGCCACATCGCGGCCACCATGAAAGTTTCCGACGCCCATATCCTCATCGTTCCAGGCTACACCAACTCCGGACCGGAGCACTGGCAGACGCGCTGGGAGCGCAAGATGTCGACCGCACGCCGCGTCGAGCAGGCGGAATGGGCAAAGCCTGTCCGCGACGATTGGGTGGCGCGCATGGTCGACGAGGTCAATGCGTCGGAAAAGCCTGTTGTCATCGTCGCCCATTCCCTGGGCGTTGCGACGGCCATCCACGCCCTGCCCCATTTCAAGAAGCCGATTGCCGGCGCTTTCCTGGTGGCGCCGCCGGATGTTGCCAACCCGGCGATCCGTCCGAAGCATCTGATGACCTTCGGCCCCTATCCGCGCGATCCGCTTCCCTTCCCGTCCTTGATGGTCGCCAGCCGCAACGATCCCTTCGGTTCCTACGAACATGCGGACGACATCGCCAACGCCTGGGGTTCGCTGCTCGTCGATGCGGGAGAATCCGGTCACATCAACACCGAGTCCGGCCATGGGCCGTGGCCGGAGGGCACGATGGTGTTTGCCCAGTTCCTGAGCCGGCTCAAACCCTGACGCGCCGCGGCGACCTGTTGCGGCCATATTAATCCGACGTTCATTGTCCGCGGTCATCATCGCCGGCATGATGCGACTCGTCTCATGATGGTGCCGAGCGCTGTCGAACCTTGATCTGCGCACGCATTGACCGGATCCTTCGGTTTGGTCGTCCGGCCGCAGATACTGGACATGGGAAGTGGCCGTAAACGAACGTCTCACCAAAGGTGCGCAAAACGCACCGGCGCATCCGGATGCTCTGACGCAGGCCACCCTGGAACGGTTGCCGGCAAGCGCCGTCATTGTCGATGCGCACGGACGGATCCTGGCTGCCAACGCCCGCGCCTGCGACGTGTTCGGCCGCACGCTTTCACAGTTGCGACACGCCTTTCTGAGCGACTTCGTGGCGGACGAGGACCGGCCGCGCGTGCCGCCGCGCGCAACGTCGGCGGTCGCCGAGACGATCCATTTCCTCGGCCCAAGCCGCTCAGCGCCGATGCTCGTTGCCTGTTCGCCGGTGCGGTTTGGCGATGAAGCCGCCTCGCTGCTGCTGATGTTGCCGGCCGACGATTTCGTCAACGAGATCGCCGGATTGCGCAACGACGAGACCCGCTGGAAATACGCCCTCGACGGCGCGCTTGAGGGCGTATGGGATCACGACTTCGAAACCGGAGACCTGTTTTATTCGGCCACCTGGAGGCGGCTTCGCGGCCTGCCCGAAGATGCCCAGGTCGACGGTACGCTCGAAAACTGGATCCAGAACGTTCACCCCGACGACCATGCGCATGTGCGGGCGGCGATCGAGCGGCAGGATTCCGGCGAAGCGATCTTCAACACCTTCGAGTATCGGGAGCGCCACGCCGACGGTCACTGGATCTGGATCGAAAGCCGCGGCGCCTCCGTTGCCTACTGGCCGGACGGCAGGCCGAGCCGCATCATCGGGACGGATACCGACATCACCGCCCGCAAGGAGGCCGAGGCGCGGCTAGAAGAAGTCTCCCGCCGCCTGAGGCTGGCGCTCGGCGTGTCGAAGATCGGCGTGTTCGATTTCAATCTCGATGCGCTGCGCGACGACTGGGACGAGCGCATGTTCGAGATCTATGGTCTCGACCCTGCTGATGGCGCGCCGACCTCGGAGGCCTGGGAAAACTGCCTGCACCCTGACGACCGCGACGCCGTCATTGCCAGAACCAATGAAGGCATCGCCTCGGGAAAGCCCTACGCCAACGCCTTCCGCATCGTGCGCCCGGACGGGTCCGTCCGTCACATCCGTTCCAATGCCGCGACCTATGTCGATCATCTCGGCACACGCAAGCTCATCGGCGCCAACTGGGACGTCACGGAAGACATTGCGCTGCAGGAGGAGTTGCGCCAGGCGAAGGCATCGGCCGAAGCGCGCAACCGTGAACTCGAGCAGGCCCGGATCCGGATCGAGTACAACGCGCTGCACGATTACCTGACCGACCTGCCCAACCGTCGCTACCTGGATCAGATGCTGACGGAGAATGTCGCCGTCAACGCGATCCTGCATATCGATCTCGACCGCTTCAAGCAGATCAACGACACACTCGGCCACCAGGCCGGCGACGCCATGCTGACGCATGCGGCCGCGATCCTGCGCGCGCACGCCCGCCACGACGACTTCATCGCCCGCATCGGCGGTGACGAGTTCGTCATCCTCTGCCGCCGCGACCGCGACCTGCCGCAACTGACCGAGCTTGCCGAGCGCATCGTCCATGCCTTCCGCCGCCCCATCCCCTATGACGGCCAGCTCTGCCGCCTGGGTGCAAGCATCGGCATCGCGTTCAGGGGCGGCGAAGACTTCGACGCCAAACAGCTGCTGATGAATGCCGACATCGCCCTCTATCGGGCAAAGAGCGTCGGGCGTGATCGCGTCGAGGTGTTTTCAGAGCTCATTCAAACTCAGATCCTCAACGCCAAGCGTATCGGTGACGACATTCGCCAGGCGATCGAGGAAGGGCAGTTCACGGTCTACTACCAGCCGCAGTTCCACGCGCGCTCGCTGGAGATATCCGGCGTCGAGGCACTGGTGCGGTGGAACCACCCGGAGCGCGGCATTCTCGCCCCCTTCCATTTCCTGAAAGTGGCCGAGGAGATCAACGTCCTGCCGGCGATCGACAGGAAGGTGGTCGAGCTCGCCTATCGCGACTTTCAGTTCTGGCAGAAGGAAGGGCTCGGGGTTCCCAAGATCTCGGTCAACATGTCGTCGCCGCGGCTGCGCGATCCCGGGTTGATCGCCGATCTGCGCGACATGCGGATCCCGCCGGGCATCCTTTCTTTCGAGCTGCTCGAGTCGATCTTCCTCGACGATCCGGAAGACGAAATCGCCGAGACCATTTCGGCGCTCGGCGACCTCGGCATCGAAATCGAAATCGACGATTTCGGCACCGGCCATGCCTCGATCATCGGCTTGCTCAACCTCAATCCGGCCCGGCTCAAGATCGACAGGGCGCTCGTCGGCCCGATGACCGAAAGCGCCAAGCAGGCAAAGCTGGTGCGGGCGATCATCGACATCGGTCACTCGCTCAACATCGCTGTCGTGGGTGAAGGTGTGGAGACCTGGGAGCACGCGGCGATGCTGCGGGATCTCGGCTGCGACGTGCTGCAGGGCTACGCGCTTGCGCGGCCGATGGACCGGCTGGAGCTGGAGCAGCGCTTGCGCCGCGGGTGGAAGCCGGTGTTCGGCGGTCCGGACAAATAAAAACCGCCCGGCCAGAAGGACGGGCGGCGCTTCAATGGATCTGGCAACAGCCTTTCGGCTTACTTGCTCTGCAGCTGCTGGACGGCTTCGCCGAGCAGTTCGAGCATCCGCACGCGGATCTGCTCTTCGCTCTGGGCAACGCCTGCCGCGTCGAAATCCGCCTTGATCTTGCGAACGACATCTTCATGGCCGGCTTCTTCGAAATCGGCAGCCACCACTTCGCTGGCATAGGCGTCGGCGTCGGCCTTGCCGAGCAGGCCGGCGGCCCACAGACCGAGCAGCTTGTTGCGACGCGCTTCAGCCTTGAACCTCAGCTCTTCGTCCATCGCAAACTTTGCTTCGAAGGCCTTTTCGCGATCCTGCATCGACGTCATCAATCAATCTCCCTGAGAATTCCATGTCTGAAATCAGTTTATCGCCATAAATCAAAACGCGGGTCAAACTGCAATGCGAAGTTTTTCGGATCGATGACTTTCGTGTTACCTTTGAAGGGTTTCCTCGGTCGCGTTCTATCCCGGAAAGCATCGCGGCATCCGGTGCGTCGAGGAGGACACGCAGTGCCCCATGCAAATCAGGGGACTGGAACATAGGCCGATTGTGAAATCGGTTCTTTTCAGCTATGGACCGCGAGAGATACTCCACGTGCGCGCCCCAAGAGCGCCAGTAAACACAGAGACAAATCCATGAATCGTCGCCGCCGTATCTACGAGGGCAAGGCCAAGATCCTCTATGAGGGTCCCGAGCCGGGCACGCTGATCCAGTTCTTCAAGGACGACGCGACCGCCTTCAACAAGAAAAAGCACGACGTCATCGACGGCAAGGGTGTGCTGAACAACCGGATTTCCGAGTATATCTTCACGCACCTCAACAAGATCGGCATCCCCACGCACTTCATCCGCCGCCTCAACATGCGCGAGCAGTTGATCAAGGAAGTCGAGATCATCCCGCTTGAGATCGTCGTGCGCAACGTCGCCGCCGGCTCGCTGGCCAAGCGTCTCGGCATCGAGGAAGGCACGGTCCTCCCCCGTTCGATAATCGAATTTTACTACAAGGCCGATGCGCTCGAAGACCCGATGGTCTCCGAAGAGCACATCACGGCGTTCGGCTGGGCAAGCCCGCAGGAACTCGACGACGTCATGGCGCTCGCCATCCGCATCAACGACTTCCTTACGGGCCTGTTCCTCGGCGTCGGCATCCAGCTCGTCGATTTCAAGATCGAGTGCGGCCGCCTGTTCGAAGGCGACATGATGCGCATCGTGCTTGCTGACGAGATCTCGCCGGACAGCTGCCGTCTCTGGGACATCGAGACCCGCGAGAAGCTCGACAAGGACCGTTTCCGCCGCGACCTCGGCGGCCTCGTCGAGGCCTACCAGGAAGTCGCCCGCCGTCTCGGCATCATGAATGAGAACGAACCCGTGCGCGGCACCGGTCCGGTTCTCGTGAAGTAACTTCGGGGAAAATCAAAGTGATCAAGGCACGTGTAACCGTGACGCTGAAGAACGGCGTTCTCGATCCGCAGGGCAAGGCAATCGAAGGCGCGCTCGGTGCGCTCGGCTTCGACGGCATCGGCCAGGTTCGCCAGGGCAAGGTCTTCGACCTGCAGATCGAATCCGCAGACAAGGCCAAGGCCGAGGAAGACCTCAAGGCCATGTGCGAAAAGCTGCTCGCCAACACGGTGATCGAGAACTACAGCATCTCCTTCGCCTGATCCTACAGGCGAAGAAGGCGTTCCGCGTCTTCGGGCGCGGAACCGGACGTTTACGAAATGCCGGAGCAGCCGCTGGTCCCATGGGAAACGCCGCTGCCATCGTCGCAGCAGATGCCTGGCTCGTCCGAGTGCGGCATCAAGATTGATCTTGCCGTATCGGAGACAGAGATATGAAGTCAGCCGTCGTCCAGCTTCCGGGCCTCAACCGCGACCGCGACATGATCGCGGCCCTCACCAAGATCTCCGGCAAGGCGCCTGTCACCGTCTGGCAGACCGAAACCGATATTCCGGATGTCGATCTGATCGTCATTCCCGGCGGCTTCTCCTATGGCGATTACCTGCGCTGCGGCGCGATCGCTGCGCGCATGCCGGTCATGCAGGCGATCAAGGCCAAGGCGGAAAAGGGCGTCAAGGTTCTCGGCGTCTGCAACGGCTTCCAGATCCTCGTCGAGGCGGGGCTCCTGCCCGGCGCGCTGATGCGCAATGCCTCGCTGAAATTCGTCTGCCGCGAGATCAAGCTCGAAGTTGTCAACGCCGACACCGACTTCACCCGCGCCTACTCGAAGGGCCAGATCATCCGGTCGCCGGTCGCCCATCACGACGGCAACTACTTCGCCGATGCCGAGACGTTGAAGACGATCGAAGGCAATGGCCAGGTGGTCTTCCGTTATGCTGAAGGCACCAACCCGAACGGTTCGATGAACGATATCGCCGGCGTCATGAACGCTGAAGGTAACGTGCTCGGCATGATGCCGCATCCGGAAAACCTGATCGAAGCAGCCCATGGCGGTTCCGACGGTCGCGGCCTGTTTGCGTCTGCCCTCGAAGTAATCGCCGCTTAACCATCCGGCTGGTAGAAGGCATTCGACCCATCCCCATTTGCGAGCGAGACCGTCGATGCCTTCATTTGCCCCTGCACGCCTGACCGGCCTTGCCTGCACGGCCTTCGGTCTTGTGCTTCTGGCCTCGTGCCAGTCGCCGAAGCCGCCGGCACCAAGCCCGAACACGGCGGCGCTGCCGACCATGGAACGCGTGGCGCTCGGTGCCAACAGCTGCTGGTTCAAGTCGGGTGACGCCGAATTCAAGTCCTATCGCCTTGCGCCCGAGCTCAACTCCTTCTCCGGCCGTCCGCGCATCCTGATTGTCCCGCGCAAATCGCCCGAGGCACGCCCCCTCGCCGTCGTTCAGGCCGAGGGTAATCCGGCCCGCCTGCAGGCCTTCGGGCCGCTGATGAGCGAACCGACGGGAACGCGCATGGCCGCCGACATCAAGCGCTGGGCTGCTGGCGGACAGGGCTGCAAATAGCCGAAGCTGAACGTGGCGAATTGATCCAAGGGCCGGTTGACCTCAAGGTTGCCGGTCCTTTTGCATTTCGGACGGTCGGCCCGATCCGATCGGCTAGCGCCAGAACGGGACAGACGATTCCTGGCGCGCGTCCTTCTCGCAAACGCCGATATCCTTGAGCTGCCACTCACTCAATTCCCCGAGCGCCAGCCGGCTGCGCCGCTTTGCGGCCAGCGTGCAATAGAGGCTCCAAAGACGCTTCAGCAGGCTTTCGCGCTCGTCCGAATAGTCGCCACCCAGCAATGTGCCGGTGCAGCCTGCGGACTTCGCCTCCGAGCGGGACAAACAAATTGTATCTATTGTACTCATTGATAACCCCAATGCAGCGATTGCTATCGTTGTATCGGTGATAATTGACATATTTCACGCTGTAATCTAAAGAATTGTCACTATGACAAATTGGCTCCCAGACATTCAGCAAGGTCATGGCCCGCTCTACGCGCGCATCGCCGACCAGATCGAACAGGCAATTGGCAACGGCGCCCTGCCCGTCGGCGCCAAATTGCCACCGCAACGCAACCTCGCCTACGATATCGGGGTGACAATCGGCACGATCGGGCGCGCTTACAATATCGTCCGCGAGCGCGGGCTGGTGAGTGGCGAGGTCGGACGCGGCACCTATGTGCTCGACCATCCCGAAAGCCGGCCGCCGGAGCAATCGGATCCGCTGACGACGTCGCTTGCCGGCACCCGCCCCCTGGTCGCGCCCGTCGGCAAGCTCAGGTTCGACAGCACAGCGGCGCCGGACATCGGCCAGGGAACGGTGCTGAGCGAAGTGTTGGGTGAGATCAGCCACGAGCATCACGCTGACATCGCCAGCTACGCGCGGAACTTCCCGGATCATTGGTTCGAGGCCGGGTGCCAATGGCTGGCGCGCGGCGGGTTTCGCCCCAAGCCTGAAAACATCGTGCCGACGCTCGGCGCCCATGCGGCCGTCGTGGCGGTGATCGCGGCGGTGACCGCCCCTGGCGATCGCATCGCCTTCGAGACCCTCACCTATTCGCAGGTCAGTCGCAGCGCCGGACTGATCGGTCGCCGCACGACGCTGGTCGAATCCGACGCCTTCGGCATGATCCCCGACGACTTCGAGCGCGTCTGTGCGCAGCAGCATCCCAAGCTCGCCTTCCTGATGCCGAGCGCGCAGAACCCGACGGTGGCCGTCATGCCGCTCGCCCGCCGCCAGGCGATCGCCGATATCGCCCGCAAATACGGTGTCTGGCTGGTCGAGGATGATCTCTATGGTGCCATGACCGGCGACCAGACGCCGCTGCTCGCCGAGCTTGCGCCCGAACGCACCTTCCTCGTCGGCGGTCTTTCAAAGTCCGTTGCCGCAGGCGTTCGCGGTGGCTGGGTCGCCTGCCCTCCGCATTTCGGCCAGCGCATCCGCATCGCCCACAAGATGGTCAGCGGCGGCCTGCCGTTCATCCTGGCGGAACTCTGCGCCCGGCTGGTGCTCTCCGGCTCGGCTGCAGCCTTGCGCAGCCAGGGCATCGAGGAGGTTCGCGCCCGCGAAGCCATGGCGCGCGAGGTCTTCGAGGGCATCGAGTTCGCCTCGCATCCCTGCATTCCGTTCCTCTGGATGAAGCTGCCGGACCCCTGGCTGTCCGGCACCTTCAAGCAAGCGGCGCTGCAGGAAGGCGTGCTCGTCGACGACGAGGACGAGTTCAAGGCCGGCCGTACCGATCGCGTCTTCCATCGGATCCGCATCGGCTTCTCTTCGCCCCCGCAGCGCGCCGAAGTCAGGGCTGGCTTCCAGACACTGAAGCGGCTGCTCGACAGCGGCCGAGCCGGTTACGACAGTTTCGAGTGACGATCGAAATCCACGGGGTGACTTTCGCGCAAGCTTACGCAAGATACTATTTTAGCAGTATCGCGTAGATGATTCGCCCCTAAGGATTTCGCATGCCGCTACCGTTTCGCCCGGTCTCGTCCCGGCTGATCGCACCCCTCCTTTTGGTCACGACCACCTCCGTCATCGCCGCGCCGGCGCTGGCTCAGGACGGCGTCTTCGACGAAATGCGCTTCGGCGTGACGACATCGATCGCTAGCGGCGGCAAGCAGGAAGACGGCGTGTTTCCGTCGTTCACGCTCTACTTCGATCCGTTCAATGCGGATGGCGCGGCAGATTTCGGCGAGAAGCTGTTGCGGCCGCGCGTCTATACCGGTGCAGCCGTGGCCACCGCGTCGAACGGCGTCAACCAGGCCTATGCCGGCTTGAGCTGGACCTTCGACATGACGCAGCGGCTCTTCGTGGAGTTCGGCGCGGGCGGCACGGTTCACGACGGCGATCTCGACGATCCCAACGGTTCCGGTCCGCAACTCGGCTGCCGCTTCCTCTTCCGTGAATACGCCGCTGCCGGCGTGCGCCTCGACGAACACTGGAACGTGTCGGCGACCGTGGAGCATGCGTCGCATGCCAATCTCTGCGACGGTCCCAACAACGGCCTGACACGCGCCGGCCTCGCCCTCGGCTACAAGTTCTAGGCGGCGTCCTGTCGTAGCCTCGCCAATGTTGCATGCGGGCGTCAACCACAGTTGATCGCCCGCATCTTTCGTGGTGGCTGCGTGCAAGTCCTCCGCACCTGCTCCGCGCCGCGATCAATGTCCGCGCTCGCAGCTTTAGGCGGCCGATGGCCGACCCGATTTGAAACCGAAAGCATCAGCCCACCTGTCGCCCCAGGCTGCGAGTTCCGCGCCCGCGGCAAGCGTCGCTAACAGCGTAGTCTTCAGCCTGCTGCCGTCAAAATTGTTCGGCTTTGTCGGGTCCTTGGCGACCTCGAGCAACTCCTTCATTGCGGCGGTCGCTTCGTCCTGGGCTGCGGTATGACGTGCCCACAGGGCGCCACGGGTACTGTTCCCATTGATGTCTTCAATGTTGAGTATGTTTGATGAACCGTTTGAGTAGCGGAAGCCGATGACGATCTCGTCATTCGTGAACTTTTCGCGGTTCCCCTTGATGAATTTCAACAGGGCATTCGTGATCGCATTTTCATCCGCGATGCCCGGGCGTTTCACCTTTTCCGCCTTCACCAGGTCCGCAAAGCGACTGCCATCCTGGCCAATGAGCGACTTCAACGTGTCCTTTACGCCGGGATCGCTCGACTTGAAGCCGTCGGAATCGAGGAATTTCAGCGCATCCGAGACGATGTCGTCATTGGCCTGCTTGATGTCCAGGAGGCCGCTGGTGATCTGAGATGCGGCTTGCGTCTTCACCGGGCTGTCACCGCCTGCCACCTTGTAGATGATCGCCGCAATCGCATCGATTGCGTTCGTCTGGCCGCCGGTTTCGGGTGCCGGCGCTTGCGCCCGCTGCAGGATCAGCAGGGCTGCGCTGTTCGTGGCGCCAATGGATGTCATGCGCGTTCCTCATCCCTCCGCCGCTGCATCATCCGCGGGAAAGTACGTCAGTTCGGGCTTCATGCGCGAATCGGTGGCTGCAATGCGTGAATACAACCGTAGCGCGCACTTCTTAACAATGCGCGAAGATTGTTCGCAGACACAATCAATGCGCGAAAGTTCGTTCTTGGTTTTCGGCCGTAAGATCGACGCGCCGGTCCACAGGGTGCCGCGAGCTTCGGAGGCTCTCCGCAAAGCAACATAAGCGGGTCAACCGCTGTTGATCGCCCGTATTTTTCTGTCGCGCCGCGCCGCAGCATAGGTTAAAGAAGCCGCAAAGCGCCCCCTGTTTCTGTTGCGGTTCGCACGCGCCATATTCCTCGCTAGTGGATTGCGCGCCGCCCGAAGGATTTGACGGTCGACGATGACGATTTCCAACACCCGCCCCATCACCCCGGACCTCATCGCATCGCACGGGCTGAAGCCTGACGAATACGAGCGCATCCTCGGCCTGATCGGGCGCGAGCCGACCTTCACCGAACTCGGCATCTTCTCGGCCATGTGGAACGAGCACTGCTCCTACAAGTCCTCCAAGAAGTGGCTGCGCACGCTGCCGACCAAGGGCCCGCGCGTCATCCAGGGCCCGGGTGAAAACGCCGGCGTCGTCGACATCGACGATGGCGACTGCGTCGTCTTCAAGATGGAGAGCCACAACCACCCGTCCTATATCGAGCCCTACCAGGGCGCGGCGACCGGCGTCGGCGGCATCCTGCGCGACGTCTTCACCATGGGCGCCCGTCCCGTCGCGGCTATGAACGCGCTGCGCTTCGGTTCGCCTGATCATCCGAAGACCCGCCACCTCGTTTCCGGCGTCGTTGCCGGCGTCGGCGGCTACGGCAACTCCTTTGGTGTTCCGACTGTCGGCGGCGAAGTCGAGTTTGATGCCCGCTACAACGGCAACATTCTGGTCAACGCCTTTGCTGCCGGCCTCGCCAAGAGCGACGCCATCTTCTACTCCAAGGCCGAAGGTGTGGGCCTCCCGGTCGTCTATCTCGGTGCCAAGACCGGCCGTGACGGCGTCGGCGGCGCGACCATGGCGTCCGCCGAATTCGACGAGTCGATCGAAGAGAAGCGCCCGACCGTTCAAGTCGGCGACCCCTTCACCGAAAAGTGCCTGCTCGAAGCCTGCCTCGAGCTGATGACGACCGGCGCCGTCATCGCCATCCAGGACATGGGTGCAGCCGGCCTCACCTGCTCTGCCGTCGAAATGGGCGCCAAGGGCGACCTCGGCATCGAGCTCGACCTCGACACCGTTCCGGTGCGCGAAGAGCGCATGACCGCTTACGAAATGATGCTGTCGGAGAGCCAGGAGCGCATGCTCATGGTTCTTGAACCGGCAAAGGAAGAAGTCGCCAAGGCGATCTTCGTCAAGTGGGGCCTCGATTTCGCCATCGTCGGCAAGACCACCGATGACCTGCGCTTCCGTATCCTGCACCAGGGCGAAGAAGTGGCGAACCTGCCGATCAAGGAACTGGGCGATGAAGCCCCGGAATATGATCGTCCCTGGACCCCGGCGAAGACCGCGGCACCGCTCGCATCCAACGATATCCCGGTAGCCGACGTCGCAGACGCGCTCGTCAAGCTCGTCGGCTCGGCCAACAACTCGTCGCGCCGTTGGGTCTACGAACAGTACGACACGCTGATCCAGGGCAACTCGCTGCAGTTGCCGGGCGGCGACGCCGGCGTCGTGCGCGTCGAAGGCCACGCCTCCAAGGCGCTCGCTTTCTCGTCGGACGTGACGCCGCGCTATGTCGAAGCCGATCCTTACGAAGGCGGCAAGCAGGCGGTCGCCGAGTGCTGGCGCAACCTGACGGCAACCGGATCGCTGCCGCTGGCAGCCACCGACAACCTCAACTTCGGCAATCCGGAACGTCCTGAAATCATGAGCCAGCTGGTTCATGCCATCAAGGGTATCGGCGAGGCCTGCACCGCGCTCGACTTCCCGATCGTGTCCGGCAACGTCTCTCTCTACAACGAGACAAACGGCCAGGCGATCCTGCCCACCCCGACCATCGGCGGCGTTGGCCTGATCAAGGACTGGTCGAAGATGGCGCGCATCCGCTTTGCCGCCGAAGGCGAAACGATCCTCGTCGCCGGCGCCCCTGCCGGTCTCGGCTCGCACATCGCCCAGTCTGTCTACATGCGCGACATCCACGGCCGCACCGACGGCCCGGCACCGCATGTCGACCTCGCGCACGAGCGCAAGGTTGGCGACTTCGTCCGCGGCCTGATCGTCGACGGTCTTGTCACCGCCGTGCATGATTGCTCGTCGGGCGGCCTGGCGCTTGCCGTGGCCGAAATGGCGATGGCTTCAGGCATCGGCGCCTCGGTCGACGCCGTGGCCGGCCATGATCCGATCGCGACCTTCTATGGCGAAGACCAGGGCCGCTACGTCGTGACGGTTGCCGCCGGTGCGCTCGATGCTGTTGCTGCCCGTGCGAAGGCTGCCGGCGTCTCGCTTCCCGTCATCGGCAAGACCGGCGGCGACGCCGTCAAGCTTGGCGATGCCAAGGCGGTGTCGGTCGCGGATCTCCGCGCCGCCCATGAAGGCTGGTTCCCGGACTTTATGCAGGGCGACGTCGCGCCTGAAAACTAAGAGATCGAGGACGGGAGCTGCGGTTTCTGCGGCTCCCATATCTCTTTTGCTGTGCCTGCTTGCAGGCGCTGCCGGCAGCGATCATTTGATCGTGTTCACGCTGGCAACAGCCCTGCCTCACCCAATTCAGCAATTGCGTTCCGCCCCTGAATCGTGGTTCCCTTGTTTCATGGACAACGTCGGCAGGTTGCTGACGTTGCAGAATAAAAAGGGAGTTGGCGTATCATGCCCATGACACCAGGCGACATCGAAGACATGATCAAGGCAGGGATTCCCGGAGCCAAGGTCACGATCCGCGATCTGGCCGGTGACGGCGACCACTATGCCGCCGAAGTCGTGGCCGAGGCGTTTCGTGGCAAGAGCCGCGTGCAGCAGCACCAGATGGTCTACAACGCACTGAAGGGCAATATGGGCGGCGTGCTGCATGCCCTTGCACTTCAGACGAGCGCGCCGGAGTAAGCTGGCGTGGCTGACCTGATCAAGGAACTCGTCAGCGGGGTCGTTGACAGTGCGCTGAAGGAAATCCTCAAGAAGACCGGCGTCAAGCGAACCACCACCAAGCGGACCAAGCGCCGGACACGGCCGACCTCTTCCGGTGGCGGGGGTCTTCTTGGCGACATTCTGGAGGCGGCCCTCCGCAAGCCGGCGAAGAAGCAGGTCAGTCGGCGGAAAACGTCGGCGGCGCGCAGCAAGACGCGGCGCCGCACGGCCTGAGTGGTATTAAAACCACATCTTGAGGACCATCAATATTTGTTGCGATTGGGTGGTGAAAATCACCAATATGCATGCTATCTAAGACCCAATCGATATCCGGCCCTTGAAGCCGGCGCAGGAAGGATGACAGGATGAGCGGAATTCACGAATTCATCGACAACGAAGTCAAGACGAACGATGTGGTGCTCTTCATGAAGGGTACGCCGCAGTTCCCGCAGTGTGGCTTCTCCGGTCAGGTGGTCCAGATTCTCGATTACATCGGCGTCGACTACAAGGGCATCAACGTGCTCGCCGACGCGGACCTGCGCCAGGGCATCAAGGACTATTCCAGCTGGCCAACGATCCCGCAGCTCTACGTCAAGGGCGAATTCGTCGGCGGTTGCGACATCGTGCGCGAGATGTTCCAGGCCGGCGAACTTCAGTCCCACCTTTCCGAGCAGGGGATCGCCGTCAAGGGCGCTGCCGCCTGATCTAAGGACGCCTTGTCCCGATCCATCGGAGAAGGCGGGTAACCGCCTTTTTTGATTCGGACGTCGCTGTCCGGATTTCGATTTTCGTTGTCTTCCCAAAGGCTTTGCGCGCTTGGTTCGCGCAATGACCGTTTGAATGTTTGTGAAAGCGGGCTTCCTTCCTGTAACGTTTCCGGCGTTCTGAAGCGAGGTCTGGGCCGAGTTTTCGGCCTGTCATGAAGCAGTCGCGATCGTTCGGCATAAGCAGCAACGGTTCCCGCTCCGGCCTCCCGGCACGGAAATGACCCCGTCGCTGCCGATCGATGCTCCCGCCGTTTCATGCAGGCCCGGTCCAATTGGTGCGGCTGCCCGGTCGCCCCCGCCTGACATCCCTGTGCCGACCGGCATTAAGCCAGCCGACATCCTTCTTTTTCCGGCACCGTCCGGACCCAGACCCGTTTCGCTTGGCGCTGACCGCGCCGCTAGGACTTTTGAAATGACAAGCACGACCAACGACGACGCCCTGCCCGGCCTCACGAAGTTCCAGTTCATCGCGCTGATGGCCACCCTGATGGCGACGAACGCGATTTCGATCGACATCATGCTGCCGGGTCTTCAGGAAATCGGCGCGAGCCTCGGCGTGGCGTCGGAAAACGAGCGGCAGTACATTATCACCGCCTACCTGCTCGGCATGGGCGTGGCACAGCTGTTCTTCGGCCCGCTGTCCGACCGCTTCGGACGCAAGCCGCCGCTTCTGGCCGGCCTTGCGCTTTATGCGGTCTGCGCGGTCGCAATCGCCGTCGTGCCGACCTTCGGCCTCATGCTCGCCCTGCGCTTCATACAGGGCGCCGGTGCGGCTGCGACACGCGTCATCACCATCTCGATCGTCCGTGACGTCTATGGCGGCCGGCAAATGGCGGAGGTGATGTCGCTGGTCATGATGGTGTTCATGATCGTCCCGGTGATCGCCCCGTCGATCGGCCAGCTCATCATCAGCTTTGCCGAATGGCACATGATCTTCGTCATCGTCGCGCTTTATGCGGTGATGAACATTGCGATCGTGCTGACGAAGCTCGGCGAAACGCTTGATCCGGCGCATCGCCGCGCCTTCACGCCGTCGGTAATCCTCAGCGGTTTCCGCATCGTGCTGACCAATCGGCTGTCGCTGCTTTACACGCTCGCCACTTCGGTCATCCTTGGTGCGCTGTTCGGCTTCATCAACTCGGCGCAGCAGGTGCTGGTCGGCGTCTACGATCTGGGCGTGTGGTTTCCGCTTGTCTTTGCGGCTTTCGCGAGTATGATGGCGGTCGCTTCCTTCACCAACTCCCGCCTCGTCCGCCGCTTCGGCATGCGGCCGTTGTCCCATGCGGCACTCTGCGGCTTTACGCTCGCAAGCTTCATCTGGATGTCGGCCTCCCTCTATGCGCCGCTGCCCTTCCCGCTCTTCGTGGTCCTCTATTGCGCCACGATGTTCCAGTTCGGGCTGATCGCGCCAAACTTCAACGCCATGGCCATGGAGCCGCTCGGCCACGTTGCCGGCACGGCGTCCTCGGTCCTCGGCTTCATGCAGACGATCGGCGGGAGCGTGATCGGAGCCTTCATCGGCCAGTCCTTCGACGGAACGGCCACTCCGCTTGCCACCGGCTACTTCACCGTCGCCGCGATCGGCCTCGTTTTCGTCCTGATTGCCGAACGCGGCAAGCTGTTCAAACCGCACCATCAGCCGGCCGGCTGATCTCTGCAGCGTCACGTCTCTCTGGAGACGCGTAAAGGTCGCTGTAGCGCTCCAAACCGTTGGCCAGCTTTTTCCAAAGATTGAATTTACGGGTTATCCCAATGTCCACCATCACCAATCAATCCGAACATGTCGACGGCGTCTCGGGGGCCGAGCGCCTCAACATGGGCATCGTCGAATTCATCATCACCATCGCCGTCATGACGGCGAGCGTCGCCATTGCTATCGACAGCATGCTCCCGGCGCTGCCGGCGATCGGCCAGTCGCTGAACGTCGCCAACACCAACGACAGCCAGCTGGTCATCGGCGTCTTCTTCCTCGGCTTCGGCATCTCGCAGATCTTCTTCGGCAGCGTGTCCGACGCCTTCGGCCGTCGCCGCGTGCTGCTCGGTGGGCTCGCCTTCTTCACCGTGTCGATGTTTGCCGCCGCCCTCACCCAGAGCTTCGAGACGCTGCTGATCCTGCGCTTCATCCAGGGTATCGGGGCTGCGGCGATCCGCATCACCACCATGGCGATCGTGCGCGACTGCTTCGGCGGCCGTGAAATGGCGCGCGTCATGTCCTATGTGATGATCGTGTTCATGATCGTGCCGATCGTGGCACCTTCGATCGGCCAGCTCGTGATCCTCTATGCCAATTGGCACTGGATCTTCATCCTGATCGGCATCATCGGCGCGATCCTCTTCGTCTGGGCCTTTTCCCGCATGAAGGAGTCCCTTCCCCAAGAGGAGCGCATGCCGCTCTCCGTCGGTGCGGTGGCGTCGGGTTTCAAGACCGTTCTCACCAACCGCATCACCTGCGGTTACATGATCGGCATGACGATGTTCACCGCCGTCATCTGCGCCTATATCGTCACCGTCCAGCAGATCTTCGGCGAGGTCTATGGCCTCGGCGAGTGGCTGCCGATCGCCTTTGCCGGCACGGCCGGCGGCATCGCGGTTGCGAACTTCGCCAACGGCTTCTTCGTCCGCAGCTTCGGCATGCGCCGCATCTCGCACGTCTCGATGATCCTGTTCACGCTGATCTCGGTCGCGGGCTTCGTGATGTCGCTCTCCGGTACGCCGGCCTTCGTCGTCAGCTACCTGATGTTCTCGGTGCTCTTGATGTTCTTCGCGGTGATCGCAACGAACTTCACCGCAATCAGCCTGGAGCCGATGGGGCACCTGGCAGGTACCGCAACGGCGATCACCGGCTTCGTTTCGACCACCGGTGGCGCGCTCATCGGCGGCGCTGTTGGCCAGCTCTTCAATGGCACGTTGCAGCCGCTGTTCGGTGGTTTCGCGCTCTTCGGCGCGGTGACGATCCTTGCAACGCTCTGGGCTGAAAAGGGCAAGCTCTTCACCCATCCGGGCGACAAGGACGTCTCCATGGATCACGGCGGCGGCCACATGTAACGGCCGCCATAAGGCAAACAAAAAGCCCGCCCGGAGCGATCCGGGCGGGCTTTTGCATTTTCGGGCTGCTTCGAACAGCTAGACCGTGAAGACCTCGCGGCGCAGCGTCTCCCAGCTCTCCTTGTCGGTCGCCAGCAGCAGGCCGCCATTGAGATGCGACGGCAGGTAGGGCGAGCCGTCGAAGCGGGCGGCATAGGCGCCGGCCTCCTGCGAAATCAACGTGCCGGCCAGGTGGTCCCAGGGCATCAGCTTCTGGTACATCAGGAAGTGGATGTGGCCGCCGGCAAGCATGCGATATTCATGCGCGGCACAGCGGTAGCTGGTGGCGATGCGCACCTTGGCCATGTTGGCCATGACTTCGCGGCGCGCTTCCTGCTGGTAGAAACCGGTCGAAGCGCCGCCGACCATGGCCTCGAGCGGTACGCCGGCGGTCACCGACAGGCGCTCCTGCGATCCGTTGGCGCGGCACATCCAGGCGCCGGAGCCCTTCTCGGCGATCACCCAATCGTTGCCGAGCGGATCGTAGATGATGCCGGCAACCGTTTCGCCCTTGGCGACGACGCTTGCCATGACGCCGAAGAGCGGCACGCCGGCGGCGAAATTGAAGGTGCCGTCGATCGGGTCGACGACGACAGCGAGGTCGGCATCGGCGAGCTTATCGAGCAGCGCCGGGTCGGCGGCAACCGATTCTTCACCGACGAACAGTGCGCCCGGCGCGACGTCCTCGATGCGCGCCTTGATCAGCCGCTCGGCCGCTTCGTCGCCTTCGGTCACGAGGTCGATGGCTTCCGATTTCACTCTGACGTCGCCGGCTTCGAGATTGCGGAACCGCGGCAGGATCTCTTTGACCGCCGCTTCCTGCAGGAGGTTGGCAAGGCCGGCAATGTCGACGGGATGGCTCATTCTTTGGGCTCCGGTGTGAGGGACTGGAAATCGAACAGCTTGGGATCGAGAAGGTGCGACGGGTTCACGTGGCCAAGCGCGCGCAGCATCGTGTCCTTGCGGCCCGGCATGCGTCGCTCGATATCGGCAAGCATCGCCTTCATCGCATTGCGCTCCAGGCCGTCCTGCGAGCCGCAGAGGTCACAGGGGATGATCGGAAACTCCATGGCCGCGGCGAACTTGGCGAGATCGTCCTCGGCCGCATAGGCAAGCGGACGGAGCAGCATCAGGTCGCCTTCGTCGTTCAGGAGCTTTGCCGGCATCGAGGCCAGCCGGCCGCCATGGAAGAAGTTCATGAAGAAGGTTTCGAGGATGTCCTCGCGGTGGTGGCCGAGCACCAGCGCGTCGCAGCCCTCTTCACGCGCGATGCGATAGAGGTTGCCGCGCCGCAGCCGCGAACAGAGCGAACAGTAGGTCGCCCCCGTCGGCACCTTCTCCTTCACGATCGAATAGGTGTCGCGATACTCGATGCGATGCTTGACGCCGATCGATGCCAGGTATTCCGGCAGGATGTGCTTCGGGAAGTTCGGCTGCCCCTGGTCGAGGTTGCAGGCGATGAGCTCCACCGGCAAGAGCCCGCGCCATTGCAGGTCCATGAGCAGCGCCAGCAGGCTGTAGCTGTCCTTGCCGCCGGAAAGGCCGATCAGCCAGCGCTTCGATCCCTTCAGCATGCCGAAATCGTCGAGCGCCTGTCGGGTCTGGCGAAGCAGACGCTTGCGCAGCTTGTTGAACGAGACCGAAGTCGGCATGCGCTCGAAAAGCGGGTGTGCGCCGGCGTCGATAGCGGCGTCATCGAACGCGGCTTCAACCGGATCTTGGGGCTGGCTCAATGAAAGGTCCATGGCGGGGATCCTGTGCGGCAGGCGGGCGCAACCGGCGCCCGGCTCATCTTGGCCAGCACTTGCCCGCTCCGGCCGTCAAGATCAAGGGAAATCGGCCTGAAGGCGCAGATCGCCCGCGTCGGAGCAGTTCAAGGGCCGAAGACCGACCAGCCGGTGCGCGCCGCCAGCATTTCGAGCGCCAGAGATCCGAGCAGCGAATTGCCGTTTTCGTTGAGGCCCGGCGACCAGACGGCAACCGAGGCCTTGCCGGGCGCCACCGCCAGAATGCCGCCGCCGACGCCGCTCTTTCCCGGCAGGCCGACGCGATAGGCAAAATCGCCCGAACCGTCATAGTGGCCGCAGGTCAGCATCAGCGCATTGATGCGCCGCGCCCGCTGGCGCGAGACGACGTTGTGACCGGTCAGCGGGTTGCTGCCGCCGGCAGCCAGAAACAGGCCGGCCTTGGCGAGCTGGCTGCAGGTCATCGATAGCGCGCAGTGGTGGAAATAGACGCCGAGCACGTGGTCGACGGGATGGTCGAGCTTGCCGAAGGAGCGCATGAAATTGGCAAGCGCGAAGTTCCGGTAGCCGGTGGCCGTCTCCGAACGCGCGACCTCATGGTCGATGACGATCTGGTCATCGTCGGCGAGGTAGCGGACGAACTGCACGATTTCGCCGATCAGCTCCCGCGGCGTGTGGCCGGCAAGGATCAGGTCGCTGATGGTGATGGCGCCGGCATTGATGAAGGGGTTGCGCGGCTTACCGCCCTCTTGCTCGAGCTGGACGATCGAGTTGAAGGCCGAGCCCGACGGCTCGCGGCCGACACGATGCCAGATGTTTTCGCCGTGCTTGCCGAGCGCCAGCGTCAGCGTGAAGACCTTGGAAACGCTCTGGATCGAGAACGGTGCCTCGGCATCGCCGACGCGGTAGATCTGGCCGCCTGTGGTCACGATCGCCATGCCGAAATGCTTGGCATCGACGCGCGCGAGCTGTGGGATGTAGTCGGCGACCTTGCCCTGGCCGAACCGCGGGCTCAGCTCCCGATGAATGTCGTCGATGATCGCCTGCAGATCCTGCGGCTTCTGCTCTTCGGGCATCGGGCTTCCCTCTTGCTCATCGCCCTCGGATCGAGGCGACGATAAGGCGCTTGTTCGCTGGGGTCCGCGGTTGCGCGGATGCTGATAGGCACTGACAAAAAAGCCGCCCGTTTCCGGGCGGCTTTCGAAACGTCACAAGGCGTGAGCCTCGGATTAACGCGAGTAGAATTCGACGACCAGGTGCGGTTCCATGACGACGGCGTAAGGCACGTCGGAGAGAACCGGAACGCGGACGAAGGTCGCGACCATCTTGTTGTGATCGGCTTCGATGTAGTCCGGAACGTCGCGTTCAGCGAGCGAAACCGATTCGAGAACGGTTACGAGCTGCTTGGACTTTTCCTTGACTTCGATGACGTCGCCCGGCTTGCAACGGTAGGAACCGATGTTGACGCGGACGCCGTTGACCTTGACGTGGCCGTGGTTGACGAACTGACGGGCAGCGAAGACCGTCGGAACGAACTTGGCGCGGTAGACGATCGCGTCGAGGCGCGATTCGAGCAGGCCGATCAGGTTTTCCGGGGTGTCACCCTTGCGGCGGTCAGCTTCAGCGAAGATCGCGCGGAACTGCTTTTCGCGGATGTCGCCGTAGTAGCCCTTGAGCTTCTGCTTGGCGCGCAGCTGTACACCGAAGTCCGAAAGCTTGGACTTGCGGCGCTGGCCGTGCTGGCCCGGGCCGTATTCGCGGCGGTTTACCGGGGACTTCGGACGGCCCCAGATATTTTCGCCCATACGGCGGTCAATTTTGTACTTGGACGATTCGCGCTTGCTCATCGCATTTCCTTTCAAACGGTTACACCGGCCTGTTTCCAAACCGGATCAAGGAAACACGCCCTCCTCTGAACCCATTTTCGGGGTTCTGACAGGTTTCTCACGATCAAGCTGACGGAGAAGCCACGGGACATGTCAAATGAAACACCGGACATTTCTGCCCGGCGTTGGGGCGGCTTTAGTGGGTCCGGCCCCTGTTGTCAAACGAAATCGTGACAAACAGCCGTTGATCACGCCGGATCACCCGACGGCGCTTGCTCCAACGAAATCAGCAGCTTCCTGAGGAGCGCCGCCAGCGTCACGCGGTCTTCCTTGCTCAGCGCGTCGAGGTAGCGCGCTTCGCTCGCCATGTCGGCACGAAAGGCGTCTTCCGCAAGCGCTATTCCCCTTTCCGTCAGTCCGACGACGCTGCTGCGGCCATCGGACGCCGAGCGTTCCCGCAGGATCAATCCCGCCTTCTGCAGCCTGTCGAGCCGATGCGTCAGTCCGCCCGACGAAATCATCAGCAGCGTATAGAGATCCGTCGGCGTCAGCCGGTAAGGCGGCCCGGACCGCCGAAGCGTCGAGATCACGTCGAACTCGCCGCGGTCGATGCCGAAGGAGGCGAAGGTCTCCTCGATCGAGGGGCGCGCTAGATTGGAAAGCCGGTAGGCGCGACCGAGGATGGTCATCGGCTCCGTGTCGAGGTCCGGCAGTTCGCGGTCCCATTGCGCCCGCAACCGGTCGACGTGATCGCTCTCGGCATTTTTGTTTTGCATCGCTTGCTCCAGGTCTTCGAAACTATCTTGACGAGAAGATAGTTTCGAATAATATCTTCTCGTGAAGATAGTTCATTGCAATCGACAAGCCAACCCGATGGAGGCCAGCATGTTTCATGTCATTCCGCGCTCAGAGCAAAAACCAAGCCCCAAGCGGACCATTCTGTTTGAAGGTGGGCAATATGGCACGCCGATTTCGCTCTTCCTGATGGATGCTGAGCCAGGCCAAGGGCCGGCGCTGCATGTGCATCCCTATCCCGAGACCTGGCTCATTCATTCCGGCGAGGCGGAGTTCACGGTTGGAGATGAGACGCTGATCGGTAAGACCGGCGACATCATCGTCGTCGAAGCCGGCACGCCCCACCGTTTCGTCAACAATGGTACGGCGCGGCTCGAGATGACCTGCATCCACGCGTCCGACCGCGTCATACAGGAATTTATCTGAGCCATGCCGACACGGTTGGCATCTCACGCCTTGAGTTCCCGCGAGAAACGAAGGCTTGATCTGTAACCGGACTCACTCCGCCGCAGCGGCGGCCGCGCCCGTTACATCCGGCCCGTTGGCGTCGCCTGGAGCGGTCTCGCTGCCGAGGTCCGGGAAGGCAACGATGCGCTTTCCGGCGAAATCCGCATGGATGACGATCAGTCCATGCTCCTCGAAGTAGCCAAGCAGACGGCGGGCCCGCCTTGCAGAATGGGTGCCGTAGGCACGCGCGATCATCGCGTCGGAGGGGCATGGCAGGCCCCGGACGGCCGCCTGCGCCATCATCAGGAACACGGCCTGCAGATCCTCGGTGACGCGATCGGCAAGCTGCAGGGCCTGGGCCCAGGTCTCGCTCGCAGCAGTCTCCGGATCGACGCCTGAGCGGGCAACCGCCATCTTGCGGCGGAACGCGCCAAGTGACAGGGCCGTACCGGACGGCATGCGGCGAATGCGGCAGCGCACCAGGAAGTCCTGAAACAGTTCCGCGTCCGGCCGGAAGGCTGCCTCCGGATTGGCGAGGATTTCCGCAAAGACGCTGTCGAGCAGGGTCTCTTTCTCGTCAGCGGTCATCTCCGGCTGCGTCGGCCTTGCCTCGATCGGCGCGACCGGCTCGGGCCGTGGGCGCGAGAGTTCGGCCAGGATGTCGGTCGTCGGGCGTGGCGGAGCAACAGCGCGGCGCATGATCGGCCGGGTCAACTCGTCCGGATCCGGCGTGAAGATCAGGTCCTCGACATCCTGCGGCGCCTCCGGCAGAGGCATCAGCTTCGGGCTCGTCGAGCGGGCCGAGGTTTCGACCGTGCCGATCGTTACCTTGAGCGGACGGCGCGACAGGGCCGGACCGAGCGCGACGAAGGAGCCGCGCTTGAGGTCGCGGAACATTTCCGCCGTGCGCCGGTCCATGCCGAGAAGATCGGCCGCGCGCAGCATGTCGATGTCGAGGAATGTGCGGCCCATCAGGAAGTTGGAGGCTTCGGCCGCTACGTTCTTGGCAAGCTTCGCCAGGCGCTGCGTCGCGATCACCCCGGCAAGGCCGCGCTTACGGCCGCGGCACATGAGGTTGGTCATGGCGCCAAGCGAAATCTTGCGCACCTCTTCGGTAACATCACCGGCGACCGACGGTGCAAACATCTGCGCTTCGTCGACAACGACGAGAACCGGGTACCAGAACTCGCGATCCGCATCGAACATGGCGTTCAGGAAGACGCCGGCATTGCGCATCTGCTGCTCGATATCGAGCCCTTCGAGCGACAGAACGCAGGAAACGCGGTGCTGGCGGATGCGGTTGGCAATGCCGATCAGTTCCGCGTCGGTCCGCTCGCCCTCGACGACCACATGGCCGAACTTGTCGGCAAGCGTGACGAAATCGCCTTCGGGATCGATGATGCACTGCTGCACCCAGGGTGCGGATTGCTCCAGCAGCCGCCGCAACAGGTGCGACTTGCCCGAACCGGAATTGCCCTGCACCAAGAGACGGGTGGCCAGAAGCTCCTCGATATCGAGCGAGGCCGATGTCCCTTCGGACGTCGCTCCCATGTCGATGCCGACCTTCATGTCCACCTCTTCGTGCGCGTGCGGCCCTGATGAAGGAACCGCCCAATCTTTACGTTCTCACGCTCTTCCAGTCGCCGGACCGGTGCGTAGCTGCTCAATGCTTTAGATGATTCGCGATCGTGCGGAGACCGCCATTCGGGCTTCACCTAACACGGTTTTCCCGGAATGCGTGGCGCAGGAAGCGAAAACCCACAGGGAATACGCGGCGGCAAGTCGTCGGAACACCAAGCCGCACGCCCTTTGCTGCAAGACAGAGCCGAAATTCTTCGGCATGCTGACTGCTGCGAGCGAGCGCGCGTCCCCATATGAAGCGGAAGGGCAGCGATTTACGAGGGGCGGCAATGAGTCAGAGCGAAACCGAACGCCAGCTGGAGATGCACAATCTCGATCAGCGCATGCGCGACGCTTACAAGGAGGGCCAACCCGTTTTATCAAAGGCGCAAGCCAAACGCGCCGGTCACAAAAACTTCCTGCTTGCCTGTGCCTTGGTTTCCTTGATCGCCATCCTTCTGGCGATCCTCTTCTAGCCGATCGCTTCGGTCTGTCCCACGCGCTCGTCAGCGGTCGCATTTGCCGTTACCGACAGGCCAAAGCCCTGCATCAGCCGTCTTGTGGCAAAATCCGGTTTGCCGGAGGTGAAGATCGCCGGGTCGAGGCCATTGAGCGGTTCGAAGCCGTTCGGCAGCGGCACCAATGACCGCGCCCGCCGGGCAATCGCTTCCGCCGGATCCAACCAGTCGACCGGCCAGGGCGCAAGCCGGCGGAAGACGTTGGCCATGAAGGGATAATGGGTGCAGGCAAGCACGACGATATCGGTCTTCCTGCCGTCCATCTCGACGAAGCACGGGGCGATTTCGGCAAGAACGGTCTCGTCGTCGAGTTTCTCGCCGCGGATATAGGCCTCGGCCATCTTGGCAAGGCTCTCCGAGCCGACGAGGCGCACGTGACACTGCGTGGCGAATGACTGGATGAGATCACGGGTATAGGCGCGCTTGACCGTGCCGGGCGTCGCCAAAACGGAAACCAGCCCGGAGCGCGTGCGCTCGGCCGCCGGCTTGATTGCGGGCACCGTGCCGACGAAGGTCATCTGAGGAAAGGCCGCGCGAAGATCGGCGCCGACAAGCGTGAAGGCGGTGTTGCAGGCGATCACGCAGATTTCCGGATCGTGTTCGGAAAGCAGCCGGCCGAAGAGCGCGATCACCCGTTCCTTCAGCGCCGCCTCTTCCCAGCCGCCATAGGGAAAGCCGGCATCGTCGGCGACATAGATGAAGTGCCGCTCGGGCATCAGCACCCTCGCCTCGCGCAGCACGGTCAAACCGCCGATGCCGCTGTCGAAGACGAGGATGGGTTTCAGTTCACTCGCTGTCACCTTTGTCTCGCGCTTTCCTTGAGTGTTCACCCGGAGCGCCGGAGCCCCGCGGATTTTCCCGCGTGAACCGGTCGAGCGAAGAAATGACGCCGCGTAGCACCTGGATTTCGGATTCGGTAAAGGACGGCCTGGTCAGAACCGCGCGCAGGTTCTCGACCAATTTCGGCTTTTTGTCGGCCGAACGGAAATAGTTCCGCGCCTCAAGCGCTTCCTCCACGTGCTCGAACAGACCCTGCAGGTGTTCCTTGGTCGCCGGTCGCTGCTCGATCGCCTGGAACGAGGTCTGGTCCTCAGACTCCATGCCGGTCTTCAGCCACTCGTAGGACATCAACAGCACGGCCTGGGCGAGATTGAGCGACGCGAAGGCCGGGTTGACCGGAAAGGTCACGATCTCGTCGGCAAGCGCCACTTCCTCGTTGGTAAGCCCGGTGCGTTCGCGCCCGAACAGGATGCCCGTCTTCTCACCGCCCTGGAAGCGCTGGCGCAGCGTGCGCGCCGCGACGATCGGCGAGCGCACCGGCTTGTAGCCGTCGCGGTCGCGTGCGGTCGTCGCATAGACAAAGTTGAGGTCGGCGATTGCCTCCTCGACCGAGCCGTAGAGCTTGGCAGCGTCGATCACGTGGTCGGCGCGGCTTGCGGCCGATCGTGCCTTTTCGCTCGGCCAGCCGTCGCGCGGATTGACGAGCCGAAGCTCCGCGAGCCCGAAATTCGCCATCGCGCGGGCGACCATGCCGATGTTTTCGCCGAGCTGGGGATAGGCGAGAATGATCGCCGGTCCTTCCGCCAGAAGTTCGCGCTCGCTGTTCGTTCCTGCCATTTCCTTAGCCTTCGCCTTTCGTTCGGCGTTTCCCTTGCACAAATGGCGGCGAAATTAAAGGCCACTACAAATGAAGCCGGTTGAGAGACACTCCGATCATTTCGAGTCCGAGCTCGGCATCGTCCTTCGAGATCGGCAGATGGCGGTCGACCGGCGCACCGATGCGGCCGACCTCGTAGAAGTACGCTGACGCCTTGTCGCGCACCGTCTGGACGAGCGCGAGATTGGCGTCGATATCCGCCTTGAAATCGCTTCCTTCCAGCTCCGCATCCGTGCCGACACGCCGGGCGAAGACCCGCGCCCAGTAGGTGCAGGCCATGAAGATCGCCAGCGCCTGACGCACGTGACCGGGACGCGTTACCAGCTGCCAGGGAAGCCCGAGCGGCTTTGCTGCCGCCGCCAGGTCACGATAGGCGCGGTCGAGCGCCTGCGACCGGGCGATCAGCACCAGCCCCGAGGCCCCGTCGCGCGCCGCCTGCAGCAGGCCTTTGAGCTCGTCGCACCAGCTTGCGACGGCGGCATCGAGCGTCGTGCGGGTGCGCGTCGGAAAGACGACGAAGGCGACCGCAGCACCGGCGATCGAACCGATCAGGGTTTCCTCCAGGCGCAGTTGCAGCAGATGCGGGCTCAGCACGCCCATCAGGCTGTAGACCAGCGACAGCACGACGGAGATGAAGAAGGTCATTGTCGCATAGGAGACGGCGAGGAAATAGAACGCCAGAAAGACGCAAAGGGCGCTGAGCGGCAGCACCAGATAGATATTGCCGGCCACCAGCGTGCCGATGACGATGCCGACCACGATGCCAAAGAGCGTACCGGCCGAGCGCTGCAGCGCCTTGAGCGCCGTGTCGCCGCGCGAGCGCGTGTTGGTGAAGACGAGAAACGCCGCAAGCACCGCCCAGAACCAGCGCTCGCGTGACAGCATCAGCCCGAAAACCATGGCGATACCTGAAGCCAGAGTGATCTGGATCGCCGCCTTCAGGGCGGGATCGTCCAGCGACGGCTTCCAGCGGGTGGAAACGCCACTCAAGTGCGGTGGCGTTTCCTCCAGATCGGCCGGCGTCAGCTTTGCAAGGCTCCGGGCAAGCCTCTGCCGGACGTTGCGCAGCCACAGCAGCGCCTTCACCGTTTCTTCGCGGCGCGGAGCCGCATCGCCGAGCCGCGCGATCTCCGCGTCGATCCGCTCGCCGTCGCGCGCCACCATCGCCTCCACCAGTGCCGGCGGTGGCATCGACTGGAAGCTGACAACCATCACGCTTTCGGCCGCAAGGTGCAGGTCGAAGAGGTTGATGACGAGGTCGGAGGTGGTGAGGCCGGGCTGCGGTTCCGGGCGCCGGTTTTCCGTCGGAATGAAGCTCTCGGCCATCAGCACCGCTTCCTTCAGCCGCTCTTCAGCCGCATGCAATTGACGACGATCGGCCGGCGACAGGACGGGCTTGCGGGCGATCTCCGCCAGTTGCAGCAGCATCTGGTCGACGCGGCGCTGCACGCTTGCCGTGGCGCGCAGGAGGTCGCGATAGCGATCGTCCGGCAGCAGCCGCGTGCGGACGAGATGCGCGACCGTGGCCGACACGGCCGCCCCGAAGAACAGCGCCGGCAATTGGTCGAGCGTTGGCCTCAGATAGGCACCGGTGAAATAGGACATGAAGGCGAACATGCCGACGGCAAAACCGCGCGGGCCGAAGGAGCGGCCATAAACCGCGAGGAAGATGATCAGCAGGAAGACGACGTCGGAGACGTAGCGGTGATTCTCGAGCACCGACGCAAGCCCGACCATCGAAACGCCGACGAGGACGGCGATGATGCGGGTGAGCCGCTGGCCGGCGATGGTGCGATCGCGCACCGCCAGCCCCCCTTCGATCGACAGCGACGCCGCAAGCCCGAAAGCGGCCGGCGGCAACGGTGCGACCAGGTAATGAAACGCCATCAGCAAAAGGATGGAAACGACGATCGTTGCGGTGATGCGCGAGGCCTGCCGCAGGCGGGAGAAGGCCGGATCATTGGCAAGAAGCCAATCGCGCATACGGGAACGAAGTGCCATCGGTAGCCTTTGCCTGTCCCGCGGCCGCCTGTGGACGCGCGCCGCTTTCGCCGGTTCTTCCTGAATAGCGGCAGACGCGATCTTTGCAAGGCCGGCGCGACGAAAGCGGGCGTCGAAAAGCGGTGGCGAAGAGCCATCCGAGGTCCGCCTCCACCTCCATCCAAAGTTTCAGCCAAGCATGCTTTGCCTTGTCGGTTCTGAGTGCTATAGGGCACAGGATTTTTCAGAGAGGAAGGGACATCGCTCCCGCTGTCCCGCATAAGCTACGAGGCATATTCATGGCAAAGATTAAGGTCGCCAATCCGGTCGTCGAACTCGACGGCGATGAGATGACCCGCATCATCTGGCAGTTCATCAAGGACAAGCTGATCCATCCCTACCTCGATGTCGATCTGGAATATTACGACCTCAGCGTCGAAAACCGCGATGCGACCGAAGACCAGGTAACGATCGACGCTGCCAACGCGATCAAGAAGCACGGCGTCGGCGTCAAGTGCGCCACGATCACGCCGGATGAAGCCCGCGTCGAGGAATTCAAGCTGAAGAAGATGTGGAAGTCGCCGAACGGCACGATCCGCAACATCCTCGGCGGCGTCATCTTCCGCGAGCCGATCATCTGCAAGAACGTGCCGCGCCTGGTTCCGGGCTGGACCAAGCCGATCATCGTCGGCCGTCACGCTTTCGGCGACCAGTACCGCGCCACCGACTTCAAGTTCCCGGGCAAGGGCAAGCTGACGATGAAGTTCGTCGGCGAAGACGGCAAGGAAATCGAATACGACGTCTTCGACGCACCGTCGGCCGGCGTTGCCATGGGCATGTACAACCTGGACGATTCGATCACCGAATTCGCGCGCGCTTCCTTCAACTACGGCATCCAGCGCAAGGTTCCGGTCTACCTGTCGACCAAGAACACGATCCTCAAGGTCTATGACGGCCGCTTCAAGGACATCTTCCAGCAGGTCTTCGACGCCGAATTCGCCGACAAGTTCAAGGAACTGAAGATCTGGTACGAACACCGCCTGATCGACGACATGGTCGCTTCGGCTCTGAAGTGGTCCGGCGGTTACGTCTGGGCGTGCAAGAACTACGACGGTGACGTTCAGTCCGACATCGTTGCCCAGGGCTTCGGCTCGCTCGGCCTGATGACCTCGGTTCTGATGACGCCGGATGGCAAGACGGTTGAAGCTGAAGCTGCGCACGGCACGGTGACCCGTCACTACCGCCAGCACCAGAAGGGCGAGGAAACCTCGACGAACTCGATCGCCTCGATCTTCGCCTGGACCCGTGGCCTTGCCCACCGCGCCAAGCTCGACGGCAATGCCGAACTCGCAAAGTTCTCCGAAACGCTCGAGAAGGTCTGCGTCGACACCGTCGAAGCCGGCTTCATGACCAAGGACCTGGCGCTGCTCATCGGCCCCGATCAGCCGTGGCTCTCGACCACCGGCTTCCTCGACAAGATCGACGAGAACCTGCAGAAGGCCATGGCTGCCTGATAAGCTCGACCGAGCTTGAAAAAATGATCGCGCCGATTTCCCCGCGCAACGCCCTGACGATCGCTCGCATCGTCAGGGTCAATCACGCCGGGGAATTCGGCGCGATCCGCATTTATGGAGCCCAGATCGCGGTCGTCCGCAGGCTCTATCCGGATTGCGTGCCGATGCTCTCGGAAATGCTTGGTCACGAGATCGAGCACTGCGCGCTGTTTCGCGCGGCGATGCCTGCACGAAAATCTCGACCCTGCCGCATCATGCAGTTCTGGAGCCTGGGCGGGTGGTTGCTCGGGTTCGTGACCGCGCTCTTCGGGCGTCGCGGCATATGGGCCTGCACGGCCGCCGTGGAAGCCGCCGTGCATCACCATCTCGACGATCAACTGCATTTCCTCGCCGACAAGGATCCGGAGCTTCATGCCCTCATCCTGTCGATCCGCGAGGAGGAGTTGGCGCATCTCGATCACGCGGAGGCGCAGCTTTCGGGCGAAGACCGGCTCGCCCACGCCCTGCGCGCCGTCATCTCCCTTGCCACCACCGTCCTGATCTGGCTTTCGACCTGGGGCGATTCCACGCGCATGGCGGCAGCTCTGCGGAAAGCCTCGCCGCAGGCTGATTCACTTTAGGCGCGATCGCATCGGCCGAGGTGCTGTCTACGCCTAGAACATATCGCGGCGGCTGCTGCGCGGGTCATCGCTGACGATATGCGGATCGTAGATCCCGCCCCTCGCCTGTCGGCGCCACGGTCGGGCCGGATCGTCGGGATCGTTGCCGATATCGGCTATCGCCATCGACGCCCCATCTCCCACACATCGTGTTACCCATTGTCCGTCAGGTGCCACGATCCCTGAGGAGGCTGTGAGGCCAGGTTGTGCGAGAACGGCAAAACTTGCCCAATAGCGGTTGCTCGACGCATGCCCCTGTACTTCGGCTGCAAAGGCAAGGTCGTTTTCCAGAGCGCCGCCGGACGTCGAAAACAGGACGCAATCGACATTCAGCCGCTCGTATTCGAGGAAAATCTCGGGAAAATGGCACTCGATGCCGAGCGCGCAGCCGAAGCGGATGCCATCGACCTCGAATGTCAGCGGGATCGTTCCGGGCGTATACATGAAAGAGATCTTGGTATTGGACAGCATGCGCTCGTCATAGCGCGTCGCAATCGTTCCCTTGTCCGAGATCACATAGAGACTGTTGTGCGGACGATGCGGCTCGGTGAGCTTGTGCACGGAGCCGAGCACCGTCCATAGGCCGAGCTCACGCGCCAGCATTCGGATGGCGTCAAGCTCCTCGCGCAGAACCGCCCATTCGAACCGGTGCCAATCGGACGGGCCGATGTCGCGGGGCCCGATTGCGGACATGATGCGCTTGTTCGGAAAACATGTCGCTCCTTCCGGGAAGTGCACAACACGCGCCCCTGCCAGATGCGCTTCCCGCATCAGGCGCCGGATACTTTCGCCGGCAAGGCGAAGTGCTGCCGCGTCTCTGGGGTCGTCGAAGTAGCCGGATTGCGCCACGGCAAGACGCAGCGACTTTGGTTGCAGAGGCGTCTCTTCCGCAGCAGCGTGGCGAAGATGCATGAGTGCGGTGGTGTAGGATTCGCCGGTCTTGGCGACGCGGGCGCGAACGCGCCGTTTGAAATTTCGGTTTTCAGTCATGGCAGGGCCTTTCGCGTCTCGGGCAAGTTCCCCAGCAACCGGACCCGAAACGGTGGGACCGAGATTGCGACCCGAGACTGAAGTCCCTTTGCCTCCATGAAAGGATCGTGCCGGGGACGATCTTTGGAGGTTCGGCGCAGGCCACGCCGAACCAAAAGTGCCGTCGAGCTGCCGATTCGTCAATTGTGGTAGCGTCCGGATGCCGTCACCTCAATGGCAGGTAGATTTCGCTCAAGAGTTCCGTCGGCGCAACTTCGCGGGGATTGTTGAGATATTTCTCGAACATCAGGCTATCGCGGATCTCGCGGCCGGACTGCGGCAGCCAGGTGCCGTAGAGCCACTGATAGGCCTTCGGCATGTCCGCGTAGGGGCCCTTGTGGCGAAGCACCGCATAGCGGCCGCCGTCGAGATGCTGTGGCGTCAAAGGCGCCTCCACGGGCATCGCCTTGCGCGCGCTGACGCAGGCGAAAGAGCGCAGCTTATCGGTCGACACTAGTTCCGGGTCGTCGAGATAAATGCCGATCATCTCCATGTCCGGCCGGAACAGTTGCCGCGAAAAGAGAGTGCCGTAGAGCGTCTCGAATGCCTTGCCGATCTCCATATAGGAGCCGGTGTGGGCGACGCCGACGACGTCGAAGGCTTCGACCTCCTTGAGGGTGACTTCGTACATGTCTGGAATTCCTTCCGTTGAAGCGGTTTCAAAGGCGACATGGCTTCCCTCCTTGCGGTATCGCGCCGGCGGCAGTCCGTAGGACGCCTTGAATGTGCGGTTGAAGGATTGCAGGTTGGGATAGCCAGAGCGCTGCGCGATCGTTTCGACAGGAAGATCGGTCTGGGCGAGATCGGCCGCGGCCCGCTGCAACCTCAGCCGCTTGACGGTTCCGGCCAGCGTCTCGCCGTGAACGGCCCGGTAGATCCGATGCCAATGGTGCGGCGACAGACAGGCAATCTCCGAGAGACGATCGAGGTCGAGATCGCCGTCGAGATGGCCGTAAATATAGTCGCTGACCCGGTGCAGACGCCGTTCATAGGTCGCCCACGTTACCCGCTCTTCCATGTCCACCCTTTCGCGCTTTGCTCACGGATCGGTAGACCATAGATCAATTTGACAAATCCTGCGGAGTTGTCCGGCTGCTTTCGCAGAGGATTTGTGCGCCTCGGCGGGCTCGATAAGACCTGACGCCGCAAACAAAAAAGGGTGCCGCAACGGACACCCTTTTCCTATTCTGTCGGTGGCAATCAGCCGGCGAGTGCGACGGCCACTGCCTCGATCGCTTCGGCTGCCTTGTCTCCGTCCGGGCCGCCGGCCTGGGCCATGTCGGGACGGCCGCCGCCGCCCTTGCCGCCAAGAGCGGCGGACGCGATGCGGACGAGGTCGACGGCGCTGTGCTTCGACGTCAGGTCTTCGGTTACGGCGACGACGGCGCTGGCCTTGCCGTCACCGGAAACGCCGACGAAGGCGACGATGCCGGAGCCGAGGCTCTTCTTGCCGTCGTCGGCAAGGCTCTTCAGGTCCTTAGGCTCGACGCCCGAGACGACCTTGCCGAGGAAGCGGATGCCGGCGATGTCGCGGGCTGCGTCGGCAGAACCGGCCTCGCCGCCGCCACCAAGCGCCAGCTTCTTCTTCGCTTCGGTCAGCTCGCGTTCCAGCTTGCGGCGCTCGTCGAGCAGAGCTTCGACGCGACCGAGCACGTCGCCCGGCTGAACCTTCAGCGTATTGGCAAGCGTCTTGACGCGCTCGTCCTGCTCGTTGAGGTAGGCGCGGGCCGCTTCGCCGGTCAGCGCCTCGATGCGGCGAACGCCGGCGCCGACGGCGCTTTCCGAGACGACGCGGACGAGGCCGATGTCACCGGTGGCAGACACATGCGTGCCGCCGCAGAGTTCGACCGAATAGGCGCGGTTGGCCTTGGAGCCGTGGATGCCGCGGCCCATCGAGACAACGCGAACTTCATCGCCGTACTTCTCGCCGAAGAGCGCCATCGCGCCTTCGGCAATCGCATCATCGACGCTCATCAGGCGCGTGGTCACCGGCGAGTTCTGCACGATGATCTCGTTGGCCATCTCTTCGACGATCTTCAGCTCCTCGGCCGTCATCGGCTTCGGGTGCGAGACGTCGAAGCGCAGGCGCTCGGGCGCCACCAGCGAGCCCTTCTGGGCCACATGGGTGCCGAGCACTTCGCGCAGCGCCTCGTGCAGGAGGTGCGTTGCCGAATGGTTGGCGCGCAGGCGCGAGCGGCGCGCATGATCGACGTCGAGCTGGGCGGCGTCGCCGGTCTTGACCGTGCCTTCGGCGACGGTCGCGAAGTGGACGAAGAGCCCCTCGCCGCGCTTCTGCGTATCGGTCACGGTGAGCTTGCCGCTTTCCGTCGTGATCGTGCCGGTGTCGCCCATCTGGCCGCCCGATTCGCCATAGAACGGCGTCTGGTTCAGGATGACCTGGACGGTGTCGCCCTTGGCGGCCGAGGCGACGACGGCGCCGTCACGCACGACCGCCTGGATCACGCCTTCGGCGGTCTCTGTGTCGTAGCCGAGGAAGTCGGTGGCGCCGTGCTTTTCCTTGAGCTCGAACCAGATGGTTTCAGTCGCAGCTTCGCCGGAACCGGCCCAGTTGGCGCGGGCTTCAGCCTTCTGGCGTTCCATAGCGGCCGAGAAAGTGTCGGTATCGACGGTGATGCCCTTGGCGCGCAGTGCGTCCTGGGTCAGGTCGAGCGGGAAGCCGTAGGTATCGTAGAGCTTGAAGGCGGTCTCGCCGTTGAACTGGTCGCCTTCCGACAGATCGGCAGAGGCATCGGACAAGAGGTTGAGGCCGCGCTCCAGCGTCTTGCGGAAACGGGTTTCCTCGAGCTTCAGCGTCTCGGAGATCAGCGCTTCGGCGCGCACCAGCTCCGGATAGGCGCGGCCCATCTGGCCGACGAGCGCCGGCAGGAGCTTCCACATCAACGGATCCTGCGCGCCGAGCAACTGCGCATGGCGCATGGCGCGGCGCATGATACGGCGAAGCACGTAGCCGCGGCCTTCGTTCGACGGCAGCACGCCATCGGCGATCAGGAAGGCGGACGAACGCAAGTGGTCGGCAATGACGCGGTGGCTGGCGCGACGGTCGCCTTCGGCCTTGACGCCGGTTGCTTCTTCAGAAGCGGCGATCAGCGCGCGGAACAGGTCGATGTCGTAGTTGTCGTGCTCGCCCTGGAGAACGGCGGCAAGGCGCTCGAGGCCCATGCCGGTGTCGATCGACGGACGCGGCAGGTTAACCCGCTCTTCCTTGGTGATCTGCTCGTACTGCATGAAGACGAGGTTCCAGATCTCGATGAAGCGGTCGCCGTCTTCATCGGCCGAGCCCGGAGGTCCGCCCCAGATGTGGTCGCCGTGGTCGTAGAAGATTTCCGAGCACGGGCCGCAGGGGCCGGTATCGCCCATCGCCCAGAAATTGTCGCTGGTCGGAATGCGGATGATGCGGTCGTCGGAGAAGCCGGCGATCTTCTTCCAGAGATCGAAGGCCTCATCGTCGGTGTGGTAGACCGTGACCAGCAGGCGCTTGGCGTCGAGGCCGTACTCCTTGGTGATCAGGTTCCAGGCAAGCTCGATCGCGTTCTCCTTGAAGTAATCGCCGAAGGAGAAGTTGCCGAGCATCTCGAAGAAAGTGTGGTGGCGTGCGGTGTAGCCGACATTGTCGAGGTCGTTGTGCTTGCCGCCAGCGCGAACGCACTTCTGCGCCGTCACGGCTGTCGAATAGGGGCGTTGTTCCAGGCCGGTGAAGACGTTCTTGAACTGCACCATGCCGGCATTGGTGAACATCAATGTCGGGTCATTGCGCGGCACCAACGGGCTCGACGACACGACCTCGTGACCGTTCCTGCGGAAATAGTCGAGAAAGGTCGACCGGATTTCATTCACGCCGCTCATCTTGCGTCCTATTCTTAAGCACCGATTCCGGCCCGGGTCCGGCCCACGCCGCGCCACTAAGCCATTGTCCCTAAACCCTGCAGCCGCCCACGGTGACCGCACCCTCCAACGCGCTGGGTCGCCGGAACCAAAGGCTTTTATCGCTCACATATCCGACTGTCCAGACGCCAGCAAAAAACCGGCCGCCCATGGGGCGACCGGTTCTTGGGTAACCTCAGTGGACCGAGCGGCTTATGCTTCCGGCGGCTCGTCGCCGTCGTCCGCTTCCGGACCGCCATTCTCAAGGAACCGGTCGGCGATCAGGCCAGCATTCTGGCGCAGCGCCGTCTCGATCTCGCGTGCGAGATCCGGATTGTCGCGCAGGAACGTCTTGGCGTTCTCGCGGCCCTGGCCGAGACGCTGGCTGTTGTAGGAGAACCAGGCGCCCGACTTCTCGACGATGCCGGCCTTGACGCCGAGGTCGACCAGTTCACCGGTCTTCGATACGCCTTCGCCATACATGATGTCGAATTCGACCTGCTTGAAGGGAGGCGCCATCTTGTTCTTGACGACCTTGACGCGGGTCTGATTGCCGACCACCTCTTCGCGCTCCTTGACCGAGCCGATGCGGCGGATGTCGAGGCGGACCGAGGCGTAAAACTTCAGCGCGTTGCCGCCGGTGGTGGTTTCCGGCGAACCGAACATGACGCCGATCTTCATGCGGATCTGGTTGATGAAGATGACCATGCAGTTCGACTTGGAGATCGACGCCGTCAGCTTGCGCAGCGCCTGGCTCATCAGGCGGGCCTGCATGCCCGGCAGGCTGTCGCCCATTTCGCCTTCGATTTCGGCGCGCGGCACGAGTGCGGCAACCGAGTCGACGACGAGAACGTCGATCGCGCCGGAACGCACGAGCGTGTCGGTGATTTCGAGCGCTTGTTCGCCGGTGTCGGGCTGCGAGATCAGGAGGTTTTCGAGGTCGACGCCGAGCTTGCGGGCGTAGACCGGGTCGAGCGCGTGTTCTGCGTCGACGAAGGCGCAGATGCCGCCCTTCTTCTGAGCTTCCGCAACGGTCTGCAGCGCCAGCGTCGTCTTACCCGAGCTTTCCGGGCCGTAAATTTCAACGATGCGGCCCTTCGGCAGGCCGCCAATGCCGAGCGCAATGTCGAGGCTGAGAGAGCCGGTCGAAACCGTCTCGATCTCAATGATGCTGTCCTTCCCACCGAGCTTCATGATCGATCCCTTGCCGAACGAACGTTCGATCTGGGAAAGTGCCGCTTCAAGTGCCTTGCTTTTATCCACCGATTTGTCCTCTACGAGCCGCAAAGAGTTTTGTGCCATTTGGTCCACCTTTAGGTTATTGAAGCTACCGAGGCAATGAAGCCGCCGCAGGAGTTTTTGTACATGTTTTGTTCCGTATTTGCAAGAGCGCGACAACACATTGAAAAACAATAGCTATCCACCATGCGTTCGATTCTTGTTCACGGAACGAAAGCGGAGTTTTCGAATGTTGGCGCCAACGCTTCGAACATGCCCGGTTAGGCCCGGCCGATTCGTTGGCGCATGACACTTCGGACGGGTCGGGCGCGTGGCGCTTCGCGATGCGGCATTGCAGGATGCCAACAGATATTCGGCCGATCGGCCAAGCAGAGGAACATTCATGACGCAAGCTGAGATCGCCGTTTTCGGTGGTGCGCATATCGACAGGCGCGGCCGCATATCGGGAACGACAGCGCCAGGATCGAGCAATCCGGGAAGCTGGTTCGAAGAAGCAGGCGGTGGTGGTTTCAATGCCGCGCGCAACCTGGCGCGCCTCGGCCACAGTGTGCGCATGATCAGCACCCGCGGCGGCGATGCGGCCGGCGAGATGGTGACCGCAGCCGCCGCCGCCGCCGGCGTCATCGACACTCCCCTCACCTTTCTCGACCGCCAGACGCCGAGCTATACGGCGATCCTTGAAAACGACGGCAATCTGGTGATTGCGCTTGCCGACATGGAGCTCTACCGGCTGTTCTCGCCCCGGCAGTTGCAACGACGGGCGCTGCGCGAGGTCATTGCCACGAGCCAGCTCGTGCTGACCGACGCCAACCTGCCGGAAGAAACCATCGCCGCACTTGCCCAGTCGGCTGCCGGCAACGGCCGCCTCGTCGCCGGCATCGCCGTTTCGCCGGCCAAAGTCATCCGCTATCGGCCGTGCCTCTCGCATCTCTCGTTCCTGTTCATGAACGAGTCCGAGGCCCGGGCACTGACCGGCAAGGATGCGGCCGAGGCGAATGAGTGGCCGTCGTTGCTGAGAAGCGTCGGCCTTACGGGTGGCGTCGTCACACGCGGCGGCCGCGCCGTCGTCGCCTTCGACGGCGAAGACACCTGCGTTGCCGTTCCGCCAGCCCTTCCCGCGCTTGCCGACGTCACCGGCGCCGGCGACGCGCTCGCCTCCGGATTCCTCTCGGCGCGCCTTGGTGGCCACGCCATCAACGCGTGCCTGCGGCACGGCATCGCAGCCGCTCAAATCACCTTGCGCTCTCCCTTGGCCGCATCCGAAGAGATGTCCGCGACCAATCTCGAACAGGCGCTGGCCCTTGTGCCCGTGCCCCAAATGCTGTCATGACATTTGCCAGCAGAACTCCCAAGGAAAGACCATGACCAAACCCGCTTCCCCCTTCCTGCCGATGGAATATTCCGACGAGGTCGCAGCCGCCAAGGCGCGTGGCGCGCCGATCGTGGCGCTGGAGTCGACCATCATCACCCATGGCATGCCCTACCCGGGCAACCTGAACATGGCCCGCAGTGTTGAAGCGATCATCCGCGAGCAGGGTGCCGTGCCGGCGACCATCGCGGTCATCCATGGCGTGCTGCATATCGGCCTAGACGACGCCAAGCTCGAAGAACTGGCGAAGACCCAGGGCGCGATGAAGGTCTCGCGCGCCGACCTCGCCTTCGCGATCGCTGAGCGCCGCACCGGCGCGACGACCGTTGCCGCGACGATGATTGCCGCCGCCCGCGCCGGCATCCGCGTCTTTGCGACCGGCGGCATCGGCGGCGTGCACCGTGGCGCCGAGCTCTCCTTCGACATCTCCGCCGACCTCGACGAACTTGCCCGCACCGGCGTCATCGTCGTCTGCGCCGGCGCCAAGGCGATCCTCGACATCCCGAAGACGCTCGAAGTGCTCGAAACCCGCGGCGTTCCTGTTGTCACCTATGACAGCGAAATCTTCCCGGCCTTCTGGTCGCGCGACAGCGGCCTCAAGAGCCCACTGATGCTGAACAGCCCGGCGGCCATCGCCAACTTCCAGACCATGCGCGAGCAGCTCGGCGTCGAAGGCGGCATGCTGGTCGCCAATCCGGTTCCGGAAGCTGCCGAGATCCCGCGCGAAGAGATGGAAATCTACATCGCCCGCGCGCTCGACAACGCCGAAAACGACGAGATCACCGGCAAGGCGGTCACGCCCTATCTGCTGAGCAACCTCTTCGAAATGACCGAGGGCCGCAGCCTCGAGACCAACATTGCGCTGGTCGAGAACAATGCCCGGCTTGCCGGCGAGATCGCCGTGGCGCTCAACGCGAAGTAAGCTCGGACAGGCTTGGACGAACAAAAAAGCCCGGCGAAATGATCGCCGGGCTTTTTCGTGTCCGGAGTTCACCGGGATCGCTCAAGAGAGGTTTAGACCGACCAGGCTTAGGAATCGAGCATTTCGCGCACGGCGACGGCCAGTTGCTTCAGCGAGAACGGCTTCGGCAGGAAGCCGAACTTGGCGTCCGCCGGCAGGTTGCGGGCAAAGGCGTCCTCGGCATAACCCGAAACGAAGATGAACTTCAGGTCCGGATACTTCTTCCTGAGTTCGGTCAGAAGCGTCGGTCCGTCCATTTCCGGCATCACCACGTCGGATACGACGATATCGACGGCGCCGTTGAGCTCGTCCATGATATCGAGCGCTTCGACGCCGGAGCCGGCCTCATAGACCGTGTATCCGCGCGTTTCCAGCATGCGCTTGCCGCCGCGGCGCACGGCCTCCTCGTCTTCCACCAACAGTACCACGGCCGAATCCCCGGTGAGATCGGTCGGCTCTTCCTGCTTTGCAGCGGGTGCTGCAACTGCCTGAGCGGCCGGCGCGGCAACAGCCATAGTATTGGTCGCGGGCGTTGTCCCGGCCTGTGCGGTCTCTTCCGCAGCGACCGGCACCTCGATGTGGCGGGGCAGAAGGATGCGGAAGGTCGTGCCCTTGCCGACTTCCGATTCCGGATAGATGTAGCCGCCCGACTGCTTGACGATGCCATAGACCATCGACAGGCCGAGACCGGTGCCCTTGCCGACCTCCTTGGTCGTAAAGAACGGCTCGAAGATCTTGTCGAGGATCTCAGGTGGAATACCGGTTCCCTGGTCGGAAACTTCGACCATCACGAAGTCTTCGTCCGGCAGTTCGCGCCGTCCGAAGGCCGAGACCTCCTCCGCCGGCAGGTTGCGGGTGCGAAGTGTGATGATGCCGCCTTGGGGCATCGCGTCACGCGCATTGACGGCAAGGTTTAGCAGCACCTGTTCGAACTGGCCGAGATCGGTCCGGACCGGCCAGAGATCGCGGCCATAATCGACCTCGACCTTGACGTTGGTTCCGGTCATGCGGTCGACCAGCATGCGCAGGTCGCCGATGACGTCGGTCATGTTGAGCACCGTCGGCCGCATCGTCTGCTTGCGCGAGAAGGCAAGCAGCTGCCGAACGAGAACTGCGGCACGGTTGGCGTTGCGCTTGATCTCCATCAGGTCGGCAAAGCTCGGGTCGGCCGGGCGGGCGGACAGAAGCAGGTGGTCGGACGACAGCAGGATCGCGGTCAAGACGTTGTTGAAGTCGTGCGCGATGCCGCCGGCAAGCGTGCCCACGGCGTTCATCTTCTGCGTCTGCGCCATCTGGTTTTCGAGCGCTTTCTGCTCGGTAATCTCCAGCGCGTAGATGATCGCCGCTTCCTCCGGCGCCTGGTCGGTCTGGTCGATCACGGCATTGACGTAGAAGCGGAAATGGCGCTCGCCATCGGTCGGATGCAGCGCGTCGATCGGTGCGATGTCGCCCTGCCGGTCCTTGGCGGCCGCAAGCGCATCGTGCAGGCGAAGCTTCTCGGTTTCGTGCACCACGGCATCAATCAGCGCGCCGCGCTCGACGTCATCCTGCGAGACGAGGCCGGAGAACAGCTTCAGGAACGGCGCGTTGGTGCGCAGGATCCGGCCATTGCCGTCGACCGAGGCGATCGCCATCGGCGTGTTGTTGAAGAAGCGGGTAAAGCGCATCGCCGCGCTCGACGCCGACTGGTCGCTGTCCTCGCCGCCCTCGCGCGACATGACGATGGTGCGGCTTTCGCCGGGCGCGCCGTCGCGGGTGGAGGAAACGCGGTGGATCATGCGGACCGGCAGGCTCTGGCCGTTCATCTTGCGCAGGTCGAGGTCGAGCATCTTGGTCTTCTTCAGACCCGGTTCGGCCTGCACCGCCTGGACGAGCGTCAGTCCTTCGCCAGCCACCAGATCGCCGATGCTGATCGAACCCGGCTGGAACTTGGTGAGATCGATGCCGAGCCAGTCGGCGAGCGTGGCGTTGATGTAGAAGATCTCGCCCTTGCGGCCGGCGGAGAAGAAGCCGGCGGGCGCGTGGTCGAGATAGTCGATCGCGTTCTGCAATTCCTTGAAGAAGCGTTCCTGGTCGTCGCGCTCCGCGGTAATGTCGGCGATCTGCCAGAGATAGAGCGGGTTGCGCTCGCTGTCTTCGAGCGGCAGGACGCGCGCCTTCAGCCGGAACCAATGGGCGCCGGAGCCGGTGGCCGCACCGGTCGCAAGCGGCTTCAGCAGGCGGAATTCCTCATGCCCCTGCTTGCCCTCGTGCAGGCCGTTGGTCAGCCGGTAGATCGCTTCCGTCGCCTCGCGATTGCGCGACAGGATTGTTTCGAGCGACTGGATGCCGGCAGCGTTTCTGGCACCCGTCAACGCGCCATAGGCGGCGTTGGCATAGATGATCCGGCCCTTGCGGTCGGTCACGATCGTGCCGTCCTCATGCGCATCGAGGAAGGCACGCGCCAGTTCGTCCGGGCGCGACTGCGGCATCACCTCGATGAAGCCGATGACCGAGGACACGAGAAAGAAGATGCCGACCATGGCGAGAACGCCGAGGATGCCGAGCACGATCTCGTTTTCCATCTGGTTCCGGAAGATCACGAAGGCGATGGCGGAAACGGTGAGGACGATCGCGAGCAGCACGATCCGCAGCACGGTTCCGGGCCTGACGCCACGGTCAACAACCGGCATCTGGTAGTCGCCTGACTGCCGCAATTTCGTCATCGGGTCCTCTTACGCGGCCGGCGCCGCGCGCGGGCGCGGCCCAGCCCTTCCGGCCGGCATCCGCTCAAACCGCCGGGCAAAATCGGCCATTGCCGACACGCCCTCGATCATTCGGACAAGAATCATCTTTAACAATCAGAGATAACAGCAAAAAGCACCTGTGCGGAAGCATTCGAGCCAATTCACAGGGAATGTCGGCGAAGTGCTTGTCCGAGCCCGAAAAAAGCCGTCAAATACTGCCACTCGAAAGGCAGAAGGAGTTCAGCCTATGATGGAAACGATCATCGCCGACAACGGCAGCCGGTTCGTTGTCGCCGCTGCAGCGGTCGCGATCGGACTTTTGTGCCTCGTGGCCGTACTCTGGATCATGCGCAACCGCCCTTCGTCGCCCTTCATCCGTGGCGGCAAGAACCGCCAGCCGCGTCTGGCCGTGCTCGACGCCGCCGCCGTGGATACCCGGCGGCGCCTCGTGCTGGTGCGCCGTGACGATGTCGAGCACCTGATCATGATCGGCGGGCCGACGGATATCGTCATCGAAAGCCGGATCGTCGCCGGCGGTGACGAGCGTGCGGCCGAACGCCCCGCTGTCATCGAACGCAAGGTCGCCGAACCGATGGCTGAAAGCCGTCCGGCCGTCAGGGAACCCATTCAGCAGCCCGCGTCGACGATGCAGGCCGAACCCGTCGTCGCAACGCCGGTTCGCCCCATCACCCGGACCGAGGAACAGCCGGTCGCCCGCGTCGAGCCTGTGGCGCCGATGCGCGTTACGGCCGAACAGCGCCCGGTGGCCGCACCTGCCCTTGCGGCAGAACAGCGCCCTGTTGCCCGCTCCGTCGCCCAAGCGGCACCCGAGATCCCATCCGTTGCCGCCGTCGCTCCCCCTTCGGTGAACGTCGATATGCCGATGAGCCGTCCGGTCGCCATGGCTCAGACCGTGCAGCCACAGCCCATTCAGGCGCAGCCACCCCAGCAGCTTCAGCGCCCCGCACCGATCATCCAGTCGCAGCCTCAGCCTCAGCCTCAGCCGGCTCCGGCCGCTGCCCTTTCCGACTTCGAGCGCCTCCTCGACGCCGAGATCACCGGCGACCTGCAGCGCCTCGGCCCGGCGACATCCGTCACTCCGGAAAACCGTGCATCGCTTCAATCCGGCCGTCAGGAGCCAACCCTCGGCGCGCCTGCCGATGGCGGTCACAAGGAGCCGACGATCGAAGAAGAGATGAACCGCATGCTGGCCGACATCTCCGCCGGGCGTAAGCCCTGATTGCGCATTGGCCCGACGGCGACGTCGGGCATCGCGACAACGCGGGATACTGTCTGAGGCCAGATACTGAAGCGAAGATCCGCTTCGTTTTTTTTTGAAATTCGGCACAACGGAAAAAGGCGCGGTTTGACCCGCGCCTTTTTTCAGACTGCTACGAAAGCCCGAAAGCTTATTCGTCCCGGTAGACCTTTTCCCGCCGCTCGTGGCGCTCCTGCGCCTCGATCGAGAGGGTTGCGATCGGACGGGCGTCCAGTCGCTTCAGGCCGATCGGCTCGCCTGTTTCTTCACAGTAGCCGTAGGTGCCTTCGTCGAGCCGCTGCAACGCCGCATCGATCTTGGAGATCAGCTTGCGCTGGCGGTCCCTGGCTCTGAGCTCGATTGCCCGGTCGGTTTCGGAAGAAGCCCTGTCTGCGAGATCCGGATGATTGGCGCTCTCCTCTGCCAAGTGATCCAGTGTCTCGCGTGCCTCGCGAAGGATGTCATTTTTCCAAGCGTTCAACTTGGCCCGGAAATACGCCCGGTGGTTGGCATTCATGAATTCTTCGTCCTCGGAAAGGACGAAGGTACTAAGATCGATCTTCTCACTCAACGCGATTCTCCTGAAGAACATCTCATTGCGGCGGTGTATAGACCTATGGAAGCCGTGATTCAAGCCTCGGAACAGACACTCAACCGTATTTTAATATTGCTCGCGTTTCAGGCTAACTGACGAATATTTCATCAAAATTACACATCGGATCTTGATTTCCGACTTGCGCCCACCGACGACACGGCCTCTGCTCGCTGAAAAGTGACAATGATGTGTTTGCGTCATTTCATCGTCCATTCGCGACCGCGGCAAAGCGCAGCACCCCGCAGTCCCCGAAAAAATCACGGCGGCCAGCTTGATCTTTGCGGTCCGGGCGGGGAAAGGTGACGGTCTGCCGGCCGACACGAAAGCCGACAAAATTCTACCCTGTCGCTGCAACCGGCAGGCAACGCCGGAACCATTCGATGCAAGACAGCGCCCCCAAGGCTCTCCGCCTCTACCTTTTGCGGCACGCCCGTTCCGGCTGGGCGCTTCCGGGCCAGCGCGATTTCGATCGATCGCTGGACGAGGTCGGCTACATCGATGCGGAGCGGCTTGCCCAGACGGCCGCCGACCAGGGCATTCGCCCCGACCGCATCCTCTGCTCGACGGCCGTGCGCTGCCGCGAAACGGCCGAGCCATTCTTCCGCACGGTCAGCGAAGACCTGGATATCCGCTACATCGATGCGCTCTATTCCGGTCCGACGAGCGTCTATCTCGACCTCATCGACGCGCACCGGCATGTAAACGCGCTGATGCTCGTCGGCCACAACCCGATGATCGAACAGTTGCTGTGCAGTCTGGTTGGAGACGATGCCGCCCGCGAGGCACTTCCCGACGGCTATCCGCCGGCTGGACTGGCCATCCTGGATCTGCCTGCTGTCGGCGACGCCGCCGCCGCCCGCCTGGTATCGATGCTGCTGCCGACATCATAACGGCGCACCGTAAGAAGAAATGCCGCGTGCGCGTTGCGGCGCCGCAATTAGTGCCTATATCGCGGAGGCAGCCTGCAGCCGATCGCGGTTCCGCAGGCTCGTCGATCCGAACGATCCCGGGAAACACGCCGCAAGAAAGACCAAGACTTGGCGCCTAACCTGACCAGCTTCAAAGACGATGCGCTGATCGCGCTCGACAATCTCACCGACCGCGCCTCCGGCCTCGTCAACCCTTCGATCCGGCTCGGCGTCACCGGCCTTTCCCGTGCGGGAAAGACCGTCTTCATCTCGTCGCTCGTGCACAACCTGCTGAACGGTGGGCGCCTGCCGGTGTTCGAGCCGGTGCGTTCGGGCCGTGTCTCCAAGGTCAGGCTCGAGCCGCAGCCCGACGATGCCGTGCCGCGCTTCCAGTATGAAGACCATATCGCCGCCCTCGTGCGCGATCGCATCTGGCCGGACTCCACGCGCGCCATCTCGCAGCTGCGCATCACGCTTGAATATGAAAGCGCCAGCGGCTGGAACCGGCTGTTCTCGCCGGGCCGGCTGTCGCTCGACATCGTCGACTATCCCGGCGAATGGCTGCTCGACCTGCCCCTGCTCGCGCAAGACTTCCGCGCGTTCAGCAACAATTCCGTGGCGCGCGCCCGTGCACCTGGCCGCGCGAAGTTGTCGGCCGAGTGGTTGACGCTCGCCGCGTCGGCCGGATCCACGGCGACCGCCGACGAGGCCAGTGCCCGTCGGCTCGCCGAGAGCTTCACCGGCTATCTCAGGGCCTGCAAGGCGGACGAACGCTCACCCTCGACCCTGCCGCCCGGACGGTTTCTGATGCCGGGCGACCTCGAAGGTTCGCCGGCGCTCACCTTCTCGCCGCTTCCGGACCTGCCCGAGGGCCGAGCACCAAAGGGCTCGCTCTGGGCGATGATGGAACGGCGCTATGAAGCCTATAAGAAACATGTCGTCAGCCCGTTCTTTCGTGAGCATTTCGCGCGCCTCGACCGGCAGATCGTGCTGATCGATGCGCTGCAGGCGATCAACAACGGGCCGGAAGCGCTGCTCGATCTCGAGCAGGCCCTGGCGGACGTGCTTGCCTGCTTCCGTCCGGGGACCAACAGCTGGCTCTCCTCCCTGCTGACGCGTCGGATCGACAAGGTGCTGATCGCCGCAACCAAGGCGGATCATCTGCATCACGAAAGCCACGACCGGCTGGAACGCATCGCTGCGCGCCTGGTCGACCGCGCTGCCGAAAGCATCGGATTGAGCGGTGCCGGCCTCGAGGTCATGGCGCTCGCATCGGTCAGGGCCACCCGCGAAGCGACCGTCAACCACGACGGCCATGCCCTGCCGGTCATCGTCGGCACCCCGATCGCCGGCGAGAAGATCAACGGCGAAGTTTTCGACGGCGAAAAGAAAACTGCTATATTTCCCGGTGACTTGCCGGCAGATCCTGAAGTTCTTTTCAAGACGATGGAGACCCGGTCCGGCGCGACCACCTATATCGAGAGCGCTCATCCGCTGCCGGAACTCAGCTTCGTTCGCTTCCGTCCGCCACATCTTGAGGAAACCGGCGGCGGCTTGAAACTGTCGGTGCCGCATATCCGCCTCGACCGGGCCATGCAATTCCTGTTCGGAGACCGGCTCGCATGAGTGACGACAGCAACGGCCGCAGCCGCCGTCCCGGTGCCTTTTCAGTTGGCGAAGACAGGCCCGCCGAGGCAGCGCCGCAGATGCGCACGCGGCGCGCGCCTGCGAGCTTCGACGACAACGTCGTGCTGACCCCCGATGCGGAAGACCCGTTCCGCGAGACCACGCTTGCGGTCGAAGCCCTCGCCTTGCCCGAAGCAAGTCCTCGCAAACGCCGGCTGTCGGTCGGCAAGATCGCAACCGGCGCGTTCGGCATCATCCTCTCGCTTGCGGCAGGCCTCTGGGTCGATCGCCTGCTGCGCGATCTCTTCGCACGCGCCGATTGGCTCGGCTATTCCGCGCTTGCCGTCGTCGCGATCGGGCTGCTGGCGCTGCTGATCGTTGTTGGCCGCGAGCTTTCAGGGCTGATGCAGCTCACGGCGATCCAGAAGCTGAAAGCGGAAACGGAGGCGGCCGCAGCTTCGGCCATTGCGAAACCGGCGCGCGCAGCGCAGGCGAAGCTCGTGCACCTGCTGGCCGGCAATCCGCGAACGGCGCGCGGGCGCACACGATTGAAGGAGAGCGAAGGCGAGATCATCGACGGTCCGCACGTAATCGAACTCACCGAGCGCGAATTGCTGAGCCCGCTCGACCGCGAGGCGCGGCGCCTTATTCTCGCGGCCTCCAAGCGCGTGTCGATCGTCACGGCGGTCAGCCCGCGGGCGCTCGTCGACCTCGGTTATGTCCTTTACGAGTCCGCCCGCCTGATCCGCGCCATGGCCGAACTCTACGGTGGCCGCCCCGGCACGCTCGGCCTGTTGCGGCTGATGCGCGACGTCATCGCCCATCTGGCCGTCACCGGTTCGATCGCGGCTGGCGACAGTCTCATCCAGCAGGTGCTCGGCCACGGGCTGGCCTCGAAGCTTTCGGCGCGCTTGGGCGAAGGCGTCATCAACGGCCTGATGACGGCACGCATCGGCATCGCCGCCATGGATCTCTGCCGTCCCATGCCGTTTCGGGCGTTGAAACGTCCGGGTATCGGTGACTTTCTCTTCGACCTCAGCCCCGGCGCCGGGCGCGTTCTCGGCGACAACGGCGAGAAGTAAGCTCGCTCTGACAATAGGCTGAACGTTTGCAAGCGAATCGCAACCGGGCTCTCCCGGTCGCGATCCTGCTTCGCGCAGTGCCGACAGCTGTTCGATTGCAAGCGCATGCTAAGGCAGGCAATGACCAGGCCGCGAAAGCCTGTGAACAACCGGTTTTCCGGCCGCGATCAGTCCCGATATCCGCCAGACAGAAACTGTCCATTAACCATTTGCGCGCAAATGTGGCATCCAGTTTCGGACGTTGACTCATCAAGGATCGTTTATGTTCTCGCGCCCTTCTTTGATCGCTCGCGGCACTGCCGCCTTTGCGCTGGCAGCCACCGTCGGCCTTGCGACACCGGCTTTCTCCGGCGCCAAGGACAAGGTCTTCTTCGAGAAGGTCGCCGGCCAGTGGAAAGGCCCGGGCGAGATTGTCGCCGGCAAGTACAAGGGCACCAAGTTCACTTGCGACCTCTCCGGCGAACCGGTCGCGGGCGATGAGACCGGCATCAAGCTAGATGGATTCTGCCGCGTCGGCGTGTTCAAGCAGCCGATGTCGGCGCTGATCACCCAGAAGGGAAACACCTATACAGGCAAGTTCCTCGATGGCGCCGAGGGCAAGGGTCTGGATATCATTTCCGGTAATGTCGCCAAGGACAAGGTGGTCGTCGGCATCAACCGCAAGAAGCTGAACGGCGCCATGATCGCTCGCCTGCAGGACGACCAGACGATGAACATCACCATTTCGGTCAAGGTCGAAGAGACGATGGTGCCGGTCATCGGCGTCAGCCTCAATCGCCAGATCGACGCAATCGCCGTCGGCTCGATCAAGTAACGTTCGGCACCCACAAAGCCCCGGCATAGACCGGGGCTTTGTCGTTTGTGGATTGTGTTGCGGTCCTGTTCAGGCGCCTGCGCGCCACCAGCCCATGTGATCATCGGCAATCTCGATGCCGGCGACGTCAGCCTGCTGCAGCCAATCGCCGACCGATCGGCCGCCAACGGCCATGTCGGCGGCAAAGTCGGCAAGCGGCATCAGCACGAAGCCGCGCTCGGTCATCCTTGGATGCGGCAGCTCCAGCCGCCCGCCTGCCTGCGCCACACCTTGGAAGGTCAGTACATCGATGTCGAGCGTGCGCGGCCCCCAGCGCTCGTCGCGCACCCGCTTCATCGACCGTTCGATTTCAAGGCAGGCGTCAAGCAGGGCTTCGGGCGCGAGCGTCGTCTCGACCTTGGCGCAGGCATTGTAGAACCAGGCCTGGTCCGTCTTGCCCCAGGGTGGCGTGCGGTAAAGTCGCGAGACCGCCTCGACCACGCAGTCGTCGCGGGCATCGAGCAACCGAAGCGCTTCGGCCATCGCCTTGCGCGGGTCGCCGAGATTGCCGCCAAGCCCGAGCGTTGCAGCCCGCCAAGTTACCTCAGACGACATGCTCGACCGTCACTTCGACATAATCGAGCACGCCTGGAACCGGCGCATTCGGCTTACGGATCGAAACCTTGGCACGCTTGATCTGCGGGAAACGCACGCAGAGCGTCTTGGCCACTTCCAGCGCCAGTGCCTCGATCAGGTAGCGGCGGCGGCCGGTGACGATGCGCTCGATTTCCTGGAAGGCGATGCCGTAATGCACGGTGTCTTCGATCGAGTCGTCGACCAGCGCCGTTCCCTGCTCGACTTCAAGCTCGGCGTCGACGAAGAAGCGCTGACCGAGAAGCTCCTCCTCGTCGAAGACGCCGTGGCGCGCGAAGAAGGCGCAGTTCTTGAGGGTGATGATATAGGTCGCGCTCATGCTTCTCAGTCCCATCGGCTTTCTTGGATCGCGATGATTGCGCGGTCGAGCCGTTCCGCAGTCATGCGCGTGATTGGTAGTCACAGGTTCAGGCGGAATGCGGGCGAGTAAGTCTCACCTCGCTCTGGCGTGCAGCATAGCATCCGCCATTGCCAGTGCATCCTTGCTGTTTGCGACATCGTGTACGCGGAAAATCGCGGCGCCGGCAACGCGCAAAAGCGCCGTCGTCGCAGCCGTCGCCATGTCGCGATCGGCCGCCTCGCGGCCGCTGACCGCACCGACGAAGCGCTTGCGCGAGGTTCCGACCAGGAACGGCAGTTCGAAACGGTGCAGTTCTGCGAAGCGCGCCATCAGTTCCAGGTTTTCGTCCGTGTCCTTGGCAAAGCCGAAGCCCGGATCGAGGATAATGCGATCCCGCTCCACGCCGGCCGCTGCCGCGATATCGAGCGACCGGTCGAGAAACTCAAACTGGTCGGCGATCACGTCTGCGAGTTTTTCACGGCCCCGGCCGGTATGCATGATGCAGATGCCGGCGCCGGTCCTGGCGGCGACCGTGGCAATGTCGGGTTCGCGCTGAAGGCCGTGCACGTCGTTGACGATATGCGCGCCGGCATCGACCGCAAGCTGGGCGGTCGAGGCTCTGTAAGTGTCGACGGAAATCAGCGCATCGGTATCGCGGGCGAGCGCTGCGATCACCGGCAGGATCCGCGCCTGTTCCTCCTCGGCGCTGACGGCCGCCGCATCGGGCCGCGTGGATTCGCCGCCGATATCGAGGATCAAGGCGCCCTCCTCCAGGCAGCGCACGCCTTGTGCCACCGCCGCAACGGCATCGATGAAACGGCCGCCATCGGAAAAAGAATCCGGGGTAACATTGACGATCGCCATCAAAACGCCACGCGGCCCCAGTTCGAGGCTGCGTCCGTGCGCCAGCTTCCAGCTAAATTTCTGAAATGGATTGTAAGTCATTTTCCCTCACCATCCGCATACGGCCGGGAGCCATCGTTTTGCTGTTGCGCCGGCGCTGGCTATGCCCCAAGCTTGATTGAAGTTCAACCGAAGAGAACCACGCATTGATGTCCCGAGTACGCGTCCCGTTCAAAGTCGCCCTTCTTGCTCTCCTGGTTGCCGCCCCGTTTGGTACGGCCTCGGGCGAAACCGTGGTGAACAAGAGCTTCTCCTATTTTTCGATCGGCGGCCGGACTGCGGAAGAACTGGACAAGGCACTCTCGGCGAGCGGCCCGATGATGAAGTCGACCGGCGCCCGGCATCCCGGCGCCACCCGCATCAAGTTCGGTGGCTCGATCACCTATGTCAGCCGCAACGGACGCTGCGCCGTCGGCTCGGCCCGCGTCACGCTCAACACGCGCATCATTCTGCCCAAATGGAAATACCGCCGCCAGGCCGGACGGGACCTCGCCCTCGTGTGGGACACGCTGTCGAGCGACATCAAGCGCCACGAGGAGCGCCACGCCGAAATCGCCCGCAATCACGCCAGGCGGATGGAAAAGATGTTCCTGGCACTGAAGCCGCAGGACACGTGCGAAGAAATGCAGGAAAGCGTTGCCCGCGCCAGCGCGACCGCGATCGAGGCGCATGACAAGGATCAGGCCCGCTTCGACCGCACCGAAGCCGCGAACTTCGACAAGCGCATGATCCGTCTTCTGCAATACAGGCTGGAAACGCTGAAGAAAGCGCAACAGTAGATAGCAAAGCCGGAACCCCGAAGAAGAGCCTGACTATAGTCGCGGCTCGGGCCATTTTAGCGGCAATACCCACAGTATTTTATTGGTGAAATATAACGATGGCTGCCGGCCGGCGACTCATCTATATTCAAATCATGGAGAGAGGGGCCGGGACAAAGACTAGCCCCACAAATTGAATAGGTTATGCGCGACGCGATTGCGGCGCGAAAAGCTTAGATGTTGCCTTTACTTTGACTTGCGCAACGTTGTTCACTTGAAAAGAAAAAGAAGAAATCGAACAGCGGAGCCGGAACGGGTTCTCCTGGCGTGTCTTGGTGCAGCAGATGTTCCCTCCCTCATCTGTATGCGATGCGCCCTCCTCGCCTCGCTTGTCCAACGACCGGCGAGGCGCTTTTTTTGTGCGGAGGTCTGAAAGACGGGGCGGGAAACGCAGGCCTTAGGCCTGGCGCTCCGGCACGTGCACGACGAGACCGTCAAGCGCATCGCTCATCTTGATCTGACAGGAAAGCCGCGACGTCGGGCGGACGTCGTAGGCGAAGTCCAGCATGTCTTCTTCCATCGCTTCCGGAGCGCCGACGACCTGGGCCCAGGCATCGTCGACATAGACATGACAGGTCGCACAGGCGCAGGCCCCGCCGCATTCGGCTTCGATGCCGGGAACCGAATTGCGAACGGCGTTTTCCATGACCGTCGAGCCGTTTTCGACATCAAGTTCATGGCGCGCGCCATCAAAGGCAACGATGTTAAGTTTTGTCATGTCTCTTTCCGGAATGAACTGGTGGATTGGCCGGGCGCAGGCCTGTTGAGAAGGAACGCCGCGGGCGCAAATTCAGGGAAAGTTCTTCCAACAAATCGGCCGGCCAGTCAACAACGGCCGTCATTGCGTGCCATCGCCGCAGAGCGCACCGGTGGCAAATGCCGCCGGCGCGAGGCCTCGAAGCGAGGCGCGGCCATCGGGCGGAGGACAGGGGGCCGGGTGGCCCCAGTCCGCCCGGGAGCCGCTAACGGCAGAGCTTCAGAATGAAGAGTTCGGCTTCGAGCACGGCCGCTGCAAGCTGGTCGCAGAGCGGGGCTTCGGCCGGATTGTGCTCGATCGCGCCGGCAACGCTTGCAACGTCGACGGCACCCACCGCCAGGGCTGCGCCCTTCAGCCGGTGGGCTGCCTGGGCGCGGGGCGTGCCCTCGCCCTCTACAATTTCCTTCAAGACCTGGCGCGCCTGGCGCGCAAAGAGTTGCAGCACTTCGATTTCGAGCGCCTTGTCACCCATCGTCTGCACGGCGAGGTGCGCAAAGTCGATCGGCTTTTTGCCTGACGCAGAAGAGTTTCCCGGACTATCCGGGGCTTCAAAGGCAATCCTGAGGGCCGCCATGAGCCAATTTCCCTATTGTTTGTTTGATGTTGGCCTGTTTCCGGCATCGCTTCATCGCGAGCGGTGCCGCTGCCCGCACGATTGAGACTTCCATCTTCGGCGGGCTCCGGCACCTATTGGCTCAAATCCGGGCGCAATATAGGCAGTATTTTGGGAAAATGGTTAATGTCCGTTAAACTCTCTGATTTCCTTATCTTTTCCGGCTTTTAAGTCCGCATCGCATTAAGATTTCATTAGGATTTTAATCAACCCCAAGCGCTCTTAATTGTAAGAACCCAGCTAATGTGTCACTACGATACGCTTAGGAACGGACCCGCGTACGAAAATGGCAACCGTTCCGGTGGATAAGCTCGACGCGTGGTCCCATTCGGCCACAAATGCGACTATCCGTCGAGGCAATGCAGTGGGTGATCAGTAGGGTATTGCGTAGATCTGATGCGCGTATCTTGCCGTCACCGCCCATGAGGAAGAGACCCTGCCCGACAACGGGCCAGAGGCGCTTTCCGTTCTGGGCAAAAGGTAATGAGGCGTATCCCTATGGCGACGAAAAAGAGCAATGAGTCGATCGACGAAAAGGCGTTCCAGGCTCTGGAAGCTGCCCTGAAGATTGATTTCGACGAGCTTGCATCGAGCCCGAATGACAAGACTTCCTTGGATGATCCGGAGGAAAATGTGTCTCAGCCCACCAATCAGGCGGCAACGCCCGATCAGAATAAGAAAGCACGGCCTCAGCCGGAACAGTCCCGCGGGGCACGTGCTGCTGAAGCGGCCAAGACGCTCGCTCCGGAACCTGCGCCCAAGTCCCCGTCCCTTTCTGCCGCCAACGACGATGGTCGCCGTTCGCCGGCTGCGATGCTGCGCGCGCTCGACGTGCGCTCCAATCGCGCCGCGATCCGCGTTGCCGCGCTGGTGTCCGTCATCTGGGCGGTTGCCGGCCTTGGTGTCGCCAACCTTCTTTACGGGCCGCAGATCTGGCAGATCCGTTCGCTGAGCGACCTCTCGGCCACGCCTGGCGCCGTCGGCGTTGCGATCGGTATCGTGTTGCCGATCATGCTCTTCTTCTCCTTTGCCATCATGATCGCCCGCGCGCAGGAACTGCGCAACGCCGCGCGTTCGATGGCCGAAGTCGCCCTGCGCCTTGCCGAGCCGGAAACCGCTGCCGCCGATCGCGTCATGACCGTCGGCCAGGCCGTCCGCCGCGAAGTCTCGGCGATGAACGAGGGCATCGAACGCACCATTGCCCGCGCCACCGAGCTCGAAACGCTTGTTCATTCCGAGGTCAACGCCCTCGAACGCAGCTACAGCGAAAACGAACTGCGCGTGCGCACCCTGGTGCAGGAGCTCGGCCTTGAGCGCGAAGCGATCATCGGCCATTCCGAGCGTATCCGTTCGGCGATCTCCGGTGCCCATGGCAAGCTGAAGGATGACCTGGAACAGGCGAGCGAAGACATTGCTTCGCGCATCGCGATCTCCGGCGAAGCCTTTGCTTCGCTGATCGATACCCGTGCGGCCGCCCTCAGCGAGAAGTCCGACACCGCCCTGCAGTCGATCGGCAGCATGCTGACGACCCGCACCGATGCGCTGCTTTCGGGCCTCACGGCTGCCGGCCTCGGCCTCAGCACCGAATTCGACACCCGGCTTGACCAGCTCAGCGACACGCTGACGAAGCGCGGCGAAGATCTGCTCAGCCAGTTCGAAACGCGCGCCTCCTCGCTTGACGCCAGCACCGAGAAGCTGAATGCGGCGCTCAACGAACGCGCCCGCCAGCTCAACGAAACGCTGATCGCCCGCACCCGCGACCTCAACGAAAGCCTGAGCGTCGGCCAGCACGCCATCACCGGCGGCCTCGACCACGTACTCGCCTCGCTCAACGCCACGCTCGACGAAAAGGGCGCGAGCTTCCGTCAGAGCCTGCGCTCCAGCGCCGACGACGCGATCATGGACCTCGACCTGCGCGGCGGCTTCTTCGAGGAGAAGCTGCAGACGACCGTCGGCCAGCTCGCCACCGCCTTCGACGAGCGCTTCCACGAGTTTGCCTCCGCCTTCGACAAGCGCGCGAGCCTGCTCGACACCAAGCTCATGGAAAGCCTGCACCGCATCAACGAGACCGTCTCCGGCGGATCGGAAGCGATCGGCGGCGCGCTCGACAGCAGCATCGAGAAGATCGGCTCGGCCCTTTCCGACCAGTCTCTGACGCTTGCGACCACGCTCGGCGCCACCCAGGACTTCATCGAAGAGACGATTGCCAGCCGCACCACGGAACTCGGCAATATGATCGGCGATGCGCACACCCGCATCGACAGCGTGCTCTCCGAAAAGACCAGCGGCCTGATGGGTGCCCTCACCCAAGCCCAGGACCGCATCGAAAACGGCTTCGGCCAGCGTGCCGACGCGCTTTCGAGCGCACTGACGACGAGCGAACAGCGCCTGACCGAAGGTCTGGACAGCCGCACGGCCGCCTTCGTCGACGGCCTGCACGCCGCGCACGCCCGCATCGAGCAGACTCTGCACGGCTCGACCGACGAGATCACCAGCGCGATTGCTGCCAGCCAGCACCGCCTCGACAACACCCTGTCGGAACGCACCCTCGCCCTTTCGACGATCCTCTCCATGGGCGCGGATTCGATCGATACCGCCGTCAGCGGCACGGCCGACCGGCTGGAGCGCGTTCTTTCCGAACGCGGCGAAGCGATCTCCGACGCGCTCACCAACCAGACGACGGCGCTTGACGGCGTCCTCGCCGAGCGCGCCGCCGCGATCACGTCGACGATGTCGTCGCGCGCCAACGAGATGGCCAACACGCTGAGCCGTCACGCCGAAGACGTGGCCGACAGCCTGACATTCCGGGCAACGGCTGTCGCCGAAACCATGACCGACCGCGTCGGCGACATCGAGCAGAAGCTCTCCGAGAGCGTCAACACGATCGCTGAAAACCTCGGTGGCCGCGTCAGCCTGATCTCGGACACGCTCACCCAGACCAGCGCCCGCATTGCCGAGGATCTGAGCGGACGTGTCAGCAAGATCTCCGACACGCTGACCGAGACCAGCGCGCACATCGCCGACGCCCTCACGGCACGCACCACCGAAGCGACCGCCTCGCTCGCCGGCAAGGCAGCGGAAATCGAGGAGACGCTGAGCGGCCGCGCCGAGCACCTGCGCGATACGCTCTCGTCCACGCACGAGCAGATCCGCGCCACACTCGACGACCGCATCAACGCCATCAACCTCGCCGTCGGCCAGGGCCGCGACCAGCTCGAAGGCATGCTTGCCGATCAGTCGACCTCGATCGCCACAACGCTTGCCACCAGCGCCAGCATGCTGGAAATGTCGCTCGAAGAACGCCAGGCGGCACTCGCCGGAGCCATCGACCGCAGCGGCGAAGCACTCGACAGCCGCATGCGCTCGACCACCGGCCATATTGCCGAGCGCCTGGCCGAAACCGCCAACCAGATCAGCCTGGCGGCCGACAGCCTCACCAACCGCGTCGACCTGTCGATCAACGGCCTTAACGACCGCCTCGACGACACCGGCATGCGCGTCGAAACCAGCCTCGGCGCCCTCGAAGAGCGCATGCGCGAGAGCGCCGGCAACATCAGCTCGATCGTCGACGAAACCGGCATGCATCTCGAGACCCGCGTCGGCGTGCTCGAAGACCGCATTCGTGGCACCGTCGGCAATGTCGGCGCCGTGGTCGACGACACCGGCGCGCGGATCGAGAGCAATCTCGGCGCGCTGGAAAACCGCATTCGCGGCAGCGTCACCAATGTGGGCTCCGTCGTCGATGATGCGGCGGCCCGCGTCGAAGGTGGCCTCAGCGCGCTTGAAGACCGTATCCGTGGCAGCGTCAGCGGCGTCAACGCCGTCGTCGGCGAGACCGGTGTACTGATCGAAAACAGCCTCGGCGCCCTTCAGGACCGCATTCGCGGCAGCGTCAACGACGTCAACACCCTGGTCGACGATACCGGCCTGCGCCTGGAAGTCAGCCTCAGCTCGCTCGAAGACCGGGTTCGCGACAGCGTCGGCAGCGTCAACCAGATCGTCGACGGTGCCGGACAGCGTATCGCCGACAGCCTCGGCGACCGCGCTGGCGACATCGACCGCATGAGCGAAATGGCGGCCACCCGGATCACCGGCGCCATCGAGTCCGGTGCGGAGCGCATCGCCGAACGCCTCGGCACCATGGATCGCGCCCTCAACATCGGCCTTGAGAACGTCAACCGCACGATCGAGGGCAAGGCAGCCGTTCTGGTCACCAGCCTGCGCGGCGCCGTTCACGAGGCAACGCAGGATATTGACGCCGAAGCCAACCGCCTGGAAGGCAAGACCTCTGACATCGTCGCCAATCTGCGCAGCGCCGTCGGCGGCGTGGCTGAGGACTTCGATGCCGAAGCCGTACGCCTGGAAGACAAGGCAGCCGGTCTCGCAAACACGCTCCGCAGCGCCGTTGGCGATGTCGCGCAGGAGCTCGACGCAGAAACGCTGCGCATGGAAGACAAGGCTGCCGGCCTCGTCAACACGCTGCGCAGTGCCGTTGGCGACGTCGCCCAGGAGCTCGATGCGGAAACGCTGCGCATGGAAGACAAGGCCGCTGGCCTTGTGAACAGCCTGCGCGGCGCCATCAGCGATGCGGCCCAGGAAATCGACGCGGAAGCCGTCCGCTCGGCCGGGTTGCTGTCGAAGGCCGGCGAAGATTTCGCCTCAGCACTTGCCGCGCGCCAGGCGGACTTCGCCAACACGATCGACCAGACGGCAGCCTCCACGGCCGCACGCCATGCCGAGCTTGCCAACTCGATCGAGCAGAAGGCGGCAGCCACCGCAGCGCGTCATGCCGAACTCGCCCGCTCGATCGCCGATGCGGCCGACAGCGCAACCGCACGGCTGGCCGCAACGCACAGCCAGATCGCCAACCACGCCGACAACATCCATCAGGGCCTCACCAACACGGAGAAGGCGCTGGAGGCCCGTGGCGAGGCGATCCGCAACACGCTCGACGACCGCACCCGCGAACTCAACTCGATGCTCGCCGGCCGCTCGATGGAGCTGTCGCGCCTGATCGACGAGCAGGCACGCCCGGTCATCGACCAGTATGCGGCGACCGGCCGCGAGGCCGCCGAGCGCATCGCCGCCGTGACCCAGGAAAGCGCCGACCGTCTGCGTGCCGAAAACGCCGCCCTGGTCAACGCCATTGCCGAGCGCACGGGCGAGACGCTGAACGCGATCTCCTACCGCGCCGAAGAGACGGCAAAGGCGATGAAGATGGTCGAAAACCGTCTGCAGTCGACCGCGCTTGGCCTGATCGACCAGCTCGCCAACAACAACGCCGCCATCGCCACGGTCATCGACCAGGCGAGCAACAACCTCGGCGAAATGGACCAGCGTCTGGAATCGACGATCGCACGCGTGTCGGAATCGACCCGCCAGGCCTCCGACATGCTGTCGACCTCCACCCGCCTCATCGAAGGCAAGGTCGACAAGCTCTCCGATATCTCGGCCTCCACCCTGTCGCAGATCGGCGGCATCGTCGGCCGGTTCGAAGACCACTCGCGCGTTCTCGGCCAAGCCTCCGACCTGCTCGGCGCCGCCCAGTCGAACCTCGTCAGCACGCTCGAGGAACGCCAGGATGCGCTTCGCACCCTGTCGGTCGGCCTCGTCCAGCGCTCGGAAGAGATCGAACGCACGATGCGTGCGCTCGAGGGCTTCGTCGACGGCGCCTTCCAGCGCGCCGAAGAGCGCTCGGGCCTCGTTGCCGGCAACCTGCGCAGCGGCATCCAGCAGTCCTTCTCCGATGTCGGTCGTCTGCTGACCAGCGCCGAACAGCGGGCAGCCGAAGCTGCTGAAGCGATGCGCAACACGCTGGCCCAGGCCGGCGATGAAGCCGGCGCCTCGGTCGAACAGGTGTTCAGCCGCGCCGAAGAGCGTTCGCGCCAGATCGCAAACACGCTTCGCTCCGGCGTCGAGACCTCGTTCGCCGACGTCAACAAGACGCTCACTTCGGTCGAAGGCCGTGCGCTCGGCGCGTCGGAAGCCCTTCGGCAGGCGATCGCCAAGGTCGGCGAAGATGCCGGTGCCTCGATCGAAGGCGCCTTTGCCAATGCCGAAGAACGCTCCAAGGAAGTCGCCTCGCGTCTGCGCGGCAGCGTTGCGGCCTCGGTATCCGACATCGAGCGCATGCTTGCCGAGAGCGGCAAGAAGTCCGATGGCGTCGCAGGCCAGTTGCGTGACGCCGTTCGCGTCGCGATCGACGAGGCGATCGGCCGCTTCAGTGGTGCGACCGACGAAATCCGTCGCTCTGCCGGCGAGATCCGCAAGGAACTCGACATGACCCGCGAAGAACTGAAGCGCGGTGCCTTCGACCTGCCGGAAGAAGCCAAGGAAAACGCGGCCGTCATGCGCCGCGCCGTCAGCGAGCAGATCAAGGCGCTGCAGGAACTGTCGGATATCATCGGCAAGTCCTCGACGCAGCTCGAAGTGGCCCAGCCGCTGCGCCAGCAGCCGGCCGCCGCTCCGGTCGCCCGTCCGGTGCAGCAGCAGGCAGCCCCGCAGCCGCAACCGGTCGCACAGCCCCAGCCCCAGCCAGCGGCCCAGCAGCAGGTGGTTCAGCAGCCCGTAGCGCAGCAGCCCGTCGTCGAGCAGCCGCGCCGTCAGGAACCGGCACCAGCGCTCCGCGGCAGCCTCGGCATCGAACAGCCCGCCGTTCGCCAGCCGGCGCCGTCGCAGGCCGTCAGCAACGAGGTCGCCGAAGGTGGTGGCTGGATGCGCGACCTGCTCCGTGCGGCGTCCCGCGAAGAGGCACCCTCGCCCGCGCCGCAGCGCCCGGCCGAGGCCCAGCCGACGGCACGGACCGGCGACAGCCGCAACCCGCGCCACGTGGTTGAATCGCTGAACTCGCTTTCGGTCGATATCGCCCGCGCCATCGATCACGATGCGTCGGTCGATCTGTGGCGCCGCTACCAGCGCGGCGAGCGCGACGTCTTCACCCGTCGCCTCTACACGCTCAAGGGCCAGCAGACCTTCGACGAGATCAAGCGCAAGTACGACCGCGAGCCGGAGTTCCGCACCGCCGTCGACCGCTACATCGCCGATTTCGAAAAGCTGCTCGCGGACGTCGCACGCAACGACCCGGACAAGCGCATCACGCAGACCTACCTGACGTCGGATACCGGCAAGGTCTACACGATGCTCGCCCACGCCGCCGGCCGCTTCAGCTAAGCGAGCCCGGATAGAGAACAAGGAAAACGGCCCCGTCTCGTGACGGGGCCGTTTTCGTATGCGGGGATATCAGAGAAGAGAAGCGACTGATCGCTTCCGCTCGGATGTGGCAAGCCCTCTATGACGCGGTGTGCTTTTCAGGCGCTCTCTGCGCCCGTGCGCCGCGCTATCAAGCTTCTCGCTGTTTCAGGACCACGGCCCGCAAGCGGAGCCGGACATGCGGGACTTGGGTTGGTCGGCGGACGTCGTGAACAACGCGTTGTCGACGCCCTCCACAGCCACGCTGGGCGAAGCGACGGGGTACGACCAGTCAGCGCAACGGCGAGCAGCCGCCGACATCGGCGGGCTTGACCCGGCCCGCCTGCAGATCCTTCAGGTAAGGCTTGTTCGGGTCCGGTCCACCGAGCGCGCCGTCATAGGTCGCACGGTCGATCTTGAGCATGCGGCCGCTTGCGGTGAAGCTCACCATCTCCTTCTTGTTGACGTAGGCCGAGGCGACGTTGAGCCGGCAAAAGAACGTCCTCTCGCCATTGCCGACAACCCAGCCCCAGGCGCCGGATTTGCCTCTGGCGAGCTTTCCGGTGGTGTAGCCCTGCTTGGTGAGCGCCGAATAGCTTTCCGCCTGCGCGATGCCGGGAACGAAGGCCAGGCCAATCGCGACGGCGACCGCCAGGCGTTTGCGCGAAATATACATTGGGTTTCAACCTCTTAAGCAGAAAACGACAAATCCGAATACGACGCCGCATCCGGATGGTGCAACCCTAGAACGCAGACGTGATTAACGCGCCCGCGAGGCGCGCAGGCACTCGGAAACAAGGGCCGGCCAACCCCGACCTGCCGAAGGGCTCGCGGTGGTGCTGCAAGCCGGTGATGTCACTCCAGTCAGACGAAGGCGAGAACTCGGCTATATGCAAACGTTTGCACAATGCAATCGTTTGCATGCGAAGGCGACATCTATCGACGGCTGGCGGCGGACAGTCTCGATAGGCCACGCCCGATGCCCCGCCTGGAAGACGATTGCAGAAGCCGCGAGAGGAGCTGAGACTTGCCTTGCTGGCCGGACGACGAGGCACCGCATGTGCCGGCGCCAGAGGCCGCGTGGCGTTTCCGCGTTCAAAGGCGGAGGATGCACGGCTGAGTATGTGCCGCTTGGCCTCGATCATGTGCCAGGACACTCAGGGCTTCGCCGAACCGGGCGTTGCCTTCCTCACTGCCTTGCATGAGACCCCGAAACGCAAAAAGCCCCGGACGAACCGGGGCCTTTTCGTTGGGTCTTGATCGAACCGGCTCAAGCCGGAAACCGATCAATGTTCCTTGTTGGCGTAGACCGACTTCTTGGTGAGGTACACCAGGCCGGTGAAGATCAGCAGGAACACCATGACCATGAAGCCGGTGCGCTTGCGCTCTTCGAGGTGCGGCTCGGCGGCCCACATCAGGAACGCCGAAACGTCCTTGGCGTACTGGTCGACCGTCTGCGGCGTGCCATCGTCATAGGTGACCTGGTCGGCGGAGATCGGCTGAGCCATCGCCAGCGCGGCAGCGTTTGCGAAGTACGGGTTGTAGTGCGTGCCTTCAGCCACTTCGACGCCCTGCGGCGGATCCTGGTAGCCGGTCAGCAGCGCGTGGATGTAGTCCGGGCCACCTTCCTGGTAGGGCCAGAACATGTCGAAGATGAACTGCGGGAAGCCGCGCTCGATGCCGCGTGCCTTGGCGATCAGCGAGAAGTCCGGCGGAGCTGCACCGTTGTTCGATGCGGCAGCCGCTTCCTTGTTCGCGTAAGGCGACGGGAAGTGGTCGGAGGCGACAGCCTTGCGGGTGTACATCTCGCCGTCGGCGTTCGGGCCGTCCTGGACTTCGTAGTTCGCTGCGAAAGCCTTTACCTGTGCATCCGAGTAGCCCAGGCCTTCCAGCGTGCGGAAGGCAACCAGGTTCATCGAGTGGCAGGCAGAACAGACTTCGGTGTAGACCTTCAGGCCGCGCTGCAGCTGGCCCTTGTCGTAGTGACCGAAGGGACCGGCAAAGCTCCAGTCCTGCTGTTCCGGCTTGTGGATCGGATAGTGGGGCGTACCGCCGCCATGCTCCTCGCCGCCCTTCGCCTCTTCGGCAACAGCCGCACCGAGACCGAGACCAGCGACGACAGCGAGTGACAGAATGCCTGTAACAAGCTTTTTCATTGTTGTGGGTTCCTTATCAATCGCTGTTCTGATCAGGCGCGCGCGGCGGCCGGCTGCGCCTTGGCATTCTGCTTTTCCAGCACCGCTTCGGTGATGGAGTTCGGAATGCGCTTCGGCGTTTCGATCAGGCCGAGGACCGGCATGATGACGAGGAAGAAGCCGAAGTAGTACAGCGTGCCGATCTGCGACATCACGACGTACAGGCCTTCTGCCGGACGCGAGCCGAGCCAGCCGAGCAGGATGGCGTTGACCACGAAGACCCAGAAGAACAGCTTGTACCACGGACGGTAGACGGCCGAGCGGACCTTGGACGTGTCGAGCCAGGGCAGGAAGAACAGGATGATGATCGAGCCGAACATCACCAGAACGCCGCCGAGCTTGGAGTCGATCGGGCCGATGTTGAAGGTGATGGCGCGCAGCATCGCGTAGAACGGCAGGTAGTACCACTCCGGAACGATGTGAGCAGGCGTCTTCAGCGCGTCAGCCGGAATGTAGTTGTCCGGGTGGCCGAGGAAGTTCGGCTGGTAGAAGACGAACCAGGCATAGATGATCAGGAAGACGGAAACGCCGAGTGCATCCTTCAGCGTCGCATAAGGCGTGAAGGGAACGGTGTCGGTCTTGGACTTGACTTCAACGCCGGTCGGGTTGGTCTGACCCGTTACGTGCAGGGCCCAGATGTGCAGGACGACGACGCCGGCGATCATGAAGGGCAGCAGGTAGTGCAGCGAGAAGAAGCGGTTCAGCGTCGGCTGGTCAACGGCGAAGCCGCCGAGCAGGAACTGCTGGATCCACTCACCCACCAGCGGGAAGGCGGTGAAGAAGCCGGTGATAACGGTCGCGCCCCAGAAGGACATCTGACCCCAGGGCAGAACGTAGCCCATGAAGCCGGTCGCCATCATCAGAAGGTAGATGACCACGCCGAGGATCCAGAGGATTTCACGCGGAGCCTTGTACGAGCCGTAGTAGAGACCACGGGCGATGTGCAGGTAGACGGCGATGAAGAAGAACGACGCGCCGTTGGCGTGCATGTAGCGCAGCAGCCAGCCGTGGTTGACGTCGCGCATGATCTTTTCGACCGAGTTGAACGCAACGGCGGTGTCGGCGGCATAATGCATGGCCAGCACGATACCGGTCAGGATCTGGACGATCAGCATGACCGAGAGCATGGCACCGAAGGTGTAGGCGTAGTTCAGGTTCCGGGGAACCGGATAGCTGATGAAGCTATCGTGGATCAGACGCGGCAACGGCAGACGGGAATCAACCCATTTCTCAATGCCAGTCGTCGGCGTGTAGGTTGAATGTTCAGCACTCATTATCAGTAGTCCCCTCAACCGATCTTGATAACTGTGTCGGATACGAACGAGAAGGTCGGCACGTGAAGGTTCTCCGGCGCCGGACCCTTACGGATGCGGCCGGCCGTATCGTAGTGCGAACCGTGGCAGGGACAGAACCAGCCACCGAAATCACCGGCCTGGCCAAGCGGCACGCAGCCCAGATGGGTGCAGGAACCGATCATGACGATCCAGTTTTCCTTGCCTTCGCCGGCGGAACGATCGAGGTCGCTCGCGGTTGCATCGGCCGGAAGGTTGGCGTTGCGCGCAACCTGGTCCTTAAGCTCGTCGAGCTGGACGGCCTTTGCCTCCTCGACTTCCTTCTCCGTACGGTTGCGGATGAAGATCGGCTTGCCGCGCCATTTCGCGGTCAGCGACATACCGGGCTGCAGGCTCGATACGTCAACCTCGATCGAGGCGAGCGCGAGCGTTGATGCATCCGGACGCATCTGGTCGATGAACGGCCAGGCGACGGCGCCAGCGCCAACGACGCCTGCCATACCGGTAGCCAGATAAAGGAAGTCGCGGCGAGTGGGCTCGCCCAAGGCCTCGCTTGAAGTGTCGTGTTCGCTCACGGCTAAACCATCCTCTCACGCAATATTGCGGAAACCGCATCCGCCCCCGGCGAAATTCCTGCCCCTTGCGGTTTGATCCAGGTCAAGGAACCACGCCCTATTCATAGTGCTGTCGCCCCGTCGCCCTGCAGTTGCAAATGCGACATCGGCACAGAATCCGAAAAGAATCGGCGCGCACACGGCACGCAGAATCCCCGTCAATCCGGCGCGTTCTATGCTTGATCGCAAATTATGTCCAGCCTTGACAAGGGGATGTGGGCAGATTGTCGCGGGGAAAAGCGCGGCCAATTGGCACAAGGACTTGACGGCCATCAGTTAGGCGGAATTTGCACCCGCCGGATGGGCCTGGAGGCGTCCGAAGAGCGCCTTACTCCGCCGCCTCTTCCCGGGCGAGAAATCCGCCGGACTGGCGTGACCAGAGGCCGGCGTAAAGCCCGCCGCGGGCAACAAGTTCGGCGTGCGTTCCCTGTTCGACGATCCGTCCCTTGTCCATCACCACCAGCCGGTCGAGTGCCGCGATCGTCGACAGCCGGTGAGCGATCGCGAGCACCGTCTTGCCCTGCATCAGGCGATCGAGATTGGACTGGATCGCCGCTTCGACTTCGGAATCGAGCGCCGAGGTCGCCTCGTCGAGCACGAGGATCGGCGCATCCTTCAGCATCACCCGGGCGATCGCAATGCGCTGACGCTGGCCGCCCGAAAGCTTGACGCCGCGCTCGCCGACATGGGCGTCGAACCCCTTGTGGCCGCGCTGGTCTTGAAGGTCGGCGATGAAATCATAGGTTTCGGCTTTCCGCGCCGCGGCGATCAGCTGCTCCTCGTTCGCATCGGGGCGGCCGAAGAGGATGTTGTCGCGGATCGAGCGGTGCAGCAGCGAGGTATCCTGGCTGACCATGCCGACCTGGGCGCGCAGCGATTCCTGCCTTACGGTCGCGATATCCTGTCCGTCGATCAGGATGCGCCCGCTTTCAAGGTCGTAGAAGCGCAACAGCAGATTGACGAGGGTCGATTTGCCGGCGCCGGAGCGTCCGACGATGCCCACCTTCTCGCCCGGACGGACGACGAGGGAAAAGTCGTCGATGACGCGCTCGCCCTTGCCATAGTGGAAGCGCACGTGTTCGAAGCGGATTTCCGGCTTGCTCACGGCAAGCTCCGTCGCGTCCGGCCGATCGACGAGACCGATCGACTGCGAAACCAGTTCGGCCGAGTTCTGGATCGTGCCGATGTTGCGCATGATCGAATTGAACTGCGTCATCATGCGGCCGAGCAGCATGTTGAGCCGCAGCACCAGCGCCAGCGTGAAAGCGACCGCGCCGGAGCTGATCGAGCCCGCGAGCCAGAGATGGATGGCATAGACCGCGATCGCCGTGATCATCAGGCCGGAAAGCAGCGCCAGCGAAGCACGCACCGCCGTCAGCAGCCGCGTGAACGGGATGACAGCGCGCTGGAACCGGTCGAAGCCGCCGCGGATGTATCGGTCGTTCTCCTCGTCGCGGCCGAAGAGCTTCAGGGTCTGGATGTTGGAATAGGCATCGACCATGCGGCCGTTCAGCATCGACGCCATTTCGGCGGTATCGCGGGCGTGCTTGCGGATGCGCGGAACGAAGAAGCGCGCCAGCACCAGGAAGACGACGATCCAGAACCCGACCATCGCCGCCAGGCGCCAGTCGAGCTGCGCCACCAGCGCCATGGTCGACGCGGTGTAGATGACGATGAACCAGACGACCTGCAGCAGGGAGACGAGCAGGTCGCTCGTTGCCTGTGCCCCGGCCCAGACCTTGGTGACGATGCGGCCGGAAAAGTCGTTCTGGAAGAAGGTCAGCGACTGCCGGGCGACATGCACATAGGATTGCCAGCGCACCAGGTTCAAAAAGCCTGTCGTGATCGCCTGTTCTTCAACGAGCGCCGCCAGCGACACCGCGACGAAGCGGAAGACCATGACCGTCAAGAGCATGAACAGGAGTTCCGGCCCATTAGCGGCAATCAGACCGCTCCAGCCGGCTTCCGGCTTCACGGTGTCGAGCAGATCGACGAGCCGGCCGACGAAATAGAAGAGCCCCGCCTCCAGCATGGCAACGAGGCCGCCGAGCACCGCCATTGCGATAAACGGTCCCTTGGCCTGGCTGGCATAGAACCAGGCAAAACCCCAGAGCGATTTCGGCGGCTGCAGGCGCTCGCGCGGAGCGAAGGGCTTGATCCAGTTCTCGAAGAGGCTGACGATGGCGCTGAGCATGGTTCCGATATAGGCGGTTCGGCGACAACAGCAATCGGTTTCGACACAATTGCAGATTACAAATGCGTAACGTCTAACGAAAGAGGCCCGCCGCTCATTCGAACGGCGGGCCTCGGGTTGCTTACTCCGCTGCCTCTTCCTTCTCGACATCGTCGGCGATGAAGCCGCCCGACTGGCGAGACCAGAGATCGGCGTAGAGACCGCCATGGGCCACGAGCTCGGCATGCGAGCCGGTCTCGACGATGCGGCCCGCCTCGAGGATTACCAGCCGGTCCATCTCCGTCAGCGTCGACAGCCGGTGGGCGATCGCGATCACCGTCTTGCCTGCCATCAGAGCGAACAGATTCTCCTGGATCGCCTGCTCGACTTCGGAATCGAGCGCCGAGGTCGCCTCGTCGAGGATCAGGATCGGCGCGTCCTTCAGGAACACGCGCGCGATCGCGATGCGCTGACGCTGGCCGCCGGAGAGCTTGACGCCGCGTTCACCGACCTGGGCATCCAGGCCCTTGCGGCCCTGGTTGTCCTCAAGCCCCTGAACGAAGTCCCAGGCATTCGCCTTCTTGGCCGCAGCGATGATCGCCTCGTCGTCCGCTTCCGGATGGCCATAGGCGATGTTGTCGCGAATGGACCGGTGCAGCAGCGAGGTGTCCTGCGTCACGACGCCGATTTGCGAGCGCAGACTGTCCTGCGTGACGGTGGCGATATCCTTGCCGTCGATCCGGATCGCGCCATCCTCCAGGTCGTAGAAGCGCAACAGCAGGTTCATCAGCGTCGTCTTGCCGGCGCCCGAGCGACCGACAAGGCCGATCTTCTCACCCGGCTTGATGTCGAGCGAGAGGTGATCGATGACGCCCTTGGCCTTGCCGTAGTGGAAGCGGATGTTGTCGAAGGCGATTGCCCCCTTGTCCGCTGTCAGCGCCTTGGCGTCCGGCTCGTCGACGATGTCGTGCGCCTTGGTCATCATGCCGATGCCGTCATAGACCGTGCCGATATTCTCGAACAGCGCCGAGACTTCCCACATGATCCACTGCGACATGCCGTTGATGCGCATCGCAAGGCCGACGGCGATCGCGATCGCGCCGACGGAGATCGCACTCGTCAGCCAGAGATGGATGCCAAGCGCGGCGATCGCAAAGAGCGCGATGCTGTTGTTGGCATAGACCAGCACATGAAACAGCGTCACCTTGCGCATCTGGCGATGCACGGTGTCGAGGAAGCCGTCCATGCCGTCACGGGCATAGCCTTCCTCGCGGCCGGCATGCGAGAACAGCTTGACCGTACCGATATTGGTGTAGCTGTCGACGATCCGGCCGGTCATCATCGAGCGCGCGTCCGCCTGCTCCTTGGAGATCTTCTGCAGCCGCGGCACAAAGTAGCTCACGATGCAGATGTAGATCGCCAGCCAGATGCCGAGCGGGATCACCAGCCGCCAGTCGGCGGTAGCGACGACGGCGAGCATGGTGACGAAGTAGCTGACGACATAGACGAAGACGTCGAGGATCTTCATCACGGTTTCGCGCACGGCCAGTGACGTCTGCATGACTTTCGTTGCCACGCGTCCGGCGAACTCGTTGGCAAAGAAGGTCATGCTCTGGCGCAGCAGGTAGCGGTGCATCTGCCAGCGGGCGATCATCGGATAGTTGCCGAGCAGCACCTGATGCATGATCAAGGAATCGATCGCCACCAGGCCCGGCAGGCCGATGAGGACGAGCGCACCCATCCAGAACAGCCGTCCGCCTTCGGCGGCGAGAAAGCTCTCGCGGTCGGCGCTCGACAGCCAATCCACCATGTTGCCGAGGAACTGGAACAGCGCCACCTCGCCAATGGCGATCAGCGCCGTGCAGACGGACATGATGACGAGCCAGGGTGCCGCCGGCTTGGAATAGTGCCAGCAGAAGCCGAACAAGGTCTTCGGCGGAACCGTCGGTTCCTCCGCAGGGTAAGGATTGAGGCGGGATTCAAACCAGCCAAACATAACATTGCTCCTTCAGAGTATTTTGAAGGAAAGCGGGATTTCGCCCCGCATTCTTATGATGAAAAAGGCAGTCCGGAAATGCAGCCCACAAAGGGCTTCGTCTTCCGGAGTCCCGGAAGCGCGTCGATCTCGGTTAAAAGATAGGTCGCGGAACCGGTCAGGCCAAACGGTGGCCCACTACTCCAGGAAGGCGTGTCAACATCGATACATTCATGTTTGCCTCCGTCGGTTCGCGTTGAAGAGGTCCGATCTCTACCCTTATTCGCGCTCGCATGCCAGATTGTCGCAGGCACTTTTTTGCCCAATTTTTCATCGCTCCGACCGCTGTTGCCGTTTCGGCACAGATTAGCGCGGGCAAAATGAGCGACCTGAAATTGACGGCCATGCCGTACGATCGAGGGTGGATCGCTTATGCGTTCGGTGCGATAGGAGCCGCCATCGATATTCGTTCCGCCCCTATCTCCCGGAGCAGCCACGACCCCATGAGCAATCTGCGCATCGCCCTCTACCAGCCCGATATTCCCGGCAACACCGGCACGATCCTGCGTATGGCGGCCTGTCTCGGGCTTGGCGTCGACGTGATCGAGCCCGCCGGCTTCGACCTTTCCGACCGCAACCTGAAGCGCGCCGGCATGGACTATATCGCATCGGTGGCGCTGACCCGTCACGTCAACTGGGAGCGCTTCGAGGAGTGGCGCGCTGCGAGTGGCCGCCGCCTGGTGCTCGCCTCCACCAAGGCTGCCCTGCCCTATACCCGCTACGATTTCCGCCAGGACGACATCCTGCTTTTCGGGCGGGAAAGCGCCGGCGTGCCCGACCACGTGCACGAGCGCGCCGACGGCCGCATTCTCATCCCAATGGCCGACGGCCAACGCTCGCTGAACATCGCCATCTCCGCCGCGATGATCGCCGGCGAAGCGATCCGGCAGGTTTCGCCGCTCTGATACCGATTCCATAGCCGTCTCCATGGCGGCGGTCCGAGCCTCTGAGATCCCGCCGCCTTTCACACGCGACGCATCAAGCCGCGACTTCGTTGTAAGGTTTGCTCTTGCGCGCCTGCTTCAACACCCGCGACCACCAGGTCAGGCGATCCATCATCAAAAACAGCGGCGCGCGCAGCTCCTCCGGCTTGTAGAGATTGCCGGCGGCGTCGAACTTCGACCACGCCTTCGGGAAGGTCACCCCGTCGCGCAGCGTCACCGCATGCAACTCTCCAAACACCTGGCGCAATTGCTCGACTGCGCGGATGCCGCCCGAGGCGCCACCATAGGAGACGAAGGCGACCGGCTTTGCATGCCAGGGCTCGTAGACCGAGTCGATCAGCTCCTTCAGCGCCGCCGGGTAGCCGTGATTGTATTCGGGGGTGACGACGATGAAGGCATCGGCCTCGGCGATCTTGCGCTCCAGCCATTCGCCGGGATTGACCGCGGCGCCAAGGCCCCGGGACGTCCTGAGCCTGGCCGGATCGATGATCGTCAGCGTGAACGTATCGGAAGCCGAAAGTTCCCGGATCAGCCAGTTGGCGACCGTGTCGCAGAAGCGACCCTGGCGCGCGCTGCCATAGATCACGGCAAGGGTCATTTTCTCAGTCATGGGGATCAAGCTCCTGTTGTCTCAGTCATGGAGCCAATGCTATAAAACCTCAATATTAGTTGAGGTCAATAGCCGTCATGACGATTGTGAAGCAAAGCGAATTGCGCCGTGAACTGACCGTGGGCGAAGTGGCGGAGCGCAGCGGCGTCGCCGTCTCCACCCTGCATTTCTACGAGGCCAAGGGCCTCATCCGCAGCAACCGCACCCGCGGCAACCAGCGCCGCTATCCGCGCGGCGTGCTCAGGCGCGTCGCCGTCATCAAGGTGGCGCAGCGCACCGGCATACCATTGTCGGAAATCCAGGACGCTTTGTCGGTGCTGCCGGACGATCGTCCGCTGACGGTCGAGGATTGGGGCAGATTGTCCGAAACTTGGCGCGAACAGCTGAACGAGCGCATCGCCAACCTCATGGCTTTGCGTGACCACCTAACAGGCTGTATCGGCTGCGGCTGCCTGTCCTTGCGTGAATGTCCGCTGCGCAATCCGCACGACGTGCTGTCGATGGAGGGCGCTGGCCCAAGGCTCATGGATGAGGACGGCCACCCTTAAGGGCGGCCTCGACCGGAGGCGCCCCAATATGGTCATTGCGCGGGGAAGAAGGTGAAGTCAGAACTTAGACGTCGCGTTGCGATAATCGTCCCACTTCTCGCCCTCATCCTGTTCTCATGGTTCTATTATCTTGACGATCGCGCTTGCGCCCCAGGGGATCGGCAATGCGTCGTCAATACATTCCTGGCGCTTGCCCTGGGGACCGTGATACTTGGACTGACCGCGATCATTAATCTATTGATTCTTCTCGGAAAAATTCTGATCCATTTTCAGGATCGAGATCGCGTTTGAGCGTTGCTTCGCCTTGGTGCGCAAGTTACTCCCGCGTGTACCGACTTGACCGGTTAGCTTTGAAAAAGCGGCAGGGCGACGGGTCAATCCGCGCTCGGCAGGCGGCGCATCGTGAACTCGATCTCGTCGCCGTCGAGCTGTCGCCAGCTTTCCACTTCGGTCCAGTAGGCGGCCTTCGGCCAGGTGTCGAACCATTCCCGGGCCTTCGCGCGGGCAGCACTGCGATCGAGCCGAAAGGTTTCCCGCACGAAAAGGCCATCGCCTCGTGTCGGATTGTCCCGGCGATGCCGGGCGATCTGCCGCCGCAATCCATCGAGCGGCGGGCCTGCAGGTATTCTTGCCATGGGCTATACCTCTGGATTGTAAGATAGTGAGGCAAGCCAGCCTTTGCCAGAGCTTTGTGCGCGTGCGTTTGACCGGCCTGATCGCGCCGCGACAGAGTGGCCGAAGCGGCTGGACCGCCGTTGCCATCAGCGCCAAAGTGTGAACTGTGACGACTTCACTCGAATCGGCGGTATTTCATCGGGATATCCCGCCAACAGGACGTAATTTCATGGAACGACCGCAGCTACCCCAGGGGCTCCCCGCCGACATCGAAGACAAGAAGGCGGAGGCGCGTGCATGGTTCGAGGGGCTGCGCGACACCATCTGCGCCGCCTTCGAGGCGGTTGAGGACGAGCTGACCGGGCCGCTGTCCGATCGCGCCCCCGGCCGCTTCGTCGCCAAGGACTGGAGCCGTGAGGATGGCAAGGGCGGCGGTGGCCGCATGTCGATGATGGAAGGCCGCGTATTCGAAAAGGTCGGCGTGCACACCTCGACCGTCTACGGCGAATTCTCGCCCGAATTCCGCAGCCAGATCCCGGGTGCTGCCGAAGATCCCCGTTTCTGGGCCTCGGGCATTTCGCTGATCGCCCATCCGGTCAATCCCAACGTGCCGGCGGTTCACATGAACACCCGCATGGTCGTGACGACCAGCAACTGGTTCGGCGGTGGCGCCGACCTCACTCCGGTGCTCGATCGCCGTCGCGTCATGACGGATCCCGATACCCAGCTCTTCCACCGCGCGATGGAGATCACCTGCGGCCGCCATGCCGTCGCCGATCATGCCAAGTTCAAGAAATGGTGCGACGACTACTTCTTCCTGCCGCATCGCAACGAGGCGCGCGGAACCGGCGGCATCTTCTACGACTGGCTGCACTCCCCGGAAGAGCAAGGCGGCTGGAACGCCGACTTCGCCTTCACCCGTGATGTCGGCAAGGCGTTCGCCATCGTCTATCCGAAGATCGTCCGCACCAACTTCAATACGCCCTGGACCGAGGACGACCGCGACGAACAGCTGGTACGCCGCGGCCGCTATGTCGAGTTCAACCTGCTCTACGACCGCGGCACTATCTTCGGCCTGAAGACCGGCGGCAATGTCGAGTCCATCCTGTCGTCCCTGCCCCCGGTCGTGCGCTGGCCGTAAGGCTCAACGGCACCATAAAGAATGAGAGAAGCGCTCGCGCCGCGCGGACGCGCTTCTCTCCGGGATCACGCGCAGCGTGCGCCCCAGCCGAAAACGGCTCCCTGAACCGTTCCGGGCTCATTCAACATTACTTGCAGATCCGCACCTTCTTCAAAAAGAGCTTGCCGTCGGCGCCATAGGCCCGTTCGGTCTTGAGGACGCAGCTCGGCTTGCAGCCGTAGCTGTAGTTCGCTGCCTTCGCCGGTATGGCCAAGGCAAATGCCATCGTCGTCGCCAGAGCCATGGCGAAGCAAGAACCGCGCATTTTTGTATATCCCCGTGTGACTTAACCGCGACGGAGCCGTCCGTCGCCTGAAGCGAGCCATCGCACGGATCGGGCTCATCCCGCTGTTTCGAATGAAACAGGCGAACAAAGCGCGTCGTCTGGCGTTTCACTTTCGTCGAGCGAGGTGAAAACGATGATCTTCAAGAAGCGCACATTTTACGGCGACGAGCCGGAGCGGCAGGCGGCCGATCACCCTGCGGAACTGGAACGCTGCGTCGCCCATCTCCTGGCGGTCACGCCCGGCCTCGATGCCGCCGATGTCACGGTGACCGGCAAAGGCAATACGATCCTGCTCGCCGGCTTGGTGGCAACAGCAGCCGAAGTTGCGCGCGCCGAAGAGGCGGCCAGGCACGTGCAAGGCGTCGCGGAAGTGATCAACCGGATCGAGACGGTCGTCGCGCGATAGAGAACGCCTTCGGCGTCCCTAGATGGAACCGAGCGTCCAGCTGACGATTTCTGCGGAAACCGTGGCGAAAGCTTGGTCCATGGCGTTGATGAATGCCGTATTGCCCGTGCCCCTCACCGCAGCCGAGGCGCGAAACGCCTTCGCCGCCCGAACCGTGCCGTTGCGGTCGTTGAGGATCTTGGCGAAGATTTCGACATTGGCCACGTCGGTGCCTTCGGTCGAGATCTCGAAAGCGCGGATTTCGGTGATGACCTGGTAATCGATTGCCAGGCCTTGGCCCGGTTTGCCGACGCCGCCGACCTTGCCCGTGTCCTCGAAGGCCTGGACGAGCTTTGACTGCACCAGCTTCGGCAGGCGATCGCTCCACTGCGCCTTGGCGAGATATTGCAGTTCCGCGCCGGAGAGGCGGATGACGACCTGATCGCTGTCGAGCGCCTTCAGAGCCGTGGGCTCCGGCACGAGGATCTGCTTGCCCGTGGCTGCACGACCTTCGACGGCCGGTCTTGCCGAAAGACTATAGGTGTCGTTGACCGCTTTGGTACCGCAGCCGGCAAGTCCTGCTGCCAGCATGATCATCAGGGCGGAGCGCCACGCTCCCGCTACTCGCACGCCCACCAGCCCTGGAAAACTCATACTGCCGTTACCTTTGTCCCACACAACTTCGGCGCATTCCGGATCGAAACACACCACCCGGCCCCACGCCGGCTGTGCCCACCGACTCAGCGTCGGGTGCGGCCATCATATTGCTTTACCGTCTCGCCGCCAAAGAGAAGACGCTGCGGATCCTTGTCGAACGTCGAGATCGTGTTCTCCAGGCTCTGCACCGTGCGGCGCGTATCGGTGACGAGCGCCTCGACGTCGCGCAGGCCCGAGCCCGAGAAGCGACGAAGGTTGTCAGCGATCGGCCCGATCTGCGCGTTCAGATTGTCTGCCATCTTGCGGAAGGACTCGAGCGTCGCGCGGGCATCCGCCGAAAGCGAAGGCGCGTCGGCGTCGCCGAGGAAGCCGTCGACCTTGACGAGAATGCTGTCGACGCGGTTGGCCGAAGCGTTCAGCTTGCTCGCGAGCTGCGTCACGTCGGTGATCGTGCGGTCGATGTCCTGCTGGCGCGCCGTGATCTTCGCGGCGAACTGCGAGATGTTGGCAACGGTCTTGCGGGCGTCGGCGGTCGCCGCGGTGATGTCGTTGACGACGAGCTCCACCTTCTGCTTGTCGACCGAAGCGACCAGCGTATCGACCCGCTCCAGCGTCTTCTGAGCGTTCTTTCCGAACTGCTCGTAGGTTTCGACGGTCTGCCGGAAAGCCGCGATGGTCTCGGAAACGCCGCCCGAAGCCTGCTTAAGGTCGTTGCTGATCTGCTCGACGTTCGAGACGATGCGGTCGATCTTCTTCGGGTCCACCGACTTCACGAGCGTCTCGGCCGTTTCGAGGGTCGAGTCGAGCTTTTTGGATGCCGCGCTGACCGAGCCGGAGAGTTCCGTCACGCTTTTGAGGAAATCGTCGATCGCGCCGGAATTGTTCGCAAGCGCGTCGGAAAACTTCTCGGCATTGCCGATCGTCTTGGTGAGCGGACCGCGCACGTCGGTCACGAAGCCCTGGATGTCGGTGATGGCGCTGTTGGCGCGGTCCATGATCTGGTCGGCCGTAGCGAGCAGGCTGGTGACGCTCGACTGGTCCGCAAGGATGCGGGCCTGCGTGCCCTTTTCGATCGCGGTCTTCAGGATGTTCTCGTCGCCCTTGTGACCGCCGCTAAGCTCGATATAGGCAGCACCCGTCAGGCCCTGCACTTCGAGCGTCGCCTTGGTCGACTTCAGCACCGGCGCATCGACCGAGACCTCGGTCAGTGCGATCGAATAGCGCGGGTCGTTGGCATCGATCGCGAGGTTGCGAACCGTGCCGACGGGAATGCCGTTGAAGCGCACCGGAGAGCCGACCGAAAGGCCGTTGGCCGACCCCGGAATATTGACCACCAGCTCGATCATCTCGCCGCTTCGGCCATACTGCGACATCCAGTAGACGAAGCCGAATGCGGCCGCGACCACGAACACCGTGAAGAAACCGACAATGGCGTAGTTCGCTTTCGTTTCCATTCGTACCGACTACCTTCGTGGCCGCTTCACCGGCTCTTCCTTCGATCTCGACACCTGGGCGTCAAAACCGCACCTAGCGGAGCGCCATGCGTCCAGCGAACGCATCGCGCAAGGCTCCAACATTTGTTTCCGGATCATACCCGCTTCAGGCCGTTCGCCTGAGGCCGGATGCTCCGGTCATTGATCGTGGCGAACGATCGATCGTGCCCGCTTGCCACGGAAATAGGACTGCACCCACGGATCGTCGCAGGCGAGCATGTCTTCAACCGTGCCTTCGACCAGAACCTTCTTCTTGCCGAGAACCGCGATCCGGTCGCAGACCGAAAAGAGGCTGTCGAGGTCGTGAGTCACCATATACACGGTCAATCCCAGCGTGTCGCGCAGCTTGGCGATCAACTCGTCGAACTCGGCCGCCCCGATCGGATCCAGCCCCGAAGTCGGCTCGTCGAGGAAAACCAGGTCCGGATCGAGCGCCAGTGCACGCGCAAGTGCTGCGCGCTTGATCATGCCGCCGGAAAGCTCGGACGGGTATTTTTCCGCCGCCTCCGGTGCAAGACCGACCAGCTCGATCTTCACCCGCGCCAGCTCGTCCATCAGGCTTTGCGGCAGGTCGAGATATTCGCGCATGGGCACCTGGATGTTCTCGCGCACCGTCAGCGCAGAAAACAGCGCCCCGTGCTGGAAGAGAACACCAAGGCGCATGTCGAGCGCGATGCGCTCGCCCTCGGTGATGTTGTCGTAGTCCGCGCCGAGGATTTCGATCTTGCCGGACCGCTTCGCAAGCAGCCTCAGGACGGTGCGCATCAGCACCGATTTGCCCGTACCCGACGCTCCGACGAAGCCGAGGATTTCGCCGCGGTAGATCTCGAGGTTCAGCTTGTCGAGCACGATGTTGGACCCGAAACCGACCGTCAGGTCGCGAACGGAAAGCACCGACTCCCGCTCGTTCGCCTCGGTCGGCTGGTATTCCTCGTGCCTCTTTTCGACTGGGTTCACGCTGTTCTCCGCATCAGAAATCAATGGCCGCGTAGAACATGGCGAACAGCCCGTCGATCAGGATCACGACGAAGATCGACTTGACCACGGAAGACGTCACGTGGCGGCCGAGCGACTCCGCGCTGCCGCCCACCTTCAAGCCCTCGACGGCTGCTACGACGCCGATGATCAGCGCCATAAACGGCGCCTTGATCATGCCGGCGGCGACCGACGAGAAATCGACGGCTTCCTGCAAGCGGGCAAGGAAGGTCGGGATGGTGATGCCCGAATAGCCCCAGGCGACGAGCGCCGCGCCGACCAGGGCTGCGAAATTTGCGATGATCGTCAGGAGCGGCAGCGCGACGGTCAGCGCCACGAGGCGCGGGAAGACCAGAACGCCGACCGGGCTCAGGCCCATCACCTTCAGCGCATCCACCTCTTCGCGCATCTTCATCGAGCCGATTTCGGCGGTGATCGCGCTGCCGGAGCGGCCGGCGATCATGATCGCCGTCAGGAGCACGCCGATTTCACGCAGCTGCAGGATGCCGACGAGATCGACGACGAAGACTTCGGCGCCGAAATAGCGCAGCTGGAACGCGCCCTGCTGGGCGATGATGGCGCCGATCAGGAACGACATCAGCGTGATGATCGGAACCGCCATCACGCCCATGCGGTCGATCTGGTGAACGATCGCCGCCGGCGAGACGCCGCTGTGCCGTCCAAGCTTCAGCTGTGCACCGCGCACCGCGGAGCCCAGAATATACATCGCCGCGACGATATCTTCCCACGTCGCCGCCATGACCTCGCCGATCGGGGCGAAGATGCGCTGGAACAGCGGCAGCCGTTCGCTGCCCTTGTCCGGAGAACGCAGCTCCGCCGGCAGGGCATCGATCAACTCGACATAACGCTGCCCGCCCTCGGCGAAATGAACGTTGTCGCGCGACGGTCCGACGATGCGGGTCATGAAGCGGCGGATGATCCAGGCGCCTGCGGTATCCATCGCCGTCACACCGGACAGATCGAACTGGGCTGCCCCGTCGCCCTTGCGCGCAAGGCCATCGAGCTTTGCCGCCATCGCCTCGGCGGTCTCGTGCCGCCAGGCGCCGGTGAAGACATAGCTTCGCCCGCTGCCACTCTCGGACAGCGCGACATCGGCGGTCATCTTGCGGGCGGCTTGCGACACGTGTCTTCTGTTATCCCGATTTGCCCCTGCAAAACTCGTCCAATCTCGATAGATTTGAGGACAAGATTGTGCAGCAGACCTAAAGTGTTACCGCGAGCGTTGCGCGTCCGACCGGAGGCAACGACTGTGTAAAGATTCGTAAATCCTTCCACCGTCATAACGGCTCGCACCTTTGCTGTCACCCGAACGTTGCGGCGCTATGACGCCGGGCCAACAGATTACCTGCCGGAGACGCTTTCATGTCACTTTCCCTCGATGCCGCCGTGGAACATTTCCCGATTGCGGGCACGTTTACGATCTCGCGCGGCTCCAAGACGACGGCAAGCGTCGTCACCTGCCGCATAGGCGATGGCGTCCATACCGGCTCCGGCGAATGCGTTCCCTACGGCCGCTACGGCGAAACGCTCGACACGGTACTGGCAGAAATCGCAGCCATCCGTCCCCGCATCGAGGCCGGGCTCAGCCGTGCGGACCTGCAGCGCGAGATGAAGCCGGGTGCCGCCCGCAACGCCGTCGATTGCGCCCTGTGGGACCTGGAAGCAAAGCAGAAAAACCAACCGGCCCATGTTCTTGCCGGCGTTTCTTCACCGGAAGCATTGACCACGGCCTATACGCTTTCGCTTGCCGAGCCCGACGCGATGCGCCAACAGGCGGCTAAGTACGCCCACCGCGCGCTCCTCAAGGTCAAGGTCGGAACGGCGGATGATGCCGCTCGGATCCGCGCGGTGCGCGCCGGTGCACCGGAAAGCCGCATCATCCTCGACGCCAACGAAGGTTGGACACCCGAGACCCTCGCCTATCACTTCGCGCTCTGCGCCGAGGAACGGATCGACCTGATCGAGCAGCCGCTGCCGGCCGGCCGAGACGAGGCGCTGGCAACGGTCGCCCGCCCCGTTCCAATCTGCGCCGATGAAAGCGTGCATGCGACCGAGGACCTCGCAGCCCTCGTCGGCCGCTACGATGCGGTCAACATCAAGCTCGACAAGACCGGAGGGCTGACCGAGGCGCTGCGCATGCGCGCGCAGGCAGATGCGCTCGGGCTCAAGGTCATGGTCGGTTGCATGGTCGGCAGTTCGCTGGCCATGGCTCCGGCGATCCTGGTGGCCCAGGGCGCGGATTTCGTCGATCTCGACGGACCGCTGCTGCTTGCCAAAGATCGTGAGCCTGGCCTGCGCTACGAGGCGTCGCTCGTCTTCCCGCCGGAGCCGCGCCTCTGGGGCTGAAGATACCAGGCGGTGACGGCAAAGCAGCAGCCGGCAAAAGCGACGACCGACATGGAATAGAAGCCGTTGACCCCGTACCAGTTGTAGAAATAGCCGGACAGGAACGTGAAGATCGCCGTGAAGATGCCGGTATAGAAGAAGTAGAGCCCCTGGGCCGACGCTTCCTGCGATTCCACCACGCGCTCGACCAGCTTGTGCTGCATGCCGGTGTGCATGATCGCGTAGGTGAAGGCGTGGAAGCACTGCAGGATGAAATAGCCGCTGAAGCCGAGATCCATCGGGAAGATGATCCAGCGCACCACGGCGAGAAAACAGCCGGACAGGATCATCACCCAGACACTGAAACGGCGACTGATCGCCTTGGCGAAGATGAACATCGTCACCTCGGCCGCCACGCCCGCGCTCCAGAGCAGCCCGATCTCGGTACCGCTGTAGCCGATGTGCTGCCAGTAGATCGCCGAGAAGGCGAAGAGCATCGCGTGGCTGGCGTTGACCAGCGTCACCCCGATCAAAAGCAGCTGCAGGTCGAGCTGCCGAAGCGACTTCGGCGGCGGCTCGGTCAAGGCCGTGATCGGCGACGGCCGCCGCGGCTTGCCGACCCGTGGCGCGGCATAGGCCATCACGATCGTCAGGCCAAAGCCGATCGCCATCGCCGGAAGCACCATGTCGCTGCCGAAAATGCCGACCATCCAGCCGCCGAGCATCGTCGCGCCGATGAAGGCGACCGAACCCCAGAGCCGCATATGGGCATAATCGAAGCCCCAGCGCCGCACGCCTGACAGAGCGATCGCCTCGACGATCGGCACATAGGGCGAATAGACGGCCGACTGCAGCGTATAGATGACCAGCACCGGCCAGAACTCACGGAAGTAGAACAGCACCAGCGCCGTTGCGAGCGACAGAAAGCCGGACCAGATCAGCACGATCGCTCGCTCGCCGAGCCGATCGGCGATGACGCCGGCGATGGGCGCGGTGATGACGCGCACGAACATCGGCAGCGCCAGGACGACGCCGATCTCGAAGTCGCTCATCGACAGCGTGCTCAGCCACATCGGGAAATACGGCATCGCGAAGCCGTTGACGATCAGCGGCGCACAGAAGAGCAAAGCAATGCGAAGCGCAAAATGGCGCGGCGGAGGGCCCACATAGGCGGGCGCTTGGGAGGGAATCATCGTCTGACCTGATGGCTGTGCCCACTCTCTAGCACGAGCCGGGCGCGCCTCGCCATAACCTAGTTTTCGCGACAGGACTTTCGGCGCGGCGCGATGATCAGGCCGCGCGCTGGGTCAGCAGTTGGGCAAGCAGCTTGTCCGCTTCGCCGGATGCTTCGCCTTCGCTGGCGCCGCCGCGCATCTGGTGCCAGGTGATCAGCTCCATCGTGCCGTCGTGGTGCTCGGCAATCGCCGTGCAGCTTTCCACCCAGTCGCCGGTGTTGATGTAGCGGATGTCGCCGATCTCCTCGATCACGGCATGGTGGATGTGACCACAGATCACGCCCTGTGCATCGTGGCGGCGCGCCTCCTCGGCGACCACCTTCTGGAACTCGCCGATGAAGTTGACGGCGTGCTTGACCTGGAGCTTCGCCCAGGACGAGAACGACCAGTAGGGCATGCCGAGACGCCTGCGGACCGCCGCAAGGCCGATATTGATGGCGATCGCCGTGTCATAGGCCCAGTCGCCGAGATAGGCGAGCACGCGGGCGTTGCGCACGACGACATCGAATTCGTCGCCGTGCAGCACGAGGTACTTACGGCCGTCTGCCCCCTCGTGCATGTAGCGCTGCGCCACCTCGATGCCGCCGAAATGCACGCCCGGAAAGTCGCGCAGGAACTCATCGTGATTGCCGGGGATGTAGACGATGCGGGTGCCCTTGCGCGCCTTGCGCAAGAGCTTCTGCACGACGTCGTTGCAGTTCTGCGGCCAGTACCAACTGCGCTTCAGCCGCCATCCGTCGACGATGTCGCCGACCAGAACGATCGTCTCCGCTTCATGATGCCGCAGGAAGTCGAGCAGATAGTCGGTCTTGGCCGCCTTGGAGCCGAGATGGACGTCCGAGATGAACAACGTCCTGAGCTTTCGTACGGAGTTGTCTTGCTGCGCCGCCATCATGCCAGCCTCGTCTCTGGTTACGCTTCGTGCCTTCGTGAAACCAGACTCGTGTTTCAAGAAGATGACATCAACATTGCGTTGCCGGTCTGCCGCCGAAATCAACACTGCAAAACTGTACCTCGCTTCGAATTCATGCCAAAAGGCACGACCACGAATGAGGAATGTGAGAGCATGAATACGGGCGACAAGACGAAATCCCATACCGGTCCGGCCAGCGGCGACATCGACCAGCAGGCCCTTTTCTTCCACCGTTATCCCCGCCCGGGAAAGCTCGAAATCCAGCCCACCAAGCCGCTCGGCAACCAGCGCGACCTGGCGCTGGCCTATTCGCCTGGCGTTGCCGCCCCTTGCATCGCCATCCGCGATAACCCGGAACAGGCAGCCGATTTTACCGCCCGCGCCAACCTGGTTGCGGTCATTTCCAACGGCACGGCCGTGCTCGGGCTTGGCAATATCGGCCCGCTGGCGTCAAAGCCGGTCATGGAAGGCAAGGCGGTCCTCTTCAAGAAATTCGCCGGCATCGACGTCTTCGACATCGAAATCGATGCGTCGAGCATCGAGCGCATGGTCGACGTGATTTCGGCGCTGGAGCCGACCTTCGGCGGCATCAACCTTGAAGACATCAAGGCACCGGAATGTTTCGAGGTCGAACGCCGCCTGCGCGAAAAGATGCAGATTCCGGTCTTCCACGACGACCAGCACGGAACGGCGATCATCGTCGCCGCTGCCATCCTCAACGGCCTCGAACTTGCCGGCAAAGACATCGCGACCGCCAAGATCGTCACCTCGGGCGCGGGTGCCGCCGCACTTGCCTGCCTCAACCTTCTCGTGACGCTCGGCGCCAAGCGCGAAAACATCTGGGTGCATGACCTCGAAGGCCTCGTCTACAAGGGTCGCGAGGTGCTGATGGACGAATGGAAGTCCGTCTACGAGCAGGACAGCAGCAATCGTGTGCTCGCCGACAGCATCGGCGGCGCCGACGTGTTCCTCGGCCTCTCGGCCGCCGGCGTCCTGAAGCCGGAACTTCTGGCGCAGATGGCCGAAAAGCCGCTGATCATGGCGCTCGCCAACCCGACACCGGAAATCATGCCGGAAGCCGCCCGCCAGGCCCGTCCGGACGCGATGATCTGCACCGGCCGCTCGGACTTCCCGAACCAGGTCAACAACGTTCTCTGCTTCCCGCATATCTTCCGCGGCGCGCTCGACTGCGGCGCAAGCACGATCAACGAAGAAATGAAAATGGCGGCCGTGCGCGCCATCGCCGGTCTTGCGCGCGAAGAGCCCTCCGACGTTGCCGCCCGCGCCTATTCCGGCGAGACCCCGGTCTTCGGCCCGGACTACCTGATCCCCTCGCCGTTCGACCAGCGCCTGATCCTGCGCATCGCGCCGGCGGTTGCCAAGGCCGCCGAGGAAAGCGGCGTCGCAACCCGTCCGATCCAGGACTATGACGCCTATCTCGACAAGCTGAACCGCTTCGTCTTCCGCTCGGGCTTCATCATGAAGCCGGTCTTTGCCGCTGCCAAGAACGCCCAGAAGAACCGCGTGATCTTTGCCGAAGGCGAAGACGAGCGCGTGCTTCGCGCCGCCCAGGTGCTGCTCGAAGAAGGCACCGCCCGCCCGATCCTGATCGGCCGCCCGCAGATCATCGAGACGCGCCTGCGTCGCTATGGCCTGCGCATCCGCCCGGATGTCGATTTCGAAGTGGTCAACCCCGAAGGCGATCCGCGCTACCGTGACTATGTCGAGGATTACTTCGCTCTCGTCGGACGCCTCGGTGTCATCCCGGAAGCTGCCCGTACCATCGTGCGCACCAACACGACCGTTATCGGTGCGCTCGCCGTCAAGCGCGGCGAAGCGGATGCGCTGATCTGCGGCGTCGAAGGACGCTACAGCAAGCACCTGCGCGACGTCTCGCAGATCATCGGCAAGCGCGACGGCGTGCTCGATTTCTCGGCCTTGAGCCTGTTGATCTCGCAGCGCGGCGCGACCTTCTTCACCGACACCTACGTGAGCTACTGCCCGAGCGCCGAAGAGATCGCCCAGACGACGGTCATGGCGGCGCAGGAAATCCGCCGCTTCGGCATCACCCCGCGCGCAGCCCTCGTCTCGCATTCGAACTTCGGTTCGCGCGATTCGGAGAGTGCCACCAAGATGCGCACGGCGCTGCAGCTCGTGCGGGAACTTGCGCCCGACCTCGAGGTCGACGGCGAAATGCACGGCGATGCCGCGATTTCGGAGGCGCTGCGCCAGCGCGTCATGCCGGACAGCAGCCTGACGAGCGAAGCCAACCTCCTGGTCTTCCCCAATCTCGATGCCGCAAACATCACGCTCGGTGTCGTCAAGACCATGACCGACAGCCTGCATGTCGGCCCGATCCTGCTCGGCTCGGCGCTCCCGGCCCATATCCTGTCGCCGTCCGTCACCTCGCGCGGCGTCGTCAACATGGCGGCTCTGGCGGTGGTCGAAGCCAGCCATCCGGGTTGAGATGGCAACGCGGAGATCGCCACCGGTCTTCGCTTTAATTGGGCGCCATGCCGGCGCCGGCAAAACCGTATCCGGATGTCGCGCCTGCCTCAGGCGCGGCATCGCCGGTTTTACGCATCGCCTGCGAATCAGCCTCCCTCACGCGGCCGATCGGCAGCCGCAATCAAGGCGTGCACAATTGGTATTACACACCAATCGGGAAAGTTTGCGCTGGACAAAAGGTGAACCTCTAACCATGCTGGGGCCTCGGACGAGATTCGGTGTTGTGGCATGACTGAGCAGCAAGCTGTCCTCGACATGCTGGAAATCCTGGAATGCGGCGGCTGCGTGGAGCCCGCTCATTTCTTCACATTGATGCGTCGAACCTTCCGCATTGCCCATCTGCTCTATCTCGAAGCCGAGCCCTATGCGGACGAGCTCAAGGTCTGCCGGTTGCATCACACCTTTGGCGCCTATGCCGCCGAAATCTACCGTGCCCGCAGCCTTCACCGGATCGATCCGATCCTGAAGCTGGCGCTTGGTGGCGTGCGACCGGTGGAATGGACGATGGCGCGGCATCGGTTCCCGGAATGCGAACCGCTGTTCCAGGCCGCCCAGGAGATCGGCATTTCGACCGAGGGCGTCGCCCTGCCATTGCCCTCGCCTGCCGGGCGCATGGCGTTGCTTGCGATCAACGTCAACATGCCGGCCGGCGAATGGACGACCTATCGCCGGCATCACCTGCGTGATTTCCAGCTGGCCGCCAATCTCTTCCATGCCGCCATGCTTGAGCATGGCGCCATGGCTGGCAGCATTTCGACCCGCGAGATGCGTTTGACCGGGCGCGAGACCGAGGTGCTGACCTGGGCTGCCGCCGGCAAGAGCTATTGGGAAATCGCCACGATTCTCGGTATTTCCGAGCGCACCGTGCGCTTCTTCATGACCAATGCGCGGCGCAAGCTGAATGTCGTTTCCAACACCCAGGCCGTGGCACAGGCCGTACGACACGCGCTGATCCCCACCGTTTGACACCCGACGACACACCTCCACCGAAACCCCTCGAAATCTAGTGGCAAATATCGCGCATTTGAACTGTCGCTAGCGACAGTTACGCAACCGCCGCGAGCCTGACAGCATCGCCCCATCCCCAAACTCGGATGGAGAAAACGATGATCAGGATCCTGAACGGAAAGACCCGCGCACAACACCCGGCGGCCGTCGACGACATGTTCCGGTTGCGCAAGCGCGTCTTCCACGACTTCCTGAAATGGGACGTGCAGACCGAAGGCGAATGGGAGATCGACAACTACGACCAGGCAAACCCGCTCTACGTGCTGTCCTATGCCCCCGATACCGGCCGGCTGCGCGGCGCGCTGCGGCTCCTGCCGACGCTCGGCCCGAACATGCTCGACGATACTTTCCCGATCCTGCTTGGCGACAATCCGGAAATCCGTAGCGCTTCGGTCTGGGAATCGAGCCGCTTCTGCATCGAGCCGGAGATTTCGCAGGACCGCGCTTCGAACCAGGTGACGGTCGCGGCTGCCGAACTCATGTGCGGCGTCGGTGAGCTTGGCCTTGCTTCCGGCATCAGCCACATCGTTACGGTGACGGACGTGTTCCTGGAGCGCATGTTCCGCCGCATGGGATGCCCGGGCGAGCGCATCGCCGAACCGCACCGCATCGGCTCGGTCTTCGCGGTTGCCGTTGCCTGGGAAGTGACCCCGGATCTGCTTTCGCGGATGAAAGCGGTCGCTGCGATCGAAGGCACCGTTCTCGACCGCCCGATGTCGCTGGAAACCGCCCGCGCCGCCTAAGCGCGTCCGTCGATCGGCACTGTTAACGCAAACCGTCGCTTGTCGTTGCACGATCACCGACAAGCTCTATGATGGAGGCGAAACAGGAATGCCGATGGCAGCCACCCGCAGAAGTTGGCGCCGACCTGGCAACAGGAAGAGACTTACGCCCCGTGTTCACGCGCCTGAAACACGTCGCTACGGCCCTCGTGCCTTTGGTTCTGATCGGTGCCGGTCCGTCACTGGCATCGACGGCCTGCGACCGACTGAACGCCCGGCTCGCGCAACTGCCTGACTACGTCGCCAGCAATGCCGATGCGCGCGACTATGCAAGCGCAATCTCACGGCAGAACATCGAACTGCGGCGGGCCAAGAACGACCGCCGCCGCGCCGGTTGCGGTGGCGGCAACGCCATCGGCTACGACGGCGGCGACCCCGACACCTGCGGCGGGCTCAACGGTCTCATCGCCGAGATGGAAGACAATCTGCGCATGCTGAAGTCCGAGCGCGAGCAGATCGTCGCCGGCGGCAGCGACGACAGCCGGCGCCGCATCCTCGCAGCACTTGAGATCAACGGTTGCTATGGCGACCGCGAGGAGTTCGCAAGCGTCGAACCGGACGTGCCGGAAAGCCACCGCAACATCGTTGCCGACCTGCCACCGGAGGACGCCTACGGCCCGATGCTCGGACATGGCGAAGACGGCTACGCGCCGCAGGAGCGCTACTATAGCGGCACGCTCAGAACCATGTGCGTGCGCACCTGTGACGGTGCCTTCTTCCCGATCTCTTCGGATGCGACGCCGGCCGATTTCCCACGCGACGAACAGGCCTGCCGGGCCCGCTGCCCAGGGGCTGAGACGGAGCTCTATTTCCACGACCTCAACACGGAAGAGAGCGACAAGATGGTCTCGGCCGTGACCGGCCGTCCCTATACCGAAATGCCCAACGCCTTTGCCTATCGCACCCGCGCCGTCAGCAAGCCCGGCCAGTGCGGCTGCCAGATACCGCAGACCGCCGCAACCACGCCGAAGACGACAGGTACGAAGACCGGCGACGACCAGTCGTCGATCATCGTCATCGAGACGAAGAAGCCGGAAGCGGCGGGCGAGACTGTCAAGGTGCCGGCCGAAGAGCGGCCCTATGATCCGTCGAAGAACAAGGTGCGCGTCGTCGGCCCCACCTACCTGCCGCAGGAAGAAACTGCGATCGACCTCAAGCACCCGAAGGGACCGGCCTATCAGCCGGTCCAGAATTGATCGGACGAAGCCTTACGCCTTCTCCTTGCTGCATCCCCATCCTTCTTCGAAAACCAGGTCCTCGAGCGGAAGGCGCTGGCGCCAGCCCTTCACGGCGAGTTCCGGCTGCTGATAGAGGCGGTCGACATAGCCGAGGCAGAGCCAGGCGACGATCTCGATATCGTCGGGGATGCCGAGGATCGCCTTGATCTCGGCCTCGTGGAAGATGCTGACCCAGCCGACACCCACCCCTTCGGCGCGCGCTGCAAGCCAGAGGTTCTGCACGGCGCAGACGGTGGAATAGACGTCCATCTGCGGATTGTGGGTACGCCCGAGCACGACAGTGCCGCCGCGCGTGCGGTCGCAGGTGACGCAGATGCTGAGCGGCGCCTTGCGAATGCCTTCGAGCTTCAACGCGCGATACTTTCCCTGCTGTTCCGCCTCGAACATCAGCGCGGCCTCGTCATTGGCGCGGCGAAACGCCTGCCAAACCCGCTCGCGCGTTTCTTCCGCCCGCACCAGCACGAAGTTCCAGGGCTGCATGAAGCCCACGGACGGGGCGCTGTGTGCCGCGGCCAGCAGGCGCCTGATCAGATCATCGGGCAATGGCTCGGGCAGGAATTCATCGCGCACGTCGCGACGTGTCTCGATGGCACGGTAGACGGCCTCCCGCTCTTGCAGCGAAAAGGCACCGGCAGCCGCAAGGCCGCCCTTCGGTTCAGTCAGCATCGTTCGATCCCCAACAATGCGAAAACCTCCCGCCGTCCACGCGGGGTTCGGTCTATCTCGCCAGGCCGGTCTTCTGACTTCGGTTCAACCGATCGCCCCACCTTCCCAGATCGATTGAAGATCCAGTGGCAGAACCTTGAATCAATTCAAGGCCATCTTAGACGCGATCGTCCCCGTCACAGCGTTGGGCACGTTCCGGAATTTCGACCGGATTCCCGATTCTCCCGCTTTCGCGGGCACCTGACGACGGCACTAAGTGCACAGCCGTTTGACAAAGACAAGCGGCGCCGTCCCGGTCGGGAACTGGTGCGCCGCTTTCCACCTGCTTCTTGCTGCCTCGCCTCAGAGCGGAGCGACCGGATGCGGCGAACCGTCATAGGCGCCCCAGATCGACTGGTCGAAGCAGATGACCGATCCGGTCATCAGTCCGGATTCGGCCGACGACAGGTAGGCGCAGGCACGCGCCACCTCGGCCGGATCGACGAGCCGGCCGAAAGGCTGGCTAGCCGCCGCCTTTTCGAGCCAATCGGCAGCCGCGCCGTGAAACTCGCGCTGTATGCGGTCTTCGCCTTCGGAAGCCATCCAGCCGATATTCAGCCCGTTGACGCGGATGCGGTTGCGCAGCAGCGCATAGGCCGTGTTCTTGGTCAGCGTTTCGAGCGCGCCTTTCGACGAGCAATAGGCGGCGATGAACGGCTGGCCGGCCATCGCCGACATCGAGCCGATGTTGACGATCGTGCCTTCGGTCTTCTCGCGCCGCATGACTTTCACCGCTTCCTGCATCAGGAAGAACGGTGCGCGCACGTTGATCGCGAACATGCGGTCGAAGAGTTCGGGCGTGGTATCGAGGATGGTGCCGCGGTCGGTGATGGCCGCAGCGTTGACCAGCGCATCGACCCGGCCGAATTCGGCGTCGCAAGCGGCGACCACCTTGCGGGCGTCGTCCACTTTCTCCAGATCGGCTTCGACATAGACGACTTTCGCGCCATGTGCCTTGCCGATCTGCTCGGCCTTCGCCCATCCCTTGGCGGCGTTGCGCCCGCAAATGACGATACCCTTGGCGCCACGCTCAGCGAAAAGGCCAGCAATCGTCGCGCCCAGCCCCTGCGTACCACCGGTGACGATGGCGATCTTGCCCTGCAATTGTCCACTCATCGAATTCCTCCCTCGGAAATGATCGTTTGAAACGGCTGCGGCTCCCGGGTGAAACACGCCGGGAGCCTGTCAAATGGTAGCTCGCGCGTCAGCTCAGCTTGCGTTTCGCCTGCGCCTCAAGCACCGCAAGAAACTCCTCCTCGCCCGTTCCCGCAGTGAGCGCCTCGCGCATCAATTGCGCCTGCGTCTCCGGCGCCAGCCCGCCGATTGGCGGGTCTCGGTCAAGATTGGTCGGGAACGAGTAGCCTTCGGCACAGGAGGCGATGGCATTGGCCGCTTCCGCCCGCGACAGCTTGCCGTTCGCCAGCAAGGCCCGCAAGGCCGGATAGAGCGCCGCGCTCATCGTCAGTCGATCGACGGTTTCCATGGCGCGCCCGAAGGCCGAGGACACCTGCAGCAGGTTGGCGACGCGGCGGATATCTTGGGAGCGGTTGGTGCCGGCAGCATGAAAGAGCGCCGGATTGAAGAAGACGACGTCACCCTTTTCAAGCGGGAGCTGCACGTGATGTGCGTCGAAATAGGCGCGGAATTCCGGCCGGTTGAGCGCCAGATAGCCCGGCACATAGGTCTGGCTATAGGGCAGGAATAGCGTCGGTCCGCTTTCGAGCGGCATGTCGCAATGGGCAACCGCGCCCTGCAGCGTCAGCACCGGCGAAAGCTTGTGGACATGCGCCGGATACTGCTCGATCACGGCCGCCGTCTGGAAGCCGAGGTGATAGTCTCGGTGCGCCGATTGCGCCGCCCCGCCCGGGTTGACCCGGTTGACCTGCGCCGTCATCTGGTAGTTCGGCCCGAGCCAGGCCTCGCTGACGAGCGCGATGACGGCATTGCCGTAATAGGCGGCGAAATTCTCCGGTGCGTTCAGGCAGTGCTTTTCCAGCGAGTTCCAGATGCGGTCGTTGGCGCCGGGCTTGGCGAAGTGATCGCCGCCACCGCTGTTGCTGCGATGTTGCTCTTCGATGATGGCGTCGAAGACCCCGCTTGCGACGTCGATTGCCGCCGTATCGGCATAGGCGCGCTTGAAGACCGCCACGCCGGGGCCCGTTGCCAGCGCCTCGCAGATTTCCGCCAGAACCGAACGCCGCGCCTCGCCGTCGCCGCACGCCGCAATCAACGCGGCGCTGTCATAGATCAGGACGTTCTTTTCGCAGCCGGAGGCATGGGGATAGTCGGACAGATTGGTCTGGCGTTCGACTTCCGCCCGGAACGCCTCGAGATCGCAGGCCTCCTCGGTGAGCCAGACACGGTCGATCCGCTGGCGCGCTTTGTTGTCGGTCTTCATCGCGTTTCCTCCTCTGAAACATCCTGATGAACACGACTATAGGCGGCGGCAAAACATGATATAGAGCAAGAATCCATCAAAAATCCATCAGGAGCGCGCAACGATGGCCCATCCGTTTCTGGTCAAGGACATCGCCTTTCAGGCCGGCCTCAGCACCGCGACCGTCGATCGTGTGCTCAACGAGCGGCCGGGCGTGCGCCGCCAGACGGAGGCCCGGGTTCGCGCAGCCATCGAGGAACTGGAAAAGCAGCAGGCCGGCCTCGACATCCAGGGGCGCAAGTTCGCGATCGATATCGTCATGGAGTCGCCGCAGCGCTTTACCGATGCGGTGCGGCGCGCCTTCGAGAGCGAGGCGCTGACCTTCGCGCCCACCGTCTTTCGCTGCCGGTTTCACTTTGCCGAGACGATGCGCCCGCAGGACATCGTGCAACTGCTCGACCGGATCCGGCTGCGCGGAACCGACGGATTGGTGCTGAAGGCGCCAGATGTACCCGAGATCGTCGCCGCCGTCGCCCGCTTCGAGATGGGCGGCACGCCCGTCGTGACTCTGGTAACCGATCTGCCCCATTCGCAGCGGACGGCCTATGCCGGCGCCGACAACCGGGCGGCGGGCGAAACGGCCGCCTACCTCCTCGGCGAGCGCTTCTCCAGCGCGCCGGCAACCGTGCTGGTGACCCTTTCGAGCGGCCGTTTTCGAGGTGAGGAAGAACGAGAGATCGGCTTTCGCCGGGTGCTGCGCGAGCGCTATCCGACAATCCGGATCGTCGAGATCAGCGAAGGCCACGGCCGCGACAGTGAAACCGGGCTCCTGGCCCATGCAGCACTTTCGGCCAATCCGGATATCAACGCGGCCTATTCGATAGGCGGCGGCAACCGCTCCGTGCTTGCAGCCTTCGAGGGCCTCGAACGCTCCTGCATGCTCTACATCGCCCATGATCTCGATGAGGACAATCTGGCGCTGCTGCGCGAACGGCGCATTCACTTCGTACTGCATCACGACCTACGGACCGATGCACGCACGGCATTTCGCACGATGATGCTGCGGCCGGGCGCCCAGGCGCCGGCGATCGGCCCGCAGCTCTCCGCCGTGGTGGTGATCACGCCCTACAATGTTCCGGAGTAGCGCGGCCGCCAGCCGGCGCTGAACCTTCAAGCGGCCGTCTGGCCGTCGTTCTTCTCAGCCGGCAACACCATGTCATCGGCCGTTTCGAAGCGATTGCGGCCGCGCCGCTTGGCGAGATAGAGCGCTTCGTCGGCAGCCAGCAGCAACTGGCGCGCCGTCTGTCCGTGCCGCGGTGCAAAGGCAATGCCGGCGCTGCCGCCGACGACGAGCATCTGGCCGTTGTAGGCGACCGGTGTCTGCGCGTCGGCAATCAGGCCGGCCGTCAGGCTGCGGGCTTCGGCCTCGCTGCAATCGCCGAGAATGACCGCAAATTCGTCACCTCCGAGCCGGGCAACCGTGCCCTTGGGCCCGGCACGATTGCGAAAACGCTCGGCCATGGCCACCAGCACGGCGTCGCCGGCGGCGTGGCCATGCCGGTCGTTGACCTCCTTGAACTCGTCAAGATCGGCATAAACCAGCGTGAAAGGGTGGATATTCGCCCGCAGAAGCGCCGCTGCCAGCATGTCGTCGAAGCCGCTGCGGTTCATCAGCCCCGTCAGGCGGTCGTGCTTGGCCAGGTGCCGGTTCAGCGCTTCGCTCTGCTGCAGGGCGGCAAAGAGCGTCGAGAAGCGCAGCGCCACGAAAGCCATCAGCAGGGCTGCGACGATCGCCATGATGATGACGCTCGGCAACAGTTCCGCGCGGACGAACCCGCCGGGCGATTTCGGCACCCAGGCGGCCACGAGACAGGACGAGTCGGTGCAGCGCCCGACAGACGCATAGGCGCTGCTTGCTGGCCGCTCGTTGAGCGGAACAAAGGCCAGTCCGCGAATACCCAGCCGCGCCGCGATCTCGCGCGTCATCTTCGGCGTGACCGGTCGAACCGCGACCATCAGCACCGGATCGCGCCGTTCCGCCGGAACCACCAAAGTCTCCGGGATGACCGCCTGCACCACCGCAACGCTCATGCGCCCGTCGATCTCGCGCAGGTCCACCGCGTGGATGCCGGGCACCGCCGGCATGACGGATTGCGGATCCGGCGTCGTGACATCGAGTTTATAGGTGCCGCCGTTGTTCCTGAGCGCATTGTCGTAGCGGCGCTTGGCCTCCTCCACGAGATCGTCGACCTCGTCGAGCGGCACGCGCGCCACCCCGGCCGGAACCGACACGCCATCCTTGAGCGCCGTCGAGACGTTGCGCGCCGGATCCGTGAAGATGATCCAGGAGAAGCCGTAGTCTTCCCAAAGCCAGCCCGAAAGCTCGTCCGTGATAAAACTGTCGCTGGCGTGCCCGCTCGCCAGTTCCTCGTAGGTCTTGTCCCAGAAGGACACCTGCGCCTGGAACTGAACGACGGCATCCATCTGGTGGCGCAACTCGTTTGCGACGAGCCGGCGCTCGGCCGAAAGTCCGAAACGATCGGCCTCGGTGACCGACCGATCGAGCACATAGATGAGGCTTGCAATGATCAGGACCGCGACCAGGGTACAGGCGGCATGGATCGCCCAGACCGTCTTGTCCCGTTTTGCCTGCCGCAACGCCTTTTCCACCACGCCAGTCCCCCTCGTCCGCACCGGCCATGCCGGGCATTCTAGCACTTGTGGAGGTGCGATGCGCAACGATGGCAGCCGATACTGAGGGCACCCTAGCGGCCAATATCGAAGTTTGGCTTAAATAAGCTGGTGATAAAATAATTAACGATTTCAACCGGCTGAATCAGCCGACAATCAGCGGTCGCAGCGGAGATCTGGAGGTGCGGGCCAATCGCCCGCGCCTCCTGCTGCACAGCCTATTGCGGAGCGGCGGCCGAAACGCGCAGCAAGGCGATGATCTCCGCATTGCCTTGCTCTACGGCAAGATCGCGTATCGATGGACCTGCTGCGCCATCCCGAAGGCGCGCATTCGCGCCCCTTTCGAGAAGTAGCTGTACCGATTCCGCCTGCCCGTTGATCACCGCGAAGGCCAGCGGCGTCATCCAGTCGTGCTGCGGTTCCGGCCGGCCGCGGCCGCGGAACGTGCCGAATGGCGTTTCGATCAGATCCGGCTGCCGGTCGAGGATATCGGCGAGGCGCGCGGTCACACCGAACGACGCGGCTGCGAAGACATCGAGTGGCTGATCCTTCAGGAAGGCGACCATCTCGTCCTTGCCGTTGTACTTGGCCCAGCCGATCGGCGGTGCATGATGGTAGGGGTCGCGGGCCGAGGCATTGGCGCCGTGATCGAGCAGGCGCCGCGCCATCGCGACATGGCCATGCAGCGCCGCCTCGTGCAACGGCGTGCGCGAGGTCATGCGGTTGACGTCGAAGCCGAGCGACAGCATCAGCGCCACAGCGTCGTGCCGGTCCTCGCCCGCCGCCTCGTGCAGGATAGCCGGGTGCGCGGCCTGGGCTCGGGCCACAAGCGTCGGATCCGCGTCGACGAGTTCCCTCGCCTCGTCGGCCTTCACTTGGCCGATGGCACGAGCCAGCCGGTCGACATCCTCCAGCGGCGCTTCGGTCGCGCCGCGCGACACGAGGTATTGCGCCAGCGCCGGATCGCCGCCGAGTTCGGCCCATTGATAGGGCGTGCGCCCCTTGATCGGGCGATTGACGTCGGCACCGTGCGCGACGAGCAGCCGGACACGATCGGACATCCGCTTTTCCAGCGCCCAGGCAAGCTGATAGTCGAAGACGCGCTCGCCGTTTTCGACCAGACCACCATCGTTGCGCACCAGCCAGTTGTTGCGGTCGTCGGCATTGAGGCCATGATCGAGAAGCAACTGCAGGCACGAATTGTCCGGCTCGAACATCCGGTTGTAGAGCGCCTGGCTGTCATTGGCCCGGGCACCGGCATTCAGCAGCAGCCGCGCAAAGGCAAGGCAATCCGGGTGCGGCGGCTGCCGCTCCGGCCCTGCCTCGCCCTCACCGAAAACGCCCGTCAAGGCCGTGAAACGATACTGGCCGTCGTCGAGCCAGTAGGCGTTCGGATCGGCCCCACGCGCGATCAGGCGATCGCCCGCCGGCAGCGACGAGCGGCCGGGAACGCGGGCATAGGCGGCGTAGAGCAGCGGCTGCCAGTCGAACGGACCGCCGCGCTTCTCTGCAAGTTTCGGGTCGCCATCAAGAAAGCGGTCGATCGCCGCGGCGTCGCCGAGTGCGGCGGCCACGTGAATGCTGTCCCCGGCAATTTCAGGGTGGTCCTTGAGCAGGTCGAGCGCCTGAGCGAACCGCTCGGGATCGGCGGCGGTGTCGCCGAAATAGGAGACCGTCGCCAGAGCGAGAAAGCGGTTTGCGACCTGTTCGGTCGACGGCGTGCCGCTCTCGGCCTTCTCCAGATGCCGCTTCAGCCGCGTCCAGCTGGCAAAGCCGAATTCGCGGGCAAGCACGAGTTGGGCATCCTGAAGGCCCATTGCGGTCGGTTCGGAGAAATAGGGAAGCGCCCGCTGCCTTGCACTGGAATCGCCAATCTTGACGGCCTTCAAAAAAGCCTTGGCCTGCTTGCGGATCGTATCGAGGGTAATGTTCGCGGAAAGATCGCGCGTGATCATGAAAGACCTCCTTTCATTCACGTCCGGTATCCGCGCCCACAGACTGAAAAGAGGTGTGGCAACCAAGTTCAGTGAGACAGGTGGGCCTTGCCCTTCCCGCGGATCGGATGCGCCCTGCGAACGACCGCATCGCTAGCATGGTCCCGATATACTTGTCCAGCGCGGTCAGCTTTCCGGTTCGTAGCGGACGAAGGCGAAACGATCGCTCGACGGCGCCCAGTTCGGAACATTGATCGTTCCCTGCCCGCCGAAGAGCGCGAACAGGATGCGGGCATTGCCGCCGTCCATGCCCATCAGCCTCAAGCGAACATCGAGGTCTCTTGGGTGATCGAAGACATCGCCGTCGTAGGAAAGCACCAGCAGGTGCTTACCATCAGGCGACGGATGCGGGAACCAGTCGCCATAGGGGCTGTCGGTGATCCGCGTGACGTCGCGTCCGTCCGGGCGGATCCGCCAGATCTGCATCTGTCCGGTACGGCTGGAGTTGAAATAGATCCATTCGCCGTCTGCCGACCAGTCCGGCCCGTCGTTGCGGCCCTCGCCATGGGTCAGCCGCCGCTCCTCGCCGCCATCGACGGAGATCGTGTAGATGTCGAAGACCTGGTCGCGGATGCCGCAATAGGTCACCGTTTTCCCGTCGGGCGACCAGCCGTGCCAATAGGACGGCAGGTTGCGGGTTACGAGCCGCGGCGTGCCGCCTTCGGCCGGCAGCAGGTAGATCGCCGACTTCCCGAACGCGGTCTTGTCGCTGATCGCGATCGTCGTACCATCCGGCGAGAGGCCGTGATCGTTGTTGCAGAGCGTGGCAAAGCCGGTGTCGATCTCCACCGGTTCGGAGCCATCGAGACCAAGCCGATAGAGCCTGCCGTCGCCATTGATGATCAGGTGTGAACCGTCGCGCGACCAGTTCGGCGCCTCGACCAGCCTGTCCGTCTGCCAGACAACCCGCGTCTCGCCGGTCACGATGTCATGGATTTCGACGGAACTGCGCATGCTCTTCTCCCTGGACGAAGCCGCTATCTCTTGTCTTCACCCACAGGCACTGTCGCCAACACCTTGGAACAGACCGATTGCATCAGCATGGAATCGCGCCGATCCCGCCAGGTGGTGAGCAGACCCCAAGCCAGCAAGAGCAGGATGCAGATGAAGGCAACGCCGACGAGAGTAAGGCTTCCTGTCGCAAGGCCATAGATCCCGAAGATCGCAGGCGTCGCGAAATAGCCGACCTGCGCCGAAAGCTGCCGGCCGGGCGAAACGTCGCTCGCCGACCACAGTCGCAGGAGCCGGATTTCCTCCTCCGTAAATTCTGGACGGCCCTGTCGGCCGTCCGTCTCTTCGGAGCGGGTGTCCACGCCCTAGCCCCGATCGCGGAAACGGTTGGTGATCGGGTAGCGGCGGTCGCGGCCAAAATTCTTCTTGGTGATCTTGACGCCCGGCGCCGATTGCCGGCGCTTGTATTCGGCGATGTAGAGCAGATGCTCAACCCGGTGAACGGTCGCCTCGTCGTGGCCGCGAGCGACGATTTCGTCCGTTCCCATTTCCTTTTCCACCAGGCATTCGAGAATGTCGTCGAGCACCGGATAGGGCGGCAGCGAATCCTGGTCCGTCTGGTTGGGGCGAAGCTCGGCCGAAGGCGCCTTGTCGATGATGTTCTGCGGAATGACGATGCCTGAAGGACCGAGCGCGCCCGGAGGAACCGTGGTGTTGCGCCAGCTCGAGATCGCGTAGACCTGCATCTTGTAGAGGTCCTTGATCGGGTTGAAGCCGCCATTCATGTCGCCATAGAGCGTGGCGTAGCCGACCGACATCTCCGACTTGTTGCCCGTGGTCACCACCATCGAGCCGAACTTGTTGGAGATCGCCATCAGGATGGTGCCGCGGGTGCGGCTCTGCAGGTTCTCCTCGGTGATGCCGGACTCCGTGCCTTCGAACGTATCGGAGAGTGCGCTGAGGAACCCTTCGACCGGCTCGGAAATCGGCACGATGTCGTAACGGCAGCCAAGCGCCTCGGCGCATTCCTTGGCGTCTTTCAGCGATTCCTGCGAAGTGTAGCGGTAGGGCAGCATGACCGTGCGCACCCGCTCCTCGCCGAGCGCATCGACGGCGAGTGCCGCGCAGATGGCGGAGTCGATGCCGCCGGAAAGGCCGAGCACCACATTCTTGAAGCCGTTCTTGTTCACATAGTCGCGGAAGCCGAGCATGCAGGCGCGGTAGTCCGCTTCCTCCCGTTCCGGCAGGCGCGATTTCAGGCCGTGCTCGCAATGCCAGCCGCTGTCGCCCTTCTTCCATTCGACGATCGAGATCGCCTCCTCGAACTGGCTCATCTGGAAAGCGAGCGACTTGTCGGTGTTGAAGGCGAAGCTGGCGCCGTCGAAGACCAGTTCGTCCTGGCCGCCGAGCTGGTTGGCGTAGATCATCGGCAGGCCCGTCTCGATCACCTGCTTCAGCACCACCTGATGGCGCACGTCGACCTTGCCGCGATAATAGGGCGAGCCATTGGGCGACAGCAGGATTTCAGCACCGCTTTCGGCCAGCGTCTCGCAGACGCCGAGATCGCCCCAGATGTCCTCGCAGATCGGGATGCCGATGCGCACGCCGCGGAAATTGACCGGCCCCGGCATCTCGCCCGGATCGAACACGCGCTTCTCGTCGAACTCGCCGTAGTTCGGTAGGTCGACCTTGTCGCGGACCGCGATCACCTTGCCGTCGTCGAGCACGGCTATCGAATTGTGCCGGCCGGTCTTTGCCAGCCGCGGAAAGCCGATAATGACGCCCGGACCGCCATCCGCCGTCTCGGCAGCGAGCTTTTCGACGGCCTGGAGACACGCCTTCAGAAAGGCCGGCTTCAGAACGAGGTCTTCCGGCGGATAGCCGGAAATGAACAGCTCCGTCAAAAGCAGGAGATCGGCGCCCTGGCGCGCCGCGTCGGCGCGCGCCTCACGCGCCTTGGCCAGGTTTCCGGCGATGTCGCCCACGGTAGGATTGAGCTGGGCAATGGCGATGCGAAGGAGCGAAGGGGCGTTTTTATGGGCGGTCATGAGCGGGCCTGTCGGTCTGTCCTGAACGATTGCAGCTGACTTTCGCAATGTTCTTTAGCGCAATCTGCGGGAAAATACCCACAGGCAATCGCAGCGACGAGAAAAAAACCGAAAAATTCTGTTTTTCCCGGTCCTTATACTGGGCTGTTCGCGCTGCTTCACGCCACGAAAAGCCACCCTCCATTCCCGTTAAGAAACCATTCATCCCCTGTTCAAAATGACGGGCGTATGACAGTTACACGACGCATTTATGAAATTGGAGAATATGTTGGCCAGTATCGATTCCGCGGTTGCGAGAGGCTCACGTGTCTATGTCGATAGACCGGGCTTCGCCACACGGCACGCCAAGACGCTCGCGGCCACCCGCAGCGCATTCTTCTCCCTCTTCGTCGCAGCCGTTCTGGTGTTTCTCGTCGAACTGATCGTGCGTCAGTCGCTTGCCGATAGCATCGCCTACATGCTCGATCCGACGCGCCCGGCGCTGACGACCGTTGGCGCCTTCTTCCTGATCCTGCTCGCTGTCGACGGCATCTTCGGTCGCGAACACAAGTCGGCCGTGGTGATTGCGCCGCTTGCCATCATCCCCGCCGTCGTCTGCCAGCAGAAGCAGGTCTTCCTGTCCGACCCGCTCTATCCGACCGACTTCCTGTTCGGTCGCCAGATCATGGAACTGATGCCGGTTCTGGTGAAGGACCGTCCCTGGACGGCCGTCGGCATCGCTGTCGGCCTGGTCGTCGCCGTCGTTGGCATCGCTCTCCTGCTGCGTTTTGCCTGGCGCACCTTCCCGAAGCTGACGAAGCGCGAGCGCATCGCCCGCCTCGCCTTCGCGCTGCCGCTGCTCGTCGCCTTCTGGAACATCATGGATTACAACCAGTTCTCGTGGATCCGCGATCGCCTCAAGGTCATCCCGATCATGTGGGACCAGACCGAGAACTACAGGCACAACGGCTTTGCACTCGCCTTTGCCATCAACCTGCCGATGGCCAATGTCAGCGCGCCCGCCGGCTACATGGCCGACGCGATCGACCGTATTCCGGTGAAGCCGCTCCCCGCCGGCACCTCGCACCGCGGCAAGCCCGACGTCATCGTGCTGATGAGCGAATCCTTCTGGGATCCGACCCGCCTGCCGAACGTCAAGCTTTCGCCCGACCCGATGCCGACGATCCGCGAAATGCAGTCGGGCAACGTCTTCTCGCCGGAGTTCGGCGGCATGACCGCCAACGTCGAGTTCGAGGCGCTGACCGGTTTCTCCAACGCGTTCCTGCCCTATGGCAGCATCCCGTACCAGCAGTACATCCGCAATCCGATCCCGTCGCTTGCCACCTTCTTCCGCGGCGAAGGCTACGTCTCGCGCGCCATCCATCCGTTCCAGAGCTGGTTCTGGAACCGCACCGCCGTCTACAAGGCCTTCGGCTTCGACATGTTCAAGTCGGAAGAGAACATGCCGCCGATGCAGAAGCGCGGCATCTTCGCCTCGGACGAGTCGTTGACCAACGAAATCATCCACCAGGCGGATGCGATGGACGATCCGTTCTTCTTTTTCGCCGTCACGCTGCAGGGCCATGGTCCCTATGAGGCGAACCGCTATGCGAAGAACACGATCAAGGTCGAAGGCGACCTGCCGGAAGCCGACCGGCAGGTGCTGGAAACCTACGCTCAAGGCATCAAGGAAGCTGACGAAAGCCTGAAGAAGCTGATGGAGTGGGCGAAGAACCGTGACCGCGAAACGATCATCGTACTCTTCGGCGACCACCTGCCGCCGCTCAACACTGTCTATACCAGCACCGGTTTCATGAAGGGCGTGACCGCGGAACGCAAAGGTTCGAAGGAGCAGATGAAGGCGCAGCATGAAACGCCGCTCGTCGTCTGGTCGAACAAGACCGGTCCGAAGAAGAACGTCGGCACCATCAGCCCGGCCTTCCTCTCCTACCAGATCCTCAAGCAGTCCGGTTACGAGCACCCCTACTACACCGGTTTCCTCGGCAAGGTGTACGACCAGTACCGCGTTGTCGACCGCTACATGCTGATCCGCAAGAACGGCAAGGAAGTCGCCGAATGGTCGCGCCAGCCGAAGGTGCCGGCACTGCTGCGTGACTACCGCTTCCTGCAGCACGACATGATGTTCGGCGACCGCTTCTCGACCGACCGGTTCTTCAAGTCGCACGCGGACCTGTTCGCAAGCGCTGCCGAAACCCACTGACACAAGTAGCCGGACCGGTCGCACCCGGTCCGGCTTCGCGCCTTCCGCCATGGCGATATTGGCTGACGCCTGAAATCCCCCCACGCCTTAAGCTTTTGATGGTTCGCACGCGGGCAAAGCAAAACCGCTGCGGACTTTTGCGCGACATGCCCTAGATTTCATCCGGCCAACACCGGAGATCCCCATGCCGCATTTCAACGACATTTCGAAACAGCTTTTCGGCAAACCGATCAGCGAGCTTGGCGAGATCGAGGCCCGCATCCTCGCCCACGCCCGCGATCGCCGCACGCTTTCGACGGATTCCCACGCGGCCTTTACGGCCGGGCTCTCTTTCGGCGACAGGCTTGCGGACAATATCGCCCGGGTCGGCGGCTCCTGGAGCTTCATCATCGGCTTCTGCGGCTTTCTCGTCTGCTGGGTTCTGGTCAATTCGGTGCTGCTCATCACCGGAGCGTTCGATCCCTACCCCTACATCTTCCTCAACCTGGTGCTTTCGATGCTCGCCGCGCTGCAGGCGCCGGTCATCATGATGTCGCAGAACCGCCAGGCCGAACGCGACCGCTTCGCCGCGTCGAAGGATTACGAAGTCAATCTCAAATCGGAGGTCGAGTTGATCGCGCTGCATCACAAGGTCGACGACGTGCTGCTGCGCGAGATCTCCGAGCTGCGCGCCGACCTGGCGGCGCTCAACCGTCAGCTCGAACATTACCGCGCGCCGCCCGCACAGCAGTGACCGGATATGGGCCCAAGCTGCACTCACTGCCGGCGACATAACCGGCAGCCTTTGCGCGCATCTCAGAGCCCGCACAAGGGGCGCGCGCAGGCGTCGCAGCAGGGCGAAAACTAGCTCATTTTCATAAACCCTAATTCAACTGTGAATACACATTTTGCAACAATCGCGAAATGCGTTGGGATTCAACAACTTATCGGAGTATGAAAAAATTAATATTTGAGGATCACGTTAGGGGTGCAGGGACATTCGAAAAATACAGCAACGTGGGTACGCGGAGATGCTGCAATGTCCAATTTCAAGCGCCTGTTAGGTGGCCGAGACGGGGCCGCTGCGATCGAATTTGCAATAATAGCACCGCTCTTCTTCATGTGCGTGCTGACCCTGATCGCATACGGCGTCTACCTGAGTGCCGCCCATTCCATTCAGCAGATCGCCGCCGATGCCGCCCGCACGGCCATTGCCGGCCTCTCCGAAACCGAGCGTGAACGGCTCGCGACCGACTATATCCGTCGCACGACGATGGATCAGGCCTTCATCAAGTCGTCGCGCATGACCGTCACCGTCAAGGACGACGCCAACAACGCAAACCAGTTCACCGTCCGGATCAAATACGACGCCGGCGACCTGCCGATCTTCAACCTGTTCACCTTCGCCATGCCAAGCGAACAGATCGAGCGCTTTGCAACCATCCGCATCGGAGGGGTCTGATATGCTGTGGAATCCCATGCGCTCCCTCGCCCGTGCCCGTAGCGGCAACATCGGCGTCTCGGCCGCCCTGGCCATGCCCCTGGTCATCACGTCCATGGCGCTGGCGATCGACTACGGCTACCTCACCGTCCAGAAGCGTGAAATGCAGTCGACGGTCGATCTCGCCGCGATCGCGGCGGCGGCCAACGTCTCGTCCGCCGAGAAGGCCGTGCTCAACCACTTCGCCAACAATGGCCTGAACTACGGCGTGTCGACGCCGAACGGTTTGTTGACCATCGATGGTAAGACCTTGCCGCCCGGTGACATCAACACCGCCAAGCTTGACGGTGTCGCAACCGTGACGCGCGGGCGCTACGTTCCCGATCCGTCGGTCGATGCCGGCCAGCGCTTCATCAAGGACGCAACGCCCACGGACGCCGTGCAGGTCATGCTCGAAAGGAAGGGCGACATCTTCCTCGCCTCGATCTTCACCAAGGCGCCGGACCTCAGCGTCTACGGCACGGCAGCCAGTTCGAAGATTGCCGCCTTCTCCGTCGGCTCACGCCTTGCAAGCCTCAATGACGGGCTGCTCAACTCCATCCTCGGGCAGATGCTCGGAACGACGATCTCGCTCAAGGTGATGGATTACCAGGCGCTCATCGACGCGGACATCGATATCCAGCCGTTCCTGAAGATCATTGCGACCAGGCTCAACCTGACGGCAGCCTCCTACGAGGACGTGCTGAAGGCAAACCTGACGATGCCGCAGCTGCTTGCCTCCATGCGGCTCGTCCAGGGCCTGTCCGGAACGGTCACGGCCGCACTCAAGAGCATCGAGCTTTCGACCTCCAGCGACAAGCGCACCTTCACGCTGGCGCAAATCCTCAACCTCGACCCGAAGAAGAGCCTGCAGATCGACGCCGGCTCCGATTGGGCGATGCGGGTAAGCGCGCTGCAGATCGTCTCCGCCGCAGCCGCGATTGCAAACGGCGAAAACCAGATCGCGCTGAATGCAGTGGCTGGCCTGCCGGGGATCGCATCTGCCAAGGTCAAGCTCGCGATCGGCGAGCCGCCGGTCGAAACGCCGAGCCATCGCCTCGGCACGCCCGGTGCGGCGGTGCGCACGGCCCAGACCCGCCTTTCCGTCGAAGTCAACGTCGACGGTCTGGCTGCCCTTGCCGGCATTCGCATCCGCCTGCCGATCTATGTCGAGCTCGCCTATGCGGAAGCCAAGCTCGCCGATATCCGGTGCTATGGCGGCACGCCCGAAAATGCTTCGGTCAGCGTGGACGCAGTGCCCGGCATCGCAGAGATCGCCATCGGCGACGTCGATCCGGCAGTCCTGTCCAACTTCTCGTCCGACGCCCGGGTGCAAAGAGCCAAGCTCGTCGACGCGCTGGTGGTCAAGATCGATGCACTCGCCCATGTCGAGGCGCAGAACCTCAAGCCGACGCGCCTGAGCTTCAGCCCGTCCGAAGTTGCGGCCCGGTCGATCAAGACCGTCTCGACCAAGGACATCCTGACCTCGACGACGCAAACCCTCCTCAACAATCTCGACCTGAACATCCAGGTCCTGTTCCTGACGCTCGGCAGCCCGACCATCGTGCAGCAGGCACTGGCCCAGACGCTCGGAGCCGTCACCAAGCCGGTCGACGATCTGCTTTACAACCTTCTGCTGCTCGTCGGCGTGCGGGTCGGCGAGGCCGATGTGCGCGTCACCGGCGTCAAGTGCCAGTCGCCGGTGCTGGTGCAGTAGTCCCTTCAACGGGGCGCTCGGCGGCAACCGTCAACGCCCCGTTGAACAAATTCAGTTGCTGACACGTTATGCACAAGGTAGCCCTGCTAGAAGGGTACAGCTGGGTGGCAGCTGGCCGGCGGGGTTCCTGGAGTTCCCTGCCCTCGGCGGGCCGCGCGAGCATTGGGGGTGTGCGCAGCAGATGCGGGTGGTGGCAGAGCAGGAAGGTGCTGCGCGGGATGGCTCGCTCACCTTCACAGCGGAAGGTTTTCTTCGTCATCCGGAATTACGCAACGTGCTGCAGGCGAGCGCGCGCGACCTGATGGCCGCCTACGACACGTTTCCCCGCATCGCCCGCCTTGTTGCCTCTCACCAGAAATGGACCCTCAGCCAGGCTGTCTATGCCCTTCACCTCGAGCGCGATCCCGGCAATCCCGAATCCGGGATCACGACCGCGCGCCTCCTCAAGTTCATCCATGAGACCGGCGGCGCCAGCCGCAACACTGCCGCGGCCTTCATCGCCGAGCTCCTGACCTACAAGCTTCTGCGCGATGCGGATGGCGGGCGGGCGCGCAAGAAGATCCGTCCGCTGGAGCCGACGGAAATCAGCGAAGGCGCCATGTTGCGCTGGTTCATGAGCCAGATGGGAACGCTCGATCGGTTCGACGGCAAATGCCGTGTCGCGCGCGTCGACGCCGACCGCACGGTTTTCGAGCGGGCTCAGCCGATCGCCGCCCGCCTGCTGCTATCGGACCGCCGGTGGACCGAACCGCCGGAAGGGGTCGCGGCGTTCGTGTGGACCGAGTGCGGCGGCCTTCTGCTCGACGATCTGATGGCGCGGCCGAAGAGTCTCGACCCGGTGGACGGCAAGGTCTGGCTGGAGGCAAACCTCTCGGACCTCGCCACGCATTACATGATCTCGAACACCCATATCCGGCGCATCTTCACCCGCGCCCAGGACCTGGGCCTGCTTGGAAGAGCCGATGAGGGTCAGCGCGGCATGTTCTGGCTGAGCGAGCGGCTGATCGCGGAATATTGCCAGTGGCAAGCGGTCAAGCTTGCAGGCCTTGCCAACGGCTTCGAACAGGCCGAGCGGCGAGCGGCAAACCCGCCGGCCTGACCTTCAGACGCGGCCGGCCGCGAATTTCGGCAGGTCGTCCTTGATCTCGTAGAAATCGCCCTGGTCTTCACAGAAGATATGGTAGCCGGGCTTCAGCACCGTCGGCTTGTCGAAGGTGCCCGCGAGGATCGAGGTATAATCCGAACCGTCCGCCTTCCAGAACATCGCCGACCCGCAGTGCCGGCAAAAGCCCCGGCTGGCGCTGTCACTGGCCCTGTACCAGGTTACGTTCTCCGCCCCATCCAGTTCGAAGTCCTGATCTAAAACATTGGTTGCGGCGTAATAGAGCCCGGTCTGCTTCCGGCATTGGCTGCAGTGGCAGAAGATCAGTTCGCGCAGCTCGCCGCGCGCCTTGAAGCGAATGGCGCCACAAAGGCAGCCCCCATGATGAATGTCCTGCATGGCCCCTCCTGAAGATCACGATCCCTCGATCATGCCATGGAGCGCGCCGGCCCAAGCGACAGCCCGCGCCGCGCCCTGCTCCAGACACGAAAATGCCGGGCCAGCTTCCAGAGCCGGCCCGGCATTGTCAAATTCAAAGCATCCAAGCGACGTTCAGAAAACCTGAACGATGCCAGAGATTTAGATCAGCCGTTGACGACCATCTTCTTCTCGTCGCGGCCGCCCTTCATGCGTTCGGCGAGCAGGAAGGCAAGTTCCAGCGCCTGGTCCGCGTTGAGGCGCGGGTCGCAATGGGTGTGGTAGCGGTCGGCAAGATCGTCGCCCGAAAGCGCACGCGCGCCGCCGGTGCACTCCGTCACGTCGTTGCCGGTCATCTCGATGTGGATGCCGCCCGGGTGCGAACCCTCGGCGCGGTGGATCTGGAAGAAGCTTTCGACTTCCGACAGGATCCGCTCGAACGGACGGGTCTTGTAGTTGTTGAGTGTGATCGTGTTGCCGTGCATCGGGTCGCAGGACCAGACCACCTTCTTGCCTTCGCGCTCGACCGCGCGGATGAGGCGCGGCAGGTGCTCGGCGACCTTGTCATGGCCGAAGCGGCAAATGAGCGTCAGGCGGCCGGCTTCGTTGGCCGGGTTGAGCAGGTCGATCAGCTCCAGCAGGCCATCGGCCGTCAGCGACGGGCCGCACTTGAGGCCAAGCGGGTTCTTGATGCCGCGGCAATATTCGATATGGGCATGGTCCGGCTGGCGGGTGCGGTCGCCGATCCAGATCATGTGGCCCGACGTGGCGTACCAGTCGCCCGAGGTCGAGTCGACGCGCGTCAGCGCCTGCTCATAGCCGAGCAGCAGCGCCTCATGGCTGGTGAAGAAATCGGTCTCGCGCAGGCTCGGATGGTTTTCCGAGGTGATGCCGATCGCCTTCATGAAGTCCATGGTTTCGGAGATCCGGTCGGCGAGCTTGCGGTAACGCTCCGCCTGCGGGCTGTCCTTGACGAAACCGAGCATCCACTGGTGCACGTTGTCGAGGTTGGCATAGCCGCCCATCGCAAAGGCGCGCAGGAGGTTCAGCGTCGCGGCCGACTGGCGGTAAGCCATGATCTGGCGTTCCGGGTTCGGAATGCGCTCTTCCTCGGTGAACTCGATGCCGTTGATGATGTCGCCGCGGTAGGACGGCAGCGTCACGTCACCCTGCTTCTCGACACCCGAGGAACGGGGCTTGGCGAACTGGCCGGCGATACGGCCGACCTTGACCACCGGCTGCTGCGCGCCGAACGTCAGGACGACGGCCATCTGCAGGAAAGCGCGGAAGAAGTCGCGGATCGTGTCGGCGCCGTGCTCGGCGAAGCTCTCGGCGCAATCGCCGCCCTGCAGCAGGAAGCCGCGGCCTTCGGCAACGTTGGCAAGGGCACTCTTCAGACGACGGGCTTCGCCCGCAAACACCAGCGGCGGATACTTCGCGAGGCGCGCTTCGGTCGCCTCAAGCGCTGCCAGGTCCGGATATTCCGGCACCTGCTGGATGGGTTTCTGCCGCCAGCTGTTTGGAGTCCAAGTCTGTGCCATTTCGATCACCTGTTGTCTGCCGCGGATCCAACCGCGCGGGTCACGCCCTGACGGCCAATGCGGCCGCCCGGTATTCTGAAATTTCACTCACCATCCGCAGGCCCTGCCCCGGTCACTTGGCCACGCCTCGTGCCCGCCCAGCCGGAAACGCCGCGGAATGCGGGCTTATAGACGTTAAGGAAACGCTTGGAAAGCCATCCTACCAGAATTCATTGCTTTGCAGGGCGGCCGACGCGCAACGATATGTCCTGGGAGCGCACGATCCCGAAAGTCCTGCTCCCTATATCGAAAGAACGATGCGCAGTTTCAATGGGATAGTGGCATCTCGAATACGACAGCCGCCGCGAAGATGGGCGACGGTCTGTTCAGCGATCGTGCCCGGCGGCTTGCGGCCGGCAATGGCTGGCCCTCGCGTCCCAGCGCGCGCCTGTACGTCCTGTGAGTGTCGCATCGGAACGCGTCAGGCGCGCGTCCGATCTGCGCAGGTTAAGCAGGAAAGAGAAGACCGGCAGCACCCAGTGCAGACTGCGCCACTCCGGTCCGTCGAGCGGATCATCCAGGCCGTTGCGTTTCTCGCGGCGGCGTTCGCGTTGCAGAACCGTCCACATGACTGCCCAATGTTCAAGCATGGTCTGGCCTCCTTTGCCTTGAGACAGGGGGAGACCTAATGTCTTTGCCGGTAGCGTTGTAGGCGCACCGTTGAAAGACGTCTTTCATCCGCGAATGGAAGCCAAGGCGGATGCTCCGCGTTAGGACGAGACAGTAACCTCCATGGAGGACTTATGGCCGAGGCAGCCTGGGACGATTTGAAACTGTTCTATCACGTTGCGACCGAGGGCGGCTTGAGCGGGGCTGCCACGCGGACGGGCCTGAGCGCGCCGACCATCGGCCGGCGCATGCTCGCACTCGAGCGAGCGACCGGAAGGGTACTCTTCATCCGCAGCCAGCAAGGCTATCGCCTCGCTCACGACGGCCAGATCCTTCTCGAACATGTCCGCGCCATGCAGAATGCCGCCGAGAACATCTCCGACTGGCACCGCGACGCCTTTGCCCTGCCGATCGTGTCGGTCGCAAGCGACGCCTGGCTCGCCGGCTTCGTCGCCGATCATTCAACCGACATCCGCGCCTCGGGCGACGGTTTTCGCTTCTGCTGCAAGCACGCACATCGCGGCCTCGACCTGACCTTCAGAGAGGCCGACGTCGCCGTCCTGCACGAAAAGCCGCACTCGGGTAACGTGGCGGCGCGCCGCTCGGTCAACATCGGCTACGCCGTCTATCGCGCCGGCAATATGTCGGAGCGCGAGGACTTTCCCTGGATATCGGTTGGTACCGAAGTCGCCAGCTCGCCGGCCGAAAGATGGGTCTTTGAAAACCGCGAGCAGCAGATCCATACGTGGACCGACAGTGCCGCCCTTCTCGTGCGGCTGATCCGCAACGGCGCCGGCCGCGGCGTCCTGCCCGCCTTTGTCGGCGAAGGTGATCCATTCCTGAAGCGCGAAGGCGACTTGATCGAGGGCCTGACGCATCCGTTGTGGATCGCGGCAAACGACGACGACCGGCGCCGCCCGGAGGTCCGGACGGTCATCGATCGCCTCGCCGATCTTTTCAAGCACGAGGAGGCGCGGTTTGCAGGAGCGTCCGCCTGAGCGTTAGACCCGCTGGCCCTTGCGGATGCGATAGGACGGCGAATACATCGTCACCAGCTCCTCGGCTGCCGTCGGGTGCACCGCCATCGTTCGGTCGAAGTCGTCTTTGGTGCAGCCGGCCTTCAGCGAAATGCCGAGCAGCTGCGCCATTTCGCCGGCGTCATGACCAAGGATATGAGCGCCGAGCACCTTGCGGTCGGCGGCATTGACGATCAGCTTCATGATCATCTTTTCCTTGCGGCCGGAAAGCGTCGCCTTCATCGGCCGGAACTCGGCACGGTAGACTTCGAGTTCATCGAACCGGCGCGCCGCTTCCTCTTCGGTCAGGCCGACCGTACCGATTTCCGGCTGCGAGAAGACCGCGGTCGCGATCAGATCGTGGTCCGGCGACACCGGATTGTTCTTGTACTCGGTCTCGATGAAGCACATCGCCTCATGGATCGCGACCGGCGTCAGTTGCACGCGGTCGGTCACGTCGCCAAGCGCATAGATGCCGGGCGCACTGGTGCGCGAGAAGGCGTCGACCACGATCGCGCCGCGCTCGTCCGTCTTCACGCCGGCGGCCTCCAGGCCGAGGCCCCTGGTGTTCGGCACGCGGCCGAGCGCCAGCATCACCTGGTCGGCGGCAATGGCGCCGTGCTTCATCGTGTGCGCGACGCGCTTGCCGTCGGCGTCGAGCGTGACGGACTGGATGATGTCCTCGCAAAGGATGCGGATGCCCTTCTCTTCCATCGCCACATGCAGCCCGCGGCGCAGGTCATGGTCGAAGCGCGACAGGATTTCCTTGCCGCGATAGATCAGCGTCGTCTCGACGCCGAGGCCGTGGAAGACATTGGCGAACTCGACGGCGATGTAGCCGCCGCCGGCGATCAGGATCGACTTCGGCAGCTCCGCAAGGTCGAAGGCTTCGTTGGACGAAATGCAGTGCTCGTGGCCCGGCAGCGCGTCATGCGGGGTCGGATGACCACCGACGGCGATGACGATGCGTTCCGCCGTTACCGTCTTGCCGCTGTCGAGCAGGCGAACCGTGTTCGGGCCGACGAGCTCGGCGCGCGTATGCAGGATTTCGGCGCCGGCATTGTTGAGGCCCTTCTGGTAGAGCCCTTCGAGCCGGGTGATTTCCTGCTCCTTGGCGGCGACCAGCTTCTTCCAATCGAACGTGCTTTCGCCGACCGTCCAGCCGAAGCCCGCTGCATCTTCGAAGTGCTCGGAAAACTGCGACGCGTAGACATAAAGCTTCTTCGGAACGCAGCCGCGGATAACGCAGGTGCCGCCATAGCGAAACTCTTCCGCGATCGCGACCTTCTTGCCGAGGCTTGCTGCAAGGCGCCCGCTGCGCACGCCGCCCGAACCGCCGCCGATTACAAAAAGGTCATAGTCGAAAGCGGGCATGAGCAGTCTCCTGAAAGCAAGCGGGCCGAAATGGCGATCTGAAAAGCGGGCCGAACGATGCTTGGCCGACACGCAACCGGGCGCAGCCGATGGCTGCGTCGCAGGCACATATAGTGGAGCCTCCGGGCAAAAGAAAAGCCCGGATCGCTCCGGGCTCCTCGAAACGTGATGAAGGCGCCAAGCGCTACAGCTTATTGGGCCGGCGCCTGAACGGCGCCTTCGGCTGCTGCCGGCTGGGCGGAGCCGACCTTCTCGTCGAGCGACTTGGTCGCTTCCTGGGTCAGGTCGCGCGATACGCCCGATGCCCAGATGTCGGCAGCCTTCAGGAGTTCGCGCGAGGCGATCGGGCCGTCGTTCAGGAGCTTCTTGCCGGCGGCCGAGTTGTAGAACTCGGTGATCGCGTTCAGCTCTTCGAGCGAAAAGGTCTTGGCGTAGATCGTCGCAGCTTCGTTTTCGAGATCGGCGCGGCGGGCGGCAAGGCTAAGCGCCTTATCGTCGACGGTCGCGGTGATCAGTTCCTGATGGTTCGGCGACGCCTGGATCAGCGTGTTCTTCAGGCGCTCAGCCAGGTTCGGCAGAATGTTGTCGAAGCTGTTGGTTACGCCGAGAGCAGCGATCGTCGCGCGCGCCGCCTTGATCTGGTCTTCGGAGACGTCCTGGGCCTTGACCGCCGGAACGGACGCGGACAGCAGAACCGCGGTGGCAGCGAAAGTGCGGACAAGACCTGCGAGTTTGTTCATTTTTACCCTTGCTCCTGTGTTTGTCGCATGCTGCCCGGGCGATTGCCGCCGCCAGGCCCGCATGTATGGAAACCTGTTGTCTTCACCGCTCCTGCCCCTCATGGGGCAGCGACGCCGGCTCAGGACGCAGTCAGCGTGCGTGCCCCTTGCGGCCCGGCAATGATTGCCAGCGAAGCGATGCCGATGAAAAGCCCGTGCTCGACGACGCCGGGAATGGCATTCAGCTCCCCCGCGAGCGCATCTGCATCAGGAATACGGCCAAAAGATGCATCGAGAATAAGGTGTCCGCCGTCCGTCAGGAAGGCGCCGTCATGGGACTGGCGGACAGTGATATCGCCGGAAAGCCCCAGGCGCGAAGCGACCTTTTCGATCGCAATCCGCGTTGCCACCTGACCGAAGGGATTGACCTCGATCGGCAGCTTGAAGGCGCCGAGAACGTCGACCACCTTCGTCTCGTCGGCAATCACGATCATGCGCTTGGAGGCGGCCGCAACGATCTTTTCACGCAGCAGCGCGCCGCCGCCGCCCTTGATCAGCCGCAGCTGGCCGTCGACCTCGTCGGCGCCGTCGATCGTCAGGTCCAGTTCGGGCAGCTCGTCGAGCGACTTCAGCGAAACACCGAGTTCGAGGCAGAGCCGCGCCGTGCGCTCCGAGGTGGGAACGCCTTCGATGCGAAAGCCCGCTGCGACCTTCTCGGCCAGGAGCCGCACAAACTCCTCGGCCGTGGAACCCGTGCCGATGCCGAGACGCATGCCGTCTTCGACATATTCCAGCGCCGCGGCCGCGGCTTTGATCTTCATTTCGCGGGCGTCCATGCGCCGGTCGCTCCCTTGTGATTCGCACGGGCAGCAGGCCGCAATCAGCGAACGGCCGCCCGTTTTTCCGCTGTGACACTTACACGCCCGACGGCGCAAACAAAAGTCAAAATGAAATCAGCACTCAGGATTCCGCGTGCTTTGCCGCGCTCGCTTGCCATTGCAATCGCCGATGAGTTCGCCTACCCGATCAGCAACGGTTTTCAGCGCCAAGAGGTTTTCTCCTTGTCTTCTCCCATTGTCGTCTTCGATCTCGACGGAACGCTCGTCGATACGGCGCCAGACCTGGTCGCCAGCCTAAACCATGCGGTTACCCAGGCCGGCGTCGAGCCGGTCACCTACGGCGACCTTACCCATCTCGTCGGCCACGGTGCCCGCGCCATGATCGAGCGCACCTTCGCGATGCGGCAAAAGCCGCTCTCCGAAGACGTGCTGGAATGGCAGCTGAAGGAATTCGTCGATTTCTACCACGGCTCGATGCCGGGCGATTCGCTGCCCTATCCGGGCCTCGTCGACGCGCTCGACCGCCTGTCCGGCGCCGGCTTCAAGCTCGCCGTCTGCACCAACAAGCCGGAAAAGCTCGCCACGCGCCTGCTCGAACGGCTCGGCCTGATCGAGCGCTTCGCCGCGATATCGGGTGGCGACACCTTCGAAGTACGCAAGCCGGACGCCGCGCACCTGCTGCGCACGGTTTCCAATGCCGGGGGCCTGGCGACCCGCACCGTGATGGTCGGCGACAGCCTCAACGACTTCCTCGTCGCCCGCAATGCTCAGGTGCCCTCGATCGCCGTTCCCTTCGGCTACTCCGATGTTCCGGTCGAAAGCCTCGATCCCACCGTCGTCATCAGCCATTTCGACGAGCTGACCCCGGATCTGGTCTCGGGCCTGTTTTCCAAATAGCAGACAAGAAAAAGGCCGCTCGAAGCGGCCTTTTTCTTTGCTTATCCTTCCGCCCGGCGCGCGCCGCGCGTCGCGTCGAAGGCCCGGTTCATGTACATGTCGCGGTCGTAGACGTCGTTGAAGTACTCGACCACGCCGTCCTTGTTCGGCCAAGCCGTGAAGTAGGCGACATAGACCGGAACCTTCACCGGAACCTGCAGCGCCTTGTTGCGGCCGCCGGCGATCTCCTTGCCGACATCGTCGACGCTCGTGCCGAGCACGGCTGCCGCCATCAGGCGCGGATCGGCAAGGCGCACGCAGCCGTGGCTGAGCGCGCGGTTGTCACGCTTGAAGAAGCTCTTCGACGGCGTGTCGTGCATGTAGATCGCGTGGCTGTTGGGGAACAGGATCTTCAACTCGCCAAGCGCATTGTCGCTGCTCGGCGGCTGACGCACGGCAACCGATGCGGTCGAGCCGTTCCAGTTGACCGATGCGGACGGGACCGGGCGGCCACCGACTTCGACCTGGTAGCCCATGCGATCGAGATAGTTCGGGTCACTCCTAAGTTTCGGCAGCATCTCGTTGACGATGATCGACTGCGGCACGCCCCAGTAGGGATTGACCTCGACCGTCTGGATCTCGTCCTGGAAGAAGTAGGTCTGGTTCGCCTTGGAGCCGACGACGACGCGCATCGAGAACTGCTCGGCGCCCTTGTCGGCGTAGGTGGCGGTAAAGGCCGGCTGGTTGATGAAGACGTAGCGGTCGCCGAGACCATCCGGCAGCCAGCGCGCCTGCTCCATGGCGATCTCGAGCTTGTTGATCTTGGCCGCGACCGTGTCGCCGCCGGTCAGGATGCGAAGCGACGCCTGGCCGACAACACCGTCGGCCTTGAGCCCGTGCTCCTGCTGGAACGCCTCGACCACAGTGACCAGCTCCGGCGTGTATTCCGGGGTACCCTGGTAGGCGGCAAGAACCGTAGCATGGTCGGTCTTCAGCTTTTCCGAACCCTTGAGCCGGATACCCGCGATGATGTTTGCGAGTTCGGGATTGCTCTGGCCCGGCTTCAGCAGCGTGCCCGGCGCGATCTCGACGCGTTGCTCGACACCCTGTTCAGCGCGCAATTTTGCGAGTTCCGCCGAGAGTGCCGCAAATTGCGTGCTCTTCGGGCTCTGCTCATTCAAAAGCGCGGCAACGTCGCTGCTTGCCGACATCTTGTCGAGAAGCGGCAGCAGTTCCACCGACTTGCGCTTGAAGTCGTGATAGCCGGAGATCTTGTTCGGATCGATACGGCCGCGCACGGTGTCCTGCACGTAGCTGAGCGTCGCGGCCGAAAGCGCGATCTCGAACTGCACCAGCTCCTTTTCGCGGGCGATCATGTCGCCGCGGTCGAAAGTGTCGGAGGGCACGCTGACGGCATAATCCTGGGGATCGAGGCCGACCTTGGCAGCGTCAGCCAGAACGGCAACCGCTGCCTTCGCCTTGGCATTGACGCCTTCAGCGCCGATCCAGATGTAGTCCATGCGGGCGCCGTAATGGGCTTCGACCGCCTTTGCGACATCGCCCGAGGCACGCACGTTGATGCCGGGAAGGAACTGGCGCGCGTCGGCCAGCGGCGTACGCAGCATCGGCGGCAGCGCGTCGTTGCGCACGGAACCGGTAACCAAGGGATCGAGCAGCTTGTCGGTTGCGATCCGGCGCAGCGGCTCGGCCTTGTAGGTATAGTATTTCGGGCCGGTGATTTTCGGCAGCGGCTTGGCTGCCTGCTGCTGCGGATCGACCATCGCGCCGACGCCGGGAAGCGCCTCGTTGGTCGGGGCCTGCTGTGTTTCAGGCTTCTTCCGGCCTGCCCGGATGAAATCGCCAAGTGTGAAGGCCGAAGCCGGCCGCGCGTCCATGGTCGCGATCGCACAGCCGCTCATGAGCGCTACGATCGCTGCCGTCTTAAGAACTCTCATATGAAACTACGTCCCCGTATCGCGTTGTCGCCGAATTCGGCTGAAGCCAGATTCTCGCCACGCCCTCGTGCGCTAAAAGTTATAGAAAAGGATGGTGAATGAAAAGGAAACGCGCCGGCACTGATCGCCATCGGACCTCCTGTCGAAATCTCCCGAACGCCTCATTTTAAAGACGTGCGGGGAGCGATAAAAATTTGATCCCAATGGATTTTATTTCTGCATGCGCCCTTGCGCCGGCAGCGGCAGGCGATCGTCGCCGGAAAAGAAGATGGCGTCTGTGACCGAAACATCACAACGCTGCCGGAGGCCCGGCAAAGACCGAATCACGGTGGCGCGGCGTGGACCCACCACGCCCGTGGGGTTTCAAACGATTGTAGCATAGCCAGCCCGGGCCCGCCCCTTTACAAGCTTCGGCCGTCGGGGCAGAGAGAGGCCCGGCACCCTGGAGAGATCCGCCACACGGCCCCTCGCCCAGGCTTCATGAACCGCATGATCAAGGCAGGTATCACGATGACATCGACGCGCACGGAAACAGATACGTTCGGCCCCATCGAAGTGGCGAACGACCGCTATTGGGGCGCTCAGGCCCAGCGTTCGCTCGGCAACTTCAAGATCGGTTGGGAAAAACAGCCGGCTTCGATCGTCCGGGCGCTCGGTATCGTCAAGCAGGCGGCCGCCCGCACCAACCAGGCACTCGGCCGCCTCGACTCGACCGTCGCCGATGCGATCGTCAAGGCGTCGCAGGAAGTCATCGACGGCAAGCTCAACGACCATTTCCCACTCGTCGTCTGGCAGACCGGCTCCGGCACCCAGTCGAACATGAACGCCAACGAGGTCATCTCGAACCGCGCCATCGAACTCATGGGCGGCGTCATGGGCTCGAAAAAGCCGGTGCATCCGAACGACCACGTCAACATGAGCCAGTCGTCGAACGACACCTATCCGACCGCGATGCACATCGCCTGCGCCGAGCGCGTCATCCATGACCTGCTGCCGGCGCTGAAGCACCTGCACAAGGCGCTCGAAGCCAAGGTCAAGGCCTTCGACCACATCATCAAGATCGGCCGCACCCACACCCAGGATGCAACCCCGCTGACGCTCGGCCAGGAATTCTCCGGCTACGCGGCGCAGGTCGCCTCCTCGATCAAGCGCATCGAAATGACCCTACCGGGCCTTTGCGAACTTGCGCAGGGCGGCACGGCCGTCGGTACCGGCCTCAACGCACCTGTCGGCTTTGCCGAAAAGGTCGCCGAAGAGATCGCCAAGATCACCGGCATCGCCTTCACCACCGCGCCGAACAAGTTCGAAGCGCTCGCCGCCCATGATTCCATGGTCTTCAGCCACGGCGCGATCAATGCGACGGCCGCTGCCCTCTTCAAGATCGCCAACGACATCCGCTTCCTCGGCTCCGGCCCGCGCTCGGGCCTTGGCGAATTGTCGCTGCCAGAAAACGAACCTGGCTCGTCGATCATGCCGGGCAAGGTCAACCCGACCCAGTGCGAAGCGCTGACCCAGGTCTGCGTCCAGGTGTTCGGCAACCACGCCGCGCTTACCTTCGCCGGCAGCCAGGGCCATTTCGAGCTCAACGTCTTCAACCCGCTGATGGCCTACAACTTCCTGCAGTCGGTTCAGTTGCTCGCCGATGCGGCCGTATCCTTCACCGACAATTGCGTCGTCGGCATCGAGGCACGCGAAGACAACATCAAGGCGGCACTCGACCGCTCGCTGATGCTGGTCACGGCGCTTGCTCCGAAGATCGGCTACGACAACGCCGCCAAGATCGCCAAGACCGCGCACAAGAACGGCACGACGCTGCGCGAAGAAGCGGTCGGCGGCGGCTATGTGACGAACGAAGAGTTCGACGCGGTCGTTCGTCCGGAAACGATGATCAGCCCGGCCTGATCCATTTTGATACACCACGGCGCCTCCGCGGCGCCGTGGCCTTGATGTCGCGAACGCACAGTCGATCGGCAATACCTGTCGCGATCGATCACGATGCGGTGGCGCGACGGCGGCAAATATTAAGACTTCGCAAATCATTTGCCCCTAAAAATAATGACCGATAAGCAGCGTTTCATATTAGGGGGTTTGCACATGCAAACGGCAAGCTCGGGCAAGGCTCAGACGCCCGATATCGCAGCGCAGGTAACCCATGCGATGCGCATGATGGGCGTGGCGCCCATCCCCCGCAATTACGAGCTCTATTACGAAGCCTATCTCGGCTCCAACCCGCAGTTGTCGAAGGAGCTGGCCGCACTCGGTAGCCGCGCGACCCAGGAAGAACTGGACGCGATCGGCGCGCAGTATTTCAGCCACATCCATCGCTCCAACGGGATCGAGCGCGCCCACACCACGCTTGCGGCCAAGCTTGCCGAACTGGTGACCCTGTTGCGCGACGAGCAATATGCGCTTGAGAACTACAACAAGGTTCTCGATGAGGCCTACGTCAACATCGTCAGCAAGAGCGCATCGAGCGCCGACATCCTGCGCCACGCGATCGGCATCCTGACCGATGCGACTGCGGAGACGATGAGCCAGGGCAAGGAACGCGTCGAAACTGTCGTGCAGAAGTCCTTCGAGATGGAGGTCATCCGGCAGGAACTCGACGAGTACAAGCGCATCGCCAACACCGACTCGCTGACGCGGCTCGCCAACCGCCGCGCCTTCGACGACAATCTGGCGGCTGTCTACAACAACGAGCACCTGAGAAACTTCACCGGCCTGCTCGTCGCCGACATCGACCACTTCAAGAAGGTCAACGACACCTTCGGCCATCCCGTCGGCGACAAGATCCTGGCGACCGTCGGCGGCGTGTTGCGCGCCAATCTGCGCCGGGAGGCTTTCGTCGCGCGCACCGGCGGCGAGGAATTCGCCATCATCCTCGGCGACAGCAGCCAGGAAGAGTGCCTCCAGATTGCCGACCGCATCCGCACCGTGCTGGCTGCGACGCCCTTCCGCAATTCCAAGACCGGCGTCAATTACGGCCCGATCACGCTGTCCGTCGGCGTCTGCATGGCGACGGCCGCCGAAGACCCGGTCGACCTCTACAACAAGGCCGACATCGCGCTCTACTCGGCCAAGAACGCGGGCCGCAACAAGACGGTTCTCTTCGAGGACGGCATGCGCAAGGAATCCGGCCGCAATTGGCTGATCTATCGCCGCTGAGAAGGCGGCGTCTTCCTGATACAAAACCGACAACGGGCGCCCTTCGCGGGCGCCTTTTGCGTTTCATGGCGAGTACCTGCTGGGACTACTGGCGACACGCGTCGGCGCCTGCGGCGCGAGCAATTGCGATCATCTCCGGCCGGTATTCGAAATGCATCGTGTCGAAGTGATACCAACGGCCGCCCCAGATGAAGCCGTGTTTCTCGAAGGCTTGAACGATGCCCAGCGGGTAGCGGTTGCGATAGCCGTCGCGGGCCTTTCCGGCCCAGCGCCAATAGTCGGCAAAGCGCGTGTTGATATCGATGGCCGCACCGAAACTGTGGACCGACAGCGTCGCGGTGCCCGCAATCGGCCGCCAGTTGAAGGTGCCGGCACTCGGGCTGAGATAGCGCCTGAATTCGGCTTGTCGCGACAGGTCCGCGGCGACAGCCTTCAGCGCCGCCGCCATCCCATGCTTCCTCGTGACCTGCAGCCGCTCGCCGAACCAGTCCACGCCAACGAGATCCCGCCGGACGGCTGCAGCGCTGCCGCCATAGAGCCGTTTCAGAAGCGCTTCGCTGCGTATGCGCCCCGGGTCGACATCGACCGCTGGCGGCGTCGCACAGGCACCGAGCGGATAGACCTGCGACAGGCTGTCCTCGACGTCCCCCGCAGCGAGTTTCTCGGCATGACTTTTCGTTCGGCCGTCGTCGATGACGATCGGCGATCCGCCATCCCTAAGGATCAAGGCATTGCCGTCGATGCGCGCGATGGCATCCGGGTAGCTTGCTGCCAGCAGATTGAGCTTTTCCGCCAGCGATGGCTCACCAGCAGACGCCTTGCCGGCCAGGAGGGCGAGCAGGAACGCACCTGTCAGAGCTTGCTGCCGCACCCTCGCCTCCAGCCTCCGTGCTTGCCTGATCGCGCCGATCAGCCGGGGCGCAACTTACCACATGGTCTTGGCGGCGCGCTCCGGCCATTCGCGGTCATAGGTCTCCCGGTCGAAATCCGCCTTGGCGGCCTTCAGCAGCGTGCCGGGCGTCGGCAGCGATGCCGGATCGAGGAAGCGATCGGGGTTCCAGAGTTGGGCACGCATGACGGCGCGGGCGCACTGGAAATAAACCTCGCCAATCGTCACGACGATGACGCTGCGCGGGTGCTTGCCGTCGACCTCGAAGCTTTCCGTCAGGGTGGGATCGACGCTGAGCACCGCCGTGCCGTTGATGCGCATCGTCGTGTTCGAACCGGGAATCAGGAACATCAGCGCCACGCGCGGATCGCGCACGATATTGGCAAGCGAATCGACCCGATTGTTGCCGCGCCAGTCCGGCAGAAGCACAGTCTTGTCGTCGCCGATCCGCACGACGCAATCGTCGTCGCCGCGCGGTGAGCAATCGAGACCCTCCGGGCCGACGGTCGCAAGCGCGCAGAAAGGCGATGCCTCGATCATCAGCCGGTATTCGGCCGTCAGCGTCTTGGTGACCTTGGCCACCGACGCTTCGCTGACGCCGCCATAGAGCGCGTTGAGTTCCTCGACCGAGGTGATGATCGACATGCCGTCCTCCAATGCTGCCAAAAAAGCCCGGGAACAATCTGGATACAGAGAATCCCGGGCCAGCGACCCTTCGGCCGATAGCATGACAGACTGATGACGCGGTCAACGAAAATAGTCAGGCGGCGGCTTTTTGATCTTCCGCGTGTATGAAGGCGTTGATCCGCGCGATCACCGGTGCGGCCGAAACGATGCGCCGGTGGCCAAAACCGTTTGCCCAGTGCATTTCGACATTCGGCCCGGCCGCCGCATAACGGCGCGCATGGTCGGCGGAGACTTCCTTGTCGTCTTCCGCATGGATGACGAGCGTCGGCACGGCGCGCGCCTGGATCACGTGCGCAGCATCGAAATCCTGAAGTCGGCGGCCGGAGAGACGTTCGACAACGCCTTCGAAGGCCACCTGCGCCTTCGGAGAAAGGCGAAGAATTCTCCCGAAGCCTTTGAAAAGCCAAGTCATCTCGCTTGGTGCACCGATCAGCACCAGCTTCTTCGGCATATGGCTGTGCACGTCGCAGACGATGCCGCCGGCAGCGCAAGCCAGGCTGCCGCCGCCGAAGGAATGGCCGACACAGACGTCGAAATTGCCGAAGTGCCGCCAGGCCGCGTCAATCGCCCGAACCGCTGCCGGCATCGTCAGCGTGCGCCCCGGCGAAGCGCCGTGCCCGGGCCAGTCGAGGGTCACCACCTCGGCGCCGCCCTTCACCAGGCCGTCGATCATTGCAGCGAGATAGTCGCTGCGCGATCCCCAACCGTGCACCAGGAGAATGCGCTTGGTGTTGGCGGCCTCGCGCGGCGCCGCGAACCGGCGCGCCAGCACCCAGCCGCCGGAATAGGAGAGCGTCACCGGTTGGCCCCTGGCGATAACAGGGGCGGCAGCGGCGAGCGCCGCCTTTTCCTTGGCGTTCTTCGGCTTTCTGCCGGGCGTGAGAGTGAACAGCCTGAAAGCGAGCCGCCCGGCCGCCTCGGGTGAAAACGCGTCGACGCCCTTCAGCGCGTTGCGGATGACCTTGATCGCAAAGGATGCCATAGTGGGAATCTCTTGTTATGTTCAATGCTGAACATAATTGTACAACGTTGAACGAAAATCAAGTGACGAGCGAACATCATTTTCCCTGGGACCACCCCCGCTTCCGCAGCTGGATCGCCGTGGCACGCGCCTGCCAGTTGATGCAGCAGACGGTGACGCGCGAGATCGCCCATCTCGACATCAAGCCGCCGCATCTTGACATCCTCATCAATCTCTATCGCTTCGAAGGCATTTCGCAGCAAGAACTGGCGCGCAAGCTGCTGGTCGGGCGCTCGAACATGAGCATGCTTCTGCCGCACCTGGAAAAGCGCGGGCTCATCCTGCGCCGCGGTGACGACAAGGATAAGCGCATACTGCGCCTGTCATTGACAGCTGAAGGCCGGACGCTCACCGAGGCGGCGATGGAGATCCATACGGCGCTGATCGAGCGATTGCTGGACGACGAATCGCTGGATGATTGCCTGGTGGTCACCCGATCGATGGAGCGGCTGATTGGCATGCTGCTGAAGGAAGAGAACGAGCTGGCCTGACGAGTGCTGATTTTGCGCGTCTGATGAGACGCGGGGCGCGGTCTTGGTCAGCGCGGCTTTTCCGCCTTGTCTCGCGACATGCCCTTGTCGGCAAGTTCCTGCTCGTAGGCGGCAAAGAGCTCCGCGCCCTTTTCCCCCAGTTCATGCAGATAGTTCCAGGTAAAGATGCCGGTATCATGGGTATCATCAAAACCGATGCGCACCGCATAATTGCCGGTCGGCTGCACCGAGATGATCTGCACATTGCGCTTGCCGGGCACGGTCACCCGCTGGCCGGGACCATGGCCCTGCACTTCGGCAGACGGCGAAAGCACCCGCAGCATCTCCGCCGAAAGATCGAAGGACGCTCCGTCGTTGAACGTCACCACAAGCCGGTGGCGATCCTTCGACACCCGCAATTCCGTCGGCCAGAATTCGCTCATTTCGCTGCTTCCTTTCGCGTACGACAAACCGGATGCCGCCCATTCGCCGTAATCTGCGTCCCCGATGCGGCATTGCTCTTAAGGACGACAATGCACTAGCGCAGAAATCGGCGCGCGAGAATTACCCGTCTCTTCCGATCAACACTTTGCGACAGTATGCGCCTTGACGCGACCATCTTCGACGACGACATTGAAGGGGCTGGGAGAAAGACGTTTGAACACAGCAACGATAGACAGATTTGGCGCTCTGCCGCTGGAGCAGAAGACGGCCCCGATGATCGACCCCTTCGGGCGGGCGATCACCTATCTGCGCGTGTCCGTCACCGACCGCTGCGATTTCCGCTGCACCTATTGCATGGCCGAGCACATGACCTTCCTGCCGAAGAAGGATCTGCTGACGCTCGAAGAATTGCAGCGTCTCTGTTCCGCCTTCATCGGAAAGGGTGTGCGCAAGCTCAGGCTTACCGGCGGCGAACCGCTGGTGCGCAAGAACATCATGTTTCTGGTGCGCGAACTCGGTCGTGAGATCGAGGCCGGCCGGCTTGACGAACTGACGCTGACGACCAATGGCTCGCAGCTTTCCAAGTATGCCGCCGAGCTCGTCGACTGCGGCGTCAAGCGCATCAACGTCTCGCTCGATACGCTCGACCCGGCAAAGTTCCACCAGATCACCCGCTGGGGCGAACTCTCCAAGGTCATGGAAGGCATCGACGCCGCCCAGGCCGCCGGCCTCAAGATCAAGATCAACGCGGTGGCGCTCAAAGGCTTCAACGACCAGGAGATCCCGGACCTGATGCGTTGGGCCCATGGCCGCGGCATGGATCTGACCTTGATCGAGACCATGCCGATGGGAGAGATCGAGGAAGACCGAACCGACCACTACATGCCGCTGTCGGAAATGCGCCGGCAGTTGGAAGAACAGTTCACCTTCTCCGATATTCCCTATCGCACCGGTGGCCCTGCCCGCTATCTCGAAGTGGCAGAAACCGGCGGAAGGCTCGGCCTGATCACGCCGATGACCCATAATTTCTGCGAGAGCTGCAACCGCGTCCGTCTCACCTGCACCGGCACGCTCTACATGTGCCTCGGCCAGAACGACGCGGCCGACCTGCGCACCGCGCTCAGGGCCTCGGAAGACGACGCCTATCTCAGCCAGGTGATCGACGAGGCGATCGGCCGCAAGCCGAAGGGCCACGACTTCATCATCGACCGCGAGCACAACCGCCCGGCCGTTGCCCGCCACATGAGCGTCACCGGCGGCTGACCTTTTATCAGGGTACCAATCTTGGAAAAACAACCGGCAGGCGGCCCCTCAACCGCCTGCCGGCACCTTCTCCACGCAAATGGGGAGAAGGGAATGTGGGGCACATCTTCATGTCCCCACGTACTCCGCGTGTCAGTGGATAGCGCCTGTATGGGCTTGCCCGTTCGGCACATTCCCTCGCCCCGTCTGCGGGGAGAGGATGTTTCGTGGATTGCCTCAAGGCAAGTCCGTAACGAGAGCCGAGCTGCCCTCGGGGGGCTCAAGCCGCGTAGCTTCGATGCCCCTGGCCCCGCGCGCCGATGCCGTCCGTCCCTGTGCGGAAGCGCTCGATCTTGTCGTTGAGCGCTTCCACCTGCCGGCGCAGGCCGTGGATCTCGGCGGTATTTTCCTCGACCATCGCTGCGTTCTGCTGGGTGATCAGTTCGACCTGATGGACCGCCGAGTTCACCTCGTTGAGACCGGTGTACTGGTCGGCGGCCGAAGCCTCGATGTTGCTGACAAGGTCGTGGATCGTGCCGATGTGGCTGTTGATTACCGTCAGCGCATCGCCGGTTTCCTGGACGAGAGCGACGCCGCTTCTCACCTGTGCCGAGCTTTCGGAAATCAGCCCCTTGATCTCGCGGGCAGCCCCGGCGCAACGCTGGGCGAGTTCGCGCACTTCCTGCGCCACCACGGCAAAGCCGCGGCCCGCCTCGCCTGCCCGCGCCGCCTCGACGCCGGCATTGAGCGCAAGCAGGTTGGTCTGGAAGGCGATCTCGTCGATGACACCGATGATCGTGCTGATCTTTTCCGAGGAGCGGTTGATCTCCGCCATGGCATCGATCGCCTTGGCGACCACCTGGCCGGAATGCTTGGCGTAGGAGTTGGTCTCGCCGACCGAAACCGTCGTCTTGCGGGCGCTTTCGGCGGTCGCGCGGACGATATCGGTCAATTGACGCAGCGCCCGCGAGCTTTCTTCAAGCGCCGCCGCCTGTTGCTCGGTCCGGCGCGCCAGGTCGTCCGCCGACGCGGCAAGATTGCCGGTGCCGCCGGTGATCTCACCGGTGACGACGCGCACGTCGGCTAGCGTCGCCCGCAGCGCCTCGACGGCATTGTTGTAGGTGCGGGCCATGATCACGTAATCGGCCGGCAGGTCTTCGGACATGCCCTCTTCGAGATCGCCGTCGGCAAGTGCCGCCAGCACGTCGGAGAGTGCGTTCAGCGCCTGCATCTGCTCGGCCTCGATGCGGGCGCGCTCGGCCGCCCGACGCGTTTCCTCTTCTGCAGAAAGCGCACGCGCAGCCTCGGCCTCGCGGCCAAGCCGGACATTTTCGACCGCATTGTCGCGGAAGACGGCAACCGAGCGCACCATGTCGCCGATCTCGTCGCCACGGTTGCGGCCCTCGATGGCAACGTCGAGATCGCCATTGGCAAGCCGCGTCATCGTTTCCGTCACGCGCTTCAGCGGGCCGCGCAACGTTTCGACCAGCATCAGGCCGCCGATGATGGCAAGCAGCGTGCCGGCGATCATCGCCACGATCGAAACATCTGCCGAGCGCTGGCTGTCGACCTTGCCGGCCTCCTGGGCGCTGCTGACGAAGCTCTCGAGCGTCGTGCTGGCGGTTGCGACCATCGTCGCCGCTTCGCTCTTTGCCGCCTGCCAGCGGCCGCCGACATCGATCAATGCTGCCGTGCCCTTGTCGATGTTGTCGAGCGATGGGCCGAGCTTGCCTGGCAGATCGCGAAGGGCTGCATTCTTGCCGCCGAGTTCGCCAAGTTTGGCTGCCGTCTCGCGAACCGCCTGGATATCGGCCATGACCGGCGCGCGGCCGGCGGCATCGAGCTTGCGATGCAGCTCGCTGATGTGCAGCCGCGTGCTGTCGAGGCCCTTGAAGGTGTCGCCCATCAGCGCGATCAAGGTCTTCAGCTGCGAGATCTCGGCATCCATTCCGACGAAGCGCTTGGCGGCCGTGTCGGAATTCTTCGCGGCCTCCTTGGCAAAGTCGGCCTCATATTTCGAGAACTTGCTGAGGATCGGCACCAGCGCGTTCTTCTTCGCCTCGTTGTCCTCGCCGCCGGCAAGGATCGCCTGAACTTTGAGCGCCTGGTCCTTCACTTCGGCAATCGGCGCCTGCACCTTTTCCGAGGCGATCTTTTCGGCTTCTTCGATCTGCTTCATGAGATGCGGCAGAAGCTTGTTCGCCTGGTCGACCTTGGCGTCGGGATTGACGGCCATCGTCACCGGAAGACGGAATTTCTTGATGCGCTCGGCAAGGCCCTGATAGGCCGCGGCATCGAACAGCAACGCCTTGGCGAAGGCTTCCTTCTCGCCCGATTCCTTGCGGATGATGTCGATCTGCTTATAGGCGCCGTTGCCCTGTTCGGTCATGTCGGCAAGCGCCTTGTCAAGCGACGCTGTCACCTGATCACGTTCGATCTTGGTCGCCCAGAGCTTGTCCGTCTGGCTGCGCATTGCATTTCCGAGCGCCAGCACAGAGGCAATCTCCGCCTTGTCCTCGGCACGGCTCAACAGGCCGTCGAGCGCCTTCACGCCGCCTTCCTGTTCGTCGATCTGGCTCGACAGGGCCGTGCGTGTATCTTCACTCGGCGCATCGGCAAACGCCTGCAGCGCGCCACGCAGCGCCTGGAAATCCGAGAGATTGTTGATGGTTTCCCGCGTCACGGTCATATGGCCGTTGAGCGTACGGGCAGTGAAGAAGCCGATGAGACCAATGCCGGCGATAAGCGCCACGAGCGGAACCACGAAAAGCAGAACCTTGGTGACGATACGCAGCCGTTGCAGCAAGCGATCGATGAAAGACATTGCGCACCCCTGATTATTCTTATGGGAAGCAGGCCCGCGCGGCGGCTTTTCTTGGTGGAAACACCGATGGAACATCGACCGGAGGCTCTCCCAAGCCTCAAGCAAACGTCCCTGGAATGGCCACCCTGCAAGGTTTATTGCGGCGCCACCCCGCCGATCGCGTCATGCGAATGGATGCGGAATTGCGGCGACGATAGGCAGCGAAACTTAAGATTCCGCGAATAAGCTTATGTTCGAACGCAGCCGTTTTACCGGCGAACGACAGTCTTTCCTGTAAGGGGCGCGGCGCGAAAACACCCCTTCTACTTGTCGAACAAGAAAAGTCGTCGCGTCATGCGATCCCGTTTGCACAAGGCGGCAGCCAATGCTTAAACATTAGGCGATCCATTCACGGATTCGCCTCCCATTCGCCGGCAGCGCAGCCCGCTCGTCCGGCGCCGCAGGACAGCCAGCATGCAAGCCTCCACCAATTTCCGCGGCATTCTTTTCATGTGCCTGGCGATGGTCACGTTTTCCTGCAACGACGCGCTCGTCAAATCCGTCACCGGTGCGATGAATGTTGGGCAGATCATCTTCGTGCGCGGCTTGCTGACGACGCTGATGGTCGTGCTCGCCGCCTGGCATTTTCGCGCCTTCCGGCCGATCGGAACGCTAATGCGGCCGGTGATTCTGCTGCGCATCGCCATGGAGGCGCTGGCCTCCGTCACCTACATCTCGGCCCTTGGCCAGATCCCGCTCGCCAATGCCTCGGCGATCATGCAGGCGCTGCCCCTGGCGGTCACGCTCGGCGCCGCACTCTTCCTCGGCGAGCCGGTCGGCTGGCGCCGCTGGACCGCGATCATCGCCGGCTTCATCGGCGTGCTGATCGTGCTGCGGCCAGGCCCCGAAGGCTTCACGCCGGCGGCGCTGACCGTGGTCGGCTGCGTCTTCGTCACCGCGACCCGCGATCTCTGCACCCGCCGCATCGGCCACGACGTGCCGGCGCTCTACATCACCGTATCGACTTCGCTCGTCACCACCATCGTCGGCGCCCTGCTCATCCAGCCGATGGGCGGCTGGCAGCCGATGTCGACGACCACCTTCAGCCATATCGCTGCGGCGAGCGTTCTTTTGATGCTCGGCTACCAGACGATCGTGCTGGCGATGCGTGCTGGCGACATCTCGGTGATTGCGCCCTTCCGCTACACCAGCCTTATCTGGTCGATTGCGATCGGCATATTCTTCTTTGCCGAGGTGCCGGATCACTGGATGCTGGTCGGCGTCGCGATCATCATCGGTTCGGGCCTCTACACCTTTTATCGCGAGACGCTGCGCGGCCGTAAAGCCGTTGCCCAGCGCTCGCTGACCGGCCCGCTGGAATAGGAGCCGACAATGCCCGGAAGCCCTCCCTCGCCCCTGATCAGCGCATCCCGGCCCGCCGTCGTACTCGCCGGCGGATTGTCGCGCCGAATGGGCAGGCCGAAGTTCGGCCTTCCGCTCGGCGGTCAGACGATGCTGTCGCGCATCATCGCCCGGCTCCGCCCTCAGGTGACGAGCGTCGCCGTCAACCTCAACGCCGATCCGGCCGGCGCCATAGATGAAAGCGTGCTCGTCATCGCCGATACGGTCCCCGGGTTTCTCGGTCCGCTTGCCGGCGTGCTGACAGCGATGCGCCATGTCGCGGCCACCAATCCGGCTGCAAGCCACGTCGTCGTCGTTCCGACCGATACGCCGTTCTTTCCGGACGATCTCGTCACCCGAATGGTGGCCGCCCTGACAGAGCAGCAGCAGATCGCCGTTGCGGCATCCGACAGGCAGATGCATCCGCTGTTCGGGCTCTGGCCGGTCGCCCTTGCCGACGAACTTGAGGCCTTCCTGACCAGCGATCCGAAGCGCCGCGTCCGCGCCTTCATCGAAAGCCACCCGTCGGTCACGGTCGATTTTTCGCTCGTCGCGACGACAAAAGGCGCATTCGACCCGTTCTTCAACGTCAACACGCCCGAGGATCTGATCGACGCGGAGCAATGGTTGCGTTTCTTCGAGGATGACAAGACATGAGCGCCATGAAGATCTTCGGCATCGCCGGCTGGAAGAATTCAGGCAAGACCGGCCTGATGGTGCGGCTCGTCACCGAACTGACGCAGCGCGGCTACGTCGTCTCCACCGTCAAGCACGCCCACCACGACTTCGATATCGACAAGGTCGGCGCCGACAGCTACCGCCACCGCGAGGCTGGCGCCCATGAGGTGACCATCGTCTCCGGCACGCGATTTGCGATCATGCACGAATTGCGCGGCGCGCCAGAGCCAAGCTTCGAGGGTATCCTGGCGCGGCTTGCGCCCTGTGATCTCGTGCTCATCGAAGGCTACAAGCGCGAGCCGATCCCGAAGATCGAGGCCCGCCGTCTGGAGTCCGCGAACCGCGAGCCGCTGGCCCCAACGGATCCGCATATCTGCGCGATCGCCGCCGACCATCCGGTCGCCAACAGCGATCTTCCGGTCTTCGACCTCGATGACACAAACGCGATCGCCGACTTCGTCGAGAAAGTCACGGATCTCAAGCGCAAGAACGCCGCTTCCTGATCAAGGCGCGCGGGCCTGAGGCCGACAGTCAAGGCTTCGTGGCGTCGCGATACTTCTGCGGCAGCCCGTCGAGCAACTGCTGCGCTTTCTGCATCCCTTGTTTCGCCGCCCTGGCATACCATTCGGCTGCCGACGCAAGATTTTGCTCCACGCCGGCGCCCCTTGCATAGGCGATGCCGAGATTGAGTTGCGCGTCGGCATTTCCCTGCTCGGCGGCCTTGCGAAACCATCTGGCAGCAGCCGCAGCGTCGCTTTCCACACCGATGGCATTGAGATAGGCCACGCCGAGACTGAACTGCGCCAGAGCGTAGCCCTGATTGGCCGCGAGTTCATAAAGCCGCGCCGCCTCCTTGAGGTTCTTCTCGAGGCCGAGGCCGCCTGCGTACATCACCGCCAGGTGGAACTGGCCGCGGGGATCCCCGCGATCAGCCAGTGCCAGAAACCAGCGGTGCGCTTCCGCGTAGCTTTCTCCGGTGCCGGTCCCCTTCAGGTACATGAGGCCGACGTTCAACTGGGCCTTGGCATCCCCTTGCTTGGCCGCCTTCAGGTAGAGGTCAAAGGCCGCTGCCGGATCCTTCTCGACGCCGCGGCCGAGCATGTAGAAGGTGGCGAGGTCCACCTGTGCTGCAACCATCCCCTGGTCGGCCGCCTTGCGGCACCAGTTCACCGCCTCCCGATCATCGCGCCCGACGCCGAAGGCGCGCACGTAAACGCCGCAGAGCAGATTTTGCGCTTCCTTATGGCCGGCGTTCGCAACCGGGCGAAGCCAGCGAAGTCCCTCCTGGGCATCAATCCGCCCGGCCTCGCTGTTGAAATAGAGCCGACCGGCATTCGCTTGCCCATCGACATATCCCTGCTCGGCGGAACGCAGGTACCAGCGCAACGCTTCGGCCATGTTGCGCTCAACGCCGACACCCTTCTCGTACATGAAACCGAGGTTGTACTGGGCACGCGCCTCCCCGGCGACCGCGGCTCGCGACGTCCATCGGTAAGCCTCCGCGTCATTCTTCAGCGTGCCGCTGCCTTGGAAATAGGCGATGGCCAGGTTGTGCATGGCGGCCACCAGGCCTTGTTCCGATGCTTTCCGATACCATTCAAACGCCGCGGCCGGGTCGCGCGCCGTACCGCGCCCCTGCTGGTAGAGAAAGCCCAGGTTGAACTGTGCCGCCGCATAGCCTTGTTCAGCCGCCAGCCGGTAATAGGCGAAGGCCTGCGCATCATCCTTGGCAACGCCCAGCCCCTGTTCGTAGATCACCCCGAGACTGTATTGGGCCTCCGGAATGCGCTGCTCGGCGGAGAACCGAAACCATCGTCCAGCCTCCTCATAGTTCTGCTTCACGCCTTCGCCGCCGTTGAAATAGATGGTGCCGAGGTGGAATTGCGCCTTCGCGTCGCCACTCTCGGCCGCCTTCCGGTACCAGCCGATCGCCTTCAGGAAGTCGCGCTCGACGCCCTCGCCGGTGTGGTAGCGCATACCGAGATCGACCTGCGCCTGGACATCGCCGTCTTCGGCCCGCTCCACCACCTTGTCGAACGGCGGCAGGCCCGGGGCCGCACCGTCCGCGTGGACGGAGGACGAGAACACCGACGACGTCAGGGCAACAACGAGTCCGAAGACGACGCGCTTCATCCACACCTCCCAGGCTACCGCTACGCGGAAAAATCCTATGGCGAGGTTCCTTCAACCGAAAATCGATTTCGACAGACGGCTTCAACGCGTCGAGCAGCGGCCGTTAACCACGTCATTTGAAGGTCATGCGGGAAAATGGTCGCTGTCAGTCTTTCGGCAGCGCATCGAGAGCCTGTTGCGCCTCGGACATCCCCTGGGCCGCTGCCTTGCCGTACCAGAGCGCCGCCGCTTTCAGATCCTTGTCGATCCCGGTCGCCTCGACATAGGCCTGCGCGACGTTGAACTGCGCCTTGGCGTGGCCCTGCTCAGCTGCCTTCATGAACCAGCCGAAGGCCGCTGCCGGGTCACGGTCCACGTCGGTGCCGGTCGCATAGGCGACGCCGAGATTGTGTTGCGCCAGCGCGTAGCCTTGCTCTGCCGAGAGGGTATAGAGCCGCACCGCCTCCTTCGCATCACGCTCTACGCCGCGGCCATCGCTATACATTATCGCCAGATTGTATTGACCGGCGGCGTCACCCGTATCGGCAGCAGTTCGGAACCATCGTGCTGCTGCCACCTGATCCTCGGCGACACCTGTCCCGCTCACATACATCAGGCCAACGTTTAGCTGCGCCGTCTTGTGCCCGTTCTCCGCCGCCTGTTTGAACAGATCGAAAGCAGCGGCCCGGTCCTGCACCACACCCTGCCCCTGCAGGTACATGATCGCGAGATTGAATTGCGCAGCCGCATACCCGCCCTCGGAAGCACTCCGGTACCAGCGCGCCGCAACTTCGTCGTCGCGCGAAACGCCCTGCCCCGTGGCGTAGATTAAGCCTAGCTTGAATTGCGCCAGTGGAAACTTCTGCGCCGCCGAAAGGCGGTACCAGCGGAGCGCCTCTTCAATGTTTGGCTCGACGCCTTCGCCCTTGAAATACTTCTGCGCCAGCTCGTACTGGGCAATGGCATGCCCGCTGTCGGCGGCCCGCCTGAACCACCTGACGGCATCGACCTCGTTTCGGGCCACGCCGCGGCCCTCCATCAGCATTGCTGCCAGATTATATTGCGCCGGCACGTTGCCGCCTTCAGCAGACTTCTGGAACCAGCGAAACGCTTCGGCATCATCCTGCTTGGCGCCTTTCCCGGTGAAGTAGGCCCAGGCGATGCGAAACTGCGCGTAGATGTCCCCGTTCTCCGCAAGCACTCGGTCCTGCTCTGTCGGGACAGGGGGCATTTCTGCGAGCGCCGGGAAAAATGACGTGCCGAGCGCAAGTGCGGCAACAAGGCCGAAAACGGCGGGTTTCATCCATTCCTCCCGATGGCAACGCATTCGGGGAACGTTAAGCAACGGAGAGTTGATTCGCCATCGCGTTTCCCTTCGACAGAGACGCAACAGTCGATCCGCTTTGCGCATTGGCGAACCGCCGGGGAGACGCGAGCGTTTGCCGCACGCGCCTCTATCGGCCGTCAGTTCGTCGCGCCGACGGCCGTTTCGTCCGGAATGTCGTTCAGGCGCACGAAGCTGTAGCCCTTCGCCTTGAGGTCGAGGATGCCGCGGGCAACGCCGGCGCCGGCCGAATGGGTCGGCTGGTTGATGTGGGCGATGATGACGTCGCCGTCCTTGGCGGCGCGAATGCGCTTTTCAGCCATTGCAGCCCCCAGCAGCGAGCCGCCGTCGCCGTTCACCGAGTAGCCGGCGATGCGGTAACCCATGGCGCGGATCTGGCTCATCGACGAATGGGTGTATTTGGCCGTCGCGCCGCGAAACCACTTCGGCGCCGGCAGTCCATGCGCCTTGATTGCGACAGCACCGCCATCAACTTCGGCCGCGACCGCCGCCTCGGAGCCGGCTGCCGCGATGCCATAAACGGAGATCTTCACGTCGATCGGCGGCACGTGCATCGCGCCGTGGTCCTCGATCTCGAACAGATCAGGATGTGCCTTCATCACCTCGACGACGAGGCCGTTGCGCTTCAGCCAGCGCGCGGTGACGAAGATCGTCGCCGGGATACGGTTTTCGATCAGCGTGCCGAGGATGCGCATGTCGGTGGCGCCGCTGCAGGCGTCAAGCGTCAGCGCAACCCGCGGGGCTGCGCCCTTTCCGCCGGGATTGGAAGGCAGACGCAGATCCGGCTCGACGAGCCCAGGCGCAGCGGTGGCCGAATGGGCGAACGTGGTGGCGGCAACAAGCGCGAGAACAAGGGCTTTCATGGCAATCCGGAGGAAGAAAGTCTGGGAAGGAATGTCAAATGACAGAAACCCGCCTTTTGCGAGGCGGGTTTCCGGGATTTAGGTGGGCAGCCCTGCCCGAAGCTTGATCGGCGCTTAACGCTGCGCGACCGGGCGAACCAGCGGCGTCACACGGCGAATGGTGACGCGACGGTTCTGTTGCTCGGCGTCCTGGGTGCGAACCTTCAGGAAGCGCTCGCCATAGCCCTGGGTCGCCAGGTTTTCCGGCGGAATGCCGTAGACCTCGGTGAGCAGCGAGGCGACCGATTCGGCGCGCTTGTCGGAGAGCACCAGGTTCGAGCGGTCCGAGCCGACGGCATCGGTGTGGCCTTCGATGAAGAAGGTTTCACCCGGATCCTTGGCAAGGATCTTCTCCATCGCGGCTGCGACCTTGCGCATGGTCTTGGCCTGCGACATCGACACTTCGGCGCTGCCCGTCGGGAAGGTGATGGTGTCGAGGTCGACGCGGCGAACCTTGTCACGCAGGCGGGCGGAGTGGCGCACTTCGTCCATCGTGTAGACGCGTTCGACACGCTCGACCGGCGGCTCGGCCAGGAACTGGTAGTAGTCGCGATCCGGATCGTCGGAAACGTCGGCGATGTAGTCGCGGACCGGAATGCGCAGGCGCATCGGCGGCAGTTCGTAGCCGACGTCGATGATCGCCGGACGCGGGCCTTCGTCACGCTCGGGCGCATAGATCATCAGGTATTCGTTGCCGTCGCGGTCGACACGCGAGCGCTGCAGGATGTCGCCGTAACGGTTGTAGACGGTGACGATCCGGTAGCCGCCCGGACGAACGATCGTTTCGCGGGTGCGGCCACGCGGAAGCTGATCATAGTAGGTCTCTTCCGCATCGTAACGCAGGCGCGGACGGTCGTCGCCACGCACGAAGATCTGGTCGCCGACCCCAAGGATCACCCGGTTGTCGATCTGTTCGACGATCTTCACCTCGGTGATGTTGTTGGTGATGTTGTTGACCGTCGTGTTGTTGTTGATCACCGTGTTGTTGATAACGGTGTTGTTGACGATGTTGGTCGTCTCCGGAACCACGAAGACCGGAGCCTCGTCGACGCGCGTACCCTTTTCGTTGAGGTTCGCTTCGATCTTCTGCGGCAGGTCGGCCTGGATCTCGGCAGCGATCGCAGCCTGCGCTGCGGCATCGTCGGCTGGCGGCGGTGCGTCCTCTTCCTTGGCGCGCAGTTCCTCGCGCAGCTTCTGACGCTCTTCGCGCGCCTGGTTGCCGCCGGCATTGTCGGCGTCCTTGTCGCTGTCGAGCACGGCCGCACCATTTTCGACCGGCAGGACGACGGTTTCGTCGGTCGCGGCCGGATCGTCGGCGATCTTCACCTTCTCTTCTTCCGTACGGGTATCGACCACTTCCGGAGCCGGCTGCTGCACCTGCGGCTGCTCGGCGGTCACCGGCTGGTCGGTGCCGGGCACGGGCTGACCTTCGCCGGTCTGCGGCTGCTCGGTACCAGGCACAGGCTGGCCTTCACCCGTCTGCGGTTGTTCCGTGCCGGGCACAGGCTGGCCTTCACCCGTCTGCGGCTGCGGCTCGACGGCGGGAGCGGTTTCGCCACCGGCCTTCTGCTCTTCGGCAGCCTTCTGCTCTTCGGCAGCCTTCTGTTCTTCAGCAGCCTTCTGCTCGTCAGCAGTCTTCTGCTCTTCGGCAGCCTTCTGCTCTTCGGCGGCCTTCTGCTCGTCAGCAGCCTTCTGCTCTTCAGCAGCCTTTTGCTCGTCAGCGGCCTTCTGCTCTTCAGCGGCCTTCTGCTCTTCAGCGGCCTTCTGCTCTTCAGCAGCCTTCTGCTCTTCGGCAGCCTTCTGCTCTTCGGCGGCCTTCTGCTCTTCAGCAGCCTTCTGCTCTTCAGCAGCCTTCTGCTCGTCGGCAGCCTTCTGCTCTTCAGCAGCCTTCTGTTCCTCAGCAGCCTTCTGCTGCTCGGCAGCCTGGCGCGCAGCCTCCTCCTCGGCAGCCTTCTGCTGCTCAGCAGCCTGACGGGCGGCTTCTTCCTCAGCGGCCTTCTGCTGTTCGGCGGCCTGACGGGCAGCCTCTTCCTCGGCAGCCTTCTGCTGTTCGGCGGCCTGTCGTGCAGCCTCTTCTTCAGCGGCACGCTGCTGTTCGGCCGCCTGGCGCGCAGCCTCTTCCTCGGCAGCACGCTGCTGCTGCTCGGCGGCTTGGCGCGCGGCCTCTTCTTCAGCGGCGCGCTGCTGTTCGGCAGCCTGGCGCGCGGCTTCTTCTTCCGCCTGGCGCTGTTGCTGCAGCAGCAGCTCCTGGTCGGATTGGCCACCGCCCTCCTGTGCAACCTCGAATGGCTTCATCAGGCTGTCGGCCACGGCAGGCGGAACCGCCACGGACACCGACAGCACCGGCAGCGCGACGGTCGCAAACAGCTTGGATCGAATCGACATTTTGTCTTCCTTCCTCTTCCTGGGAGGTCCTGGCCCGCATCCTCTCGTCAACCCATGACACGCTGACGAAGGGAATGCGAACACGAATACTTACGGGGCCTTGACCCAAGGTTTCGGCTTTTTTGTGTTGGCCGCGAGACGCGCGGTCCAATGCAACGCCCAAACCGCGAACCGGTTCCTTGACAAGGGCTAGCGGAGGCAAGATTAACCGCCGCTGAACGCCTCGTTCATGTTCCTCCGGCGCTGAAAAGCACAATCATCGGTCGAATCCCGATTCCCGTTGAGCGCCTTCGCTTTCCTGTTGATTTTTAGTGGAAAAGAGTACGAATATCGCCACAACCGGCGGCAGACGCCCCGGCTGAAATTGGCATCCGCGAAAAACAAGAAAAGCGGATGTCGGCCAACAGAGAGGACTATCATGCGTATTTCCAAGCGGCTGGCAGCCGCCGCATCGGCTGCCGTTTTCGTGCTCATGGCAGGCTCGGCCATGGCCGATGGCGAAAAGGTCGTGATCGGCACGGAAGGCGCCTACCCGCCCTTCAACAACCTCGAAGCGGACGGCACGCTGACGGGCTTCGACATCGACATCGCCAAGGCGCTGTGCGTGGAAATGAAGGCTGAATGCACCTTCGTGACGCAGGACTGGGACGGCATCATCCCGGCGCTGATCGCCAAGAAGTTCGACGCCATCATCGCGTCCATGTCGATCACCGCCGAGCGCAAGGAAAAGGTCGACTTCACCAACAAGTACTACAACACGCCGCCGGCTATCGTCGTACCGAAGGATTCGCCGATCACCGAGGCGACCGCCGCCGCTCTGCAGGGCAAGGCACTCGGCGCGCAAGGCTCGACCACCCACTCCAACTATGCCGAAGCGCATATGAAGGGTGCGGACATCAAGCTCTACCCGACCGCTGACGAGTACAAGCTCGACATCGCCAACGGCCGTATCGACGCGGTCATCGACGACGTCGTCGTGCTCTCCGAATGGCTGAAGACCGCCGATGGCGCCTGCTGCAAGCTGCTCGGCACCCTGCCGATCGATCCGGTTATCAACGGCGACGGCGCCGGTATCGCGGTCCGCAAGGGCGACGACGCGCTGCGCGAGAAGTTCAACAAGGCGATCGAGGCGATCCGCGCCAACGGCAAGTACAAGGAAATCAACGAAAAGTACTTCCCATTCGATGTTTATGGCAGCTGATTGACGGTTTCCGGTGCGATTTCCTAGTGAATCATGCCGGAAAAACGTCGGTTGATGCGAAAATTGCAACGGCGGATGGCTTGCCCTTCCGCCGTTTTTGTTTGACAAGAGCCTAAAACAAAGCGCGATCGATACGCATAAGAACAGCGCAAAAGGGGAAATCTCTGACATGAGCGGGTTGTTTGCCGGCTTCTATTCCATCCTCTCCTGGATCGGATCGATCGTCGATCCATTCTGCGGCCCGGTCGGGGTCTTCACCTGGTTCGGACCAGGCACGCTTCTGGCCTGCGGCGACACCGGATGGGGCGACGATATCGCCCACGGCTTCGTCATTACCGCGAGCCTTGCCATCGCCACGCTGCCCGTCGGCCTGCTGATCGGCTTCTTCATCGCGCTCGGCAAACAGTCCGAAGAACGCACGGTACGGCTGGCCGCCAACATCTATACGACCATCTTCCGCGGCCTGCCCGAACTGCTGACGCTCTTCATCGTCTATTACGGCCTGCAGATCCTCGTTCAACAGCTGCTGGCATCGCTCGGCTACGACGGTCCGGTCGAAATCAATGCCTTCTTCGCCGGCATGATCGCACTCGGCGTCGTCTTCTCCGCCTATTGCTCGGAAGTCCTGCTGTCGGCCTTCAAGGCCATTCCACATGGACAATACGAAGCCGGTGACGCCCTTGGCCTGCATCGCGGCCGCACCATGCGCCTCATCATCCTGCCGCAGCTCGTGCGCATCGCCCTGCCCGGTCTCGGCAATCTCTGGATGGCGCTGCTAAAGGACACGGCTCTCGTCTCCGTCGTCGGCCTGACGGACATCCTTCGCCAGACCGGCATTGCCGCCCGCGTGACCAAGCAAGCCTTCGAATTCTATGGCGTTGCCTGCGTGCTCTTCCTCATCCTTGCGATGATTTCCTCGATCGTCTTCTCCTACATTGAACGGCGAACCAAGCGTGCGGAGATGGGCCGATGAGTGTCATTGCAACGATCATCCCGCCCCAGGCGCCGCCACCGGTTCCGCCGAAGCCCTATACGCTCACCCGCTTCGTCGGCAGCGTTGCGCTCGGCATCTGGCTGGCGCTCGGCGTCGGCATCTTCCTGACGGTCGTCGGCGGATGGGATCCGGACAAGTTCGCCAAGTACGGCCCGCGTTTCATCAACGGCCTCGGCGTCACGCTGATGCTGGTCGGCCTTTCGATCGTCATGGGCGCCATCCTGTCGCTGCCGATCGCCTTTGCCCGCATGTCGAAGAACAAGGTCCTGTCGTGGCTCGCCTACGGCTATGTCTACTTCTTCCGCGGCACGCCGCTGCTGGCACAGCTGTTCCTCATCTATTACGGCCTCGGCAGTTTCCGCCCGCAGCTCGAAGCGGTCGGCCTGTGGTGGTTCTTCCGTGACGCCTGGAACTGCGCGATCTTCGCCTTCACGCTCAACACCGCAGCCTACCAGGCGGAAATCCTGCGCGGCGCGATCGAGAGCGTGCCGCGCGGCCAGCGCGAGGGCGCTGACGCGCTCGGCCTTCCCCAGCGCGTCGCCTTCTGGAAGATCATCCTGCCGCAGGCGATGATCGTGGCGCTGCGCCCCTACGGCAACGAGATCATCCTGATGATCAAGGGCTCGGCGATCGTCGCGATCGTCACCGTCTTCGATCTCATGGGCGAAACACGCTACGCCTTCTCCCGCACCTTCGATTTCCAGATGTATATCTGGGCAGCCATTCTCTACCTCATCATGGTCGAGATCCTGCGCAACATCTGGAGCCTGCTGGAAGCGCGGCTGACGCGCCATCTGAAGCGCTAGACCTTCTACGTCGATTTTGAACAGGCTTGGCAGCACTCCCAAAGAGAGGCTGCCAAGCTTTTGTTATTTCACGAGAAAGTTTCACTTCGGGACAAATATTAGCCCTTGATTAACAAATCAGGCGTTTCATCATAGAGACCAACCTTTGCGAGAAGTGAGGTCCACATGACGAACGAGATGGAACTTCAGCTCAAGGGCTACGGACTGACGACGGCGCAGATCCTCTACCACCTGCCCGATCATCCGGCCTTCCTCCAAACCTACATCTGGCAGCACTACGACCTGGCACCGGAATTCCCGGAGATGCGCAGCTTCCTGAAGTTCTGGGAAGAGAAGCTGGACGGGCCGTTGCATTCGGTGCGCTACGTGCACCGCAAGCTAATCTCGGCCACCGAATGGCGCGCACTGAAGGGCGAGTTCATTCTGCACTGAGAGCTTCACCGGCGTTCGCTCTAAGCCGTCGAGACAGGCGAGGCGTGACGCCTGGTGTCCTCAAACATGCACTTCCCCGTGCGCCAGTTCGCCCTCGCGCGGCTCCTTGTGCAGCGAGCCGTAGAGCACCACCCCATAGAACAGCACGACACCGATGATCACCGGCCAGCCGGGCAAAGGACCAAGGGCTGCATTCTGGGCGACGTCCATCCAGGAGCGCACATGGCCGAAGGGCTCACCATTGGTGGAGATCTTCGGCGAGGAAATCTTCAGCGCCCAGGCGAGCAGCAGGATCAGGTACATCCAGCAGTAATTGCGCTGCAGCCGGCGGCAGACCGCCTCGCGGTAGCTCATCAGGAAGGCGGGCTTGCGCAGGCTCTTGGCGATCGACGCCGCCCAATTGAGGTTCGGCGTGCCGTCGGGCGCCAGGATCTGGGCGAAGTAGCCGCGCTCCAGTTGCCGCACCCGGGCTCGGTAGACGTCGAAGAAGCGATAGCGGCGGGCTTCGATCAGGAGAAGCAGCGTGATCAGCAGCATGGCAAAGAGCAGCACACCATGATGCGACGACGGCGTCGACAGCGACACCGAAAGCAGCGCCGCAACAACAGTGATTGCCCAGTTGGACGTCCGGTCGATGCGGTCGCGCCAGCCGGCCATGCGCCCCATCTCGCCGCGATAATAATGCACCACTGCGTTGATCTGCTCCTGCGACGTCTGCGGCAAAGGCGGGCCTTTCGGCTCCTTCGTTTCGGCGCTCAAGATCAGCGGCCCAAGCTCGGCGGACATCGGCATTCCTCCCGTCTTTTCTTATGCTTGCGATGATGACTCCTTTCCTGTCGCCGATAAATCCCGATGACGCCGCGTGGCGACGTTTTTCGTTCAAAAGATCAATGAAATCCTGCCACTGGCCAAAGGCACGCCCTATCTGCCGCCGCAAAGCTTTCGCCGACGGCGATTGCCAAAGACCGCCTGCGGACGTAAGAAGCGCCCATGACCCAGAAAAGCACGAAAATCGACGAGGAAGCGCTGGCCGAAGCCTACAACCGCGCCCTCTCCCTGGAAAAGTCCGGCAAGTTCGATGCCGCCGCCGACGCCTATCACGAAGTGCTGGCGCTCGATCCGGAAGACCACGGCGGCGCTGCCGTGCGGCTGGCCTCGATGGGACGTGGCGAAACGCCTGTGAAGGCGCCCGACGCCTATGTCGCCACGCTCTTCGACCAGCATGCCGAAGTCTTCGACAACGTGCTCGTCGATCAGCTTGGCTACTGCGTGCCCTTGCTCGTTCGCCAGCGCCTGCAGGCGCTTGAGCTCGGGCCGTTCGACCGCGTGCTCGACCTCGGCTGCGGCACGGGGCTGACCGGCGGCGCGCTTCGCGACATGGCCGAAGACATCACCGGCGTCGATCTCTCCGAAAACATGGTCGAGATCGCCCATGAGAAAGACCTCTACGAGACGCTCTACGTCGCCGAAGCAGTCGACTTTCTCGACGACAATGACGACGAGCCCTTCGACCTGATCGTCGCCACCGACGTGCTTCCCTATATGGGCGCGCTCGAGGCGCTGTTCTTCGGCGCCGTCGACAACCTCGTGCCGGGTGGCCTACTGATCTTCTCCAGCGAGACGCTGCCTGCGGAAACCTTCGCCGGCCGCGATTTCATGGTCGGCCCGCACCAGCGCTTCGCCCATGCCGAGAGCTACCTGCGCGACCGTCTCGCCGCCACCGGCTTCGAGATCGTCGAAGTCGGCGACATCACGGTTCGCCTGGAAGAAGGCGAGCCGATTGCCGGACATCTGGTGGTCGCACGCTTCAAGCCCTGATTGGGCCATGACGGCATCATGATTAGGGAGCATCGCACGATGCTCCCTTCTCTCTTTTCCGCACCCGCGCCATCGGCTACACCAAGGCGAAAGCAATGGGAGTATTCGGAAAATGGCAAAGGTTGCATTCATCGGTCTCGGCGTCATGGGCTACCCCATGGCCGGCCACCTCAAGGTCCGCGGCGGGCACGAGCTGACGGTCTATAACCGCACCTTCGCCAAGGCCGAGAAATGGGCTGCCGAGTTCGGCGGTCGCGCGGCGCGCACGCCGGCGGAAGCTGCCGATGGCGCCGATTTCGTCTTCTGCTGCGTCGGCAATGACGACGACCTGCGTTCGGTCACGACCGGCAAGGACGGCGCCTTCGAGACGTTGAAGGCCGACGCCGTCTTCATCGACAACACCACGGCCTCCGCCGAGGTCGCCCGCGAACTTTACGAGGCGGCCAAGGCCCGCAACGCCCACTTCATCGACGCACCGGTTTCCGGCGGCCAGGCGGGTGCCGAAAACGGCGTGCTGACGGTGATGTGCGGTGGCGACGAAGCCGCCTTCGATCGCGCCAAGCCGGTCATCGAAGCCTTTGCCCGCATGGTCGGCCTGATGGGCCCGGCCGGCGCCGGCCAGATCACCAAGATGATCAACCAGATCTGCATCGCCGGCCTCGTCCAGGGGCTCGCCGAAGGCATCCACTTCGGCAAGAAGGCCGGCCTCGACATCGAGAAGGTCGTCGACGTCATCTCCAAGGGAGCGGCCGGCTCCTGGCAGATGGAAAACCGCCACAAGACGATGAATGCCGGCAAGTACGATTTCGGCTTTGCCGTCGACTGGATGCGCAAAGATCTCGACATCGTGCTCGCCGAAGCCCGCCGCAACGGCGCCAAGCTGCCGGTGACCGCGCTAGTCGACCAGTTCTACGGAGACGTACAGGAAATGGGCGGCAATCGCTGGGATACGTCCTCGCTGCTCGCCCGCCTCGAAAAGTGAGCCTTGGCCCCTCCTCGACCGCGGGCGAGATCATCGCTCACCTGCGGTCGCTTGGCTCCGAGGACAATCTTGCCGGCATGGCGCGTTTCGGCATCGTTACCGACGCCGCCATCGGGCTTTCCAATGTCGAGCTGCACAAGATCACCCGGCTGGTGAAGACCGATCACCGCCGGGCGCTGGAACTCTGGCAGTCCGGCATCCGCGAGGCACGCATCCTCGCTGCCTTCACGGCCGATCCGAAAGCGCTGACGCTGGAAGAGGTGCGCCGCTGGGCGGACGATTGCAATTCCTGGGAAATCGTCGACACCGTTGCCGACCTCTTCGTCGCCGCGCGCTTCGAGCGCGAACTGATCGCGGAATTTGCTGGCGACGAACGTGAATTCGTACGGCGCATCGCTTTTGCGATGATTGCGACCGCTGCGGTCCACCTGAAGAAAGAACCGGACGCAACGCTTCTCGCCTGGCTGCCGTTGATCGAGCAGCATTCCGGCGACGAGCGCAACTTCGTCAAGAAGGCGGTCAACTGGGCGCTCCGGCAGATCGGCAAGCGCAATGCCGCCTGCCACGGCCCGGCGTTTGCGCTGGCTAAGAAACTGGCCGAAAGCGAAAACCGCGCCGCCCGCTGGACGGGCAAGGACGCGGTTCGCGAACTGTCGAACGACAAGATCCTGGCAAGGCTTGGCCTCGCCTGAGCCTGATAGCGGAGATCAGTCCTCGCTGGACTTCGCCTGGTCGATCATCATGTAGTCGAGCGGCAGCTCGGTCGTATACTTGATCTGCTCCATGGCGAAGACGGAGGAGACGTCGCGGATTTCGATCTTGGCGATCATGCGCTTGTAGAAGGCGTCATAGGCCGCGATGTCAGGCACGACGACGCGCAGCAGATAGTCGACATCGCCGCTCATGCGGTAAAACTCGACCACTTCCGGAAATTCGGACACGACCTCGGAGAAGCGGCGCAGCCACTCCATCGAGTGGGAATTCGTGCGGATCGAGACGAAGACCGTGACCTTGGTGTTGATCTTCACCGGATCGAGCAGCGCGACGCGGCGGCGGATCACGCCGTCCTCTTCCATCTTCTGGATGCGCCGCCAGCACGGCGTGGTCGAAAGCCCGACCTTCTTGGCAAGGTCGGCAACGGCCAGCGTGGAGTCCTCCTGCAGCAGGCGCAGGATTTTGCGGTCTAGGCGATCCATGAGAGTCCCTCTCGAATTATTTTTCCCTCTATAGCGCGAAATTGGTGAAGATAAAGAAAATTGTTTCAGCTTGCGAGAACGGAAACACGTTCGCGCAGGAAAGGCAGCACGTCCGCCTCGAACCAGGGATTGCGCTTCAGCCAGCCGGTGTTGCGCCAGCTTGGATGCGGCAGCGGCAGGATCGCCGGCACGGCGTTGCGCATGGCGTAGCGCCGCCAATCCTTCACCGTCTCGGTCATCGATTTCGGACAGTCCGGGCCGATGTGCCACCGCTGCGCATAATGGCCGATCGCCAGCACCAGTTCCACCTGCGGCATCTGCTCCATCACCCGGTGGCGCCAGAGCGGCGCGCATTCGCGCCGCGGCGGCAGGTCGCTGCCATGAGCGTCATAGCCCGGAAAACAGAAGCCCATCGGCACGATCGCGAATTTGTCCGGATCGTAGAAAGCTTCGCGATCGACGGCCAGCCACTGCCGCAACCGGTCACCGGACGCATCGTTGAACGGCAGGCCGCTGTCATGCACACGCAGCCCTGGCGCCTGCCCGGCGATCAGGATGCGCGCCGCAGTGGAGATTACCGCCACCGGCCGTGGCTCGTGCGGCAGCCGGTCGGCCTCGCCACGCTGCGGATTGTCGCGACAGATGCGGCAGGCGGCAATGTCTGCCCGCAACCGTTCGAGTTGAGCAATGCGGTCGTCAGGCATCGGCGATACCGGAAAAGAGTGCGGTCAGGCGCTCGAGCAGCCAGCCGCGGATCGCGGCAAGCCAGCCATCGATGAGGTGCGGCCCCTCGTCGGGATGACCGTTTGTCCGACGCCACTCCTGCGGCTTCACGAACTCGCCGGCCCAGAGCCCGCGCTGCTCGCGTTCTGCCCTTGCCTCCTCGGCCTCATAGCGTCCGTAGCTCACCGCATAACCCGAAAGCACCATTTCGCGCCCGACATCGCGGCTGGCCACATCGCAGACGCCAAGCTCGCGGCCGTATTTGTCGCGGCCGTGAAAACGACAGCGCACATCGCCCGCCGATATCAGCGCCCGCAAGCGGTCGCGCGCCTCGCGGCCACAATCCCAGGCAACGCCGTCGCGTTTGCAGGTCTGGCCGAGTTCCGGCGCATCGATGCCCTCGATGCGCACGCGCTTCCCGTCGATCCGCAGGCTGTCGCCGTCGCTCGCAATCGCCGCGCCCCGTGCTGAACCGGTCGAAGATCGTTCTCCGACGGGCAACCGGTCAGCGAAAAAGGCGCCGATCGCAAGCAGCAGAAGAATGATCCAGCCGCCGGCCATGCCGCCACGTCCGCCGGACGGCGCAGGACCGCGGGACCTGCCGCGGCCCTTGGCAAACCGATATGTCGTCCGTCCGAATTTCACGCCTGCCCTAACCTCGTTTGCCCGCACGGTGCCTGACAGACCAGCGCGTCATAAACATGGTCGATTCCAAAAGATTAGAGAAGGAATCTCACATGCAGCACGATCTGTTGCGACCTTGGACACGGCTGCGCCACAATGGTTGTCGAATCCTTCACGCACCGCAGCAACTTCTTAAGGATTGCTCACTAGACTGCAACGCAATCGCAACCGTCGCATATGAGCATGAGTATCGCTGCCAGCACATCGACCGATAAGATTATCGTCGACAAATCGCGTAGCCATCGAAACAAGGCTGTTTCGAGGACGGTCCGCGCGACGCGCGAACGGCTGCAGACGGGCTCGTCTGTGCCTTCGGGCTTCGAGCGCGAGATGCTCAATCTCTACATCGACAGTGCACTGCATGGCGCGATCGCCATCCCGGTGCTCGTCGCGCTGATTACAGCGGTCGGCATCTACCTCTCCGGTAATCTCAGCTTCGTCCTCTGGGCGGTCATGACGCTTTCGGCCCATGCCGTCACGCTCTTCTTTGCGCGCAAGGCACGCCGGGAAGACATGAGCGCCGAGAAGGTTCCGGTCTGGCGTCGCCGCTTCCTGCTCGGCCAGGTGCTGATGGGTCTCTGCTGGGCGACCTTCGTGGCGCAGGATTGCGCCAGCTGCGGCAATGTGCGCTTCGGCTTCTTCGAGGGTACGGTGCTGCTGGTCGCGCTTGCTGCGACCGCCATGGGCACGTTCCTGCTGCGCAACGCGCTCCTTTACACGTTCGCACCGGTCGTCGCCGCCCTCGCCTTCGCATCGCTCACGACCGGCGACCCCATCTATGTCGGCCTCACCGGCATCATTTCGCTGTCGCTGCTCTTCCTGGTGCTGATGACCGACCGGATGAACCGCGCAAGCGTTCACATCCTTTCCGTTCAGTCGGAAAAGGACGACCTGATCGCGGAACTCGAAGTGGCAAAGTCGATGTCCGACGAAGCCCGCCGGCGCGCCGAAGAAGCCAACCTCGCAAAGTCGCGCTTCCTCGCCTCCATGTCGCACGAGCTGCGCACGCCGCTCAACGCCATTCTCGGCTTCTCCGAGGTGATGTCGACCGAGGTTCTGGGCCCGCTCAGCAACCCGACCTACAAGGAATATACCAACGACATCCACCGCTCGGGCGAGCATCTCTTGAACCTTATCAACGAGATCCTCGACCTGTCGCGCATCGAGGCTGGGCGCTACGATCTCAACGAGGATTCAGTCAGCCTCGTCGATATCGCCGAGGATTGCATCGGCATGGTGCAATTGAAGGCCCGCGCCAAGAACATCACCATCCACCAGCAGTTCGAACACGGCATGCCCTCCGTCTGGGTCGATGAAAAGTCGATGCGCCAGGTCATTCTCAATCTGCTGTCGAATGCCGTGAAGTTTACCAATACCGGCGGCGAAGTCACCTTCAAGGTCGGCTGGACGGCCGGCGGCGGCCAGTATCTCTCGATCAAGGACAACGGCCCCGGCATTCCCGAGGAAGAAATCCCGATCGTGCTCTCAGCCTTCGGCCAGGGCTCGATCGCCATCAAGAGCGCTGAACAGGGCACCGGTCTCGGCCTGCCGATCGTCCAGGCGATCCTTGCCAAGCACAATGGCGAATTCATCCTGCGCTCGAAGCTGCGGGAAGGCACTGAAGCCATCGCCATCCTGCCGGCCCGCCGCGTGCTCGAAAGCCTGCCGGCGATCGAGGATGTCGCAGCCCCGGTTCGCCGCCGCAAGAGCTTCGCCTGATCCATGCACATCGAGACGCAGCGCCTCAGGCTTCGGCCCTGGGAAGAACGCGACATCGCGCCCTTTGCGCTTGCCAACGCAGATCCCGAAGTCCGGCGCTACTACTATCCGGCCATTCTGACGCGCGACGAAACGGCAGCGATGATTGACGACTGCACCCGTCACCTCGCCGACCGCGGCTTAGGTTTCGTCGCCGTTGAACGCAAGTCCGATGGGGCGCTGATCGGCGGTCTCGGCCTTTCGGAGGCTGGAGACGAAATCCCCGGCGGCCCGCATGTCGAAATCGGCTGGATCCTCGCCCGCGCCCACTGGCGGCAGGGTTATGCGCTGGAGGCGGCGAGCGCCTGCCTGGACCATGCGTGGCGCACACTCGGCCTTGCCGAGATCATCGGTTACACCTCGCGCATCAACCAGCCGTCGCGGGCACTGATGGAACGATTGGGCATGCGCACGGATCCGGCCGAGGACTTCGACGACGTCACGGTGCCCGTGGGCAACCCGCTGCGTCCGCACGTGCTCTATCGGGTGAAGGCGCCGGCCGGCTGGCCGATCAGTTCATGAAGCCGTCGAAGATCACGACATAGGCGGCATAGACGCCGTTGGCGACGATCAGGCAGAGGCAGGCGAAGGATCCGAGATCCTTGGCGTTCTTGCCCATTTCCGAGATTTCGGGAGAAACGCGATCGACGATTTCCTCGATGGCCGTGTTGATCGCCTCGAAGGCCATCATCAGCAGGAAGAGGATCGCCATCGCCACATATTGGAAGAAGGTTGCGCCGACGACGATGAAAGCGACCATCGCGGCAGCAAAGGCGATCAGTTCGTGGCGAAAGGCCGCTTCGCCGATCAGCCGCTTGGCGCCGCCGAGCGAATAGCTCGCAGCGGCAAAGAGATGCCGAATGCCGGTTTGCTTTTCGACAGGACCCGTCTGTCCAATGCGGTGCGTGGTGTTCTTGGCGTCCATTTCGTCTCGACAGGGCTTGAAACCGTGCTTGCTTCGACATCGTGATTGAGGCGAATGCATGGCGGTTTCGGTTGCAGGCACCCAAAGACTATAGCTAGGGCGCGCATTTGCGCTTTGGATAGGCGAGAAGGACGCATCCATCAAGGCCCGGCACGCGACGGCGTCGCGCCCGTGACAGGCCTTGGACAGAAACCGGCCGGTCTTCCTGCAAAGACCGGCCGAAACTTCACTATTCCTTGTTGCTGACGCCGGCCTGGGCAAAGGTCGCCATGCCGCTGTGGCAGGCGGCTGCCGCCTTGACGATGCCGGCGGCGAGCGCCGCGCCCGTACCTTCGCCGAGCCGCATGCCGAGCGCCAAGAGCGGCGTCTTGCCGAGCTTCTCGATTGCGCGCAGATGCCCCGGCTCGCCCGAGACATGGCCGATCAGGCAATGGTCGAGCGCGGACGGATTGGCCGCCCTCAGGATCGAGGCCGCGGCGGTCGCCACATAGCCGTCGATGATCACGGGCACCTTCTGCACACGCGCCGCCAGGATGGCCCCGGCCATGGCCGCAATCTCGCGGCCGCCGAGGCGGCGCATCAGTTCGAGCGGATCGGACAGGTGGTCGCGATGCAGCGCCACGGCCTTTTCGACGGCAGCGATCTTGCGCTTCAGCACCTCGCCTTCGGAGCCGGTACCCGGGCCGACCCATTCCTCGGCCGTGCCACCATAAAGGCCGAGATTGATCGCGGCCGCGATCGTGGTGTTGCCGATGCCCATTTCGCCGATGCACAGCAGATCCGTGCCGCCGGCAATTGCCTCCATGCCGAAGGCCATGGTCGCCGCGCAATCGCGCTCTGAGAGTGCCGCTTCCTCGGTGATGTCACCGGTCGGATATTCGAGCGCGAGGTCGAAGACCTTGAGGCCGAGGTCATGGCTGACGCAGATCTGGTTGATCGCCGCACCGCCGGCAGCAAAATTCTCGACCATCTGCGCGGTGACGGATGACGGAAACGGGGTCACGCCCTGACGGGTGACGCCGTGGTTGCCCGCAAAGATCGCCACCAGCGGCCGGTTGACGGCCGGCGCCTTGCCCGTCCAGGCGGCGAGCCAGAAGGCAATCTCCTCGAGGCGCCCAAGCGCTCCCGGCGGCTTCGTCAACTGCGCGTCCCGCTCCCGCGCGGCAACAAGTGCTGCCGCATCCGGGCCCGGCAGGTTGCGCAGCAATTCGCGAAAATCATCAAACGGCAGGCCGCTGGCACTCATGGGAGGAATCCTTGCATCATCGTGAAGCTCTATCTACGCCCCTCATAGAGGTCGCTGAAAATTCGGGCAACGACATTTGCGCCAATCGGCGTCGCCGCCTCGATCCGTCATCGGTCGGAGACGGCCGTTGAAAGGTCTTGGAAAAGTGTGGCCGATACGCACCGGCGAGCCCGTCCGGCTTGCGAGACTCGCCGCAGTCGGTAGTTTGGCAGAGGCCGGCTCAATGGCCGCAACCTTGGAGGAGCCATGGGCTTCGTTGGCGATTTCTGTGACGATGTGGCGCGGTCGATCGGCTTTCTCAGCCGCATCCCCATGCCCGCGCGCCACTTCGAAGGCTATGACGGGCGCTTGAGCCGCGCCGTGCGCGCCTTCCCGCTTGCCGGCCTGCTGATTGCCTTGCCGTCGGGCGCTTTCGCCATGGGCCTCGTGGCGCTGCAGGTGAGCTCGCTCTTTGCCGCCTTTGTCGTCGTCGCCATCCAGGCACTAGTCACCGGCGCGCTGCACGAAGACGGGCTTGGCGACACGGCCGACGGCTTTGGCGGCGGTCGCGACCGCGACGCGGCGCTTGCGATCATGAAGGACAGCCGCATCGGCACCTATGCGGCTGTCGCCCTCATCCTCTCCTTCGGCCTGCGCGTCTCGGCGCTCGCCTCGATCCTGCCGCTCTTTTCGCCGCTCGGCGCTGCCATGGCTATCCTTGGTACCGCCTGCCTCAGCCGTGCCGCCATGGTCTGGCACTGGTCGTCGCTGCCACCGGCACGCAGCGGCGGTGTCGCGGCAGCAGCTGGCGCGCCCGAGCCGGCGGCCACGCGCTTCGCACTCGCCTCGGGCGTTCTTGTCGCGATGCTGCTCTTCTATCTTGCGCAGGTTCCCGCCCTCGGCCTCGTCGCAGCGCTCGTCGCATTCCTTGTCACCGTCAAGGGTTTCGCTCGGCTGGCAATGCGCAAGATCGGCGGACAAACGGGCGACACGATCGGAGCCACGCAGCAACTGACCGAAATCGCCGTACTCGGTGCCCTTGCGCTGACGGTTTGAAACATCGATATATCAAGGGAAAACTGAGCACGCCCATGGAATCTCCCTGCATTCTCGTCTGTTCGATCGATGACAAGACCGGCTACTGTTTCGGCTGCGGCCGCACCCGCGACGAAGTCGGACGCTGGACGCTCTATACCGATGCCGAACGCCGGGCGATCATGAGCGCGTTGCCTCAGCGCCTCGAGACCGTCGAGCGCAAACCGCGGCGTGAAACCCGGCGCACGCGCATGGCGAGGGAACGCGGCGAAGCATGACCCGTCTTGCCATCCTGCTCTCGATCCTGGCCATCGGTCTCGTCCTGCTGATCGTCAACCACGACACCGGCCGCACCATGGGGCTTGCCAACGACCAGTTCGGACAACTGGTTTCGCTCGGCGCCATCGCCACGCTGATCGGCGCCGGTATCCTGCAAAGCCGCCACCGCTTCGGGGAAGGGCTGCGCCAGATTGCCATCTGGCTCTTCGTCGTTCTGGCGCTGGTCTCGGCCTATGTCTACCGCTTCGAGCTGCAGGGCTTCGGCAACCGCCTGCTCGCCGGCCTCATCCCCGGCCGCGCCACCATCATCACCGACAGCGAAGGCCAGCAGGAAGTGGTGCTGCAGAAGATGCTGAACGGTCATTTCGAGACCACCGCGACGGTCGACGGCAAGGACATCAGCATGCTGGTCGATACCGGCGCCAGCAGCATCGCACTCACCTATGAAGATGCGGAAAAGATCGGCCTCGACCCGGCCAACCTCAATTACATCGTCACCGTCATGACTGCCAATGGCCGAGCGCAGGCAGCCCCGGTGATGCTTCAGGAGATTTCGATCGGCCCGATCACGCGGCGCAACATCGGTGCGACGGTTGCGGCCGAAGGCAAGCTCGACCAGAGCCTGCTTGGCATGAGCTTCCTGTCGACGCTGGAAATGCTGCAGATGCGCACCGACGAGCTGCGCCTGCGCGACTGACCGCACATCCGGCCGGTCACTGCTCCGGCCCGATCAATCCTGGTAGAGGAGCCGCTCATGGATTTCATGCGACTGCTGAAGTCGATCGAAGAGCTGCTCTACGAGCTCGTCTGCTGGCTGCTGTTCTATCCGCTGACCCTGTGGCGCACGCTGCGCCACCCGCAGGCGATGATGCGCTATGCCGACGTCGAGCTTGGCGACGAGCTTCAGGACCAGTATTCGGATGCGCTGAGCCCACCGCTCTTTCTGCTGATCACGCTGCTTCTGGCACACGCGCTGGAGCTTGGCCTCGTCAGGCAGGCTGTTCCGTGGACCGCGACGTCGCTGCTTGCCTCCGATTCCAACCTGCTGATGTTTCGCGCCGTCGCCTTCAGCATTCTGCCCTTGCTGATGGCGGTGAAGCTCCTGCGCAGCAAGGGCGCGAAGCTGACGCGTGACACGCTGCGTCCACCCTTCTTCAGTCAGTGCTACGTCACGGCACCCTTCGCTTTTGCGATCAGCCTCGGCGGCCAACTGCTGCTTGCCGGGCACAACGCCTTCACCTCCGTCGGCGCCGCCTTCGTGGTCGCCTCGATCGTCTGGTACATCGTTGCCGAAACGCGCTGGTTCATGGCCGACCTCGGGCTTTCCGCCGTGCGGTCGCTCCTCCACGTCCTGGTCACGATTCTTCAGGCGCTGCTTGCGATGGTCGCCGCCAGCACGATCATCGCCTATGCCAGCGGAGCCGTGCCAGCGCCGGCACCCTGACGACCGGTGGCCGTCAGTTTCGCAGGCGGTAGCCGGTGCGGAAGATCCAGGCGAGCACAGACATGCAGACCGTCAGGAAGGCGATGATGATCACTGCGCTGAAGATCGGGTTGACGTCCGAGACCTCGAAGAAGCTCCAGCGGAAGCCGCTGATCAGATACAGCACTGGATTGAAGTGGCTGACAGCCTGCCAGAAGGGCGGCAGCATCTTGATCGAGTAAAAGCTGCCGCCGAGGAAGACGAGCGGCGGGATCACCAGCATCGGGATCAGGTTCAGCTGCTCGAAATCCTTGGCCCAGATGCCGATGATGAAGCCGAACAGGCTGAAGGATATGGCCGTCAGCACAAAGAAGAAGATCATGACGAAGGGATGCGCGATCGTCAGGTCGACGAACAACGACGCGGTGAGCAGGATGATCGTGCCGATCATCAGCCCCTTGGTCGCCGCCGCTCCGACATAACCGAGCACGATCTCGACCATCGAGACCGGCGAGGAAAGCACCTCGTAGATCGTGCCGGTGAACTTCGGGAAGTAGATGCCGAAGGAGCCGTTGCCGATGCACTGGGTCAGAAGCGTCAGCATCATCAGGCCGGGCGTGATGAAGGCGCCATAGGAGACGCCGTCGATCTCCTGGATGCGCCCGCCGATCGCCGCCCCGAAGACGATGAAATAGAGCGAGGTGGAAATGACCGGCGACACGACGCTCTGCAGCAGCGTGCGGCGGGTGCGGGCCATCTCGAAGAAATAGATCGACTTGATCGCTTCGATGTTCATCGCCCTGCCCCCACGATTTCGACGAAAATGTCCTCCAGCGAGCTCTGCCGCGTGGAAATGTCCTTGAGCCTGATGCCGGCCTCGGCCAGGGCGGCAAGCAGGGTGGTGATCCCGGTCCGCTCCGCGCTGGTGTCGTAATCGTAGATCAGGCAATGGCCATCGCCTTCGAGCGTCAGGTTGTAGCCCGACAGCACGTCAGGCACGCCATCCAGCGGATGGGCGAGATCGACGCGCAACTGCTTGCGACCGAGCTTCGACATCAGCGCAGCCTTGTCTTCGACCAGCAGGATCTCGCCGCCATTAATGACGCCGATGCGGTCGGCGATTTCTTCCGCCTCTTCGATGTAGTGCGTCGTCAGAATGATCGTCACGCCCGAGGCGCGCAGGCGCTCGACCACGTCCCACATGCTCTTGCGCAGGTTGACGTCGACGCCGGCCGTCGGCTCGTCGAGGAAGAGGACCCGCGGCTCATGCGACAGCGCCTTGGCGATCAGCACGCGCCGCTTCATGCCGCCCGAAAGCTCGCGCAGCATGTTGTCCTTCTTGTCCCAGAGCGACAGGTCCTTCAGCACCTTTTCGATATGGGCGGGGTTCGGCTTCTTGCCGTGCAGCCCGCGGGAGAAGGAGACCGTGTTCCAGACGGTTTCGAAAGCATCGGTGGTTAACTCCTGCGGCACGAGCCCGATCATCGCGCGGGTCTCGCGGAAATCGCGCACCACGTCATGCCCCCCGACCATCACCGTTCCGCCGCTCGGATTGACGATGCCGCAGATGATCGAGATCAGTGTCGTCTTGCCGGCGCCGTTCGGCCCGAGCAGCGCCAGGATCTCGCCTTCCTCGATATCGAGGCTGACGCCCTTCAGCGCCTTGAAGCCGGAGGCATAGGTCTTCGACAGATTGGAAACGGAAACGATTGGCGCCATGAAAACTGATCCGGAAGGAGGGGCAGAGTCTTGAGGTCCCGCCCTATATGGGACAATTCATTCCGATTTGCAGCCGGCTGGAATGAAAAAACAAGATGACTGTGCGTCAACGCGGCTGAGACAGTCGCGTATCGGTGCCCGCTCCGGCCGTAGTCTGCCTCGGGAGCTTGCGGTCGACCAGCCGGTCATGGACCAGCATCCCGGCCAGCATTGCCACCACGAAGAGCACCGTTGCCGGCAAGCCAAGCGACAGCGAGGCGAGCGCCGGACCCGGGCAAAGCCCGACCAGCCCCCAGCCGACGCCGAAGATCGCCGAGCCGACGATCAGTCGCCGGTCTATGACCTGGTTGTTGGGCAGATGAAAGCTTTCGTCAAACAGAGGATGTTTCAGCCGGCGCGTCACGAGAACGCCGAGCGCCGAAACGAAGACGGCCCCGCCGAGCACGAAGGCAAGGCTGGGGTTCCAGTTGCCGGTGATATCTAGGAATGCGCGCACGCGGGCCGGATCGAGCATGCCGGACAGCGAAAGACCGAACCCGAATACGACGCCGGAGACGAGCGTCGCGGCAAGGCGGAGCAAGGCGCTGTTCATGCGAAGAAACCCGCAACGAAGACGGTGACGATCGCCGCTGCCATGAAGGTGGCAACCGCTGCGATCGAGCGACGCGACAGCCTTGCAAGCCCGACGACGCCATGACCGCTGGTGCAGCCCGAGCCCATGCGCGAGCCGAAGCCCACCAGCAGGCCGCCAGCCACGAGAAGCGGCCAGGAGGCCGTCACGGTCACCGACGGCCAGGCATCGAAAATGAGACGGTACAGCACCGGTCCGGCGATCAGCCCCAGCACGAACAATGCGCCCGACGAAGCCTGTACGCCCTGCAGCAGGCGCCCTGCTATGCCGCTGATGCCGGCCACCCGGCCATTGGCCACCATCAGGATCGCCGCCGACAGGCCAATCAACAGCCCGCCCGCCAGCGCATTCCCGTATTCATTCATGCTTTAGAACCATCCCGACAGAAGATCTGATAGAGCGCGCCGACGAGACGCGCCACCTTGTCGTGACTAAGCCGATAGAAAACCTGCTTGGCCTGCCGACGGGTCGAGACAATGCCGGCATCCCGCAACACCGTCAATTGCTGCGAAAGCGTGGGCTGGCGAATGCCCAGCATTTCCTCGAGCGCTGCGACAGAATGCTCGCCTTCGAGCAAGGCGCTCACGATCAGCAACCTGTTGCGGTTGGCAAGTGTCCTGAGGATTTTTGAGACTTCGGCGGCGTGCACAGCCATATCGCTGCGCATTCCCGGAAATTGCATGACCGTTCCCATTTCGTCCCTCCTGTGGCGTCAAGGAGTGAGTAGGGCCCCCAATGCTTGTAGCGGCCAACCAGACACTATCCAAGATTGTTATATGAACTAATATAATATCGTATTACTTATTACAAAACCAGACGAAAGGGAAAGATCAGCATGGCCCCGGCATTCCGAGGTTTTGTTGCGCGCAGAAAAATAGATAGAAAATTCAGTTAGTTATAACAAGATTCGGAAAAGTCGCGAATCGCCATATTTGGGGCAACCGTTCGGAACACGATCCAATTGGACTAAAACCTAAAGTATAATACTACTTATTTAGAGAATCGGCGCGGTCCGCGGACCTTCGCCGACAGCCGGCCAACGAAGCATTCAAACGAAAGCCGGCGCAAGATTTCCCCGGCCGACCGCAGCAATTGCGCCCGGCTGTCACGAAACCGTGACGCTCTTCGATCAGTTTGCAACGCGCGGGCCGCGACATCGCCCTTTGATTTGCGCTCGTGATTTGCACGCCGGAGCCTCCCCCTTTTGCTCCGGTCGTTGGGCCGGCCTCCCCGCCGGCCTCTTTTTTTGCCGGCTTCCGAGCTTCGGTAGCCGGCGGCTCGAAAGCACAGCTGCTGACCGACCGAACCACTAATCGCAGTGCCGATAGCCGGTCTTGCGGGTTCTCAGGTCGAAGTGGAAGTGGTCCTTGTGGAACGGATCGCTGCCCGGGCCGAGCACGGTGTTGAAGTACTTGCAGCTGTCGGAGCGAACGGCCTTCAGCAGCGCCTTCTCGCGGAAGGCGAAAAATCCTGGCTTGCGCACGTCGATTTCCTTGCCGTTCTTCAGCACGAACTTGCCGACGTCGATGGCGTTGCCGCGCGCATGTTCAGACATCGGATTGCCGCGACGCGAGTTCATGGTGCGGCAGGAGTAGCCGCCGAGCGGCTTGATCGTCTTGATGCCAGACCAGTAGCGGTAGCGCGACGACGGCGCGAGTTCGTACTTCACCCACTTCGCAAAAGCCTCGGTCACCTCGCAATTGAGCTTCACCGCCGGCTTCACGCCGATGCCGCCGGACAGTCCGCTGAGTTCGATCGGATAGTCGATGCCGCAGGACGGACCGTTGCTGATGCGCGGAATGTCGCGAAAGGTGACGCCGAGCTTTTTCAGGCGCTGGCGGCAGGCGATTTCGGAACCGGGCATCGCGCCGGTATCTTCGGGCGTCGACATCGGATTGTTGGCGCGCGGCAGGAAGGCGACCTGCTGTGGCTCCTGCGTGCGCTGAAGGGCGCGTTGCCGTTCCATGGCGCGGGTGCGCTGCGCTTCGTCGGCGGCCATCTTGTCCGGCGACAGCGGCGGCAGATCCGGATCGTAGCCAAGGTTCGCCTCGGCCGGTGCTGCGCTGTTTGCGCCGCCGAGTTGACGCACATTCTCGTCCCCAATGCCGCCGACCACCGGCTGGCTGGCATTGCCCTCGGCGATGTCGTTGCTCTGCTCTTCCGCGAGCCCCACCACGGGCTGCTCGACGCCGAGCATCGCATCCATGTTGACGCCCTCTTGTGGAATGGGGCTGGAGCCGGCGCCTGCCGGTTGCGCGCCCGTGGCAACCGCCTCGTCGCTATCGAGCATCGGAAGCGCGCGGCGCGTCTGCTGGGGTGCTGCATGCTGCGGATTGGCCTGGAAGGTCGACGGTTGCGTGGCGGCGGGATAGGCGGCCACCTCCTCTGCCGGCACGGCATCGACAGGAACCGGCCCGATCGATCCGACCCGCGCCCCGCCATCGATGCGGCCGGGCGGCGACAACGCGTCATCGGTCGAGCAGGTGACGAGCGAAAACGAGAGAACGAGCGCCGTCAGCGGGCGATGGAGACGAGTAACATAGGCCATACCGAACTGCGCCTTCCTCCAGATGGCCAGAAAGACCACCGTCTTCGCCCCGCTGCCCCTGCAGCCGCCTTGCGCTCGATTGGCACGCAATGGTTGCCGCAGCACCTGCAATTGCTGCCTTTTGCCTGTGTCGCAAACCGGGCACAGCGGTCAAAAAGCCTGATTTGCCTGGGATTTTATTCAAATACGGTAAACGAAGGCTTGCGCATCACCTGCAGGAAATCGGGTGCGCCGGGCGAGAGCCGGCCGCTATATGATGAAAAAAGAGCCCGCGTCCTCATCGGACGCGGGCTCGCATGCTCAAGACTGGATCGCGCAGGGGTTAGCGGCACTCGCCGCGATGGATGACCTGGAAACCGGCACCACCCGCTTCGCAGGCGTTGGAGAAGGTTTCGATGCGGCCGCCACGCTGGCCGCAGACCGGGGCGTATTCGCGGGTGCAGAACTGACCCTCGGACGGACGGTCGTCCTCCCTGCGGCATTCGCCGCGACCGATCACCTGGAAGCCCTCGGAACGCGCCTGGCAGGAGTTCGGGAAGGTCTGCATGCGACCGCCGCGCTGGCCGCAGACCGGCATGTATTCCATGGTGCAGGCCTGGGGCGGACGCTCCGGCGGACGGTAGTCCGGGCGGCACTCGCCGCGATGGATGACGTTGAAGCCATCGGCGCGCGCTTGGCAGGAATTCGGGAAACTGCGCGTGCGATTGCCGCGCTCGCCGCAAACCGGCGCATATTCCATCGTGCAGGCCTGCGGGCGCGTGGGCCTCGGCCCCGGCCGCGGCTCATCGACGACCACGGTACAGGCGGAAAGAAAACCGAGCGCCAGCATCAGCAAGGCGATCGGCCGGGTCAGAAGTAGTTTGAGAAGTGCCATGGTGTCCCCTCTGGTGCAGCGGCTGGCAACCGGAGCGACGCCCCGTCGAACACCTCCCGCTTCTCGCGTATCTATCCCCGGCAGTGCTGAGGTCAAGACGGAGAATGTCTCCGTACACGACAACCGGCGTGACGACGGCGGCACCTAAACAGCGATCCTTGCGACAGCATTGCGGTCAGACCCGCATGAAAAAACCGCGCGGCGTGCCGCGCGGGTCGCAATCGACAAACCTATGGATCAGGCGGCGCGGCCGTAACCTGCGTGCGAGCCTGAAGGTTGCAGCCGGAACTTCGTCAGCAGCGACTTCAGCTCGCGGCTTTCGGCCGCCAGCGTCTGGCTCGCTGCCGTGGTTTCCTCCACCATCGCGGCGTTCTGCTGGGTCATCTGGTCCATGCTATTGACGGCGACATTGACCTCCTGCAGCCCGGTCGCCTGCTCGCGGGCGGCTGTGGCGATCGAGGCCACCTGCTCGTTGACGCGGTTGACCTGCGCCTCGATCTCCGAGAGCGCCTCGCCGGTGGAGCGGACCAGATCGACGCCGGCGCCAACCTCGCGCACCGAGGCGCTGATCAGTTCCTTGATCTCCTTGGCGGCACCGGCCGAACGCTGCGCCAGCTCGCGGACTTCCTGGGCGACGACGGCAAAGCCGCGGCCCGCCTCGCCGGCACGCGCCGCCTCGACGCCGGCATTGAGAGCCAGCAGGTTGGTCTGGAAGGCGATCTCGTCGATGACGCCGATGATCTGACCGATACGGCCGGACGAACTCTCGATCCGCCCCATGGCGTCGATGGCATTGCGCACGATGCCGCCGGACTTTGCGGCGCTGGTCTTGGTCTGGTCGACCATCGCACGCGCCTCGTTTGCCCGCTCGGAGGCGTGGCGAACCGTCGAGGTGATTTCGTCGAGCGCCGCGGCTGTCTCCTCAAGGGCGGCTGCCTGCTGCTCGGTGCGGCGGGACAGATTGTTGGCGGCCTCGGAAATGTCGCCGGCGCTAGCGGTGACGATCTCGGTCGAATGCGAGATCGAGCCGATGACATCGCGAAGCGCTGCGACGGCGGTGTTGAAGTCATCCCGCAGCTTGCCGTATTCCGGCGCGATGTGGCCGATCTCGGCGGTGAGGTCGCCGCTTGCCAAGAGTTCGAGCGCCGCGCCGACGGTTTCCATCGTCTCGGCCTGCGCCTCGGCCGTCGCCCGCTGGCGCTGTTCGTTGCCGCGCCGCTCGGAACTCAGTCGCTCCTGCTGCTCTGCCTCGCGCGAGCGCAGCTCCAGCCGTTCGCGCACCGAGTCGCGCAGCACCACGAGGACCTTGGCCATCTGGCCGATCTCGTCGCCACGGTCGGTTTCCGGCACCTCAGAGGAAAGATCCTCGTCGGCGATCGCCCGCATCGAGGCCTTCAGCTTCTCGACCGGCTTGACGACGCTGCGCACGATCGCCAGCGCCGCCATCAGGATGGCGAGCGCGGCAGCGGCAAGAATGCCGGCAACCTGCCAGGCGCGCTCCCGGAACATCGCCGCCAGATCGTCCGCATAAACGCCGGTCCCGACCACCCAGCCCCAGGGCTTGAAGCCGGCGACGTGGGAATACTTCAGCACCGGCGCGTCGGCACCGGGCTTCGGCCAATAGTAATCGACGAAACCCTGGCCGCTCTTTTCGACGGTCTTGACGAACTCGACGAAGAGCTGCTTGCCGTTGGGATCCTTGTTTTCGGTCAGGTCCTTGCCGTCGAGCTCCGGCTTGATCGGATGCATCACCATGGTCGGATGCATGTCGTTGACCCAGAAATAGCCGCTGCCCTGGTAGCGCATCGCCTTGATCGCTTCGAGCGCGCGCTTTTGCGCCTCCTCGCGCGGCAGCGTGCCGGCCACTTCCAGCTTGTGATAGGCGTCGAACACGGCGATCGCGTTCTCGTCCATCGCCGCCAGCATCGCCTTGCGTTCGCCGACGAGCTTTTCCTGCGCCTGGAACAGACCGAAGGTCAGCGCCGCCGCCATGGTCAAAAGCGCGAATGCCACCAGCGCGTAGAGGCGCGCCGAAATCCTGAATTTCTTCATTGCCAATCCCCTGCCCCTCGGCGCTCCCCGCGCCGCCCCGAATCCTGGCCGCTGCGGCATAGCCGGCAGGCACTCCCAGAGCCTGCAGGTTAGGGTCAGGTCTTTGCAAAGCTCCTAACGAGCACCCCCTAAATTTGACAATTCTCAATCAGCTTATGCGAAAGTCTAACGAGCCGGCAGTTCGAGGACTTCGCCCGCATTTGTGCGGCACCGGCTCTTCCCTCTGGAAGCGCGCTCGGGTTACATCTTGTCTCCAACAGGGAGACAGGCTGCATGACCGAACAGACGAAACCGACCGGCGAACTCACCTTGCGCACGCTCGCCATGCCGGGCGATGCCAATGCGGCGGGCGATATCTTCGGCGGCTGGGTAATGGCGCAGATGGACCTGTCCTGCGGCATCCGCGCGGCGGAACGGGCGCGCGGCCGCGTCGTCACGGCGGCGGTCAAGGAAATGGCCTTCGCGCTGCCGGTCAAGATCGGCGACACGCTCTGCATCTATACGGACGTGGTCAAGGTCGGCCGTACCTCGATGACGCTCAAGGTCGAGGCCTGGGCGCAGCGTTATCTCTCGCATCTGATGGAGAAGGTGACGGACGCGATCTTCGTCATGGTCGCGCTCGACGAGAACGGCAAACCGAAGCCGGTGCCGGCGGAAGAATAGGAGCGCGGCGCATGGAGCCTACCCATACCGACCCGGAGATCTTCTCGCATATCCGCGTCGTCATGGGCATGATCGTCAGCCTGAGCCTCGCCCGGCTTTTGAGCGGCATTGCACTCTTCGTCCAGCATCCCGGCAAGACGCGCGTCTACTGGATCCACCTCGGCTGGGTCCTGTTCATGTTCGTCTTCCTCGTGCACTTCTGGTGGTGGGAGTTCCACCTGCATTCGCTGGCGGTGATCGATGTCAGCGTCTACCTGTTCGTCGTTCTCTATTGCTGCGTCTTCTTCTTTCTCTGCGTCATGCTGTTTCCAACGACGCTCGACGACTACAGCGACTACGAACATTATTTCATGTCGCGCCGGGCCTGGTTCTTCGGCGCACTGGCGCTTGCCTTCGCCGTCGATCTCGTCGACACCGCGCTGAAGGGAAAGGCCTATTTCGCGTCCTACGGCCTTGAGTATCCGGCACGCAACGCCGTCTACATCCTGCTCTGCATTGCCGCCGCCTGGACCCCGAACCGGCGCTTTCACGCGGTCTTCGTCGTCGCAGCCGTCGCCTACCAGCTGGTCTGGATGTACCGCGCTTTCGATCTTCTCGATTGAGACGCCGCAGGGCCGTCGTTGAGGATTTCCGCCCGGCGGTCTTGATCCAGCGGCACGGCAGTGCTTTATCCGTTAGTCATATCTGTATCTTGCATATGCAGGTCGGGGGACTGTTGCATCATGGAAATCTTTACCGCTGCCGGCCTGGCTGCGCTTCTTCAAGTCATCGTCATTGACCTCGTTCTCGCTGGCGACAACGCCGTCGTGATCGGTCTCGCTGCCGCCGGCCTGCCGACGGACCAACGCAAGAAGGTCATTCTCGTCGGCATCATCGCCGCCACCGTGCTGCGCATCGCGCTCGCCAGCGTCACGGTGCAACTGCTCGAAATCATCGGCCTGCTGCTCGCCGGCGGCATTCTGCTGCTCTGGGTCTGCTGGAAGATGTGGCGTGAAATTCGCGAGCAGCAGGCAGCAAACGCTGCGGGCGAAAGCGGACAGGGCTCCGAGGCGCCCAGGAAGACCTTCATGCAGGCGGCCATCCAGATCGTCGTCGCCGACGTCTCGATGTCGCTCGACAACGTGCTTGCCGTAGCCGGTGCCGCCCGCGAACATCCGACGATCCTGGTGATCGGCCTTGCGCTTTCGATCGCCATGATGGGCATCGCCGCCGGCTTCATCGCCCGGCTGCTCAACCGCTATCACTGGATTGCCTATATCGGTCTCGCGATCATCCTCTATGTCGCGCTCGACATGATCTATCGCGGCTGGGTCGAGGTCTGGCCACATGTCGCGCCGGCCGTGGCGGCGGTGGTCTGACGCCGGGTCGGCGACCGCAAATCGCAAGCAATGGAAAAAGGCAGGGCTTTTGCCCTGCCTTTTGCGTTTGCAGCGATGTTTACCGTCAATTGCCGGACGTCCTTCACCCCTTGAAGATGAAGGAGGCGCCGATGGCAATCAGGGAGAACCCGACGAGGTGGTTCCATCCGATCGATTCCTTCAGCCAGAAGACCGAGAAGGCGGCAAACACCAGAAGCGTGATGACTTCCTGCATCGTCTTCAATTGCGCCGCCGAATAGACCTGATGGCCGATGCGGTTGGCCGGCACCGCCAGGCAGTACTCGAAGAAGGCGATGCCCCAGCTGGCGACGATGGCCATGTAGAGCGGCGACGACGTGTACTTCAGGTGACCGTACCAGGCGAAGGTCATGAAGACGTTGGAGACCAGGAGCAGCAGAACAGGCCAGAGATAGGCCGGAGCAAGGGTGAACGACATGAAGAACCTCGGCGCGCGAATCACCTTCAGACGATGCGCCGGCGCTCCCCATGGGCGCAAGTGCCGACTGTTTCTCGACGCCCGCACCGCTACCGGAGCGCGCGCGCCCGCTATTTTTCTAGTACTTACGGTGGCGAGCCGGCGCGAATCGCGCAGCAATTCCGCGCGTTTGCAATCCCTGCCCTAGTTTTTTACGGGTTTTGCCACAATTTTGCACCGGCGCATGGTGAATGAAGCTTTGCTGCCCGACGGGGCAGACAGGGGAATACCACACTTCGATACGGCAGTTGCCGTGAAGCTGGCTCCGCGTTTACCGCGGTTCGCCGACGTGCCCGATGCGGCGTCTTCTCGACGCCTGCACGCGTGCGCCCGCTGATATCTCCCCGCCCAACATTGGAAACCGTTGAGCAACCGGGTGCCATGCCGGCGATTGCCCGGCCGCCCCAACCGTTCGCACCAAGCACCTTGTCAAGGAGACCTGACCATGAAGGTCCTGGCGTTTCTTGCGGCTGCCTATGTCGCGCTACTGACACCTGAATTCGCCAATGCGGGCATGCTTGCCCAGGCGCAGCAATACAAGGGCCTGCACGAGGTCAAGAACAACAAGACCCTTCGTGCAGCGCTCGGCATCAACCCGGCCCGCACACCCTGGTGCGGCCATTTTATGGGCATGGTCGCCCGCAAGGCCGGGCGCAGCCCGCCACAAAGCTTCGGCATCGCCCGCTCCTGGCTGCGTTTCGGCGCACCCGTGAAGCTCGCCTATGCCCGCCCCGGCGACGTTGTCGTCGTGCGCACCGGCCGCGGCTATCACGTCGGCATCCTGTCCATGCTGTCGAAATCGACGGCCCAGCTGATCGGCGGCAACCAGTCCGGCGGCGTCAGGGTCTCGCAGTTCGCACGCGGCCAGGTGGTCGCCATCAGGCGGTAGCGCGGCCACACCGCGCCCGAACGAGCATCTTTCAGCGCCGGCTTTCCGGAATGCGGACGTGCGCCTTCAAGCGAGCTTTAGCCGCATGGCGCAGCGTCGCTCCGGTGGCAGCCCATGCTTCGCCTCGTTGGCAAGGATTTCGGCAAGACGCGGATCGAGTTCGCCCGCGTCGAGCGTCACAAAGCCGAGCTTGCGATAGAAGTGCTCGTTCCAGGCAAGATCGCGGAACGTCGTCAGCGTGACGGCGGCAAGCGATGTCACGCGCGCATGCGCGATTGCCGCCAGCATCAGCATGCGCCCAAGCCCCTGCCCCTGACGCTCCGCCTCGACAGCAAGCTGCCAGATGTGCATGGCACCGTCGGCAATGGTAGCACAAAGAAAACCGATCGGCCGATCGGAGGCATCGACGATCACCACCGACAGCCCGGTGCGCAGGAACGCGCCATGGGCTTCCGCCGATTGCACGTCGTCGTCGGCAATCCAGGCAAGCTCAGGGATCGTGCGGAACGCCTCACCGGAGGAGCGCTCGATATCGGGCAGAAGGGAAAGGTCGCTTTCGCGTGTCGGTCGAATCAGGGGCATGATGGCGCCATCCTACCGCCGCGCGGCGCGAGGTCGACCCCGCTTCGCGTTCCCTGGCGGATCGTCAGACGCTTAAAGCGGCAAGACCATCAACATCTCGCCGAAATAGGCATCGTCGACCCGCAACGCGCGCTGTTCCAGGCCGTATTCGACAAATCCCGCATTCCGGTAGAGGTTGAGGGCAGCAGCGTTCGACGAGACGACCGTCAGCAACAGCCGCTCCACCTTGCCTCGCGCCTCCGCGATGATCCCGTCGACCAGCAGCCGCGAAAGCCCGGTGCCCCGCGCCTCCGGCAAGACATACATGCCCCAGAGCGTGCCCTTGTGCCTTGCCTTTGCAGCCGTCGGGATCGCGAGGCCAGCAACACCCATGAGCCTTTCATCGCCATCGAAGGCGCCGAGGACGAAGCCGCTATCAAGGCGTTCCGCGGTGACCGCGATCGGTCGGCCGGCCTCGTCCTCATGGGACGCACCGAAGGCTTCCGGATGTTTCAGCAGCCCGTCCAGCCGAACGGCCCGGTAGGCCTCGGCATCACTGGAGTTGAGCTGGCGAACGGAAAAAGGCGCCATCACTGTTGGTTGGTCCCATGTGCGAAAGAGATGCCGGCCGAACGAGGCGCGGCGGCGGGAAGGCTGCGAACCTTGCACAGTCGGCCGCCCCGGGGAAGCACCCGCGAGTACAATCTGTCGTAGAAGCAGCGCGGAGCATTTTTGCGCATTGTGCAGCGTCTTCAGGCCCGATCCGGGCGATTTGCGCTTCTCGGACTTTCTAATTTAAGTTACGCTTAATTTCCTTCTGACCAGATGCCGCAGGAGGGGCCCGCCGCCTTGGAACGGAAGCTCGCCGTGATCCTTGCTGCCGATGTCGCTGGCTACAGTCGCCTCGTCGCGATCGACGAGGAAGGCACGCTTGCGACCCTGGCCACCTACTGCGAGACGATTTCCGGCCTGGCTGCGGAGCACGGGGGGCGCGTCTTCGGCGCGGCCGGAGACAGCCTGGTCGCGGAGTTTCAGAGCGCCGTACAGGCCGTGCGGGCAGCGGTTGCCATCCAGCGCACGCTACAGCGCCGCAACGCCGATCTTTCGCCGGAGCGGCGCATGGAGTTTCGCATCGGCCTCACGCTCGGCGACGTCGTCGTCGACGGCAGCAATCTGCTCGGCGACGGCGTCAACGTCGCCGCCCGCCTGCAACAGGTTGCGCAGCCGAACGACATCTGCATTTCCGGCGCCCTGCACGACCAGATCGAAGGCAAGCTCGAGTTTCCGATGCAGCGGCTCGGCGAGCGCGCTCTGAAGAACATTCCGCGCCCGGTCCTGGTCCACCGTGTCGACTGGCGCGAGGATCCGGTGGGCGGAGACCTTCCCGGTATGCCGCTGTCGCTACCCGACAAGCCGTCGATCGCCGTGCTGCCCTTCGTCAACATGTCCGGCGATTCCGAGCAGGATTTCTTCGCCGACGGCCTGACCGAGGACATCATCACCGCGCTGTCGCTCTACCGCTGGTTCTTCGTCATCGCCCGCAATTCCTCCTTCGCCTACAAGGGCCGCGCCGTTGACGTCAAACAGATCGGCCGGGATCTCGGCGTGCGCTACATCGTCGAAGGCAGCGTGCGCCGCTCCGGCTCGCGGGTGCGCGTCACCGGCCAGCTGATCGAGGCGGAGACCGGAAACCACCTCTGGGCGCAGCGCTACGAGCGTGAGTTCGCCGACCTCTTCGCCATTCAGGACGAAATCACCCAGCATGTGGTCGCCGCGATCGAGCCGGAGATCCTGATCGGCGAAAACCGGCGCGCGCAATTGCGGGGCACCGACAATCTCGGCGCCTATGAATGCCACATGCGCGGCACGCTGCTGCACAACGCGCAGGATTCCGCCGCCCATTTCGACGAAGCGATCGAGTGGCAGCGCCGCGCCATCGCTCTCGATCCCGAATTCGGCCGCGCGCATATGATGCTCGCCCGCTCGCTCTTTGCCCGCTGCTTCTTCGGTTTCAGCAAGGACATCGACCGCGACAGCGCCGAGCTGCAGGCGGAGGCCGCGCACGCCGTGGTGATCGACGACCACGATCCCTATTGCCACTATGTCATGTGTCTCGCCAACTTCGCGGCCCAGCGGCCGCAAGCAGCAGTCGAAGAGGCGCAGCACGCGATCGACATCAATTCCAACTTCGCGCTCGCCCACATGGCGCTCGGCTGGGCGCGCATCTATATCGGCCGTTTCGCCGAGGCGCTGGACCCGCTGCACAAGGCGCTGAGGCTGAGCCCGCACGATCCGCTCACCTATCTCTTCCTCAACCGCATGGCACTCGCCCATTACCATCTCGGCAATTACGACGAAGCCCTGCGCTGCGCCGAGCGGGCGCTGCTCCTGCGCCGCACCTATTTCAACCTGGTGATGCTGATCACCTGTCTCGGCCAGCTCGACCGCATCGACGAGGCGCGCAAGCTCCTTCCGGAAGCGATCGCCAACGCACCGGGCGACGTGCCGCGCTACTGGCGCTTCTTTACCGCCTATGTCGATCCCGCCGACCACGCGCATTTCAACGACGGGCTCGTCAAGGCGGGCCTGCCCATGGTTCCGTAGGCCGCCATGACACGATCGCAACTGTTCGGGGTTCTGATCGGCATGACGGTGGTGGCGTTCTTCACCGTTCTGCGCGCCCAGGATCCGCAGTTGCTGCGCCAGGCGCGCGACGTCACCTTCGACGAATACCAGCGCATTGCGCCACGCCAGTTCGAGCCGATGCCGGTCAAGATCGTCGACATCGACGAAGCGTCGCTGCGCGACCTCGGCCAATGGCCCTGGCCGCGCGACCGACTGGCGAAGCTGACCAACCGCTTGAGCGAGATGGGTGCGGCCGCGATCGCCTTCGACGTGCTCTTTGCCGAGCCGGACCGCCTGTCGCCCCGCACCGTCGTGCGCGATGTCGGTGGCGTCGATCCCTCCTTCCTTGCCGCCCTGCCCGACAATGACGAGATCTTCGCCGAGGCGATCCGCGACAAGCCCGTTGTGCTCGGCTTCGGGCTGACCAACGAAGGCAGCTACCTTCCCCCGGTCAAGGCCGGCTTTGCCCTGACCGGCGAAAGCGCCAACGAAGCGCCGCCGCGCCTGCGGGCTGCAACGCCACTCAGGCCGCAGCTCGAAGCCAATGCCGCTGGCCTCGGCCATATCAGCCTCAATCCCGGCTCCTCCTCGGCGGTGGTGCGCACCGCCCCGCTGTTCCTGAGCGACGGCCAACAGTTCTACCCGAGCCTGGCCATGGAGGCCCTGCGCGTGGCCCAGGGCGCTTCGACCTATGTGCTGGCCGCCGCGCCCGACGTCGCCAACACGCTGACGGCGGTCAAGATCGGCGACTTCGTCGTGCCGCTGATGTCGACCGGCGAGGTCTGGCTCTATGTGACGCCGGACACGACGGAGCGCTATATCTCCGCACGCCGCATTCTGGCCGACGGCGAGCCTTCGCCGGATATCCGCGCCGGCATCGAAGGCAGCATCGTCTTCATCGGCACCTCGGCGGCCGGGCTGCAGGATGTGCGCACCACCGCGCTCGGCCAGAACGTGCCTGGTGTTTCGATCCATGCACAGATCGTCGAGCAGATCCTCTCGGGTCGCTATCTCTCGCGCCCGGATTGGGCGAACGGCCTCGAAATCCTTTCGATCGCGCTTGCCGGAACGCTGCTGGTGCTGCTCACCACCTTCGTCAGCCCCGTGGTCGCACTCGTCTGCGGCCTGGCGGTGACGGTGCTGGCGCTCGTCGCCTCCTGGATCGCTTTCTATTATGGCGGACGGCTCTTCGATCCGCTGGCGCCGATCCTCGCCGCCTCGATCACCCATTTCGCGGCCACGGCCTATCGCTTCCTGGTGACCGATCGCGAACGCCGCGAGGTGCGGCAGGCCTTCGGCCGCTATCTCTCGCCGTCGCTGCTCTATCGCATCGAGCATACCCGCAATGCGCTCAGCCTCGGCGGCGACGATCGCGAGCTCACCGTGATGTTCGTCGATGTGCGCAGCTTCACCGAGATGAGCGAACGCATGACGCCGACCGAGGTCGTCGCCTTTCTCAACACGCTGCTCGACGCGCTGAGCCGGCATGTGCTGGCCAACGAGGGCACGCTCGACAAGTTCATCGGCGATTCGATCATGGCCTTCTGGAATGCGCCGGTCGACGTCGCCAACCATCCGCAAAAGGCAGTGCGCGCAGCGCTTGGCATGCGTGAGACGCTGGCGCGGCTCAACGCCGACAATGCCTTCGGCTTCGGCGCCGACCAGGAGGTGCGCATCGGCATCGGCATCCATACCGGGCTTGCCTGCGTCGGCAACATGGGCGCCGAGACGCGGTTCAACTATTCCGCCGTCGGCGACACCGTGAACATCGCCGCACGCATCGAAGCGGCCTGCAAGGACGTCAACACCGACATTCTCGTGTCCGAGGCGACCGCCCAGGCGCTGCCGGACCACGCCATGCTCGACGCCGGCGCCCTCGGGCTCAAGGGCAAGACGACGCGAACGCGGGTCTATGCCGTCGCCGGCGACGAAAACCTCGCGGCCTCGCCCGCCTTTGCGGATCTCCGCGGTCTGCATGATCGTCTGGTCGCCGCGCTCGGCGCCCGCACGCAGGCAAGCCGCAGCATTATCAACGCCGCCAAGCTGAAGGCGGCGGCGCTGACGCCGGCGCTCGCCGGCTTCTACGCCCGGATCGGCCGCCGCGCCGACCATTTCGTCCCGGCGACGGAAGAGAGTACCAAGCGCCCGGCCGAGTGAGTTTTCCGGCGCAGGGCGGCCTTCGCATATACCTCACAGGATACATGAGGAAATATCCGCAGGACGCTGACGATGAAATACTTTCGTGGAGCGATCATGCACCAGTCGCAGGGCGGTTTGCGCTTACCGCATCCCGAAACTGATATCCTGGAGCATACCGAGCATCGGGAAGCTCGCGGCCCCCTTTCAGGATGGCAGCGAGGCACAGTGATTTGGTTACTCGTTCAGGATCTCCCGAGACAAGCCTTTTGCCGCCGCTTCAATCGTGGCTTTCGCCCTCGTGCTGTTGCGTACCCTGGTCCTGGCTCGGCTGGTCGCCGCCGCCGCCCGTCTGTGGTCCCGGATCGCCGGGGTTGTCGTTGCGTGGACCGGGGTCGCCGGGCTGCTCGGTTTGCGGGCCGGGGTCGCCCGGGTTGTTCGGCTGCGGCCCCGGATCGCCCGGATTATGCGGCTGCGGTCCGGGATCGCCGGGGTTCTCCGGCTGCGGACCCGGATCCCGGGGCTTTTCTTCCGGCGGCGGTTTCTGTTCGCGCGGCTTTTCTTCAACGCGGGCCGGCTGCTCCGGGACGGTACGTGTGGTGCCCTCGAACTGGGCCGCGCGCAGGCCGCAACCGCCGCCCACCCAGCCGATCGCTCCGGACAGGCGTTGTCCGCCGGACAGGAACGGCAGCGCCTGCGCATTGCCCAGCGTCTTCAGCGTCGTGCGGCTGACCCGTGTCGGCTCACTGGCGCGACGACCGGGCTTGGCGACGACGCAGTCGCAACGCTGCGTCAGCTGCCGGCAGCCGCCAGGGCCGCAGAAATCCGCAGCGCCGCTCAGCAGCACGACGGCGGTGGTGCCATCGGGGCCGACGAAGAAATCAAAGGCCGTGCCACGCACGCCGATGGTCCCGGCCGGCGTGACGATCTCATAGGCCGAATGGCCGGACTTGCCGCTGATCCAGCGGAACGTCCCCTTGGCCGCCATGATGGTGAGTTTCTTCACCGACTTCTTGTCGTCGTAGACGAACTTGTCGATGACAACGGACGAGCCCCAGCCGACAGCCAGCTTGGTGCCGTCCTCGAAAACGAACTGCCCCAGTCCGGACTTCGATGTTGAAATCCGTTCGTCCTTGTATACGGGGTCCCGTACCGCAATCGCACCACGCGCGCCGCTGACGGCCGTCCGGATTTCAACCGCCTTGCCCACCGGTTCGGCGGCAAGCAGCGATGCCGGACCGAGGACCACGGCACAAAGCACGAGCGCGGCACCACGCAAGCAGAACATGGCGCCCTCCAAAGAAGTACAATTATCATGCCGCCGGCTTTCGTGTCTTGTCGCCCAAACGGCGTAACCCAGCGTCAGGCCGCAACCGCGAGGGTTAGGCCAGGCCGCGATCGCAGTCCGCCAGGATTGAAAAGGGCTGTTTCGCGACACAACCACCTGCAAGGCAAGGGCTTGGCGCAGCCGAGAAATGTTGCCTTTTTGTACTCCTTCGCCCCTTCACTTTCCGCCGGACTCTCTCCATATTCCCCGCCATGACCAAAGCTCCGAAGAATGCCCCGCCGAAGCCCTCCACGCCGTCCGGTTTCGAAGAAGCGCCCCAGGCGCCTTTGTCAGGCACGCCTCTGTCAGGCAATGTCTCCGACTGGGTGAAGCAGCTCGAGGCGGAAGCGGAATCGTCTGCATTCGAGACCCAGCGCGAGATCGCCTCCAAGGCCGGCAAGCACCGCAAGACGGTGGAGATCGCCGCCTCCAAGGCAGCGCGCAAGGCCGCCGGCGCAGATGACGAGGCGCAGCCGAAGAAGGCGGGCAAGAAGGGCAAGGTCGAGATCGTCGGCAGCAAATCGGCCCGCGGCACCTCCATGGGCGGCTCGACCGACCCGAAGACGCGCGCCGCCGCCGGCCTCAATCCGGTCGCGGGCCTCGACGTGTCGCTCGAAGACGCCGCCAAGCTGACCTCCACCTCAGGCGTCACCGCCACCGTCGAGGCGCTTTCGGCGCTGATCGAAAGCGGCAACCCGCTGTTCAAGGACGGAAAGCTCTGGACGCCGCATCGCCCTGCCCGGCCGCCGAAGTCCGAAGGCGGCGTCGAGATCCGCATGGCCTCGGAATACCAGCCGGCCGGCGACCAGCCGACGGCGATCGCCGATCTGGTCGACGGGCTGAATTCCGGCGAGCGCAGCCAGGTGCTGCTCGGCGTCACCGGCTCGGGCAAGACCTTCACCATGGCCAAGGTGATCGAGGCGACGCAGCGCCCGGCCGTCATCCTCGCGCCGAACAAGACGCTCGCCGCCCAGCTCTATTCCGAGTTCAAGAATTTCTTCCCGGATAACGCGGTCGAGTACTTCGTCTCCTACTACGACTATTACCAGCCGGAAGCCTACGTGCCGCGCTCGGATACCTTCATCGAGAAGGAATCCTCGATCAACGAACAGATCGACCGCATGCGCCACTCGGCCACCCGCTCGCTGCTCGAGCGCGACGACTGCATCATCGTCGCCTCGGTCTCCTGCATCTACGGTATCGGCTCGGTCGAGACCTATACCGCCATGACCTTCCAGATGAGCGTTGGCGACCGGCTCGACCAGCGGCAATTGCTCGCCGACCTGGTGGCGCAGCAGTACAAGCGCCGCGACATGGATTTCCAGCGCGGCTCGTTCCGCGTGCGCGGGGATACGATCGAGATCTTCCCGGCCCACCTGGAGGATGCCGCCTGGCGCATCTCCATGTTCGGCGACGAGATCGACGCCATCACCGAGTTCGATCCTCTGACTGGCCAGAAGACCGGCGACCTGAAGTCGGTGAAAATCTACGCCAACTCGCACTATGTCACGCCGCGCCCGACGCTGAACGGCGCCATCAAGGCGATCAAGGAAGAGCTTGTGCATCGCCTCGCCGAACTGGAAAAGGGCGGCCGCCTGCTCGAAGCCCAGCGGCTGGAGCAGCGCACCCGCTACGATATCGAGATGCTGGAGGCGACCGGCTCCTGCGCCGGCATCGAGAACTATTCGCGCTACCTTACCGGCCGCAATCCCGGCGAGCCGCCGCCGACGCTGTTCGAATACATCCCCGACAATGCGCTGCTGTTCATCGACGAAAGCCACGTCTCCGTCAGCCAGATCGGCGGCATGTATCGCGGCGACTTCCGCCGCAAGGCGACGCTGGCCGAATACGGCTTCCGCCTGCCCTCCTGCATGGACAACCGCCCCTTGCGCTTCGAGGAATGGGACGCCATGCGCCCGGACACGATCGCCGTTTCGGCCACCCCCGGCAGTTGGGAGCTGGAACAGTCCGGCGGCGTCTTCGCCGAACAGGTCATCCGCCCGACCGGCCTGATCGACCCGCCGGTCGAAGTCCGCTCGGCGAAGACCCAGGTCGACGACGTCTTGGGCGAAATCCGCGAGACGGCGGCTGCCGGCTACCGTACGCTCGTCACCGTGCTCACCAAGCGCATGGCCGAAGACCTCACCGAATACCTGCACGAACAGGGCATTCGCGTGCGCTACATGCACTCCGACATCGACACGCTGGAGCGCATCGAGATCATCCGCGATCTGCGTCTCGGTGCTTTCGACGTGCTCGTCGGCATCAACCTTTTGCGTGAAGGCCTCGACATTCCCGAATGCGGCTTCGTCGCCATCCTTGACGCCGACAAGGAAGGCTTCCTGCGTTCCGAAACCTCGCTGGTCCAGACCATCGGCCGCGCCGCCCGTAACGTCGACGGCAAGGTCATCCTCTATGCCGACCAGATCACCGGCTCGATGCAGCGCGCCATGGACGAAACCAGCCGCCGCCGCGAAAAGCAGATGGCCTATAACGAGGCCAACGGCATCACGCCGGAATCGGTGAAGGCGAAGATCTCCGACATCCTCGACTCGGTCTACGAGAAAGACCACGTCCGCGCCGACATCTCCGGCGTCGCCGGCAAGGGTTTTGCAGACGGCGGCCACCTCGTCGGCAACAACCTGCAGGCTCACCTCAACGCGCTGGAAAAGGCGATGCGCGACGCCGCCGCCGACCTCGACTTCGAAAAGGCCGCCCGCCTGCGCGACGAGATCAAACGCCTCAAGGCCGCCGAACTCGCCGCCATGGACGACCCGATGGCGCGGGAAGAGGCGAAGTCACTGGAGAGCCGCAAGGTCGCCTCCTCCCCGGCATCCCCGTCTTCTCCGTCATCCTCGGGCCCGACCCGAGGATCCAAGACCAAGGACGAAAAGTCCCTCTTCCAAAAACCGTCCCTCGACGACATGGGCCCGGGCACCGACACGGAAACCCCACTGTTCCGCAAGCCCGACCTCGACGAGATGGGCCGCGATGTCGCCACGCCCGCCGTCGCGGACAAATCGCTGTTCCGCCGGAACACGCTGGACGAAATGACAGTCGGCCGCACCGAAAAGCCGGTCATCGGCCACGTGCCGGAGAAGCCGATTCTCACCCGGGCAAAACCGGGTGTCGGGTCCTATGAGGACCCGGCGGACCAGAAGCGACAGAAGGGGCGAACGAAGGGAAAGACGGGGCGGCCCGGGCGGTGATGCTACTATCAGACACCCTACCCAGCGCAGCGAAAGTCGCGCTAAAAAGCTCCACTCAGAACCCGCGCGCGCAGCGCCTCAAACCCAAACGCGACTGGGCTAATCGCCACTAAACTTGAAGGACGTACCCCTTGGAAGACACCTTTCAAATCTTCATTAGTTATGCGCGACCAGATCGTGAAACAGCGACGGAATTGTACGCCTGGCTCGAGCAGCAAGGCTTTAGTCCATGGATTGATTGCAAAAAAATCAAAGGCGGCCAGAATTGGGATTTCGAGATTAAGCGCGCACTCGATAAATCTAATATTGTTATTCTATTATGGTCAGAAAATTCTCAAGACCGCAGAGGATACATTCAGAGAGAACTTAAAATTTCCCTAGATAAACTTCAGGAAAAACTAATAGATGATATATTTATTATTCCAGTAATTCTCAGAGACAACATTTCGATCCCAGAACAACTCAAGAATATTCATTGCCTGTACGCCGAGCATCCTACTTTTAGACAAGACCTCGCAGATGCAGTCACGCATCAAATGGAAAGACTCGGCGGGGAGCGCAAGAAGATACAGAAAAACCTAGACGTTTACTGGCAACCCACCATCTTGAAAGAAGAATGGGATGGTATCCCTGGGTACGCCGTCGAGATCCAAGTTTTGGATTTTTCATCGGACACATACAAAAATGTGGGGCAAGTTTCGCAACTTGTTCGCGGTGACCTACTCGGAGCTCTTCTCGCATCTAGAGGTGCAAAACTAGAACAAGACAGCACGATGTACAACTATGCCCAAGACAGCTGGCAACGTACGAATACCTTCGATGCACACTGCGGAGATCCTATATTCTCTGGGAGAATCTTGACGCTAAACTATGCTGTTACTGGATACGGCGCAGGGGCCGCGCATCCAGTGCACAGCCACCGAACATTCGCTTTTCTCCTAGATCCGCTGATCCATATCACCTTTCTTGAGTCCGTATTTTCTGACCCAAGTGACGCGTTTCTTGCAATTCAGAAAGAGGCGCGCAAACAGCTTCTATCCAACTCCGATTTAGAATTATCGGAGGATAGCGTATTTCCAGGAACAGAAAACTGGAATGACTTTCGGGCATTTGTATTCAATGAAGATGCATTAGATATATATTTCTCATCCTATCAAGTTGGCCCATATTCTATTGGAACTCCGCACGTATCGGTCTCCTATGGTTTGATCGCTAAAGATATGCGAGCTGAGTTTGCAACGGCTCTAAATATACCTTGGCACATGCGCAGCTAGGCCTAATCTATACAGGTAGCTAATACCTTCTCCCTCCACACCCTTGCCGCCTCCCCCATTCCCCGCTACAACCTCCCGCATGATCAACACCGCGCACATCGCTGCCACCTATTATGCGACGTTTCCATAGGGAGCGGCGCGTTTCGATCATGCCTTGAAACAAGCCGCCGTCAGGCGGCTTTGTTTTGTTCAGTGCTCCCTGGTGGCAAAGCCATGGAGAGTACCGATGACAACATCCGACAATCCCACCGATGCCTTTGAGCCGCGTTCGGCGATCACCCGGACGCTGGTCGAGCGCGGTTATGTCAACCAGGTGACCGACATTGCGGGCGTCGACGGCGCCTTTGCGGGCGGGATCGTGCCTGTTTATGCCGGCTTCGACGCGACGGCGGATAGTCTGCACGTCGGGCATCTCATGCCGATCATGGCGCTCAGGCGGATGCAGCAGGCCGGCCACAAGCCGATCGTGCTGATCGGCGGCGGCACCACCCGCATCGGCGATCCCAGTTTTCGCTCGGCGGCACGACCGATGCTGTCGGAGGACGAGATCGCGGCCAATGTCGCCGGCATCCGCACAGTGTTCGAGCGGTTGCTGACCTTCGGCGACGGGCCGACCGATGCGGTCATAGTCAACAATGCCGACTGGCTGGACCGGATGGCCTGGATCGACATGCTGCGGGACGTGGGAAAACATTTCTCCGTCAACCGGATGCTCTCCTTCGACAGCGTGAAGTCACGGCTGGAGCAGCAGGAGAACCTGAGCTTCCTCGAGTTCAACTACATGATCCTGCAGGCGGTCGATTTCCTGGAACTGTTCCGCCGCACCGGTTGCCGGCTGCAGCTTGGCGGCGGCGACCAGTGGGGCAACGTCATCGGTGGCGTCGATCTGTTGCGCCGGATCGAGGGCGCCGAGGTCTTCGGCATGACCACGCCGCTCCTGACCACCGCCTCGGGCGTCAAGATGGGCAAGACGGCGGCCGGCGCCGTCTGGGTCAACGCCGACCGCCTGTCGCCCTACGACTACTGGCAGTTCTGGCGCAACGTCGAGGATGCCGACGTGGTGCGCTTCCTCAAGCTCTTCACCGACCTGCCGATCGACGAGATCGAAAGGCTCGGCCGCGCCGAAGGTGCGGACCTGAACGCGGTGAAGGAACGCCTCGCCAACGAGGCGACGGCGCTGGTGCATGGGTCGCACGCGGCCGAACGGGCGCAGCAGACGGCGCGAGAGGCTTTCGGGCAAGGCGAAGCCGCCGCGGGCTTGCCGACCGTCGAACTCGACAACGCCGAGCGCGCCGCCGGTGTGGCGCTGGTCGACCTGCTCGTTCGGGCCGGCCTGGCGTCATCGAAGAGCGGGGCACGGCGGGCGGTTGCCGGCCGCGGCGTCCGGATCGACGGCGAGGTCGTCGAGGATGCGGACGGACTGGTAACCGTCGGCGGACAGCCGCTCCGGCTCTCGCTCGGCAAAAAGCGCCATGTGGTGGTGAAGTAGGCCAGCCGGCGGCGGCGGCCGCGCCGCCGCCGCCCCGTTCAGGGGCCTGTCACAGGATTTCAGCCGCGCCGCGCCTTCGGCGCGAAGCGGTCGGGGCCAGCGTTGCGGGTGCCGTTTTCCGCCGTGCGGACGCACGGCTGCTGGATCCCTGTGACGAGCACAGGGATGAGGCTGGAGAGGGGCTTTGTTCGGCAAGAACCAGGCTCCCACAGGCCCTGTCCAACAAGCGGGCGTCGCATCGTACCTCCCGCCGTGCGGACGCACGGCTGCTGGATCCCTGTGACAAGCACAGGGATGAGGCTGGAGAGGGGCTGTATCCGGCCAGAACCGGGCTCCCTCATCCGCGGGGCTGGAACTTGAGACGGAGCGGCGGCGAGATGGCAACTCCGAGAACGTCGAATAACGTCCCCTGGGTCGCCGCGTCCAATGCTCTCCCAACGACACCACCACCCTCATCCGCGGGGCTGGGACCTGAGACAGAGCGGCGGCGAGATGGCAGCTGCGAGAAGTCGGGCAACGTCCCCTGTGTCGGCGCGTACTATGGTCTCCGCAAACACCACAACGACACCACCACCCTCATTCCTGTGCTTGTCACAGGAATCCAGCCGCGCCGCGTCTGCGGCGCAAAGGAAATCTGCACTCCAGTGCAGGCGCACGAGCGCAGTCGCGCATTTATCCGCCACGCGAATGCGCCGCTGGAAGCAGGGATGAGTAGCGACGGGCTGCGGCTGCCAAGATCGTGGCTGCCATGGTGCGAAATGCCGGCCAAAAGGCTGCAGCGGCCTGCATCGCGGCTTCAACGCCAAGAGAGAGTGTGATGCGCTCCATGGCCACGCTGACGTCGCGGCGGTCAGCCCGCCGCAACCGCCCTCGCCTCGACCTGCCCTGCATCGTCACCGAACTCTTCGCCCCACTTGCAGAGCGCATCCGCCGCCACGTTCAGCGCGACACCGCGTTTGGTCAGCGAATAGACCACTTTTGGCGGCGTTTCGGCATAGATGGTGCGGCTGACGAGGCCATCGGCTTCCAGTTCGCGCAGCTGCTGCGCCAGCATCTTCTCGCTGATGGCGGGCATCGCCTGGCGCAGGCGCCCGAAGCGGCGCGCGGCCTTGCCGAGTTCGCAGAGAATATCGACCTTCCACTTGCCCTCGATCGCCCGCAGCGCGGTCATGAAACCGCAGTTCTCCATCGCATCCGTCACGTCTTCCTCCCTTACGTTGGGGTAACCACTTACCCGCGGGTGCGTATTGCGACCCGGTTGCCCCACCTTACGTCTCAGCCGCGACGACAATCCTGTCGCGTCGAACAATCGAAGCGGGATGCGCAGCAGCGCCGACCCGCGTCATGGATATGGAGACTGGGCATGCAACCTGCAATCAGCGTTTTGGGAATGGGGCGAATGGGATCGGCACTGGCGCATGCGCTGCTGAAGGCCGGACACCCGACGACGGTATGGAACCGTACGCCGGCAAAGGCGGCGCCGCTCGCCGCTGCTGGAGCCGAGGTGGCGGCCAATGTCCGCAACGCCGTTGCCGCGTCCGATATCGTCATCGTCAACGTCAGCGACTACCAGGCGACGCAAAGCCTGCTGCGCGCCCCCGACGTCACTGGCGCCCTCAAGGGCAAGCTGATCATCGAGCTGACCTCCGGCACGCCCTGTGGCGCCCGCGAGGTGCAGGATTGGGCCGGGCGACATGGCATCCGCTACCTCGACGGCGCAATCCTGGCGACGCCCGATTTCATCGGCACCGAAGCGGGCACCCTGCTCATCTCCGGCCCGGCCGCAGCGTTTGAGGAAAGCCGCGCGGTGCTCGGCGCGCTCGGCGGCAATGTGCAGCATATCGGCGCTGATCCGGGCCTTGCCAACGCACTCGACAGCGCCGTGCTCGCGCTGATGTGGGGCGCGCTGTTCGGCGGACTGCAGGCGATCGCGGTTTCGCGCGCCGAGGCGATCGATCTCGAAACGCTGGGCAAGCAATGGTCGGCGACCGCGCCTGTCATCGATGGCCTCGTCGCCAACCTGATCAAGCGCAGCGCCGCCGGGCGCTATGCCGCCGACGGCGAGACGCTTTCCTCGGTCTCGCCGCACTATGGCACCTTCCACCATCTGGTCGAGCTGATGGCCGCCCGCGGCATCGACCGGACGATCACCGACGGCTACGAGGCGATCTTCCGCCGCGCCATCGACGCCGGCCACCTGCACGACGATTTTGCATCGTTGTCGCTGTTCATGGGGCGTCCGTAAGGCGTAGGTGACGGGGCGCGCGCGCCGTCAGCTGTGCCGCCCCGCGCCACAATCTTTCAGATTTGCGCTTTAAGCCTTTGGTCCACCGCCGCGTTTCGCGCCTGCCGCCCCCTTGCGCCACGTGCGGCGGTGGGCACTCATTTCGCGGCCTCCGCACCGCCCCCTTCGCCTGCCGGCTTGAGCACTCCGACCAAGGTCTTGCCGTCGGTGAAGTAAGGATCGCCGCCGCCGTTGCGGCCCGATGTGGTGGCGCCGATGCCGGGGATCTCATAGGTCGACGCTACCTGCCCGGCCTTGTCGAGGTCGCCGATGACCAGATTGCGTTCGGCATCGAGATCGGGGCCGATGTGGTGGGTGATCTGGCCGGTATCGTGGCTGAGGCCGACACCGCGGTCGAAGCTGGCCGAACCGAGCCAAAGTGGGCCGTTGCCCTCCACAGGCTTGGTCGTCTGCCAGAAGCGCACATGGTTGCGCTGGTCGGCGCTGTGGCCGACCGGCTTCTCGAAGGCTAGGTCCTGCTTGCGCCCCTCATAAAACAGCGGGCTGACGGGCGCGTCGAGATCTGGCCGCTCGAGCACGACGCTGAGGCAGATATCGACCGAGGACCTGAGCGTCACCTTGTCGGCAGCGTCCCATCCGGCCGCGACGAAAGCGCGGATAATCTGCTCCTTGGAGCCGAGCAGCCCGACATTGATCGGGTCGCCGGGAATGCCCTGCTCCGTGGACGTGACCATCGGATTGAGCGGAACCCTGCGCCTGGAGTCATGGAAGACCCAGAGTTCCGGAACGAGAAAATAGCTGACCGCGAGATAGGCGGCGAGCATGGTCGCCAGAAGGAGAACGACTGCACGCATGTGTGAGCGGCGGCTCATGCCACTCTCCTTCGCTCCAGACGATGGCAGAGGTCCCGGCTATCGGGAACAGACGGAGACTATGGCACCGATAGAGGCGACTGCACAGCGGTGCCAAAAAGGCGAACGCTGGCGACATCAAGACCGGCGATCGCGCCGGTCGCTACCCAGGTGTCAGCGCGGCTGTTGCGATCGACCCGGCTCGCTTATCAAAGGCAAAAGCCGGGACGGCGCAGCCTACTCCGCCGCGTGCGCCTTCACCTCCAGCGCCTCAAGTTCATAAGAGTAACCTTCCAGCATTTCATAGGCCTGCTCGATCGTCTTGATCTGCTCGTCGGTGTTCTTGATCGCCTCGGCGATCGAGCGCGAGCGGGCGCGCAGCATCGAGCCGAGCACGTCGGTCTCCGGCCGGCGGCCGAGGCGGTCGAGGTGCTTGCGCACGCGGGCGCGGTGACGCTCCAGCTCGAGAATATGGAAGCGGCTCTTGACGATATCGTCGGAAAGCTTGCGCCGCATGGCGGCGACGGGATCGAAGCTGCCGGGCTCGCGCTCGTCGAGGATGAACTCGTTGACCAGCGTCTCCAGCATCATCAGGCCTTTGAGATCGCGCGCGTCTGCCAGTTGCGGATCGTAGCCGGTGTCGTCATAGACCTTGCGACGGACCGGATCCTTGAGCAACTCATAGGCCACTTGCAGCCGCGCGAACTGTTCGGGATCGCCGCCGGAATCCGGATGCGCGGATTTCGCCGCCTTGCGATAGGCGTTGCGGATTGCCTGATTGTCGGCGTCGCGTTCCAGTCCAAGCAGTTCGTAAGGGTCGATCACGCTGTCCCTCTCCGTATGTCACTCCCACCGCAGGCCAAAGCCGTCGGCGCATTCTTCAGGCACGTCACGCCGTCCCGCTTTGGGCGGCCGGCAGGGCATCGCTAAGCCATTGCCGGCCAAGACGGAACCAACCTTCGGTAAAACCTGCGCGTTATCCTGGGGATGCGCAAGTCTTATAGCGAGGCGCAGGCCCACCAACGGCAGTCCGCCCCAAGACGCGAACGCCCGTTGGCGGCGCGCACGTTCGGTCGCGGTCGGGACGAAATTGTGTCCGCAAACCGGCCGTCCCCGATTTTTCTCCCGGCCCGGAAAGCGACGATCGAGAACCGGCCAAAGCCCTGCAAAGACAGAGGCCGGACGGCTTGCCGCGGCGCACAAGGCGCTTGCCTTTTTCTGCAAATCCTGTCACTTCTTCCGCCGTTCGGGCGATTTCTATCCCGGAGACTGGACTTTCAACTGCGCCCGGCCTTGTGTCGGGACTGCCGGCAGCGGCACCGTAGACGTCTTTTCCCCGATATCGTGACCACTCGACGCCTTTCCGCTTGCAAGCGGAAGACGAGATGCCCACATCCCCCAGGGGGCGCGGGCAACGCAAATTGACTGAAGGAAAAGGACTTCTTCCATGGCCACTAAGGGCATCGTTAAATTCTTCAACCAGGACAAGGGCTTCGGCTTCATCACGCCGGATGGCGGCGCGAAGGACGTGTTCGTACACATCTCCGCCGTTCAGGCCGCTGGCCTCGCTACCCTCAAGGATGGCCAGCAGGTCACCTTCGACACCGAGCCGGATCGCATGGGCAAGGGCCCGAAGGCCGTCAACATCCAGGCTGCCTAAGCCGGATCGTCCAGTCGGACATTCATTTGGGAACGGCGCTCCGCAAGGGGCGCCGTTTTCGTTTGGGGGGATCGCTAGAGCGCAGCGCCCCAAGCCTCCACGCCCAGCGTCATGCTCGGGCTTGACCCGAGCATCCAGAACCGGCACGCCCCGCTTGTTCGGAGTTGTTGAAGATCCTCTGGGAAAAGTCGAAACGCACGCAGACCGCGCCCCGTGATGCCCGGGCCGAACCAGAGCATCCAGAACCATGCTCGCCATCTTCCCTTGGTAGCGCAATCTCCATCCGGGACAGAACCGCCCGGTGGATCCTCGGGTCGAGCCCGAGGATGACGGATGGAAAGCTCGGTGACACCCGCCCTCGAAGGCCCTACGGGTCGCCGCGCATCGCGCCAGCCACGATCTGCTCGTGCTCGTCGCCTACTCCGCCGCCTGCTTTGCCGCCGTCGCCTCGAAGACCGCCTCGAAGGCCGCGTGGATCACGTCCGGACCCGCGCCCTGGCGGGTCGCATCGGAAGACAGGATCTGGCGATAGCGTCGGGCGCCCGCCCAGCCCTGGAACAGGCCGACCATGTGGCGGGTCACGTGGATCAGCCGCCCGCCATTGGCGATATGCGCGGCAGCGTAGTCCGCCATGGCGTCACGGACGCCGGCCCAGAAATCGAGATCGAGGCGATGGCCTCGCTCGGAGAAGGTGACGCCGTCTTCGACGATGGGCTCGGCCCCCGTTAGCGGATGCGGGAAATGGCGATCCGCCGCGGTCAGCATGGCACTGTCGTGATAGGCGGCGCGGCCAAGCATGACGCCGTCCAGATGCTGAAGCTGTTCAAGCGCCTGATCAAGGGTCTGAAGGCCACCGTTTATGCCGATGAAAATATTGGAGTTTTCCTGCTTCAAACGATGCACGAGACCATAATCGAGTGGCGGGATCTCGCGGTTCTCCTTGGGGCTCAGGCCCTGCAGCCAAGCCTTGCGGGCATGCACCCAGACGGCATCCGTGCCGCCATCAACCACCTGCGCAACGAGCGTGCGCAGCGCCACTTCCGGATCCTGGTCATCGACGCCGATCCGGCACTTGACCGTGACCGGGATTTTTACCGCCGCCTTCATCGCCGCAACGCAGGCAGCCACCGTCGCCGGCTCCTGCATCAGGCAGGCGCCAAACGTGCCGGATTGCACCCGGTCCGACGGGCAGCCGACATTCATGTTGATCTCGTCGTAGCCGAAGGATTCGGCGATCCGTGCCGCCTCCGCCATCTTCGCCGGATCATTGCCGCCGAGCTGTAGCGCGACGGGATGTTCCGATCCGTCAAAGCCGAGCAGCCTCTGCCGGTCACCCCGCAGGATCGCCTCAGCGACGATCATCTCCGTGTAGAGCAGCGCATGCCGCGACAGCTGCCGCGCGAAAAAGCGATAATGCCTGTCCGTCCAGTCGATCATGGGCGCAACGGCAAAGACAGGTCCCCTGAAGTACCTGCACCCACCCACGCTCTCAACCGTTTGCGCTGTCTTCATCATCTCTTGTCAGCTCTTGCTTGAGCCCTGCTCTGACCGCCGTCGCTGGGCGATTGCTACATTGTAGCAAGTGGTCCGGGGCTTGTCGTAAACCCATGGGCAGCATCGTCCGGCCAATGCGCCCCAATGGGTCGGCGTCATATACCGCGTGGATCCGCAGAATGCGAGAGGGCAAACAGTCCAAGGGTAGAAGACGTGGCAGACCGGACAGAGTTGAAGGCCCCGACCACTCCCACCGGCGTGCTCGACCGACATCTGAGGCCGAGCAGTCTTGTCGGACGCACGAAGGCGCAGAGGCGAGAATGACGGCAGGCTCGAACGTCTCTAACTCGTTTACAAACCACAATTTTTGTTTAGTTAGAGCTGACCGTCGCAATGAGGGATTGATGTCGAATATTGTCAACACAGTTTGGATCGGCAAGCAGCTCGGCCCTGTTCATGCCGCTTGTTTGCGATCCTTTTTACGCAATGGTTATGATGTGGTGCTGCATTCGTTTGGAATGCCAGAAGATGCACCTCTAGGCGTAAGATTATTTGATGCAAGCAAGCTGATGGCTTTGCAGGAGGTCGACGTTTTTCGAAAAGCCAAGATGTTGGCTCTTGCGTCGGACATCTATCGCTATCGCATTCAACGCGAGGGTATGGGGCTCTATGCCGACTGCGATGTGTATTGCCTGAAGCCCCTGGACGAAGATGATTACATTTTCGGATGGGAAAGCTCCAAGTTGATCGGCAGCGCCGTTCTGAAGATTCCGCCTCAAAGCCGCTTGCTACAAGAGCTTCTGGAGGCAGCCGAGGACCTTCATTTCATTCCGCCATGGCTGCCTCGCCGCAAGAGAAACAAGATGGGGCTGCGGAAAAAGCTCGGTTTTCCGGTGCATGTCGCAGACCAGGCTTGGGGCGTCATTGGTCCCCAACTCTTGACGCACCACGTGCGTGAGATGAACCTGACGAACCACGCGTCCAGCATAGATGCCTTCTACAATCTGCATTTCGAATGCACGGGCCTGCTGTACGAACCTGGGCTTTCCGTTCGCGACCTGGCGACCAGCCGCTCGTCCTTTCTTCATCTCTGCAACTCCCGCCTGAAGCCAAGTGGCGTTCCGGCCGGCAGTCCGATGCATGAAATTCTGAATGCGTGACGTTGGATGACGTCAGAAAGAGCGGGCCTCGATGAAGATCGCCTGCCCGCCTTTCGGCCGCAAAACGCGCAGCGCAAATGAGTGATAATGCCGCCGACGTGGACAGCGTCAGGCTTAACCGAACGGCACGGCCGTCCAGCGGTAGCGAATGCTGCGGAAAAGGAACGGCGGCAGGGCCGCTAGCTGCAAGGACAGGCGCTTGCACTCGCGCCAGAGCTTCTGGTGTATCCCGAGCTTTGGCTTCACGCGAAGCGTCGCGGCGGCCGGCTTGCGGATCGTGCTTCCATGCGCGGGGTCGGCACTGTCGAGCAGCATGCCCTGGATGCAGACGGCCGGATAGAGCTGATGGATGCGGCAGTCCTCGGGCCGCGGCACCTCGTCGTCGAACATGAAATGATCGACGGGGCATGGAAACGCCGCCTCCGAGAGCTTGAGCAGTCTCTTTGCATAGTCCCGAGAGATCACATAGCCGCCCGTGCCGACATGGCATCCCCGCAACGCGTGGATCGAGCGCCCGGCATCGGCGAGCACACGGGCGCGGCTGAGAAACACCTTCTGCCGGAAGGTTTCGATCTTCAGCAGCCCCACTTCGGCTGGGATCCAATCCGATGACGACAGCGCATGGGTGGCGCTCGGCGAAAAGAAGACATCGTCCTCGATCACCGCGCCATAGGCATCGTTCCCTTCCGCAATGACGGCCCAGCACGTCCGATGGCTCATGAAGCAGGCAATCTCCGCCTTGTTCATCCTCTTCCACTGCTTCGACGCCGGCTGCATCGCCAGAACGGCGTCATCGAGCTCTCGCCCGTCAACGGCAGCGACGCGCTCGAAATTCAGGCCGAGGGTGGAAAACTGGCTACCGATATGGATCAAGCGCTCAGGGGAACGGTCGAGATTGATCACCAGGCAGCGCATGGATACCCCTGCTTCCTTCCATCTTGGCGTGTGTGGGTCGAAGGCGCACGCCGCATGGCGTGCCGCACGCGCCCGAACACCGGAACTCCGAAAAAACGCTCCGAAATCAACGGCAGGGTGACCGAACGCATCATCGGGATTCGTACAACTGCGCGACGAGCTATCACGGATCGCCCAGCGTCACAACGATCAGCCCTGCGGCGACAAGCTGCTGCGCGACAACGACGTCTGCGAGCTCCTCGCAATACGGGGCTGACGGGATTACCAGCTGGGTTCCGTCAAAGTGCCCCCCCAAAGGGGAGCGCCGCGCCGGCGCGCGCCCATAGGGGCATGGTTTCCATTTTGTTAAGCAAAATCACCGATTGTGCCGCATCGACTGGATCGTCATCGGAGCGAAACATGAGCTACGATTGGAGCGGCGCACGGCGCCGGCGGACAATTGCGACCGTCATAGGCGCCGCATTTCTGCTGCTGGCACTGGCGGCCACGGTGGCAGCATCGGTTGGCACGAACCTTTTCTGAGCGACAGGCAATTTTTTGCGGCTTTGAACGACAGAGGACGGGCGCGTGATTGCCAGCGGGAAGAAGGCAGATGATCGGCCCGCGTCGCCCTCTCCGTTCCACCCCCACGGGCTTGACGGCGCCCGCGGACAGGACTAGGGCAGCGTTCCTGTATCGTTACCGGTCACAGGAATAAGGACGGACGGCATGAAACGCGCGATCGCGGCACTTCTCACGCTTCTCTTGGCCGGATGCCAATCGATGGAGTTGGAGGCGCCCGAAATCGCAAGGCCCCGACCGGCCGCCCCGTCCGTCCCGACGCTGTCGGGCGACGCGCTCCAGGCCTTTCTCGTCGGCAAGACGCTCCGCTACAATCTCAACGGCGTCAACTCGACCTTCTTCCCCGACGGCCGCTACGGCTATCGCGACTACGAGGTGCGCGACGGCGGCAGCTACACGATATCAGGCGACGAGGTCTGCATCACTTTCGAGGACGGCGGGCGTCGCTGCGACCAGTATGCCTTGATCGGTTCCGACTATTACCGGATCGAGGAAGGCGGCCGCCGCACCAAGGTCGACCGCGTCGTCCCGGCAGCCTGACTCGAGGACAACGGGCGCCTGTGTAACCCCTCATTCCCGAGGGGTTCAATTCGCCGGCCTTCTGCCATAGTGCGCGCGGGAATGCGACCTTGTGGGAGGGACGGGTGGCCCCATTGCGAGCGACACAATGCCTGGCGCTGTCGAAGGTCGACATGGCGAGGCTGCAGCGTGTCTTCGACGCGCTTTGCATCGAGCAGGGCTGGGCACGCGACGGGGAGCCGGCGCGGCGCCATGCCAGGATGCTGATCGACGACTATCTCGCGGGCAATACGAGCGAGGGGCGACTGCTCATTGCCGGTCGCGCATTTGCCGAAAGATTGCAGCGCGATATGCCCCGATAGCGCCACCAGCGACATTCGCACGACATGGCTTCGCCACCGCCGCTGGCAGCGGGCCCTGCCATGCCGAAAAGCTGCTTACAAAAGCAAACTCCTGCGCTACATTAGCAAGATCGACTGTCGGCGCTCTCGAGAGGAGCCAGACGCCGGCGGTCGCAAATGCCGATGTTCATTGAGATGATCTCGAGGAGGAGACGCATGCAACTAGTCTGGAAACAGCCGATCGAACTCGACTTCGTTAGCGGCGACTGCCGCACCGTCAAAGGCCCCTCAGACGCCCTCGCCTGCCTTGCAGACCACTGGCCTCGCCGCGGACCATTCTATGTCGCCGCTCGCAGTGCCTGCCGTGCCGCCATCGACGGCCGTCGCACCGCCGAGGAAGCCCGATCGCTGTTCATCTCGGCCGCCGAAGAAGCCGAGCTGCATACGCACTGACGCGCCAGCCGGCGCAGAATGGAAGATGCCGCCGTCAAGGTGGCGAGCGCTTGTCATCGGGCAAGCGGCACAATGACTTTTTGATTGAAAAACCACGGCCTCTGATGGCCGATTACGATTGTTCAAGCTCCGGGCATTCGCCCGACAAACGCATCATTTCAGCACATTACTGCCCAATCTCGGGTGATTTTTCCAGAAATGGCCCGATTTCTGTCGTGAAGCATTCATTTCTTTCTACTATATTCTGAGGTGCCTCACAAAAACCCATTTCGGAGCGCCTTAGTCCCCGCAAGGGAATTCAAGAAAAACGATATACGGGAGAGAACATATGAGCGAGAGCAATCTCTATCGCATCGTTGAAGTCACCGTGAAGCGTGAAGGTGGCCGTCGTGATCTCGGCATCATGACCGTGCGCCAGGCCCTTGAGCTTCCCCAGGTCCCCAGCCTCGAATACAGCCATCCCGAGCTCAATTCGCGTTCGGACGGTCGGTTCCTGACCCGCGACCAGCTTCAGGCCTACGCGCAGTGCGCCTGATTTTGGCGATGATGGCATCCTTGCGGATGCCGTGATCGCGCGCGCCCGGTCGGGCGCGCTTCAACCAAAACCTTCTTCCTCAATCCTTGTTCCTAATTTTTCTGCAGATCGATTCCGATTCGCGGATTTATGCAGTAACGTCCGGATTCTCTCCCGCCTCGCTGGAACCGAAATCGGCCAACAGCGAGCGCACAACACACGCGCGGCGCTCTTCCTGTCGGTTGCGATTAGGCGGGCGCCCAAGACCGGACGATCATGGAAACAATCATCCCCCCACCGCTTCCCGTGCTGCTGCCGATTTCCGGCAGCCTCGTCGGCTTTCCGGTCCGCCGGGTCTATTGCGTCGGCCGCAACTATGCCGCCCATGCCATCGAGATGGGCCACGACCCGGACCGCGAGCCGCCGTTCTTCTTCCAGAAGAACCCCGACAACCTGCTTGCCGCCGGTAGCGCCTTCCCCTACCCGCCCTTGACCACCGACGTTCATCACGAGGTCGAACTGGTCGTGGTGCTGAAGCGTGGCGGCAGCGACATCGCCGTCGAAGACGCGCTCGATTGCGTCTACGGCTATGCCGTCGGCATCGATTTCACCCGCCGCGACCTGCAGGCAGAGGCAAAGAAGGCTGGCAAGCCTTGGGCCGCAGCCAAGGCGTTCGAGCATTCCGCCCCGCTCTCGGCGATCGCATCTGCCGAAACGATTGGCCATCCGGTCAACGGCAATATCTGGCTGAAGGTCAACGGCGAACTGCGCCAGCAGGGCGATCTCGACCAGATGATCTGGAAAGTGCCGGAGATCATCGCCGAACTCTCCAAGCTCTTCACACTGGCTCCCGGCGACGTCATCATGACCGGCACGCCCTCTGGCGTCGGCCCAGTCGCGCGCGGCGACGAGGTCACCTGCGGCGTCGATGGCGTTGCGGCACTCGCCGTCAGCGTCGTCTGACCGGCTCACTTCCGGCAGGCGGCCCGCCGCCTGCCGCCCGGCCGCAATCGGCCATGTAGCGAAAGGACAGAATGGATGCCGCTCTACGCCCTTGGATCACTGCGCCCACAGACGCCGCCGAAGGGTAGCTATTGGGTGGCCCCGGACGCCAATGTCGTCGGCCAGGTCGAGATCGGCGACGAGGTCGGCATCTGGTTCGGCGTGACTCTGCGTGGTGACAACGAACCCATCCGGCTCGGCGCGCGCACCAACATCCAGGAAAACGTCGTCATCCATGTCGACCCCGGTTTCCCGGTGACGATCGGCGAAGGTTGCACCATCGGGCACGGCGCCATCATCCATGGCTGCACCATCGGCGAGAATTCGTTGATCGGCATGGGCGCAACCGTGCTCAACGGCGCCAAGATCGGCCGCAACTGCCTGGTCGGCGCCAACGCGCTGGTCACCGAAGGCAAGGAGTTCCCGGATAATTCGCTGATCGTCGGCGCGCCGGCCAAGGCGATCCGCACGCTGGACGAGGCGGCGGTGGAAGGCTTGAAGCGCTCGGCGGCGCATTACGTCAAGAACTGGCGGCGCTACGCCGCCGATCTCACGCGGCTGGACTGAGCGCCAAACACCTCAAGGTAAGCTTTCCACAGGCCCTGAAGGAGTTGCCCTTACGCGCAGCTCTGGCAATGGCCGCGGATCTCGATCGTCGTCTTTTCGGTCTTGAAGTTCTGCGCCCGCGTCAGCGTCGAAAGCCGCTGCTCGATTGCCTCGTCATGAAATTCGGTCACCTGGCCACAGCCTTCGCAGATGGTAAAGGCGGTGACGCCATGGTCGTGCTCGTGATCGTGCGGGCAGGTGCAGGCAACGAAGGCATTGATGCTCTCCAGCCGATGCACGAGACCGTATTCGAGCAGCTTGTCGAGCGCCCGATAAACCTGCAGCGGCGCGCGAAAACCATGATCGCGCAGCTTGTCGAGGATGGTGTAGGCGCTCATCGGCCCTTCGGAGTGGCTGAGCGCATCCATCACCAGCGTCTGGTTCTTGGTCAGTTGCGGCGTAGCCATTAGTGGTGCCCTCCAGGCGTGGAATGATGCGCCGCCTCGATCGGGCGGCGGCCGATCGGTAGCAGACTCAGAACGAAAAGCCCAACCGCGGCAACGACGATAGACGGTCCCGACGGGGTATCCCAGTGCAGCGAGCCGAAAAGCCCGCCGGTGACGGCGAGCGCGCCGATGACCGAGGCGAGTACCGCCATGACTTCCGGCGAAGTCGAGAAGCGTCGTGCTGTTGCTGCCGGGATGATCAGCAGCGAGGTGATGAGCAGGATGCCGACGATCTTCATGGCGATCGCAATCACCAGCGCCATCAACAGCATGAAAAAGAGCCGCGTGCGCTCCGGCTTCAGCCCCTCGGCTTCAGCCAGTTCCGGATTGACGGTCGAAGCCAGGAGCGGCCGCCAGAGATAGACGATCGCAAAGATCACCAGAATGCCGCCGCCCCAGATGATGTCGATGTCGGATTCGGAGACCGCGAGAATATCGCCGAAGAGGAAGCCGACGAGATCGATGCGCACCCAGGTCATGAAGGCGACGATGACAAGGCCAAAGGAGAGGGCCGAGTGTGAGAGGATGCCGAGCAGCGCGTCCGTCGACAGCGCCCCGCGCCGCTGCAGGAAGAGCAGCAGCACCGAGACGACGGCCGCAACGATGAAGACGCTGAGCATCAGGTTGAGTTCGAGCAGCAGCGACAGCGCCACGCCCAGCAGCGCCGAATGGGCCATGGTGTCGCCGAAATAGGCCATGCGCCGCCAGATGACGAAGCAGCCGAGCGGCCCGGCCATGACGGCAATGCCGACGCCGGCGATCAGCGCGCGCACGAAGAAATCGTCAAGCATCGCGCTTCTCCTTCACGTCATAGCCATGCAGTCGTGAATGGTGGCCGCAGCCGCAATCCTCGCCGTGGTCGTGCACATTTTCCTCGTCGTCGTGGTGATGGCCGTCGCCAGGATAGCAATGTTCGGTGATCGAACCGTCCGCATGCAGCACCCGGCCGTCGGGCAGATGCGTGTGGTCGTGGTGGTGGCTGTAGACGGCAAGCGTATTGGCGGCCCGCCTGCCGAAAAGCTTCTGATATTCCGGGCTCTGGCTGACGGCCTGTGGCGTCCCGCGGCAGCAGACATGGCCGTTGAGGCAGACGACCGTGTCGGTCTCGGCCATGACGATGTGCAGGTCGTGCGAGATCAGGAGAATGCCGCAGCCGGTGCGATTGCGGATCTGCTTGATCAGTTCGTAGAGCGCGATCTCGCCGCTGAAATCCACCCCCTGCACCGGCTCGTCGAGCACCAGCAGGTCCGGCTTGCGGGCAATCGCGCGGGCAAGAAGCGCGCGTTGGAACTCGCCGCCGGAGAGATGCTGCACCTCAGCTTTCGCCAGATGCAGCACGCCGGTCGCCGACAGCGCCTCTTCGATCTCCCGCCCCTTCAAAGGACCGGTCAGCGTCATCAGCCGCTCGACCGTCAGGGGCAGCGTCCAGTCGACAGCGAGCTTCTGCGGCACATAGCCGACCTTCAGGCCCGGCTTGCGCTCGACATAGCCCTCGTCCGGCTTGAGCACCCCGATCGCCGTCTTTGCCGTCGTCGATTTGCCCGAACCGTTCGGCCCGATCAACGTGACGATTTCACCCGGGCTGATCGAGAACTCGACGCCGCGCACCAGCCAGCGGCCGTTGCGGCGCACGCCGGCATTGCTGAGATTGACCAGCGGCAGCGTATCTGGGGAGCGGACATTCAACATGAAAAAATTCCGGATTGCATGGTTGCCACTGGCTATCGCACACGTTATAGCATAACGCAATTGATGTAATAACATTACATTCGGACTTCAAGGCCATCGACGGCCTGCTGAAGCGAGAGATTTGCATGCCCGACAGTACCTCTGGCCGATGCGGACAGGGGCGTCAATCAAGCCCGGAGAACCCGATGAAGTCGACATCCGCCCTGCTCTTTGCCTCCACCATGCTTCTTGCGGCACCCGCCGCGGCCGACAGCCCCAATGTGGTGGTTTCGATCAAGCCGATCCACTCCCTTGTCGCCTCGATCATGCAGGGCGTCGGCGAGCCGTCGCTGATCGTCGAGGGCGCGGCCTCCCCGCATACCTACAACATGAAGCCCTCGAACGCGTCGGCCTTGCAGGCAGCGAAGGTCGTCTTCTGGGTCGGTCCCGGCCTGGAGGCCTTCCTCGACAAGCCACTCGACGCATTAACAAGCGGCGCAAAGGTGGTGGAACTCAGCGAAGCCCCAGGCATCGAGAAGCTGAAGTTCCGCGAAGGCGGTGCGTTCGAGGCTCATGACCATGGCGACGAAGGCCATGGTGAGGAAGGCCACAAGCATGCCGAGGGCGAAGCCGGGCACGATCACGGGCATGACCATGATCACGGCCACGGCGACACCGACCTGCATATGTGGCTCGATCCCATGAATGCCAAGGCGATGGCGGCCGCGATCGAAAAGACGCTCACCGAGGCCGATCCCGACAATGCCGGCGCCTACAAGGCCAACCTGGACGCGCTGAACAAGCGCCTGGATGCACTCGACGCCAAGCTCACGGAGACGGTGGCGCCGATCAAGGACAAGCCCTTCGTCGTCTTCCACGACGCCTATCAATATTTCGAGCACCGCTACAAGGTGCGCGTCGCCGGCTCGATCACCGTTAGCCCCGAAGTGCTGCCAGGTGCGGAGCGGGTGTCCCAGATCCACGCCAAGATCAAGGAACTGGGCGCGACCTGCGTCTTCGCCGAGCCGCAGTTCGAGCCGAAGCTGATCAATGTGGTGATCGAGGGAACGCCGGCAAAATCCGGAACGCTGGACCCGGAAGCCGGTACGCTGGAGGCCGGCCCGGATCTCTATTTCCAGATGATGGAAGGGATCGGCACTTCGCTGAAGACCTGCCTCACCTCGGCAAGCTGACCCGTCCTCCCAAGACGGTATCGGTGGGCGTTCGCGTCGCTCGATTATGGGGGCGCCCACCCCTCTCCTTACCTTCGGGCTTGATCCGTCATCCGCAGGCTCGACCCGAGGATGACGAGCCTGGCGGCCGACCGCGAATACAGAAACGTCAAGCGAAGATCTGCCTAGGCAACAACCGGAGGCATGCCGCGGCTTGAAGCCAGTTTCACAGTCGGATCTGGCGAGCAATATCGCTCGCCTTTTTTACCGATAGCAATTGAAACGATATAACATACAGGAACCAATCGATGGAAAAGCTCCCCGTCACTGTTCTCTCCGGCTTCCTTGGCGCCGGCAAGACGACGCTGCTCAACCACGTGCTTTCCAACCGCGACGGCTTGCGCGTCGCCGTCATCGTCAACGACATGAGCGAGGTCAATATCGACGCAGCGCTGGTGCGTGACGGCGGCGCCGGTCTATCGCGCACGGAGGAGCAATTGGTGGAAATGACCAATGGCTGCATCTGTTGCACGCTGCGCGACGATCTCCTGAAGGAGGTCCGCAATCTCGCGGAACAGAACCGCTTCGACTATCTGCTGATCGAATCGAGCGGCATTTCCGAGCCCCTGCCCGTCGCCACCACCTTCGATTTTCGCGACGAGGACGGCGAAAGCCTGGCCGATGTCGCCCGCCTCGACACGATGGTGACCGTCGTCGACGCGGCAAATCTTCTCGCCGACTATTCTTCGCTCGATTTCCTCGCCGATCGCGGCGAAACGGCGGGCGAAGGCGATACACGCACCCTCGTCGACCTCCTGGTCGAGCAGATCGAGTTCGCCGATGTGGTCGTCTTGAACAAGGTCGGCACTGCCACGCCCGAGCAGGTGGATGCCGCCCGCAAGATCATCGTCGGGCTCAACCCCGATGCGCGGCTGATCGAAACCGATTTCGGCAAGGTGAACCTGCGCGAGGTCCTTGGAACCGGTCGCTTCGACCTCGCCAAGGCCGAAGAACATCCGCTCTGGTACAAGGAACTGCACGGTTTCAAGGATCATATCCCGGAGACCGAGGAATACGGCATCCGCTCCTTCGTCTATCGCGCCCGCCGTCCGCTCGATCCCATGCGCTTCCAGGCTTTTCTCAACCGCACCTGGCCGGGCGTGCTTCGCGCCAAGGGCTTCTTCTGGCTGGCGACCCGACCGCATTATGTCGGCGAGATCAGCCAGGCCGGCCCGCTCGTTCGCACCGGCAAGATGGGGCTCTGGTGGTCGGCCGTGCCGCAGGAGCAATGGCCGCGCGAACCCGGCTTCCTGAAGGCGGTCGCTCCCTACCTGGACCCGGTCTGGGGTGATCGTCGCCAGGAGATCGTCTTCATCGGCGCCGACCCGATGGACGAGGCGGAACTTCGCGCCGAACTCGATGCCTGCCTGATCGCCGACGAGCGCTTTCGTCCGGAACGTTGGCGCGATCTTGCCGACCCCTTCGCCAGTTGGTCGCCACGGGCCGCCTGATGGCAGACGCCGCGCGCGTACCGCGTCGACCGCGCTACATCTGCATGGCGCTCAACGCCGCTGGGCGGCCGGTGCCGATGTTCGATTCGTTTCTGGGGGATGAACCTGCCGGTGAGGACGAGTGCGAGGCGGCAGGGACCATCGAACTCCTTCTGTTTGGTGATCGGCAAAACCCACGCTCCGGTCACCGAAAAGGCGAAGGGGCGGCGTGAAAACGCCGCCCCTTCGCTGAACCCAGTGGGTGTTATCAGCGTGCTGCCGCCAGGCCGACGATGACGCCGGTCGCAAGGCTGATCAGCAGAAAGTCGTTGCCGGACCGCACCCACTGCTGGCCGCGCGGCGGCTGGCGAAGCTTGTAGTAACGGTAGTCGCGCACTTGCGCCATGTGGCGACGCTCGGCCGGCGACAGGCGATGGCCGCGCGCCCAGCGCTCCTTCTTCTTGACGATGACCCGCTTTTCGATCGTAACGTGCTTGTCAACGTGACGATCCACGCGGCGGTCCATGTGACGATCGTAGTCGCGATCGACGGGTCGACGCGAACGATCATAGTTCTGCGCCACCTCGAAGGATCCTGCCGGCTGGGCAAGGGCTGCGACCGGCGTAATCAGAACGGAGCTGGCGACGAGCGCGATCAGGAGACGTTTCATTCGGGTGTCCTTTCGTTGTCTGCACCCGAAAATTAGACCCCGCTTCCTGAACCGAATATGAAACTCTACATTACAAATGCGTAATGATATCCATCACTTATTTCACATTTCTAATGTTTATGGATCAACTTGCCGTAAGGCTGACGTAGCGGAAGTAGTCGAAATCGGCAGCCTTGCCCGCCCCTGAGGTGTCGAAGGCGAACATGCCGGCGAAGGCCCCGGTGAAGGATCCGTGCTCGCCGCGGCCGCCCTCGTCCGAGACCACGCCCGCGTCGAGAGCCGGGCCGATCGGCTGCCATTCCGCTGTGCCGCTCGCCCGCCAGAGGAACTGCAGGTCGTTGTCGCGGACCTCCATCGCAAGCTCGAGCGGACCTTCGGGAAGGGCGATGCCGCCGCCGACCGGAAACTCCAGCCGCGCATGCGGAAAATCGCCGGGGCACGAGAGGATCGTCAGCGTCCGTCCCAGCGTCTCGTGCCAGGTGACGCCGAGCGCATGGAACTTGTGGCGGTTGTAGTAATGCGTCAGGCCTGCCACCTGCTGATAGGTCTCGGCGGTGAAGTCGACCGTCGTTTCGGCGCGGAAGGAATGATGTTCCTGCCGCCGCGCCACCAGCGCCTGCTCGAACCAGCTGCCGATGCTTTCGCGACCGATGAGACGCAGATGGCCCGGACGCCGGTCGAGCGAGAAGATGCGCTCCGGCTGCGGCGTGCGCAGCCATTGGAAGTCGATCGGCAGCACGCCGTCGTCGAACTCCGTCTCCACGACGACGGGAGCCACCACCTGCTCCACCGGTCCCGGCGCCGGCACCAGCACCTCCGGTACCGGTCCGCCATTTTCCAGATAGAGCCAGCCATCCGCGCGCCAGACGCATTTCTGCAGCGCCGTCTCGCGGCCGAGCGGAGAGCGACGCTGCGGCGCAAGCGGCCTGCCGGTCAGATGGGTGTGATAGGCCTGCCCGTCGGGCGTCTCGACATATTGGCCATGGCCGGCGCGCTGCAACGGCGCTTCGGGGTGATCCTTCGACGTGATCAGGTAGATGTCCGGATGCATTTCATAGGGACCGTCGATCGTGCGTGAGCGCGCCATGGTGACGGCATGGTCGTAGCCGGTGCCGCCTTCGGCCGTCGTCAGATAGTACCAGCCGTTCTTCTTGAAGAGATGCGGCCCCTCGACGAGGCCGAGCGGTGAGCCGGCAAAGATGTTCTTGACCGGGCCGACGAGCCGGCGTGTTCGCTCGTCCCACTCCTGCAGCAGGATGCCGTCGAAGGCCGGATGTTTCGGCGAGCCGCCGAAACTCATCGTGCGGTGGTTCCACTGCATGTTGAGGAACCACTTGCGGCCGTCGTCATCGTGAAACAACGACGGATCGAAGCCGGAGGAGTTGACATAGACTGGATCCGACCAGGTCGCCTCAATCGTCTCCGCCGTGACGATGTAGTTGTGCGCGTCCTTGAAGTTGCCGTCGAAGCGCTTGACGTCGGTATAGACCAGCCAGAACAGGCCGTCGTCATAAGAAAGGCACGGCGCCCAGACCCCGCAGCTGTCAGGATTGCCGCGCATGTCGAGCTGGCTTGCGCGCTCCAGCGGCCGGCGGACGAGCTTCCAGTTCACGAGGTCGCGCGAATGGTGGATCTGCACGCCCGGATACCATTCGAATGTAGAGGTGGCGATGTAGTAATCGTCGCCAACGCGGCAGATCGATGGGTCCGGGTTGAACCCTTTAAGGATCGGGTTTCGGATCATGGCGGTCATGTCTAGGTGTCCTCCGTTGGCGGCGCCATCCGATCCCAAAAATCATACAAATTCAAGCCTGCAACGTTACAGTAAAGCACTATCCCCGCTGTTGCGGCCAGCTATCCACATCGATTCGGGACTGCGATCTGCCCCTAGAGATGGCTGACGACCATCATGTACCGGGACCGGCCGGTTGGATTGCACAAACAATGAGCAGAGCGCCGAAACGGCTTATTCTACTTTAGTCGGAAGCGGCCCAACTACACGGGAAAATCGCGGCCCGGACTTGAACGCGCGCTTGAAATCGGCACTCTTGCTGTGCTTGGCACAAGAACCATAAGAGCCATCGCGGGGAGGAAATCGATGAGAGCTTTGCTCGGCTTTAGCCGACTTATAGACACGATCACGGAATTTATCGGAAAGAGCGTTTCATGGCTGATCCTGGCCGCTGTTCTCGTCAGCGCCGGCAATGCCATCATCCGCAAGATCTTCAACATGTCGTCGAATGCCTGGCTCGAGGCGCAATGGTATCTGTTCGGCGCTGCCTTCATGTTTGCGGCCGCCTATACGCTGAGCCAGAACGAGCACATCCGCATCGACGTGGTCTATGGCCAGTTCTCGCGCCGCGTTCAGCACTGGATCGACCTTCTTGGGCACCTCCTCTTCCTGATGCCCTTCGTGCTGCTCGTGCTCTACTACCTCTTCCCGTATGTGAAGATGTCCTATGTCTCGGGCGAGGTCTCTTCCTCGGCCGGCGGCCTGATCATCTGGCCAGCCAAGGCCATCCTGCTCGTCGGCTTTCTGCTTCTGGCGTTCCAGGGGGTGTCGGAGATCATCAAGAAAATCGCGATCATGACCGGAAACATGGACGACCCGACACCGTATGTGCCGACCCATGCGCCGCTTGACGATGTCGTGTCTCCGGAGACCCGTCCATGATCGAATTCATTGCTGAAAACCTGGCGCCGATCATGTTCGTGTCGCTGATCGTGTTCCTGCTTTTGGGATACCCGGTCGCCTTCTCGCTCGCCGCCAACGGCTTGCTGTTCTTCATCATCGGCGTCGAACTCGCGCCCCTTTCGGACTCGATCAACCTCTCCTGGCCCTTGCTCAATGCATTGCCCGACCGGTTCTGGGGGGTGATGTCGAACGACACATTGCTTGCCATCCCCTTCTTTACCTTCATGGGGATCGTGCTCGAGAAATCGGGCATGGCCGAAGACCTGCTCGACACGATCGGCCAGCTCTTCGGTCCCATCCGCGGCGGTCTTGCCTATGCGGTCATCTTCGTCGGTGCGCTGCTTGCGGCGACCACAGGCGTCGTTGCCGCCTCGGTCATCGCCATGGGCCTGATCTCGCTGCCGATCATGCTGCGTTATGGCTATGACCGGAAGGTCGCCTCGGGCGTTATTGCCGCCTCCGGCACGCTCGCCCAGATCATCCCGCCGTCGCTGGTGCTCATCGTTCTTGCCGACCAGCTCGGCCGTTCGGTCGGCGACATGTATGCCGGCGCGCTGATCCCGGGCCTGGTGCTGACCGGGCTGTACATGCTCTACATCCTGATCATGACCTTCATCCGGCGTGACTCGATGCCGGCATTGCCGCTCGCAGCCCGCACGCTCGGCTCGGGCGTCACCTCGCTGATCATCGCCCTCATCGTCGCCGGCGCCTTTGCCTATGCGGCGCACGTCTACCTCTATCCGACCCACGGCGAGAACGCCGACATCCTCGGCGCAACCGTGGGCGTCGCTTTCATCTACGTCGTCGCCCTGCTGGATCGTGGTCTCAAGATCAATGCGATGTCGCGCCTTGCCCAGCAGGTCATCATCGTGCTGATCCCGCCGCTGGCGCTGATCTTCCTCGTGCTCGGCACCATCTTCCTCGGCATCGCCACGCCGACCGAAGGCGGCGCCATGGGTGCCGTCGGCGCACTGATCATGGCGGCGGCCAAGGGCCGGCTCAACATGGACGTGGTGCGCGGCGCACTGACGGCCACCACCCGTCTCTCCGCCTTCGTGCTGTTCATCCTCATCGGTGCGCGCGTCTTCTCGCTCACCTTCTACGGCGTGAACGGCCACATCTGGGTCGAACACCTGCTGACGGCGATGCCGGGCGGCGAAACCGGCTTCCTGATCGCCGTCAACCTGCTCGTCTTCTTCCTGGCGTTCTTCCTCGACTTCTTCGAGCTCGCCTTCATCATCGTGCCGCTGCTCGCACCGGCTGCCGACAAGCTCGGCATCGACCTCATCTGGTTCGGCGTGCTGCTCGGCATCAACATGCAGACGAGCTTCATGCACCCGCCCTTCGGCTTCGCGCTCTTCTATCTGCGCTCGGTCGCGGCCAAGGTGCCCTATCTCGACAAGATCACCGGCAAGAACATCCAGCCGGTCACGACCGGCCAGATCTACTGGGGTGCCGTGCCCTTCGTCGGGATCCAGATCCTGATGGTGGCGCTGACGATCATGTTCCCGCAGATGGTCATGCACTACAAGGGGACGGGCACCGCGGTCGATCCGAACACGATCAAGATCGAGGTACCCGGCTTTGCGCCCGGCGGCGGCCTCACCTTGCCGGACAATGGCGGCGGCCTCGGCCTTCCCGGCGGCCTGCAGCTTCCAGGTGGCAGCCCGCTCGACCAGAAGCCAGCCGACCAGGGCGGCGCCCAGCCGCAGACCGCTCCGTCGAACGACCTCAGCCAGCCTCCGTCGTTTGGCAGCCCGGGTGCCCAGCCGCAGACAGCACCTTCAAACGACCTCAGCCAGCCGCCGTCGTTCAAGTAAGACGGCAGGCGGAGAGACAAAGCGAGGGCGGCCCATGGGCCGCCCTTAGTCATTGGCCGGACCTAGTCATGCGGCAGCCTAAATCAGGGCTTGTTCTGGCTTGCGGCGCGAGACATCCAATAGAATGCTTTATCTTCGTCTGCTTCGACGCCGTCCCCGAATTGGTACATTCCAGCCAGTTGTTGCTGTGCCTCCTGATGATCGCGGTCGGCCGCTTTCTGGTACCATTCGGCAGCTTTGCGAAGATCCTTGGAAACGCCAGTGCCGTCAAAGTGCATTACTCCCACTTTGTACATAGCTTCAGGGTCTCCTTTTTCAGCACGTTTCACATATCCTTCGTATGCGCGCCGATACCACCTTGGCCCGGACTCGTCTTTGAGCGTCGTGTAGATAAAGCCGAGAACATATTGACGGTCGACATCGCCGGCCTCGGCCAACCGAAGCATTTCGAGTACAACCGGATTCTTTCTTTCGTATTCAAGGACATGTGGCTCTTTCGCCAACACGACTTGAGCGAGCGCACTCGCCATCAATGGTGCGAGCAACAAATTTTTCAGCAAGGTCACGTTTCGAATGATCCTATCAAAAAGCAAGCGCGGACAGCCAGATCCGAAATCCGCCATCGCACGCCTGGTGCGTTGTCTTTCCTATAGGTAGCAAAGCCCCGCAACAACTCGCGCATCGCTATTCGCATTTGGGCGCGGTCATGGTAAATACAAGCGGCTGATCTCGGGCTCAATTGCCCGGACTTCCGATTGGTTCGGTCACACACCATGGCCCGCCTTCTTGTTTCGACGATCGCAGACTTCGACGTCGAATACTCACTCAATCCGCTTGGCCGGATTGTCGCGGTACCAGTCGACGATCATCGGCATCATCTCCTCAAACGGTCCGCCGACATAGACGTTGAGCAGCCCCATGCGGGCCCGGCTCTCATTCTTGAAGTCATGCATCGTCCCGCGCGGGATGACGAACAGCGAACCCTTCGGCTTGCGGTGCCAGGTGTCGCCGACGAGCACGCTCGCCGTGCCTTCGATCACATAGAAGATCTCGTCATTGTCGTCATGGCTGTGGGCGCCCGGCCCTTCATGCCGCGCCTCCAGCCACCATTCCGAAATCGAGAAGCGCCCCGCGGTCTCGGCGCCATCGGCTTTGAACACCGCCTGGATCGCGCCCATGTCGTAGCGCCGCCCCTCGTCGGGACCGAGCACGACGGATTCGCCTTCGCTTGGCATCGCTCTTCCTCCGTCCTGTTGAGGCAGCAACCATACCACGAAATGCGGAAACGACGGCGCGCAACGCGCTGTGCGAGCCGCAACGAAAAGGCCGCCCGCGAGGATATCGCGAGCGGCCCGTTTCCATGAGCAAGGGAGAAAGCTTAAAGCTTGCCGCCGCGCTGCTGGATCATCATGAAGGTGTCGTAGTTGTATTCGGCGATCTGGGCGTTGAGGTAGTACTCGCCGCGGAAAGCCTTGATCGAGTCCCAGATCTTCTTGAAGGTCGGGTTCGAGGCTTCCATCTCCGCATAGACTTCGTTGGCCTTGTCGAAGCAGGCCGACAGGATTTCGGCGCTGAACGGGCTGAGCTTGGCACCGGAAGCTACCAGCCGCTTGATCGCCGCCGGGTTCAGGTAGTCGTACTTCTGCAGCATGTTCGCGTCGGTCGCCTGGCAGGCGGTGCGCAGCAGCGACTGGTAGTTCTTCGGAAGCGCCTCGAAGGCCGCCTTGTTGAACATGGCGTGAACCGTCGGGCCACCTTCCCACCAGCCGGGATAGTAGTAGTAGGGCGCGACCTTGTAGAAGCCGAGCTTCTCGTCGTCATAGGGGCCGACCCATTCGGCAGCGTCGATGGTGCCCTTTTCCAGCGCCGGATAGATGTCGCCGCCGGCGATCTGCTGCGGCACGACACCGAGCTTCTCGACGACCTTACCGGCGAAACCGCCGATGCGCATCTTCAGGCCCTGCATGTCGGCGACCGTCTTGATTTCCTTGCGGAACCAGCCGCCCATCTGCACGCCGGTGTTGCCGCCGGGGAAGCCGACGAGGCCTTGCGTGCCGAGGAACTCGTTGAAGAGGTCGATGCCGCCGCCATGGTAGTGCCAGGCGTTCATGCCGCGCGCGTTGAGCGCGAAGGGAACGGCCGCACCGAGCGCCCAGGTCGGATCCTTGCCCCAGTAATAGTATGCGACCGTGTGGCAGGCCTCGACCGTACCGGCGGCAGCCGCGTCAGCGGCCTGCAGGCCCGGCACGATTTCGCCGGCGGCAAAGACCTGGATCTGGAACGCACCGTCGGTCGCCTCGGAGACGTATTTCGACAGCACTTCGCCGCCGCCATAGATCGTGTCGAGCGACTTCGGGAACGACGATGCCAGGCGCCAGTTCACCTTCGGGTTTGCCTGCGCAAGCGCCGGCGTCGCCAGTGCTGCGGCACCGGCTGCGGCCAAGCCGCCAAGGCTTGCGTTTTTCATGAATGAACGGCGATCCATGGTTCCTCCCCTAGTTCTCGCCAAAAGGGCGGGCGCGTTCAGCACCACGGCCCATCAATCCACCCTGCCCCTTCCCGGACGATGGGTGGCTCTCCTCCTCGTTACCCGTCGAAGACGACGCAAACAGGCATCGCAACCGCCAGGCATTGTCGCACCTTACAGAAACACCTGATCATGTCCAGAAGCCGCTTTCCGGCGCTTATTCGACTTTTGTCTAATGCGCCGGAAAGCAATGAGATTTGCCCAAAATGCAGGCAAATCAATATTTTCGGCCAAGATCAGAGCTCGGCTGACTTGGCCCAGAGGTTGATGTCGGCCTCGCGCGCGTAGAGATCGATCTCGGCCAGTTCGTCGGCCGTGAACGTGTCGTTTTCGAGCGCCTTGACGCAATCGACGATCTGCTCCGAGCGGCTGGCGCCGATCAGCGCCGAGGTGATGCGGCCGTTCCGCAACACCCAGGCGAGCGCCATCTGCGCCAGCGTCTGGCCGCGCTTTTCGGCAATGCCGTTCAGCTTGCGGATGTTGTCAATGATTTCGGGACGAATGAAGTCCTTCTTGAGAAAGTGGTTCTGCGCCGCGCGGCTGTCGGACGGGATACCGCCCAGATACTTCGTCGTCAGCATGCCCTGAGCCAGCGGCGAAAACACGATCGAGCCGATGCCGAGGTCTTCGAGCGTGTGGGTCAGCCCGTCATCCTCGATCCAGCGGTTGAGCATGGAATAGCTCGGCTGGTGGATAAGGCACGGCGTGCCAAGATCCTTCAGGATCGCCGCCGCTTCGCGAGTGCGCTGCGAATTGTAGGAGGAAATCCCCACATAGAGCGCGCGGCCCGAGCGCACGATATGGTCGAGCGCGCCGCAGGTCTCTTCGAGGGGCGTCTCCGGATCGAAGCGGTGCGAATAGAAGATATCGACATAGTCGAGGCCCATGCGCTTCAGGCTCTGGTCGCAGGACGCGATCATGTACTTGCGGCTGCCCCATTCGCCATAGGGACCGGCCCACATGTCGTAGCCGGCCTTGGACGAGATGATCAGCTCGTCGCGCAGGTGGGCGAAATCCGTGCGCATGATCTCGCCGAAGGCGGTTTCGGCGGAGCCCGGAGGCGGGCCGTAGTTGTTGGCGAGGTCGAAATGAGTGATGCCGAGATCGAACGCGGTGCGGCACATGTCGACCTTGCGGTCATGCGGCGTGTCGCCACCGAAATTGTGCCAGAGCCCGAGCGAGATCGCCGGCAGCTTCAGGCCCGAACGGCCGACGCGGTTATATTTCATGGTGTCGTAGCGGTTTTCCGCCGGTAGCCAGGTCATCGCAATTCCTCCGCGATCGGGTGCGGATGGCGTGGGAACAGCCATCCGGCGAACTCAAGGGGCTCCGCAGTGCTCGCGGATACCCGACAGGAAAAGCTCTAGCGCATATGCGGAAGACCCGGAATCGATATCGAGGTGATTTGCACACTTTCGCGTTGCGGCTCAGGCTGCCTAAACCGCCTGGAGATTTTTCGATTTCGCCAGGAGCAAGCGATCGTCGTGCGCTTCATAGGGTGTAGCTGGCATTCGCCCCGTCACAGGAACTGGCGTCGACAGGAGTTTCACCGGCAACGGGAAAGGCACATTCCGACCAGCCGCTTCGATGCGCTCTTTTTCTGAAAGCATCATGTCAAGCAGTCCGGCATTGCTCTCGGTAGTACAAAGCCCATCCGGCGCCAGTTCGTGACGTGCGAAACTGGAATCCTCCGATCGCACGCTGATCATGGCGAGAAGCTTCACCTCCGTAATTTCCGCTGGCTCCACTTCACCAGGCTTGAGCCATCGGGTACCGCGCGAAGCTTTATCCATTGCGACATCCGGCGCCATCAGATGAAGGATGAGTATCGCCGTTGCAGCATCGCATTCGGGCTGGGTCACAACCCATAACAGCACGTCGTAGAGCTCCGGATAATCCCAATTGAGACCAGGCAACAGGTGCCACAGATCAGGATCTCGCGGCGCTTCAGTCCTCAACCACTGCAAAATGTCTGGAATCTCCCAGAAATAATATTCTGCCGCCCAACGGGCATCCGAGGCCCGTTTAGCCTCCGCGTCGAGCTTGGCTTTGCGCCGAACCCGCCTGTAAACGGCCACGTGATCGATCATCTGCCGAACATACGATCTGCGTGGCGGCGGCCCACCGTAAATGTCGCGCAATTGTTGGAACGTCTTTTGCTCCTGCTTGGAAAGCCGGGCGAGCGTCCGCTTGAATTCACGATCGTTCATGCACGTTGTCGCGTGCAACAATTCGAAAAGACGCCGCTCGCGCTTGCTGAGGTCGGCAAATGCCGGCGGCGGCTCACCGTTCTTGGTCTCGGAGAGCGCCTGCAGCGCACCGAGCATGGCGTGCCGCGGCTGACTTGAGGAAGGCGCTGCGCGCGAACCGGACAGAAAGCTTGCACGAGCCGCGCCGTAGATTTCCGGCAATTTGCCGAGTGCCCTGCTCAGCCTTCGCCGGTCCAAATGCCGGTAGAGAAGAAACAGGCAACTCAGGACGACAACGGCGATCCAAAACAGTGTCTCGACACGCATTCCAACACCCCCAGATTGTATCTTGGGTGTATACGCACTCTGCATTGCCGAGGTGTTAAGCGCCGTTGGAAATGTGTCCTCACCGTCCATCTCACCGGGGCGCTCCACTCTTGGAAACGCCCCGGTGCAAGGTCGTAGACTTACGAGGCGGCGGCACGCCTTTCGCTCGATGCGTCCTCTTCCACGGCGCGCAAGAGCGCCCTCGCCTCCTCGATGCCGAGGGCTGCCGGCTGGGTGCAGGTGGTGGAAAGCTCGATGAACCGCCCTTCCTCGCCGGATTTCAGGATCGATACCATGACATCGACGCCGTGCAGCGCGCGGTCGAGCGAGCAGCGGGCGTCCCGACCTTCAAGGATGGCGAGCGCCATGTCGGCAAGGCCGGCGGTGCGGTAGTTCGCCATCGGGCCCTGCGGGTGCTCCTGGTTGGCGATGCCGAAGGGATGGTCCCAGGGTTCCAGCGGCTGGACGTTCTTGTCCTGTCCGCTGATTTCCACCGTGCCGCCGAAGAAGTTCGGATCGGGCACATAGAGCGAGCCCTCGGTGCCGTAGAGTTCCATGTTGGCGTGGCGGTGCGACCAGACATCCCAGCTGGCCGACAGCGTGATCGTCGCGCCGTTCTCGAACTCGAGCAAGGCGTGGATGTTGGTGGGGGTCTTGACCGGGATCACCTCGCCCTTGCGCGGCTCGCTGGTGATGGTGCGGGTCGGATTGGCCATCGTCGTCAGTGCCGCCACGCGCTTCACCGGTCCGATCAGGTTGATCAGGTTGGCGATGTAATAGGGGCCGAGATCGAGGATCGGTCCGCCGCCGGGCAGGAAGAAGAAGTCCGGGTTCGGATGCCACATCTCCATGCCCGGGCTCATGACGTGGCAGGTGCCCGAGGTCACCCGGCCGATCTTGCCGGCATCGACGGCGCTGCGGGCAAGCTGATGCGCCCCGCCGAGGAAGGTATCGGGCGCGCAACCGACCGAAAGACCCTTGGCCTTGGCGATCGCCCGGAGCTCTTCGCCCTGCTCCAGCGAGAGCACCAGCGGCTTTTCCGAGTAGACGTGCTTGCCCGCTTCGAGGATCGCCTTCGACACCGGATAGTGCGCGTCCGGGATCGTCAGGTTGACGACGATATCGACAGCCGGGTTGGCAAGCAGCGCCTCGATGCTCTGGGCTTTTACGCCGTATTCGGCCGCCCGCGCTTCGGCTGCCGCCGGGTTGAGGTCAGCGCAGGCGACGACCTTGATGCCCTTGAAGAGCGGCGCAAGCTTGAAGTAGGTGGTGGAGATATTGCCGCATCCGATGATGCCGACGCCAAGTTCCTTGGTCATGGGTGAACCTGCTTCTCAATAGGATTGGATGGAGGCGAGCGAGCGCTTGGCGAAGCGTTTGAAATCGCTCGGATTGTCGTGCTCGGCGATGAAGTAGCGCGCCTTGGTGCCGGAAAGTGCTGCAAACAGGCCCTTCCAGTCGACGGTGCCCTCGCCGACATCGGCCCAGCCGTCCTCGTCCTTCTTCTCCCCCGAAGGCGCGATGTCCTTCACGTGCACGGCGGTGATGCGGTTGCCGTACTTCTTGATCCAGGCGATCGGGTCGGCACCGCCGCGGATGATCCAGGCGATGTCGGCTTCCCAGGAGAGATCCGGTCCGCCCTCGAAGATCAGATCCTGCGGGATGCTGCCATCAGGCAGGGCAAAGAATTCGAAGTCGTGGTTGTGCCAGCCGAAGATCAGCCCGGCGTCGCGATAGGGCTTGCCGGCCTTTTGCAGCCGCTCGCCGAAGGCACGCCAGCCGGCGGCATCGGTCGGGCGCTGGCCCGGCATCAGGTAAGGGCAATAGATCGCCTTGATGCCGAGCGCCTTGGCGATTTCGAGCACACGGGCCGGATCGCTTTCGAGCATGTCCAGACCGAAATGGGCGGTCGGCATGGCAAGGCCGTTCTCGTCGAGACCTTCCTTGAAGCTCGCGATCTCGGCATCGCTGAGTGCTGCATAGAGCGCGCCATAGCCTTCGACCTGGCTGTAGCCGGCATCGCCGAGCGCCTTCAGCACATTGGCGAAAGGCGGGAAATTGCGGGCGCTATAGAGCTGGAAACTGACGTCCTTCATGAAATCCTCCTCGATTTCGTCTTGGGTCCTTGGGGGGCTAAAGGCGGCTTGGGATTGTCGGGGCCTTGGGATCACTTGAGCCAGGTGTCGTAGTCCGACACCAGCAGATGGGTGGGGCTTGCGTCCTCTTCGATCGCCGAGAAGCGACCAACAGGCTCGCGGAAGTAGTTGTCGGTGAGATCGTCGTTGACGGTCGAGACTTCGCCCATCAGCACGTCGGCGCCTTCCGCCCAGAAGGCGTGCCAGTTACCAGGCAGCAGCGTGACGCTTTCGCCAGCCTTCAGCTTCAAGAGATCGCCGGCTTTGAACGTGCGCAGGCGCGCATCGGTGGCGACAACCACGTCGCTCTCTTCGTCAACGCTGCCGTCGGGCTTGGAGTTATACATCTGCAGCACCAGCGACCCGCCGCCGCGATTGATGATATCCTCGGTCTTGACCGCATGACGGTGCAGCGGATTGACCTGGTCCTTGGCGGTGATCATCAGCTTCTCCGCATAGACCATGCCGTGGCCGGTTTTCAGATTGGCGGCATTGCCGTTGCGCAGGGTGAAGAGTACGAGACCCAACTGGTCGAAGCGGCCCTTGCCATAGTCGGTGATGTCCCAGCCGAGCCGGGCGTCGAAGATCGCCGGGCTGTCGGACCGGACACGCACCTTAAGCTGCTCTGGCGACCAGTAGGCAAAGGGCGGCAGGGTGAAGCCGAAGCTCTTCATGAAGGCATCGCTTTCGGCGATGATGTCGTTGACGTGGCTGCGTTTCATGGCGGTCAGCCCTTTCCCTGGCAGGATTCGAGATCGAAGGCGGCAAAGCGCGGCAGTTCCCCCGCGCCAGGCGGCACTTTCGGGGTGAAGCGGATGACCTTGGTCTCGCCGGCCAGGAGGTCGAACGCATTGTCGGAATAGCGCCCGGCGACATCCGCCTCGATCATCACATGCAGCGCCAGGCCGCTCGCCTTGACCGTGACATCAAAAGCGCCCTCACCCGCCGGCGCCACGTCGAGCGTCAGGCCGGAGGGCTTGAGGTCCAGCGCCTTGTAGGTGCCGTTGACATGGTGCCCCTCGCCGCGCATGCCGTTCGACGCCTCGAAGGACCAGAACAGCAGGTCGCCTTCCGGAATGTCGAAAGCTGCGATCGTCGCCAGCGTTGCCGCCCGGTCCGGGCTGCAGGTACCGGCGACCGCCGCGAGCGGCGTGCGCTGTCCGTCGAGCGAAACGAGGAAGGTCTGCAGCTCGACGGTCACCGGCTCGGCGGTGTCGTTGACCATCGAGAAGGCGATCTCCTTGCCGTCTGTCGACGGGATCGCTGCGACCGAAACCGGCTGGAAGAAGCGCCGCACCATGTAATGCATCGCCTTCCAGCTGCCGCCATAGTCAAGGCTCGACCAGGAGGCGACCGGCCAGGTGTCGTTGAGCTGCCAGTAGAGCGTGCCCATGCAATGGGGCTTCAGCGAGCGCCAGTAGTCGACGGCGGTTTTGATCGCCAGTCCCTGCTGCACCTGGCTCAGATAGACGAAGCTCGGAAAATCCTTGGGGAAGCGGAAGTAGCGGAACATCGTGCCGGCGATGCGCTCATTGCCGCCGACATTCTTCTGGTGGCTCTCGATCACGGGCGACGCGATGTTGAGATCCTTCTCGGCCGCGAACTGCCGAATGACCGGCATCGACGTATAGGACTGGAAACCGAACTCCGAGCAGAAGCGCGGGCGCACGGTGCGGTAATTGTCGAACGACTTGTTCTCGTGCCAGACCGACCAGTAATGCATGTCGCCGGAACCGTCGGCATGCCAGGCATCGCCGAAGTCGAGATAGCCGGACGCCGGGCTAGACGGCCACCAGATCGCCTCGGGCAGCGCTGCCTTCAGCGCCACCTCGATGGTGCGGTTCAGCCGGTCGTAGGAGACGAGATAGCGGTCGCGATCCTTGCGCGGCTCGTCGAACCAGGTGAGCGCGCCGACAAGTTCGTTGTCGCCACACCAGACGGCGATCGACGGATGGGTCGACAGGCGCTTGGCCTGATAGTCCACTTCGGCGGCGACATTCTCGAGGAAATCCGGCGTCGAGGGATAGAGATTGCAGGCGAACATGAAGTCTTGCCAGACCAGAAGGCCGAGGCGATCGCAGAGATCGTAGAACCAGTCCGGCTCGTAGAAGCCACCGCCCCAGACGCGGATCATGTTCATGTTGGCATCGACCGCCGACGTCAGAAGATCCTCGACGCCATCAGGCGTTACCCTCGAGGCCAGCGCATCGGCGGGGATCCAGTTGGCGCCCTTGCAGAAGATCTCCCGGCCGTTGACGCGGAAAGCAAATCGGCTGCCGGCCTCGTCCTTGTCGGTCAGAAGCTCGATGGTGCGCAAACCAATCTGACGGGTAACCTGCTCCTGCGGCACCTCGACAGTCAGCTTTGAGAGATGCTGCTCGCCGCTGCCGGCCGGCCACCAGCGCTTCGGCTTTGCGACGCTGAAGACATGGGTGATGCGCGTCTCGCCCTTGCCGACGGCGCAGTCCAGTCGTTCGCGATCCTCGTCGAGCGAGAAATGCACCGGCACGATGCCCGGCCCATCCGCAAAGAGCGTCAGCGTCACCACCAGATCGACGCTGCCATCCTCCAGCCAGACCTGTTTCGTCGTCACATGCTCGATGCGGGCGATCTCCAGCCGGCAAAGCGCGATCTCGCCATAGACGCCAAGGGGCGCGATTGCGAGGTTCCAGTCCCAGCCGAAATGGCACTGGGGCTTGCGCAGCATATTGCCGTTGGCGATCGGCGAATTGCCGGGATGATAGGGCACGTAGAAGGGCTGCTCCGCCTGACGGCGCACGCCCTCCGCGATCGAGGAATGCAGCACGATGCGAATGCGGTTTTCACCGGCGACGAGCGCCTTCGAAACATCCGGCCGATAGCGGCGAAAGCAATTCTCCGCTTCGAGCACCGGCTTGTCGTTGACGTAGACGGACGCGACCGTGTCGAGGCATTCGAGGTCGAGATACCAATGGCCAGCGAGGTCCGCAGCCGCGACCGACACCGTGCGCTCGATCACCCAGTCCTTGTGCGCCACCCACTGCACGTCGTTCTCGTTGCGGCCGACATAGGGATCGTCGATCACGCCGGCCTTCTGCAATGCCGAATGCACGTCGCCCGGCAGCGCGATCGCCAGCGTGTGGCTGTTGTCGACGGAGGAGAGCTGCCAATCCCCCGAGAGATCGAGGCGGATGGCTGTGCGGGTGTAGTCCTCAGAGAGCATTGTCGTATTCCATGGGGTCGACCGGCTGCGCCGGCACAGTCATTGTCGGGATGGGCCGGGCGGCATTCCGCCCGGCGCCATCTCATTGTTTAAAGGCGATTCTCGCTCGTTGCATCGAAGATCGAGGCAACGCCCATGTCGAAGGAAAGCGTGACCGCCGTGCCCGGGGCATAGCGCCGCTGGCCGGCGATGCGCACCGACATCGATTGTCCCGCAAGCTTCAGCCAAAGCAGATTGTCGGCGCCCATCGGTTCCTCGATATCGACCACCGCCCGGTGCGAGGCCTCAGCACCGCTCGCCGCCTCATCGACGCGCACATGTTCCGGCCTCAAGCCCAGCACGACCTTCTGGCCATGGACGAACGGCGCCCGCGACGGATAGGCCGACACATCGAAATCGACGCCGTTGACGTGCACATAGGCGCGCTGGTCGCGAAGTTGCAGCTCGCCACGGAAGAAGTTCATCGACGGCGAACCGATGAAGCCGGCGACGAACAGGTTTTCCGGGGCGTTGTAGATCGTCATCGGATCGGCAAGCTGCTGGATCACGCCGCTCTTCATGACGGCGATGCGGTCGGCGAGCGTCAACGCCTCGATCTGGTCGTGGGTGACGTAGATCATCGTGTTCTTCAGCGACTGGTGCAGCCGCTTGATCTCGACGCGCAGTTCCGAACGCAGCTTGGCGTCGAGGTTGGAGAGCGGCTCGTCGAACAGAAACACGTCGACATCGCGCACCAGTGCCCGGCCGATCGCCACGCGCTGGCGCTGGCCGCCCGACAGTTCCGAGGGCTTGCGCTTCAGAAGCGGCTGGATCTGCAGGATCTCGGCGGCGCGGCTGACGCGTTTGTCGATCTCCTCCTTCGGAACCTTCGCGACCTGCAGGCCGAAAGAGAGGTTCTTCTCCACCGACATCTGCGGATAGAGCGCATAGGACTGGAACACCATGCCGATGCCGCGATCCTTCGGCTCTTCCCAGGTGACGTTCTTGTTCTTGATGAAGATCTGCCCGTCGCTGACATCGAGAAGGCCGGCGATGCAGTTGAGCAGGGTCGACTTGCCGCAGCCGGACGAGCCGAGCAGCACCAGGAACTCACCGTCCTTGATGTCGAGATTGAGCGTGTCGAGCACAGTGACGGCACCGAAGCTCAACGACAGGTCTTTGACCGATACGCTGACGTTTTGCATGTTGTTACCCTTTCACTGCGCCGGCGGCGATACCGCGGACAAAAAGCCGTCCGGAGACGAAGTAGACGAAGAGCGGAACCGCCCCGGTCAGGATCGTCGCCGCCATGTTGACGTTGTATTCCTTCACGCCCTGGACCGAATTGACGATGTTGTTGAGCTGAACCGTCATCGGGTAATATTCCGGCCGGGTGAACACGACGCCGAACAGGAAATCGTTCCAGATGCCGGTGACCTGCAGGATCATTGCCACGACAAAGATCGGCAGCGACATCGGCAGCATGATCTTGAAGTAGATCGTCCAGAAGCCGGCGCCATCGACGCGCGCGGCCTTGAACAGTTCCTCCGGCAGGCCGGCGAAATAGTTGCGGAAGAGCAGCGTCAGGATCGGCATGCCGAAGATGGTGTGCACGATGATGAGGCCGGTCAGCGTGCCGTAAATGCCCATTTCCCTGAGCACGATGACGATCGGATAGATCATCACCTGATAGGGAATGAATGCGCCGACGATCAGGATGGTGAAGAACAGTTCCGCACCCTTGAAGCGCCAGTTGGCAAGCGCATAGCCGTTGACCGACGCGATCGCGATCGAGACGATCGTCGAGGGAACCGTGATGCGCACCGAGTTCCAGAAGCCACGCGAAAGCCCGTCGCAGTTGAGCCCCGTGCAGGCGCTCGCCCAGGCCTTGACCCAGGGCTCGAAGGTGATTTCGACCGGCGGCGCGAAGATGTTGCCGAGCCGGATTTCCGGCATGCCCTTGAGCGAGGTCATGACCATCACATAGAGCGGCAGCAGGTAGTAGAGCGCGACGACGATCAACGTGCCGTAGATCATGATGTTGCGGCCCGAAAGCGCCCGGCGGGGCTTGGCGCCGCGGGGACCGGCGAGGACACGCCCGGCCTGGGCCTTGGGTGCGGCTTCTTCCGCCACAGAATTGAAAGCAACGATATCAGACACGCTTGCGCCCTCCCCCGAATTCCAGATAGGCCCAAGGCACGATGATGATGGCGACGGTGATGAGCATCATGGTCGAGGCGGCGAAGCCCTGTCCGAGGTTCTGTGCCTGGAACATGTAGTCGTAGACGTACTTTGCCGGCACTTCCGACGCGATGCCCGGGCCGCCGCTCGTCTGCGCCACCACCAGATCGTAGACCTTGACGATGCCGCTCGCGATGATCACCAGCGTGGTGATGAAGACGCCGCGCATCATCGGGATGACGACGAAGATGTAGGTCTTCCACATCGGAATGCCGTCGACGCGCGCGGCCTTCCAGATATCCTCGTCAATGCCGCGCAAGCCGGCCAGCATCAGGCACATGACGAGCCCCGTACTCTGCCATAGGGCAGCGATCAGGATGCCGTAGATGACGATATTGGCGTTATAGAGCGGATCGAAGGTGAAGCTTTCCCAGCCGAGCGAACGCACCACCGACTGGATGCCGAATTCCGGATTGAGCAGCCATTGCCACACCAGGCCCGTCACGATGAAGGACAGGGCGAAGGGATAGAGCATGATGGTGCGGAAGGTGTTTTCGAAGCGGATCTTCTGGTCCATCAGCGCCGCCAGCACGAAGCCGATGACGAGGCTGAAGATCAGCGAGAAGATGCCGTAGATCGCGAGATTCTGCACCGAAACCAGCCAGCGTGGTGCCGCCCACAGGCGTTCGTACTGGTCGAGACCGACGAACGAGAGCCGCGGCAACAGCTTGGAATTGGTGAAGGAATAGACGACCGTCCAGATCGTACCGCCGAGGAAAATGACCACGGCCGTCAGGATCATCGGGACGGAGGCAATCTTCGCGTTCAGGTTCCGCAGCCACTGGTTCGGTCGGCCCGAACCCTGAGTGTAGCCTGCCATGTTTGTTCCTCCGGAACTGCAATGGGTTTCGGACGATGGGCAGCGCCAATTGCGCCTTGCCTCATCAGGGCGACAACCACTCCCAAGGGCCCGCGAACGCGATCACGCGCGGACTGCCGGCACGGTCACGCCATGCCGGATGGGAGGTTTTGACCGGCCTCTTTTGAAAGCGAGGCCGGTCAAGGCAGTTGCGGTTACTCCGCCGCGGCGATGATGTCGGCGAAGCGCTTCTGCGCGTCTTCCGGCGTGATCGACGGGTTGGCGAAGAATTCGGAGAACAGGTCCTCCTTCTGCTTCTGGCTGTCGGCCGAAAGCAGCTGGTCTGTGCCCTGGATCACGTTGCCCTTGGCAAGAATGTCCAGGCCCTTCTTCATGCAGTCGTTGGCAGCAGCAAGATCGACGTCGCCGCGCACCGGCAGCGAGCCCTTCTTGAGGTTGAAGGCCACCTGCGTCTTCGGATCGAGCAGCGTCGAAGCGAGCGCCTCCTGCGCCTTCGACTTCTCCTCGTCCTTCAGGAGCGGGAAGTAGAAGGCATCGCCGCCGGTCGAGATGATCTCGTTGACGCCGAGACCGGGCAAGCAGGTGTAGTCGGTTCCGGCCTTCTGGCCGGCAAGCGCGAATTCGCCTTGCGCCCAGTCGCCCATGATCTGGCCGCCGGCCTTGCCGGTGATCACCATGTTGGTCGCCTGGTTCCAGTCCTGGACATTGGTGCCCTTCGACATGCGGCGGGCGTCGTCGGCAGCCTTAAAGACCTTGGCGATCTCGGGGCCCGCGGCCACTTCCTCGTCCTTGTCGCCGAAGACCTTCTGGAAGGTATCCTTGCCGGCGATCGCCACCATCAAGACGTCGAAGGCGCCGGCTGCCTGCCACGGCTGACCGCCGACGGCGAGCGGCACGATGCCCGCCTTTTCGAGCGCCGGTGCGGCGGCAACGAATTCATCCCAGTTCTTCGGAACCTCGACGCCGGCCGTCTTGAAGGCGGCGTTCGACAGCCACAGCCACTGCCAGGAGTGGATGTTGACCGGGGCGCAATAGATCTTGCCGTCGATCGTGCAGGAATCGAGCAGGCTCGCCGGCTTGATGATGTCCTTCCACTTCTCGCGGGTTGCGACATCGGTCAGGTCGCGCATCAGCCCGGCCTGGACCAGCTCTTCCGCCTGGCGACCGTGGTTGAACTGCGTGGCGCCCATCGGGTCGCCACCGGTGATGCGACTGATCATGATCGGACGGGCCGTGCCACCGGAACCGGCGATCGCGCCATCGACCCAGTGATTGCCCGTTGCATCGAACGCCTTGGCGAGTTCGGCGACTGCCGCCGCCTCACCGCCGGACGTCCACCAATGGGTCACCTCAAGATCGGCGGCACTCGCCGCACCGAGCGGCAGGGCCACGGCGGCTGAAAGCACCGCGGCGAAAGAACGTAAATTCATGAGTCTCCTCCCTCACTGTAACGTTACCGTAAAAAACTTAGTGCAATCGATTACAGGACGCAACACCCACCACAATCGATTTAAACAGAATCTTAAAAAACACCTATTGCGTGTAGATGGCGGAGGCATTCCAAAGCGCTTTGCACCCCCTGCCAGCACATTGCCGGCCAACGGGAAATCCCTATAGCATGCTGAAATTCATGTATTTTCGGCAAGAAAAGCACTCCATCGCCGGGATCGCCAGTTCGCACGTGCAAAAATCACGCGTCGAAGGCTCTGATTCAACCTGCCCGCTCCATCTTTCGCAGTGCAGCAACGAAAACGCTCGACATCGCAACTGTATCGTTACAGATTTGAAGCAATTTGATCCGTCCAAAGCAGCATAGCCGCCAATGACTTTTCGTATATAAGGCGAGGAAGTGACGGCGCGGCGGACGGGACTGAACCGACGCGTTTCGCTGCCGGGTGGGCAAACCGGCGACGTGCGGACGAGAGAGTGGGCGGGTGACGGCAATGGACAACAAGACGAAAAACAGGCCGCAGTCACTGCCGGATGGGGCCCGGCCGACGCTGAAGACGATCGCCTTCATGACCGGGCTCGGCATCACCACGGTTTCGCGCGCATTGAAGGACGCGCCCGATATCGGCGCCGAAACCAAGGAGCGCGTCCGCCTCGTCGCCAAGCAGATCGGCTATCAGCCGAACCGCGCCGGCGTGCGTTTGCGCACCGGCAAGACCAATGTCATCAGCCTCGTCCTGACGCTCGAAGAAGAGATCATGGGCATCACCAGCCCGATGGTCGTCGGCATCACCGAGATCCTCGCCGGCACGCCCTATCACCTGGTCGTCACACCCTATAGCGCCGTCAAGGACGCGATGGCGCCGATCCGCTATATCCTCGACACGGGTGCAGCCGACGGCGTGATCATCTCGCGAACGGAGCCGCATGATCCGCGCGTGGCGTTGCTGACCGAACGCGGCCTACCCTTCGTCACCCACGGTCGCACCGAAATGGGCATCGTGCATCCCTATCACGACTTCGACAACGAGCGCTTCGCCTATGAGGCCGTGCGCAAGCTGGTGGCGCGCGGAAGGCGGAAGCTGGTGCTCCTGGAGCCGCCGCCGCACCTCACCTTCTATTCGCACATGCGCGCCGGCTTCGAGCGGGGCTTGCGCGACTTCCAGGCCGATGCGGTCGGCTTCCACCAGACCAATATCGACCATTCGCTGGTCGAGATCCGCGACGCCTTCGAGGTGCTGATGCGCTCCGAAGACGCACCCGACGGCATCGTCTCGGGCAGCGGTTCCGGTGCCATCGCGCTGATCGCCGGCCTGGAGATGGCCAAGAAGAAGCTTGTCGAAGACTGCGACATGGTCTCGAAGTCCCCGAGCGACTTCCTGCGCTGGCTGCGCCCGGAAGTGATGACCATGTACGAGGACATCCGTGTGGCCGGCCGTGAACTCGCGAAAGCCGTCATCGGCCACATCGACGGCCAGCCGCCGGAAACGCTGCAGAGCCTCAGCCACCCGGAGTTCCAACCGCCGATCTCGCGTGGTCTCAGGGCCTGAGTTTGTGGGGTTTGGCGAAAACATCTCCGCCCTCATCCCTGTGCCCCGTCACAGGGATCCAGCAGCGCCGCGTCCGCGGCGCGGAAGAGTCCTTCAGGCCCAAGAACTTGGGCCTGGCTGGATTCCTGTGACGAGCACAGGAATGAGGACTAAATAGATAACCTGCCCTTCAGCCATCTCCCAGCACACGCCTATCCAGCCCTCATGAAACGACACGGAAACGCCCTCAAGTCTTGCTTGTGACGCAGAAACCTGCGACAGGCCGGGGCAACAATTGGGCGCAAGTGCGCCCCGCTCCTCCCTTCAGGCTACCGCAGACATGATCCGCATCGAAAACATCAGCAAGCAGCTCAGCCATCGCATCCTTTTCATCGAGGCCTCCGCCGCCCTCAACCGTGGCGAAAAGGTCGGCCTCGTCGGCCCGAACGGCGCGGGCAAGTCCTCTCTCTTTCGCATGATCACCGGCGAGGAAATACCGGACGAGGGCCAGGTCGCCGTCGATAAGGGCGTCACCATCGGCTACTTCAACCAGGACGTCGGCGAGATGTCCGGCAACAGCGCGGTTTCCGAAGTGATGAACGGCGCCGGTCCGGTGAGCGAGGTCGCCGCCGAACTGCGCGAGCTCGAAGCCGCCATGGTCGACCCGGATCGCCTTGATGAAATGGACGCGATCATCGAGCGCTACGGCGAGGTGCAGGCGCGCTACGAGGAGCTCGACGGCTACGCGCTCGAGGGCCGTGCCCGCGAAGTGCTGGCAGGCCTGAGCTTCTCCCAGGAGATGATGGACGGCGACGTCGGCAAGCTCTCGGGCGGCTGGAAGATGCGTGTGGCGCTCGCCCGCATTCTGCTCATGCGGCCCGACGTGATGCTGCTCGACGAACCGAGCAACCACCTGGATCTGGAAAGCCTGATCTGGCTTGAGGATTTCCTCAAGAACTATGACGGCGCGCTGATGATGACCTCGCACGACCGCGAATTCATGAACCGCATCATCACCAAGATCATCGAGATCGACGCCGGCCAGCTCAACGCCTATTCCGGCGACTACGGCTTCTACGAGCAGCAACGCGCCCAGAACGAGAAGCAGCAGCAGGCGCAGTTCGAGCGCCAGCAGGCGATGCTCGCCAAGGAGATCAAATTCATCGAGCGCTTCAAGGCGCGCGCCTCTCACGCCTCCCAGGTACAGAGCCGGGTGAAGAAGCTCGAGAAGATCGACCGGGTCGAGCCGCCGAAGCGCCGCCAGACGGTCAACTTCGAATTCCGCCCGGCGCCGCGCTCGGGCGAAGACGTCATCAACATCAAGGGCGTGCACAAGAAATACGGCAGCCGCAGCATTTATGAAGGGCTGGACTTCATGGTCCGCCGCCGCGAGCGCTGGTGCATCATGGGCATCAACGGCGCCGGCAAGTCGACACTGCTGAAGCTCGTCGCCGGTTCGACCGAGCCGGACGAAGGCAATGTCGCGCTCGGCGCCAGCGTCAAGATGGGTTACTTCGCCCAGCATGCCATGGACGTGCTCGACGGCGACCGCACGGTGCTGCAGCAGCTCGAAGACACCTTCCCGCAGGCAGGCCAGGCGCCTCTGCGCGCCCTTGCCGGCTGCTTCGGCTTTTCCGGCGACGATGTCGAGAAGAAGTGCCGGGTGCTTTCGGGCGGCGAAAAGGCGCGTCTCGTCATGGCAATCATGCTCTTCGATCCGCCGAACCTGCTGGTGCTCGACGAGCCGACCAACCACCTGGACCTCGACACCAAGGAAATGCTGATCAAGGCGCTGGCGGACTACGAAGGCACCATGCTCTTCGTCTCGCACGACCGCCACTTCCTCGCGGCCCTTTCCAACCGCGTGCTGGAGCTGACGCCCGAGGGCATCCATCAGTATGGCGGCGGCTATACGGAATATGTCGAGCGCACCGGCCAGGAAGCGCCGGGTCTCCGGGGCTGACAGATTTAAAGCGAGCTGGGCGTCGCGCGCCGGCGCCCAGCATTTCGCAGTCACCGCCTTCCTCGGCGGGGACCGAGGACCTGCAAGCAGAGCCCAGACGCAAAACGCGACCCCGCTCTAAATCGGAACTGAAAAAACTAGGTTCTTGTGAAGCGCTGCCGTGGCAGCCCACCGATCCTAACGGATCGCCGCGCGAAATCGATGGGACTTTGGTCCGACTCTCGCAGCCAAAGGTCTGAGTGTCATTGCCGCGCCATGCACCGGTCACATATTGCAACGGCTGGGGCACCATCGCAGCAAGCACACGCTGCCAATCACTTGAGATAGGTGATGTTCGGCATGACATCGAAAATTGCATGGAAAGACCGGTTGACCGATAGCGCGTGGGACTTCCTGTCCAATCCCCTCACCACCGGCATCTATCTGTCGCTCGCCATGCTTTGCGCTTTCGTCGGCAGCGCGACGAGCGGTATTCCGGCCAACCTGCTCATGGCCATCGGGTTCCTTTTGGTGATCTTCGTCGACCCACCGAAGAGGCTGAGCAAGCTGCGGGACCGACGCCGCCGCACGCCACGGCCAAACACGGTTACGCCATTTCCGCGTCGAACGGATGAGCGCGAAACGATGCGCGGTTCGCAGCACCCGGGCGAACGCAGCCGAACCCGCGACGATCGCCGCGCTTCTCGGCGCTAGATGCGCCCGCCAGGGGTCTTTGGGACAACTGGCGTCACGCGGTGCACAAGCCAGGCCGGCAACAATCGGCACTTTCGGCCGTTTCCCGTCTGCCGTACATTCACAGGAACGGACGCATGACGTCCACGGTGCACGAAGGCCATCCCGGCATGGATGGCGAAGAAAGCGCGTGGGCACGATGAAGACTAAACACTATGTCTTTCAGATTTTTCGCGCCGCCTTCACCGACAGGCTGGTGTTGATCATCGTTGTGTTGATGATCGCCTCCCTGTTCGTCATCCTGCCGATCAAGTCCTGCTCCAATCCCAGCGCGACGGGTGGTGGTGAAGCAGCCGAAGGACCGGCCTCCGTCTCAACGACTGTCTAACACCCGATCGAGCCAGGCATCGCCCAAACGCAAACGGGGCGACCTGAAAGGCCGCCCCGTACTGCATGACCGATATCCGGTACTTAGGCGTTGAGGCCGCTGCCCCACGGTCCGTGGTGGCTGTCGGCGCCGTCGACGCGGTCGAAGCCGTGCGCGCCGAAGAAGTCGCGCTGCGCCTGGATGACGTTGGCCGTGCCGCGGCCGCGGCGGTAGCTGTCGAAATAGCCGAGTGCCGAGGCAAGCGCCGGCACCGGCAGGCCGCCGAGAACGGCCGCCGAGACGACGCGGCGCAGTGCCCCGTCGGTGTCCTTGACCATGGCGGCAAAGGCCGGCGTGACGATCAGGTTGGCCGCGTCAGGCGCCTTGGTGAAAGCGGTGGTGATTTCGTCCAGGAACTGCGAACGGATGATGCAGCCGGCGCGCCAGATCTTGGCGATCGTCGGCATCGGCAGGTTCCAGTCGAACTCCTTGGACGCGGCCGACATCACGGCGAAGCCTTGCGCATAGGCGCCGATCTTGGCGGCAAGCAGCGCACTTTCGAGATCCTTGATGAAGGCTGCCTTGTCGGCCACCTTGAACTCGCCGACGGCGGGAAGTCCGAGGATCTTCTCGGCCGCTTCGCGCTCGTCCTTCATCGAGGAAATGCTGCGCGCGGCAACAGCCGCTTCGATCGCGGTTGCCGGAACGCCCATGTTCTGCGCCTCGATCACCGACCACTTTCCGGTGCCCTTCTGGCCGGCCTTGTCGAGGATCATATCGACGATCGGCTTGCCCGTCAGCGGATCAGCGGCCTTCAGCACCTTCTCGGTGATTTCGATCAGGTAGGAATTGAGGCGACCCTTGTTCCAGGCGCCGAAAACTTCGCCGATCTCGGTCGCCGACATCTTCAGCCCGTCGCGCAGAATGCCGTAGATTTCGGCGATCATCTGCATGTCGGCATATTCGATGCCGTTGTGGATGGTCTTGACGAAGTGGCCGGCGCCGTTTTCGCCGAGCCAGGCGACGCACGGGTCGTTTTCGTACTTCGCGGCGATCGAGGTCAGCACGGTCTCGACGCGCTTCCACGATTCTTCCTTGCCGCCGACCATGATCGACGGACCGTGACGCGCACCTTCCTCGCCGCCGGAAACGCCCATGCCGATGAAGGTCAGGCCCGAGTCCTTCAGCGCCTCGAAGCGACGCATCGTGTCGCGGAAGTTGGCGTTACCGGCATCGATCATGATGTCGCCCTTGGCCAGATACGGCTTCAGGATTTCCATCTGCTGGTCGACCGGCTCACCGGCCTTGATCATGATGATGATCGGGCGCGGCGGGCGGATGGCGGCGACGAATTCTTCAATGGTGTCGCAGGGCACGATCTGGCCCTGGAGTTCGCCGGCTTCCGCGTAGAATTTGTGCGTGGCCTCGACGGTGCGGTTGAACACCGCGATCTTGTTGCCTTTTTCAGCGATGTTGAGCGCCAGGTTCGAACCCATGACGCCGAGACCGATTAGGCCGATTTCCGCCTGTGACACGTGATTGTCTCCTTGGACAGAAGTGCCGGGCGCGATCGGGATAAGCGCGTCAGAGCCGGCTCTTCGAATTGAACTTCGCCCCCTCGCGCGGGGCTCTGTCGAAGGCCCGGGCGCAAGAAGCGACGGCGGAGGTTGTTTTGGCATTCAAATCGATTAAGGACAAGTGATTACTGACGAAATCACTTCTTTTCGGGCTTTCCGTCGCCATCGTCGAGCACCCGCCAGGAGGCCCCTTCGAGGTCTTCGTACTGGCCGCTCTTCAACGCCCAGAGGAAGGCGACGAGGCCGATCCCACCGAGAAACAGCGCGATGGGAATGAGATAGATCAGCGTGTTCATGAGGCGCTCCCGACCGGCCGCAGCGTGACGGCTGCCTTCTTTTCGGCTGCCTCCACGACATTGCCGGTCGCCGCGCGCAGGCGCAAGGCATTGGCAACGACGATCACCGACGAGGTCGACATGGCAACCGCCGCGATCAGCGGCGTGGCATAGCCGAGGATCGCGATCGGCACGGCGATGACGTTGTAGCCGATCGCGAGCGCAAAGTTCTGGCGGATCAGCCGCCCGGCCCGGCGCGACGTATCGATCGCCATCGGCACGGCGTTGAGCCCCTGGTGCAGGAAGACGAAGTCCGCAGCCTGACGCCCGACATCGGCCGCCGTTGCCGGCGCCATCGAGACGTGAGCCGCCCTGAGTGCCGGCGCGTCGTTGATGCCGTCGCCGACCATCAGCACCCGGTGACCGCCCTCGGCAGCCGCCGCACATTCGTCGACCTTGCCGCGCGGCGTCAGTTCCGCCTTGTAGCGTTCGATGCCGATCCGACGGGCGAGCGCCGCGACGACAGGCTCGCGGTCGCCGGAGAGAATGCCGGTCGACAGGCCGAGGCTTCCGAGTTCCTCGATGCTTTCGCGGGCGAAGGGCCTCAGCCTGTCTTCGAAGCGGAAGCAGGCGAGTTCGCGGCCGTCGAGCGACAGGATCACTTCCGACTGCCCCGTCGCCTCGCCGGCATCGCCACAGGCAAAGGCGCGGCTGCCGAGCCGATAGACACCGGCGTCGGTCTGCGCCTCGATGCCGGCACCGGGAATCTCGCGGATGTCGCCATTGACGACGGGTGCTATCGCCGCCGCATCATGAATGGCCATCGCCAGTGGATGGCGCGAATGCACGGCGAGCCCCGCCGCCGTCGCGAGGATCGAAGGCTGAATGTCCTGGCCGTTGACGAGGCGCGGCTCGCCAACCGTGAGCGTGCCCGTCTTGTCGAGCAGCACCGTATCGATCTCGGCCAATCGCTCCATCGCCGAGCCGTCCTTGACCATGACGCCGTTCTGGAAGAGCCGTCCGGCGGCAATCACCTGCACGACCGGCACCGCAAGCCCCAGTGCGCAGGGGCAGGTGATGATGAGCACCGCGACGGCGACCAGCATCGCATGGTGGAAATCGCCATTGACGAACATCCAGCCGATGAAGCTCAGGAACGCCAGCAGATGCACCGCCGGCGAGTAATATTGCGCCGCGCGATCGGCGATGCGGCGATAGCGCGCCCTGCCCCCTTCGGCGGCTTCCATCAGCCCCATGATCTCGGCAAGCAGCGAATCGCGTGCCGCCGCCGTCGCCTCGATCGTCAGCGGTCCGGTAAGGTTCAGCGTTCCCGCTTCCACGGTGTCGCCAACCTTGACCGGCGCCGGTGCGCTCTCGCCGTTGACGATCGAGCGATCGAGATCGCTGGCGCCGAGGAGAATGCGGCCGTCGACGGGGATGCGCTCGCCGGCAGCGATCGCCAGCTTTTCGCCGGGCTTGATCTCGTCGACGGGGCGATACTCACGTCCGCCCTCAGCATCCACAACCATGGCGCCGCGCGGCGAGAGCCGCGCCAGGCCGCTGATGGCCGAGCGGGCGCGCCCGCGCATCATGTGGTCGAGCGTGCGGCCGATCAGCAGGAAGAAGAGCAGCATCACCGTGCCGTCGAACCAGGCATGGGTGCCGTGGGTGATCGTCTCGTAGAGAGAGATCGAATAGGAGAGCGTGATCGCGAGCGCGATCGGCACGTCCATGTTGGTGCGGCCGTGCTTCAACGCGTTCCAGGCGGACGCGTAGAAGAAGCGTCCGGCATAGATCAGCGTCGGCGCGGCAATCAGCGCCGAGATCCAATGAAAGAGATCGCGGGTTGCCGCCTCCGCCCCCGACCAGACGGAGACCGAAAGCAGCATGATGTTGGCCGAGGCAAAGCCCGAGACGGCAACAGCACGCACCAGCTTCTTCAGCGTCTGGTCGCCGTCTTCCTCGCCCGGCGCGAAAAGATGGGTTTCGTAGCCGCGCGAACGGATGGCCCGTGCCAGCTCCCGCGGATCGGTACGCGAGCCATTGACCTCTTCCTTCCAGACGATCGACACGCGCCGCGACGAAAGGTTCACGCGCGCCCGGTCGACCTCCGGCCGTGTCTTCAACGCGCCTTCAAGCGTGGTGATGCAGGCGCCGCAATGCACGCCGGGAACGCTCAGATCCGTCTGGCGCAGGCCGCCGCCGAGCGAACGGCTTGTCAGCCACAGCTCCTCCGTTGTCGGCAGTCCCTGCCCGGCCCTGTCTGTCTCCAGAGCCATTTCGGTTCCGGGGGCGCAGCAGCTCATTTCGCAGCTCCCGGCACCATGAAGCGGATCGCCTGGCGATAGACGACGGTGTCGCCCGATGTCGCGGTGATGTCGGCGATCCACTGGCCGCGCTTCAGCGCGGTTGCGGCAACGAAGACGCCCTCGCCCTGATGCGCCATCTCGACCGTGACATCCTCATGCTCCTCGACCGGGCGCTTCAGCACCGCCACCACCTTGTCGGCGGTCATCTCGGGGTTGCCCCGGCGCGTCAGCGTGTAGCGCAGCGCCTCGTTTTCGACGCTGAGCTTGCCATCGAGACCGTCGGCAACAAAGGCCTTGGCCTCTTTCACCTTGCCGTTGAACTGCTGGCTCGCGACGTAGGTGTTCTGCACCACCAGCCCGCTCCAGCTGTTGCTGGCGTTCCAGGCCATGATCAGGTTGACGGTGATGATGGTGCCGAAGAACAGCACCATGACGCCCAGCATGTGCCAGCCGGTGAAAGGCCGCGGTGCTTTTGCCGGCTTCGCCCCTGCCTGGTTTGTTGTCATTTTGCGGCTCCCGGGCTGTTGAAGTTGGCCTTGTAGACGTCGCGCTCGTGGCTCGACGGATCCTCGACGATGAGGCTGAAACCGTCAGCCGCTTCGGTCAGCTTGTCCTTCGGCAGTGTCACGAACACCTTGACCGCCGTCACCTTGTCCGGATCGACACCGAGGGCAAAGGTGCGGCCGTCGCCCGGCGCCTGGCCGGCGATGCGCATGGTCGCCGAGGGCATGCCGTCGATGGCGAGCGTAATCGTGCGTTGTTCCGGGATCATGTTCAAGAGCTTGACCATGTAGCCGTTGCGTACCGAACCGTCGGATTCGACGACGAATTGCGGATTGCGGTCGTGCAGCACGTTGAGCTCCAGGCGGTCGCGCGACAGAAGCGCATAGAGCAGACCGATACCGACCAGCGTCCAGACACCGAGATAGACGAGCACGCGCGGGCGGAAGACGATCTTCCAGTTGAAGTGGCGCACCTTGTCGGAAAATGCGCCGTCGGCGTTGCGCACCCGGCCCGGATCGATCGCCGCCGTACCGCCATTGGTGGCAAGCGCCATGTTGGCGGCATAATCGTTGAGCGTCGCATAGGAGATCAGGCCGCGTTCGCGGCCGAGCTTGTCCATGACGCCGTCACAGGCATCGATGCAGAGCGCGCAGGTGATGCATTCGAGTTGCTGGCCGTCGCGAATGTCGATGCCCATCGGACAGACGACGACGCAGGCGTTGCAATCGACGCAATCGCCGACGGCCTCGCCGGCGGCCACGGCCTTCTTCTGGTGACGCGAACGCGGTTCGCCGCGCCAGTCGTTGTAGGTCACGACAAGCGAGTTCTCGTCGAGCATCGCCGCCTGGATGCGCGGCCACGGGCACATATAGGTGCAGACCTGCTCGCGCATCAGCCCGCCGAAGACATAGGTCGTCGCCGTGAGGATAGCGACGGTCATGTAGGCGACCATGGGTGCTTCCAGCGAAACGAAGCTTTTCAAAAGCGTCGGCGCATCGGCGAAATAGAAGATCCAGGCGCCGCCCGTGGCGATGCCGATCATGATCCAGATCGAATGCTTCGACACCCGCTTGACGATCTTGTCGAACGTCCAGGGACCGGCATCGAGCTTCATGCGAGCATTGCGGTCGCCTTCGATGTAGCGTTCGACCACCAGGAAGAGATCGACCCATACCGTCTGCGGACAGGTATAGCCGCACCAGGCGCGGCCGACGGCAGAAGTCACCAGGAACAGGCCGAAGCCGGCCATGACGAGCAGGCCCGCGACGAAGAAGAACTCCTGCGGCCAGATCTCGATGAAGAAGAAGTAGAAGCGCCGCGCGGCGATATCGACGAGCACCGCCTGATCCGGTGCATGCTCACCGCGATCCCAACGGATCCAGGGCGTCAGATAATAGATGCCGAGCGTGACCAGCATCACCAGCCACTTGAAGCGGCGGAAACTGCCTTCGGCGCGCTTGGGGAAGATCTTCTTGCGCTTTTCGTAGAGCGGCTTGCGCACATGCGCCGCATTGACCGGTTCGGCCTCGTGACGTTCGACAGAGGCAGGATTTGCGGCGGATTGTGGGCTCATTTGTGGGAAATCCCCGGATATGTCATGTATTGCACCACGTTTTGCCTGATTTGGCCGCCGAAAACGTTGATCTGTGTCAAGTTTGCGGGCTAAAGCGCCAGCATGCGGCGAAAGGTCCGGGCATTCGCAAGATGCCTGGCTCAAGCGAAGTGAACGGCCTTTCCCATCCGATCCGCATTGCGGTTCGCCACGTCACCAAACCTTGCAATACCAAAGAGGAACCGCATGGACGCGATCATCGGCTTTCTGAACACGATCTTTTGGGGCTACGTGCTGATCTACGGCCTGCTCGCCGTCGGCATCTATTTTACGCTGCGCCTCGGCTTTCCGCAGATCGTGCATTTCGGTGAGATGTTCCGGGTCTTGAGCAGCGGCGGCTCGAAGGATGCGGCCGGCATCAGCCCGTTCCAGGCGCTGACCGTCAGCCTCGCCTCGCGCGTCGGCACCGGCAACCTCGCCGGCGTTGCCGTGGCGCTTTATCTCGGTGGTCCGGGTGCGACCTTCTGGATGTGGATGGTGGCGCTCGTCGGCATGGCAACGGCCTATGCGGAGAGCGCGCTGGCGCAGCTCTACAAGGTGCGCAACGAAAACGGCCAGTATCGCGGCGGCCCCGCGTTCTATATCGCCCGCGGCCTCAACGCCCCCTGGGCGGCGACGATCTTCTCTGTCTGCCTGATTCTCTCCTTCGGCCTCGTCTTCAACGCCGTTCAGGCCAATTCCATCGCTGATGCCGTCCAGGGCGCCTTCGGCGTGCCGAAGATCGCCGTCGGCATCGCGGTTGCGGCCATCTCCGGCATCGTCATCTTCGGCGGCATCCGCCAGATTGCCCGCGTCGCCGAAATCGTCGTGCCTTTCATGGCAATCGCCTATCTCTTGACCGCGATCTACGTGCTCGTCGTCAACGCGTCGATCGTGCCAAGCGTGCTGTGGACGATCATCTCCAGCGCCTTCGGCCTGCAGGAGGCGGCAGGCGGCGTTGCCGGCGGGGTCACGGCGGCGATGATGAACGGCGTCAAGCGCGGCCTCTTCTCCAACGAGGCCGGCATGGGCTCGGCCCCGAACATCGCGGCCGTCGCCACGCCCGTGCCGCATCACCCGGCATCGCAGGGCTTCGTGCAGTCGCTCGGCGTCTTCATCGATACCATCCTGATCTGCACCGCGACCTCGGTCATGATCCTGCTGTCGGGCACCTTGGAACCCGGCTCCGGCGTCACCGGCACGCAGCTGACGCAGGCGGCGATGAACGTGCATATCGGCTGGGCCGGTAGCTACTTCATCGCGGTCGCGATCTTCTTCTTCGCCTTCACCTCGATCATCGGCAACTATTCCTATGCGGAGAACGCGCTCACCTATCTCGGCGGCGCCAATCGCGCCGGCGTTCTCGTCATGCGCTGCGCCGTGCTCGTCATGGTCGTCTGGGGCGCGTCCGAAAGCATCACAACGGTGTTCGACGCGGCAGACGCCTCCATGGGCCTGATGGCGACGATCAACCTCATTGCCATCGTGCTCCTCTCCGGTACCATTGCCAAACTGACGAAGGACTATTTCGCCCAGCGCCGGCAGGGTCTCGATCCGGTCTTCCATGCAGCCGACTATCCGGAACTGCAGGGCCAGATCGACGGCGAGATCTGGTCGCGCGAAGAGGCGATCGGCACCGGGCGAAGCTTGGAGGAAAAGGCATGGACGGCGCCCTCGGGCCGCTGACACAGACGAAGCTGCTTGCGCCAGAACCGACGCTGGCCAAGCGGCGCGGCATCTATCAAGAGCATGCCGCGCCCGGCGAACTTGGCCGCCATGTCGAATGCCTCTGGCGCCACCAGTTGCTGGAAGGGACGGCCGCCCCCATCGCGGTCGTGCCCGACGGCTGCGTCGATATCCTCTGGTCCCGGCACGGCCTGGCGGTTGCCGGGCCCGATCGGGTAGCCGCCTTCCCGGTCTTTGCGCCCGGCACCGACATCATCGGCCTGCGCTTCCGCCCGGGCATCGCAGCGTCCTTGCTGCGCACATCGCTTTCGCAGATCGTCGGCGAGGTCGTCCCGCTCGACGCCTTCTGGGGCCGTGCCGCACGCGAACTCGAAACCAGGATTGAGGATGCACCTGATGCGGCCAGCCGCGCCGCGATGCTGGCGGAAGCGGTGCTTGAACGCCTGCCGGCCGTCTCGTCGCCAGCGGGCGATGTCGCCGCCACCCTTGCCCAACTGCGGCAGAGCCATGGCTCGTCCGACAACCCGATCCGCGCCCTCGCTGCCGCCACCGGCACGAGCGAAAGGACGCTGAGGCGCCGCTGCCACGAGCATTTCGGCTACGGCGCCAAGACGCTCGACCGTATCCTGCGCCTGCAGCGCTTCCTCGGGGCATGCCAAAGGGAACCGTCAGCGGCACTCGGCCTGCTCGCGCTCGATGCCGGCTATGCCGACCAGGCGCACCTGTCGCGCGAGGCCCGGGAACTCACCTCGCTCCCACCCACCGAAATCCGCCGCCAGCTCGCAGCTGACCGGCAAGCGGCCTGACTGGCCGTTTCGTTCAAGACCGGTGAGACCACCCATGCTACTGCTTCGCTCAGGAGAACAAAGCATGGCAACACTGGAAGCAAAGATCGTTCACACCACCATCGACCGCGACTGGCGCGCGGTCTATGCCTTCATGGCTAAGCCCGAGAACATGCCGCGCTGGGCGTCCGGTCTCTCGTCGGGCCTAATCCGCGACGGCGATCATTGGCTGGCGCCGGGCCCTCTCGGCAATGCCCGCGTCCGCTTTGCGCCGGACAACGCCTTCGGCGTCACTGATCATCTCGTCACGCTGGAAGACGGCACGGAGGTCCACAATGCGCTGCGCGTGGTCCCGAATGGCGACGGCGCGGAGGTGATGTTCACGCTGCTGCGCCAGCCGGGCATGAACGCGGAACAGTTTGCCGGCGACGCCGGCTGGGTGGCGAAGGACCTCGCCACCTTGAAATCAATCATGGAATCCGGAGAAGACAGATAAAATGGGTAACAAGGGCAACGACAGCCGCATCGACTATGTCGAGTTCAACGTCTCCGACATCGCCGCCACCAAGGCCTTCTACGGCAGCGCCTTCGGCTGGACCTTCACCGATTACGGTCCGGAATACTGCGAATTCCAGGACGGCCGACTGACCGGCGGCTTCACCACCACCGGCCCCGTCGGCAGCGGCGGACCGCTGATCATCCTCTATGCCGACACGCTGGAGGACATGCTCGCCCGCGTCGAAAAGGCCGGCGGCAGGATCGTCAAGCCGATCTTTTCCTTCCCCGGCGGAAGACGCTTCCATTTCGCCGACCCGGATGGCTACGAACTGGCGGTCTGGTCGGCACAGTAAGGCTGAGACACTCAGGGAGGTAGAGCGGGGACGATGGCAGCAGTGTCGCCACACGGGCGCAGTGGCCGCCTCCTCTCCACGCTCATTTCTGTGCTTATCACAGAGATCCAGCGGCCGTGCGTCCGCACGGCAAGAGGCGCTAAGCCAAAACATGCCGGCCGCTTTTCTCGCGCCGCCGACGCGGCGCGGCTGGATTTCTGTGACAAGCACAGAAATGAGGGAAGTTGAAGAGACGGCAGCGCGCGTGCCATTCGCGCTACGTGTCTCGTCGGGTGACCGGCAGTCGACCGATACGTCCGGGACTGCGCCGCCACCATAACCTGTGGACGCACACTCCCGCTTTACGCCGGTTTAATCTCTACACGTCAGAATTGCGCGCGACGAACACGAGGGCGCGCAAGAGCATGGCCGATACGCATGATTTTCTGAAGAACTCCGTCATCATCGGCGCCCATCCCGATGACGAGTTGCTGTGGTTCACCTCGATCCTCAACAAGGTCGATGAGGTGATCATCCTTTATCGCGACATCTGGTCTGAGCCGCAGATGGGCGACGCGCGCACCGCTGCGATCAAGGCCTATCCGCGCGGCAACGTGCGCTTCCTCGAAATGGAGGAAACCGGCTCGTTTGACTGCGCCGACTGGACGAACCCGAAGCCCGGCCCCTTCGGCATGGAGTTCGGCACCGAAGGCACGCGCCGCGAAGCCAAGCGCATCGTCAAGAAGTCGCTGTCGCAGATCATGCCCGGCAGCTTCCGCCACTCGACCCGGCCGATCGCCCAGGCTTATCGCGACAATTACGAGACGCTCTACCGCACGCTGCTGCCGCTGCTGAAGCCCGACATGAACGTCTTCACCCACAATCCCTGGGGCGAGTATGGCCACGAGGATCACGTGCAGGTCTTCCGGGTCCTCGACCGCCTGCGCGACGAGATCGGCTTCAAGCTCTGGATGTCCAACTATTGCACCGAGCGCTCCATGCCGCTCGCCATGCAGTATTTCAGCCGCAAGCCGCAGGAATACGTTCGCCTGCCCGCCGACAAGGGCTTTGCCGAACAGGTCGCCAACATCTATCGCAAGCACGGCTGCTGGACCTGGCGCGACGATTGGGTCTGGTTCGACGACGAGTGTTTCATGGAAGCGCCGTCAAGCAAGCCGGAAAGCGGCGGTTTTCACCTCCTGCCGATGAACCTCTTCAACTTCGGCACGGTCGTGAAGCGGCCGGTCAACACGTCGCTGCTTCTCGGCACGGCGCTGTCAAGCGTTGTCGTCGGCGCCACCATCGCCGCGGCTCTCGAATAGGACGAGCCAAAGCGCCGGCAGCTTCGGTTATCGCTCCCGGGCGAGCGCCGGTTCGGCGAAATAGACCACCATGCGCAGATGCCGGTGTTCGTCCGCCACCAGCGTCTCGTGGCGGAAACGCAGGCTCACGGCTGCAGCATCGATCAGGGATCCGATCCCGCGCCGGGCCTCGTCGCCGCCGGGCGCTGCCCACCAGCGCCTAAAATCGGCCGAAAGGTCCTTGAGGCTTTCGACCAGGGCCAGCATCGACGGATCATCCGGGGCCACGGCGAAATCGTATCGGAACTGGGCGAGCAGCTTCGGCGCGTCTTCGCGCCAGGCTGGCATACGCCGCCGCATCTCGGGATCGGCAAACACCATCTGCAAAATATTGCCAAGCTCCGGCCTCCGCGCACTGAAGCCGAACAGCGCGTCCGCCGCCGCATTCCAGGCAACGACATCCCAGCGCAGGTTGACCACATAGGCCGGCCGCGCCGTCAACTCATCCAGCAACTGCTGGACCAAAGGCGAAACTGTGACGCGATGATGCGCCTCCGGCGGCGGCGGCCGCTTGTGGGCCAGCAGGAACAGATGGCTGCATTCGGCGTCATCGAGCTTCAGCGCTCGCGCCACATTCAACAGGAACGCCTCCGACACCTTGATGTCGCGCCCCTGCTCGAACCAGGTGTACCAGGTGAGCCCGACGCCGGCGAGCGCTGCCACCTCCTCGCGCCTGAGGCCGGGGGTGCGCCGCCGCCCGTTGAACGCGAGCCCAGCATCGGCCGGCGTCAGCTTCGCCCGGTGCCGCGTCAGAAACTCCGACAGCTCGTTCTTGCTTCGCTCAAGGCTTCGTTCGTTCACGCTATTGCTCTTAGTAATAGGATAAATACTTAAATTGTAACAGGACCAGTGTGCCTTGAAGATGTGGTTTCCGCAACCAGCCCAAGCGAAGACGGAGATCACTTTTGACCATGCTCAGCGACCGACCATCCCACCTCACCGAGGGACATCCCATCCATGCGGCCCCCGCAGAACCGCGCGCGGGCCTGCGGGAATGGGCCGGCCTTGCCCTGCTCGCGCTCCCCACCATCCTGCTCGGGCTCGACCTGACGCTGCTGCATCTGGCCTTGCCGGCGCTGGCGGCGGATCTCAAGCCCACCAGCACGCAGGCGCTCTGGATCGTCGATGCCTACGGCTTTATGATCGCCGGCTTCCTGATCACCATGGGAACGCTCGGCGATCGCATCGGTCGGCGCAAGCTGCTGATGCTCGGTGCCGCCGCCTTCGGCGTCGCCTCGATCCTTTCGGCCTATTCCACCAGCGCCACCATGCTGATCGCCGCACGCGCGGCCCTCGGCGTTGCCGGCGCAACGCTGATGCCGCCGACGCTGGCGCTGATCAGCAACATGTTTTTAAACCCGCACCAGAGGGCGCTTGCGATCGGGGTATGGGCGACCATGTTCGCGCTCGGCATGGCGGCGGGGCCGATCGTCGGCGGCATCCTGCTCGAACGCTACTGGTGGGGTGCTGCCTTCCTCGTGGCACTGCCGATCGTCGGGCTGCTCCTCATCGTCGCGCCGTTCCTGCTGCCGGAATACCGTGCGCCGCAAGCGGAGCGGCTGGACATGACGAGCGTGGCGCTGTCGCTGGCGGGGCTGCTTCCCATCGTCTACGGTATCAAGCAGATCGCCAAGGATGGCTTCGGACTCGCTGCCATGCTCGGTCTGACCGTCGGCCTCGTCGCCACACTGCTCTTCATCCGGCGGCAACGCCGGTTGCGAAGCCCGCTGATCGACCTCGAGCTCTTCTCCGACCGCGCTTTCCGCACCGCGCTGCTGATCCTACTGGTCGGCCTGACGGCCGTCGGCGGCACGATGCTGCTCGTCACCCAGTATCTGCAGCTCGTCGTCGGGCTTTCTCCCCTGTCGGCAGGCCTGAGAATGGGACCCTCGGCGCTCGCCATGCTTTTGGCCGGCATCACCGCACCGCTCATCGCCCGGCGCTTCGGCCCCGGCCCCGTGATCGCAACGGCGCTGGCGCTCTCCGTGGTCGGCTACCTCCTGCTCGCCCTACTCGATTCCTCCCCAGGCGGTGTCGGGCTGGTGACGGCCGCATTCGCGCTCGTCTATCTCGGCCTCGGCACCATTGCCGCCCTTGGCACCGATCTCGTCGTCAGCGCTGCCCCCACGGAAAAGGCGGGCTCCGCCTCCGCCCTCTCCGAAGTGGTGCAGGAACTCGGCCTTGCCGTCGGAATCGCCACGCTCGGCAGCCTGACGACGGCGGTCTACCGCGCCGAAATGGCCGGCCACACAGAGTTTGCCGGCGACATCGGCCACAGGCTGTCGGACAGCCTCGCCGGCGCAGCATCCGTCGCAGCCCAGCTGCCGGCGGGCACGCTGGAGCAAGCCGAGGCCGCCTTCATGACCGGCTTCAACGCAGCCGCCGCCATTTGCGCCCTCGCCATCGCTCTCATGGCGACGCTGGCAGCCGTGACATTGCGGAAGCCTGCCGCCAGCAAGGCTGCGAAATCGTGATGGAGCGCCGGCGGTCCCTCGACGGAACTCCCCGCTTTAGGGTCGCTGGCCGGCGGCGCGCGATCCGCCAACGACTAAGGCCGCATCCTGCGACGCGGCCTTCTTGATTGTCTGGATCAGTTGCCCCTCACTGCCCTGCCGGACATCTCTCCCCGCCAGGCGGGGAGAGAGACGCTGGGCGCACCCTCTGGTCCCAAACCAGAGGTTCCAACCTGCCGCCATGTCAAAGCATGGCGAAACGTCGAGATACGCAAGGCCGGTGCGGCTTGTCCCTTCTCCCCGTCATGACGGGGAGAAGGTGGCGGCAGCCGGATGAGGGGCAAACCCCTCACCGCGCGGATGAGGGGCAGCCGCCTGTTGAATACCCGGACTACTCGCCGCCACCCAGCGAATGCACGAAGATGGCGAGCTGCTTGACCGTGGTGTCGCCGAGGCGCGGCAACCAGGCGGGCATGACACCGTGCTTGGGCGCCTTCATCTGGGCGACGATCGCCTGCTCGCTCGAGCCGTTCAGCCACAGCGCGTCGGCAAGGTTGGGCGCGCCGAACTCGCGGTTGCCCTTGGCGTCGGCACCGTGGCAGGAGGCGCAGTTGGTCTCGAACAGCGCCTTGCCCGGCTCCACCATGGATGCATCCGACGGCGTGCCGGTGAGGCTGACGACATAGGCCGCCGTCTGCTTGATCTCGTCCGGCTTGAGGATTTCCGCGAAGGACGGCATCTCCGAGACGCGGGTCTCGTCGTCGCCGTTGTAGCGGATGCCGTGGGCGATCGTCTGGTAGATCTCTTCGGGCTTGCCGCCCCAGAGCCAGTCGTCGTCGTTGAGGTTCGGGAAACCGGCAGAACCGGCCGCACCCGAGCCGTGGCACTGGGCACAGTTGACCTTGAAGGCCGAGGCACCGCCGGACACGGCAAAGTGCTGCAGCTGCGGATCGGCCATGATGTCGGCAAGCGAGCTCGAGGCGATCTTCTCGAGGTTGCCGGCCTGCGCCGCCTTGGCGCTCGCAAGCTCCGCACTCACTTCGGCGCGGCTCGAATAGCCGAGCACGCCCTTGGTGGCGTCGGTCAGGAGCGGCACGGCTGGATAGACGATCATGTAGCCGACAGCCCAGACGATGGTCGCGTAGAAGGTATAGACCCACCAGCGCGGCATCGGGTTGTTGAGCTCGCGGATACCGTCCCATTCGTGGCCGGTGGTCTCGACGCCGCTGATTTCGTCGACGTGTTTGTCCGCCATTCTATTAATCCTCCTTCAGGGGGATGGCTGCGGCATCATCGGCGGCCTTCTTGGCGCCGGGCCGGAAGATGAAGGCAACGACGCCGAGGAAAAAGAGCGTCATGGCAAGGAGCGCCCAGCTATCGGCGAACTGGCGCATGGCCGTGTAGGTTTCCATGGGTGCGGTCTCCTTAACGATAGCCGGTGGTGTCGTCGTAGGTGGAGAAGTCGACCAGCGTGCCGAGCATCTGCAGATAGGCGACGAGCGCGTCCATCTCTGTCAGCTTCTGCGGATCGCCGTCGAAGTCGCCAAGCTTGGCCTTCGGATAGCGGCCCTCGACGCCGGACGTGTCGGCGTTCGGATCTGCCTGCGCCTTGATGTCGGCAAGCGCGTTGTCGATCATTTCGTCCGTGTAGGGTACGCCGACCGCCTTGTTGGCCTTGAGGTTGGCGGCGATGTTGTTCACGTCGAGCGGCGTCGCCTTGAGGAAGGCGTAGCTCGGCATGACCGATTCCGGCACCACCGAGCGCGGCTCGATCATGTGCTGCACGTGCCACTCGTTGGAGTAGCGGTCGCCGACACGGGCGAGATCCGGCCCAGTGCGCTTGGAGCCCCACTGGAACGGATGGTCGTACATGGACTCCGCCGCCAGCGAGTAGTGACCGTAGCGCTCCACTTCGTCGCGGAACGGGCGGATCATCTGGCTGTGACAGACATAGCAGCCTTCACGCACATAGATGTCGCGGCCGGCAAGCTCCAGCGGCGAATAGGGACGCATGCCCTCCACCTTCTCGATCGTGTTTTCGAGATAGAAGAGTGGCGCGATTTCCACGATGCCGCCGACGGAGACGACGAGCAGCGAGCCGACGAGCAGCAGGGTCGCGTTGCGTTCGAGCGTCGCGTGTTTGTCGAGAATGGACATGGGTGATGCCCTCCTATTCCGCAGCCTTGAGCGCGGGCGTCGCACCGAAAATCGGAGCTTCATCGCGCACGCGGCCGAGGATGGTCATGGTTACGTTGAAGGCCATGAGCAGAGCTCCGGCGAGGAAGAGTGCGCCGCCGAGGGCACGCAGCACGTAGTAGGGAACCATGGCCGCGACCGATTCCGCGAAGGAATAGACGAGGAAGCCCTGGTCGTCGTACTCGCGCCACATCAGGCCTTGCTGGATGCCGGCAACCCACATGACCGCCGCGTAGACGACGATGCCGAGCGTGGCGAGCCAGAAGTGCCAGTTGACCATGCGCACGCTGTAGAGGCGCTCGCGGTTCCACAGCTTCGGAACGAGATAGTAGATCGCGCCGAAGGTGATGAGGCCGTTCCAGCCGAGCGCGCCGGAATGCACGTGGCCGATGGTCCAGTCGGTGTAGTGGCTGAGCGAGTTGACCGTCTTGATCGACATCATCGGACCTTCGAAGGTCGCCATGCCGTAGAAGGCAACGGCCATGACCATCATGCGGATGATCGGATCGGTACGGATCTTGTCCCAGGCGCCAGACAGCGTCATCAGGCCGTTGATCATGCCGCCCCAGGAAGGCATCCAGAGCATGACCGAGAACACCATGCCGAGCGTCTGCGCCCAGTCGGGCAGCGCGGTGTAGTGCAGGTGGTGCGGGCCTGCCCAGATGTACATGAAGATCAGCGACCAGAAGTGGATGATCGACAGGCGGTAGGAATAAACGGGGCGGTTCGCCTGCTTCGGGATGAAGTAATACATCATGCCGAGGAAGCCGGCCGTCAGGAAGAAGCCCACGGCATTATGCCCGTACCACCATTGCGTCAGCGCGTCCTGCACCCCGGCAAAGGCCGAGTAGCTCTTGGAGCCGAGGAAGGAGACCGGAACCGCCAGGTTGTTGACGATGTGCAGCATCGCGATCGTGACGATGAAGGCGAGGTAGAACCAGTTGGCCACATAGATATGCGGCTCCTTGCGGGTCAGAAGCGTGCCGAGGAAGACGGCGAGATAGGCGACCCAGACGATCGTCAGCCACAGGTCCACATACCATTCCGGCTCTGCATATTCCTTCGACTGGGTGATGCCCAGCAGATAGCCGGTGGCGGCCATGATGATGAAGAGCTGGTAGCCCCAGAACACGAACCAGCCGAGATTGCCGCCGAAGAGGCGGGCGCGGCTGGTGCGTTGGACGATGTAGAACGACGTTGCGATCAGCGCGTTGCCGCCGAAGGCGAAGATGACCGCCGAGGTGTGCAGCGGCCGCATGCGGCCGAAATTGAACCAGGGCTCGATGTTGAGGTCCGGGAAGGCAAGCTGGAGCGCAACCACGACGCCGACGAGAAATCCGACGACGCCCCAAAAGACGGTGGCGATCACGCCGTATTTGACCACCTCGTCAAAATACTCCGACTGGGGTGGCGGCGGTGACGCCCTGCCCGCGGAAGCCGGGCTGAACTCGATGCGGCGCATCAAAAGGATGGTGCCGGCAAGAAGCGTGAAGAACAGCACCCACATATGGGCTTCGAAGTGCCGGTCCTGGGCAAGCCCGGCGCCGACGAGCGCCAGGAATGCACCGACCCCGAGCAGGATCATCTCGAATGTGTATTTCATGGTTGGGTCCCCAACTTGGTCCGAACGCACGCAACGACACCCCGAAACGAGGGGTGTCACCGCAGCTTGCCGGAAAGTGTCAGAATCGGGGCAAGCCGGCCTTGATTCAGATCAAGGCTTTGCCACCTCGTTTGGATCATCCTCGGCAAACAATAGGGAGCGCCGTGGGAGTTGGCGTCTGGAGCCGATGAAAAAGACTTTTGAAGACGGACGAATCCGCAGCCGACTGGACCCAGCCCCCCGGCGGGAACCCGTGGCCGAGCCGTTTGCCTGGCTTGCCCGCGCCCACGAGGAGCAGCTGGCGCTCTGCAATTGCCTGGAGGAAATCGCCGACAGCCTGCCGGCCGACATCGACCGACAGAAATGCGTCTATGCCGCCAAGGTACTGGAGCCGCTGATCCGCGAGATGCATTCGGGCGAAGAAAACCTGGTCTTCCCCTGGATCGAGCGCACCTACCGCTCGGACCCGACGCTTGGCGCGACGCTGGAGCGGCTGAAATACGAGCATTGCGAGGACGAGTGCTTCGCCGAGGAACTGACCGAAATGCTGGAGCGCCTCGGCGCCGCCGACGAGACGGTCAATGCCGAGACCGCCGGCTACATGCTGCGCGGCTTCTTCACCAGCCTCAGGCGGCACGTCGGCTTCGAGCAGGAATGTCTGCGCAGCATTACCGCGCCGGTCGGATAGACCGGCCGTCCGCGCAGCGCGCCGCAAATGCCGACAAGTCTCGCGGCCGTTACCTGGCCGCGCATTCCCTTCTGCATTTTCGATTGATGCCGCCGGAACCGGCGCTTCAGGCCGCGATCGCGCGGCGGCGGTCGGCATGTTCCTGGATCACCAGGATGGCGCCGATCAGCTTGCCCGTGCTCGACATGCACGGCGTCAGCCGGCAGCGCACGACGACCGTGCGCGCATCGACCGTCTTGGCGAAGGTGTAGTCCACCACCTCGCCGGCGAAACACCGGTCGAGATAGGATTTCACCCGCAGCTCGAACCGCTGGATGCCGATGAACTCGACGATATGCCGGCCGATCAGGTCCATCGGGCGGCTTTCCAGATGCTCGGCATTGCGCGGATTAGTGTAGAGATAGCGGTAGTCGGGCGTGATCACCGCCAACCGGTCCGGGAAGCTGTCGAGGATCGCCTCGTTGAGCAATCCTTCGTCCGCCCTGCCCTTGTTCGGTTGCGCCGGCAGGCGCTCCAGCTGCAGGTCGTCAAGGTTCTCCGCGCCGGTCGCTGCGAAGTAGCGGTTGATCAGCGATTGCAGCAACTGCGAATGACGCAGCACGCAGGAAATGTCGTCGGCTTCGACGCGCAGAATGTCGATCAGGAACTGGAACTGAAGCCGGGCGTCTTCGACGCTCACCGCCTTCTCGTCGTAGACGGACCTCAGAATAGGATCCAATTCGCGATCCAGAATCCCGATCAAATGCTCGTCTGCCGTACGTACGGCATACTGCAGCTGCGAATACTTGAACCAGAACAGCTCAATCAGTGCGTTCAATTCGAAACCCCAATTCCCCCACGGCAAAGCCGCTTCGATGCACTTACAAAACAGGCGTAGATGCTCAGGACACTGATCTGGTTCTTGACGTTTCCCCCACCCCTTTCGCGTAAAACCGCGCCGCTCGGGTCATCCAAAGCGCTTGCAGGCATTTTCTCACGCGACAGGCATAAGTTTACACTCATTGCGATAGCGTTCAACAGCAGAAAGAAAAACTTAACGCTTACGCACGTTTTCGAGGGAGAATCGGCGCCGATGTCCCCGCGTAGCTGGCAAAACGCAAAGCCCGACACCAGGGGTGCCGGGCTTGCAGGAACGTCAAGCCTGCTTGCGCTAGGCGCAATCAGGCGCTGTTCAGATGCGAAAGAGAATCAGTCTTTCAGGTAACGCTTGATGTGCCAGCGGTCGTGATACCAGAGCCATTGGCCCGGATATTCCCGGACCCAGCTCTCCACCTTGTCGTTCAGCACCTGCGCCGTGGCGGTGACGTCGACGCTGCCGTCGGCCTTGCGGGGAATGGCGATCGCCGGTTCGATTTCCAGGCGGAAACGGCCACCCGGCAAGCGGATGCAGCGGGCCGGATAGACCTCGCAGTTGAACTGCCGCACGAGCTTGGCGAGCAGCGGGTTGGTCTGCACGTCCTGGCCGAAGAACTTCGTCTTCAGCCCCTTGCGGAACTTCTGGTCGACGAGGACGCCGACGCCCTGGCCGCGCTCCAGCTGGCGGGCGAGCGCAAAGGACGAGCCCGCATGCGACGGCACGAGCTTACCCATGCGTTCGGCGCGGAAGTTGAAGACCTTCTCGGCCACGTAAGGATTGTTCGGCGGACGGAAGAGCACCGTCACGTCGAGCCCGAAGGCGGATCCGGCGACCGGCAGCATCTCGAAATTGCCGCTGTGCGCGGTAAAAACGATGAAAGGGCGCGGATTGTCGCGAAGCTCGAGGAACAAGGGAATGCCCGAGACCTCGACCCGGCCCGGCGTCGTGCGCTCCGGATCGAAATCGAAGAGCCGGTCGAGGAACACGTATTCGGCCGCCATGCGCCCCATGTTGCCCCAGCTTTCGAGCGCGATCTCGTTGATCTCCGCGTCGCTCTTTTCCGGGAATGCGTTGCGCAGGTTGGTCAGCGTCAGCTTCTGACGGCTGGTCTTCGGGCCGATGAACCGCAGGGCGCGATCCATAAAGCTGATCGCGCCGTCGGCGGGAAACATCTTCAGGATCGTCAGAAGCAGAAACACGAACTGCGCAATCAGCCATTGGCGGAAACGATCCGCCGCCAGCACCAGCCGTGTGATCACCATGCGCACAGTCGATCAATCCATCTTCAGGATGATCTTGCCGAAGATCTGGCGCGACTCCATGCGCTCCAGTGCCCGGTCGATCTGGTCGAGGGTGATTTCAGTGTCGATGACCGGATGCACGAGACCGCGCGCCATCTTCTGCATGGCGTTCGCCATGTTCTCCATGCGGCAGCCGAACGAGCCGAGCAGCTTGAGCTGTTGCTGGAAGAGCATCATCAGGTTCATGTCGGTGGAGACGCCCGAGGTGGAACCGCAGGTAACGAGACGTCCGCCGCGCTTCATGCAGAGCATGGAGCCGGCCCAGGTGTCCTTGCCGACGTGTTCGAACACGACGTCGACACCCTTCTTCTTGGTGAGCTTGCGCACGACGCCTTCGAAACGGTCGGTGCGGTAGTTGATGACGTGATCGGCGCCGAGCGCCTTGGCCTTCTCGATCTTGTCGTCCGAGCCGACGGTGGTGATCACGGTGCAGCCGATCTTCTTGGCAAGCTGGATCGCCGCCGAGCCGATGCCGGAGCCGCCGGCGTGCACGAGGATGGTTTCACCGGGCTCGAGCTTGGCGTTGTCGAAGAGCATGTGCTCGACGGTACCGAAGGTCACCGGAGCAAGGGCGGCGGCAACCGCATCGACGCCCGGAGGGGCCGGTACCAGCAGGCGCGCCGGCAGGTTGATCTTTTCCTGCGCAAAGCCGTCGAGGTGGAAGCCGTGAACGCCGCCCACATGTTCGCAGAGGTTGTCGCGGCCTTCCTTGCACGGACGGCAGAGGCCGCAGGTACGCGCGCCGTAGACCGAGACGAGCTGGCCCGGAAGCACGCTCGAAACGCCCGGGCCGATCTGATCGACGACGCCGGAGGCTTCCGCACCGATGACGAGCGGCATCTTGCGCTTGGCGAACGCCATGCCGCGCCAGCCCCAGACGTCGATGTGGTTGAGCGCAACCGCCTTGACGCGCAGCGTCACCTCGCCCGGGCCGGGTGCTTCCGGTTCCGGAATGTCGGTGATTTCGAGCTTGCGGTCATCGAGCAGTTGCAGGGCGCGCATGGTTCTTCCTTTAGATCTCTTTACATAGTCGAGCGGCTGGGCCGTGCTGACTGGCATATATACACTTTGGGAGAGTGGCGCAGCACCCCCCTCTAGCCTGCCGGCCACCTCCCCCAAAAGGGGAGATCGACCCACGGCAAGCTTATCGCTTCAACGGAGGGCTCCGCGTCGGGACACCCCTGATGAGCAGGACAGCGCTACACCCGATCTCCCCTCGTGCGGGAGATGCCCGGCAGGGCACAGGGGGCAGCGCCAAATCGTATTGCCCTCGAGTTGGCTCAGGCCGGCTCGGCCGTCATCACCAGGCTGGCGTTCTGGCCGCCGAAGCCGAAGGAGTTCGACAGCACCGCAGAAACCTGCTGGCTGCGCTTCACGTTCGGCACGACGTCGAGCACGATTGCCGGATCGGGGTTCTGGTAGTTGATCGTCGGCGGCAGCGTGCCGGTCAGCATCGTCTGGATCGAGAACACCGCCTCGACCGCACCGGCGGCTGTCAGCGTGTGGCCGATCATCGACTTGTTGGACGAGACCGGGATCGACGGCAGGCGATCGCCGAAGACGGCCGACATCGACAGATATTCCATCTTGTCGTTCTCGGGCGTCGAGGTGCCGTGCGCGTTGATGTAGCCGATGCCGGTTTCATCGATGCCGGCGTCGGCAAGCGCCGCGCGGATCGTCGCGATGGCCGGGCCACCGTCCGGCGAGGAGCGCGTGCGATGGAAGAGATCGGCTTTCTCGCCGCAACCCTTGAGGATACCGTAGACGCGGGCGCCGCGGGCAACGGCGGCTTCCAGCGATTCCAGCACCAGCGTTGCAGCGCCTTCGGCGATGACGAAGCCGTCACGGTCCTTGGTGAAGGGTTTGGAGGCCTTCTCCGGCGGGTCGTTCTGGGTGGAGAGCGCGGAAAGCAGCGCAAAGCGGATCAGCGCTTCGGCACTGACCGAACCGTCGGTCGCAACCGTCAGCGCACGATCGGTGCGGCCCTGGCGGATCGCCTCGACGCCGAGCTGGATCGCCGTTGCGCCGGAAGCGCAGGCGGTCGACAGCGTCACCGGCAGGCCACGCGTGCCGAAGCGATCGGCAAGGCGCTCGGAGATCGAGCCGAAGAGCACGGCCTCATGGAACGCCGGATCGGCCTTCTGGCGCATCGCAGCGAGGAAACGGTTATAGGCATCGCCTGGCTGTTCGGAAGGCGGCGAACGATCGGCAAGCTCGAAGCGTGCGCTCCATTCCGGCTCGATCGGCGGGGCGGCCAGAAACAGCGGGCCGTTGAAGTCGCCGGAAAGCCCGGCCTGCGCCAGCGCTTCCAGCGTCGTCTCGCGCGCCATGGCATAGGAACGCTCGACGGAGTTGGCCGCCGGCACCTCGATGAAATCGACCATGCCGGAGATGCGGGTGTTGAGGCCTTCCGTCGGGAAACGGGTGATCTTGCGGATGCCGGAGACGCCGCCGGTCAGCGCCGACCAGTTGTCTTCCAGGCCCTGGCCGAGCGAGGTGATGACGCCCATGCCGGTAACGGCGACGATCGGGCGGCCGAGGTGATCCTTGTAAGCGTTGCTCATCAATCGTTCCTCTTATTCGGCCGAAAGGACCGCGACGCCTTCGCCGCGTGAATGACCGACGGTGGTCACGACCGCCGACCGGGCAGCAGCCCCCATCGGCTTTTCGAAGCTGGCGTCGAAGGCCGGAACCTTGGCGCCGTGGCCGAGCGTAAGCGCTGCAAGCGCTAGGCCCGCCGGAAACTGCGCCTCGATGCTGTGCCCGACGATGCCGCCATAGGCACGCACCGGCGCGCCGGCCAGATTGGCCTGCAGGAACGCCTTTTCGCTGGCGACGAGGTCATGAAAACCGGACGTGCCGGAAAAGACCACCGTGCCTGCTGGGTCGAGTTTCTCGGCCGGTTTCGCAAGGTCCGCAAGGCGTGCTTCGAGCTTGCCGTCCGTGCGGCTGCCGCGGTCGCTGCCGATCGCGTCGATCGTCGCATAAATGCGGGCGCCACGGGCTTCGGCGTACTCGCGTGATTCCAGCACCAGGAAGGCGCCGACCGACCCGGGAATCATGCCGCCACCGTTGTCACGGCTGCGCGACCAGATCGGGTGCCAGTCACCGGTTGCCTGGCCCTGGATCGCCTCGATCATCAGCATGATGTCCAGGCGCTCGGCCGAAAACGCGCCGCCGACGAGCGTATGCGTCGACTGGCCGGCCTTGATCCGGGCAAAGGCGGTTTCGATCGCCGAGATACCGGCCGCTTCTTCGCCCATGAAGGTGCGCGACGAACCGGTGACCTTGTGCACGATCGAGATGTTGCCGGCGAGCAGGTTGGAAAGCTGGGCGAGAAACAGCGTCGGGCGCAGTTCGGTCGTCAGCTTTTCGTTGAGGAGCTGTTCGCGGTCGTTGCGCTTCAGCGCCTCGTCGACGATCAGCGAATCGACGTTGATGTCACGCTCGCCGCCGCCGGCAGCGACGATCATGTCCATGCTGCCGCAGGCTTCGAGATTGTCCTTGAGACCGGCGTCATCCAGCGCCAGGCCCGCGGAAAAGACGCCGAGACGCTGCCAGTTTTCCATCTGGCGCTGGTCGCCACGCTTGGCGATCTGCTGCGACCAGTCGATTTCCGGCAGCGGATGCACCGGATAGGGGCTGAACTTCTCGGTCTCGACGCGCGCGGCCGGCGACGTGCCGGCGGTAAGCATCGCCAGATGCGGCTCGACGCCGACGCCCTGGCTGGTGACGATACCGATGCCGGTAATGACCACGTCGTTTGCAGATTTGCTCATCTTACTTCTCCGAACCGGCTGCCGCTGAAAGCGCCGCCATCAGACCCACTTCTCCAGCCCGCTTGCGCACGATATCGCCGAGCGGAACCTGATCGAACGGCATGGTCCGCAGCTTCAGCTGGGCATCGCAGACTTTCTTGCCGCCAGAGGTGATCTTCGCCTTGGTGACGGCAAAGCCCGAACCTTCATGCTCGAGGAAGGCTTCGATCTCGAGTTCGGCCGAGGGCTCGACGAAGGTCCGCATCTTGGCGCCGTCGACCGACATCAGGAAGGGCATGGCGGCAAAATTGGTAGCGGCGAGCACCAGGAAACCGGAGGCCTGCGCCATGGTCTCGATCAGAAGCACGCCGGGCACCAGCGGGTAGCCCGGGAAATGGCCTTCGAACACCGGGCTCTTCTCCGGCACGACGGACCGCGCCGTCAGCCGGCCAGCCGAAAGATCGACCGTTTCGACACGATCGATCATCTGGAAGTATTCAAGGAGCATTGAGGCTCACCCCGTTGGTTTCGGGCTCAAGTAAAAACGCCAATGCCGCCTGTCAAGCGCGGGGCGCGACGGGCGGCATTGGAAATCGAGTGGCAAGGCTCGGGCGAAAGCCCGATCAGCCCTTGGCAGCCCGCAGTTCGTCGATCTTGGCGCAGAGGTTCTTCAGAACGAAGTATTCTTCGGTCGAAACCTTGCCTTCGTTGACTTCCTGCGTCCACTGCTCGAGCGGAATCTTGATGCCGAATTCCTTGTCGATCGCAAACACGATGTCGAGGAAGTCCAGGCTGTCGATGCCGAGATCGTCGATCGTGTGGCTTTCCGGCGTGATCGTCTCGCGATCGATCTCGCTCGTTTCCGCGATGATGTCGGCAACCTTGTCGAATGTAGCTGTCACGCGCATACCTCTAATATTTTAAAGTCGAGTCTCGGCGATCCTATAGGTAAATGCGCCGCAAAAGCCAATGGCCTTGATGCCAAAGGCTTTCAAATTGGAAAACGGTGTTGCGACGGAGCATGGCTCAGACCGCCACCGAATGCCGGCCGCGGCCATTGCCGAGATAGGCGTCGAAGGTGGCCGCAACCGAGCGGGCAAAGGGCCTGCCGCGTTCGGTCAGGCGGAAAATCCCGCTTTCGATCGTCGTCAGCCCGTCCACATCGCGTGCCCGGAAGAGCCGCGCCTCCTCGATCACCGCGCCGGCAAGCGCCGGGAAGTCCCGCTCGATCTCGTCGAAAGAGAAGGCAAAGCGGCACATGACGTCGGCAATCACTTTTGCTCTCAAGATGTCGTCCGGTGTGAAGCGGTAACCACGCACGGCTGCCAGCCCGGTGTTTTCCACATGGCGCAGATATTCGCCGGTGGCCGGCATGTTCTGAACATAACCTTGACGAAACTGACCGATCGCCGAGGCGCCGAGACCAATGAGCGTTTCGGCCGCGTCGTCGGTATAGCCCTGGAAATTGCGGCGCAGACGCCCTTCCCGGTTGGCCCGCGCCAGGCTGTCGTCGGGCTTTGCGAAATGGTCGATACCGATTGCCTCGTAGCCGGCAGTAACCAGCATCTCGGCCGCGCGGCTCATCTGCGCGAAACGCTCGACGATGACGGGCAGGCTTTCGTCCGGAATCATCTTCTGGTGCGTCTTCATCCATGGCACATGGGCGTAGCCGAAGAGTGCGACGCGATCAGGCGCGAGCGAAAGCACCGCCTCCATCGTCCGCTCCAGCGACTGAAGGCTTTGGTAGGGCAAACCATAGAGTACGTCGCAATTGACCGAGTGCACGCCCCGTGCCCGGGACGCCTCGATCGCGTCGCGCGTCTGCTCGAAGGTCTGGATGCGGTTGATCGCCTTCTGCACGACAGGATCGAAATCCTGGATGCCGAAGCTCGCCCGCGTCATGCCGATCTCCGCCAGCGCGTCATGGCGCGCTTCGTCGAGATCGTTCGGGTCCATCTCGACGCTGATCTCGCAATCGGGCGCAAAGGTGAAGTGTTCGGCAAAAGCACGCTTCAGCGCGACCATGTCGTCGGGCCTGACGAGCATCGGCGAGCCGCCACCGAAATGCAGCGCCGTCACCCTGGCCTCGCGGTTCACCCGGCTGCCGATTTCTGCAACCTCGCGATGCAGGCCGGCTAGATAGGTTGCCACCGGATCATAGCGCAGCGTCTGCTTCGTATGGCAGGCACAGAACCAACAGAGCCTGTCGCAATAGGGCACGTGCGCATAGAGCGAGATCGCCTCGCCCGCACGGATCGCACCGAGCCAGCCTTGATAGTCAACCGGCCCCACCGCCTCGGAAAAATGCGGTGCGGTCGGGTAGCTGGTGTAGCGCGGCACAGGGCTCGCATGCTTGAGGATGAGCGCGTCGTCCATAAGTCTCTCCGCTGTCATGAAGACGGCTTAGGACGGATCGGCAACGCGGCCTTTGATTTTGATCAAGTCGCCGAATTAACACGTTAAAATTGACAATGCTCAAGCTGGCATGAGACATTGTTTCGCGCTTTCGGAATTAGCACCTGTCAACTCTTGATTTAACGACCCGCATCCTCTTTGGTCATCCAGGGAGCAATCGAATGCAGGTAGAAAGAATTGCAGATCGTGAACGAACATCGTCGCAAGGATATCCATAATTCGGAGGTTCCAGCCGTCTGCGCCGCCTGCGAGGCGCGCCATGGCGGCGTTTGCGGCACGCTCACCCCGGATCAGCTGCTCGACCTCAGCCGCCATTCGACTCGCCGCAGCATCGAGCCCGGCCGCGAGGTCATCGGCCAGGGCGAAGCGACCGAGAGCTATGCCAACATCATCAACGGTGTCGTCAAGCTCAGCAAGGTTCTGGCCGACGGCCGGCAGCAGATCGTCGGCCTGCAGTTTGCCCCTGATTTCATGGGCCGGCCCTTTACCCGCGAAAGCGCCCTGACGGCGGAAGCAGCCGTCGATACCGACATCTGTTGTTTCCCGCGCACCGTCATCGATCGCCTGGTCTCCGAAGCGCCCAACCTCGAGCACCGGCTGCACGAGCAGGCGCTGAAGGAGCTCGACGAGGCGCGTGACTGGATGCTGACGCTCGGCCGCAAGACCGCGCAGGAAAAGGTCGCGAGTTTCCTCTACATCATCGCCACCCATATCGACCCGGAAAACGGCACCTCGAACGAGTTCGACCTGCCGCTGTCGCGCGCCGACATCGCCGACTATCTCGGCCTCACCATCGAGACCGTCAGCCGCCAGATCACCAAGCTCCGCAAGGAGAACGTCATCCGCATCGAAAACAGCCGCCACGTCACCGTGCCGAGCCTCGACCGGCTGATGCATGTGGCGGGCATCGACTGAGCGGCGCTCGGCGGCTCTCAGGCGCCCTGGCTCGACGTCGCACAAAACATCTGCACAAGATTGCCCCTCACCCTAACCCTCTCCCCGCAAGCGGGGAGAGGGAACGAGGACGGCCGCAGCGCCGCCTTCCGCGGCGCCGCCGTAGCTGAAAATCAAACGGGCCTGTGGAGAACGAGCGGGTGCTGCAACATCCCTTCTCCCCGTAGAAAACGGGGAGAAGGTGCCGGCAGGCGGATGAGGGGCGCAAGTCTTGACGAGAGCCGGCAGCCCTATGCCGTCACCGCGTAATCACGATCCGCGTGTTCGCCAGCCCGTGCTCCTTCGTGAGGGCGAAAAACTCTGCCGCATTGTTCGGATGCAATCGCACGCATCCGTGCGAGGCCGGGCGGCCGAGCCGCTTGATGTCGTAGGTGGCGTGGATGGCGTAGCCGCCGTTGAAGAACACGGCGTAAGGCATCGGCGCATCGTCGTACTTGCGCGAACGGTGGTTGCGCGAGAGCCACTTCGCACTCCAGCTGCCGCGTGGCGTCACATAGCCCTTGCGCGCCGTCGAGACCTTCCAGCGATACATCACGATGCCGTTCTGGCTGACGGTCATCGTCTGCGACGACAGGCTGATATCGGCAATCAGATTGGCGGCGTTCGCGGGTTGAACGGTAAACTGCAGCAGGGCGGCAATCAGCGCAGTCAGAAGGCTTTTGCGCATGCTTCTCTCTCCGGGAAGACGAACACGTACCGGTGGAACCAAACGTTCCAGGAGAATAACTGATCGAATATGATACGATCTTAATACATATGGAAAGCAGAGTCTTAATGCGAAGGTCAACTTCCGCGATCAAATCATTGCGATTGCAAGAACAAGCCCGGTCATGACCGTGCAGGCGCCGTAAAAGACAGCAATACCAGCGTCGATGTCTTCGCTTTTCGCAACCGCCCGGCCCGGCCCGTTGATCATCGGCTCGCTGACCTTGACGCCGCCATAGATGCGCGGGCCCGCAAGCTGCAGGTCAAGCGCGCCCGCCATGGCCGCTTCCGGCCAGCCGGAATTCGGCGAGCGGTGCAGGCCGTGGTCGCGAAGGCTCACGGTCAGAGCATCCTTCGCAGCGCTGGCACCACGATGGATCAGCCCCCCGGCCGAGATCAACAGGATCGAGAGCCTGGCAGCCGGCAGGTTGGCGACGTCGTCGAGCCGGGCCGAAGCCCAGCCGAAGTGCAGATATTTCGGCGACTTGTGGCCAATCATCGAATCGGCCGTGTTCAGCATCTTGTAGGCAAGAAGCCCCGGCAGGCCGGCAACGGCATACCAGAAGGCCGGTGCCACGACGCCATCGGAAAAGTTCTCGGCCAAGCTCTCGATCGCCGCGCGGCAGACCGCCGGTTCGTCGAGCGTTTTCGGATCGCGGCCGACGATCATCGACACGGCGGCACGTCCGCCTTCGAGCCCACCCTGTCGCAGGCCCTCGGCCACGCGACGCACGTGATCGGCAAGGCTCTTCTGCGCCAAGAAGACCGCGACCAGAACCGCCTCCAGCAGGAAGCCGAGCGGCCCGAAGACGGCGAACAGGCGATGCAGCAGATGGCCGAACCAGGCGCTGAGGCCAAGCAACAGCAGGATCGCGACGACGCCACGAAATTTGCGGGCGCCATCCTCCAGATCCTCGCGGTTCAGCCGGGCGTCGAAAAAGCCGATGGCCTTGCCGAAGAACACGACCGGATGCGGCACGCGCGCCCAGAGCCAGTCCGGATCGCCGACGACGCGATCGATCACCAGCGCCAGCGCGAGGATGAAAAGGATGGTCTCCGACACCTCAGAGCTCCATGCCGGCAAGCGCGTCCGCAAGCCGCCGGTCGCCCGCCGCGTCAGGTGCCAACCCGATCCTGAGCCAGCTCGGCGCATAGTCGAACTTGCGCGTGAGGATATGGGCCTTGCAGAGCCGCTCCTGCAGCAGCGCCGCCCGCGGATGCTCGACCAACACGAAAAGCCCTGTGCCGCCGACGCGGGCGAGCCCTGCCCCATCGAGAGCCGCGTCGAGGCCGGCGCGACGCTCGATGATCCCCGCTGCGATCGCCTTCGTGTCGCCCTGCATCAGCGCTTTCGAGATCGTCAGCGCCGGACCGGAGACGGCCCAGGGGCCGAGCCAGTCGGCAAAGGACGCAAGCACCGGCTCGGTCGCAACGACGAAACCCAGGCGCAGGCCCGCAAGGCCGAAGAACTTGCCGAAGGAGCGGAAGACGATGAGATTGCCCTGCCCCGGCACATGGCCGGCGACGCTCAGCTCCGGCTCGAGATCGCCGAATGCTTCGTCGACGAGCAGCAGCCCGCCGCTCGCTTTTTGCCTTGCGGCGATCGCCAAAAGCTCCGTCGGCGTCAAGGCGCGGCCGGTCGGGTTGTTGGGGTTGACGACGATGACAAGGCCATGTTCGGCCGTCAGCGCGTCGGCATCCGCGACGCGATCGACGGCAAAGCCGGCCGCCTCGAGCACGCGGGCATATTCGCCATAGGTCGGCCCGAAGATCGCGACGCGCCTGCCTGCCGGAGCAAGACGCGGCAGCAGCTGGATCACCGATTGCGTGCCCGGCACAGGCAACGGGAGCACGCCGTTGGTGCGGTAGTAGTCGGCGGCCGCGCGCCGCGCGTCATCCACCGTCTGCCGATCCGGCAGCCGGTGCCAGGCGCGCTCGGGCACTTCAGGCAAGGCGACGGGGCATGGGTTGATGCCGGTCGAGAGATCCAGCCAGTCTTCGAGCCGGCCGCCATAGCGCGCTGCGGCCTCGGTGATGCCGCCACCATGAACGATCGGCGCGCTCATGCCGCACCCGCGACGTCGATCAGATGCATGAAGGAACCGGCGACAGGGCCACGCCGGAGGCCTGCCTGGCCGAGATCCTCGCCGGCGGCGTCGCTGACGGCAAACAGCCGATCGGCCGCCCCTTCGGCGACGATGGTCGCATAGTGGAATTCGTGCGCCGTCATGGGTCCATCGAAGAAGGCGTTGTCGACAGGCACGACGCGGCGATAGCCGAGGTGCCGCCTGCGCTCGGCAAAACTGGTGACGAGTGGCAGCAGGCCGAGCATGTCGTAGCGTGCGCCATCGGCAGCGACAAGCCCTTCGCCAAGCACCATGTAGCCGCCGCATTCGCCAAAAATCCGGGCGTCGCGTTCGGCCGCCGAATGCATGCCCGAGCGGAAGCGGGCGGCGGCGCTTAAGCGCCCCGCATGAAGCTCCGGATAGCCGCCGGGCAGATAGACGGCATCGGCTTCTGCATCCGGCGCCTCGTCGGCGAGCGGCGAGAAGAAGGAAATCTCCGCGCCGCCTTGCCGCCAGCCGTAAAGCAGGTGCTCGTAACAAAAGGCAAAGGCGATATCGCGCGCGACCGCGATGCGCTGGCCGAACGGCCGCAACCGCCTGGTATCGGCGGCTGCCGGCACCGGCGGAAAAATCGTCGCGATCAGGCGGATGGCGTCGAGATCGCAGGCCGCCTCGACGCGCGCTGCCGCGGCCTCGATGAAGCCTTCGAGCGCCGAATGTTCGCCCGCCTGCACCAGGCCGAGATGGCGCTCCGGCAGTTGCAGCGCGCTGTCCTGCCGGAGCACGCCGAACACAGGCATGCGCACCTTGGCGAGCGCATCGCGCAGCATCATTTCATGCCGGTCGCTGCCGACCTTGTTGAGGATGACGCCGACCACCCGGATATCGTCGCGGTGATCCGCATAACCGCGCACCAGTGCGGCAACCGACTGGGACATGCGGGCGCAATCGACCACCAGAATGACAGCGAGGTTCAGCGTCGCGGCGAGATCAGCCGGCGTTCCCGAACCGTCGGCAGCCCCGTCGTGCAGCCCCATCATCGCCTCGACGATCAAGGTGCGCCCGCCGGCAGCCGCATGCGACGCATTCGCAAGCAGCAGTTCCGGGCGCATGGCCCAGGGGTCGTAGTTGAAGCAGGGCTCACCGGTCGCCGCCGCATGGAAGGCGGGATCGATATAGTCCGGCCCCGCCTTGCCGGGCGCGATCGCCACGCCGCGCTTCTTCAGCGCGCGCATCAGCCCGAGCGTCACCGTCGTCTTGCCGGAGCCGGACGATGGGGCGGCAATCAGCAATCCGCTCATGCCGGGTTCCTGAGAATGCGATTGGCGAAGGGGTCGGCGGCGAGCTTGCGCCCGTCGAGCGCGCCGATCCAGTCGAGTGCTGCGCGCAGTCGCACCACCTCGCCGACGACGACGATCGCCGGCGGCTCCAGCCCTGCCGCCGCGACATCGGCCTCCGCACGCGCAAGCGTCGTTTCCAGCACCGCCTGCTCCGGCGTCGCTGCGTTGCAGACGAAGGCAACAGGCTCGTCCGGCGAGCGGCCGCCGGCAATGAGGTTGGCGGCGATCGCGCCTATATGTTTCATCGCCATGTACATGACGATGACAGGCGATCCGCTGGCGATACCCTGCCAGTTGATGCGGTCCGGCACCAGGCCGGAGGAATCATGGCCAGTCAGGAACGTGACGGCGTGGTTGACCTCGCGGTGGGTCACCGGAATGCCGGCATAGGCAAGGCCACCGATGCCGGCGGTGATGCCGGGCACGATGCGAAACGGCACCTGATGCTCGACCAGCGTCAGCGCCTCCTCGCCGCCACGGCCGAAGACGAAGGGATCGCCGCCTTTGAGGCGCAGCACCCGGTTGCCGGCGCGCGCGAGCTCGACGAGGCGAAGCGAGATGTCGCGCTGCTTCGGCGATGGCTTGCCGCCGCGCTTGCCCGCAAACTCCAGCACGGCGCCCGGCCGCGCGAGCTTCAGGCAATCCTCGTTGACCAGCGCATCGTGCACGATCACATCCGCCTGGCGCAGCGCATTGGCCGCATGCAGCGTCAACAGGCCGGGATCGCCCGGGCCGGCGCCAACCAGCCAGACCGAACCTTTTTCGAGCGCCGGCAATCCGGCAAAGAGGTTGTCGATCATGCGTGCTGTCCCACCTGTATTTCGGCGCCGCCCAACGGCGCGCCTGACGCGATCTCTAAAGAACCGGATTCCATTCCTGAGCAAACCCGGACAAAAGATTGATTCAATTCAACAACATAGGCGCGCATCAGACAGCCTCCGCCGCCGGAATGCGCTTTTCAGCGCGCAAGGTCGCCGGCCCTGCGAGGGCCGCCGTCGCATGGGCGGAGACGATCTTCGGCACGATCAGAACGGCTTCGCTGCCGGCGCCGACGAGCGCTGCCCCTTCGGCGACACCATGGCAGCCGGTGTAGGCAAAGACGATCTCCGAGGGATTGGCGAGTCGCGAAGCTTCGGCTTCGAGCGTGGCGGCATCGTAGAACGCGGCCGGAACCGCGAAATGTTTTGCGACTGCCAGGATCGCCGGCTCCTCGGCGCGGGCATCGAGCGAGGCGACCAGACGCAGATCACTGGACGCGGCACCGGCATCGGCAAGCGCGCGCTCGGCAAGGGCGATCACCTCATCGGCCGGCGTGCGACGCTCGCAGCCGAGCCCGAGCACCAGCCCGGTTCCTGCCTTTGTCGTCTGTGCAGCGTGTTGGCCCGATGGCATCGGCGGCCGGCTCCCTTCGTCGGTTCTCCTTAACGAAGCGCCGGCTGGGACGAATGGTCCCGGCCGATCTGGACAGCACCGGCTGATGGCCCCCTGGCTGGGTCGGCCGCACCGGACGCTCTTTCAGTCCGCCGAAGCGGACGCCGTCGCATATCCTTCATTTTTACCGGAGCGCGAAAGGCCGGTCAAACCGGATTGCGCCATCGCCATGTCGCGTTTGAGGAACATCGTCATCCGCTCGCCCTATCGCAATGACAGCCCATCTTGGGCGCCCGTGCGCGCAAGAGCGCCTCCATCCAGAAAACCAGCGACTCAGGACAAGGCTTTGAATCTCTGCCGGTTTCGCAGTTCCGAAGCCTGCGTGAACAGCGACACCGCAACAGAAGGCTTTGCAAATCGCGCCGGGCTCTGACACAAGGCGGAAAATCCCGCCTGACATCTCCCCCTTTGAGTCCCCGCCGTGCAAGATCTCGCCTTCCACCTGCTCGCCTTCCTGTTCGTCGCCGCCTTCATTGCCGGCTTCATCGATTCGATCGCTGGCGGCGGCGGCATGATCACCATTCCGGCCATGTTGATTGCCGGCATCCCGCCCTTGCAGACGCTCGGCACCAACAAGCTGCAGGGATTGTTCGGCTCAGGCTCGGCCACGCTGTCCTATGCCCGGCGCGGCCATGTGAACCTGAAAGAGCAACTGCCGATGGCGCTGATGTCGGCGGCCGGCGCCGTGCTCGGCGCCCTGCTTGCGACCATCGTTCCCGGCGATGTGCTGAAGGCGATCCTGCCCTTCCTGTTGATCGCCATTGCGCTTTATTTCGGCCTGAAGCCGAACATGGGCGACGTCGACCAGCACAGCCGCGTCACGCCCTTCGTCTTCACGCTGACCCTGGTGCCGTTGATCGGCTTTTACGACGGCGTCTTCGGCCCTGGCACCGGCTCCTTCTTCATGCTCGGCTTCGTCACGCTTGCCGGCTTCGGCGTGTTGAAGGCGACGGCGCACACGAAGTTCCTCAACTTCGGCTCCAACGTCGGCGCCTTCGGCGTCTTCCTCTTTTTCGGCGCCGTCCTCTGGAAGGTCGGCCTACTGATGGGCCTCGGCCAGTTCCTCGGCGCCCAGGTCGGCTCGCGCTATGCCATGGCCAAGGGCGCCAAGATCATCAAGCCGCTGCTCGTCATCGTCTCGATCGCACTCGCGATCCGGCTGCTCGCCGATCCGATGCATCCCTTGAGGATCTGGCTGGGGCTTTGAGGCGCCGGCGCGGTCGGCAAGTTCTGCGCCGTCCTAATGGGCGCGCGGGTCGAGCCTACGAGGCGCGTGGGCCACACCGGCGGGCAGAGACCGCAAGCGCACGTCGGTTCTGCAATCCTCGATGACCGGCGAGCCGGATCGACAGGGCGCGGAGAGGCTTGCCGATAAACGGCAGAACTCTCATTCCGGCGCCAAGGCACGGGCCTTTGCGAGAAGGGTTTCGTCGCCGTCGCCCAAGACTTCCAGTAGGCGCTTCATCTCGGCGCCGAACACTTTCCAGAAATTCGGATCGCCGGTTCTGATCGCTGTCGCGTTGTCGATCAGGTCGGCGAGCTTGATGGTTTTCGCCGCCGCTGGCGCCAGTGCAAGGTGCTGGCGATCCAGTTCCTTACGCACCTGTCGGTTGCCGTGGAACGGGGTGGATATATCGGTGAGCCACGCAACCAGCGTTGCGACCTTGGGGCCGAACGCCTCCTTGATCTCCAACAGGGTCGCGTCGGTATCCTCGACCGTATCGTGAAGCAGCGCTGCGGCGATCATTTCGGGCGTATGGGGAACGCTTCGAACGATCTCCGCCACCGCAACCGGATGAACGATATAGGGCCGACCGTCATATTTGCGCTTCTGCTCCCCATGTGCTCGGGTCGCGAACTGAAGCGCACTGTTTTCGAGGTCGGTCATTTTTCTGCGTTCAACGCCGGCTTCCATCACTCAAACCCAATTCCAAGCCTTTAGAGACGAACCAGGCGACCTGCGCGTTCTAACGCGTCAGGTTGCATAGAACGGCGCGCTTGCCGGCCCGCGCGAATGTCGCGGGCGATCAACGTCTGACAGTTATGCCAAGATCCGGCGCACCAGATTTCGACCAGCACGAGCACTGTTCTCCGACCGGACCTGCGCCATAGCCGCATTCGTTGTCCCGGGTCTTGCAGAGCCGTGGGCGGCGCGCTTCGGCGAGCGCCTTGGCCTTGGCTTCATCCGCGGCCCTTTGCTTGCGCGTCGTTTTGGTTTTCGGTTTCGCCTTCTGGCTGGCCGACGTTTCCTGGGCCCGTGACGCACCGCTCTTCACGGTTTGCGCCTGCCCCGCCACGCCTGATGACAAGAACAGCAAGATCGATGCGACACCAAGTGCAGCTTTGAGAGTATTCTTCAAGGTTCACCCGTATTTAGCCTGTCGACGCTCTAACATGGGTGCGGCCTCCTGCCTATACAATCGCCCGGCGGAAGGAGCAGCCATCAAGGCTCGAATTTTGCCACCCTTCCGACACGGCGGACGACGAGGACAGCCTCCAGACTCGGCAAAAGATCCGGTAACCATGACGAAAGTCGGACAAGCCCGGCACTTGCACCTCTAGTCACTAGAGATTTCAAGATGATCCAGAATGCTTCGCCAGGCAGACGCTCACAGGGAGAGCCTACCCGGCGAACGCGCCTGTCTTGTCACTCCGCTCGCTCCAGAGGTTTCATGTCCACCACCCTTCCCGCCATGCTGATGCTCGTCGTCGGACTATCCACGCTGGCGCTGGCGATCCTCCGCCGCGTACAATCCGGCCGGTCGCCGGTCGTGCTGACCTATGGCGACGATGCCGAGGGGTTTGCGGGCAAGCTTTTCCGCCTGATCGTCGCGGCGCTGGTGATCCACCTTTTGGCGGTCGCCATGCTCCCGGCATCCGTCGATGCCGCCCTCGGACGGATTCCGGCGCTCGACACGCCCCTCCTTCACGCCGCCGGGCTGGCGCTGATGACGCTCGGCGGCGGGCTGACGATGCTGTCACAATGGGCGATGCGCCACTCCTGGAAGATCGGCATCCCTGAAAAGCAGGATACGCCGCTTGTGACCTCCGGCCTCTATGCCTTCTCGCGCAACCCGATCTATGTCGGGATGGTGACCGCGCTCATCGGCACGGTGCTGGCGGTGCCTAACGTCGTCTCGGTGGCGCTGGCGCTCTCGGCCTGGATCTCGATCTCCTACCAGATCCGCATGGAGGAAACCCACCTCGGCCGCGCCTTCGGCGACGCCTACGATGCCTATTGCAGGCGTGTCCGCCGGTGGGTGTGACCTCGGAATGCCGCCGCCTCAGGCGGCAGCATTGCCCGCCTCAACTGCGCGGCGTGGTCGCTCAAGGTCGATAAAATAGAGGGCCGCAAGCGCAGCCACGAGACCGGGCAACGCAAATTCCAGGAAGGAAGAGAACGAGACCACTGTAGACCCCGACATGACGTAGTCGTCGAGGCTGTGGCCCACGCCACCGGAAAACAGGAAAGCAAGGACGACCGTGATCCCCATGGCGAGCGACGTTGGGACATGCGCCATCGGCAACAAATGGCGCAGCACCAGCGCTTGCAGCGCCACGACGGCCCAGACCCTGTAGGCAATGGCCCAAGTCCACGGATCGAAGCTGCGCAACCGACCGATGAACGTGCTGTCCGGCGACGTGCCCGCTGACGGAACGAGGCCGACGAAGAGACCATAGGCAAGCGCGGCGGCAAGCGGGGCAATGAAACCGGCGACGATCAATGGCCGCACCAACGCCCATCCGTTCATTCCCGCCTCGGCTGTGACATCCGAAGGCACCAGCCCGCGGCGATCGGGAAACCAGAATGCCGTACATATCGCAGCGGACAAGGCGCCGACGAGGCCACCCAAAAGCATCGGAAAAACAATGGCGCCGGCTTCGCCATCGGTACTCGCCGGAACAAACAGAACCAGAAGCATGGCGCCGGCGTGCAAGCCGACACAAAGTGCTGCGAGCCAGGCCGAGCGGCGCCCGCGATCATAGACGAGCGTAAGCATCAAGGCCGCAGCCACGGCCGCCGCAAACGAACCGCCGTAATAGACGTTAAGCGCGAGCCACAGCACTTGCTCAGGCGCGACAGGCATCGACGGACCAGAAAGGGAGTTGAGGAATAACCCCAACATCAGCGCAACGATCATGGGGCCACAGGCGGTCGTACACCAGAAGAAGCGCATGTCTGAAGCGGCCCGCCTGCCACGGTGCATACGGCCGTCGCCAATTCCAGCGTCGGTGGCTGGCAACGCGTTGCCCGTCGCCACTTTGGCCGCGCCACGGCCCTGGCGCAGGCGCCATTCCCGATACAACCACAGGCCTGCACTGGTGCTGGACGCCAGTCCACCGGCGGCAGCCGAGATAAGAAAGAAAAGAGATCCCTGGAAGACTCTGGAAACAATGCCCGCCTTGGCTGACTGCGCAACATCGGTGGGAGCCGTTTCGGCGGGGTTCCAGCTCCCGACAACGATACACAGGAGATAGGCGGCTACGAAACCGATCACGGTTACGAAACCACACCCCGCCGACAGGACAAGAAGCTGCCAGCTCGTGCGAACAAAGCGACTGAGCGCGATTGTCAACCGGGCGCTGATCATCGCTGGCGAGGCGCACAGAAACGCGATCAAGACCATATATGCGCCAGTCTGCCCGGTCAGGGGGAAGAGGGCGCCAGTAACAATCGCCACCAATGCCACGGTAATCCATGTCGCGAAAGGAAGGTACGACCGTGCCAGACGTTCGCGCCAATCATCCGTTATCTGCATGCTGTTACCCCCACCAGACACAACTTTTTCGTGCAGCACGATTGCTATTTGACTGAGACGAACATTTCAAGAACATTGCGCCTGTATACACGCCATATCTGTCCGCTCTACTCTCCCCGCTAGTTAACAGTTGTAGCCCTTCCGGCGGCCACTGTTCCACCCTCAGGCGACGGCATTCTCAACTTGGAGCGGACGGCGCAAAGGACCGCGGCGGATCAGAACGACGGCTGAAAGGCCGGCGACGACGCTGGTAAGACCAAGCCCGAGGAAGGTGGCCGCCGATATCGGCACGATCTTCCGAAGAATGTCCTCGCTCAGGCTATGTGCCATTGCGCCGCCGAGGAGAAAGGCTGCAAGCGAGAGGATGACGATGGCGACGCCCGGCCGGGCGGCCCTGTCTTTGAGAAACTGGTCGAGCATCATCGTCATCAAGGCCACAACGGCCCAGACCCGATAGTTCAAGACCCACGTCTCGGCCGCGCCAACCTGCCTGCCACCGTTGAACAGGTCCTGCGGCGCGATGCCAAACATTTGCGCGGCGACGGCCAAAAGGCAGCAAACAAGCGCAGCCACAGTGGGTGCCGCAAAGCCGGCGATCACCAGCGCGCGCATCAAACCCCGCGCTGAGGCTGTCTGTTCCGCAGTCTGCGCACCAAGGCCACGCCGATCGGGAAACCACATCGCGGCGCAGATGGCAGCCGAAAGAGCACCGAGAAGGCCGCCGAAAAGCAACAGAAACGCCTGATTGCTGGTAGTATTGTCTGCACAATCAAACAGAAGCGTGAAGACCGCTCCGACGTGCAAGCCGATAAACAGGGCCGCAAGCCAGGCCGAGCGGCGTGAGCGATTGGATACGAACGCAAGAACCAGCACCGCGCTGATTGCGACGGCGTAAGTGCCACCGAAATAGTATCTCAGCGCCGCCCACGGCAGTTTGTCTGCGCTGATCGCGTTTTGCGGCCAGAAAATCATCTCCAGAATTATCAGCGGCAGGATAACGACCAAGGGGCCGATGAGAATCGATAGCCAGAAGTAGCGTTCGTCTGCCCGCGATTGGCGGCTGCGAATGTACGGCTCGCGCGCGACAACCACCGAAGGCATCGAAGCGGCCGTCCCGCCCGGTTCGCCATCAGCGCGATTGCGTTGCACCCGCCTGTCTCGCAGCAGCCACAGCCCCAAGGTCGCCCCGGCCATGAGCGCACCGGCGACCGAGAACACCAGCAGATCGGACGCCGGTCCGTAACGCGCCAGCACCGCATAAGGCACCGCATATCTACGGGGGTCCCAACTCGCAAAATACATGGTCAAAGTGTAGACGCCGACAAACCCGGCAACCGTGCCGAAACCACAGATGCAGGAAAGCGCCAGCAACTGCCAGCTATTGCGAACCGGTCGGCTGAACGCGACCGTCAACCGCGCCGCGACCATTGCCGGAAAGATACTGAGGAGGGGAACAATAAGCTTAAAGGGGCAGAGCGAAGCCGATGCCACAAGGTGGACGGCAGCCCAGGTGACCGCCAGCGCAGCCGTCACTGACGCTGCAAAGGAAGGATAGTCCGTATCAAGGCGCTTGCGCCTATCGTCACCATCCCACATGCAGCTCTCCCAATCCACAACCATTTCGTGTATCAGGATTGCGGCTTGATTGAGGCGAACATTAAGGGAACAAATTCGCGCGAGGCAGGCGCGTAGAAATTCAGAAAACTGCGATCAACAGTGCCCCTGTCGCAATCAAGGCAACGCCAAGCCAGTTCATCAGGTTGAGCTTTTCGCCGAGGAACAGCACGCCGAAGATCGCGACCATCACGATCGAGAGCTTGTCGATGGGGGCGACACGGGCGGCGTCGCCGAGTTTCAGCGCCCGGAAATAGGCAAGCCAGGAGGCGCCGGTGGCAAGGCCCGACAGCGCCAGGAACAGCCAGGTGCGGCCGGGGATTTCGGACGGCTTCTGCCATTGCCCGGTCGCCGCCACGATGGCGGCGATTACGCAGAGGATGACGACGGTGCGGATCAGCGTTGCGAAGTCGGAGTTGATCTGCGCAACCCCGACCTTGGCAAACACGGCCGTGAGCGCAGCAAAGGCCGCCGAAAGCAGTGCCCAGAACTGCCAGCTCTGGCTCATCAGAATTCGACGCCCTGCTGCGCCTTGATGCCGGAGCGGAACGGATGCTTGATCAGCTCCATCTCAGTGACGAGGTCGGCGATCTCGATCAGGTCTTCCTTGGCGTTGCGGCCGGTGAGCACCACGTGGGTCATATGCGGCTTTTCCTCTTTCAGGAAGCGCACGACCTCGGCGACGTCGATATAGTCGTAGCGCAGCGCGATGTTGATCTCGTCGAGCAGCACCATCGAGTTGCGCTCGTCGCGGATCAGTTCCTTCGCCTTCTCCCAGGCCTTTTCCGCCATCGCCACGTCGCGGGCGCGGTCCTGCGTTTCCCAGGTAAAACCTTCGCCGAGCGTATAGAACTGGCAGACATCGCCAAAGTGCTTCTCGATCAGCTCGCGTTCGCCGGTTGCCATCGCGCCTTTGATGAACTGCACGACGGCGCAGGGCATGCCATGGGCGATATGGCGGAAGATCATGCCGAAGCCGGCGGTCGACTTGCCCTTGCCCTTGCCGGTGTTGACGATGATCAGACCCTTTTCGTCGGTCTTGGTCGCCATGATCTTTTCGCGTGCCGCCTTCTTCTTCGCCATCTTCATGGCGTGGCGGGCATCATCCTTCTCGGCCGGGGCTTCGCCGCCCATTGTCGTCTCGTCGCTCATGTTCACTCCCTCGGTTCTCAAGTCGGGATGGGCAGCTGCCCTCGTCCCGCTTCGGCTCCTTCACTGAACAGCGAAACGGAACCAGGTCTTTGTTTCCAAGCAATTCCGGACGGAAAACCGCCAGCCCGGAACCGCTCTATTCGTTGCCGGCGCGACGCCGCGTTGCGGCCATGCCGATGCCGGCGAGTTCAAATCGCGCCGAGTTCGAGCGCGGGGTCCAGAGATTGCGGTCGATCGCCTCAAGGAAACGTTCGGCCAATTCGGCAAAGGCCGCCGGGTTCTTGTCGCGCAGGAAATCCGCCACGCGCTCGTCGACGACGAAGGCCTGATAGGCCGCCTCGAAATGATGGTCGCGCACGGCCCCCGTGGTCGCCGCAAAGGCGAACATGTAATCGACCGTGGCGGCGATCTCGAAGGCGCCCTTGTAGCCGTGGCGCATGACGCCATCGATCCATTTCGGATTGACGACGCGCGCCCTGACCACCCGGCCGATCTCTTCTTCGAGCGAGCGGATCACCGGCTTTTCCGGCCGGGAATGGTCGTTGTGGTAGATCGCCGGGCGGTGTCCGCCGAGCTGTTCGGCAGCAGCACTCATGCCGCCTTCGAACTGGTAGTAGTCGTCGCTGTCGAGCAGATCGTGTTCGCGGTTGTCCTGGTTCTGCACCACCGCCTCGATCGTGCGCAGGCGTTCCTCGAAGAGGTCGCGCTCGGCCTTGCCCTCTTCGCCGGCGCCATAGGCGTAGGCGCCCCAGGTGAGATAGGCCTCGGCGAGATCGGCCTTGGTTTCCCAGCCCTTCTCGTCGATCAATGCCTGCAGGCCGGCGCCATAGGCGCCGGGCTTGGCGCCGAAGACGCGGTAGGAGGCGCGACGTGCTGCCTCGGCCGCCTCGACGCCTTCGGCCTCCAGCCGCCGGCTTTCCGCCCGCATGCGCGCCGCGATCATGTTGTCGGCATCGTCCTCTTCCAGCGCGCCGACGGCGCGGATCGCCTTGTCGAAGAGCGCGATCTGATCCGGGAAGGCATCGCGGAAGAATCCGGAAATGCGCAAGGTCACATCGACGCGCGGCCGGCCGAGGACTGCGAGCGGCAGGATCTCGTAGCCCATCACCCGGCGCGAGACCATGTCCCAGGTGGGCTTGGCGCCGATGAGCGCGAGCGCCTGGGCGATGTCGTCGCCGCCGGTGCGCATGTTCGCCGTGCCCCAGGCCGTCAGCCCGAAGGAGGATGGCCACTCGCCGTGATCCTGCAGATAGCGGCGGATCAGAAGCTCGGCCGATTTCTTGCCAAGCTCGTAGGCCGCCGGCGTCGGCACCGAGCGACTGTCGACGGAGTAGAAATTGCGTCCGGTCGGCAGCACGTCCGGCCGCCCGCGCGTCGGCGCACCGGAGGGTCCGGGGGCAACGAAGCGGCCGTCGAGGCCGGTGAGGAACCCGGTCATTTCGGCGGCGCCCGAGCCTGAGATCGAGGGTTTCAGGCGGGTGTCGATTTCGGAGAGCACGGCGCGGGTGTGGAGCCAGCCATCAGGGCAATTCTGCTCGCTCGCCACCAGTTTCGCCGCCAGCAGCTCGATGCGTTCGACCGTGTCGCCATTGGTGCGCCAGGGGGCATCGGAGAGGTCGGCGAAGATCGCTGGCTTCGGGCCAGTCCATGGGTCGGACATGACGCAATCGAGCGGGTCGAAGGATTGGGCGTCGCGTGCGGGGCTGCCCCCCTCAGACGCCGCGTGACCGGAAGGCACCCCGTCACGCAACCCCGCATCCGCCGCGATCGCCCGTTGCAGGCTCTGGTCGCCGCCTTCGCCTAGCCCGCGCGGCACGCGCGCCAGCGCCACGGTGAGGTCTGTCAGCAAGCGCCCTTCCGGCGCCAGGCCGAAGACGTGCAGGCCGTCGCGGATCTGCATTTCCTTGAGGTCGCAGAGATAGGCGTCGAGCTTCTCCAGCGCCTTGTCGTCGCTGTCGCCCTTGTCGATGCCGGCATCACTGTCGAGCCCGATGTCGCGCACGAGGTCGAGGATCTGGCGGCTGAGCAGACGCAGGCGCCGCGGGTCGCCGCCGGCGGCATCGTAGTATTCGTCGACCAGCGCTTCCAGGTCCTTCAGCGGCCCGTAGGACTCGGCGCGCGTCAAGGGCGGCGTCAGGTGATCGATGATGACGGCGCTGGTGCGGCGCTTGGCCTGCGTGCCTTCGCCCGGATCGTTGACGATGAAGGGATAGATGTGCGGCAGTGGCCCGAAGATCGCCTCGGGATAACAGGTCTCCGACAGCGCCAAGGCCTTGCCCGGCAGCCATTCAAGATTGCCGTGTTTGCCCATATGCACGATCGCCTGTGCGCCGAATTGCTGGCGCAGGAAGGCGTAGAAGGCGAGGTAGCCGTGCGGCGGCACGAGGTCCGGCGAGTGGTAGCTTTCCTTCGGATCGATGTTGTAGCCGCGCGCCGGCTGGATGCCGACGATCACTTCGCCGAAGCGGGCGAGCGGCAGCGCGAAGGCACCGTCGAGGAAGAAGGGATCGGCCTCCGGCGCACCCCAGCGCCCCGCGACTTGATCCTGAATCTGTTTCGGAAGCGAATCGAAGAACGATTTGTAATCGTTCAGCGAAATGCACTCGCGGATTTCGCGATCATGGCTTGCCGAATTGGTCGGGCCGGCCATCAGGTACCGCATCAGCGCGTCGCCGTCGGCGGGAACCTCGGCGACCGCATAGCCTTCCCGCGCCATGGCGCCAAGCACCTCGACGGTACCGGCCGGGGTATCGAGCCCGACACCATTGCCGAGGCGACCGTCGCGGTTCGGATAGTTGGCCATGACGATGGCGATACGGCGCTCAGGCGGCTCTGCCCGACGCAGCTTCGCCCAGTTGACCGCAAGGTCAGCGGCAAAGCGCACCCGGTCTTCGAGCGGCTCGTGCCCGACGATATTGGCCTCGACCTTGGCGTCGTAGATCGACGCCGCCTTGAACGAGACAGCGCGCGCAAGAATACGGCCGTCGACTTCCGGCAGCGCGACGTTCATCGCCAGATCGCGCGCCATCAGCCCCTGCGGCGACGTTTCCCACTGTGCCCGCGACGAGCCGGAGAAGATCACCTGCAGGACAGGCGCACCGGTCGATTCCAGCACGGTCGGTTGACGATCGGCACCGGGCGACGAGACGGCAAAACCGGTGGCGTTCATCACCACGTCGGGTGCAGCTTCAGCAAAGATCGCCTGCAGCGTGCCGACGGAAACGGCATCCTTGAGGCTGGAGACGAAGACCGGCAGCGCGCGCACACCTTGTTTCGCCAACGCGTCGATCAGCGCCTCGACCGGCCGTGTCTCGCCGCTCTGGACGAGGGCGCGGTAAAAGCAAATTGCGACTGTCGGGGGTTCGAATCCCTCCCCCGCTACCACTTGCCCGCAACCTTGCTGAATATACGCCAACCACTCCGAAACGCCGATCACGCCCTTACCCGGCCACCAGATTCCGGCCTTCAGCAGCGGCTTGGCTGGCTGCGGCTTCTCGGCACCGGTGACCAGCGCCGCGGCATAGTCGAGGAAGAGGCCGGCATTGTCGGCGCCGCCTTCGGTAAAATAGGCCCAGAGGCGCTGGCGGTCGTCGGCTGCGACGGTGGAGAAAGGCTCAAGCCCCGGATCCGGCTTGTCGTCGCCCGGCAGCACCGCGATCTGGAAACGGTGGGTGACGGCGGCCGCATGCAGGGCTTCGAGCAGATAGCGGAAGTAGCTGGCGCCACCGAGTGGCCGGACGACGATCAGCTTGGCGTGACGCGCCGTGCGCTCGACATAGGTATCGACCGACATCGGGTGCATCAGGCTCATCAGGCTGGCGATGCGCAGGCTCAAGCCTCCGTCGCGTCGGCCGTGAGCCGCGGCGATCGAGGAGAGCTCGGTGTCGGCGGCCGAGAGGAAAAGGATATCGGCCGGCGTTTGCCCAAGGTCGATCGCCTCGTTGCCGTCGGCGATCGTTCCTTTCTGGGCGAGAAGCAGATGCATTCGTCTTGTCCGTTGGGGCAATCCCGGACGGAAACGCTGAAAGCGGTCCCCGCCCGAAACTGCATCATTTCAATGTGTTAGATCATTTCACTCAAGGAACGATCTAGACGAGCGCGGTGATCGCGGCGCGCACCGCCTGCTCGTCCATGTCGTGCAGACCGATGACGACAAGGCGCGTGCCGCGCTTTTCGCCGGCAGCCCAGGCACGATCATAATACTGGTCGATGCGGGCGCCGACCGCCTGGATCAGGAGGCGCATCGGCTTGCCGGGCACATCAGCAAAACCCTTGAGGCGCAGCACGTCATGCTCGGCAATCACACCCTTGAGGCGGTCAATAAAGGCGGCCGGGTCGGCGATCGCGCCAAGCTCGACGACGAAGCTGTCGAATTCATCGTGGTCATGCTCTTCGCCAGCCTCATGCTCCATCTCGTGATGCGACTTGCGGTTGGCGATATCGCTTTCCGTGCCGACACCGAGGCCGAGCAGGATGGCGGCGGCAACTTCGCCGTTCTTCGCCTCGATCATCGCAGGCTTGCGGCTGGTGCGCGAAGACACCTCGTCGCGGACGGCCTTGAGGCCGGAGGCATCGATTAGGTCGGTCTTGTTCAGCACGATGAGATCGGCAGCGGTCAGCTGGTCCTCGAACAGTTCCTCGATCGGGCTTTCGTGGTCGAGATTGTCGTCCTCGACGCGCAGCGCATCGACCTTGTCGTGGTCGTCGGCAAAGCGGCCGGCGGCAACGGCAGCGCTGTCGACCACGGTGACGACGCCATCGACGGTCACTTCGCTGCGGATATCCGGCCAGTTGAAGGCGGCGATCAGCGGCTGCGGCAGGGCAAGGCCCGAGGTTTCGATGATGATGTGATCAGGACGGTTCTCGCGCTCGAGCAGCTTGGTCATGGTCGGGATGAAATCATCGGCAACCGTGCAGCAGATACAGCCATTGGTGAGCTCGATGATATCGTCCTCGGTGCAGGCCTCCGCACCGCAGCCCTTGAGCACGTCGCCATCGACGCCGAGATCGCCGAACTCGTTGATGATGAGCGCGATGCGCTTGCCGTCGGCATTCTGCAAAAGGTTGCGGATCATCGTGGTCTTGCCGGCGCCAAGGAAGCCGGTGATGACGGTCGCCGGGATCTTGCCCTGGTTGGCTCTCGCAGTGGTCATTTTTCAACCCTTCATTTTCAGCGGCAAACCGGCCGCGACAAAGTAAACTTCAGCGGATTTCTCCGCAACGATCTGGTGAAGCCGGCCGGCATGGTCGCGGAATTCGCGGGCCATGCGGTTCTCGGGCACGATGCCGAGGCCGACCTCGTTGGAAACGAATACGAGACGCGCCTGCGCCTCAGGCAGATACGCGGCAAGGGCGGCGAACTCCGCCGCGATGTCGCGCTCTTCGAGTATGAGATTGGTGACCCACAGCGTCAGGCAGTCGATCAGGACCACGTTGGCAGGATCGTCGATGCTTCTCAGCACGCCGACGAGATCGACCGGCTCCTCATGCGTCGTCCAGCCTTCGCCGCGGCTTATCCGGTGATGGTCGATGCGCGCGCGCATTTCGTCGTCCCAGGCGCGTCCAGTGGCGACATAATGTCGGGTAAGGCCGGAAGCTTCGACGAGCCTCTCGGAGAAGCTCGATTTGCCGGAACGGGCGCCGCCGAGGACCAGCACGGGTCCGGCGCTGAGACTGCTCATCGTCGCCGCCTCAACACGCCGAGATCAGCGGAAGGCGGCAACGGCCGTCGGGCGCGCCAAGGGCGCGTTCTTGAAAACATCTGCGAGCCAAAACAACCTCCGTGATGGCGTTGGAGACAAACGTCCCCTCGGGCGGAATGCCCATGTCGGATGGCAGGTCTCCTGGCTCACGGCGTCACGGGGCCAAACATCGCCTCGCCCTTAACGGGCAAGGTTCCGATGTCAGACCCGAGCGGCCCGCCTCACCTTCCCGGCGTTTTTTTCCGACAGCGAACCTTTTGCACGTCATCTCCGACGCGCAGGCGCTGCGGGCGGCTTCGTGAAAGGCGGACGATTCGTAGAAGAAGAGGCGTCCAACCCGGCTGATCACGATGCCACGCCAGTGGCTTTTCCGGCTTGATCCCCGACCTGCCCCGGCTGCCCATGCAACCGGCCGACAGCCCGGCACCAAACCCGATGGCGAACCCTGACCGTTCTACAGTCGCGGGGTCGGCTGCGATAAGGATGCCCGATTTGGGTCCATCCGTCACATTCCCAATTATTCCCCCGTGTCGCCACGACAAGGAGGAACCATCCAACAGCCGATGATTAGGAACCGGACCGCGCAAAGTCAATCGACGCATGCGACGCCTCCCCGGCCGAGTTGCGCCACGCGACGATTTGTCGAGCCGTGAACGGACGGCCGCGGCCCGCCAAGAACGGCAATGCATCCGCCTGCCTTCCACCCGTGGCTCACTCTCATTTTGTGCCAAATCGCTATCAGAATGCGCCAATGCGCCCTCAAGCTCTGGCGCACCTCTGTTCCGAGGCAAATTCGCCGGGATGATGATCAATTCACCGCATGGTTCTGTGGACCGTGCGCTAATCGGCCCCACGGGAGCGCTACGCTTTCGGTTGAGGGTTGACGATCTTCAGCCAGCACGTCGCGATCACCGCTGTGGTCGAGACTGCGGCTGCGGCCAGATAAATGGCGCTCGCCCCCCAGCCTTCACCGAGGCTCCCGGACAAAAGCGTGCCGAGCCCGTAGCCGGCCCACATAAAGCTGGTAAGCCAGCCAAACGCCTCGGTTCGATCCTCCGGTCGGGCACTCAGCCCGACAGCGAGCTGGCCGAGCGCATCCCGGGCTCCGCTGAAAACCCCGGCACCGAGATAGAGCAGCAACAGAAGCCAATGGTTTGAGGTCATGCTCATCAAGATGAAAAAGCAGGCGGTCACCAGGTGAAAGGCAATCATGCCGCGCTTCACCGAAGGTTGCGCGCGCAGCGCGCCATAGAAAATGCCGCCGAAAACCTCGCCGGCAGCAAATCCACCGAGAAGAACGCCTGCCAGGGCGGCCGTGACGCTCGCCACCGCGCCAATCTGCATGGCACCAATCGTAAAGGTGTCGAGGGCGACGATCGCCAAGAGCAGCGCCAGCGGAGCGTTCGCCAGAACGGAGAACAGCCTTCGCGGACGACGCTCGGTGGCATTCCTCGCCACGGGACTGTTGGCGATCAGCACGTCGCCAATGACCTTTGCGACAGCGCACGACCCCACGATCATGTTTGGCGGCATCACATAGAGCAAGGCACCGACCAGGATGGGCCCGAATATGAAGGTGCTCGAGTTGATGACTGTATCGAGCGCGTAGGCACTCGATAGATTGCTCTCGGGCACGAGATGCGGCCAACTGGCCCGGACGACGGACCCCGATGGCGGCGTCGTGGCACCCAGGGCCGCGGAAGCCAAGAGAAGATAGGCGGCCGGCAACTGATGAAAGAGCGCGAAGACCACCGCCACATAGGACAGGGTGTGAAACCCGACGAACACAAAAAGAGTTCGCCGCGACCCGAAACGATCGACGAGGCGGCCGGCAGCGGGGGCGACCAAAGCCAATGCAACGGCGTGCGCGAACAGGACGGCGCCCGCATCCACGACTGAGCCCGTGCTTTTCGACACCGCGATCAGAAGGGATAGGCTCAGCATCGACGTGGTCATTCGACTTATCGATGTCGCGATCACGAGACGGACGACACCATCCCCGCGCAGCACCGCAGCATAGCTCTCACCGACCATTCTTGCGTTACCTTCGTAATCCGAATAGTTAGTAACGAGTACACAACCGGACCGTTACCTGTCAAATGCAGCTTACAAGTAACTCACAACGCCAGGCCGCCTTGGCCGCGACTTTGGTGAACCTCGCACTGGACGGTCAATCGGGCGGCCGCGCCTATGCTGGCTTGACAGCAGACGCGCTGAAGCAGGCGTTTGCCGAACAGCTCAACCCATCGATGAGCAAGCGCGTTCTGCCCGTCATCGATGGCGGCGCGCGATTGCGGTCAGTCGCAACGGACCTCGGCCCGGTGTTTGGGGCCGACACGGACGAGACCGCTGCGGCGACGCTGAACCACCTGATGAAGCGCTACGCCCCTCGTCCCTATCTCGTGGCTGATGTCGAGCAACCGTACCATCTGCATTTCCATGGAGATGGCGAAACGATCATCGAGGCGCTGGCAGCCGAGTTCGTGGTTTCCCTGGCGCTGCTCATGGACAGGTTCGGCAGCCGGCGCTTTGGACGGTGCCATGCGAACGGATGTGACCGCGCCTACATCGACGTGACGCGAAATGGGTCGAAGCTGTACTGCTCCGACGCGTGCACGGCACGTATGAAGATGGCCGAGTATCGCTCACGCTTGCGCAAAGGCTGAACGGCGCAGGATCAGCCCACGCGGTCTATACCTGCTCAAACACGCTGAACTGGAAGGATTGGATCGTATTCCCCGGCGTCCGGTGCTGGTGCTCGATATGCGAGACCAGGCGGAAGGACGGCCCGACCACCTCGGCAAGGGCTGCCGGGTCGTAGCGCACCACCGACAGGCCGCTGCAACGCTCGGGACCATCGGGGGCGAAGGTGGCGATGATGGCGTGTCCGCCGGGCACGACGGCACCGGTCAGCCGCTCGATATAGGCAGCCCGGTCGCTGGCATCGGCGAGAAAATGAAAGGCGGCGCGGTCGTGCCAGAGGTCGTAACGGCGGTCCGGCCTCCACGTGGTGACATCGGCCGCGATCCAGTGCACGTCATCGGCGCGGGTGCCGAGCCTTGCCCTGGCGGCATCCAGGGCGGCCGGCGACAGATCGAGCACAGTGATATCGCTCATGCCTGCAGCGATGAGCGCATCGACCAGCCGCGAAGCGCCGGCGCCGATATCGATCAGCGATGTCGAAGCCATCGGCGCATGCCGGCGGATGAGATCGAGGGAGACGGCAGGCGTGTCCTCAAACCAGCTGACGCCCGCCTCGCCCTTCGACTGATAGGCCTTGTCCCAATGGGCTGGTCTGTTTTCGTCCTGCATCGTGTTGCCTGCCTGGGAACGCACGACCGTGACGGGCGCTCCCACCTTCCTCAATCCATTTTACAGCGGATTACCCGGTACGTTGGGCGGTTTCCGTCAGGGCCTTTGCTGACACCGGCAAGCCCCCGCCGATCGCAATCGATCGTTCTCTCGGCTAACGACCGAGCAGCCCGTCCAGCCAGCGCCGGTCAAGTACCGCCTCCAGTTCGCTCGCGACATCGTCGAGTGCGCTATCTACCGACTGGCGGTAGTTACTGGCGCCGCCCTCGATGCCGAAACTCGTGAGAAGCGCGCCGCGATAGGCGTCGCTGGTGAAGAGCCCGTGCAGGTAGGTACCCATCACCCGACCATCGGCCGAAAGCGCGCCATCGGCGCGGTTGTCGATGCGCACGGACGGCCGATCACAGTCGGCACCTTGCGTCTTCCCCAGGTGAATTTCGTAGCCCTCAAGCGCCACATCATGCTCCAGCGACCAGGCGCGGCTGTTGCGCACGGTCTTTTCCGGCGCCATCTCGGTCTCAACGTCGAGCAGCCCGAGGCCCTCGACCGCGCGTTCGCCGCCTTCGATGCCGAGCGGATCGGTGACGCACCGGCCGAGCATCTGGTAGCCGCCGCAGATGCCGATGACCCGGCCGCCGCGGCGCACGTGGCGTTGAAGGTCAACGTCCCACCCTTGAGCGCGGAAATCGATGAGGTCGCCGATGGTGGACTTCGACCCGGGAATGACGACGAGGCCCGCATCCGAAGGAATGGGACTGCCCGGCCGCACGAAGACGAGATCGACCTCCGGCTCGGCCGCGAGCGGATCGAGATCGTCGAAATTGGCGATGCGCGACAGCACAGGCACGGCCACCTTCAGGGCCCGCCCCTCGCCGCGCGCCAGCTTCTCCAGCACGACCGAATCTTCGGCCGGAAGCCTCGCCGCCGCCTTCAGCCAGGGCACGACGCCAAAGCAGGGCCAGCCGGTGAAGCGGTTGACGGCGGCAATGCCGTCGTCGAACAACGTCACGTCGCCGCGAAACTTGTTGATGAGATAGCCGGTCACCATGCGCCGGTCTTCGTCGGACAGGATCGCATGCGTGCCAACCAGCGAGGCGATCACCCCGCCACGGTCGATGTCGCCGACAAGCACGACCGGCACGTCGGCCCGGGTGGCAAAGCCCATGTTGGCGATGTCGCCGGCACGCAAGTTGATTTCGGCCGGCGAGCCCGCGCCCTCGACCACCACGAGATCGGCACCGGCCGATATTTGTTCGAAACTGTCCATCACGGCGCCGAGCAGCTTGGGTTTCAGCGCCTGATACTCCCGCCCCCGGGCCTGGCCGGCCACCTTGCCCTGGACGACGATCTGGCTGCCGACATCCGATTGCGGCTTCAGCAGAACCGGGTTCATGTGCACGGACGAAGGCACGCGTGCCGCCAGCGCCTGCAGCCATTGCGCCCGGCCGATCTCGCCGCCGTCGTCGGAAACGGCGGCGTTGTTCGACATGTTCTGCGGCTTGAACGGACGGACCTTCAGGCCCTGGTTGGCGGCAAGCCGGCAGAGCCCCGCCACCAATACCGATTTTCCGACATCCGAGCCGGTTCCCTGCAACATGATCCTGCGTGTCATGCGGCCATCGGTAACACTGAAACGATGAGCGGCAAAGGTCTGTTTCGACACGATTTCGCCGCAATTGACAAAGCCCTTTCACGCATTGTTTCGCGCTTTCGCAAGGCTTGTCGAAAATGTCGCGCCTGGTAGCCAGAATGCGACATGGCGTGGCGAGTTTGGCATTCAATTTTTTGCAGCGCACACCTATATCAACGGCATAGCAACACGCCCCGGAGGATAGGCCTCCGGCCTCTCAAGGTTCACGTCCATGCTGTATATTTTCAGCAAGCCCAATTTCGTTCAGATCGCCTGGAACTCCAAGGTTCCGTCCAGCCAGTCGCGCGTGCGCAACCTCGTCGTCGACGCGCCCTTCGGTCCGCTCGGCGTCATCCGCACGTCGAACGTCGGCTAAGGCCAGCGATCGGGGCGAATGCCCCTTCGAGCTCTCCTCCCGGAGCCTCCTCCACCGCCCCTCCGGGGCGGTTTTTTTATGCCTAGCATTAGCCCTGAAATGCGAAGGCCGCATCAACCTCTTCAAGAGGGATGCGGCCGCCAAAATACGCCTGGTCACTTCGGAAAAACACACCGAAGGTTCGCTCAAAGTCCGGGACGCACAAACCTGATCCGGACCGGCGGCAGTCCCCCGCCGCGAGAAGAACAATTAGCTGGACATCGTTACCGGATGGTTATTGAGGATTTAACCAAAGATGAATTCCGGACTTTTTTGTAAATTTTTCGCGACATGCGCGCCATTTGGCATGACGCAATCACGACAGGAAACGTCAGGATCTCGACAGGGTTTTGAGGTCGGTGGCGCCCAGCGCCATTTTTTGCGGCAAGAATTGTCGCTATTGCTTAAATTCGGGGTCCCTCACGCACAAAATGCGCGCTCCCGCGATGTCGCAGACAGAACGCGCGAGACCCGGCGCCTCCCGGTCAACCGATTGAAGAGGTTGATTTCTCAGCGAGAAACCTTAGGCTTGGCTTGCGGTATAAGAGGAGATTGGCTGGCGACAGGGTTCCGCGGCCAGGGCTGAAAACGAACTCCCGCACCGTCCGCAGCAAGGGTGAACCTTGGCTTGATTGATGCCGAACCCCCGGCTGCATCGTTGTTTCGGGTGACGGAGGATGTGTCGCGTCCGCCGTGGATTCCCGTTTGGATCTTGGCTGCAAAATAAGACTGGGAGGTCTTGCAACATGAAGAAACTCCTCGCTTCCACCATTCTCGCCGCTGGCCTTTACGCCATGGCGGGCGCCGCGCAGGCCGCGGAATGCGGTGAAGTCAGCATTGCCGAAATGAACTGGGCTTCCGCCGGCGTTGCCGCCCAGGTGGACAAGTTCATCCTGGAAAACGGCTACGGCTGCACGGTGACGCTGGTCACCGGCGACACCATGCCGACCTTCGCCTCGATGAACGAAAAGTCTCAGCCGGACATGGCGCCGGAACTCTGGGTCAACGCCGTGCGCACGCCGCTCGACGCCGCGGTCAAGGAAGGCCGCCTCATCGAAGCCGCCAAGATCCTGAGCGAAGGCGGCGTCGAGGGCTGGTGGATCCCCAAATTCCTCGCCGACGCGCACCCGGATATCAAGACGGTGCAGGACGCGCTGAAGCATCCGGAACTCTTCCCCGCGCCCGAGGACTCGTCGAAGGCCGCCGTTCACAATTGCCCGTCGGGCTGGAACTGCCAGGTCTCGACCGCCAATCTCTATCGCGCGCTGAACGCGGAGAAGGACGGCTTCCTGCTGGTTGACACCGGCTCGGCCGCCGGTCTCGACGGCTCGATCGCCAATGCGTTCGAAAAGAAGACCGGCTGGCTCGGCTACTATTGGGCACCGACCGCCATCCTCGGCAAATACGAAATGACCCGCCTCTCCTTCGGCGTCGATCACGACAAGGCCGATTGGGACGCCTGCACCGCCGTGCCGGATTGCCCGAACCCGAAGGTCAACTCCTATCCGGTTTCCGACGTTTACACCGTTGTGACCAAGTCCTTCTCCGAAAAGGCCGGCGTCGCCATGGATTACGTCAAGGCGCGCAAGTGGGACAACGGCACGGTCAACAAGGTTCTCGCCTGGATGGACCAGAACCAGGGCACCAACGAGGACGGCGCCAAGCACTTCCTCGCCGAGTTCCCTGACATGTGGACCCAGTGGGTGAGCCCGGAAGTGGCCGAAAAGGTCAAGGCAGCGCTCTGATCGAAAGTGACGGCAGGCGGACCGTCGAATCGGCCGCCTGCCCGTTCCGGCTTTGATGCCGGGACAGGGAACGATGGGGCGTCCTTGCGGGTTTCGTTTGAACGTTCATCGTCCCAGAGGCGGCGAACCACGGGCCTTCGCGTCGCTATCAGGTAAGCGGACGCCACATTTCGCTGCCACAGTTTAAGTGCCGGGACCCAAAGAGGTCACCCAAGTGTGCGCCGTCATCGACCCGTTCGATGACGAGACGCGGCCGGCTTTAAAAAAACTTCCGGCCAAGAAGGGGAAACAAATGGCCTCCATCTGCAGTGTCTTGCCAGCGTTGCTTTGCAAGTTCCCTGCCATTGACGAAAGCACGATCCGGCTCGCCCGCAAGGCTGTCGACGACAGCTTCAAGGGCTTCGTGCGATCCTATGGCAACGCCATCGACACGGTGGTCCAGCCGCTTCAATGGTTCCTGAACTACCTCGAAAGCCTGTTCGTCGGTTCGCCCTGGATCGTGATCCTGGCCGTGATGATCGCGATCGTCTATTTCGGCAGCCGCAACATCAACGTCACCATCGGCACGGCGCTGTCGATGATCGCCATCGGCCTCGTCGGGCTTTGGAACGACACCATGGTCACGCTCGCCATGGTCACCGTCTGCACGCTGATCTCCATCCTCATCGGCATTCCGATCGGCATCCTGATGGCGCGCTCGGACCGGGTCCAGGCCTTCGTCAATCCGATCCTCGATGTCATGCAGACGATGCCCAGCTTCGTCTACCTGATCCCGGTCGTCATGATCTTCGGCATCGGCAAGGTGCCGGGCCTGATCGCCGTCGTCATCTATGCGGTGCCGCCGATGATCCGGCTCACCAATCTCGGCATCCGCCTCGTCGACAAGGAAGTGCTGGAAGCGGCCGACGCCTTTGGCTCCTCGACCTGGCAGAAACTGAAGAACGTGCAGATGCCGCTGGCGCTGCCGACCATCATGGCCGGCATCAACCAGACGATCATGATGTCGCTGGCGATGGTCGTCGTCGCATCGATGATCGGCGTTGGCGGCCTTGGCAAGAACGTGCTGCAGGCGATCGCCAACCAGTTCTTCACCGTCGGCTTCCTCAACGGCTTTGCCCTTGTCGGTATCGCCATCATTTTCGACCGTACCAGCCAGGCCTTCGGCAAGCGGCTGCAAAAGCACTCGGAGGTTATTCATGGCTAGTCACGCGATCGAGGTGAAGAACCTCTACAAGATCTTCGGCCCCCGCGGCGTCGACTTCGTCGATGCCGTCAAGAAAGGCATGGGCAAGGCCGAGCTCAACGAGCAGCACGGCCACGTGCTCGGCTTGCAGGACATCAACATCTCCATGCCCGCCGGCAGCGTCATGGTGGTCATGGGTCTCTCGGGCTCCGGCAAGTCGACGCTGATCCGCCACATCAACCGGCTGATCGACCCGACCGCCGGCGAGGTGCTCTATGACGGCGTCGACGTCTGCAAGATGAACGACAACGACCTGCGCGAATTCCGTCGCCACAAGACGGCGATGGTGTTCCAGAAGTTCGCACTCCTGCCCCACCGCACCGTGCTCGACAACACGGTCTACGGCCTCGAAATCCAGGGTGTGGATCGCAAGGAGAGCGAGAAGCGCGCCCGCGGCTGGATCGAGCGCGTCGGTCTCAAGGGCTTCGAGAACCACTACCCGAACCAGCTGTCGGGCGGCATGCAGCAGCGCGTCGGCCTCGCCCGCGCACTCACCAACGATGCCGACATCCTGTTGATGGACGAGGCCTATTCGGCCCTCGATCCGCTGATCCGCGTCGACATGCAGACGGTGCTGCTCGACCTGCAGAAGGAGCTCAAGAAAACTGTCGTCTTCATCACCCACGACCTCGACGAGGCGCTGCGCCTCGGCGACAAGATCGCGATCCTGCGCGATGGCCGCGTGGTGCAGCAGGGCACCGGCCAGGAAATCGTGCTGTCGCCGGCCGACGACTACATCACCGCCTTCGTCAAGGAAGTGAACCGCGGCCGGGTGATCAATGTCGAGACGATCATGCGGCCGATCTCGGGCAATGCCGAAGGCGTACCGCTTGTAACCGGAACGGTGCTGGAATCGGCAGCCCGCACCATGACGGCCGCCCGCGTTGGCGTTGCCCATGTGGTCGATGAAAACGGCCGCCCGATCGGCGCCCTCGACCTTTCGACGGTCATCGCCGCCATGGTCACGCCGGTCAGCCACGAGGATCGCGCTGCGGCGTGAGACTTGGCCGAATTCAGCTGAGACCGGCGCTTGCCCCTCATCCGCCTGCCGGCACCTTCTCCCCGTTTTGACGGGGAGAAGGGACAAGTGGCACCGCCGCAATCCTTCCAACAAGATCTTATGAATCGCCAGGCCAGGTTCTGGCGGCCCGCAACAATGCTCGTCCCCTCGCCCCGCCTGCGGGGAGAGGGTTAGGGTGAGGGGCAAACCTTCACGCTCATCGGCGAGCGGAACGGGCAGACGACCGCGCCTCGAGAAAAGAGCCTAGCCGCCTGACAAGACAGTTCGTGCGATCAGTTCGTCGTGGTCGTCGCTGCCGCCGCGGCCGCGGGCTCGGCGATGCTGGCAGCGCTTGCGTCTTCCTTCGGCGGCAGGAACTTGTCGAGCAGCGCGATCATGTCGTCGTCGCGCGACTGCGCCGTCTTGCCGCCCATGACGACGGCGACGAGGCGGGTGTCGCCGCGCTTGGCAGAGGTTACGAGGTTGTAGCCGGAAGCATCGGTGTAGCCGGTCTTGATGCCGTCAACGCCCTCGTAGCGCTTCATCACGCCGTTGTGGCCGCGCAGCTTCATGCCGCGAAACTCGATCGTCTTGTTGGAGAAGAGCTGGAATTCCTGCGGGAAGTCGCGCATGAGCGCAAGGCCGAGCGTCGCCATGTCGCGCGCCGTGGTCACCTGCGCCGGATCCGGAAGGCCGTTGGCATTCTTGAACACCGTGCTGGTCATGCCGAGCGTCCGGGCCTTGCTCGTCATCATCTGGCCGAAGGCCGCTTCCGTTCCGGCCAGTTGTTCGCCGATGACGACGGCGGCGTCGTTGGCCGAAAGCACGACCATGCCCATGACGGCTTCACGCACTGTGATCTGGCGTCCGGCGCCGACAGCGAGCTTGAAGGGCTCCAGGCTGTTTGCGTGCTCCGAAACCGTAAGCTTCTGGTCCCATTGCAGGGTGCCGCTGCGCAGCGCTTCGAACGCGAGATAGATCGTCATCATCTTCGTCAGCGACGCCGGGAAGTTCAGCTCGTCGGCATTGTCTGCCTCGAGGATCGAACCGGTGTCGGCGTTGACGACAAAATGGGCCTGCCCGGCGGCGGCAAAGGATGCGCTGCCAAGCAGCAGGCTCACGGAGACCGCGGCGGACGCGACCATACGGATAAGGGACTGCATATCGTGTTTTCTCGTTTCGACGCTATCGAACGACCTCGGGACGAAAATCGTGATCGAATTATGGAAGACGGACCGCGAAATACGGCAAGGCCGCGTTTTCCACACGGCCGATATACCCTAGCCTTTTAAGGGCCCGGCGACCGGGCGGCAAGCACCTGCGGCAATCGGCGCGCAAATAACAGGGCCAGCGACGCCGCGACGACCCATCCCGGCCGGGCGGCCCGCCCGCCGTTTCACCGAGGTTTAACCTGATTGCGCCAAGGTGCGGGTCTCCCAAGGCCGGCCCTGTCCGAACGGCAGGACGGCCCGGGGCCATGATCCACGATGCCGAACCGCGTCCCAGTCATTCGTTTTAAAGCCGCCATGCACCCGAACACCGCCACGGCAGATACCTCCACCGCGCGCCAGCGCGTGCCGGAGGCGTTCGATGCCGGGCTGGCGGAACTCGTCAACGGCCTTGCCGCGCTGCTTTCGGGCCTTGGCCTGTTCCTCATCGTCTTCACCCTGATCCCGTTTCAGGGCACGGTGACGACGGATCCGAACGCGGCGAACGAAGGCAACATCATCAACCAGGTCGGCTACCTGGTGCTCGGTGCCGTCTATCTCTTCGCCATGCTCCTCACCGTCGATCGGCGGGTGCTCGCCCGCCTCGTCTCTCCGGCCTGGATCGCGATCTTCGCCATCGCCTATTTCTCCTGCCTGCAGTCCTATGATCCGGCGGCTTCGGCCCGCGGCCTGACGCTCAGCCTCGTCGCCATGATCATGGTGGCGGGCGTGCTGGTGCTGCCGAAGAGCGAGCGCGATTTCGTCAATGCCGGCGCCAATGCGATCCTGCTTCTGATCCTGATCGACTATGCCGCTCTCTTCGTGGCACCCGACCGCGCCATCCATTCGGCCTTCGGCGACGAGCCCTGGCACGCCGGTTTCTGGCGCGGCCACCTGCTGCACAAGAACGTGTCGGCGCCGGTCTTCTCCATCCTCTGCATGTTCGGCATTTATTGCTTGCGCGCCGGCGCGCCGCTTCGCGGCTGGGCGATCACGCTGCTTGCCGCCAATTTCGTGCTGCACACGGGGTCGAAGACGACGATCGGTTTCCTGCCGATCGCGATCGGCCTCGTCCTTGCCGGTCGTGCGGTGCGCAGCCCGGGGCTGATGATCCTCGCACACCTCGCCATGTCGGTGCTGGTATTCGGCCTGACGCTCGGCACCATCTATTCCGACACGCTGCTTTCAATCACCAAGCTGCTGCTCGACGATGCGACCTTCACCGGCCGCGACGACATCTGGAAATTTGCGAGCGCCAGCATCGCCGAGCGCCCCTGGCTCGGCCAGGGCTATGCGAGCTTCTGGCTCTCGCCGGTGATCATGGGTCTGGAGGCGAATTTCGAGGCGAGCTGGGACGTGCGCGGCATCGTTACCGGCCACAACAGCTATCTCGACGCGGTGCTGATGTTCGGCCTGCCCGGCGGCATCCTCATGACCGCCCTGCTCTTTATCAAACCGCTCTTCGACTATGCGCGGGCCTATCGCCGGCCGCAGGGCCGCATCTTTGCCGATTTCTGCGTCATGGTGGTGATCTTCATGACCTACAACGCCATGCTCGAAAGCTTCTTTTTGAACCGCGCCGATCCGATGTGGCTGCTGACGGCGCTCGCCGTCTTCGGCCTTGGGCTCGCCGGCCGCATGAGCATGCGCGCCGAACTGGGAGCCTCCCATCGCTGAACGCTTGCCAAGACATAAAGATATCTTTATATCTTGTTGCAACCTATTCCGAGCGGGACGAGGAAAAGTGTGTGCGGTTTTCCGCCCGCGTTCCGCTTGGACTTATTCGAACCGATCACGTTCCAGCCGGGAAAAACCGATGACCGCAGCATCCAATGCCCTCTCCGCTCTGCTTGCCGAAAAAGGCGTGCTTCTCGCCGATGGTGCCACCGGCACGTCGCTCTTTGCCATGGGCCTCGAGGCCGGCGAAGCGCCGGAACTCTGGAACGAGACGAAGCCGGAGAACATCACCAAGCTGCACCAGGATTTCGTCGACGCCGGCGCCGACATTATCCTCACCAACACCTTCGGCGGCACCCGCCATCGCCTGAAACTGCACCAGGCCGACGACCGCGTGCATGCGCTGAACAAGCGCGCCGCCGAGATCGCCCGTGCCGTTGCCGACAAGGCATCGCGCAAGGTCATCACCGCCGGCTCCGTCGGCCCGACCGGCGAACTGCTGATCCCGCTGGGTGCGCTCTCCTATGACGATGCGGTTTCAGCCTTTGTCGAGCAGATCGAGGGCCTGAAGGCCGGCGGCGCCGAAGTCGCCTGGATCGAGACCATGTCGTCGCCCGACGAAATCCGTGCGGCCGCCGAAGCGGCCGCCAAGGTCGGCCTTCCCTACGTCTATACCGGCTCTTTCGACACCGCCGGCAAGACGATGATGGGCCTGCATCCGAAGGACATCCATGGCGTTGCGACCGACTTCGGTGACGGCCCGGTCGCCGTCGGCGCCAATTGCGGCGTCGGTGCTTCCGACATTCTTTCCTCGCTGCTCGACATGACCGAGGCCGCCCCCGGCGCGACCGTGATCGTCAAGGGCAATTGCGGCATCCCGGAATTCCGCGGCTCCGAGATCCACTATTCCGGCACGCCGCCGCTGATGGCCGAATATGTGCGCCTTGCGGCCGATGCCGGCGCCAAGATCATCGGCGGCTGCTGCGGCACCACCTGCGGCCACCTTGCCGCCATGCGCGTGGCGCTCGATGAACATGTGCGCCGCGAGCGCCCGACGCTGGACCTGATCATCGAAAAGATCGGCCCGTTGCGCAACAAGACCGCCAACGAAACGGCGGCCGCGCCTGCCCGCGAGCGCCGCAGCCGCCGCGCCTGATCAAGCCAGGCAAGACAGATTGACAAGCAAACGCCCCGGCATCGAAAGATCCGGGGCGTTTTCGTTCATGCGTCGATGTGGCGGCTGTCCCTAAAGGGCGGCGTTGTCGAAGGCTTTGGCGTCCGTTGCCCGCGCGGCCACGGGCCTGCCTTTCGCCGCCTCGATGAAGGCGCGGTAGAAATCGAAGGCGCGCCCCATCTGGCGAGAGCCTTCCTTGGAAAAGTGCCCAAAATCCTCGAAGAGCGCGACGCCCTTGTCCTCGATCTTGCAGCTGTCGTCGTCGCAGAGGTAGTCCATGAAGCTAACGACGGGATACTCGTCGGCGATATCCGCCACCACGTTCAGGACATCGCGGTCATATTCGCGAACGGTCTTCAGTGCCGGCTCGCATTGCTGGTCCGACAGGCCGAGCAGACGGGCTCTTGCGACGCAGAGCCCGGTATCGCGGCCGTCATGCGGCGTCGGCGCGACGAAGACGGGTTCGAAGCCGTTCGAACGCAGCCAGGCGAACGTTGCCCGCAGGCCGTCGATGAGAAGCTTTGTCTCGGTCGTCACTTCGTTGCGGCCGTCGACCAGCACCTTGTCTTCCTTCAGGTACTGGCTGAGCTGCGAGGACAGCACGACGTAGCGGATCGACCGGTTCGCAAGCAGAAAGCGGCGGACCTCTTCGTTGTAGTGGGCGCAATCGTCGGACCAGTCGCGGCCGAGCCGCGGCATGATCGGCGACAGGTTCAAAAACGGCCCGCAATTGTTCTTGGCAAGCTGCACCAGCCGCACGTCCGGCTTCGACGCGATGATGCCGTCGACGAGGTGTCGGGCGAAGGAATCGCCCCAGACCGCGACCTCGGGTTTCGGGTTAGAGGCGCAGCGCAGGTCGGCGACAGCATCGCATTTCTTGCCGAGCCCGACGCTCGGTTCCGAAAGCTGCGCAAGTTCGCGGTTCCGGGCGGCGAGACCGTCCGAACCGTCGAGCGTGAAGCCGAAGGCGATCGCGACCGATCCGGCGGCAAACGTCGCACCGAAAACCGTGCGACGGCTGAAACGGCCCGGCTTGCGGAAAGGCTGCTCGACGAGACGCCAGCTGAGATAGGCAAGCACGAAGCAGAGCGCGACCAGCAATGCATAGCCTTCGGCCGGAATGTCCTCGATCGACCGCAAACGCGCGAAGGCAAAGACCGGCTGGTGCCAGAGATAGAGGCTGTAGCTGATGAGCCCGATTGCGACCAGCGGCTTCAGCGACAGCAATCGACCGACGACGGTATCACTGCGGCCGAAGGCCAGAACCAGCGCCGCGCCCAGCACCACCGGCACGGTCGTCCAGCCGGGATAGAAGGCGGATTCCACCACGAAGACGTAGCTCGCGACGATCGCCAGCAGGCCGAGGCCCGAGAGAAGCTCACGGCTGCCTTTCGAAAGATTGAGCTTTTCGACGCCGACGAGCGCAAGCAGCGCGCCGACGCCAAGTTCCCAGAAGCGGCTTGGCAGCAGGTAGAAATTCGCGGCCGGGTCCAGGTTCGCAAAGATCTGCGTTGCCGCAAAACTCAGCAGCACGAGCGCCGCAACCACCTTCAGCAGCGTTGCCTGCGAGTAGCGGTGAAGGAGCAAGAGAAGCAGCGGGAAGACCAGATAGAACTGCTCCTCAACCGCAAGCGACCAGGTGTGCAGCAGCGGCAGCAGCGCCGTGCTCGGCGCAAAATAGCCGGTCTGGTCCCAGAAGAAGAAGTTCGAGGCGAACAGGTTTACCGCGTAGAGGCTCTTGCCGAAGCTGTTGAGCTCTCCCGGCAGCATCCACATCAGCGCGAAGGGGATCGAGACGGCGCAGACCAGCAGCAGCGCCGGCGCCAGGCGGCGGGCGCGGCGCTCGTAGAAACGGGCGATGCTGAAGTTTCCGTCGCCGATTTCGCGCTGGATGATGGCGGTGATGAGATAGCCGCTGATGACGAAGAAGACATCGACGCCGGCAAAGCCGCCAGAGACAAGGCCGAAGCCGGCATGGAACAGCAGGACCGGGACGACGGCAAGCGCGCGCAGTCCATCGATTTCGGGTCTGTATCGCATCAGCAGAGGAAACACTCGGGTGGCGGGGGCCGCTCGTTAACACAATCTTGACAATGGAACCATTGTCGCGCGGTCCGTATCCACATGCGTGCGTTCTAAAACTCCGGGGCATGTGCCCCGGAGCGGGACCTGCGGTAACAGGCAGGCCGAAGATGGCGACACTGGGGCTATCGGCGAATATGCCGGCGCCAGGCTTCGAGCCCGATCTCGATATCCTTGCGACCGAAACCGACGCGGAAGCGATCGGTCGCGACCGGCAGCAGGTCGGAAACGAAGAGGCTCGACGGCAACAGCAAGACGCCCGCCTCCTCCACCAGCCCCCGGCAATGGTTCTCGACGCCGTCGGCGCCCAGATACCGGGCAAAGCCGACGCAGCCGCCGTCCGGCGCACGCCATTCATAGAGGTCGGGGAACTCGGCAAAGAAGGCGCCGAGCTTTTCGAGATTGGCGGCGACCAGCGCCCGGTTGCGATCAAGGATAACGGCACGCCCCTTGAGCGCGATCGTCGCCAGCACTTCCGACGGCCGCGAATTGCAGATCGACAGATAGTGCTTCATCTTCTCCATGCGTTCGAGCAGGGCACGGTCGCGGCAGGCGATCCAGCCGATCCGGAGACCCGGAAGCCCGTAGGCCTTCGACATGACGTTGAGCGAGATTCCGCGCTCGAAAAGTTCCGCCGCCTGCGGCAGGCGCAACGAGGCGTCGCGCTCCAGACCGCGATAGACCTCGTCGCTGAAGAGATGGATGCCGCGCTCGGTGCAGAGCGTTGCGAGCGCCGCAAAGGTCTCCTGGTCGGCAATCGCGCCGGTCGGGTTGTTGGGGAAATTCACACAGATCAGCTTCGTGTTTGGCTTCAGCGCAGCGCGCACGTCGGCGATATCGAGCCGCCAGTTGTTTTCCGGGCGAAGCGGCACGCCAGTGACCGCGCCGGTGATCGTCACCGGCAGGGTCTCCATCGACTGGTAGTTCGGCACCGTCACGATCGCGTGGTCGTCCGGCCCGAGCAGCGCCAGCATGGCGCAGTAGAGCCCCTCTTCCGCGCCGGCAAAGCAGAGGATATCGGCAGACGTCAGCCCCTCATAGGTCGCAGCGATCGCTGCTCTCAGCGCCGGCGCGCCATAGGTCTCGGTATAGCCGAGCGTGATGTTGTCCCAGGCGGCGCGGTCGTCATCGTCGGCGAGCGCCAGAAGATCGCGCATGCTGGTCGTCTGGCTGTCGCTCGCGGTCATATGGTGGCGGGCGCTGAACTCCCAGCGGGAGAAATGGGTTTCGAGCCGGAAATCGGGCAAGGTCGTCATCGATAGTTCCTCCTCGCGCGGCTGAGGCGCACGCGAACGGTTATGGGTCAGGCAAGTCCGGAGAGCTGCAAACCGCTCTCCATGCGGAAACAGTGCGGCTTGCAATCAGGGCGCCTCGCCGCGGGCCGCAGCGAGATAATTGTAGATCGACGCGCGCGAGGCGCCGATGAGGCTGGCAAGGTGATCGACCGCATTGCGCGTCTGAAACAGCCCGCGTTCGTCGAGCGCTGCCACCAGCGCCACGCGATCGCCGCGCTTGAGTGCCGAGAGCGCCAGCCCCCGCTCCTTCAGCCAGCCATGCAGCGTCGCGTTGATCTCCTCGCGCCAGTCGCGCGAAAACAGTGCCTGCGGCCTGGGCTGCTCGGCGCCGGCGAAAGCCGAGAGCAGCTTCACCGCCTGATCGATCATCGACATGTCGAGATTGATGCAGAGCAGACCGATCGCCTCTCCCGCGCCGTTGCGCAAAACGGCCGAGATCGACTTGAAGCGCCGGCCATCCCCGCCGGTCTTCTCGTAGGGACCAAGCACCGCGTCGGTGCTGCCGAGGGCTGAAAACTCCTCTTCGATCAGCGAGTCCTCGCCGACCGCCCGGCCGGAAAAGCAGTTCCAGATCCCCGCGATCGTACCGGTCTTCAGGTCGTGCAGCACCACTTCCCCATGCGGGTAAAGAAGCGCGCTGATTGCAGCCGCGGTCGGCGCGTGCGTGGCAAGGATGGAGGCGAAGGCGGGTGCAATGGTCATGGGCCGCATATGCCCACACTTGGATCATTTGTCAATATTGGACTATATGTTCAATACCTGCATATTCCCCGCCGCTTGCGCCCCCGTGGCCGCTGGCCTATCCCCGATGGAAGAGAGATTCGCTGTGCCCTCGCCACCCAGGACGAGATCATGCAGCGGTTCAAAGTGCCACACCGCGCCTTTGCGTCCCGCAGAACGCACCGCGCGGCCGCAGACGGGAGACAGTGACATGAACGCCGGCCCAGCCTCCTTTCCCGACCGGGACACCGTCGCCGAAAAATTCGGGACTTTCAGCGAAGCCGACCAGTCCTTCCTGCGTTTGCTGATGGAAAATCCCGAGCAGGACGAGCGTCTGATGGACGGCCTCTACCGCCACCTCGACATTTCCTCGGAGGCGAAGTTCCTGAATTCGCTGAAACTCGAAAAGCTCGGCCAGTGGCTCGGCAGCCATGCACCGGCACGCCTGCAGATACGCCTGATGGAAGCCGGCCGCTCCAGCCAGCATGCAGCCTACCAGGCGTTCAAGGCGGGCCTGTCGAAGGCCGGTGGGCTGGATCGCGCCTTTCCGAAGGCCTGAGGCAACAGCGGATCGAGGCGCGCACTCCTCACTGTCCTGCCGGACATCTCTCCCCGCAGGCGGGGAGAGAGCCGCTGGGCGCCCCTTGGGTGCCAGATCGCAGGTGTTAATTCATCTTCGCTGCGATCGACCCTCGCGCCTGAGGCATGCCCCTCACTGTCCTGCCGGACATCTCTCCCCGCAAGCGGCGAGAGAGCCGCTGGGCGCACGCTCCACGGACAGACCTCAACGTCAGGAGCAATCTGAGCCTTCACGTGGGCGAAACGGTCGCCGCTTGTCCCTTCTCCCCGTCATGACGGGGAGAAGGTGCCGGCAGGCGGATGAGGGGCACGCCCTCGCCGCGGGGGCTTCCTCAGCTCATTTCCCGGAACCGCTGAGCCCCTTGGCCAGCCGCACCAGATTGACGAACTCGGCGCGATAGCCGAACGGATCGGCGCCCTTGGCGGCTGCGGCCAGATCGATGACTGAGTCAAAGGAATAGTCGGCGAGCGCCGTCACCCCTGCAAGCTTCTGCCCGAAGGCGGCCACGGCCACCGAGAAGCGGACATCATTGGACGCCTCGGCGAGCGACGGCACCGCATTCGTCTCGGTTACCGGCGTGGTGATCAGCTCGCTCTTGTCGCCATCCGGCTTCTTGTAGCGGATCTTCAGAAAGGCGAGCTCGCCGCTGTTTCCTGTCGCTTCAGCCGCCGACTTTTCCGCCTCTGCATAGCGCAGGTCGTCGTTCAGCACCGCCGGGCTGCCCTTCGGCGTCACCTCGTAGATCGCCGTCACGCTGTGACCGGAACCGATGTCGCCGGCGTCCACCTTGTCGTTGTTGAAGTCCTCGCGCTTCAAGGCGCGTGTCTCGTAGCCGATCAGCCGGTATTCGGCGATCGCCGCTGGATTGAACTCCACCTGCAGCTTGACGTCCCTGGCGATCGGGAAGAGCGAGGACCCCGCCTCCTCCACCAACGTCTTCTGCGCTTCGGCCAGCGTGTCGATATAGGCGGCCGTGCCGTTACCGTTCTGGGCGATCGTCTGCATCAGCGCGTCGTTGTAGTTGCCACGGCCGAAGCCAAGCACCGAGAGGAAGATGCCGCTCTTGCGCTTGTCCTCGATCAGCCGTTTCAGGTCCTCGTCGCTCGACGGGCCGACATTGAAGTCGCCATCCGTCGCCAGCATGATGCGGTTGACCCCGCCCTTGACGAAGGCTTTTTCGGCAAGCCCGTAGGCCGCGTCGATCCCTTCCGCGCCGGCGGTCGAGCCGCCCGGCTGCAAGGTATCGATGGCTGCAAGGATCTTCGCCTTGTCCTTGACTGCCGTCGGCTCAAGCACCGTCCCGGCGTTGCCCGCGTAAGTGACGATCGAGACCGTATCCTCGGGCTTCAGTTTCTCGACCAGCAGCCGGAATGCGCCTTTCAGGAGCGGCAGCTTGTCGGGCTCGTCCATCGAGCCGGACACGTCGATCAGGAAGACGAGGTTCGCCTTCGGCGCTTCCGCCGGCACGACGTCGTAACCCTTGATCGCCAAATGCATCAGCCGCGTGCCACCATTCCAGGGCGTCGGCGTCAAAGTCACAGTCGCCTTGAAGGGCTCGGCAGCGCTCGCAGGCCGCGGCCAGTCATAGGGGAAGTAGTTGACCATCTCCTCGACGCGCACGGCATCGCGCTCCGGCATCTGCCCTTCCATCAGCGAGCGGCGCACGAAGGCGTAGGATGCGGTGTCGACGTCGACCGAGAAGGTCGAGATCGGGTCAGTCGCGACGCTTTTCACCGGATTGCTGTCGGCCTTGCCGAAGCGCTCGCGGTTTTCCTGGGGTGCGGCGATCAGCTCCTCCTGAACCACGGGGGCCGGCAGGTATGTCATCTGCGGCTGCGCACCGCCGACGGCCGAGAGCGGAGCGACGCTGTCGCGTGCAACACTGTTGGCCATCGCATCGGCCTGCGCAGCAGGGGCCGCAGCCTCGCTTTCGGCCTCTACGGTCGCGGGCGCCTCCACGGTTTTCGCTTCCTGCTGGCGCGCACGTTCTTCGGCAGCCGCCTTCTTGGCCGCCATCTGCGGCTCCGGCTTCTGGCGCTCCGTTTCCTTCTTCGCCTCGTCCTTCAGCGCGATTTCCTGCGCGCGTTCGCCGAAGGGCGCACCGTCGCGTGTCAGTTCCAGCGTCAGGAAGGCGGCGGCGGGCACGACGAGAAGGGTTGCCAGCGCCGATCCTGCAAGCAGTTTCCGGTTCATTATAGGGCTCCATATCCGGTTGAAGATGGAGCTTTGACGAACCGGCCGAACCGATCCTTGGGTGGCATTCGAATTTTCTTCGGCTTCGTCGAAGGCCTGCATGGCCAAGGCAAGCGCACGGGCGCGCGCTTCCGGCGAAGCCTTCGGCGGATTGATCCGGCCAAGCTTTTCGAAATCGTCGCTCATCGTCACACTGCCTCCTTGCCGAGCAATGTCTTCAGGCGCTTGCGCGCCTCGTGCACATGCCAGGAAATCGTTGCCTCCGAACAGCCGAGCACGTCGGCCGCTGCCGCATGGCTCAAGCCTTCGGCATAAACGAGCAGCACCGCATCGCACTGCTTCTCCGGCAGCTCCCGGACCGCGTTCCAGAGCGCCTCGCGCTGTTCCTCGTCGGGATCCTCAAGGCGTGCTGCCGTCGCCTGCTCGCTGGCATAGGCCTGCATGCGGCTGTTATCGCGCACCTGCCGCCGCCGATGGTCGCGCGCGGCGTTCAGCGTCAGCGTATAAAGCCAGGTGCGAAACCGGCTGGTACCGCGAAAGCCGCGAATGGCCGCCCCCAGTCGCAGGCAGACATCCTGGGCGATGTCCTCCGCGTCCGAGACATTGCCCGACCAGCGCCAGGCGACCGCATGGACAAAATCATAGTGTCGCTCGACCAGCTGGCCGAAAGCCTGCCGGTCTCCACCTACCGCCTTTTCGACGAGTTCAGCGTCCAAATCCGTGCCCGCCCTCACCTCATTTGAACCTTAGACGTTGGAGGTCGATCATTCCTTGGGCCAAAAACAAAAAAATCTTCGAGCGAGCGAAAAATCCCGCTCCGCCATTCGCTTGAACGGCGATCAGCGTGGAAATTTTCCGACGACGGCGATGATCGGGCCCATGGGAAACAGCCGATCGTGGCGGTTGATATCAGGCGCATAGACGCTCGAAATCGTGCCGTCGAGGAAGAGCGCATTGGGGCAATCCAATGTATCGCGAAACAGCGTCGCGAAATCGTGGAAGCGCACCGGCCGCTTCGAGACGACGAAAACCACCTCGCCTTCGCTCGTCACGCCGACGCCGTTGCGGGTCTTGTAACTGGTGCTGTCGGGCAGGAAGCGCGGATGGAGCTTCCCGTCGATGACCAGCATCGGCCCTGACTGCGTGGCAAACCGCGGCGTCAGCTTGGCATCGCGATAGGCATCCGCCGCCATCACCCCCGCCCTGCCGTCACCGACATAAAACACCCCGTTCGGCAGCAGGTGGAAATTGCCCCACCCGGAATTGGTGTTCAGCGGCGCCTGCTCGCGCCCCTCTTCGATATGCAGGCCGACCGGCGACAGATCGTCGTGATACATGCCGCCGTTCATGGCGAAGCTCATATATTCTTCGCGATGGCGCAGTTCGAGCGACAGCGCCCGGAACGAGCGGAAGGGCACGCCGGCCTGATCCTTGTTGTAGAGGCGGATATCGCTCGTTGCCGGGTCGAAGCTGCAGGCGAAATAGTCCTGACCAAGATGGCTGACATCGCGGCAGGCACCGAGCGCAGGCCCGGCAAGACCGGCCGACAGAACGGCACCGACGAGAAAGGGTTTTGGAAAAAGCGGCATGGCGAAAGGTCCAATCGAATCAGCCGCCAAGCATGCCTGAGATTGCGGCTTATTCTGGCGCGGGCACAGGCGAAATCATACGCTTGGCGACTAGCCGCCGACGATCGCCGCCATGGTGGTGACGAGACCGGCGATGCCGGCGAGACTTGCAAGGCCGAAGATCGCGCAAAGGCAGGCAAAGCCCCCGACGCCTGCAAGCAGATAGGATTTGGGATCGCGGTTCAGCACATCCTGCGACAGCGACAAAAGCAGCCGCTTCTCTCTGAGCGTCGTTGCCACCTTCACCGCATGGCGCCTGGCTTCCTTCTGGACTTCGCCGTAATTGTTGCCGATAGCAAGGAAGGTGAGGAACAGGCCGAGCGCGCTGACGGTAAGCGCAAATTTCCTGAGGATGTCGATGGCATCGGGCAGAAGATCGCCGGTAAGAACCGATCGGTCCACCAGCGCATCGAAGCCGGCAATGCAGGCGGTGATGACGGCCGCATGGCCGGCGCCGATCGCCAGAAGGCGCTTGAAAGCGTCCTCCAGAACCTGGCTGTTGGCAGCGTGAATACTGTCAAGCCGAGATATCTGCGCTTGCACGTCCTCGCGCGACAGGTGCGGAGGATAGTTGCTCACGGATACGACTGGGCTACCTCTCATACGATGGACTCCAACGCCACGCCGTCCAGATCGTTATAAATTCGATAATATTACCTTTCCACGACACCTCCAATTTTAGTCATTTTGGAGATTTGCACCATCTTTGCGCGCCAGAGTGGAGACCGGCGCTCACACTTCAAGCGCAGACATATGGAAGCGCAACTGCTCGGGCGGGTAGCGATACCGGCTGCCGACGGGACAGACCGCCCGGGAGATGCAGCCGCTTGTGAGGCAACCGGCCCTGCCCGCATCCGTGCGCAGATGGCTGCGACAGAGCCCGACATCGAAGCGTTCATCGGCGACCGCGCCCACCGGACAGGCTGAGATGCAGGGCTTTCCTAAGCAGTTGTCGCAGGGATGCTCTGTCGCGCGCTCGCCTGTTTCTGCAAGAGGCATACGGAAGGCGAGCGCGCCGCGATAGCCGTGCCAAAGGCCGTATCGCGTATGGATGAGGATGCCCAATGGCGACGGCTTCAGACCCTCGGCCCGCATCGCCCATTGCTGGAACGGCTGCCACGGCGGGTCGGATGGGAAATAGGCGGTCGCACCGCAGGCTGCGGCGATCGGCTGGATCACCGCCTTCGACCACGTGTCCAGAGGATCGGCACCGCCGCGATCGGAGAGACCATCCCGCCAGGCACTGAAGGGCTGCCACAGCGAGCCGCCGATATTGCCGATCAGCACCACGCTTGCCGCCGGACGGCCATCGGAAAGCAGCGGCGCAGCCTCACCGGAGGCGAAGTTCACGGTTCCGCGCAAAAAAAGACCGTGCGGCGCGAGCGCCGCACGGATCGTTTCGAGTGTCTTGTCCGCATTTGCGGAAGGCGCCGTCATTTCGGTTTCGGCCCCTGATGTTCATAATGCGGGCGCCAGACCTCCTTCTGGATCATGTCAGCCACCTGCGCCGCGCCGCCTTGCTCCCTGGCTCGCTCGGGACCCTTTCAGGTGAAAGCGTCGGGCATCGAGTTCTTGCGGCTCTCGATGAAGGCCTTGAGCTTTTCGTCGATCTCCGGATCGAGGTAAGGCGCCTCGTAATGTTCCAGCCAGCTGCGGGCCAGCGCATTGGCGCGCTGCTCGATGCGCTTTTCGCCTTCCACTTCCCACTGCTCGAAGGAGTTGTTGTCGGCGAGCGGCGAACGGTAGAAGGCCGTCTGGAAATTGGCCTGGGTATGGGCGCAGCCGAGATAGTGGCTGCCCGGGCCGACTTCGCGGATCGCGTCCAGCGCCTGGGCGTTTTCCGAAAGGTCCACGCCTTCAGCCATCTTCTGCATCATGCCGAGCTGGTCCTGGTCGATCATGAACTTCTCGTAGGAGGAAATCAGACCGCCTTCGAGCCAGCCTGCCGCATGCAGCACGAAATTGGTGCCGGCAAGAAGCGTCATGTTGAGCGTGTTGGCCGATTCGTGCGCCGCCTGCGCGTCCGGAACCTTGGAGCCGCAGAGCGAACCGCCGGTACGGAAGGGAAGCTTGAGGCGACGGGCGAGCTGGGCCGCCCCATAGGAGACCAGCGACGGCTCCGGCGTGCCGAAGGTCGGCGCGCCCGACTGCATCGAGATCGAGGCGGCAAAGGTGCCGAACAGAACCGGCGCGCCCTTGCGGATGAGCTGGGTGAAGGAGGCACCAGCGAGAACTTCAGCGAGAATCTGCGTCAAGGTGCCTGCGACCGTCACCGGGCTCATGGCGCCGGAGAGGATGAAGGGCGAGAGAACGCAGGCCTGGTTATGGCGGGCATAGACCTTCAGCGCACCAACCATGGTCTCGTCGAAGACCATCGGCGAGTTGGCGTTGATCAGGTTGAGCGTGACGCAGTTGTTTTCGACGAAGTCGTCACCGAAGACGATCTTCGCCATGGCGATCGTGTCTTCCGCGCGCTCCGGCGCGGTCACCGAACCCATGAAGGGTTTGTCGGAATACTTGATATGGCTGTAGACCATATCGAGGTGACGCTTGTTCACCGGAATGTCGACCGGCTCGCAGACCGTGCCGCCGGACGAATGCATCGACGGCGCCATATAGGCGAGCTTCACGAAATTGCGGAAGTCCTCGATCGTCGCATAGCGCCGCACACCTTCAAGGTCACGCACGAAGGGCGGGCCGTAGACCGGCGCGAAGATCGTCGCCTTGCCGCCGACCTTCGCGCTGCGCTCGGGATTGCGGGCATGCCAGGTGAATTCGGAAGGTGCCGTCTTCAGGAGTTCGCGGCAAAGACCTTTCGGAAAATGCACGCGCTGGCCGCGCACGTCGGCGCCGGCCTGCTTCCAGAGTTCGAGCGCCTCGGCGTCGTCACGGAATTCGATGCCGATTTCCTCAAGGATGGTGTCGGCATTGCGCTCGATCAGCTGCAGGCCTTCCTCGTCGAGGACCTCGTATTCGCGAATTTTGCGCTGGATATAGGGCAGTGACGGCCCCGGGCCGCCGCCGGTGCGCGATGCGCGCCGCGCCGCTGCTCCCCGTCCCTCGCCGCGTGCGCGGCGACCGCCGCCTTCAACCGCGCCCTGATCTGTCACGTCGCTCATTCGCTTTTCCTCTCCCGCGCATCACTTTTTGCGCCTTCAAGCATCAATTTGCCCTAATGCTACCAAGCATCAGGGGCCTTGCGGGTCTCAATGCGCCAAGGCGTGGCGCAACTCGAACACTGCCGAGCGGCGACAAGCGGGCGCAAAAACCGCGTGGCGCGAATATATTGTTTTTGTTAAGAATATACAGGCGGCAAAAGAAGCCGCACTCCCGTCGCTTTTTGTCATATGCGACGTCGCTTTCGAAAACAGATTTTTAGACATCGACCGCTATGGATTGATGGACGCGTCCGAAAATTTCGCGCGACCGTGCCAGGAACCGAGGAACCCCAATATGGCAGACGATGAAATCATTCTCGAGGACCTTTCCGACGAAGAACTCGTGCAGCAGATGCACGACGACCTCTATGACGGCCTGAAGGAGGAAATCGAGGACGGGACCAACATCCTGCTCAAGCGCGGCTGGACGCCCTATGACGTCCTGACGCAGGCGCTGGTCGAAGGCATGCGCATCGTCGGCATCGACTTCCGCGACGGCATCCTGTTCGTGCCGGAAGTGCTGCTGTCGGCCAACGCCATGAAGGCCGGCATGACCATCCTGCGCCCGCTGCTCGCCGAAACCGGCGCGCCGAAGCTCGGAAAGATGGTGATCGGCACCGTCAAGGGCGACATTCACGACATCGGCAAGAACCTCGTCGGCATGATGATGGAAGGTGCGGGCTTCGACGTGGTCGACCTCGGCATCAACAACCCGGTTGAAAACTATCTCGAAGCCATCGAGCGCGAGCAGCCGGACATTCTCGGCATGTCGGCGCTTCTGACCACCACCATGCCCTACATGAAGGTCGTCATCGACACGCTGAAGGAAAAGGGCCTGCGCGACGATTACGTCGTTCTCGTCGGCGGTGCGCCGCTCAACGAGGAATTCGGCAAGGCCGTCGGCGCCGACGCCTATTGCCGCGATGCGGCGATCGCCGTCGAAACCGCCAAGGACTTCATGAAGCGCAAGCACAACCGCCTGGCCGGCTGAGCTTCGGACGGCCCGAAATGACAAAGCCGGCCGCAGAGGTGACATCCGCGGCCGGCTTTTTAATGTCCGGCAGGCCCGCTGCCCGGGCGCAATGCACCCTATCCGCTCATCGTTTCGCCGAAACCGGGAACCGACATGCGCTGGGAAGCGGCGCTCTTCGAGGCAGCGTTAATTGACGGAGTGTGCGACCTTCTTGCCGGCCGCCTGTGTCGCGTTCACCGTGTTTGCGGTATCCTGCCCGATGCCGCGAATGGTGTTGCCGCAGGCAGTGAGCGTAGAGAGGGCGACGAGGACGGCGCCGACGATCGCAAGGGTCTTTACTGTCATGGTCAGGTTCCTTCCCGTTGAGAGCCAAGTGGAATCAAGATGGAAAAAATATCGCCGCCAATAGAACGTGCACAACCTAAAAAAGTTCACGTGATCGGTTGCGGCGCCATCGCCCGCGAAATCCTGGCGATCTGCGAGGCGAACGGGCTCGCCCATATCGACCTCAACTGTCTGCCCGCCATCTGGCACAACACCCCCGACAAGATCACGCCGGGCATTCGTGACGCCATCGCCAAGGCCCGGGCGCAAGGGTTTGAGCGCATATTCGTCGCCTATGCCGACTGCGGCACCGGTGGCCAGCTGGACCGGCTGCTGGAGGAAGAACAGGTCGAGCGTATCCCCGGCCCGCACTGTTATTCCTTCTTTGCCGGCAACGACGATTTCGCCCGCCGCTGGGACGACGACATCACCGCCTTCTTCCTCACCGACTTCCTCGCCCGCCAGTTCGAAGCCTTCGTCATCGAACCGCTCGGCCTCGACCGGAACCCGGAACTCCGGGACATGTATTTCGGCCATTACCGCAAGCTGGTCTATCTCTCGCAGCAGGAAGACGCGGGCTTGCAGGAGAAGGCCAAGAAGGCGGCCGAACGACTGGGCCTCGAATACGAATACCGCTTCACCGGCTATGGCGACCTGACGACGTCGCTGCTGAAGGCTTGAATTAGCGACATCATCAATTTGAAATCGCAGGCCCGAAACAGAGACTTTACACTGCCCTCCATATAGGGTACCCCCCTATATCATATTGGAGGCATCGACATGGGCAATCACGAGCACGACCATCATCACCACCACGCTCACCACGGGCATTCGCATGACGAGGCGCGCGTGCTCGCGGCCAGCCATGATCATGTCTTCCTTGGCGGCAATCACGAGCGCAACGAGCGGCGGACCTGGATCGTCATTGCCGTGACCGCGACGATGATGGTGGTCGAGATCGCGGCCGGACAGGTCTTCGGCTCGATGGCGCTGGTTGCCGACGGCTGGCACATGTCCACCCACGCGGCCGCGATGCTGATTGCAGCGCTTGCCTATCTCTATGCGCGCAAGCACGCGAACAATCGCCGCTTCACCTTCGGCACCGGGAAACTGGGTGATCTCGCGGGCTTCTCCAGCGCTATCGTGCTGGCGCTGATCGCGCTTCTGATCGGCTGGGAAAGCCTGCGCCGCCTCGGTTCTCCAGTCACGATCGATTTCCACGAGGCGATCCTCGTTGCCGTTGCCGGCCTCATCGTCAACCTCGTCTGCGCCTGGCTGCTGAAGGACGACCACGGCCATCACCACCACGATCACCATGGGCATCATCATGGGCATCATCATGGGCACCAGGGGCATCAAGGCGGCCAGGATCGCAACCTGCGCGCCGCCTATCTGCACGTTCTCGCCGACGCGCTGACCTCGGTCCTTGCGATCGTCGCTCTTGCTTTGGGCGCGATCTACGGCTGGCTATGGCTCGATCCCGCCATGGGCATCGTCGGCGCGCTCGTCATTGCCCGCTGGTCCTTCGGCCTCATCCGCGACACCGGCGCGACCCTGCTTGACTACATTCCTGAAGGCGAAGACCTGCCGGACGAGATCGGCGAGATCGTTGCCAGGGAAGATGCCGAAATCGTCGATCTGCACATCTGGCAACTCGGGCCCGGCCACCACGGCGCGATCGTCTCGATCGTCGCCGACAATCCGCAGGCGCCGTCCTATTATCGCGAGAAGCTTGCCGCCATCCACGATTTGTCGCATGTGACCGTCGAGGTGGAACCAAGGGCCGCATAGCGCCCGAAACCGGAGTATCCGATGACCCATACGATCCGCGAGAAGCAGAAACTCATCAACCGGGTCCGCCGCCTGCGCGGCCAGATGGAGGCGGTCGAGCGGATGCTGGAAGAGGAGAAGGGTTGCGCCGAGGTCATGCAGGTGATTGCCGGCATTCGCGGCGCGGTCAACGGGCTGATGGCGGAAGTGGTCGAAGACCATATCCACATGCATCTGGCCGCAGCCGACCTGTCGCAGAAGGACCGGGATGAAGCAGCAGCCGAACTGGTGGACGTGGTGCGCGCCTATATGAAATAGACGCACAGACTGGTCGAACCAACGCAATTTCAGGCAACAGGATTACCCATGAAACTCGGCTTCATCGGCACCGGCGCCCTCTCCTCGGCGATCGTCACCGGCCTCAAGACGCTTGAGGGCGACACTACCTCGGTCGTGCTGTCGCCCCGCAACGAAGAGATCGCCTCCGGCCTTGCCGCCCGATTTGCCGATGTGCGGATTGCCAATGACAACCAGGCGGTGCTCGATCAATGCGACACGGTCATGCTCGGCGTCCGGCCGCAGATCGCCCGTGATGTCCTGCCCGCCCTGCGCTTCCGCCCGGATCACCACGTCGTCAGCCTGATCGCGACCTTCTCCTGCGACGAGATCGCCGCCATGGTCGGCCCGGCAAAGCGGGTGACCAAAGCCTTGCCGATGCCGATGATCGCGATCCGTCAGGGGCCGACGATCATCTTCCCGCCGGATCCGGATATGGCAGCCTTCTTCGGCCGGCTCGGCACGGCGATCGAGGTTGCAAGCGAAAGCGAGTTCGATGCGCTGAGTGTGGCGACCGCCACCTATGCCAGCTACTTCAAATACCTGGAAACGATCCATAGCTGGCTAAAGGACAACGGCGTCGACGACGCGAAGGGCCGCGACTATGTGGCCAGCCTGTTTGGCGCACTCGGCCAAGCACCGGCAACGACGCCGGACGCAAGCTTCGCCCATCTGGCCGAGGACTACGCCACCCGCGGCGGTATCAACGAACAGGTGCTGCGGGAATTGACGGAGCACGGCACCTTCGAAAAGTTCAGGGAAAGTCTCGGGGCCATACACCGGCGGATCACCGCGGCGTCGTGACGATCCGAATCGCCTGAAAAATGCCCCTCATCCGGCCTGCCGGCCACCTTCTCCCCGCAAGCGGGGCGAAGGAGATTCGCAGGCCCGACGCCACCAACGATAAGCGCCACCATTTCCGGCCCGGCTGCGGTATGCTTGGCGAAACAAGGTCGGGGCACGTCCCCTCTCCCCGCCTGCGGGGAGAGGGTTAGGGTGAGGGGCAATCCTGTTTGCAAGTACTCCGGCGAACCTCGTCCACCGATGCTGAGCGAAGCGCAGCGGCTTACGTGAGCGCTCGCTCCTGCAACGAAAAATAAGCCCTTCCTAATCCCCATATCTGCGCTACCCTACGTTACATCCCGGTGCGCAACAGCTGCGTCTGGGACGGGAGGCGCCAGTGAAATTGCTAGACTACCTGCCCTACGCCATCGGCTGCGCCGCCGGGCTGCTGCTCTCGCTGGTCGTCGGCACGGTCTGCAGCCTTTCGGATGACGTGAAGATGGTCGAATCCGTGGCGCTCGTCGTGCTCGGCGGCGGTGTCGCCGAATGGTACTGGAACCAGTTAAGCCGGCGGTAACGGGCAAGCCTTCATAACTCGGCCCTGTTCATCCGCGGGGCCGCCATGACCGAAATCGCCAGCCAGAACCAAGCCGCAGGCAAGCGCCCGGGCCGCGTCGTCGTGGTGACGGCGGGCGGCGAAAACCCATGGATCATGATCAACGCGCTCGCAAGCCGCTTCGCCGAGGTGGCCGTCGTGGAGGAGCAACCGGAATCGAAGGGCCTGTTTTTGCGCCGCCGCGCCGGCAAGCTCGGCTGGCTGACGGCGCTGGGGCAGCTTGCGACCATGGTCGCCTCGCGATTCGGCAAGCGCTTCACCCGAAAACGCGCCGAAGAGATTCTCGCGACCTACGAGGTCTCGGGAAAACCCGACTCCTCAATCCCGATCAAGGCCGTCGCCTCGGTGAATGACGCCGACGCCATAACGCAGATCCGCGCGCTCGAACCCGACGTTGTCTTCCTCATCAGTTGCCGCATGCTGAAAGCAGCGACACTGGCGGCGATGCCCTGCCCGGTCCTCAATTTCCACGCCGGCATCAATCCCGCCTATCGCGGCCTGATGGGCGGCTACTGGGCGCGGGTCAACAACGACCTCGAAAACTTCGGGGCGACCGTGCATCTGGTCGATGCGGGCGTCGACACAGGCGACGTGCTCTACCAGTCGCGGCAAAACCCCGCCCCTGACGATACGATGCACACCTATCCGCTGCTGCAGACAGCCGCCTCGACGGAGATCGCGATTGCCGCGGTTGCCGATGCGCTCGATGGAAAACTGCGGACCGTCAATGTCGCAGGTCCGTCACGGCAATGGTATCACCCGCCGATCTGGACCTGGGTATGGAACGGCCTGACGCGTCGGATCTGGTAGGCGAAATCCCTTCGCTTGCATCAGCCGGCTGCAGCCTAAAAGCCTGATACTGCGGGCAATCCACGACCGCGGCTCCTGCCCACAACAAGCGGCTCAACTGCGACTTGCGCATCACCGCCAAGACGTCTGATATGGCATCTGCGCGAGCGTCGTTTTTGGACATATCCGACGTCGTGGCGAGATGAGCCCGGACGCCGGGACATGCGCATTGTCGCACTACAGCGCCGCGCGTCTGATGAGACGCACAAAGGTCGCTTTAGCGCTTAGGAGTGCTGCATGTTTTCGGCCTTTGATCGGCACCGATCAAAGCAAACATGCAGGGGGAGGAGAACAACACCCGATGGCAGATCGCATTATCGTCTACTGGCGCGACATTCCGGCCCAGGTCATCATCAAGAAGGGCCGCACGACGGCGAAGCGTGAACTGTCGCTGCGCTTCACCGAGGCGATCGACATGTGCGCGATGCGCACCGGTGCGGCCGAAACCGACGACTACCTCGCCGAATGGCGCAAGGCCGATCCGGTGCCGGTCTCCGACGATCTGGAAACGGAAGCCGATAGCGCCGCCGCCGAGCTCGAAGCCGCCTATGACCGCGAACGTCTGGTGGCGCTCGTCAAGGCCGGAGGCCGCGACAATGGCTGACGCCAAACCCGAGGGCGGACCGAAGATCATGAAGGGCAATGCCGCACCTGCGGCAAAAGCCGCCACCGGCGCGTTTACGCCGTCGGGCGTGTCGCCGAGCCGCCGCTCGCGCCATAAATACACGGTGCGCCTCTGGGCGGTGCGCAACTCTCGCTTTCTCGAATGGTTCTACCACCGCTTCGCCGACCTGTTCCTGCTGCTTCATCCGCTCTGGAACGCCATCGGCTACGGCCGCGTCGAGCGGCCGGTCACCTTCGTCGAGCGCCACGTCAAAGGCTTCCTCTTCGACTGTCGCATGTGCGGCCAGTGCGCGCTGTCGTCGACGGGCATGTCGTGCCCGATGAACTGTCCGAAGCAGCTGCGCAACGGCCCCTGCGGCGGCGTGCGCGCCAACGGCAATTGCGAGGTCGAGCCGGACATGCCCTGCGTCTGGGTGCAAGCCTGGAAGGGTTCGCAGAACATGGAGAAGGGCAACGCCATCATGAACGTGCAGAAGCCGGTCAACCAGTCGCTGCGCGAAACCTCGTCCTGGCTGCGCGTGACGGCGGAAGCAGCAGCGCGCCGCGATGCGGCATCCAAGGAAGGCCAGGCATGAGCCCCGACTACAACCCGCACGATCCCGGCGCGCCGCTCGATCCGCTGCCCGGTCATTCCTCCCGCGGCCGGCTTGAACGGGTCTTGCGTCGCGGCGAGTTCGCCGTCACCGCCGAGCTCAACCCGCCCGACAGCGCCAATCCTCAGGACGTCTACGAGCGCGCCGCGATCTTCGACGGCTGGGTCGACGGCATCAACGCGGTCGACGCGTCAGGCGCGAACTGCCACATGTCCTCGGTCGGCATCTGCGCGCTGCTAACGCGCATGGGTTATGCGCCGATCATGCAGATCGCCTGCCGCGACAAGAACCGCATCGCCATCCAGGGCGACGTGCTCGGCGCCTCTGCCATGGGCGTGCAGAACATCATGTGCCTGACGGGCGACGGCGTGCAGGCCGGCGACCAACCGGGCGCCAAGCCCGTCTTCGACCTCGACTGCATGTCGCTGCTCGAAACCGTGCGCATCATGCGCGACAATTCGAAGTTCCTCTCAGGCCGCAAGCTGACGACCCCGCCGCAGGTGTTTCTGGGCGCCGCCATCAACCCCTTCGCGCCTCCTTATGATTTCCGCCCCTATCGTCTCGCCAAGAAGATCGAGGCCGGCGCGCAATTCGTGCAGAGCCAGTACTGCTTCGACGTGCCGATGTTCCGCGAATACATGAAGAAGGTGCGCGATCTCGGCCTGCACGAGAAATGCTACATCCTCGTCGGCGTCGGGCCGATGGCGTCGGCCAAGACCGCCCGCTGGATCCGCTCCAACGTGCCGGGCATCCATATTCCCGACAGCGTGATTACCCGTCTCGAAGGCGCGCAGGACCAGAAGAAGGAAGGCAAGCAGCTCTGCATCGACATCATCAACGAGGTCAAGGAGATCGAAGGCGTCTCCGGCATCCACGTGATGGCCTACCGCCAGGAAGAATATGTCGCAGAAATCGTGCATGAATCGGGCGTCCTGAAGGGCCGCCAGCCCTGGAAACGCGAGACGCTGCCGGCCGATCAGCTCGTTGCCGAACGTCTGGAGCAGATCCGCGAAGGCAAGGAAGAAAACCAGCAGCAGATGGCCGAGGCGGCAGCCCACCACCCGCACTGAAGAGACAGCAGACAAAACCGGCGCCGGTCTCCGACGCCTATCATCGATCTCCAGGGCGTGATTACATAGCCCACCGCCAGGACAAAGGACCCTTAATGACCCGCACAATCGTCGCCTCCGCCACCCGCGAGATCATCATCGGCTTTGACCAGCCCTTCTGCGTCATCGGCGAACGCATCAACCCGACCGGCCGCAAGAAGCTCGCCGCCGAGATGATCGAGGGCAACTTCGACACCGTTATCAAGGACGCGCTGGAGCAGGTTGCAGCGGGCGCGACCATGCTCGACGTCAACGCAGGGGTCACCGCCGTCAACCCGAACGAGACCGAGCCGCCGCTGCTCGTCAAGACGCTCGAAATCGTCCAGGGCCTCGTCGACGTGCCGCTGTCGATCGACAGTTCGGTGACCGCCGCGATCGAGGCGGCGCTGCGCGTCGCCAAGGGCCGCCCGCTCGTCAACTCCGTCACCGGCGAGGAAGAGAAGCTCGAAGCGATCCTGCCGCTCTGCAAGAAATACGACGTGCCGGTCGTTGCCATCTCCAACGACGAAACCGGCATTTCCGAGGATCCGGACGTGCGCTTTGCCGTTGCCAAGAAGATCGTCGAGCGCGCCGCCGACTTCGGCATCAAGCCGCACGACATCGTCGTCGACCCGCTGGTCATGCCGATCGGCGCCATGGGCACGGCCGGCCAGCAGGTCTTCGCGCTGCTCAGGCGTCTGCGCGAAGAGCTGAAGGTCAACACCACCTGCGGCCTCTCCAACATTTCCTTCGGCCTGCCGCACCGCCACGGCATCAATGCCGGCTTCATCCCCATGGTCATCGGCGCCGGCATGACGTCGGCGATCATGAACCCCTGCCGCCCGCAGGAGATGGAAGCCGTGCGTGCGGCGAACGTCTTGAACGGCACCGACCCGAACTGCACCCACTGGATCAAGACCTACCGCGACCACAAGCCGGCCGAGGGCGGCCATGTGGTTGCTGCCGCGCCGGCGGCCGCCAGCGGCGGTGGACGCCGCGGCGGTCGCGCGGCCCGCACGGGTGGCGCTGCCGCAAGCGAATAGGTTCTTTTTTCAGCATCGAGCTGAACCAAGGAAGGGAGAACGACGTTGAAAGGCAGCGATGCCTCATTGCCGTCCTTCTCCCTTTAGCCGTTGATAAGCCAGCCTTCAGCAACGCTACCGACAGATTTCGAGAATTCATCCGGCAACGCAAACGTGGAGATCATCATGACACGCAGCCTTCGCCTCGATGCCGCCAGCCTCTGGTTTGAAGCGCCCTTCGTGATCGCCGTCCGACTGCAGGAAATGCAGATGGCGGCGCTGACGGGTAAGTCACAGGATGTGACCGAGCTTCAGCGCATGATCTCCGAGAAGATCGCGGCGACCGCCGAAAGCGTCGTTGCCGTCAATGTCGCGCTCTGGAAAGCCGCCTTCGACAACACGATACGGATGATGACCGGCGCCACGGCATCGGGCCATGGAACGGCGATTGCTTCGGCGGCCCTGAGGCCCTATGGCAAGCGGGTGCGCAGCAACGCTCGGCGTCTGCAGCGCAAGAAGCCGTAAGCAATTTCCCCGTCATCGCAACAGCCTCCCGAAATGATGCTTTGAGATCGCTCCATGTCGGGATTGGACAACTATCGGGCCGGGTTCCGGTGCAGTCTGAAACCGTTTACCCGTGCTTCGCTCGCGGGCTGAAACACCAAAGCGGTGCTTCACCCCAGAGAGAGCGGACCTGATGAAAGACTTGAGAGCATGCGCATCGAAGGCACTTCCGAGATCGAGACCAACATGAGCGAAGCCGCGCAAAAGGAACCTCTGGTGCTGTTCATGCCCTCGGGCAAGCGCGGCCGCTTCCCGGTGGGCACACCGGTTCTCGATGCGGCGCGCAAGCTCGGCGTCTATGTCGAGAGCGTGTGCGGCGGCCGCGCCACCTGCGGGCGCTGTCAGATCGAGGTGCAGGAAGGCAACTTCGCCAAGCACAAGATCGTCTCTTCGCTGGAGCACATCTCGGAAAAAGGCGCCAAGGAAGAGCGTTACGAGAAGATCCGCGGCCTGCCGGATGGGCGGCGCCTGTCCTGTTCCGCCCAGATCCTTGGCGATCTCGTCATCGACGTGCCGCAGGATACGGTCATCAACGCCCAGGTGGTGCGCAAGGCCGCGACCGACCGGGTGATCGAGCGCAACGCCGCCGTCCAGCTCTGCTATGTCGAGGTCGATGAGCCCGACATGCACAAGCCGCTCGGCGATCTCGACCGCCTGAAGGTCATGCTGGAGAAGGACTGGGGCTGGAAGGATCTCTTGATCGCGCCGCACCTGATCCCGCAGGTGCAGGGCATCCTGCGCAAGGGCAACTGGGCGGTGACCGCCGCCATCCACCGCGACATGGATAGCTCGCGCCCCTTCATCGTCGGCCTGTGGCCCGGCCTGAAGAACGAGGCCTACGGCGTTGCCTGCGACATCGGCTCGACGACGATCGCCATGCATCTGGTGTCGCTGCTGTCGGGACGCATCGTCGCCTCCTCGGGCACGTCCAACCCGCAGATCCGCTTCGGCGAAGACCTGATGAGCCGCGTCTCCTATGTGATGATGAACCCGGATGGGCGGGAGGCGATGACCAAGGCGGTTCGCGAGGCAATCAACGGCCTGATCGGCAAGGTCTGCGCCCAGGGCGAAGTCGACCGCCACGACATTCTCGACATGGTTTTTGTCGCCAACCCGATCATGCACCACCTGTTCCTCGGCATCGACCCGACGGAACTCGGCCAGGCGCCGTTCGCGCTCGCCGTGTCCGGCGCGCTGCAATACTGGGCGCATGAGATCGATATCGACGTCAACCGCGGCGCGCGTCTCTACATGCTGCCCTGCATCGCCGGCCATGTCGGCGCCGATGCCGCGGGCGCGACCTTGTCTGAAGGCCCCTATCGCCAGGACAAGATGATGCTGCTCGTCGATGTCGGCACCAATGCCGAAATCGTGCTCGGCAACAAAGACCGCGTCGTCGCCGCCTCCTCGCCCACGGGACCTGCCTTCGAAGGTGCGGAAATCTCGTCTGGCCAGCGGGCGGCACCGGGGGCGATCGAGCGCGTGCGCATCGACCCGGCAACGCTGGAGCCACGCTTCCGCGTGATCGGCGTCGAAAAGTGGTCGGACGAGGAAGGCTTTGCCGAGGCTGCAGCCTCTGTCGGCGTCACCGGCATCTGCGGCTCGGCGATCATCGAGATCGTCGCCGAAATGTACCTCTCCGGCATCATCTCCGAGGATGGCGTCGTCGATGGCGCAATGGCGGCAAAAAGCCCGCGCATCATCCCGAACGGTCGCACCTTCTCCTACCTGCTGCATGACGGCGAGCCGCGCATCACCGTGACGCAGAACGACATCCGCGCCATCCAGCTTGCCAAGGCAGCGCTCTATGCGGGCATCAAGCTCTTGATGGAAAAGCAGGGCGTCGACCATGTCGACACCATCCGCTTCGCCGGCGCCTTCGGCTCGTTCATCGACCCGAAATACGCAATGGTCCTGGGCCTCATCCCGGACTGCGACCTCGACGACGTGAAAGCCGTCGGCAACGCCGCCGGCACCGGCGCACTGATGGCGCTGCTTAACCGCGGCCACCGCCGCGAAATCGAGCAAACCGTCAGCAAAATCGAGAAGATAGAGACGGCGCTTGAATCAAAGTTTCAAGAGCATTTCGTCAACGCCATGGCGATGCCCAACAAGGTCGACAACTTCCCCAAGCTCTCGACGGTGGTGACGTTGCCGGAGCGCAAGGTGAGCGCTGATGATGGCGAAGGCGGTGGCAGGCGGCGGCGGAGAAGCCGGGAGTAGGCTCGAGAGGTCGGGACACGCACCGAGTAAAGGTTCCCGATCCACACCCCCCTTAAACTGAAACAGCCCCGTGCAGGTTGCTGCATGGGGCTGCGCTGCGCGCTCTTGGCGTTAGCGGGCGACCAGGCCCTGAACCGGAACACCGTTGAAATTGGCGGTGCACGGTGTGCCTATAGGGTTTGGCGGACCGTAGACCGCACCCCACGGCGTCACACAATAATTGCCCCATGCCAACTGGGGGAAGCGATTGTTCATCGGCGCCGGTTGAAACTGCCCTCCGCCGGCCGGCTGCGCGAAGCCGCCCTGCACGCTCGGAACGGCATTCTCCAATGGATTGCCAAGACCCTGGTGAACCTGATCGAGGCCATTTGCAGTGTCCTGATTGATGACGCCCGCCTGGCACAGAACGTCAGCCAGAAAACCTGGTGAACAGTTAGCGGAAGCTTCGCTTCCAAGAAGAGAACACGCAGCTACCATAGAGACCATAATCTTGTTCATGATTTTTCTCCCTAGATCGCAAATAGTGTTGGCAACTTTTTTTACTTATCCTCGACCGCCACTACAAAGCGGATGAACAGATTTGGTCTGTTCATGAGTTACAACATATACCCGCAAGAAGAATTTAGACGTTACTAATGGAACACGGAGAAAATTTATCGGACGCGAACGCGCGTTGCGTAGACGGAACGTCGCGACAAAGGATACCTGATCGCCGATCAGAAAATTCACAAGCAGTGGCTGGATCGCATGCAATTGGCCGGCCTAGCGCCACCCTGCCCTCACCAGACGTGGACACTCGATATTTGAGCTTGCCTTAATTCCGACGGCGGGCGACGGTCTGATGAAACCTATTCCTTGAACTGGCATCCAAAACCTATGAACGACAAGATTCTCGACACTCTCACCGGCATGTACTTCACCGTCGACGATCCCGATGGCACCTATGGCACCGGCCAGATCATCCGGCTTGCTGCCGAAGGCATCTACTTCATCCGCTACGACGGCAACGAGGTGGAACTGCCGATGGAACTCGTCTCGATCGGCGAGATGCTGCAGACCACCGAAGAAGACTACAAGCTCTGGCGGTTCTTCGACACGACGGAGGAACGCGACAAGTGGATCGAATGGCTGGACGCGCCGTCGAAGCCCCGCGTCGTTTCGCTGGTGCGGCCGACGCCTGCTCCGACGAAATAGGCCATCGTCGCAAGGCACCGGAGCGGCTTTGCCGCTGTATTTGACTTGGCGCTGCGGTTGCAGCGCCTTCCTCACCGCCCGCTCGAGGCAGACTTTTCCATTAGCCGTTCCATGAACCGGCCATAGTCGATGATGGTACGCTGGTGGGTGCCTTCACCGATGAGGCCGGCTTCGTCGCGGCAGGTTGCCTTGAACGACAGCACTCGTCCTGAAATCTCGACAAGCTCGATTTCGGCCGTGACTGCCATGCCGACCGGTGTGGCTGCCACGTGCGAAACATTGACGGATGTGCCGACGGTTCGCTGGTGCGGGCCGAGATAGGGGCGCAAGGCCCGCACGCAGGTCTCCTCGATGAAGGCGACCATCATGGCCGTTGCAAACACCGGCGGCATGTCGCGAAAGCCCGGCCATGTGTCATCGATTTCCGGCACCGTGTGCAGCGGCGCCACCACCAGGGTTTCGGCACGCCGCAAACCGGTGGTGAGCACCGGAGGCTGGTGGAGCTCAGTCATATCCGCCCCAATCGCATCTTGATCGGCCACGACACGGGGCGCTTCTTCGTCGGATCGCCCCATATATCCGAGAGGTCGCGAACGAAGGTGTCGAGAATGTCGTCGCGCCCGGCCTCGTTGTACGCTCCCCGACCGAAGTGGCCTAACCCATTTGGATCATGGCGAAATCGGCGAATGATCCGATAGGCCTAGACGGTCGTTCACCGTCCTTTGTGTTATGCTTTGTGGGAGGGAGTAGATCCATGGCACCCACACGATCCGATATTTCCGAACGCGTGAAGGCGATCCTCGTCGAGTTGCTCGGCGTCAAGGCGTCCGAAGTGACCGACGATGCCGAGATCGAAGACGATCTGGGCGCCGACTCGCTCGAAGTGTCTCAATTGGCAATGTTGGTGGAGGAGGAGTTCGAGATCTACCTGACCGACGACTCGGCCGAAAAGCTCATCACAGTCGGCGACCTGGTCGACTTCGTGCTGGCGTCGAAAACGCTGAAGTGATCATCCGGCAATAAAAAAGGCCGGGGCGAAACCGCACCGACCTTCCTCATCATCGCTCTTACACCAGTGCCAGTACATCCGTGGTCAAAAGTCTAAAGCGACGCGACAGTTGCGAGCGGCGAACACATTCAGCGCTCATAAGCAAACGTCGACGGATGGGCTTGTACGCAACGATTGTGTCCGAAAGATGACCGCACGCGCTGCGCGTTGCTATAAATAAATCAGCCCAGCCAAGCCGCCTCGCAAGCACACGACCACCGGACACTCCAAACACCAAAAGCGCCGCGCGTTTGCAGAACACGCGGCGCTTCGGTTGAGGGGGCGAACCGACCCGGCTTATTGCGGCGTCAGGTCGAATCCGAACCACTTCTCCGACAGCCGCTTGATGGTGCCGTCGGCCTTGGCGGCGGCAATGGCATCGTCGAACAGCGCCTTCAGTTCCGGGTCGGTCTTGCGCAAGCCGACGGAGCTGCCGGCGCCGAGGAATCCGCCCTGGAAGCGGGGGCCGGTGATGACCATGTCGCTGTTGGCGGGCTTTTCGACAGTCGTCTTCAGGTAGCCCATGGACGCCATGACGAAATCGACGCGGCCGGCGACGAGATCGAGATCGTGCTGCTCGGTCGTCTTGTACTCGCGCACCTCGACGACGTCCTTCAGATATTCGTCGATGAAGCGCGCCGCGATCGAGGCGGTCTGGACGCCAATGGTCTTGCCTTCGATCAGCGGCTTCAGCTCGTCCACCGCCTTGCGCGCGCCCGCCTCGTTGGAGGCGAGCGAGAAGAGTTCACCCTTCATCGGCAGGGTTTCGAGGTCGCCACCCTTCAGCGTCGCGAAGGCCTGGCCGGTGCTGCCATAGGAAATCGAGAAGTCGATGACTTCCTTGCGCTTCTCGGTGGCCGACATGCCGGCCATGATCGCGTCGAACTTGCCGGCGTTGAGCGCCGGGATCATGCCATCGAAGGATTGCGCGATGACGGTGCACTCGACCTTCATGTGGTCGCAGAGGATCTTGCTGAGCTCGATCTCGTAGCCGTCGAGCGTGCCGTCTGCCTTGGTCAGGTTATAGGGCGGAAAGGCGCCTTCGGTGGCGATGGTCACCTTCGTCCACTTCTTGTCTTCGGCCTGCGCCGGCATGGACATCAGCCCCGCGGCAACGGCAAGCGCCGATGCCATGATTGCGGTGGTCTTTTTCATTGCAGCATTCCCCTTTTGTGGATGTTGGTTGCTTTGTTTTTCGGCCCGCCGATCACGGCCGGCTTCAACTCTTGATGAACTGGCGGAAGCGCTCCGACTTCGAATGGGTGAAGACCTCGTGCGGCGGCCCCTCCTCCTCGATCGTGCCCTTGTGCACGAAAACGACGCGGCTGGAGACGTCGCGGGCAAAGCCCATCTCGTGGGTGACGACCAGCATGGTGCGCCCCTCCTCCGCCAAGCCGCGCATGACGCGCAGCACTTCGCCGACGAGCTCCGGGTCGAGCGCCGAGGTCGGCTCGTCGAAGAGCATCGCCTTCGGGCGCATGGCCAGCGCGCGGGCGATTGCGGCGCGCTGCTGCTGGCCGCCGGAGAGATGCGAGGGATAGTGGTTGCGCTTGTCGGCAATGCCGACCTTGGCAAGCAGGGCTTCGGCCTCCTCAATCGCTTCCGCCCGCGGGCGCTTCAGCACATGCACCGGCGCTTCGATGACGTTTTCGAGCACGGTCTTGTGGGACCAGAGATTGAAGCTCTGGAACACCATGCCGAGTTCCGAGCGGATGCGGTCCACCTGCTTCTGGTCGGCCGGGCGGCTGCGCCCGTCGCTCGACGTCTTCAGCCGGATCGCCTCGCCGGCGACCTCGATCGTGCCGGAATTCGGCACCTCCAGCATGTTGATGCAGCGAAGCAGCGTCGACTTGCCCGAGCCGGAGGAGCCGAGGATGGAGATCACCTCACCCTCGCGCGCGTCGAGCGACACGCCCTTCAGCACCTCGACCGGGCCGAAACTCTTGTGAAGGTCGTGCACGCGGATCGCGACCGGCGTGGTAACGGCGGCGGACATGTTCAATGGGTTTCTCCCTTGAGTTCGGCGGCGATCGGCAGCGGCGCGCGCAGTTGCGGGTTGAACCGGTGTTCGGCCAACGCAACGAGCCGGGTCAGCGCGAAGTTGATGGCGAGATAGATGAGACCGGCGACGACGAAGACCTCGATCACCCGGTAGCTCTCCGAAATCAGCTTGGCGGCGACGCCGGTGATTTCCATCAGCGTGATGATCGAGGCGAGCGAGGTCGCCTTCACCATGGAGATCATCTCGTTGCCATAGCCCGGCAGTGCCTGGCGCAGCGCCTGCGGCATGACGATGCGGCGGAAGATCATCAGTCGACCCATGCCGCAGGCCCTTGCCGCCTCGACCTGGCCATGCGGCACCGAGAGCAGCCCGCCGCGGATGATTTCGCTGGCATAGGCGGCCGTGTTCAGCATCAGTGCCAGCACCGCACACCAGTAGGGCTCGCGCAGAAGCGGCCAGAAGATGCTGTGACGCACCGCCGGAAACTGGCTGAGGCCGTAATAGATCAGGAAGATCTGCACGAGCAGCGGTGTGCCGCGGAACAGGAACACATAAATGCGGGCAAAGAGATCGAGCGCGAGGATGCCCGACAGACGCGCGAGCGCCAGCCCGAGTGCCAGCACCGAACCGAGCGCGATCGACGTTGCGGCCAGCTCCAGCGTCAGAGGCAGGGCTGCCGCCAGGCTCCAGAAGGTTTCGAGGGCAAATTTGATATCCATCAGCCCCTCCTGACGCCGCGCGAGAACCGACGCTCGGTGACCTGAAGGATGAGGCCCGAGACGGTGGAAATCGCGAGATAGATCATCGCTGCGATGAAGAAGAAGTCGAAGGGCCGGCTGGTCGATCCGGCGCCGATCTGCGCCTGGCGCAAGAGTTCGACGACGCCGGTGACCGAGACCAGTGCGGATTCCTTCAACACCACCTGCCAGACGTTGCCGAGGCCCGGCAGCGCATAACGCAGCGTCAATGGCGCGGTGATGCGGCGGAACTTGAGGAGCCGGCCCATGCCGCAGGCGGTTGCCGCCTCCAACTCGCCCGGATGCACGGCGCGGAAGGCGCCGCGATAGACCTCGGTCTGCTGGGCGCCTGAGGTGATGCCGACCGCAAGGGCACCGGCGATGAAACCGGGAAAGCTGACGAAACCCTCCGCACCGAACAATTGGCCGACGGCCGTCACCACGGCGCTGCCGCCGAAATAGAAGAGATAGATAACCAGGAGGTCGGGAATGCCGCGAAGGACAGTCGTGTAGGCCTCGGCGCAGCCACGGACGACCGGCCCGCCGGAGATCTTCGCCCAGGCGCCGAAGGTGCCGATGAAGCCGCCGATCGCAAAGCCGGCGACGGCGATCAGGATCGTCATCCAGGCGCCAGCGGCAAGCGCCGGCCCCCAGCCGTCCGGCCCGACGCTGATAATGTCAAGGAAACCGGGCTCAGTCATCGCAGCGCCTCCCTTCGCTTATCGATCGATGACTTAACCATGGCTCACCCCGGGGATCGGCAGTTTCACGTCGCCGACCCCGGGGATCGGCGGATCGACATCGTCAGGAATGGGATTGACGAAGGGCGTGCCCTCGAGCCGTGCCGCATGGTCGGCCTTGGCAGCGGCAATGAGCGTGGGATCGAGGATCAGTTCGACCGCGGTGCTCGCCATCACCTTGGCCGCGTGTTCCATGCCCTTGTGCGCCGCCGGCAATTTGCCTTGCGCAACCAGCTGCCAGGAATGGCCCGGCGTACCGATGGCATAGGTCGCGCCGCGCATCTGCACGGTCGGCACCACCCAGCTGACGGTTCCGACATCGGTGGAGCCGACGAGCGTGCCGGCGCCGTTTTCCGGCGGAAAGATCGTATCGCAAAGGGCAACGCCCCGGCGCAGCTTGAGCCCGAAACGCTCGAAGGCAGAGGCGATATCCTCGCCGGTAAAGGTCTCCTGGAACTTGGCCGCCATCCGCCGGTCATCCTCGTCGAACTGAGGCGGTCCCAGATGCTCGAGCTGGCGATGCATCAGCGATTCGAGCGGCGTGTTGCCGACGAGGTTGGCGTCGCCGCTGACGATCTCGTCCGTGACGGTCGTGCCGGTCATCATCGCCGCGCCCTTGGCGACGCTGCGGACGCGTTCCACGAGATCGAGCAGTTCCGGCAAGCTGCGGGCGCGCACGAGATAGCGCGCCTTGGCGCGGGCCTGCACCACGTTCGGCGCGTTGCCGCCCGTATCGGTTACCGCATAGTGGATGCGCGCCGACGATGGCATGTGTTCGCGCAGATAGTTGACGCCGACATTCATCAGTTCAAGCGCATCGAGCGCGCTGCGGCCAAGATGGGGGGCCGCCGATGCATGCGACGCCCGGCCGCTGAAGCGGAAGTCGAGCTCGTTACAGGCAAGCGAGATCGGATTGTTGACGCCGGCAAAGGGTGCCGGATGCCAGGAGATCGCGATATCGACATCGTCGAACACGCCGGCGCGCACCATGAAGCCCTTGGACGAGCCGCCCTCTTCCGCCGGACAGCCGTAATAGCGCACCCGCCCCTTGATGCCTTCGGCGGCGAGATAATCCTTGACGGCGGTCGCCGCCATCATCGCGCCGGCGCCAAGCAGGTTGTGGCCGCAGCCATGACCGTTACCGCCGTCGACCAGAGGCCGCTCTTCGGCAATGCCTGCTTCCTGGCTGAGTCCCGGCAGCGCATCGAACTCGCCGAGGATGGCGATAACAGGTCCACCCTCGCCCGCCTCGCCCATGACAGCCGTCGGCATGCCGGCGATGCCGCGCGACACGCGGAAACCTTCGGCCTCCAGCAACGCGGCGTGTTCGGCCGACGAGGAAAACTCCTCGTAATTGGTCTCCGGCGTATCCCAGACCCGGTCGCTGAGCACGAAAAACCGGTCGCGCTTGGCTTCGAGCAGGTCCCAGACGTCACAGGCATTTTTCATCGTTTCTTGACTTCCGCAACAATAGTAACCAGAATTGGCGCCAATTTATGATAACATTTTTGGATACACAAGAGGGTCCTGAAACATTTCGCGCAATGTGCACAACGGCGAGAGCCAGGCCCGCAACGCCGCTCTCGCGCATTGAATTGTTCGGGACGGCATCATAGTTTCTCCAAAAATGGAGCCAATTCCGCCGCAGCAGGCAGCCTGGGACATGCACCAGAACCATGCGCCGGAAGCCGGCGACAGGCGGAAAAGAGAGTGTAAGGCAGGTATGAGCGACGATCTGACGGAAATGCTGGCGCGCGAGGAGAAGCCCGAGGACAAGAGGGACGTTACCGACCTCCTGCTGCACGACATTCTGACAGGAACCCTTCCGGCCGGCGCCTGGCTGAAGCAGATCGACCTGGAGCGCCGCTACGACTGCACGCGGCCGGAGGTGCGCCGGGCGCTCGACCGGCTGTCGCAGCGCCGGCTGGTGCAGCACAACCCCAACCGCGGCTACCAGGTCTACGAACTCGACGACCAGCGCACGCAGGAAATCAGCGACATCCGCGTGATTCTCGAAACCGGGGTCGCCGACCGCATGGTCGCCAATGCAACGCCCGCCACCATCGCCGAATTGCGGCAACTCGCCCGGCAGTTCGACGAGATGTCGTTTCGCGGCTCCATCATGGAACACTACGACGCCAACCTCGCCTTCCACCGCGCGCTTCTCACGCTCGCCGGCAATTCCGAACTCGTCGACGTCGTCGCCGAAATCCGCCAGCGCACCGTATCGGCCCCGGTGTCGCAATGGCGCACCCGCGCCCGCATCGAGCAATCGGCCCGCGAGCACCACTTGATGGTCGACGCGCTGGAAGCCCGGGACCTGCCCGAACTGAAACGGCTGATCGAGATCCATATCCGCCAGGCGCCGGTGAAGGCATGATCGATTGACCTCCGGCACTTCGCCGACCAGACGTTCCCGAAGACTAATCGGAGCCTCCCTCAGGACTGAAAGCCCGTTCGAGACGGAGAATTTGTCGAGCTTAGAAAGGAGGCGGCTGAGTAGCCGCCAAGCCTCGATGGTGAACCGCAAATCTTCAAGGGCATGGTTCGGTATCGTCGCGTGGGGCGCACGGCGGTCGCCATGGTGAATTGAGGCTTGCTCTTAACGATTGCTTTAATCGAGCGACACCGATCCGAAGGCGCAAAATTCAAGTTGCGGCGCTACTTGATTCAACCGTCGAGGGATTGGTATCCGATTGAGAGGCAAACCTACGATACGAACAGAGTATGCACAGACAGGGAGGCGACCAGATTGACGCAGGAAGAGGTTTCTCGGATCACGACGGAGCAGATGCGTGCCATCTCGTCCGTTCTGAGGCTCAACCAATTCGTGTTCAGCAGCGAACATGCAGAAGCGGCCGCGAAAAATATTGCCAGCGAGCAACTCGACCTGCACATAGAGCTGTGTCAGCAAATCTCCGCCCTCGGCGCCTTCGACAACGACGAGACTGGGACGTCCGGAACTCTAATAGCGTTCAGAGATGGGTACGTCCGTCCACTCGCCGAACAGGCCAAGCCGTTCAGTTATGAGGATCAGGAAAACAAACGGACTTTCATCGTTGAAAGTGGCATTCCCGTATTGATGCGTTCGGAGGTGGAAGAAGTTCTTCGGAAGCTCATCGGCAACACTCCGGTAAACAGGGTCCGGCCGCGTTTTTACGCGGAATGCGTGGCATTCTACATACAAGAGTACCAAGAGCGAACGAGTTGGAGCGGCCCGCCTGTTCAGATTAGTGATGCGAGCTACTTTGGCCAAGTCTATTTCGCCATGCGCGCAAAACGCGAACTGTTCAAAGCCCAGGAGGAAGCGCGCGCGCAAGAGGCAGCGGAGTATTCAGCAGCCGAAAGATACCTAACAGGAATCAGGACGGAAATCGCGACGCAGAAGTTGGAAGTTAACGCTGTAAGTGGCCGCATTGCCGAAATGGTAGATAAGCTTACGGGAATTCAGAATGAGATCGAGGCAGCGCAATCTCATTTTGCTAACAGCATTGAACAAACGCAGCAGACAATTATCGAAAACGATGCAAAAGCCCAAAACGCCCACGACGCCATGATGGAGCAGATGCGTCTCAAAGAGACCGATAAACTATGGCGAAACGAGGGTCATAAGGCCGCCAAGCACTACTATTGGTCGCTCGGCGGCCTCGTATTACTGCTGGCCGCTCTTCCAATCCTTGCGATCACATTGTTCAAGACCGACCTTCTGGCCTATATTCAACAAATCGAAGCGAACATCGAAGCTGCAACGAAGGGTTCGGCGGGTGTCGCTCCCGTAGGAGCCGCCATTGGACGAATTTTTCTTTTGACTGTACCAATAGCATTCTTCATTTGGGCGGTTAAGCTACTGGTTCGCTACAATATGCGCTCTATGCTTGTAATGGACGACGCAAACCATCGAGTAGCAATTCTGAACACTTATCTTTTTTTGGTTAAGCAAGAAGTCGCCAAAGTGGAAGACCGAGGCGCGCTTTTGGAAGCGATGTTCCGCCGTATGCCTGGTCATGGACCGGAGACCATTGACCCTCCTAGTTTGCCGGACATCATGCGTTACGGACAAACGGTTGGACAGGCTGGCAAGTAAATGGAGCGCGGATACGCGGCACCCGTCGTCCGATAGGTAGTCGAGAAGCCTTTCGCGGACGCGGAGCAGCGCGAGTGATGAAGTCAGCCGTCACGTTAGCGTCGGCTGGCGTCATGCGAAGACTTTTACTCAGCCGAAAATAGGCCCGCATCAGTTTCCGGCCGGAACGGTTGTTCTGCACGAGCTTGGCCCGATCGAAGACCGCTTCTTTCAGACTCGCCCGCGCCAGAGCTGCCTTGAGGCTGGCGATATGCAGGTCGATGTCGGCAGCGTTGAGCGATTCATAAATGCGGTTTGTTGCCTCGGCTACGGTCGGTTCGCTCACGGTCATACTCCCGTTGCTGCGTGGCTGGCGCTTACCACATTCGTCGGCCTGACCCTATTGGGAGGAAAAACGCCTTCATGAATGGGTGGCATGGATAGGAGCGTCGCGACCGCTTTGCAAAATGCGGCGTCGGAGGCGGCCGGGCATGGGCCGCACTCACCTGAGACGGCATAGCCGCTTCTTTCTGGGACAGCCAGCTGCGCAACCCGTCCCCGGCCTGCTCGAGCTCGAGAATATTACCTTCAGGGTTGCGTGCGTAGGCGATGAGGTACGGCTGATCCTGTGTCCCGAAGTATGTGATGTCGCCAATCTGGCTTCCGCCGGCGTGAATGATCTCCGACAGCACGCGAATGTCGTCCATATGGAACGACAGGTGCCCAAAGCCGGGCTCGTTCACCCTTGGCTCGCCGCGATCATGCATGACCTTGTGCTGGTGTATCTCCAGGAAGGGGCGGTCGAGTGCGGGGAATTTGAGCCAGATCGAATAGATCTCGCAGTTCGCAAGCCCGTTGCCTTTCCCCACTTTTCTCCCGATCGCGAAGAGGCTGGCATTTCAGAACGGTCACGTAGAACGCAGCGAGCGCGTCCGCGTTACGGGCGACCAAGTTGATGTGAGCAAGCTTCATGTGGCAGTCCCGATGGGAAGGAACCCTACAGGCTGGTCAGAAAAGCAAAGGAGCCACTGTGATCCGGCGAGGTCTCTTGGGCCCGAGGCTGCGGACCGCTTGAAGCTACCCTCCAAGCGCGATCGTCACGGCCACCAACACCGCGCCAATCGCCGCCATCGCGAGGGCCATCGGCCAGGGGCTGCGGCCCATGTAACGGCCAAGGCGCGCGCCGATGACGAAGAGCATGGCGCGCGCGATGGCGTTGGAGGCGCGCATGGCGAGCGCCACATTGTCCGTCAGCAGGAACGGAATGCTTGGCGGCAGGGTCGAGGCGACGACGAGCAGGAAGATCGCGACGGCAGCCTTCAGGTCGCGCGCGGTCAAGACCCTGTGCCTGGGATCGGGTGAAAGCGCCCTCACCCGGACAAGCAGCGCTTCCGTTTCCTTGGACGAAGAGACGCGGCGCACATCGTCGGGCAGGCTTTCGAGAAACAGTTCGCGGGCGCGATCGAGCCGCTCATGCCTGAGCCGATCGAGAAAACCGCGCCGTCGCACGCGCTCCACCACCGTCGTCAGCACATACATGACGCCATCGACGATGCCCCAGGCGATGTTGCAGCCGAGGGCGGCGACAAGCACGGCATTGACCCCGCCCTCGCCGCCCGCAACCGAACTCATCGTTCCCGTGAAGGACAGCGCCATCAGGAGCCCGAAGATGATCTCCGACAGGCGATCGATCGGATCGAGAATGCGCGACCGCTCGCTCATACCCGGGCACTCTCTGAACGTGACCGGGACGACAAGGAGGCGGCGGGCAGCGACCGGGAAGCGCGCAACCGCGATACCTCCCCTTACTGGACCTGCAGATCGGCGAAGGCGTCGCGCACATGGTCGGCGACCGCCAGTACCGGCGCCGGTGCATCCGAGATCACCTGCAGGCCGATATTGTAGTGGCCGAGATCCGGCAGGCCGTCGCGCTCGCCAAGCTGCACCATTTCCCCCTGGACGAGGTAACGCGGCAGCGGCGCGATCGCGAGACCGGCAAGCACGGCGGCGCGCTGCCCGGTGGTATAGGCGCTGAGGAAGGCGATGCGGAACTTGCGGCCGGCACGCGCCAGCTTTTCCACCGCATCGGCACGCCAGACGCAGCCGTCCTCCCACATCGACACCGGCAGCGGATCCTTCAGGTGCGCGCTGCCGCACTTGGCGCCGGCCCAGACCAGCTTCTCCTGCATCAGGATTTCACCGTTCCTCGGCACGCCCTCCGTCAGGCTGTTGAAGATGGCGATGTCGAGCCGGTGCTCGTCGACCTTCTTGCGCATGGCGTTGCTCATGCCGATCGACACGTCGACCGTGACGTTCGGGTAGGATTCGGCGAAACGCTTCAGCACCTCGGGCAGGATGCGCTCACCCACGTCCTCGGGCGCGCCGACGCGCACGACGCCGTTCATGTCCGGCAGCAGGAAGCGCGACACCGTTTCGTTGTTGAGCGAGAGGAGCCGGCGGGCAAAGCCGAGCAGCAGCTCGCCCTTGGGCGTCAAGGTGACCGAGCGCGCGTCGCGCAGGAACAGCGTGCAGCCGAGCATTTCCTCGAGTTTCTTGATCTGCATCGAGACAGCCGACGGCGTGCGGTAGACGGTTTCGGCGGCAGTGGTGAAGTTGCCGGTCTCGGCAATCGCGATGAAAGTCTTCAGCACGTCCATTTCGAGAAGCGGAAGCGCATGGCGCATCAGCATGTTCATGGCGTCAACCTCATTCAAAAAAACTGAAAGAAAGCTTCACTTCATTTCGTTTGATTGAACATCAGCGATGACCGATAGTCAAGCTCAAGGACGACGCAGGAAGGAGAAACGCATGTCCACCGCAGCCCATGTTATCGCCGCTTCGAAGAGTTCCCTCCGTAACAGCTGCCTGCCGCAGGCAGTGGTAAAAAAGGAGCGTAGCAGGAGCAACGACATGGTCCTCAACGCCCTCAACCAGATGATCGCCGTCCTCGACGGTGTTGCACGGCAACGACGCGAAAAACAGATCGCGCGGAATCGGGTGGAAGCCCGGCGCGAACTCGCCAAACTGCCCCAGAGAGTCCGTGACGACGTGATGTTTGCGGACCCGCTAATCAATCACCATGTTTGATGGAAGGCATCAAACATATTCGTTGGAATGATAAGTCAGGTTAGGCCATAAATATCATCATGGTCGCGACCTGCTGAGACACTCAGAAGGAGCCATGAAATGTCGAACACTCATCTTTCATCGGCCTCGGAACGGGCATCCTCCCACTCGTCCCTTCCGGGTCTCTTCAATCTGCAGGTTCGTGCCTGGGCAGCGTGGAAGCGTCATCGCCAGGAACGGGCTCTCGAAAACCTGTCCTATGACACGCTGAAGGACATCGGCTTCCCGTCGGTGGACGATGCGGTGCATAAGACCGAGCAATGAACGCAGTGTGAGCTCTCTTTCTGAGCATCACGGATTAGAGGGGCATCGCCGGGAATGGCGGTGCCCTTTTCGTTATGGGCTTGGCTCCGCCGTTCGCGCACAAGGACGACCGCTTAAGGCAGCAGTTGCAAGAGAAGAGATGACGAACTGAGGAACCAACCGGCGACCAGTCCCACAAATCCGAGCGCCAGCGCGCCGACGATGCCGTGTCCCTGCCAGCCGATATAGGCGCCGAGGGCGATCGTCGCCAAAGTGATCAAAACCGTCCACAGGATCTGGGCCAGCGATAATAGGCGGGTGGCGGTCGCCCTGTCGTCACTCATGCAAAATTACCCTCTCCGATGTGCCCGCAACCTTGCATGTAGTGTAGAAATGCACTCCCCCAAAGGCGTGATCTGCCCGCAAGACCGCTCCTGAGATTTCCTGCAACCGATCGCGGCACTGCCGGCTCCACGCCATCTTCTGCCATCGCCGTGCGACTTGTCTCTTACCGACACCCGCAGTATCCGCGAAAAGAGTCGCAATCGGCAAACACAACCATTGCGCGCGCTTTGCAGATGTTGCGTATCTCTGGCAGTTCTTGTCCGATAGCGTCAACAGCGCTGTAAAAACTGTCGCTTTCCTTACAAAAGCCTGAAAGCGGGGCCGAGCCGCCTTTCACCGCGCGATGTCGCAATGCGAAATCTCTTTGCGGTCGCTGCTATCCATGCGAATGTCGCAAACAGACAAGCCGAAGAGTATCTTCCAAGCGACGAATATACCCGCATCGCCAAGCATGGGAAGCCTCATGAACAAGCCACTGACCAAAAAGCGTTCTCTCGTCTTCTTCCTGGTGCCGAACTTTTCCATGCTGCCCTTTTCGGCGGCGATCGAAACGCTCCGCATCGCCAACCGCATGCTCGGCTACGAGGCCTATTCCTGGCGCCTCGCTTCGTCGGACGGCGAGAAGGTCCTGTCGTCGAGCGGCATCGCCCTCGAGGTCAATTCGTCGCTCGCCGACGAGCGCAAGTTTCTCGGCGGCGAAAACCGCCCCTCGATGGTGCTGGTCTGTTCCGGCATCTATGTCGAGGACTTCAACAACAAGTCGGTCAATGCCTGGCTTCGCGAGGTTTATAACCGCGGCGTGGCCGTCGGCAGCCTCTGTACCGGCGCCCATGTGCTGGCTTCGGCCGGTCTTCTGACCGGCAAGCGCTGCGCCATCCACTGGGAAAACCTGCCGGGCTTTTCCGAAAGCTTCCCGCAGGTCGACGTCTATGCCGACCTCTACGAGATCGACAGCAACATCTACACCTGCGCCGGCGGTACCGCCTCGCTCGACATGATGCTGAACCTGATCGACCAGGACTTCGGCGAAAGCCTCGTCAACCGCGTCTGCGAACAGGCGCTGACCGACCGCGTGCGCGGGCCGCATGACCGCCAGCGCCTGCCGCTGCGCGCCCGTCTCGGCGTGCAGAACGCCAAGGTGCTGTCGATCATCGAACTGATGGAGGCAAACCTCGCCGAACCGCTGTCGCTGCTCGAAATCGCCGAGGGCGCCGATCTGTCGCGCCGCCAGATCGAGCGGCTGTTCCGGCAGGAGATGGGCCGCTCGCCTGCCCGCTACTATCTCGAAATCCGCCTCGATCGCGCAAGGCACCTCTTGATCCAGTCGTCGATGCCGGTGGTCGAAGTGGCCGTTGCCTGCGGCTTCGTCTCCGCCTCGCACTTCTCCAAGTGTTATCGCGAACTCTACAATCGGTCGCCGCAGCAGGAGCGCGCCGACCGTAAGCTGACGCTGCAGATGGCGCGATAAGCGGCAGATCAGACGGACCAGACAAGGGCGGAGCTTCTCCGCCCTTTTTCGTTGGTGACACTCTCCGCTTGTGCCGTCCTGGCGCTTGCACGCGCCGTTGTTTTGGATTGAATGGTCAGCGTTTCAGGAGAGCGAGGAGCACACCGAACAATGGCCCCCGTGGAGATCGATCCCGCCAAGGTTCACGAATTCAAGGACTTCCAGAGCTTCTACGAGTGGCTCGCCGCCCACCACCAGAGCGAGACCGAAGTGTGGATCCAGACCCACAAGGTCTCATCCGGCCTCGCCTCGATCACGCCAAAGGAAGCGATCGACGCCGTGCTGTGCTGGGGGTGGATCGACGGCGTGCGCAAGGGGCTCGATGAAAAAAGCTTCCTGCAACGCTATTCGCCGCGCGGCAAGAAGAGCATCTGGAGCCAGATCAACGTCGACAATGTCGCCCGCCTGATTGCCGAAGGCCGCATGACCGAGCATGGCCTGAAACAGGTCGATGCCGCCAAGGCCGACGGCCGCTGGGACCGCGCCTATGCGAGCGGCAAGGACATGCAGATCCCCGAAGACCTGCAGGCCGCGATCGACGCCGAGCCCGAGGCGAAAGAAATGCTCGCCAGACTCAGCGCCCAAAACCGCTTCGCGCTCGCCTTCCGCACCCACAACATGAAGACCGAGGCCGGCCGCCGGAAGAAGATCGAGACCTTCGTCGAGATGCTGAAACGCGGCGAAACGATCTATCCGCAGAGGCGGAAATAACCGGGGCGCCTGCGCCGTGCTCGCATCACTGGCCGGCGCGACCGAAGGCCTGAGCTGCTCCTCCGGTATTGCCGGTGGCCGGCGGGCCGAAGCGATTGGCGTCCTCTTCGCCCGGAAGGAAACCCAGCATCACGAGGCCGAGCAGCGGCCCGACGATCGGAACGAAAAGCGCAAGGTTCCACCACCCGGAACGACCATGGTCGTGCCAGCGCTTGGTGTTGACGGTGAAGCTGAAATAGAGGTTTGCGATGAGGATGACGAAAACGAGCAAGTGCATGAGGCTGAAGCCCGGCGCATAGTTATCTACGCCCGAAAGCGCCAACAACGCCCCGCCGGCAAACACCGCCGCCGCCGTCGCAATCCAGACGGCAATCTGCGCCAACCACCAGGTCTGGCGTCCGATGCGGCCATCGCCGCTCGTAAAGGTTTGTGAATTCACGTCGTCCCCTCCCTACCGGCCTATCCGAATCCAAGCGCGCCCCGCGCTCGTTGGCCCCGACCTGCATATAGAAGGTCAGTCAATAAACGTCTAGATTTCATCGCGGCAGAAAGCGCCTCATGATTGCGCGGGCAAGCCGCCTTGCAGTTGCAGTCTGAAATCCGTGAGACGCCTCGCTCTCCGCTGCCTCCGCGTGACGACCTGCCCGTAAACGCGCGTGACCCTAGCCGTGGAACGCCCGCTCCAGTTCGGCGATGTCGAGCTTGATCATGCCGAGCATCGCTTCCGTCACGCGCTTGGCGCGCGCACGGTCGGAATGGGCGACCATGTCGCCGAGCACCCGTGGCACGATCTGCCAGCACAGCCCCCAGCGGTCGCGGATCCAGCCGCATTGTTCGATCTGTCCGCCGTTTTCGCTGATCGCTTTCCAGATCCGGTCGATCTCCTCCTGGGTATCGCACTGGATCATGATCGAGAATGCATGGTTGAACGGATCGAGCGGCCCGGCTTCCAGCGCCAGGAATTCCTGATTGCCGAGCGTGAACTCGATGGTCGTCACGCTGCCGGGCGGCCCGCTCGGGCTTTCCGCCGGCAAGGTCGTGACGCGGATGATCGCCGAATTGGGAACGAGCGAAATGTAGAAGTCGACCGCTTGACGCGCCTCCTTCGCAAACCAGAGATTTGAAACGACATTGGTCATGATTTGGTCCTCCTCGTGCCGCCTGATCATGTGCGGTAACCGAAGGACGATCGACTTCGTTCCAAGCCGACAAGTGGCAGATCTTTATTTCTGAAGGTGGGCCCGCCGGCTTGCCCGGCAGTTTACGACGCCAGCGCGTCGAGCAGCGCCAGTTCGGAAATCACCCGGTTCCGGCCGGCATGCTTGGCCATGTAGAGAAACTGGTCTGCGGCGTGCAGGTAGTTTTCGAAGGCCTCGGAGCTTTCGATTGTGGCAAGTCCGATCGAGACCGTGATCGTCAGTTCCTCGTCGTCGGCGACGATGCGGGATTTTGCGAGTTCGAGCCTCAGCGCGTCGCAAAAGGCGAAGGCGCGCCGCACGTCGCAGCCGTTGAAGAGAATGCCGAACTCCTCGCCGCCGAGGCGGGCAAGCAGATGATCCTCGCCGACAAGCGCGGACAGACGCTTGGCCACATGCTTCAGCACGATGTCGCCGATCTCGTGGCCATAGGTGTCGTTGAGGCGTTTGAAATGATCGATGTCGAGCACGGCGATCGCCGTCGGTTCGCCGCGCCTGAGGCACTGCTCGACCACCCGCGGACCCGCCACGAAAAAGTGGCGGCGATTGTAGAGGTCGGTGAGATAGTCGCTGGCCGCCTGCCGCTGCAGCGTCTGCAGCCGCTTCTGCACGCCGGCGGCCTGCGCAATGCGGCCGTTGAACTCCGCTTCGAGGAAGGGCTTCTGGATGAAATCCGTACCGCCTGCTTCCAGGAAGCGCGCGCCGGCGCGCCGGTCGCCGCTGTCGGAGAGGCCGATGACCGGCACCGCACCATCGCCCCGCCGCCGCTCCACCTCGGCAAGCAGCGCCGCACCGGACATGTCGGAGAGATCAAGGTCGGTGACGACGAGATCGACGGCTTCGCCGCTATCGAGCACCTGCAGCGCATCGGCGGCGGACGCGACCTCGCAGACGGAAATCCGCTGCCGCCTCAAGATGCCGGCCAGTTCGCTGCGTGAGGCAGAATCGGAATCGGCAAGCAGCACCGTCGTCTTGCCGTTGGTCAACGCCCGGTCGACGGCGCCGATCAGAAGATTGATCGATTCCGGCTGGTGCTTGATGACGCAATCGAGCGCGCCGCGCCTGAGGATCTCCTCGCGCGTATGGTCGTTGAAGGCCGCGGTGAAGACGACGGCCGGAACCTGGTTGTCGAGGATGAATTCGAGCGCCTCGCAATTGGGCGCATCCGGAAGATTGAGATCGAGAACGGCGAGAGAGAAACTGTCAGGCGCCAGTTCCAGCGCTTCCTTCAGCGCCGCCAGCGAGCTGCAATGGGTAACGCGAATGCCGTGGACGGATTCGAGCCCGTACTTCAGCGCCGTCGCGAACATCCGGGAGTCCTCGACAAGCAGCATGCGCTTGTCGCTGTGCTTTTGCACAGAATTCACCCGGCCTGGCGTGCGGCGCAATCTCACGTCCCTGCAACCCCTCTCGAGCCGCAGGCGTGCTTCCCTCAAGGGGTGACGCTGGCTCCCGATATCTTCAACCCGGCCACTTGCCACGCCTGGCCTTTCGGCCGGCGTGATCCGTGTGACCGGGTTCCCCGCTCCTGCTGCGGCGGATTGAAGACCGATCGGATTGCAATTTCGTTAATACGGCAACCTGTGCGCGGCATTTTTGATGCACGTGCCCAATAATTCTAAGGGGTTTTCGCCCTTCTTGTTTTGATGGTTAAGCAGGAACCCTAACTTTTTCACTGAGTGTGCGGATCTTCGTCAACGTGTCCAGGTTCTGGTTGACGCGGCAGTAGAACTCCTCGTTGACGAAGGGGCGAACGACGAAGTCGTTGCCGCCGGCTTTGAGGAACCGCGCCGACAGAAGCCGGTTGGTCGACGACGAAACGCCGATGATGCGCAGCTGGTGCGGCCCGTAGGAACCGCGGATGCGCCGCGTCAGCTCGAAGCCATCGATATCGGGCATGTTGTAGTCGGTGATGACGAGGCCGATATCCGGATTGTTCTTCAGAAGCTCCAGCGCCATCGCGCCGTTTTCGGCCGAGCTGGTGCGGAAGTTGTAGCGCTTGAGCTGCGTCGTCAGCAGCGCACGTGCCGTCGGGCTGTCGTCGACGATCAGCACATGGTGCTTGTGGTTGGTGAGGAACCGGCAGACCGATTCCGCCAGCATGTCGACGGCAAAGACGCTGTCCTTGATGACGTAGTCGACGATCTCCTTGGCGAGAATCTTCTCGCGCGTCGATTCCTGGAACGAGCCGGTAAAGACGACCGTCGGCACGCTCATTTCGATCAGGTAGTTGAGTGCCTCGCCGTTTTCCGCCCCCGGCAGGTTGATGTTGGAGATGGCGAGCGAGGCCGGGAATGTCGCGTTTTCAACGGCGAACTGCAGATCGTCATAGTCGCGGCAGACGATGACATCGATGTCGAACAGCTCTTTCAGCCGCTTCGAGACCATCGAGGAAAAGAGGTTGGAGTCCTCGGCGAGCACGATGCGATGCTCGGCAAGGGATTCGCCGGAATAATACATCCCGGAAACGCCAAAAAATGACATTGAACGCCTATGTAAAAGAGTGTCCCCCTACAGCTCCGCGCGTTCTTCATGCCCGCCTAGTCGCTGTAACTTGCAGGCTCCATGCTAGAGGAGAAAGGCTTTCTTCGGTGTTAATGGGCGGCCGGCGAATTAATGAGATGGGCGTGCAGGCTTGAGACGCCAACGGCTCCGGACGCCTGCATTCCTCATGCCTCCGGGGTTCGTCCACGCCGCGTCTCGGCGGTCCGGCGGATGACCTCGGCGATCTCCGGATTGCTGCTCGACAGCATCTGGAAATCCTCCGAATAGAGCGACAGCAGCGACACCTCTGTGGCGGCCGTGACGGTGGCCGAGCGCGGCTCACCCGATATCAGCGCCATCTCGCCGAAGAAGCTGCCAGGGCCGAGCTCGACCGGCGTCGGCGACGGCGTTGCGATCGTCACACGCCCCTCGACGATGAAGTACATCTGGTCGCCCGGCTCACCCTTGCGGCAGATGATGCTACCCGCCGGCACCACCCGCGGACGCAATGCCCTGACGATCTCGACGAAGGCGGCCGAGCCGAGCTTTTCGAATAGCGGCACCGCCGCGACCAGTTGCCAGTTGCGCACGAAATCCTGCCGGCGCACTTCCTCGAAAAACCCGGTGGCGAGGATGCCCGCCCAGAGCGCGAAGATGCCGATGCCGCTCATCATCACCAGACCCGCAAGCACCCGGCCAGCCAGCGTCTGCGGGATCTCGTCGCCGTAGCCGGTGGTCGACAGCGTCACCACCGCCCACCACATGGCCTGAGGAATGCTGCCGAACTTGTCCGGCTGGATGTCGCGCTCGATCAGGTAGGCGACCAGCGATGCGCCGAAGAGCACGATGCCGAAGAGCGAGGTGACGCCGACGAGATTGGGCGCGGCGCGCGCCACCACCCGGCCGAGCAGGCGAAAGAAGGTGAAGTGACGCAAAGGCTTCAAGAGCCAGATGCCACAATAGAGGCTCTGGTCACGCGAGCCGGCGATCAGAAATCCGACGAGAGGAACCACCACGGCCAGAAGATCGATGACAAGTGCCGGCGTGCGGCCGCGATCGTCCCGACGCCGGATGACCGTATCGACCAGTTGCAGGACATAGATGGCCCAGACACCGGCCAGCAGAAACTCCAGCGACAGCTTCGCCGTCGCATCGAGGTCCCGCGCCGTCAGCGCGGCAACGGCGACGAGCCCAACCGCCGCGACAAGCGCGTTCAATGGCGCGGAGATTTTCAGGAAAGGCCGTGCCGACATTCACTCCCCCAAGCGCCCCGCGCCTTCCGGCCATGCCTCGGCCGGACATGTCAAGCGCGCAGTAACGCCTTGATCTTAAGCACAATCCATTTCTGAATCGACGCTTAATTAAGAGTGGTGAATTGAGGAGGGCACACGCGCTAAAAGCGCGTTCCGACCGGATCGCCATCGTCTCGACGCACGCGATCCTCCTCAAATTGTTCGGCCCCCTCGACCGGTCTCAGCCACGGCTCGCGGCGCTTGATCCACAGCTCGTAGCTCGGCTTCAACGGCGTGGGCGCTTGAGACAGGAGCCCGAGTTTAACCTCCGCCTCCTGTTCATCGGCCGAGAACGCCCGCGACCCGCAATGCGAACAGAAGCAGCGCCCCTGGAACTGCGAGATTTCGCCGGTGTATTCAAACTGGTCCGCCGGCCAGATGCCATAGAAGGTGAAGGCCGAGCCGCTTTCCTTGCGGCAATCCATGCAGTGACAGATGCCGACGCGCAGCGGCTCGCCGCGAACCGAAACCTGCACCTGTCCGCAAAGGCATTGTCCCGAGAGAATGGTCATGATGGCCACCTGATCTGCTTTGACGCATCACGAAAACGGCGGCACGTGTGTTCGGTTCCTTCGACACCGACCTGTGCCGAAAGCCTCACCGCACCTCCTCGACCACCGGCGGCACCCAGCGCCCCTGCTTCACGACATCCTTCGGCACGTAAGCACGGAATGTCAGCGAGAACGGCTTTCCCTCCGGCGAAGGCAGCCAGTTTGCTTCCGGCACGCCCTTGACCGGCTTCGGACCAATGGCGATCTTGAGTGAACCATCGGCTTCGTTTGCCAGCTTCGAATTGCTGTTGAAATTGTACCGCTTGAGGTCGTTTGGCACGACTCGGTAGTCCGGCACACCGACGAGGATCACCGACCAGTAGGCGTTGACGACAGCCGACGGCAGGTCGTTGGCCGGGAAATGGATGACGTAGGTGTTGGATCCATTGACCGGCTTACCGGCCGCGTCGCTCACCAGCGAGAAGTAGACGACCTCATCGGGGGAATTGCCCCAGATACCGGCATAGTTGGTGACGGTTCGCTGGAGAAAGTTCGAGCCGTAGATGCCGATATGGGTTCCGACGCCCCAGCCACTCTTGACCTCGACGGTCCTGGCGATCCCGTGCTGAACGAAGTCCGGCACGATTTTTTCGCGAAGCACCTTGTCCACGGCTGCACGCGCTTGCGGATTGCTGGCGACATAGGCCGCGACGAAACGAACCTTCTGCTGCATTTGCGCGGCGATCGGCGAAACGTCGAGCGCGCTGCCAAGGATCGCGTCCACATTACCGAAAGCTTCGGCACCAAGTAGCTTCTGGTTGTCGAAGTTCGGTATCGCTGGCGCTGGCGCGGGCGTCACCTCGCCGAGCGGCGTCGCCTTGAACTCTTTCTGCAGCGCCAGCGCTCCTTCCGGATCGCCCTTGATTTCGACCCGGGCCAGCATCTTCGCCTTGGCCGAATGCAGCTCGATCCGGGCGGCATCGGCGGGGATAGCAACGGCGGAACCCGGTTTCACCAGCGCGAACTTGCCGAAGGGTTTCGATGGAAAGGTTCGTTCGTTGATATTGACGATGACCTCGCCCCATTCGTCGAGGATCTGGGCAGTGTAGTAGCGCCCCTTGATTTCAGGCACTTCGAGCAGCACACCGCCATCGTCATCGGTCGTATACCAGGCCTCAAGATAGGCGACGTCGAAGTTCGGGTTGACGAAATCGGCCGATCCGAGGGGATTGTACTTGATGGAGTTCCAGGCGAAACCTTCTGCCTTGGTATCCATCTGTTCCTGACGGATCACCAGCAACCGGCCAAGGAGATAGATGTAGGCATCCTCGATCGTCGTTTCGTCGGGTACGGCCTTTTCCGAGGTCTGGGCCAGCGCCACCGATGGCAGCGAAGCCGAGCAGAGCGGCACCGACAGTGCAATCGCGCTCGCCAGCAGGCATTTGCAAAAAGTGTTCATTGGCAACCTCATTGCGTTTGCCCCACACCGCGGACGATCTCCTTCGAGTTGACCGCAGTCGCCGCGTTGAAGGAAGTACGTAACGGTTACAAAAACCAATTCATGCCGATTTGCGGCGCGCGACCGCCACGACAAACCTCTCCCCCGCGCCGGAATTTCGGTATAAGATACTACCATGAGTGAAGCTCAGCCTCTGTTCGATATGCTGCGCCAGACCGTGCAGCCTGAAATCGCCGGCGTATTGGAGCGATTTGTCCGGGAAGCGCCGGACCGCAAGCTCGGCCGCATCAACGCACTCGCCTTTGCCGCCGAACACGGGCTCGACGAGGAAAAGGCGATCGCCGCCTTCCTGCATGCCTCCCGCCTCGGCCTTTTCGAGCTTTCGTGGAACGTGCTTTGTCCCGGCTGCGGCGGCGTGCTCGATGCCAACACCTCGCTGAAGACCGTGCAGAGCGACACCTATACCTGCTCGCTCTGTGCCGCCGGCTATGAGCCGACGCTGGACGAGATGGTGGAGGTGACCTTCACCGTGAACCCGCGCATACGCCACATCGAGGCCCACAGCCCGCACGAACTGCCGCCGCTCGAATATTTCCGCCAGATCTACTGGGGCTCGGGCATTGAACTGCCCGAAGAGGGCTACGAGGCCCAGGTCGACGACTTCATGATCGAGGCGCTGGAATTGCCGCCCGGCGAAAAGGCGGTGATCTCGCTGCAGATGCCGGCGGAATTCATCATCATCTTCGAGCCGGTGACCCATGCCGCGCAGTTCATCGACGTCAAGGGCGAGCCTACCAAGGAGCGACGCACGCTGTCGCTGGTCTTCGATCGCGGCCATCGCCACGACGAAGCGTTGACCATGCAGCCCGGTCCCCTGCGTATCCAGGTGGAAAACCACACGGATGTGCGCACCCTGCCCTCGGTTTGCATCGCCAACGACGCACTGCACGGCATTCTCGGCCGGCGCCGGCCTTTCCTGACCGCCAAACGGCTGCTCTCCAACCAGACCTTCCGCGACATCTACCGCACCGACACGATCGACGTGGACCAGCGGCTGAAGATCACCAGCCTCACTTTCCTGTTCTCCGACCTGCGCGGCTCGACCGAGCTTTACGAGCGGGTCGGCGACCTCGCCGCCTTCGATCTGGTGAAGACCCATTTCAGCGTCGTCAACGAGATCGTCGCGGCGGAAGCAGGTGCAGTCGTCAAGACGATCGGCGACGCCGTCATGGCCACCTTCCCGACGCCGGATCGGGCGGTTGCCGCCGCCATGCGCATGCGCGACGCCATGCGAAAGCTGAACGACGACCGCGGCTCGGAAGACCTGCTCTTGAAAATCGGCATCCATGAGGGACCGTGCATCGCCGTCAGCCTCAATGAGCGGCAGGACTATTTCGGCCAGACGGTCAACATCGCCTCTCGGGTCCAGCACCTTGCCAGCTCGCGCGAAATCTTTGCGACCGGTTCGGTGCTCGACGATCCGCGCGCCTCAAGCCTGCTCAGCGATCGTGGCCTCAATCCGCAATCGCACAATGTCGCGCTGCGCGGCATCACCAACGAGATCAGCATCTTTTCGATACCCTGAAGCTTGCCGGAAACGCAACGCGCATATCCCCGCAAGCGGCGGTCAGCGTTCGGGCACTCCGGATTGCCGCAGCCCCTCGGCCATCCGATCCCGCCACTGCGGTATCCTCTGAAACCAGGGCAGCGCCCGATACCGCTCGATCGTGAACCCAGCCTCCGCTGCCAGCAGCTTCTGCGCCGCCCATCGGGCGGTCTCCATGTCCCCTGCTAGCGCCGACCAGGCCGCCAGGTGGCGATAGGACCAGGTCACATCGGGATAGGTGTTGACGACGTCGTGGGCTATCGCGATGGCTTGCGGGAGAGCCCCTTGCATCGCCATGGAAAAAGCCATCCCCAGTCTCATGTTGAATGCCAGCGGGTCCCTCGGGCTCAGCGTCATCCCACGCCGGAAGTGCTCCGTCGCACGCGCCGGATCGTCGGTGAAAAGCGCGAGCCAGCCGAGGCGCGCCCATGCCCAGGCATTGTTCGGATCCAGCGCCAGCGCCTTTTCGATAAAGGTGGCGGCACGCTCCTGATCGCCGCAGATGCTCATTGTCGCACCAGCCGCAGTCAAAGCCGTCGGATCGTCGCTGATCGCGCCCGCGCCTTCGATCGCCGCCCGTGCCAGGTCCAGTTCGCGCTCCGGCTGGTCGGTCCACAGATAGGACGCGCTTGAGGCATGGCACCAGGCCAAAAGCGCATGGGCACGGCCGTAGCCGGGATCGACCAAGATCGCCTGCCGAAGCAGTTCGATCGCCTGGTTGTTGGTTTCCTTGCGGCGCCCCCAGAGATTGGGGAAGGCGCGCATGACGAAATCATAGGCGCGCAGGCTGGCCGGCGGCTTGCGCCTGGCAAGCTCGATCTCGGCATCGCGGATGGCCGGGTGGATGGCGCCAGCCACCTGCGCGGCGATCCGATCCTGGAACTCGAAAATATCCTCGATGGCGCCCTCGTAGCGATCCGACCAGGATTGGGTCCGCGTCTCGGCGTCCACCAGTTGCACGGAAATGCGCAGCCGGTCGCCGCCGCGTCGCACGGTGCCTTCGACCACATAGGTGACGCCGAGCTCGCTGCCGACGTCCCGCACATCGACGAAGCGCCCCTTGTAGGTGAAGGCGGACTGGCGCGCGATGACGAAGAAGTCGCGGACACGCGAGAGCGCCGCGGTGATTTCCTCCACGACACCATCGACGAAGTAGTCGTCGCCCGGACCGCTCAGATTGTCGAAGGGCATGACCACAAGCGACGGCTGGTCCTTGCTGCGACCGGCCGGCGGCACCCCGTCGAGGATGCCGCCCCCGACAGCGACCTCATCTTGCCAGTCGACCCGGAAAACCAGAATGGGCCGGGGGATGTTCTTCAAGGTCCGCTCGCCAAGGCTGGTCAGCGCGAAGGGCACCTTGCCGTCGAGATGTTCACGCACCGCCCCGGAAATACAGATGCCCGACGGAGCGGCGATCTCCTGCAGGCGCGCGGCGATATTGACCCCGTCGCCGAGCAGATCGTCTCCCGATACGACGATGTCGCCGAGATTGACGCCGATGCGAAACTGCAGGCGGCGTTCCGCGGGCATATCCTCCACATCGAGAAGACCGCGCTGGATTTCCACCGCGCAGCGCACCGCCTGAACGGGGCTTGGAAACTCGGCGACGAGACCATCGCCGGCACTGCCGAAGATGCGGCCGCCATGGTCACCCACCAATTCGGCAATCCGCCCCCGGCACCGATCGAGCGCGCGAAGCGTGTTCTCTTCGTCAAGCGCTGCGAGGCGACTGAAGCCGGCGACATCGGCCGCAAGGATGGCTGCGAGCTTTCGATCCACAACGGTGACCGCTCCTGCGGCGGAGGATTTCGCTGAGCCTAATATGCGCGAATTCTAGAATATTCACAGATGCCAGTGGCAAGCGAGAGCGGATGACAGCCACCGCCGAGCAATAGCGCGCGCCCCGCAGTGTGAAGGCTTGCCCTGCTGCGATCTGCCGGCCCCTAGACGACAGGCGGTATCAACGTCAGCACGTCGCCATCATCCGGAATGAGCAGCCTGGTCAAGGCGATGCCGTGGGCGCTGGCGGCGGCGCGCAGGTCGCCTCGGCTGACCGTCGCATGGTCGAGCGCCTCCATGTGGGTCGCAACCACGATGCTCTTCTTGGAGGCCTCGCAGACCGCGATCGTCTGCGCCGCATCCATCACGATCAGGGCGCCGTCCCAGCGCGCGCCGCAGGAATGGGTAACGATCACATCCGGCTTCGTGTCGTGGATGGTCTTTTCGATCGCCGGATAGAGCACCGTGTCGCCGGCCCAGTAGACCGTCGGTTCGCCCTTGGCCTCGAGGCTGAAACCCATGACCGGCCCCATGTCCTGAACGACAGGGCCAAGCCCGTGGCTGCCGTCGCGCCGGGTAAGCTTCAGGCCCTGCCACTGCGCCTTGCCGAGGAGCGGCGTGACGTCGCGAAAACCGGCCCCGCGGATCGCCTCCTCGTCACCCGGCTGACAGAAGATCGGCAGCCCCTTGGGCAAGCGATGCTTGGCAGTGTCGTCGAAATGGTCCTCGTGCAGATGCGAGATGATGACGAGCTCGACGCCGGCAAGGATAGTATCGGTGTCGAACGGCAGCTCGACCAAAGGGTTGGGCGCGCGACCAGCAAAGGATGGCAGGCTGTCCTTCGGCCCGAGAAAGGGATCGATGAGCACGGTATGGCCGCCATATTCGAGCTTGAGGGTGGCGTTGCGGATAAGCTGGAGTTTCATGGGTGTCCTCCCTGGCCGGAAATCGGCAGTGACCGCGATCCTTGCGCAAGCCGTGATGAAATCAAGCCCTGAAATGTGGTCCAGCCAAAGCGAGAAACACAACCACGGAGTGAGCAAAACTTTAACGTTCCACCGACAAACATACGGGCGTTCTGCGATAGAAGGGGAGCCGGAGTGAACGATACCAACGACACCGTGCGCTACACAAGAAAATCGATACTCTGCATTGGCACGCTCGTTGGCGTCACGCTCGTATTTCCCTTTGCAGTTCGCGCGTTCGCTCACTTTCAGGAAAGCTCAGACCCACTGGAAACAACGATCTTCGTGTTTCTTGCTGCGGCCTACGCACTGCCGGTCATCTACCTGATCCTCGCCGGCTGCATCGCCATGATCGCCAGCGAGCGGGCCGAGCAGGTCGGCATGTCCCCATTTGTCGGTATCTACGTTGCTCTGCTTGCGTTCTCGGATGTTCCGGTCGGCATCGCCTTCAGTGCGTTTGGAGCCATGGCCGATACGGCCGTGCTCTATGCGAGCCGTATGCTTGGCATTGGCCTTGCCCCTTATCTGCTGATCGCCGCCATTGCCGCGTTGATCACCCTCGGACTGCTGCGCGAAAGGCGCAGATTGCTCAACGAGCGCCATGCCCGGGCCTATCGCCTGTGGTTCTCCCTGCTCGTTTTCTTGATGGTGGTCGGAGTGTGCAATCTTCTCGGTCTGGCTTCGATGCTGCTGTTAGGATCAATGAGTCTCGCAGCAATCGTCCAAATGATCCTCATCCCCATCAAGTCCATCACCCTCTATCCGGTGCTGCCCGTTGCAATGTTCCTCACCGCTTCGGCTTATCTCGTATATGTGAGCCGCGAGCGGGATAGCGGTCCGATCGAGCCACATCCTATGGCGGCGAAATCACGAAAGAACTTCGGGCGCAGGAACTGACCTCAGCCGCGACGGCTGCAGCTGCACCCGCTTGCCCCCCTCACCGCCAGCCGCAATCCCAGGGCTGTCCTCTGGCCGTGCGGTGGCAGGCATAGGCGCGGCCGCAGGAGTGGGTGGCGGAAATCGTCATCCGGCCTCGGCCCGAGCCGCGGGAGAACATCTGCCGGAAGGCAACGTTCGCGCTCTCGGGGCAACTCGAAAAACTCTTCTTCTGCAGTTCGGCCGGCGGGCTGATCGCACGGGTACCGGTGTCTTTCTGCGGTGTCTTGATGGTACCTTGCGTCTCGCTCGGCTGCGGCAGCTTCGCCTCGCGCTGGATCGTGACGCAGCGGCCGTCTTTTGCCTCCTGGTTGCGGCCGCAGGCAAGCGGGCAGATCCGCGCCTTCTCCGACTTCAGCCGATCGAGCACGTCGCTGGAGGGTTCGAGCGTCGCTAGGTTGACCTTGCTGAACTTGGAGAAGGCTTCGAGCGCCTTGCGACTACCTTCGCCCCAGACCCCGTCCTCGCTGCCGGCGCGACAGCCAAGCCGGTTGAGCTCGACCTGTACGGAACGGGCCAATGTCGTGTCATCGGCATTGGGCGCAGCCAGCGCCGGATCGATGGCCGCCACGGCCTGGCCACCCGCTCCGCCGGGCACGCCTTCGGATGACGGTGCTGAAGCCCGCTCGATGATCTTGATCTTCGCCTTGGCGAGCGAAACGAACGCACCGTCGGGATATTGCTGCAGATAGGCGTCGAAGAGGTCACGGTCCGTCGCATCCTTGATCGTTTCCCAATAGGCAAGCTCGGCCGCCTGCCCTGTCGCGGGCGCCTCGGCCGGCGCTGGCTTGCCGTCGATTGCCGGCTTCAGCACCACCTCGCCGGTCAGCGAGGAATTGTCCCAGGGCACCTGCTTGCCGCCGGTTGCCGCCAGCACGTCACGGCGCACGTCGATCAGCTCGCGGGTGATGTCGCGACCCGGCTGGCCGAGATGTTTCAACAGCGCCGATGTGAACGGCGAGTTCCGCCCCGATCCGTCAAGGGCGACATTGCCGGGTTGCGTGGAAAAGGCGATCAGCGTGCCGATGCCGGTGCCGACCTTGGCAAGGCCGCGGCCGACCGAGGCGGAACGCGTGCCCATCGAACGGGCGAGATTGACCGCCAGAGGATTGTCGCGGCAGGCGTCGAGCAGGATAATGTTGACCCGCGTGCTGCGCTCCATCGCCGACAGGATCAGGTTCATCGGCACCGCCTCGAATTCGAGATCGACCGAGGAAGCAAGCGTCGCATCGACCGGGGCAAGGTAGTTTTCGCCGTTCACCTGCAGGCCGTGGCCGGCATAGAAGAACAAGGCGAGATCCGCGCCGTCGAGCCGGCCGACGAAGTCGCGCACCGCGCGACGCACCCCGGCAAGGTCGAGATCCGCACCGGTCACCACCTCGAAGCCCAGACCTTCGAGCTTTGCCGCCATGTCGTGTGCGTCGTTGCCGGGATTGGGCAAGGTGGCCACATGCTGATAGGCGGAATTGCCGATGACCAGCGCCACGCGCTTTTCGGCCAGCGCCTCCGATGCGAAAAGCACCAGCAGAACGGACAAGGCGATGCGAAGGAATGGCATGGCTCCCCCCGACAATTCGCGGATGATCGCGACCACGCGTCAGCCCCGACGCCCAAGCGTGCTACCGGCAATGCGGCCTGTCAATGCAAGGAGGGTGTCCGGCAGCTTTGACGGGCCTATGCCCGCCCGAAGGAGTGAGGCGGTCGCCGCCCTCGCCCATCCCTTGGGATTAGCATGGGCCGCCGCGATCGCTCGCAAGGGCTTTCGGGCGCCGTCAGCAACGGCGCTGCGCAAATGTCGAATGAAGGATGGAGCCGCCGGTCAGCGGCGCGCCTGTCGCACCGCTTGAGCGGAATGGAAGGTTACTTGACGACGACGTTGCCGTTGACGATCTCGACGTTTTCGTCGCCCTGCAGGCCAATGCGGTCACCACTCGGCGCAGTGACGAAACAGCCGCTCGGGCAGATCATTTCAGTCGCTCCGGATGCGATCGCCACTTCCACACGGCTTTCGCCCTCGACGACGATCAGAACGGCGGTCTCGCTGTCCTTGTTCGTGACAGTCGCGGCACTGGCAGCACCGGCCATCGGCGCGCCGGCCATCAGCAAACCGGAAAGCAAAGCAATCACAAATTTCTTCATCGCCCATCGACGCCAGACGCGCCGCCCTCTTGCCGAGCCGGCCGCCCCGTCGGTTCGCGACGCTGCGCCGGCCACCTCTTCAGCCGATGACCAGCGTAGTCGGTCACCAGAAGAATTGCATGCTTTTTATGGCAGGCCGGCTGAATAGTGGCTGAACGGTCCGTTTATCAGCGGTTTGGGTTTGTCCGGCGGCTGGCCACCCGGCGACTGCCCGTTTCCTCCGCGTCGCGCTCCTCGTCGAGCGGCGCAGCAGCGGCGGTCTTCTTGTCCGAAGCGGCAGACTTGGCCGCGGCCCGTGCCTCGGCGGAGGTGGCGCCCTTCGGCTCGCCCACCTCTTCCGGATGATGGCTTTCGATACCGGTCTGGTCCTCGACCGGCACATCCTCGATCTTGACCGGGAACGGCGCACCGATGCCCTCGTCGCGGAAACGCTCGTAGATCGAGACGCGCAGGTCGTTGCGCACGCCGCCGCCGGTGAGGACGTCGGCGACGTAGATGCGCAATTCGAAGGTCATGCGGTCATCGCCAAAGGCGGTGAAGCCGACGCTCGGCGACGGGTTCTTCAGGACCATCGGATGGGCGGCCGCGATTTCTGCCAGCAACTCCATGATCCGGCGCGGCTCGCTGGCATAGGTGACGGTGATGGCGATTTCGGAGCGGCCGAGCTTGTTACGGTGCGTCCAGTTGCCGACCGAGGCGTTGATGAGCAGCGAGTTCGGCATCATGATCGACTGGTGCTGGAAGGTCTCGATCTCGGTCGCGCGGACCGAGATGCGCTTGACGAAGCCTTCCGTCGTGCCGCTGACGATCCAGTCCCCCACCTTGAAGGGACGCTCGACAAGCAGGATGAGCCCCGAAACGAAGTTCGAGACGATGTTCTGCAGGCCGAAACCGACACCGAGCGAGAGAGCACCGGCGACGAGCGCGAGGTTGGAGAGGTCGATGCCGGCCGCCGACAGGCCGATCAGCCCCGCAAGCCCGACGCCGGTGTAGCCGATGCCGGTGCGGATCGAGTTGCGCACGCCGGCGTCCACCCGGCTGCGCGCCATGATGTTGCCGTCGATCCAGCGCTGCACGAAACGGGTGACGGCGTAGCCGAGCGCGAAGAACAGGATGCCGGCGAGAATGCCAACCAGCGAAATGGTGATCGAGCCGATCTTGATCTCGGTCACCATCCGGTAGGCCCAGGACTCGATGTCGGCGACCTGGAAGCCCCACTGCAAGAGGATCAGCGGGATGAAGAACATCACGACCAGCGCGTAGATGCTGAGGCCCGCGGCAAGGCCGATCTGGTCGAGCGCCACCTGTTCGAGATTATAGCGCCGCTCGAGATAACGCCCGGCGGCGGTCTCGGCAAAGGCGCCCTGCTTGGCAACCGCCCGGCCGGTGAGGATGCCGATATACATCGTGACGAGGATCGCGCCCGTAATGATGATCTGCGTGGCGATGAAGCGGGCAAGACCGACATAGCCCGACACAGCGGCAATGATGAGCAAGGCGCCGGTCGCAAGCAGCGCAAAGGACACCACCCGCGGCCAGGCGCGACCATGGGCATCGAAGGATTCATCTTTCCTGAGCGTCGGCTTGATCCAGGCCGAAGCCATGATGATGAGGCCGATGACGATCGAGGCAATGTAGCTCTTGACGACGGTCAGGACGACAGGCGAACCGAGTGCCTCGCTGACGCCGCCGAAGAGGTAATCGAGACCGTTGACCAGCGCCATGGCGAAGATCGCGATCATCAGCATCCGGGCGCCACGATCGGACACCCGGACCAGCCGCCAGCGCGAATCGCGTGGCGAAAGCACCGCCTGGGCGAGCCTGGTGACGAAGAACACGACCACGGCCACACCGAGTGTGACGGCAATGATCGGCGCGATATCGGAGCGCAGCACGTTGAAGCCGCGCAGGAACAGGAAGCTGGAGATGGCGAAGGCGGCCGAAGCGATCGTCGGGATCAACGTCGACCAGAAGGCGACCGAGAGCCTGCGGAAGTAGCTCGGCTCCTCGTCGGTGATGTCATGCTCGATCAGCGGGCGAAAGAGCCTGCGGCTGCCGGAAAGAAACACCAGCGCCGCCAGCAGCGACAGGAACAGCGCCGTCAGGAGCGGCACGCGCTTATAGTTCCAGGCAAAGCTCAGCCAGCTCCCGACACTGCGAGACAGAACCCGGGTTTCGTCCGCCGTAGCGGCCAGCGCGTCGTCGAACATTCCGGTCGACACTTCGGTGTTCTTCAAAAGCGTATTGGAAAACAGTGCGCGACGGGTCGCAGTAATGGCGTTGGACAGCTTCGTCGCCTGCACCGACAGGCCTTCGGCCTCTCCGGTCAACGCGTTGATCGCACCGCGCTCGGCCATCAGCCGCTTGCGTTCGGCGGTCACGATGTCGGCTTCCGGCGGCTGCCCCTCGGCCGGCGGATCGCCGAGTTCGGTGAGCCGCGCCTTGATTTCGTCGAGGCGCGGGCGGGTCGAAACCGAAACGCCGATGATCTGCTTGGCAAGCGCGTCGACCTGAACCTTGAGGTCGGCAAGAACGATGTCGTCGTCCTTGGCCTTCTCGACGCGGTCGGTCAGCCCCTTCAGTTCCTCGCCGGCCTTGGCAAGCTGCTCCGCCGCCTGGGCCTGGGCCGGCGGCGTCGCATCAGCCGGCACGGCGTCGGCCGCCGGCTGGGCATTTTCGGCCGGCTGGGTGGCTGTCGCTGCAGGTTCGGCGGTACCGGGGGTCGCGCCGTTCTCGGCTGGCTGCCCCTCCTGCGCCGGCTTGCCGGCAGCGGGCTGGGTGGCGGTCTGAGACGTTTGCGGCGATTGCGCCGATTTCTGGCCCCCTTGCGCGTTTGTCTGTGCGGTTGCCTGTGCCGGTTGCGCCGCCTTCTGGGCCATGACCGGGCCGCCCACGGCAAGCGCCAGCAGGCAGACGAGAATGGCGGGCAGTTTTCCGACAGAACGCAATTTCATGATCCTTGCAGATTGAGACCGTGGCCCGGAATCGCTCCGGCCGTCTTCACGTTTCGATGTGAATACGAAAGACGGCGGAAAGATGCAAAGAACGGCGATAAATCGTCGCCGGCGCCCGCTTTCCCGTTAAAAGCCGGCGCCGGGCTGCGCCAGATAGGCAAGTTCGGCCTCCGTCGAGCCGCGCGCCAGAAAGGCGTTGCGATGCGGGAAGCGGCCGAACTGCTCGATCACCTCGCGGTGCCGGATGGCATAGTCGAGATAATCGGCATCGCCGAGCTCGGTAAAGAGCTTCACCGACATGGTCTGGTCGGTAAGGTTTTCCGAGTGCTCGAAGGGCAGATAGACGAAAGCGCGCCATTCCGGCTTGATCGCCATGTCAGCGCCGGTGCCGACGGCGAGCTTCGCCTCGTGCAGCGCCAGGCAATCGGTGGCAAAGGCGAGCGGCGTGCCGCGAAACATGTTGCGCGGCATCTGGTCCAAAAGCACGATCGCCGCCAACCGGTTCTCCGGGCTCGCCCGCCAGGTCTCGTCGACGCCCCGGGCCAGCGCCAGGTGCGACGCCTGGAAGCGGCGGATGCAGGCCTGGTCGAGCTCGTGGCTCGTCCCGAACCAGTCGTCATAGGTGAGTTCGCCAAACCAGAAGTCCAGAACGTCCTGCGGCGTGCAAATGTCAGCTTCGTTCGCCATATGCTCCTCTTGCGGCCCAATCGCCGATCGCCCGGCCCCCGCTAACACATAGGCCGGAACCGGCCCTTGTCCATAACTTGTTCCTACCCGCCTTACGCGCGTCGCTTCAGGATGGCAATGAAGGCGATGCCGCCGACGAGACCGGTGACGACGCCGATCGGCATGTCCTCCGGCGCCATGATGACGCGGGCCGTCAGATCCGCAAGGATGAGCGTCAGCGCCCCGAAGAAGGCCGAAAGCGGAATGACCCTGACGTTGTCGCTGCCGGCCAGGAGCCGCACGAAATGCGGCACCATCAGCCCGACGAAACCGATCGCGCCGGAAAAGGCGACCATCACCCCGGTCAGAAGTGCGGTGACGACGAACAGCGTCAGCCGGAAGCGGCGCACGGGAATGCCGAGCGTCATCGCCGTTTCGTCGCCCATGGCGAGCGCATTGATCTCGCGCGCCCGGATCATCAGCCAGGCGAGCGAGACGAAAAGCACCCCGCCGGGATAGACGAGCTGCGACCATTGCGCCAGGCCGAGGCCGCCGAGCATCCAGAAGATGACCGTGTGGGTCGCCCTCGGATCCCCGAGAAAAATCATGAGGTTGCCGACGGACGTTAAGACGAAGGCGACCGCGACGCCGGCGAGCACCAGGCGGTCGGCGCTGCTGCCGAGCACGCGGGAGACGTAAGCGACCAGCACGGTTGCGAGCAGCGCGCCGGCAAAGGCAAAGAGCGGCACCGTGGCAAGGCCGAGGATCATGCCGGTGTGCAGCAGCGCCACGATCGCGCCGAGCGCGCCACCGGAGGAAACGCCGAGCAGATGCGGATCGGCGAGCGGATTGCGCGTGACCGCCTGCAGCACGGCGCCGGTCAGCCCCAGCCCAGCCCCGACGAGGCCCGCCAGCATCACCCGCGGCAGGCGCACGTCCCAGACGATGCTCTCGCGGCCCGCCGACCAGAAGACCTCGACGCTACCGGGCGAAATCTTGCTCGCGATGATCGACCAGACGGTTGCAACCGGGATCTGCGCCGAGCCGAGCGATACGGCGGCCGTCACCGTCAGGAGAAGCAGCAGCAGGCCCGCGGCAAGGCCGAAACCGCTGCGGGCCACCCGTTGAGACGCGGCACGCGAAACCGCAACGGTGTCAGCCGACGTATCCTCAGCCAGCATCGGTTACAGGCCTTCGCCGTGAAAGGTCTTGGCGAGACGGGCGATGGCGTCGATGTTGCGCGGGCCCGGCGTTGCCTCGACATAGTCGAGCACGACGAAGCGATCGTTCCTGACGGCATCGACATTCTTGAATGCCGGATTGGTCTTCATGAAGGCGATCTTGTCCTCGGCCTTCACCTCGCCGTAGTTGACGATGACGACCACTTCCGGATTGCGCTCGATCACCGGCTCCCAGGAGATCTCCACCCAGCTCTTGTCGACATCATCCATGATGTTGGCGCCGCCGGCAGCCTCGATCATCGCCGTCGGAATGCCGAAGCGGCCGGACGTGAAGGGCTTTTCCTCGCCGGAATCATAGACGAAGACCCGTGTCGGCTTTTCCTTGCCGGCATTCGCCTTGGTGATCTCGGCAAGCTGGCGGCGGTAGCCGTCAACCAGCGTCTCGGCGCGATCCTCGACGCCGAAAATGCGGCCGAGATTGAGAAGATCGACGAACATGTCGTCCATCGTTGGCTTTGCCTTGGCCATCACGTGGATGCAGGATTCGGTCAGCTCGTAGACGCCGATCTTGAAGGGCGCCAAGGTTTCGGGCGTGACCTCGCCGCCGACCTTCATGCCGTAGTTCCAGCCGGCAAAGAAGAAGTCGGCGTCGGCGTTGAGCAGCACTTCCTTGGTCGGATACTTCTCCGAAAGCTCCGGCAGTTCCTTGACGCCTTCGCGCAGCTTCTCGTCCAGCGTCTTCCAGCCGGAAACGCCGGTATAGCCGACCATGCGATCCTGGAGCCTCAGCGCCAGCATCATCTCCACCAGGTTGACGTCGTTGGCGATCGCGCGTTGCGGCGCGGCGTCGAACGTCACCTCGCGGTTGCAGCTCTTGACCGTGACCGGATAGGCGAGCGCCGGCGTGGCGGCGGCCAGCACGAAAAGAAGGGAAAATGGGGCAATATTGATCTTCATGAAATAGATCCCTGTCGAGGAAGTGAAAAGGAAAAGCGGGCGCCGCCGGCGGAAGCATTGTGAACGGTGGCAGTGACGCCGAAGGCGGCCGAAAGTTCGCCGGGGCTGAGCACCTCTTCGGGCGTGCCGAAGGCCGTCAGCCGCCCGGCAGTCAGGATCGCGACGTCGGTCGCAAACTCGGCGGCGAGATTGATGTCGTGCAGCGTCGAGACGATCGTCAGCTTCAACGTCTGCAGCAACTCGAGGATTTCGAGCTGGTGACGGATGTCGAGATGGTTGGTCGGCTCGTCGAGAATGATGATGCGCGGCTCCTGCGCCAGAGCGCGGGCAATCAGCACACGCTGCTTCTCACCGCCCGAAAGTGTGGCGAACTGGCGACCGGCCAGATGCGCGAGATCGAGATGCGCGAGTGCATGCTGCACCCGATCGCGGTCGAAATCGCTCCAGCCGCTCAAGCCTTCCCGCCGCGGAATGCGCCCCATCATCACGACGTCGCGCACGCTGAAGGGAAAGTCGCCGGGCATTTCCTGCAGGACGACGGCGATCGTCCTTGCTGCCTCGCGCGCCGAGATCGACCAGAGATCGATGCCATCGACCGAAACACGGCCGGCATTCGGCTGCACCGCCCGGTAGAGGCAGCGCAGAAGCGAGGTCTTGCCGGCACCGTTCGGCCCGAGGATCGCAAGCCGGCTGCCCGCCGCGATCGAAAAGCCGATGTCCTTGACCAGCGTCAGCCCGGCGCGCGGCCCCCAGTGAAGGCCCTCGACCTTGAGTGCCGCTCCCGTTGCCGTGCAGCTCATGGGTTGATCCCTCCCTGCGCCGTCATTGGAAGTGCCCGCCGAGGTCTTCGGAAACGAGCATCGCTGCGGGGATGCGGGCAAGCGTCTTGCCTTTCAACCCGCGTGGCCGCTCGGCCGCCCGCGTCATGCCATCGCCACGCTCGGCATAGGTTGTGGCAAAGCGTACGAGATCGTCGATGTCTTCGTCCGGCGAGACGTCGCCGAAGAGATAGGTCGCCTTTCCCGTCGCCTGGAAGGCGATGGTGCAGGGCCGCGTGCAGGCCGCCATGCACACCGTGCCGGCAATCGAGAAGTCACGATCGAGCGGTGCGCCGAGTGCAGCGATGCTGCCGCTCAGCCGCTTGATCAGCTCGGCGCCGGGCGCGCAGGGGCCACCGGTGAAGCGGCAATCGGTGCAGACCGTTATCTTGTGCTGTCGGAAATTCGGCTCAGCCATTCCTGCCCTCCGCCGGACTGACGGCAAGAGATGGCGAAACGGCAGAAGGACGGATAGCCGTCGTGCGAAAGCCAGTTCTTTTCCATCGGAACACCCCGTCCGTTGTGGTTGATCGGTTCGATGGCAGGTCTCCTGGCTCGCGGGTCGTGGCGCATCCACGTCTTCCCGGCTGATCGCCAGTGACATGGTGTGAATGCGCTTTCCGCTCACAGTTGCGGGGGCAGCCACGGTCTCGGCCCCATCAGGGTCGTCCGTTCCGTGTTCCCTTTTCAGCCGCCTCCGCATTGTCGCGGACGCAGCACCATCACCGCCTTCCTCGCATGTTTCGACGGGGGAGACAACCGCACGGCACAGGCGGGAAGGATCTATCAACATGCGGCGTATCGTCATGCGCAGTTTGTTATTAAATAACATTACGTCGCGCAAGCCGAAAATTGAGCGTCGGACACGATCCGACGCTCAACAGCCGAAATCCGCCGTAAGGCCGACAGACGGCCGTGACGCCTCAGAACTCCGGCGGAAAGAGCTCGGCCGTCAGCGTCACCGCCACCGCGGCGTTGCCCGGCAGGTTGCGCACGCCGCAGACGGAGCGGATATGGCCGGCCCTTTCGCCAAAGGCGGCAGCCAGAAACTCGGAGGCGCCGTCGAGCACCTTCGGGTGGTCGAGGAAATCCTCGGTGCAGGCGACATGCCCCTCCAACCGGACGATCTGGCGAATGCGCTCGAAACGGCCGAGATGTTCGTGGATCTGCGCCAGCGCATTGAGCACCGCCAACTCGGCCGCCTTGCGCCCCTCGTCGATCGTCACGTCGCGCCCGAGCAGCCCCGTATGCACGAAGCGCCCGTCGAGCAGCGGCCCCTGCATCGAGACATGAAGCATCTCGCCCGCCTCGATCACCGCGCGATAGGCGCCGAGCGGCTTCGGCGGCGTTGGAAGCTGAATGCCAAGCGCCCCCAGCCTACGGATAACCTCATCCATCATTGCTCCCCCTCCTCGTCATCTTACGAACCGGCCGCGCTTGCGGAGACGATACCGCTTTCCATCTCGACCCTTCGAAGTTCTGTCGCCCCTATCGCAAGCAGTAAGGCCCACCGTTCCTTGCGCCTCCAGCCGTATGTTCAAGCATAGCCAGGAGAAAACGCCTCATGCCTCACGTTGCGAGATAACATTACGAATTACAACACCAGAGTTGAAGTGCCGGCGCGACCCGGCCGCGCGCATCCGTGTTTCGATCGCATGCGGCGGACGCATCGCGGCGCCCGCCAGGCGCGCACCCCAAGTAAAACCGCTGAAATGTAACATACGTTACGCTCACGTAACCCTATGCCGGTTGAGAATTTCGACGACCGAAGCGACAATTGCCGGGATTAAGATTGGGCATCGACAAGATCCGAAAACAAGCTCAACTTAGCCGCGCAGATCCCGAAATGAAGTGATGGCAACTCAACTTTCTGAAGGGAATAGCAGCAGTGAATCCCATCGATTTTTTCGTCGACACGCTTCGGACCTATCCACCCGTCGCCGTCTTCCTCGCGCTTGGCATCGGTTTCCTCATCGGTCCGATCAAGGTCGCGGGGTTCAACCTCGGCAATGTCACCGCCACGCTTCTGGCCGGCGTTCTCATCGGGCAGTTGGGCATCCAGGTTTCCGGTGACCTCAAATCCACCCTGTTCCTGATCTTCCTCTTCGCCGTCGGCTACGGCGTCGGGCCGCAATTCGTGCGAGGCCTGAGCACCGATGGACCGAAACAGATCGCCTTTGCGCTCTCCGTGCTGGTGCTCTGCCTGATCGTTCCCTATCTCTGCGCGCTGATTGCCGGGCTGCCGCTCGGCTATGGCGCCGGCATGTATGCCGGTTCGCAGACGATCTCGGCTGCGATCGGCGTTGCGACCGACCAGATCAATTCGCTCGGGCTGACGCCGGAACAGGCCAAGACCTTTGCCGACCAGATCCCGATCGCCTATGCGGTGACCTATATCTGGGGCACGATCGGCTCGGCGATCATCCTCGCCCAGCTCGGGCCAAGGCTGCTCGGCATCGATCTGCCGGCCGCCTGCAAGGAATATGAGGCCAAGCTTGGCGGCGGCACGTCGAGCAGCGAACCCGGCATCACCAGCGCCTACCACGACTTCGGTCTTCGGGCCTACCGGATCGATGCGGCAAGCGGCCTGACCGGGACGCCGGTCAAGAACCTGCTTCCCGGCATCCGTGTCTATGTCGAGCGGGTCCGTCGCGGCAGCGAGATCATCGAAGCGGACGGCAACACCGTGCTGCAGCCGGGCGACGTCGTCGCCTTCTCCGGCCGGCGTGCCCTGCTCGTCGAGAACCTCGACACCAAGCTGACGGAGGTCGAGGACAAGCAACTGCTGAACGCCGAAGCCGAGGTGGTCGACGTCTACGTGACCAACAAGGCGCTCGCCGGCAAGACGCTGGCGGAGGTCAGCACCATGGACTGGGCGCGCGGCGTCTATGCCCGCAAGATCATCCGCTCGCTGGTCGAGATCCCGGTGCTGCCCGGCACCACCGTCGAGCGCGGCGACATCGTCACCATCGGCGGCGCCAAACATCATGTCGAAACGGCGATCAAGGCGCTCGGCTTTGCCGACCGGCCGGTCGAAACCACCGACATCGCCTTCCTCGGCTGGGGGCTCTTCATCGGTGCGATGATCGGGGCGCTCACGATCACCATCGGCGGCATCCCGATCGGGCTTTCGACCTCCGGCGGCGCGCTGCTGGCCGGCCTCGTGCTTGGCTGGCTGCGCACCACCTACCCCGCCTTCGGCCGCATCCCCTCACCGGCGCTGTGGCTGATGAACACGCTCGGCCTCAACATCTTCATCGCCGTGGTCGGCATTGGCGCGGGGCCCGGGTTCGTCGCCGGGCTTCAGGAAGTCGGCATTTCGCTGTTCATCTGGGGCGTGGTCGCAACCTCGATCCCGATGATCGCCTCGGTGCTTATCGGCCATTACGTCTTCAAGTTCCATCCGGCGATCCTGTTTGGCGCCTGCGCCGGCGTCAGAACCACGACGGCAGCGCTCGGCATGATCCAGGAGGCGGCCAAGAGCAAGGTGCCGGCGCTCGGCTACGGCATGCCCTACGCCATCGGCAACACGCTGCTCACCATCTTCGGTCTCGTCATCGTCATCATGCTCGCCTGAGGCGGGCTTCAGAAACCGAGACCTTCGCTTATTGATCACAGGGAGTGTGGATCATGTTGGACAGAAATTTCTACGACAGCATTTCCGATCTGAGCCCGTTCGAAATCAAGGACGAGCTGATCAAGCTCGCCAAGACGAGCTCGCAGAAATCCGCCAAGGCCTTCCTCAACGCCGGCCGCGGCAACCCGAACTGGACGGCGACGCGTGCCCGCCAAGCCTTCTTCCTGCTCGGCCAGTTCGCTCTGACGGAAGCCAAGCGCGCCTATTACGACCCGAAGGCCGGTGTGGCCGGCATGCCGCCGCAGGACGGCGCCCATGCCCGCTTCGAGAAGTGGACGAAGAAGCTGCTGCAAAACACGGCGGACTGGGACGAAGAGGATGAAGGCGTGCCGCCGGCAAAGACGCTCTCCGACGCCGTCAACTATGCCATCACCACGTTCCGCTTCGATGCGGACGCCTTCGTGCACGAGCTGACGGATTCGATCATCGGCGACAACTATCCGGTGCCCGACCGGGCGCTGCATCACAACGAAATCATCACCCATGAATATCTGATGTGGGCGATGTGCGCCGGCCACCGGCCAAAGGCGCAGTTCGACCTCTACCCGGTCGAAGGCGGCACCGCCGCCATGTGCTACATCTTCAAGGCCTTGAAGAACGCCCGCCTGCTTAACGCCGGCGACACGATCGCACTCGGCACGCCGATCTTCACGCCCTATCTCGAAATGCCGGAACTGGAGGACTACGATCTCAAGACCATCAATGTCAGCGCCGAGCAGGAGGATCGCTTCCAGTTCACCGACGAAGACATCAAGGCGCTCGAAAACCCCAAGGTGAAGGCGCTGTTTCTCGTCAACCCCGGCAATCCATCGGCCGTTGCAATGGATCCGGATTCGATCAAGCGCCTTGTCGATCTCGTCAACAAGAAGCGCCCCGACCTGATCGTGCTCACCGACGACGTCTACGGCACCTTCGTTCCGGGCTTCCAGTCGATTCTCGGCCATCTGCCGCGCAACACCATCGGCGTCTATTCCTACTCGAAATATTTCGGCTGCACCGGCTGGCGCCTCGGTGTCATCGCGGTGGCGCAGGACAACATCTTCGACGAGAAGATCAAGGCCCATGGCGAGCCGATCCAGAAGCTCTTGGAAAAGCGCTACAAGGCGATGACGCCGAAGCCGCGCGAGGTGAAGTTCATCGACCGCATCGTCGCTGACAGCCGTGACGTGGCGCTGAACCACACCGCCGGCCTGTCGCTGCCGCAACAGGTGATGATGTCGCTCTTCAGCCTCGTCGAGCTGATGGATGTCGACAAGGTCTACCAGAAGGCCTGCATGGCCATATGCACGAAGCGGTTCTGGAACCTGATCGAGGGCATGGGGGTCGAGTCCAATCCCGGCATCTACTTCGACCACTATTACGGCATCATCGACTTCGAGTTCTGGCTGCGCAAATATGTCGGCGAAGATGTCGTCACCTGGGTGAAGGACAACATCCACCCGCTCGACATCCCCTTCCGGCTTGCCGAGGACCACGGCATCGTGCTGCTCAACGGTTCGGGCTTCGATGCGCCGAGCTGGTCGGCGCGCGTCTCCTTCGCCAACCTCAACGACGACGCCTATTCGCAGATCGGCCGCGCCGTGCGCTCGGTGGCGCGCGGCTACGTCCAGACCTACCAGGCGGCGAAAGGCCTGAAAATCAGCTGACCACCGAGGGCGGCCGGCAAACAGTCGGCCGCCCTTCCAACGCCCGGCCGGCGTTTCCTTCGGCCTGCAAGCATCCCCGCATTTCCGGCTGGCGACCGTCTTCCGCCGGCCCAGCAACCAGCGCATCATCCAGCTGAAGCGGCATTCTTCGGCTTGGCACCGAGAGGAAACGCCGCGTGACCGATCACCTGTTCAGCATTCTGCGCGCGCATCCGGAACTCGCCCTGTTCCTGGCGCTCGGCATCGGCTACGCGATCGGCAAGATCACCGTCTTCGGGGTCACGATCGGCGCCGTCACCGGCTGCCTGCTGGCCGGCGTGCTGATCGGCCAGACCGGGGCCGAGCTTTCCAACGACGTCAAGCAGGCGTTCTTCCTGCTCTTTCTCTTCGCCATCGGCTATCGCACCGGCCCGCAATTCTTCCAGAGCCTCAACGCCGATGCCCTGCCGCAGATCGCCGTGACCGTAACGCTCTGCGTCGTCGCCCTCGGTGTGGCGATCGTGCTTTCCATGCTCTTCGGTTTCGATCTCGGAACGGCGGCCGGCGTGCTAGCAGGCGGCGCGACGGAATCGGCGACCGTCGGCGTTGCGATCGACACCTTCCGCAAGACGGCACCGACACCGGAGGCTGCCAGCCAGTTCGAATCGGCCGTCGCGACCGGCTTTGCCGTCGCCTATCTCGTCGGCGTCGTCACCGCCATCCTGGTGCAGTCGCAACTGGCGCCCCGCCTGTTCGGCCGCAGCCTGAAGGACGCCTGCGCCGAGCTCGAGGCCGAGCTCAACATCGCCCCGCAAAACAGTGGCGACAGCGCCCGCCGCGAAATCGAGGCACGCGCCTTCGTGATCAGCGACAACCTCGTGGGCCTCACCGTCGAAGAGGCGGAAGCCAGGGTGCCCGAAAACCAGAAGGCCTATATCGAACAGATCCGAAGGGGCCAGGAGATCATTACCCCTACCCGCAAGCAGCGGCTGCAGGCTGGCGACGTCATCGCCGTTGCCGGCCTTCGCGGCTTCCTGGTCGAATATTCCAGCCGGATCGGCACCGAAATAGACGACCGCACCCTTCTCGACATTCCCGTCGAAGTGCTGGACGTGGTGGTGACCAACAAGGATGTCGCCGGAAAACGCCTGTGGCAGCTACGGCAGCAGCCGGAATCGCGCTCGGTGTTCCTGCGCAGCATTCTGCGCGCCGGCCAGCCGATCCCGATCTTTCCCGGCCTGACGGTGCGCCGCGGCGATGTGATGTCGATTGCCGGCGCCAGGCGCCATGTCGAGGAAGCGGCCACGCTTCTGGGCTATGCCGACCGTGAGACGACCGCGACCGACATGGTTTTCGTCGGCGTCTTCATCTTCCTCGGCGGCCTCATCGGCATCCCCGCCCTGAAGCTCGGCGCGCTCGAAATCGGCCTCGGCGTCGCCGTCGGCGTGCTGATTGCCGGCCTTTGCGCCGGCTGGCTGCGCTCGGTGCGGCGCACCTTCGGCTTCGTGCCGGAGGCGACGCTCTGGTTCTTCGACAGCGTCGGGCTCTGCGCCTTCATCGCCTGCGTCGGCATCTCCGCCGGCCCGAGCTTCGTTGCCGGCCTCGTCCAGTCCGGCCCGGCACTGGTCATCGCCAGTTTCCTGATCTGCGCGATCTCGCATGTCGCGGCACTCGCGCTTGGCCGCTGGGTCTTCCGCATGAACGAAGGCGTGCTCGCCGGCACCTGCTGTGGCGCCGGCACGTCGGCCCCGGCGCTTGCCGCCGTGCAGGAGGCGGCCGGAAGCAAGGTCCCGACCCTCGGCTACGGTCTCGGCTACGCGATCGGCAACGTACTCCTCGCACTCTGGGGCGCGGTGCTCGTCACCGTGCTGGCGTAATCGGGGAGGCTCGGGGCGGTGCCGCTCGGAGCGAATTGCGATCGTGAGGGAGCGCCCTGGACAACGCTGCTGTCGCGGCGCGCGCGCTCATAACGACACAACAGCGCGGCCCGCACTGGCAACGCGGCAAACGGCGCATCGAACGCGACCGTCCAACTGGCGGCCTGCTCGGTCTACACGCCTTCCAGATAATGCGCCTTCTGCGACGGATAATAGTCCGAGAATGACGGCAGGGACTTGCCGGCGCGCGCCGCGACCAGCATGTCGAGGTAGTATTCCCAGCCCGGCCCGACGTCTCCTGCGAGCTTCGGGTCGCTCAGCGTCTGCAGCAGCTGCAACTCGGTCTCATCGCCCCTCTGCGTGAATGTCAACGCAATGCGCCAATCGCCGGCGTCATCCTTCATCACCACGACCAGGCGGTGCGGCGCGGCGCATTCCTCGATCAAGACATCCGTCCATGGCTGGCTTTTCTCATGGAGCAGTTGCAGCCGCACGGTCTTGCCGGGACCGGCTTCGCCTTCCCAGCGCCCGAACCACAGCGCGGTGCTCTCGGACCTTGTCACGCTCGTCCAGACGTCGTCGATGGGGGCACGAAACGTGCGCGTCAGGATCAGGTCGTTGCCACTGACGTGGCCGGTGGGCTTGGGGCTCATACCGTCTTCTCCCTTTGGTCCTCACGGATAGGCAAGCCTGCGGCGGTACTACCGCGCGTCTACCTGTACACGGTAACGGCTATTTCTGCGAGAGCACGCGTCCGCAGCTGCCAAACACCTAACGCAGCGGCCAGACCAGCATCAGCGCCGGGATGCTGACGATGACGATCACGATCGACAGCGGCAGGCCGAGGCGCGGATAGTCGCTGAACTTGTATCCGCCCGGCCCCATGACCAGCGTGTTGCACTGGTGCCCGATCGGGGTGAGGAAATCGCAGCCGGCACCGATGGCAACCGCCATCAGGAAGGCTTCCGGCTTGTAGCCGAGGGCACCGGCAAAGCTGGCGGCGATCGGCGCCATGACCAGCACGGTCGCGGCATTATTGAGGAACGGCGTCACTCCCATGGCGGCGAGCAGGATGATCGTCAGCGCGCCGGCCGGCGGCAAGCCGGCGGCAACCGTGCCGAGCCACTGCGCGATGACATCGGTCCCCCCGGTCGTGCGCAAGGAATCGCTGACCGGGATCAACGCCGCCAGCATCACCAGGATCGGCCCATCGACCGAGCGATAGAAGTCGCGCAAGGGGATGATGCGAAAGACGACCATGGCAAGAGCCGCTGCAAAGAAGGCGATCGGCACCGGCACGAGACCGACCGCCGTCGAGCCCATGGCGGCCGCCAGAACCAGAAGCGGAAGCGGCGCCTTGCGGGTGGTGCCGAGCAGGATCTCGCGCTGCGCAAGCGGCAGGCAGCCGAAGTCCTGGAGGAAGTGTGTCAGCTCGCGCCGTGCGCCCTGCAGCACGATGATGTCGCCGGCCCTTAGGCGAATGCTGCCGAGCCGCTGCTTCAGCCTCTCGCCCTGGCGGCTGACGGCCAGTAGGTTGATGTTATGTGTGTTGAACAGCGCCAGGCGCTGCGCCGACATGCCTTCGAGCGGCGAACCGCTGCCGACCACGGCTTCGATCGCCTCGATCTCGTCACCGGCCTTTTCCCGCCCATGCGGCGCGCGGTCGCCGGCAATCTTCAGCTTGCCTTGCGAGACAATACGATCGAGCGCCCCCGGGCCGCCTTCGAAAAGCAGGATGTCGTCTGCCTCGAGCGTCACGTCGGGCAGCGGCGCCAGGTGCAGCCCGCGGCGAAAGATGGCGATGACGACGGCACCGCCGTCGCCGAGTTTCACCAGATTGCTGAGTGCCTTGCCGATCGCCGGCGAACCGGCGGCGACCACCGCCTCGGAGGTGTAATCGGTGATCTCGATCGCCGAATGCACGGAAATCTGCTGACTGGTGCGCTGCGGCACAAGCTTGTAGGCAAACAGCAGAAAGATGCAGCCGACCAGCGCCAGCGTCGCGCCGACGGGCGTGAAATCGAACATCGTGAAGCTCTCGCCGGTCAGCTCCTGGCGCACGCGCGAGACGACGATATTCGGCGACGTGCCGACCTGGGTCATGAGCCCGCCGATCAGCGAGCCGAAGGCCATCGGCATCAGGAAGGCGGAAGGCTGAACATTCGACCGCCGGGCAAACTGGAAGGCGACCGGCAGCATGATCGCCAGCGCCCCGATGTTCTTGATGAAGGCGGAAAGCACCGTCACCGTGATGACCAGCAGGGCGAGCTGTGCGCGGACCGAGGAGATGTTCGGCAGGAACCGCTGGATGGCGGCGTCGACGATGCCCGAGCGCGCCACCCCGGCGCTGACGATCAGGGCGCTGCCGACGATGATGACGATGTCGTCACTGAAACCATCGAAGGCATGATCGTAGGGAACGATACCGACGGCGACCGCCAGCATCAGCGCCGAACAGGCGATCACGTCGTATCGAAACCGCCCCCAGATGAAGAAGGCCATCATGGCGCCGATGACGATAAACGCGAGAGACTGATCGGCGGTCATGCAATATCCGGGTTCAGCGAAGGGACTGGGCGGGACGGAACGTGCGGCTGACAAAAGCCGAAACGCGCGATCCGCGCAGAAGTTCACGCAAGACGTAACCCATGTTTCGGCAAATCGGAATTCACCTCAGCGACAAATCTGGGCATGAGTGCGAAGCGCATCGATTGCGCGGCGTCGCCCGGCGGCGCGGTGGCAGCCCAGCCGCCCCGCTATTGGGCCGCCCCGCTACTCGATGGTCCCGAATACGGCCGTCTCCAGCGTATCGATGGCCTCGTCCCGCTGCTTGCCCTTCATCAGAAAGGTAAGCATTCGCCAGGCGTCTCGCCCGCGCAGAGCAAGGGTTATCTCGGCGGTGGTGTCCGGTTCCTTGATCGACTTCATCGCCAGGCGTATCGCCATTTGGCCGTTGATCATCACCGGCTGCCAGTCTGCACTCGCCTCGAATCCCGCCTTCGCCTGCAGCTCGGCGAGCCTCTCGGCATATTGCCGTTCGTTGATTGTTGCCGGGATCTGCTCGTGCCCGAAATAGATGCCGCCGCCTGCCTGATCCGAACCGATCATAAAGAGCATGTTGTCGCGCGAGAGATCCTCGACGACCCAGGCCGCCTCGAACGTCGCCTGCCTGCCGGTCACTGGATTGACGAAGGTCTGCATGGGTGGCGGCGGGGTCAGGGCGGCAACCATCCAGGTCGCCGCCGGGTCCATGGCCTTGCCCAATGCGACCGGAGTAAGCAGCGCCACCCCGACACCGACGGCAAAGCGCGTCCCCGAAATCCGGCGCCCCTCCACCCGGGCCCGCCCCCGGTCATGACCAGCGGGCCGGCCGTGCGCGACACGGCGGTATTGCAGGATCAGCGTGACGAAAACCAGCGGGAAGATATGCAGCGCCAGGCCCGTCAGCCACATCATCAGCTCGCGGTTAAGATGGAACAGGCCCCGGGACTGCCCGTTGAGCTGCACAACACGAATGCCGAAAAGCGCCTTGCCGGGCGACGTGCCGAACAGCGACATGATGACGGCGCGCAGCAGAACAGCCATCGTGGCGCTCGCGAATACCGCCGCCGCAAGGATGGCGATGCGCCACTCCTGATAGTAGAACTGCAGAAGCGGCCAGGGAAGAAGAAGAACCGCAAAGGTAACCATGAGGTTCGCCGCATAGAACAGCAGTCCAAGATCGAGCGACGTTGCCCAAAATCGCGCCCAGGGCCGCGCCAGCGGCAGGCTCGGGATCGGCGGCAACGTCTCGTGACCCTCATCGCTCGCTGGCTGCTCCGGCTCGAGCCCCACGATCAGTTCGGGCGTGTCGGCGATGCGCATCCAGTCGCCCCTGCCCGATCGCCAGACCAGCGTGTCATGCGCCAAAGCGCCCGTCCTGACCAGAGCAAGGAGCTCCGTTTCGACAATCGGGCCCTTTACCTCGCCGCCGACAGCATAATGCCAGAGCGTCATTTCTTCCCCCAAACCTCACGCACCTTGCGCGGATAGATTCATGCGCTGCGAACCGGCGCGTCAGTTCGCGCAGGCGCCTCATTCAATCGATCGTTTCAAACAGCGCCGTCACGTTTCGTTCCATGTCGAGATCGGCGAGCTTTGCAGCATCGGCGTAAACAACAATCCGCCAGGCCCCTGCATCGCTCAAAACGAAGGTGAGCTCGGCATCCCCCGCAGCATTGTCGACCCGCGCGGCCGCTGCGCGATAGGCACGCTTTCCGTCGATCGTCAGAGGCCGCCACGGCGACGCTACGGTGAAGAGATCCTGGAGGTCCGTGGCCCAGCGCTTGGCATACTCCGCCGAGCCGATGCCTGTTGCGACATCGACGTCGTATTCGAAGAACATGCTGACCGAAGAGTCCTGCGCATCAAAAAAGGTGTTCACCTTTGTCGGCGTCTTCAATGTATCTGCCTTGAAGGGGCGATCGAAACGCGCCTCACCCAGCGTTTGCGGGTTCACCCATCGGGTCGACGCCGTGACCTCCAAATCCTTCTTGGACATAGGGAACTGGTTGAGACCGACCGTAAGCAACATGATCAGGAGGACCGGCGCCAACGCTATGGCGACAATACCGCCGGCAAGCCGCACACTGGAGATCGGACTGCCCTCGACCCGTGCCTTGCGCTCGTCATAGCCGGCGGGCTGGCCCTCGGCCACCCGGCGGTACTGAAGGATCGCGGTGACGATCGAGGCCGGGATGATGGAAAGCGCAAGCCCGCGCAGCCAGACGGTAAATTCGCGTTCGAGGTGGAAGCCGAGTCGGTTCTGGCCAACCAACGGCACGACGCGCACGCCGAAGATCAGCTTGCCGAGCGACGTTCCGAATGCGGCCATGACCAGCGCCAGAATGGCGAAGATCAACAGGTGCAGCAGCAGCAACAGCGAAAGGCTGGACTGAAAATCGAGCGCGCCAGGCGCGGCGAACATTTCGATATCAACGATATCCTTCGGCAGCACGAGTGCCGCGAGAGTTGCGACCAAGGCAGCCGGTATGTAAAGCAGCAGCATGTCGAAAATGCGCGCCAGAAAACGGGGCCATGGCCGCGCAAGCGGATATGCGGGCAATGGCGGCGGCGCGTCGGCGGCCGGGCCGGGTCCCGGCATCGCGCGGCGGACGGCCGCCTTGATGTCGGCCGTGTCGCAGGCCCGGGTCCACTCCGCCTGCCCCTGCCGCCAGACCAGCACATCCGGTGAAAGCTCGTCTCGCGCGATCATCGCCAACAGTCTGTTGTCGCTGACGGGCCCGTGTCGCTCCGACCCGATCGTATAATGCCACGCTGCCATTTCACCCCCAAGGCGCGCCCAAGAACGCGCGGAACGCTCCCGAACGCTAGGTTGCACGCAAGCTGGCAGCAACTGTCGCGGCCAAGCTTTCCACAACTGGGACAAGCCGTGAACATTTGCAAGCACTGCTTGCGGGAATCCGCATGACAGAACTTGGAAATTTCCGTTTAAGCGCTACACTTTAGAAGAGAGTGCTGGACCGCACCGGCAACGATCGTCCAAGGCGTTTCCGCCTGACGCTCGGCGCCATGCAGGCCTGGCCCAGCCATGTGAGGATCGTCGACATGAAACACGCTTTTGCCGCCCTCTCCGTCGTGCTGCTTCTCAGCGGCTGCACGGCCTCGACCGGCCCCTCCAACCTCACCTACGGCTACTCGCCGAACCTCCAGCCCATCCCCGGCAGCATCACCTATGGCGGCCAGCCACGCACCAAGCTGAAGAAGGCGCCCGTCGGCAGCATCGTGCCGCACCAGTTCATCGATTCCTACGGCCGCAAGGTCTACGAGACGTATATCATCGAGCCCGACCGTTCGTTGCGCCTCACCAGCCGCCGTTGGGCGCCGGACTTCCTCGGCTTCGACGACTGAGCGAGATCACCTCGCGGATCAGGCATCGCCGCTAAACTGCGCGCGCACCCAATCGCGAAGCACGCGAGTTGCAGGCCGGTCCGCCATGCGCGGACTGTAGACGAGGTCGTAGCGGTCGCTCTCGAGCGTCAGATCGAAAGGCTGAACGAGGATGCCCGAGGCGAGTTCGTCCGCCACGAGCGTCAGGCTCAGGAGTGCGATGCCCTGCCCCGCAACGGCCGCCTGGACGGCGTGGATCTCATCAGTAAAGGAAAGTTGTGCGCTGGCATCGACATCGAGCGCGCCCGCGCGCTCCAGCCATTGCCGCCAGACGGGCGCGCGGTGATCATTGCGGCGTGACGGGCCCCAGTCGAAGTGAATGAGCGTTTCCCGTTTGAGATCGGCCACACTTGCCGGCGCCAGTCTCGGCGCGCAAACCGGGGCAAAACGATCGGCAAACAAAGGCTCGGTGACGAGACCCGGGTAGTGCCCGCCGCCGAAACGGATCGCGGCGTCCGCATCCGCCTCTAGGTCGATCGTCCTGTTGGAGGCGTCGAGCCGCAAGGTCCAGTCCGGATAGGCCTCACGAAACGACCCGGCGAGCGGCGCCAGCCGCTTGGCGACGAAGGCGACGGTGGAGGTAAGGCGCGCCACCTTGCCCGCCTGCTGGCGGCGTACATCGGCAATCGCCTGCTCGAAACGGTCGAGCCCATCGCGCAGCACCGGAAACAGCGCCTTGCCGGCAGCCGTCAGATGCACCTGCCGCGTCTCACGCTCGAAGAGCTTGACCTCCAGAATCTCCTCCAGCTGTCGGATCTGGTGGCTGACGGCAGTGGCAGAAACGTTCAGTTCCTCGGCCGCCAGCTTGAAGCTCATCCGCCGGGCAGCCGCTTCAAAAACCCTGAGTGCACCGAGCGGCGGCAACTTCCTCATTCCATCCTCATAGATGAATTCACCTCATCCATTGGCTGAGAAATCACTCTTTGTCAGCCGATGCTTGCCCTAGCATATTGGGATCAACAGCCAAGGCAACAGCGCCAAGCTGAGAAAATCTCAAGCATGAAAGGACATCCCATGTCTCTCGAACAGGTCGTCACCCAGCCGGATCCCTATGCGCCCTTCCTGCTTTCCCAGGCGATCAAGGCCAATGGCTTCGTCTTCGTCTCCGGTCAGGCGGCAATCGGCGACGACGGCAATCTGGTCGGCGTCGGTGATTTCGACCGCCAGGCCGAGCAGGCCTTCCGTAACCTCGACCGAGCGCTGAAGGCCGCGGGATCCGGGCTCGACAAGATCGTAAAGGTCACGATCTTCCTGCGTTCCATGGAGAATTTCGGAAAAATCATCGAACTGCGCCGCAAGTGGTTTTCAGCCCCCTATCCGGCCGACAGCATCATCGAGGTCTCCTCGCTCTATTCACCGGACGCGCTGATCGAGATCGAAGCGATCGCGCTCGATGGAGGCAAGTGACATGAACGCACCATTTGGCATCGCGTCCCCCGCCTTTACCGGCACCCGGCTCAAGGGGGTTGATTTCGCCAATCGCCTGTCGGTCGCGCCGATGACCCGCATCAGCGCCTCGGCCGCGGGTGTACCCGGCGAACGTATGCGAAGCTACTACCAGCGCTTCGCCCGCGGCGGTTTCAGCCTGATCACGACCGAGGGCATCTACACCGACAAGGCCTATTCCCAGACCTATAAGGACCAGCCAGGCCTGACCGACCAGGAACAGGCCCTCGCCTGGCGGCCCATCGTCGAGGCGGTCCATGCGGAAGGCGGGCACATCTTCGCGCAACTCATGCACGGCGGCGCGTTGGCGCAGGGCAATCCGCACAGGCCCGAGACAATAGGCCCTTCCGCCGTGCGCCCGAAGGGCAGCCAGATGACCGGCTATCACGGCGACGGACCCTATGCCCTGCCGCGCGAGATCAGCGACGCCGAAATCGCCGAGGCGATCGAGGGTTTCGCCAGTGCCGCTCGCCTTGCGATCGAGGTTGCCGGCTTCGACGGCATCGAGATCCACGGCGCCAACGGCTACCTGCTCGACCAGTTCTTCACCGACTTTTCGAACCGGCGGACGGATCGCTGGGGCGGAGATATCGTTGAGCGTCTCGGCCTGTCGCTCGAGGTGCTGCAGACGGTGCGCGCTGCGATTGGCCCCGACGTGCCGCTGGGGCTGCGACTATCCCAGGGGAAGGTCAACGACTTCAGGCACAAATGGGCAGAACGCGAACAAGGTGCTGCCCGCGTGTTCGCGGCGCTCGCCGAAAGCCCGGCAGACTTCGTGCATGTGACAGAGTTTGAAGCCTGGCAGCCGGCCTTCGAGGGTGGCGACGCCTCGCTCGTCGCGCTGGCCCACCGCCACGCGCCGCGCCTTTTCCTCATCGCCAACGGCAGCCTGCACGATCTCGCCCGCGCCGAGGAGGTGATGGCAGCCGGTGCCGACATGATCGCGCTCGGCCGCGGTGCGCTCGTCAATCCCGACTGGCCGCGGCTCACCGCCAAACGCAGCGATCTGCGCCCGCTCGAGCTGCCCTTCCTTTCGCCGATCAGCGACATCAAGGACAGCGAACTGGCTCTCTGAAAGCAAAGAAGCGGGCGCGCCTCGCAGGAGGCGTGCCCGTCAGCTGTCCCAGCGATGACCGGCTCCAGCGATCATTGCGCCGCTACGAAACGATAGGCCGCCCCGTTGCGCTCGGCCCGCCCGATACCCGGATAGGCCCAGTGATAGCCAAGCAGCGCCAGCCGCTCCGATGCCGCCCGGTCGATCAGGGCCTTGCGGGTTTTCAAGGCCATGTCTGCATCCGTGTCGAAACCGAAATGCCAATCGGGATGCTCGAAGAAGACGATGTTGCTAGTGACCGCATCGCCCGTGATCACCAGCCCCTCATGTCCCGCGCCGTCACCGCCGGAAAGCTGAAGCGAGATATGGCCGGGCGTGTGTCCCCGCGTGTCGAGCACCTGCATGCCGCTGACGATTTCGTCGCCGGGTTTGACCAGAGTCAGCCGGTCCTTGACCGCGAAGAGATCGCGCTGCGCGCCCTTGGCAAAACCATGGAGCACCTGCGGCATGGTCTTTTCGAAGTTGGGATCGGTCCAGAACTGCCATTCTCCCTCCGAAACGAAATACTGCGCATTCGGAAAGGTGAGCTTGCCATCGGCGCCAACGGTACCGCCCGCATGATCGGGATGGGCGTGGGTCAGCACCACCTTCGTCACAGCGCTCGGGTCGATGCCGGCTGCGAGCAGGTTGGCGTGAAGCTTGCCGGCACTTTCCTGAAACCGAGTGCCCGAGCCGTCATCGACCACGATCAGATCGTCGCCGCTGCGAATGACCGGAATGTTGGTGTGAAACGGCGCGCGTTCCGGCGTGCCGCCAAGACGGCGCATGATCTCCGGCCGCTCTTCCGCCGTTGCATCCGGCAGAACGATGCTGACCGGCAACATGATGAAACCATCACTGACAACCGAGATATCGAAGCCGCCATGCCGGAAACGCTTGATGTCTGCGGCATGGGCGCCTTTTGGGAGAAGGGCGGCAGCGGCAACCGCACTGGAACCTGCAAGAAAATCACGACGATCTGGGCCGGAAGCATCGGTGGGATTTTGGGAAGAGGTCATGGCTCTGATCCTTGGCTGGAGCGTTCGACAAAGGGCGCCGGTGCCGCCTGCGGGCGGCACCGGCGAACAACCATCAGGCCTTGGCGAAGGCGAGCAGGTCGGCGTTGAGCTGGTCCTTGTGGGTATCGGTGATGCCGTGCGGTGCGCCGGCATAGACCTTGAGTTCCGCATGCGGCACCAGTGTCTTCGAGGCTCTCGCCGCCGCATCGATCGGCACGATCTGGTCGTCGTCGCCATGGATGATCAAGGTCGGCACGTCGAACTTCTTCAGGTCCTCGGTAAAGTCGGTCTGCGAGAAGGCGACGATCGAGTCGTAGGTATTCTTGTGGCCGGCCATCATGCCCTGCAGCCAGAAGCTGTCGATCATGCCTTCAGACGCGACAGCCCCCGTCCGGTTGAAGCCGAAGAACGGACCGGACGCGATGTCGCGGTAGAGCTTCGAGCGATCCTTGAGGCTTGCCGCCTGCAAACCGTCAAAGACTTCCTTCGGCAGGCCACCGGGGTTCTTGTCGGTCTTGACCATCAGCGGCGGCACCGCCGAGATCAGGCCGGCCTTGGCGACCCGGCCGGTGCCGTGGCGGCCGATGTAGCGGCTGATCTCGCCGCCGCCGGTCGAAAACCCGGCGAGGAAGATGTCCTTCAGATCGAGCGCATTGATCAGATCGGCGAGATCGTCGGCATAGTGGTCCATGTCGTTGCCGTCCCAGGGCTGCGACGAACGGCCATGGCCGCGACGGTCATGGGTGACGACGCGGAAGCCGTTGGCCGCAAGGTGGAAGGCCTGCGCTTCCCAGCTGTCCGACGACAGCGGCCAACCGTGGCTGAGCACGACGACCGGTCCATCCTTCGGACCCCAGTCCTTATAATAGATCTCGACGCCATCGCGGGTGATGATGCGGCTGCCCATGGTGTTTGCTCCCTTCGTGCCGGACGCGCCGGCGGTTGATACGGTGCTGGATGCGGCCTTGGCCGGCGTGTTGATGGCATTGACGGTGGCTGCAGTGGCGGCTGCACCAAAGGCGGCCGAGAGAACGCTGCGGCGGGAGATGCTGTTGGAAACGCTTGCGGAAACTGCCTTTGCCTGTGTCATTGTCCTCACCTCTTCGATCTCTGTTGCCCTGCTTCCATTCGGTGGAAGCGATGGTTGAATTGATAAATCGGCGGGCCTAACCTCTCGACCGGCAAAGCTGACAACGATGGGGGCAGAAGTGACAAAACGATCGACAAGCGAGCCGGCGGAGATCGGCATCGTCGTCTATCCCCGCGCCCTGATGTCGGCGATCCATGGGCTGACCGACATGTTCCAGGTGGCGAGCATGCAGTCGGTCGAACAGAGCGGTAGGGACGCGCCGCAGATCCGCATCAGCCATTGGAAGCTTCAGGAAGACGGTTCGGTGGCAAAATCGCGCGACACCCACGAGGGGGCCTCATCAGGCCTTGTGGCGCTGATCCTGCCGCCGACGCTCTCCGATCTGCCGGTCGGCGAGCGCATCGGCGCCCTGCCCGCCTTCGTGCGGGAACAGCATCAGCGCGGCACGACGATCTGCTCCGTCTGCGGCGGCGCCTATCTGCTGGCGGAATCCGGGCTTGCCGCCGGCCGCACCATCACCACCCACTGGTCGCACCAGGACCTGATCGCCAACCGCTATAGCGATATCCGCGTCGACACCGACAGGTTGCTGATCGACGAGGGCGACATCATCACCGCCGGCGGCATGATGGCCTGGATCGACCTCGGCCTGAAACTCGTCGACCGGTTCCTCGGAACCGACGTCATGCTGGCGACTGCACGCTATATGATCATCGACCCCGGCGCGCGCGAGCAGAGCTACTACAGCGTCTTCGCGCCAAAGCTCGATCACGGTGACACGATCATTCTGAAGATCCAGCACTGGCTGCACGGCGCCAATACCAAGGGCGTGACGCTGCAGATGATGGCCGAGCGCGCGGGGCTCGGCGACCGCACTTTCCTGCGTCGCTTCCAGAAGGCCACGGGCTTCAACCCGACCGAATATTGCCAGCGGCTGCGGATCGCCAAGTCCCGCGACCTCCTTGAGCGCTCACATCTCTCGATCGAGCAGGTTGCCTGGCAGAGCGGCTATGACGACACCAACGCCTACCGCAAGATCTTCCGCAAGATCCTGGGCCTGTCACCGAAGGAGTATCGCCTTCGCTTCTCGGTTTCGGAGAGCGGACGCGCCCTGGGCGCTCCGGCAAGCCCGATACCGGCCGTGTGATCATCATCAAGCCTCTTTGGAGCACCAAACGCAAAAAGTGCCGCGCACCCTTTCGGGTGCGCGGCACTTTGAAAAAGGGGGTGGGACCAGCAGCCCTCAGCGCTAGGCTTTTCCGGCGATCACGAACACGACCCGCCGGATCGCTTCGGCAAAGCTCACGCCGAGCGCCATCGCTGCAATGCCCGTCACCCCGAGAGCACCGATGCCCATGAGCTTCCACCGCCTGACATCATCGGTCACGGGCTTCATGTCCGAGATCTCGGCGCCGATAGCTGAGGCCGATGCTTCGAGTTCGTTGACCCGCTCGGCAAGCTGATCCATGCGCCGGTGAACGCTGGCCTGACTGGCAGAAGATTTGTCCTCGGCCCGCCTGGCACCATCCTCGATCCGATGAATGGATTCCTGCAGGCCGCGCATGCCGGCAACCAGTTCTCCCAACTGGCGATGAACGACGATATCGATTTCAGCCTGCGACATGATCGTCGCCCCCGTGCTTCGCGCATTCGGCCTCCGTCCAGATATCCGCGGCACAAAGGCCGACGACCGTGCGGTCGATCCGGCGCTGGTCGGCCGGCGACGCTCCGCGCGCGCCGACAAGATCAGTCCCGACCACGGCGCGCAGCCCTGGAACACTGGCCGGACGCGAAGTCCCACACCCCACCAGCATCAAGGCAGGAATCGTAATCAAGGCGCTTCTCGCGAGCGCGGCTCTGAGCGTCATTGTTCTGCCTTTCGATGGCATTGGCGTAAGATCGGGCGCCGTCCGCGCGGATCTCGTGGATGAGCCAGACGAGACCTGCGAGGATGAGGCCAGTGAGGAGGAGCTTTGGCCAGGCAAACATCACTTCGCCCAGCCAAGGCGTCGCGCCAGCACGTACCAGCACTCGGAGAGGAGGCCCGCACAAAGGCCGATACCCACCTCGATCAGCATCTGCACGTCCGGATCGTCGGCGAGCACCAGCCCTGCGTCCGGTGCCAACAATCCTTTGGCGACGAGCAGGCCCGCGCCATATCGCAACAGGATACGGATGACGACGGCACTCATTTCGCGCACCGCGCAAGAAACGCGACCGCCGCCTCGATGAGACGGCGCAGGCGATTGGATTTGGCCCCTTGCGACGCGTTAACGCCTTCCGCGCCGGGCGTCTTTTCGACCCCGCCGGGCCGTAGGACCACAACGACGGCCGGATCGGAAGAAGCGCTCTCGCGCCCATAGCCGGCCGCACGCAACGCCGCCTCGAACGCTCGGCCATAAGCCTCGATCTTCGGGCCGTTCTGCCTGATGTCGCCGTTGATGATCGCGCGCGAGGCCGCATAACGGTAACCGGTCCCGGCCACCGACCGGCTATCGTCCGTGTCGAAATCGGTCAGCCGCTTGCCGGTGAAGAGACCGCGCTCCATGCCGTCGAAGAGGATGCGAATGGCTGTCGCCGGATCACAGGCTCGATCCGGCGTTTCAACCAGGCCAAACTTTCCGTAATTCGCGCGACCGGTAATCTGCGCAAGCCCTCGCCCGCGAAAGACCCACCCGTCATCGTCTTCGACGTTGCCAAGCCTCCCACCATAGACCCGGTTTGCAAGCTTGCGCGGATTGCCGGCATAGGGCTCGGCGCTTGCAAGCGTCGGAAACCGGGCCGGCCACACTTGAGTAAGCCGCCTTGCCGAGTAGTTCAGGTTCTCCTCGACCGGTCGCATTGCGCCGCCCGTTTCGTGATGGGCCTCCGCGAGAATTGCGGCCAGATGGCAAAGGCTCACAGCGCGCCGTCGCCCCTCCAGGACGATCGCTTCCGCGCTTTCGAACTGCTTTGAAGAATAGGTCTTGAAAACACCCGGCGCGGGATCACGCAGGGCTGCGTGAAACGCTGCTCTGTTCATGCATTCACCTTTTGGAAATTTTCCGCTTAAAGCGCGGCTGCAGCCACCCACAGGGCGTCGATCTGCGCGTCAGAAAGACCAAGCGCCGTACCAACGGTGGCGATCAATGGATGCGTCCGGTTGAACGTCGTCGCATATTCCCACTCGATCTGCGCCTTGTCCTGATCCGAACCGGCAGGCATCCCCGCGATCGCTGCGGTCACGGTCGATGGCGAGATGCCCGCATTCACCAGGCCAAGGCGAAATTGGCGAGCGGTTAGGCTGCGCATCCGCTGCCGCAATTCATCTTCCGTGGGCGGATCGGGAGGGATGTATGGCTCGATCTGGAAACCGGGATTGTCGCGCAGCCATTGGCGGATCAGGGGATTAACGCCGACGGTGTCATCAGGACGACTGCAGTAGTCGGTGTCATAGGACGCGCCGAGATAATCCGTAATGTTGCAGTGGATATTGTAGACGTCGGATTCTTGCGTCGCTCGAACGGCATGAACCATATTCACAGACATCGATGTCATTATGCCGTCCTCACGAAGCAATAGGCCCACGCACCCGACCCCGGCGAGTCATAACCGCCCCGAGCACGCCAAGTTCCAGCAAGCTGCGCCCCACCCCCGCCAAAGCCGTAGCCATAGCTGGAATTGAGATAAATCGCATGGGAGGAATTCCTCTCCTTGATGTCCGCATTGCCGGTTTCGACCAGGATGGTGTGGCCGATCGGGAAATTCAGTTCGTCTCGGGTGCCCCCGGTGTGGATGCCGGCCTTACCGTTCACGACGTTGCCGAGGTAGTCCCCCCACATCGGCATGTACATATTGCCGTCCGACTGAATAAAGAAGCTGCCGCCCCAATATAGACGATCGCCGACGGAGCCGTTAACGCCGAGCTTGTTGCCACCATAGCCGAACTGTATCCAACCGTTGGCCAAATTGGCCTGACCGCGAACGGAGAGTGTGTCTGCTTGGTTGACGTCACCAAGCCACACATCATCGCCGACCTTGATAGCTTGGCCGTCGCCATTCGCGGTTGCGATAAACCGAGGGGCATATACATTGCTCGGGAACGTCGCTTCATTCATCCCGCTCCAAGAAAGCAGCGTCGGTGCATTTGATACGAAACGATCGCTGGACCGTTGAATATATAAGCCGCCGTCGTTCACCCCGATCATGCGATAGCTGTGACCGATGTTGTTGGTGAGGAGTTGGATTTCGCCGGATGGTCCGTTGCCTCCAAGTCGAGCTATGTGGCCAGACCATGAATAAAGACCAGTTTCGTGCCAGCTCGCTAACTGCTGAAACACACCGGAAGTGTTCCACACGCCGATCTGCATCGCTGCGTTCGCTTGGCTCGAAACGATCGTGCCGCGAGTTACCGACGCTGCCGACTGGAATGCAAGTACTCTATCGCTGTTGGACAGAATGTACATTGCGCCGCCGGAACCGCCGGAAGCAACGAAATTGACCGCCGACACGTTACTTGAAAACGCCGCGCCGACGCCGATGATGCCACCAGTGAAATAATGTCCACCATGCGCAATGTACGTCAGTCCTGCTTGTCCGAGCGAGGCGTTACCGCCTGAGGCCATGATGCGTGCATCGTAGTCGGCTCCACTCCCGCCTGAATGGAAGTCAATGAATGGGGTGTTCGCCGTGTTCGGCGGCCCCAACTCAATCCCATGGTTTGCCCCCGTGGTCACAAACCCTTGAGCCGTCAAAGCCCCCGTGATGGTCTTTGCCGTCATCGTGGACGGCAACCGGTCGTCAGAGAGCTTGCCAGTCGTCAGGTCGCCCGCCGAACCGGACGAAGCCACGGCCGCGAGCCCAAGCCTCGTTTTCATCGCGGCAGCGGTGGCATCACCAATAAGATCGCGCGCGAGCGGGGTGAGCGCGGTCGTCGCATAGGCGTCGGTCGCCGTCGTGTAGAGGATCTGGTTCGCGACGGTTGTTTGGCCTGCGATGGACTGCAACGCAGCGTCGTAGGCCTGCACGTTCGAGCCGATCTCCACGCCGAGAGCGGTGCGCGCGCCGCTAGCCGAGGTCGCGCCGGTGCCGCCGGCCGTAACCGGCCGCGGCGCGTTGGCATCTGCCGTCAGGTCGTCGATCAGCGTGTTGTAGGGCACGCTTTGGATAGTTGTATTCGGCACGCCTTTGGTGCCGGCGGGGGGCGAATAAACGCCGCCAGTTCTGGGCATGGGGTCTCTCCAGGAAAGCGTTCCGCTGAGCGCTCAATATTTGGTTGGAAGGGGCGCTGGACAGCCGGGGGCTTCGGCTGTCGGGGCCGGACAAATTGGCGTGTCGACCGCCGCTAACGTTTCTTTCGCCCGGCAGAAAACAACCGGCCGTAATCGACGCGGCGCATGCCGTCCGGTCCGCGAGAGACGACATCCGGTCGGGTCTTTTCAACTTCCTGCGCCATGACGCCGACGTGCTTCGGGCCGCGCGCCGGTTCGTCCTTGTAGCGGTATTCGTAGAGCGAGTGCCCGTCGAGTTTGCCCACCTTCTTGACGTCCTTCTTTAGGCGTCTATCCGAGTCGGATTTGCGGCTCCAGAGAGGCATGCCCAGCACGCTACCAAGCATGTTGCTACCAGCGCTCAGCCGCGACTGATAGGCTTCGAGCTGCCCCCGATAATTGTTCTGCACCATTCCCATGTAATCAGGCGCCTCAATCCTCTGTCCCTGCGTCGGCACAAAATTCGGGCTGTTTACCTGCGCACCCGAAAGCAGGCTCGAGATCTCGTTGATCGGCTGGTTGCGCTGCGCATACATCTCGTTGAGATATTGCGCCCGCGCTGCATTTTGAGCGGCGAGCTGGGCCTGCTGGGCGTTGAAGGTCTGGTCCTTCAACGTATTGTTGGCTGCCGTCGTCGACTGGCTGTTCTGGTGCATCTGCTGCAGGGCGTCGTTGCTGAAGCCCGCAGCGGCGAGTGCCTGGTTGAAGTTCTGCTGCTGCGCGGCATTGGCGAGCTGCATGTTGTTGGCGTTCTGGGTGTACTGCTGGTTTTGCGCCTGGTTGGCGAACTGGCCGTTCTGCAGCATCTGGCCATAAGCCTGCTGCTGTGCCGCGTTCTCGAAGGAGGCCGCCTGCTGCGCGAGCCCGACGAGACGGGACTGCTCCTGCCCTGCGTTGAGGATTGCGCCGAAGCGCGCGTCGTTCGCCTGGCGGTTCGCCTGGTCGATCGCCCGGTTATAGGCCTCGGAGCCCGGCTGCAGGCCCTGATTGGCAAGCTGCGTCTCCAGGGCTGCGCGGTCCCGGTCGAGCTGCGGATTCATGCGTGCCATCAGCGCGTCCTCGTAGCGCTTGGTGTCGAAGTTGGTCTCGTAGTTTCGCTTGACCTCCCCCGCATTGCCGAGCGACGTCTGGATTGCACCGGAATTTGCAACTGCCCCTTGCACGTTCCCGGTGTTCGGCAGCGTCGTTTGCAGCGTCGGGCCCGGGCCATACTGCTGGTACTGCGGCAGGTTGATCGCACTGGGGTTGCCGGCAGCCGGCGCGCCGGAAAGGTCGATCGGGCGCCCCAGAAGGTCGTTCAGCCGCGCCGACTGGTTGTTGGCGAGCGTCGCCATGTTCTTTTCGGCGGCGTCCGTCTGGTCCTTGATCGCCTGCTGCGCCGGCGAAAGTGTCTGCGTCGCCGTCCAGTTCGGCAAATCGTAGACCTTGCCGTTCATCGGGTCGGTCCACTTCGTCGACCCTGTCTGGCTATAGGTCAGGCTCCCGTCCGGCGTTACCTGGTTGATGTTGCCGAGTGTGCCATTCGCAATTGCGGTCCCGATGTTGGTCGCAGTCTGGGCCGACGCGGTTTCGCGCGGGTCCGGCGGCTTCGGAGCTTTGGGTTTTCCCATGGTGCCTACCTCTGGTTCGCGGGATGGGCCCGCCAGTCGTTGTCCGTGAGTGTGAAGATGATTTCCGCTTCCGCGCGCCCGCGAAGGCGGGGAATTCGATGCGGCGAAAAGCCGAAGCGTTCGGCGATCGCGGTCATGCCGGCATTGCGCTCAGAGACCCTGAGAACCACCATCTGGCAGCCGATCTCATCGAAAGGGTAGCCGAACATCGCCCGGACCACCGGGCGTGTCAGCCAGCGTTTGCTGGTCGAGGCCGCCGAAAGCTCGATGACGCCCGCCTCCGGCGCATAGTTGTGAAACACCACGCCGGCGACGAGCGCATCGTTTGCGAATACGCCCATGGTGGTGAAATCGGCAAAGCCACGCTCGCAGCCGGCGATGTGGCTGGCGATGAAATCGGCAATCGCCTGGTTCGCCTCGAGGTTAACGGCGCCACCCCAGGCGATCCTCATGCGCTCGCCTCCCCGGCTTGCACCTGCAATGTGGCAAGGTCCACTTCGAGGTCGAGCCTCACCTCACCGCCCGAAGTGACGGCGCAGCCAACCGCCAGCATGTCGCCCGCCGCCCGCACATTCTGGCGAAAGCTGTAACGAAGCTGCTGCGTCAGGGCATCCCACACCGCCCTGTCCCATAGGCCGACATCCCATTCCGATGCAGCCGCATCGCCGATCGTGACCTGGTCGGATGGCGGGATCGTCCTGTCGAAATCGGCGCGGGCAAAGAGCCGTACCTTCGGCTTGCTCTTCGCTCGGAAGAACATGTGGGCGAGCGTAGCCCGCGCCCGCTGCCCAAACTGCGTCGCCGGCGTAAACTGCGAGAGATAGGCGGCGGTAAAGGCAAGCCCGTCATCGGTCCCGGTGGTGTCACCCTGCCAGCAAAAGCCACCGGTCGAGCCGAAGAACAGCCCGCCCTGTAGGGTCTCGTAGCAGCTTGCCTCCCAGTTGCTGATCGTCGACCATCGACCGCTCAGCACGTTGAGCACAAAAGTCGTGTCGACAACGACGCTGTTGGCGGGAAAGGCGATGAAGACGAGGTTCTGCTCCGGCCACTGTTTCACCACCCAGCCCGCGCCGGTCGCATTCGCCGCCCGCCGCCAGTCATCTTCGATCGGGCGCGAAATCGAAACCTGGCTCAGCGCCTGGCGATCACGCTGAAACACCTGTGAGATCGGCGTCAGCCCGTCGCTGGTGGCGATCAGGATATCGCCGCCGGCGCGGATCCAGGCGTTTTTGCCAAGCGGCCGGCCAATCTGATAGACACCCTTCAGCGCAAAGCTGTTGGCGTCGCCGGGGTCCGATCCGGCATAGACAGCCACCTCCCCCTCGGTCGAGACGAAAACACAGAGATCGGAAAGCCCGTCGCCGCTTTCGAGTGACCAGGAAAAACCCGTCAGCAGCGAGCCGCCTTTTTTCATCACCCCGCCGAGCGGAAACAGCTTGGCTGCGCCGCCGACCAAATTGACCGGCAGATAGTAGGCGTCGAGCGTGGCGTTCTTCAGGACGAACTGCCGGTTCTTGAACAGCCATCCGTAGTTCAGCTGCGCCATCGTCGTTTCGTCGGTAAAGGTGATCTCCGGCGCCGTCGTCCAGGTGCTGCCGTTGTACACCCGCCGCGGATCGGCGCCGTTGAGGCAGACGAGAAACGAACCGCCTGCATTGGTGTGCTGGAAGGTGCACCAGTCGCCACCGGAAAGCCCCGCGACAGCGGCGGCCGTCGCGGCCGGCGGTGCGGCCGGCGATGTCATGTCGTAGATGGCAGTATCGGTCGCCATGAACAGCTTTTCGAACGAACCGTACTTGTATTTGAAGGCACTGCGGATCGTGCCGCCATCTGCCGCGCGTCCACGTTTCTGCGAGCCGCCGCGAATGCGGCAACCAACGAGCGTCGGGAGAAAATTGCGAAGGACAGTCGCCGAGCCGGGCTGTTGCGAGGCCATGTCGGCTGTCGTCACCAGACCGCTCCTCGGTGCCGGAAAGGTAATGGGTTGCGAGGTCTGAGCCCTGCCGACGCTGACGGCGCCACGATTGCTCTGCCCGATTCTTCCGGGCTTCAGTTCAACCTTCATGAGGCCCCCCGGTCGGCATTGATTTCCTGAAGAAGATCGGCTTCGAATTCGGCGAGGCTGTCGTCGAAGGGCAGCCCCTTCTGCCGTTTCCATCGCCAGAGAATACCCTTGGCGAGCAGACGTTCCGGAAACAGTGTCCGATCGTCATCCGCGGTCAGCGTGTCGCGTTCTTCATAGGGATCGCCAAGCACCCAGTTCCTGGAAACGTAGTCGATGACGGCGCCCACGCCTGCCGACGCCGGCGAGAACAGCAGATGGTTGCCACGCAGAAAGAAAAACGGCTGCGCCGACCCTTTTGCCGTGATGACGGCCCATTGCGAACCGTTGGTGATCGGCCGGAAGCTTTCGCCGGATGCGGCCCGGACGGCGCCGCCCGGCGTCAGCCGTTGGTAGTCCGCCGGCAACGTCATCGGCGAGATGATCGCCACCTGCTGCTTCAACAGGCGCCGCCAGTCGCCGCGACGGGAAATCTCCTCGCCGCTTTCCTGTGCCAGCGCCACCATGGTCTGTGCGTTCGGATCGATCGAGCCGTAAATGCTGTCGAAACGGTCGAGCGCGACGATGTCGCAGACCTCGTTGATTGCGGAAAGCAAAGTCATGGGGTCATGCCTCCAACGGTCATTTGGGCATCGCCCCAGCGGGCACGTTCGTCGGCAACGCCGAGACCACCAAGCGCCGCCATCTTCAGTTGCTGCGCGGCCCCGGCCTTGCCGGCGTCGCGTTCCCAGATGGCGATCTCCTCGACGAGCCCATAGAGATAGACATCCGGCGCCTTCTGCAGCAGCCAGTTGGTCGGGCTTGCGGCTGAAAGCGGCGGGATTCGGGCGTAGTGGGTCATCGTCAGGCCGTAATTGCCGGGCGGAAAAGCTCTGATCCGATTGCCGACAACCGCATAACCGACCGGCGCGCCGGCGCCGGCAGAGCCGTTCCCGGCAAGCTGCTGCAATGCGATGGCGCGGATCGGCCGGCCGCTTGCGGTTAGAACCTGCCGCGCCTCGAGATAGTCCGCAGGCAGCGGCGCATCGCCCGCGACGACAGCGAGCGCTGTCGTCGCTTCCATCTCGCTGACACGCAGCATCCGGTTGAGCTTCAATTCAGCAAGACCGACGAACCGGGGAAACAGATGGGCGATGTCGTTGCGCCCGCTGTATTCACCCGCATCGACCAGCAATGCAGCGTAATCGGCAATGCTGCTCATAGGCTGCCCTCCTTGGTGCGCCAGGCGCGGTTGTCGCCATCGTTGAGGAAGCGTTTGACGAAGCGGTCGTCACCTTCGGAATGGGCGCTCACCAGCCCGGAGGCATGGGCAATGTTCAGTGGAACCGACGCGACGCGATGCCAGTCACCGCGCCAGGCTTTTTCGGCGTTGTGGCGCACCTCCTGGTTCTCGCTCACCAGATTGTCGACGGGATAGTCGACGCGATAGACATCCTTCTCCCCGTCGAAATAGTGCCAGACCGAGCGGCCAGTCATCCTGTCATGATCGTAGAGCGTCCAGGCTCCATCGCGGATCACCATGGCTCACTCCCCCGGCAGCGGATCGGCGCGCTCGGCCTTGCCGGCGGCGATCAGTGCCTTGGCCTCATCAAGGCTCAAGGGCACGATCGCGCCGGCCGCCGTGCGCACGTCGTCGCGGAACCAGACGTCGTAAACGAGACGAACGGGTACGGGCTTCTTTGCTTCGGACATAAAAATCTCCATGAAAAAAGACGGCTCCGGAGAGCCGTCTTGGCAAAAATTGCTCTTTTGAAAGGGGATCGGACGCCCACCAAACCTCCGAATCCGGCGTCAGGTGTCATTGCGGCGGCGCCCTTGGCGGGATCTCGAGATCGGCGGGTGCGTGGGGCGGTGGCGGCCATAGGCTCACCTTGGCGGAAGGCCCGCCTGCATCGGTTCGGTCGCCCATCTTCTGCGGGGCATGATGCGATTGCGGAGGAACGTGCCTATGAGTGCCGCATCAGACGTCGCAAAGCGTGCGCCCGTCGCGGCCGACGTCTGCTCCAGACTCCCGCAACGTCGGTATGCCATTCGACGCCGGCGGAGCCCAGCCAACGTCGCGCTGCCGCCCGCATGCGGATTTTGCCTAGAGCGGCAACAGCAGGTATCTGACGAAAACCACCGCGAGCAGCGCCACGGCAAACCTTCCGATCGCCCGTGGCATCGCCGACAGTCTGGGTGACATCTTCAAGGCTCGTTCGAAAAGGGAGAGAAACAGGTAGGCAAATGCCGCAAATATCAACGCTTCTTTAAGATGGTACATATCCCAGTCCCAAGAGAGGATCTGCCCAACGCCATCGCCGGCAAGATCCGGATCGTTTTTCAACGCAGGCCGCTCAGGTCGCCGTTGAAACCGCCTCGCCCGACGGCTCTTCCGGTTTCCTTGATAACACCAGGCCCGTCGCCTCCTGCATAGTATCCGCCGACCGTGCCTGCCACCGATGCCGCACCGCTTCCAAGCAGAGCCCCGACAGCCGAGCCAAGCAGCGAGCCAAAGTCACGCCAGCCGATATCGTGTGATCCATCCCGATTGGATTTCTCGACGACCCTCGTGCGGAATGCTTCGGCGGCACTATCTCTGCTTCGCGGTTCCGAGGCAATATTGCCGCCGCGCTGGTCGTTCGCCATCAACGGGCGAAAACCCTCGGTTGGCAGCACGCCGTTTTGCGGGCCAAAGCGGCCAGGACCAGGGGCCGTCTGGGAAGGCATCAAGCGGCTGCGAGCAAGGTCGTTGAGGGGCGTGCCGACGGATGGGTGACGGAACACCCCGTCGGCGCCCCGCGGCGCTCCGTCCCGGGCGATCGGTTTGCTCCGCAACAAGGGGCTTTCGTCGAAATAGTCGATTGCTTCGCGCAGCGATTGAATTCTCTCGCCTGTCCGCCGAACGTCTTGTCTCGTTGTGTCACATCAAACCTCAATTGCATCATTGTTGTTGGTCGGTCGACGCCCGGCGCGGCTCGTGCCGAATAGGACGAGCAAACGCTGGCAGGTCCGCAGCGCCGCTCAAGGTCGTTGGACTTGCCACCGATGGATCGCCGCGGAAGCCCGGGCCGGGCTCGGCGGACAGTCGTCGACGATTGCCGCCGCGCTCAGTCATGGCGCTCGTATAGGCACGAGCATGCGCCTTTCTGGCATCGTTCAGGCCTCGCACACTTTCAGCGGCCGGGCCGATGGCGGCATCCTTTAAGCGCAGCAAAGAAGGACTTCGCCGGAAGCTCACCCGGTGTTGCTCAGCAATGGCACGCGCACGGGGCAGCGCGGCATCCCTCGAAGGAGCCGCGTCGTGCCTGCAGCACCTTCAAGAACTCCGGCTTGCAGGTGATCATGGCGCCGAGCAGCCTATCCGCTGCAAAAGCCGAAGGGGTAAAGATGCCTGCGGCAACAACGGCCACGGTCACCAAACTGATCTGAGCAAGTCTCCATTCTCCGCCTAAGAGAATGCAATGATCATCGCATGCCTCGACGATCGTTGATGGGATCTTCCTATCGCCCAAAATCCGAGAAGGTCTTTATCACCGACGCGACGAAGAGATCGAACTTATCGGAGTGTCTCGTAGTGATGTCTCGAGACAGGAACAGATCGTAGATCGAAGGCAAGTCCTCGACACCGGAGGCCCCGGCAACACGGCAACCAAGCCGTGTTCCAGGAAAATCAGCGGCGTCGGACGCCGATATCGTGAACGCGCCTGCACGTGGGTTTGCCGCAGGCGCGTCGTTGCGGGCCGTTTCCAGCGCGCGCTCGACCTCGTAGGGCTGTTCAGATGCATAAAACCCCCAGGCGTAGTCGCTCTTTCCCGGCAAGGCCTGTTGGGCGTAACCGGTGAGGTGAAGTCCATAAGCCTCGACGGGCTGGGCGAACGGAACAACGGAAATCCGCGGATCGCTCGAGTCGAGAAGGTTGTATGGGTGAGCCACGATATGCGCCCTCTTGAAAACAGGCTTCTCCTCGTCGAGGATCTTGAAGAATTGGGCGTCGCAAGCGAACAATGCAGCCAACACCTTCTCGGCACTCTCTGGCGGCATCGCACATTGCGGCGCTACATCACCGCTCCTTTCGCAAATCCCCCCGCGGCTCATGTCTTCAAACGAATACGGATCGAAGATCGCGAGGACCAGCCCAACCAGCACGACGAACAGCCCGAAGAGAGCGACAACGGTATAGAGCAATGCCTTTAGCCACTTATTCATACCGCATCCACACTTGCTGCGCGCAACGAGTTACCAGTCAGTAGAACATTTCATGAACGAACGCAAGGTTGACGTCCAGCGTTTCATACAGCTTATGCGGTGCGTTATTCACGCCATGATTTCTTCATCTGCTTGAGCGTGCCGCGGCCGGGAATAAGCCCACTCCAGAAACCCTCTTCAGGCAGAGGAGGTTTTGACTGCCACCCATCGGCATTTGCCTGCATCCGCTGCAGCTCCCGCTTTTCGTGCAGCGTCTCCAGGGGCGGCAGGTTGCGCGGGGGTGGGCCCGACCAGGACGGGCGCTCGGAAGCCTCCGAATAGGTTTTGAGGCGCGGGTCCGGCACGGTATCGCTGATCGAACGAATCAGGTCACTGTTGCGTCGGGCATAATCGACAAGCTCCAGGACTTCTGGCTAACCGAGATCGTGTGCCTCGGCGTAGCGTCCTATCTGGCGGCCGACATCGTTGTTCCACTCGTCTCGCAGATGATCCTTGGTGTTGTTCTCGCCATTCCACTGGTCGGAAAGCCAGGTTTCCCACTCCCTGCCCGTGCCAAGTCCGCTTGCCAAGGCCGTGGTATGATTGCGATCGATCATGGCGCTGGTGTAAGCGTGCGCATTCGCGTTTCTGATACCCCTGACGTTTCGCAGATTGTCCTTCGACAAATGCGGCAGTTCAGGAAAGCGTTTGTTGCTGTAGGCCTCCACGTCCCCCTCATGCCTGTCGTAATCGACGTACCAGGCGAACGCGTCCTAGATTTTTCAATTTTGGTCTCCTTGGTGGGTATTGATGGCGTGCTGAGCAGAATGCTCGTCGCCCTGCTCGCCCCGACGGCAGCCTCTGCAGCGATTTTTCGATCGATCGGGGGCGGACCAATTGCCGCCCCTTTCCAATGTGCAGGACTCCGGGATCAGTTCACCGCGCTCTGCCCGAAGAGGTCGGCCGCAACGCCGAGGCCCTTTTCGTTGCGCACCTTCAGCGTGCCTTCGCCGATGATCACGCCCTTGCGGGCGTCGCCGGTCTTGGCCACTGCCTTGTCCTCCTGAATGCTGCGCAGCCAAAGGAAGGAGAGCGCGTCGGTGTCGAGGAAGTAGGCGTTGCGCGCGAGCTTCGCACTGCCCGCCTGCACCCGGTTCGGGTGGATCATCACGGTGTCGAACGGACCTTCATACTAGTCGGCAGTCGCCACGATCGTGTTGCGCTCGCCGCCTTGCGAGACGGCATAGCGGAACGGCGCCACGTTGGCGTCGGACATGAAGGCGACGAAGACCGATTTCACTTGAAGCGAGAAACCGAGACGTGGCGGAAGTTGGCGCCGTTCTGGTAGCCCGTCTGCATCACCCAGCGACGAGATCCTGAATCTCGCGTCCTCGGACGAGAAACCAGTCAAAGATCCGCGCCCACCATCGGCCCTTGGTGTCCCATTCCTCGGAAAACGGGTTGACGACATCCGGCAGCGCCCAGATGTTGTCGAGGTTCTCGCGCGACACAGAGCAGTGCAAATCGGCACCGGTTTCCCCGGCCGGCAGCGGCTTGGAAACATAGAAGTTTTTCTGGGTTTGCACCGGGAACTTTAACGCCCTCAGCGACTCATCATCGCCTTCAAAGCCTTCAGGGAAATGGTCCCGAAGCGCGAGCACCGCGCCCGCAGGCGTTTCATCAACCTGAAACCCCCATTCAAAAGAGGTTGGCCGCGGGCCATAGTAAAAGCCTGTCTGCTGCCGGTAGCCGGTAAGGCGAAGGCCAAACGCCTCCACTGGCGGATCGAATTTGACGATCTCGATACGCTCCTCAGAAAGATAGCTGATCCTGACTTCCAGAGGGCGAAACGCCGCTCGCTCGCTGGCGAAAACCTCGAAGAAACCGAGGTCGCAGTCAAATAGGGCCTCGACCGCGCGCTCCGCCCCTGCAAGAGCGGGTGACGAAAAACCGACGATCCACAGCGCCGAGAGCGCCTTAACCACACCTTTGAACAAGCATCCTCCTTGGGCCCATACCGCCACATCTGGCCGCCGACCCCGCACATGGGTCATCCTCAGCGCACTAGCCTGACACGATCAATGCGATCAAGATCGGCGAGAGCACTCGCATAGCTGGTAGAACATTTCAGGAACACTTACAAGAAGGATATCCTGTCCGGCAGCCGTGTTGCCACATATGCTCCGGCCGGATCTGCGCCCCTCGCAAGACGTCACTCCCAGAAGCGGAGCGCGTCTCGCAACGAGAAACTGCGCCGGCTGCTCGCGCCATCGGGTTCCCAGCGGCCGCCCGTCTCAGAGGTCGCCTTCCCATCCCCCGGTTTGTCGGGGTCGTATTCGGGATAGGACACGTTCAACTGCGCCGACTGCCCGGTGTTACGATAGAAATCGGCGAAACTGTCCATCCCGCTCGTCAGATCGATGCAGCCGTTCGACCCTGGGCTATCCCCTCCATGGATTGTAAAGCCGTCTCGATGCGCAGTTGCCGGATCGGTAAGCGATTTGTTCTCCAGAAACGCTCTCGAATTGCCCCAGGTCTCCTCCAACCCTCGCCATTTCCCCCCGCCCATTCGGCTCGCCAAACGCTCCCAGAAGTCCTGCGGGGCATACTGAAGTTGATCCACATCGTAAACGCCTTCGGGGATGGGGCCTTCGTTGGTCCGCCGCTGGTACTTCGGCTCCTGCATTCCCGGCATGCCGGCTACACCATCCCACCCCCCGGCATAGCGGCCGTTTTCGGTCGCGTTCAGCCGCTTGCCATCAAAGTGAAGCTTGATTTTCTTGTTGCCGTTCCTGTGATCCAATGCATCGTTCCTTTCTTCCAACCTGTGAAATATCGCTAATGTCATTTGCTTGCGGCGGTCATCGCCATCGCCCGCAAGCGAGAGTGGCGACGCCACCCTCCCACGCAGCGAACGATCAGCTCGCCGCACTCAACCCGAACAAATCAGCCGCGACACCAGACCCTTTTCGTTGTGCGCCTTCAGCGTGCTCTCGCCGATGATCACGCCCTTGTCGGCGTCGCCGGTCTTGGCCACCGCCTTGTCCTCCTGGATGCCGCGCAGCCAGAGGAAGGAGAGCATGTCGGTGTCGAGGAAGTAGGCGTTGCGCGCGAGCTTGGCGCTGCCCGCCTGCACCCGGTTCGGGTGGATCATCACGGTGCCGAACGGGCCTTCATAGTAGTCGGCCGTGGCCACGATCGTGTTGCGCTCGCCGCCTTGCGAGACGGCATAGCGGAACGGTGCAACATTGGCGTCGGACATGAAGGTGACGAAGACCGATTTGACGTAGGGCGAAACCGAGAGATGGCGGGTTCGCGCCGTTCTGGTAACCGGTCTGCATCACCTGGTCGAGGATCGCCTTGGTGAAGGGCGCTCAAGTTCCGTCGCTCAGTGCCACCGTCAGCCCGGTCGTCGGGTTGTAGCCGCCATTGGCGCCGCCTGCCCCGCGCGAGACGCGCAACGGCATTGGCCGAAGAGCCTATTGCAGTTCTACGGCACCCTTCCCGTGTCTTATTTCAGAAAGAGGTCGCCGGATTTCAGCGGTTCCATGCCTGATGCGAGCGGCGTCGTGCACCCCAAGAACCCCTCGTCAAACTCGAGATCCGGAGATGGTGTGTAGCCGGTTTCGTCGGTCTGAAGGTCGAACAACCACCCCTTGCCGGACACACGAACGCTTCCTGTGCGTCTCTCGGTGGTGCGCTCGATCCTGCTCATGCCGTCCGGTGATTGAAAACCCCATCTCAGTTTCATCTCGCCTTCAACATTCACGCGCCTCTGAATGTATCCCGTCAGCGTGAAGCCCGAGGCATAGACCGGCTTTTCGAACGCCACACGCATTGGCGCATGCGCTGCGTCTCCCTCCTTGCGGTATGGGCCGGCGGCCTGCTTGAACGCCACCTTGCCGAAAGCATTTTTTTCCTCGCCCAGCGCCTCGAAGAAATCCGCCCGGCATTGCAGCAGGGCATTGATCAGCCGGTTGCCGCGGCCTACCGGTGGTGGCCCAAGTTGGGCCCAGCCGAAGGTCTCGGCTGCTTCCGGCAGGCGAAAGTCCTTCGTCTCGGCTTCGTCGGGTTCGCAGGTCACCGTCGCCTGCTCATCGGGATCGAAGTAGGAACGCAACGTCAGGTGCTGCGAAACCGGCGTGGCACCGACATCCTTGTCGACCAAACTCCAGTAATACGTAAATCTCGCACCGTACTGAGCCGCGATAGCACGAGCGGCTCCATCGGGCGTCTGAGCGACCTGAAGGGCCCAGGCAAAGCGCGTCGGTTCACCAGACTGAACCGTCTTTCGTTGAAAGAACCGGACGATGCGGAGGCCAGCAATCTCGATCGGGTGTTCGAATGTCACGGTTTCGTTGTAGGTCTTCTCCGCTTCGGGAATGTGAGGCGCGTTGTCCGGGCTCTCCCAAGGCTCGATACGGACCTGCGGGAAGATGCGTCTTTCAGCCTTCAACACCTCGAAGAAAGAGGGCTTGCAGGCGACGAACGCGTCAAGAACATGGTTGGTCTTGACGGCTGGCCGCCTCGCCGACGGAAACAGGTCCTCAGCGTCCGGAAGGCGCCTCCTGCCAGTCTCCTCATCGGTCGTCAGTTCCGCCATTCGATCCTTGGACGCGTCACACATGACGAGGGATCGTGAAGGGTCGTTTGCCTGGCGAACGACGATTTTTCTGTAACTGTCTTCCGGCGCGACCGATGCGTCGCCCTGTGGAACCGATTGGGCATCGAGCTTCAACTCGAGCGCACCGCCATCCTTTGCCACGAACCGGGCACCGGGAAGCATTCCCTCGATCGCCTTGGCGATGTCAGATACGCGCCGCTCGACCTCAAAACCCCACGTGATGTGCGGAACGGCAATGCCGACGGCCTCAAACTGGACATAGCCGGTGAGCGACAGGCCACCGACGTCGACAGGCGCCGCGAACGCGATCGTTTGCCCTGTGACACCATCCGACATGCTCCAGTCATGGGGCCCGATCACTGCTGCGCCAAAATCCGCCCTGTCACTGCCGAGAAGCGAAAAGATGTCCGCCTTGCAGGCGAGGAACGCGCCAAACACCTGTCTTGCACTGCCGGATGACGCTTGCGAGGACGCCGCCGGGATCGCCGAACTCAAGACAAACAAGGCCGCCAGGGCCGACACGCACCACCTGAACACGATCCCTCCAAGGCCAACGCCGGACGTCTCTAATGAATGGAAAATTGAGAGTGCATGCTGTGGTCGATCCTCAGCGCACCGACGAATTCGACCGGTACGCCGACCCCTTCGTTCACTCGCAAAACTTGTAGAACATTAAGAGAACAAGCACAAGAGATCGTCGAGAAGAAATCGCATCTCTCGCCCGGCGCAATCAACCACAGCTATCGCCGTTCGTGCCGTGACGAACTCGGCGATGGCAACGGAACCGGCTGAACTACGACACGGCCATCCTTCGGCCACCGCCTCGCATTTGATGCCGCCTAGCGCCGCCAGGGTGGATCTGAGACAGGATTGCCCATCGGATTGGCAGGGGGAACGGGTGTCTCGACAGAGTAATCCGGAAGCTGCAGCGCTCGCCGCGCTAACGCTTGACGTTCACAAAGCTTCATCTTGGCGGAGTTGGGACGCTCGTACTTGTCGGCGACGACGTATGTAGCGTCGTCGATATCCTCGGCAGTCGACAACGGCTCCCGTACACCGCGCTCACCATTGAGGGGTTCGTGCTGAAGCCATAATTTGCCTCAGCGGGATCATACTCGGGGTAGGATACGTTCAGTTCGGCCGCCTGCCCGGTGTTTCGGTAAAAATCTGCGTATCCGCCATTGGTGCCGCAGGCCGCGAGAGATGGCGCGGGGGGCGACCAAGGGATGCCGGCAGCTTTTACCGCCCCGCGTCTGCGTTCCGAAAGAGGTTGGGCGGCTCCGGTATTTCGCCAGGAGCAAGGGGTGTCGTGCAGCCGATGAAGCCGTCAGCAAAACCCAGTGCTTCAGAGGGCGTATAGGCGGTCGCTGAGGCCTCCAGGTCTAGCGCCCACCCATGGCTCTCGACATACGTGCTGCCGGTGCGGTTCTCCGCGACATATATAAGGTCGTCCCTGTTTCCCGGCGTTTGTAGTCCCCATATCAGTTTCGGATCGCCGGCCACATCGACACGTTGCTGGATGTACCCGTTCAAAAGGAAGCTTGAAACATAGACAGGCTTCTCGAAAGCTACTCGCAGTGTCGCATGTGCAGCGTCTTCCGGCTGTCGATAGGGCCCCATGCTCATCTTGAATGTCACCTTGCCGAAGACGTCCTTCTCTTCTTCAAGTGACGCATAGAAATCCTGTCGGCATTGCAGGAGCGCGTTCATCAGCCTGTTGCCGCCGATCATCGGCGGCGGCCCGAGCTGGGCCAATCCGAAAGTCTCCTCCGCCCACGGCAAGCGCAAGTCTCTCGTTTCGACTTCGTCGGGTTCGCAGGTTACGGTTGTCTGCTCGTCAGGGTCAAAATAGGAATCGAACTTCAGGTCTTTCGAAACTGGGCCGGTGGCGGCATCCTTTGAGCTCAGAGAAGAAAAATCTCCCCAAAATCTCACTCGATATCGCTCGGCAAGAGCGCGCGCGACTTCATCAGGCGTTGCCTTCACCTGAAATGCCCAGGCAAAGCGCGTCGGCTTACCCTCTTCAATCGACTTTCGCTGAAAGAAGCGCACGACGGAAAAATCACCGACCGTCATGGGATGCTCGAACGTGACCACTTCGTTGTAGGCATTCTCGGCCCCTGGGACATGAGGCCTGTTGGCCGGGCTTTCAAAGGCTTCGACCCGGAACCGCGGAAAGGACTTTCTTTCGTCCCACAGGACATTGAAGAACGAGGGCCTGCAGGCAACGAAAGCGTCAAGAATCTTGTCGGCTTCGCCCCCCGGCCCTTTCGCCGATGGAAACAGGTCCTCCGGTGAAGGCAACCGCTTCCTTCCCGTCTCCTCGTCGGTTGTGAGACCCGACATCAGATCCTTGGAAACGTCGCAAATCACGAGCGCTCGTGAGGAGCTGTCCGCCGGGCGAACGACGATTTTTCTATAGCTGTCCTGCGAGGCGACGGATGCGTTGCCCTTTTGCGCCTCAAGGTCGGCATTGAGCTTCAGTTCAAGTGCGTCAGCATCTTTGGCAACGAACTTGGCGCCGGGCAGCAGCGACTCAAGCGTTTTGACGACCTCAGACACGCTCCGCTCCACCTCGAAGCCCCAGGCAAAGTGCGGAACGGCAATGCCGACCGCCTCGAACTGGACGTATCTGCCAAGCGGCATCCCATCGGCATCGGCAGGCGCAGCAAACTCGAGGATGTGCCCGGTTATCCCATCCGAGGCGAAGTGGTCGTAAGGCTTGATCGCTATTGCGCGAAAATCCGCCTTATCGCTGGTCAGCAGGGAAAAGATGTCGGATTTGCAAGCCAGGAACGCTCCAAACACCCTTCCCGCGTCGATGCGCGCGGCCGCAGCAGGCGTCGCAAACGCAAGCAGACACACGAACACGCAAAACCGCTTAAGAACGCTAGACTCCACCTGCTGAACTCACCTTTTAACTTGAATGTTGTCTCTGAGGACGAATGCGTCGAATCTTGCCAAACAAAAATGGAGCATCGCCGACCACGCCCTTGACGCAGGCGCAACCAGTGCGGTCACGCACCCACTGCGAACCCGTTATGTTTGTAGAACATTACGGGAACGAAGGCAACGGAAATTTGGCCGCGCTGTCAGTCGGAGGTGTGTCATGACGGCTCATGTGACACCGCGCCGGGCCTAGGCATTTTCGGAGTCTCCGCTGCGCGCCTGTCGGTCCCGCAACGGAGTACGCGCCTAGCGGTTTGCCTTACTCCAGGGCTGAGACCACGGCGGCGCGTCAACTGGACGTGGCGTCGGCACGGGCGGCTCATAGTTCGGCAGGTTCATGGCACGGCGCGCCAGCTTTTGACGCTCTGCGAGCTTCGGTTTGCCTGACCTCAAGTATACTCGCTCGACGATGCGCGCGGCGTCATCGGCAGTGTCTGCCTGGCTCAGTTCGTTCAGAACTTTCTTTTCTGGCGTATTCAAAAGCTCGTGCTCCAGAAAGCCGTAGTTCGCTTCGTACGATTCCGTGTTGTAGCCGTTCTGCTTGGCCCAATCCTTGAAGGCCTCCCGTCGCGCTTTGTCCCATTGCAGAAAGCCGAAAGCATTGCCTTCGTCGCGACCGGTATCGCGGCCCTGTTGCCATAGGTTGCCGCGCAGCGCCCCGAACCCACCGCTTTCATGGTCAGCATTGCCGACAATACCTGCAGCCTCGTGCTCATCCCTCAGCATGCGCCGCTGCAGATCACGCTTCATCCGCAACGCGATGTTGTCCGAGAGCTTGTCATGCGCCGTGGTCGGTTTGAGGCGCTCGGATGGCAGCAGCTGAGGTTGCTTGCTGAACCTCGTCGTATCCGTCAGCGTACCACGATAGTGCATCGGCGCCTTGCGAAGGTCACCGCCCATGAGTTCGCCCGCCGGCGGGTGCCGGAAGCGCGCGCTCTCGCCGCGCGGCGCCTCCACTTCGGCAATGGGCTTTCTGCTGGCCAACACCGGGTTCTCATCAAAGTACTTGATCGCCTCCCGAACCGATTGAATTCGGGCGGGCAGTCCCATCGAGTTCAGAAACTTGTCTTCCAGGTCCATTTCACACCTAACGTATTTGGGATTTGTCCTGCGTGCTTCGCCGGACCCCGTGCCCATGTGATCAGTCACGAGGCGCCGGCGAACGAGAGCGGCTCGTTAAAGCCGCTCAGGCCGCACTGCGGTCAGGCTGCAGACCGGCTCAGCTCGCCGCACTCAGCCCAAACAAATCGGCCGCAACGCCGAGGCCCTTTTCGTTGTGCACCTTCAGCGTGCCCTCGCCGATGATCACGCCCTTGTCGGCGTCGCCGGTCTTGGCCACCGCCTTGTCCTCCTGGATGCCGCGCAGCCAGAGGAAGGAGAGCATGTCGGTGTCGAGGAAGTAGGCGTTGCGCGCGAGCTTCGCGCTGCCCGCCTGCACCCGGTTCGGGTGGATCATCACAGTGCCGAACGGGCCCTCATAGTAGTCGGCGGTCGCCACGATCGTGTTGCGCTCGCCGCCTTGCGAGACGGCATAGCGGAACGGCGCCACGTTGGCGTCGGACATGAAGGTGACGAAGACCGATTTCACGTAGGGAGAGACCGAGACATGGCGGAAATTGGCGCCGTTCTGGTAGCCCGTCTGCATCACCTGGTCGAGGATCGCCTTGGTGAAGGGGCGCTGGGTGCCGTCGGTCGGGGCCACCGTCAGCCCGGTCGTCGGATTGTAGCCGCCATTGGCGCCGCCGGCCCCGCGCGAAACGTTGGTCGTCAGCCACGTCGGCAGCGAGCCGAATTCGCGCGTGGCACCTGAGACCGAGGCATTGGTGTCGGCGATCGCATATTCGAGGTCCTTGCGGATTTCCACGCCCTTCTTCAGCTTCTGGTACTTGCGCTTCTGCACGTTGCCGGCTTCGGCCACCACTTCCTGGGTGGCGGAGATGATCCAGTCCTTGCGCAGGATCTGGGTATAGTTGCCGAGCCTGGTCGGTGCGATGATGGCACCGAAGGTGTATTCGTCGCCTTCCTGGCGGATGTTTTCGCCGGGAGCGGCCAGTTCGTCCGTCTCCCATTCCGGGTGGTGCGTGTTGCACTTGCCCTTTTCGATCAGCGAATAGATCGGCGTATCCTCGGGCGTGATGCGGGAAACGACGTCCGAGAGCTCCTCGCGGTTGCCCACGGCCTGCGAGGTCGTGAAGGTGTTTGCTACGACAGCCATGCTAGTGTCCTTGATTGATTGAGATAGGTCGGCACCGCCCGCGCCGGAAAGGACGCGCGCACTGCCAGATCGATTTTGACAGGAGATTTCTGGTAGAAGGCGATCGCCAGAAATCAGCAAAAACAAAGAGATGGAACGGTTTCCGGACTCTGTTTGTGACGGATTTCCAGCAGGACCTCACGGGGATCAGTCGAAGTCGACGCCCATCGCGTCGCGGATCGAGCCGCTTTTTGTGAGCCGCTTCATCGCTTCCCGGCTCCGCCCCGGTGCCTGCCCGGCCTTGCCCGCCGGCCTTGGCCGCGCCACTGGCGCTGCCGCCCTCTGCAGCTTGCTCATCGCCCGTTTCTTGGCCTGTTCGGCCGCAAGGCCGAGCCGGGCATAGTGGGCGAGCTTGAACAGGCGATGGTCGGTGACCTCGCGCACCTCAGCTTGCGAAAAGCCGAGCGCTTCGGCCACGTCGAAGGCGCCGGCGAAGAAGGAAAGCCGCCCCTCGCCATCGGCGATCTCGGGAAAGGCTTCGATCAGCTTGGCGTTTTCCGCCTCGAGCTGTTCGTCGCTCGCCGCATCCGCCAGCGCCTCCACCACCGTCGCCGGCGCCTCGGCAATCGAGAGGATCTCGTCGATCCTGTCGAGCCCCGCCTGGTGCAGCGCCCATTGCCGGCGATAGCCGTCCGGGTCGAGGGCGGCCATATGTTCCGGCGGCTCGGGCGGGATCTGGCTGGCAATGAGATTGGCAAAGGCATTGGCCGATTGCGCCACCCGGCTTGCCATGCCTTCGAGCGCCCGCCCGCGATTGGCGATGTCCTGCGTCTTGTGGCGATAGTCGCGGTCCCGCATGTAACCGAGCTTCAGCTCGGAAAACGGCACCTCCTCGCCGCCCTTGAGCACGACCAGAAAATCCGCGTCGTCGTTGGCCGCCGCGTCCTCGTCAGGCTCGCTCGGCTCGTCGTCGGAATATTGCGGGTCGTCGTGACCTTCGCCGCGAATGTCGTCCGCTCCGTACTCGTTCAGCTCTCCCTGCTCCAGGTTGGCCTCGTCGTCTTCGGGCTCCCAGAAATCGAGGTCGGCATCGTCAAGCCCGGTTGCGGGATCAACGGTTTTGCTCCCGCCAAAAGGCAGGTTGGCACTATCGTTCGTCATGGCGTGACCTTCTTGAGTAAAAAGGACATTCGCACGCGGTTGCTTCCGCCTGGGAATGCCGAGTAAAAGCGCTTGCCCGTCAGGCGGGTGCGCCCTTGCCGTCGGCCTTGGCTTGTTCCGTCAGGAACTTGAGCTTGGCCCGGAAGTTTCGGATGGCGCGGGCCTCGGCGGCATAGGCCGCCCGGCCGGCATCGTCGGTAAGGCCGGCATGGATGCAGCCATTGATCGCCGCCCATTCCAGCTCGTTCATGATGTCGTCGAAATAGGGCACGTCGAGAATGGCGCGCGCAGCCGCTGCCCGCTCCTCTGGTTTCATGCTTTTGACCTCGGTTGCTGAGCAGGTCGTTCCGACCAAGATTTTGCGTCGAACGCTGCCTTGATTCTGCTTTTGTTCCGCGCTACCGCTGTGCGAACCGGAGCAATCTGCCACCCTAGGTCACATTCGCAATGACCAAACGAACATGCCTTCCCAGCCGTTTCAGCATCAAACGCCTCGGTCCGGATGCCGGTCCCGGCGCAAGGCTTGAGCGGAGCGGATGGCAGGCACCAGTCACAGACACGCGCGTCTATCGAATGAGGAACCCATGAGAAGATTATCGAGCCTGGGATTGTCAGCCCTGCTTCTGGCTGCCGTGACCTCCCCCACCTCGGCGAGCGGCCAATCGGGCGAGCCGCACTACCTCGTCAAGGCCTTTCTGCTCAAGGACGACAAGACCTTCGATCACGCGACGAACTGGTGCGGCGATGAAAGCGTCTGCACCCTCACGGTCGGCGATTATGAGATCGGCTTACGCTTCTTCATGGGCTACGGCAGCTACCGCCTGCGTGTTGCGTCGTCCTGGGATGGCGACAATCCCTGCTGCTTCTTCGCGGACGGATCTTACGAGACCTCCGTCGCAAGCATCCGCCCTCACGCCGAAGTGCTCTACTACAAGACAGACGCCGGCCGCCTGAAACTCGGCACACTCTACATCGCACTCGAAAGCCTCAAGTAGCCAGAACGACCGCTCACTCCCTCCATGTGTCGAGCGCTTTCCTCAGTGAAATGGGCTGCCGCTTCGGGTTGTTCCAGGGGGCGTCGTCCTCGTTTCGAAGCTGCGGCTCGTTCCTGTAGGGATCCTCGTAGAAGCCCTGGTGTTCCTGCTCGGCCAGCAGCTCCTGCATCGATTGGATCGACGAAACGATATCCTTCAGAGTCGCCATCCCGTCGTCATTCGAGACCTCGGACTGCAGGGTGTTAAGTTCGGTCTTTACGCCCTCAAGATTTCCCTGCATGCCACTGAGGCCCTTCCGTGGCCTGGCGCTGTAGGTACCGTCACCACGCTCAGACAGCTTACCCAGAGATTTCCGCAGCCCTTCTGCCGTGTATGCCGACGGGCCCTCAAGAGCGCTGCGCAAAAGGTCGTCGGCATAGGCCCTCGCATCCTCGGGGCTTAGATATCCCGCGCCGCGGCTTGGCAGATTGCGCTTGTCAACAGCTCCGGAGCCGGGTTTCGCACAGCGCGGAAAAATGAAATCTTCCATGGCATTGTCCTTTCGAAATGTTCGTTACAGCCCAGGAATTGCGTGCGCTCCCGCGTGCGACGCGGCCAGTCTGCATTGGCTAACTCCTCGCGGAGCGTGCCGAATGTGAATGGGATTGATTCTGCTTTTGTTCCGAGTTACGAACGTGCGAGCATACGAGTTAAATGCCACTTTACCGGGCAGCGTAACGCGGCTTCAAAGATCTCTCCGGAAGGGTCTGGCGATGGAAAAGCAAAGCAAGAAGCGATGGTTCGAAATGCTCGCGCTCGATGGCGCCTTCTGGCTGACGGTGGACAACATCGGTTGGCTGGTTGCCGAGTTTTTCCTTTATGGAACCACCCGCCTCATTGTTCGCCTTTTCAGTTTCGGCCGGCTTGTGGTCGAAGATTTCTACGACAATCAGTCCGGATTTAGTTGGTTCGGCCTGAAGCGTGCGACGGATGGACGTCTGTTGATGAGTGCAGACGCCGCAAAGATCGTGGCCGTCTGCTTCTGGGCCCTGTGCCTCGCCGCCATTGGCTTTACCGTTAGGGGATTTGGAGCATAAAGAAAGTCGGAGTTGCCCTGGACGCCATCGCTGGGATCGTCCTCGACATTCTCGATATCATCGTCGTCGGCTTTCTCCTGCATCGTGTGGCACGGTTGATCGTTCCACTGTTCAGTTTCGGGCGGGTGCAGGTCGAGAATATCTATGCCTCCGGCACCGGCTTCAACTGGTTGGGCCTGAAGCGCCAGGAAAACGGCAGCTATCTGCTCAGCTCGGGTATGGGCACACTCCTTGCTGCTCTCTTCTGGGGCCTCTGCCTGATCGCCTACTTCGCCGTCACCCGCGGCCTTTAGCGAAGAGCGTGTCCCTCACATGCCGTAAAACGGAGGCCGATTGCGGCGTTCGCGATCAATTCGCCCCGGGGCATTATTGCGCTCATACTCCTGCCGGCTAATTCCATACACCTGCTTGACGTCATCTTCCTTTGACAGAAGCTGTTGATGCGACGGCAGTACCTTTGGATCATCAGTCGCTTCGCGGAGCGTCATGCGCCCGGGATAGTCCTGCAGCGAGTTCATGTTGCGAGCCGAACTTGAATTTCCCAAACCCTTGGGCGCGGGCGCCTTGGCCCTGCCCGTTCGACCAACGGGAAGTTTGGAGACCCCCTTGAAGGCTTTCGCCATGGGAACCATTCCGATGACACCTTCAACTGCGCCCTGGTAGTCGCCGTGTATGGCATCATCGAGGGCTTCTTCTGCCCCTAGCCACTGGCCAGCTGCCGGGACCAAGTCGATGGGAGCCCACTTGCTTTCTCCCAGGCCGGATGAACCGACCAGATCCTCGACAAACTGTCCCCACGGAGATGTCGCCTTTGCGTCGCCCCGCAATGTTTGGGCGATCCGCTGGCGGGTCGTCAGATTGAGACTGCGCAGCGCGCTCGGCGGTCGGGACGCTCCGAGATTGCTGCGGTCCTCCCAATCTATGACCTCACGAGGCGGCCTGGCCAATTCGCGCACGTCAAATGGCTGTGCGGCACGGCGGGCCGACGATACGTATTCGTCGTGCTCCGGGAACCATTGGTTTCTACGGTCCATCGTAAAATTTCCTACTGTTTGCTTGAGATCAGCCGTTGCAAAGATGTTCGCAACGACACGTTTTCTACGCTCTTGGTCCGCATCAAAGTGGACATGGCGCAAGCCACGGCTGCAGGTTTGCGCCTGGCCGTTTCGGCTCCCCAGTCTCAGTTGCGCGTGCATCTGATTGCGTCCAGGCATCTTGACGCTGGATCGGACAAACATTCCGCGGCGCCGCCATTGCGATCCGTACCCTTCGAATGGCTATGTGCAAAATGCGTTAGGAGCCTCTCAGGACCATTCGCTCGCCGCAGCTCAGTCTCGGTTTACCAACTTGGCCATGTCCCTATTTTTGGAACCAACCATAAACTTCCCGAGGCGTCGATCTGGGTCCAGGTTGCCGCCGGTCTTGCCGTGATAGTACCCCTTGGCCTTGGGCTGCGGCCCTTACCTTTGGCTAAAGAACCTGGAGACGCCGGTGACGGCTCCGTTCGCCTGAAGACCGGCATTCGGGTTCATATTCACCGTTCACGCTTTGCTTCGCACGCACGAAAGCCCTGAGAAAATCAGAGCTCGGCCAATCGTTAGCGGTTTCGCCACATACCTTCGCGAAAGCATGTCTAAGTCACGACGCAGGTCGGCAAGCGGCCTCTAACATCTATCCCTTCGGGCCCGCTGCGGATCGCTCGGATGCGAGCCTGCTCGCACCGCCCTATTTACCCGCCCGCCTATCATCTCCCGAATAGCCCCAGTATCCGGGATAGTCCCGCTCCGCTGGCGTCATGACGCCACGCGCCACAGATTCGGGAACCGGTCCGTCTAACTGAGACCCTAGCGCCTCGCCGGCCTTGGTGCCCAGGTACAGTCCCGCAGCTCTGCTAATTTCGCCGAAAGGAAGCTTGCCGCCGAGGTAAGCACCTAGCAGGCCGCCAGCAATGCCACCCATCGCTTCTCCTGGACCGCCTGCGGCAATCTCTATCGCCATTGGGTCGCCACGCCCATCGATGCGTTCCCTGCCAAAGTTCGGCAAGCGACGGCCCTCGACCTCACCGAAATCGCGCAGCGCCTGCAGCGTTTGCGTCTTCGTATCCTGTGCATAGGTGCCATAGGGTCTTCGATTTGAACTGATCATTCGATATCTCCAAGTGCCGCCATTTGCGGCTTGCCTCCGGCCTTTTGGCCAGATTGGGTTGTTGTTTCGGTCGTTTCCTGCGCGGTTGCCGGAGCTTTAGTGCTCCAACGCGCTTGCGCCGACAAACCCAGGGCGCAGTCTCGCTTCGCCACATCTGAAATGTCCAGAATTCTCCGGAACTAACCGTGAACAGATAGACAGTTCACCCGCAGCGTGCAATTGTCACACGTACGCGTGTCGCCGAGGTCATCCGATGTCCGAAAAGTCCAAGACGTTCGAAGTCTTCCGCGCCGCAGTCGGCATTGCGCTTGCCCTGTTGGTTTCAAAAGGGATCGACCAAGCTCTTCCGGACTCGTCGTTCTGGGTAAAGGTCGCTGCCGGCCTTGCTGTGATCGTGCCCCTCGGCCCTGCGCTTGATGCGTGCCTAACGTTTGCGTACAGAACCTGGAGACGTCGATAACAGGTCCGGCCGCTGGAAGAGCGGACTCCGTGCGACATTCGCCAATCGCGCCTCGTTTCGTAGAGGAATAGGCAAGGAAACCAGAGTAGGGGCCAAACGTTGGTGGCGCCGTCACGGCTTCGCGAGCATATCTTCGGCGCTCCGTTGCTGTACCGACAGATAAGCGACTTCCGCCACCCTAACCCGATCCCCTGCGCACCGGTACAAAAGCCTGATCGCCGCGCTCTATTTGCCCGTCCACTTCGTGCACTGGTTCTCCCGCTTTATGCAGGCGATCTCCGCCGTCGAGCATTGGGCGACGCCATTGACGACCGCGCAGTGCGAGCACTGATCGGTGAATTCAAGGCAATCCGGATTGGCCTTGATGAAAGCCTCAAGGCTTGCATTCTCGGTCTGCTGCGGTTCAGGAACGGCATCCACAGCCGGCTTATCCGCCGCGTGAGCGGTCGCCAGCCCCGCCATGGCAATTACCAGGCAAAGCGCGACGCGAAAGCTGAAATGCCTCATCTCCTGCTCCCCCAGAAGGCAAATCCGGACGCTGCACGAAACGCCAGTCCGTTGCTCATTGCCAGAGAGTGCCGCCACAGCGACGATCGTGCAAGCGGCCTACCGCCGCCCGCCCCTCACCCCAGTTCGTTGCGGATCGCCCGCATGAAAACCTTGGCGCCGATGCCGATCAGGCCATCGGGAAAATCATAGTCCGGATTGTGCAGCCGCGCGTGGTTTTCGCCGGCGCCGAGGAAGAACATTGCCGATGGCGCCACCCGGCCGAAGAGCCCGAAATCCTCCGAACCCTTCATCGGCAGCACGCCCTCGCCGCGGTCATGGCTGACGCCCTCCTCGTCCATGGCGCGCGCGAGCGCGGCGACGGCGATTTCCGCATTGCTGCACTGGTGGAACACATCCTCGTAGCCGATCGTGACCTTCAGCCCTGCCGACTCCGCCTCGCTCGCAACCAGCGCTTCGGCGCGGGCCACGAGATCGGTCATGCGCGCGTCAGTCAGCGTCCTGAGCGTCGCCCAGATCTCGGCATGGCCAGGGCTGATTCCGAAGGCCGCCTCACCAAGCCACGCATGCGTCACGGTCACCAGAGTGTAGGTCTCATCAAGCGGCCCGTTGTTGCCGAGCGCCGTCAGACCGGAAAGCAGCGACGCGACGGCAAAGGTCGGCGCAATGCCGTCCTCCGGCGTAGAGGCATGCGCAGTCTTGCCCGAAAGCGAAATCCGCATGCCGCGCGAGGCGCAATTGACCGGGCCGGTGCGAAGTGCGGCATGGCCGAGGCCGATGCCCGGAAAATTATGCAGCGACAGGACCAGGTCCGGCTTGATGTCAGCAAATTTCGGGTCGGCAAGCACGGCGGCCGCCCCCGCGCCATTTTCCTCTGCCGGCTGGAACATCAGGATCGCCCGGCCCTTGGCCGGCCGCTTTTGTTCCAACCCCTTGGCAAGCGCCATCAGGATCGTCATGTGCCCGTCATGGCCGCAAAGATGCCCTTTGCCCCCAATCTCAGAGCGGTGCGCAATCTCGGAAATCTCCTCGATCGGCAACCCGTCGAGCTCGGCCCGCACCATGACGGTCGGCCCTGGCTCTCGTCCCTGATAGACCACCGCCACCCCATGCCCGCCAAGGCCTGATATCACCGCATCCGGCTTGGTCTCGGCCAGGGCCGTGACGATCGTTGCCGCCGTCTCCCGCTCCTCGCCCGAGACCTCCGGCCGCCGGTGCAAGTCGCGCCGAAAGGCGGTGAGCGCCTCGAGTTCACGGTCGATCAGAAACATGCATGCCCCTCCGCTGCGCGTTTTCACTGCTCATAGCAGGTCCTTGACCGTGTCGCCAATCGCGCCGGCCCGCGTTTTAGCGCCTACCGGCCGCACGCGAGACTTTCGATCATCCCCGCCTTGCGAAGAGATGCGCATGACACCTGACGACCCCTGACATCTGACGACCGACAGGTACGCCACACGCGTATCACCAGAGGGGCCAGCACATACGCCTTCGGACCGGACCACTGACGGCCTTTCCTCACATGCCGCCTTGGCCGGCCATGCTTTGCAGGATCGACACTGATCCCGCTCCACCGCCGGGAGGAGCCAATGTTACTTGTCCCCGGCACTTCGCCCGCTATGGCAGCCCGAGTTTGTTTTCCCAATCGGCGTTCTTTTCATCCCCGCCTTCCTCCCAAAGCCGCTCACTTTGCGCCCGTGACCTCGTCGTTCCAGCCATCGAGCAGCACGGCCTTGCAACCGCGGTCGCCCAAGTAAAGTGTCTCCAGGAATTTGTCGGGCTTCATTTCACTTCCTTACCGGACAATGTGCGTCTGGACTGTTCCAGGGTACGATGTTTCCGTCGGTGCCGATGGAGGGCCCCTGTCCCTTTCTTGGTGTTTTCGCCGTCCAAGCGCGCTTTCTCGTTCGCCAGCTGCATCTGCATCTGCAGTTGCTGCATGCCCATGTCAGGCTGTTGCTGCGGTCGGGCCGCCTGCATCCGCCGCTGGATGTCCTCGGGCGTCGGCTTGGTGAAATAGAGGTCGGGCGATTTCAGCCCCGCCGCCTCCACGGTCTTGGCAATGCAGGTGAGCGCGCTACGGCGTTGGCGACTGCTAGATCGTGCTCTCGCGCGCAGGCACTGCTGTCTGTGCCTTGGAAAATTTTCTGACGGGAAGATCGAGCACGATGTAGGTCAGCAGAAACACGAAGGTTTGGGGTCCAAGAAGACCAAAGATAACGACAATTTCAATTGTTTCACGAAGAAGATTGGCACTGTGCATGCCGTCGACAACGACGAAATATCCAAGCGGCACGATCATCAAAACGACGGCTGCCAAGACGATATACAGAAGCCGTTGCCACAAATGCAGGGCCGGAAGCGGTACGAAGGCGAATAGGTACAGCGACGAAAACAGCATGGCTGTGATCAAGTCCAAATGGCGACCGAAGAACCAGGCAACAGTTGTCAGCATGGCCCCATAGTTCAACAAAACGCGTGTCGCATTTGCAGCCGTGTAGCGCATGGCATACCTGAAGTGTGACGTGTCGATCTTGTCGGCGTAAACTCTAGCGGGCTTATCGCCTTTGTCTTGAAGCAGATTGTGGCACATCTACGTCCACTACGCGAGGTGGTATCGCCTTATTGCGTAATGTTGTATCGCCATTTTACTTGTTGGCGCCCAGGCGGTTTCTCTTGGACAGCAAATGCCGAAGGCTCTGAACATCCTCAGCTTCGCCTACGTGCTTGTTCAAACTGCGCAACTGACTGTCGAGCTTGGCTGGCCACCAAGTCTCGTCGACCTCAACGAATGGTCCGATACCACTTATCGCCTCGGTCACATTTTTCGTACACGTGAGAAATCCCCCTCCACCAATATCGTCGATCCTCTTCCTGATCTCCGCTTCCTGCTCGGGCGTCGTGTTGAATTTGCGAACTGTCACATCCGGTCCGTCGGTCAACTGATACCGCAGGTAATCTTCGGGCGAGAATTCAGGTCCATAGAGAGCACGCCCGCTGCCCATCTCTCTGTTGGTGTAATCGCCGGCAGGATCCCAGAGAACGGGGTCGTCGCCATCGATGAAAACGCCAGTGTGCATATTGTTGCCGAGGGCGCTTGGATTAGTGTTGGACATGACGTAGGTCGCAGCCACCTCCACACCCTTGTCGCGCCCATGTTCCTTGCCCCGGTTCAGCAACCGACTGTTGGCCTCCTCGCCGAAATCGCGCAGTTCGAGCGCCGTCGTCGACCGCGCGCCGGTATCGTACAGGTCTTCGTCTGGCTCACCCCTAGATAGCGGCGTGGCCCGCTTGTTCATTCTGATCATCCCGGCATCCCTCCGATATGCGCTGTGGACAGCGCCGTGCCGCCGGCCATCTCGGCCAGGTTCTGCTCGCGTTTCAGGTTGAGTTCGGCGTCGATCTGGTAGCGTTTCAGCGCGCCGTTCTGCTGGATCTCCGCAAGCTTCAGCTCGCGCTCCATCTCCAGCCTGCGCTTGGCGTTTTCGCCGTCCATGCGCGCCTTCTCGTTCGCAAGCTGCATCTGCATCTGCAGTTGCTGCATGCCGAGGTCAGGCTGTTGCTGCGGCTGCGCCGCCTGCATCCGCTTCTGGATGTCCTCGGGCGTCGGCTTGGTGAAGTAGAGGTCGGGCGATTTCAGCCCCGCCGCCTCCACGGTCTTCGCGATGCCGTTGTAGAGGTTGTCGGGCGAGACGTAAGGATTGTCCGGCCCGAGCGTCGTCAGCAGCTTTTCCTGCAATTGCTGGATCATCTGGATCATCAGCATGTCGCGCTCGCGCGTACCCGCACCGAGCCCGGTGTTGACGGTCGCATCCATGCCGGCGTTCCAGTGGCGCGGGTCGAAGGTCACCCACTTGCCGCGCAGCCTGACCGCCCGCGGCCGGTCCTGGTGCTTGATGGTGAGGCCAAGCAGGCCCTTGAACACCCGCCTCAGCCCCTGCGCAAAGGTGCGCACCATCAGTTCCGTCTGGCCGATGCCCGCCTGTTCGACGAGTGCCGTCGCCTTGGCCGTCATGTTCTGCAGCGCATCCGGCGCCATGCCGCTCGACGCGTCGGAGATGCCGGTGCGGTCGGTCGCCTCCTGGTCGAGATAGCCGAGCATGGAGAAGGATTCGCGCGCCACGAACGGCACCGCCGTATAGCCGACGGCGCCGCGCACATCGACGCCCTGGCCGACGCGGATCGGCTGGCCGAACTTCGGATTCAACACCGATTCCGGGTTCTGGATCACCCCTTCCTGCACGATCGGCTGCTGGTTGTTCTGCCAGTAGAGATTGTCGAGCGTCTGGCGCAGGAGCACGGTCTTTACCCGTTGGATCTCCGCCATGTCGTCGGTGATCGCATTGCCCTCGCGCTGGTGCGGCCGCCGCTCTGTGATGAGATCGGCAAAGGGCACCTCGTCCCATTCCGCATCCTCAAGCAGATTGTCGGCCCCGGTGCCGCCGGCAAAGACCAGGCGGCGCAGCTCGGCAATGCCGTCATCATCCGCATCCACCTTCACATAGAGCTCGTAATAGTCGACCTCCTGCAGCGCCGTCGCCGTCTCCTCGCCGTCGCCGAAGATGCCGCGCCTGCGGGCAAATTCCTCGTCCTCGCCATCCGCATTGCCGGCAATGGCAAAGCCTTCGACGAGGTCGCGGTCATAACCCATGGCGATGAGGTCGGAGCGGCGCATCCGCCGCTTGATCCCGGCAATCGGGCTATCGTCGATCGAGATCGCATCCGGGTGAACGAGGAATTCCTCGAGCGGCACGGCGGCAAGCCTGGTTGCCCCGCGTTCCGCCGTGCGGCGGATCTTCACGCTGAAGACCGGCTGCTCGACAGGTCCTGTCGGAAGCTCGATCCGTTCGACCGACTGCGCCTGTTCCAGCACCTCCACCGTGTCGTCGGCAATGAGCTGCACCAGCGCCTGTTCGTCGAGCCCGCTATGGGTCGAGACGTCGACGCTCTTTCTCTTCTCGTACCACCAGCGGATCACGCCGTTGCCGAGCTTCAGCGCGTCATGGGCTGCATCCTGCACCGCGTCATAACCGTCGCTTTCGGGAAAGACGATGTAGTTGATGTAGTCGGTCGCCTGCTCGGCGCCGGCCTCGTCGCCCTGGTTGACCGGCTGGTATTCCACCACCTTGTCATTGCCGAGCACGGTGCGGATCAGCGACGGCAGCACCTTCTTCACCGCCGCCCGCACATCGCGCGAAACCACCTTGGAGCGGTTCGCTTCGACAGGCACATCGGCCATCACCCCGTCGTAATATTCCATCGCCCGCACGCGCGTGGCCGAGAGCTGGTCGCGATAGTCCTCGCAATCCCTGACAAGCTGGCTCACCATCTCCGTCAGTTCCGTTTTCGTCATCGCTGCCATCTAGAGAACCTTTCAGGGGACAAGCATTTGGTGGAGATGCCAATATTGCGTCGGTTATTGTGCAGAGGGCGCAATCACCTGATGCCGCAGCGCTGTGGGCCGCAAGGCACCTGCCAGGCGTCGCGAGAGCATCGTGTGTTTCTGATGAGCCGGCGGCAGCCAGAACGGGGAGCCGGGCAATAGGCGCTAGTCGCTGCCCATGGCAGTAGCCAATAGGTGGGAGAAGAGAGATAACGCGGGAAACAAAAAACCCCGCCGAAGCGGGGTTTCAGTATTAGTTCTTGATGAGTAGCCGACGAGCGTCAGGCAACGGCGCCGTCCGATCAGTCGCCGTCTGGCCGGGCGTGGGGCTCATCGGCTTCGGGTCGAGGGGCGACCTTGTCGGCTCCACGTCTCTTTCTTTTATTGCGTCTCCGATCGCTATCCCTGCTTTCAGCCACCGGAGCGATGGAGGATTCTGCGTCGCTTGCAACATCTGTTTGCGCCCTTTGTTGGTCGTCATCTCCCGAGTCCTCTTCAGAGGAGCATGCCATGATGATACCTGGCGATGCTTGCCTGTAGGTTACTCCAGAAATAAGTTTGACGAGGTCATATAGTTCCTCGGTCGGCGGATCAACCTTATCAAACAAGGTCCCCGCCTCTTCGCGGTCGATAATAAAATCGTGTGACGGGTAGTCCGAAACAAGTCGCCGAACCGTATCGGACTTCGGATTTTTTGAAGCACGCGCCAACCGAATTCCATACTCAGTGGCGATCTGCAAATCTCGATAATCGCTACCAATTACATCAGGGTTCATCTGACTGAAGATCGGGGACATCAACTCCCCTGTCAAACGCCACGATATGTCGGCAGCAAGTTTAAACGAAATCAAATTTTGCGACGAGGCTTTGATCCCAAGCATAGTCTTTGAAAAAAGCTCGAATGCCTCGTTTGACAATGCTTCAAAAGCTGATCTCGTTAGCAGCCCGCTTTTTCTGGCACCAATCTCATCTTTGTCTAGTAGTTGAACGTCGAGTGGACCCAACTCCGAGAAGATGTCCATAATGAGCCGATGCGCGCCAAGAGCAATCAACGTACCGGCACTTTTGCAATAACTCGGGGTAAAGAGGATAAACTCCTCATAGGTCTGTAGCATCAGCCGCGCAATTTGATACGCGCTGTTTGCCAGTCCACCGTTTGTGGTCAAGATAAGCAACCCGCGTCTGCGGGGCGCTTCGTTCTTTCGCTGGGCTACCTCGGAAACAAGTTTGCCGAAACCCGAGCTATCAATTCCTGCGCTGTAGAGAAAAACGTTTGCATCATACTTTTCTTCTACCGCCTTTACGGCGGCTCTGAACTCTTCAGGCGACAAGCCAAGCCCCCTCACAACCTACCCCTGAAAATAGCGTAGAAGATTCTACCACAAATACAAGCACGTGAACTGTCGGTTGAAACAGAGCATTTTCCTCCATAGGTTTCAACTCGTTGCATCATCGCTGCCATCTAAAGAACCTTCCGATCGGTAAAGGCCCAGGCGACTCTATCGGCCTTCACCCGCGCAAAGCGTTTCATCATCAGCGCGTAGCGAGAGGCCGAAATCACGTCGTCGCGTTCCTTGACGATCCGGCCGTCCTTGCGGTGGTAGAGCCTGAATTCCTCGAACCAGTCGCCAGCGGTCGCAAACACCTTGAAGCGGCCGGTCTGCATGCGCTGCAGCATGTCGGAGATCCCCGCCTCGACACCGTTGCTGCCGTCGTCGAAGGTCGCTCTTTCCGGCAGCATGACGAGCCCCTGCCCGCGATATTGCGCGGCCAGCTGCTCGCCCGAGCCCTTGTCGTGCTGCAGCCCGTCATGCGGCCAGGCCCAGGGCAACCACGGCCCCCAGGGTTTCAGGCTCGCGGCATGGATGATCGGCGTCGCCTCGCGCTCGCGGTAGCAGCGGGTTACGTAGAAGACGTCCGCATCCCGGTCCCAGGCGCAAAGCGCTGCGGCAAAGGGATGGTCCCAGCCGAAATCGAGCCCGCCGATCTGTACCCAGTGCCTCGGGATCTCGAATGGCTCGACCCGGATCTGCTCTTCCGTCACCGGGAAGATCCGGCCGGACCCCAGCGTCGGCACGCCCTTGGTGCGCGCTTCCTTCTCATGCGCCGGATAGCTCGCGACGATCTTCGCGCGCTCCTCGGGCGTATAGTGCTCGGCATCGTCGATCGTCATCGTCACCACGGTCCGGTCCTCCGACGGTTCGAGCAGATAGCGGCTGACGACCGAGCTCATGCCTTTCAGCGGCGTGAACGTCACGGCGACCGATCCGCCGGTCGCATTGGTGCGGGTGATGCCCTCGAAGTAGACGTCTTCCGGTGGCTCCTCGTCGAACCAGACATAGTCCACCGTATTGGCCTGCCACTTCGCCCGCCCCTGCTCATAGGCTTTCAGAAGCAGCGTCGAGGTGCCGCCGCTCGCATGTCGCACCGTCACGCTATCGAGCGCTCCGGAAGCGCTGGAGCGTCGGGTCCAGCCGGCAAGGGCCGCTTTCGGCAGGTAGCCGGTGCCCCAGTCCTCCTCGCTCATTGGCGGGCCGACGAGCAGCCGCTGCACGCCATCGCGTGTCAGCTCGTGCGATTCCGAGCCGCCGATCATCGTGATCGGCCGGTCGAACCGTCGGCCCGCCCACCAATGAGGATAGTCTCCGGTCAGGTGCATCGCTGCCTCGGCAGCGCCCGCCAGCGTCTTGCCGAGCTGGTTTCCGGCCATGAACAGCCGCTCGCGAAAGGTTGCACCCGCCGCGTGAAATTCCGTCTGCTTCGCATAAGGCTGATAGTAGGAGAGCCTATTCGTGTTCTGCCGCCGCCCGATCTCCATCGCCAGCTCCATCCGCTCCCTGAGAAGCGAGGAAAGGCTTGATGGTCTGGTCGAGCTTGCGGATCCGCTCGAGAAGTTGCTCATCCGTCATCTCGCCGATCTGGTTGGCATTGATGGTCACGTCTTTCGGCATCAACGCCGCGATCGTCTTCAGGAAATCATTCGGGTTCTTCTCGATCAGCGCATGGATCGCCGCCGCTCCTCTGGCTTCCCAGGCCGAAAGCATGTCTTCGAGAAAGAGTTCGCCGAGCTTGGTGCGCACCGCCTTGCGCGTGCGCGCCCGGGGGACTGCCCCACCGCCTCCGGAGCGCGGCAGAAAGCGCCCGGTCTTCGGGTCCTTGGCGGTTTTCACTGTCATGGGATTTGCTCCAGGGCACGAGGCGATTGCTCCTCCTGCGCATGTTGGATCGGCCGCCACTTGACCAAAAGTTGCATTCTGCCATCAATGCCAGCCAACGTTCCGGCAGTGGCGGGATTGGGAGACGATCACAGGTGATCCGGCGTTTGTGGACGAAACTGCATGGCATGTTCGAAAGGTCGGCTCCGCCCCTGGCCGAAGTCGGCGAGCCGACACCTGCGAAGGTCTCGGCGGCCAAGTCGGGAACGCCGATGTCTGCAGGTAACACCATCGTGTCGCCGCGGCTGTTCGAGCTTGCCCAAGCGGGTGATGTCGATGCCCAGGCCGCGCTCGGCGAACATTACTTTGACGACCGCGAGGAACATTATGCCGCCAGTTTCCAATGGAACGGGCTCGCGGCCCAGGCGGGGCACATAGGCGCTCAGGGCCGGCTGGCAACGATCTATCACGAGGGGCTCGGCGTGGAGCGCGACCCCGAGAAAGCGTTTCGCTGGTGGTATAGTGCTGCCCGTCAAAATCACCGCGGCGCACAATTGATGGTCGCCGCAGCCTATGAAGTCGGTACCGTCGTGAAGGCTGATCTGCCGGAAGCGGCCTATTGGGCGTCGCTCTCCTCTCTCAATGCCCGAGGCGATCCGCAACAATTGGAACTCGTCGATCCCTATTACCGGTCGGTCCTGAACAAGTTGACCGACGAACAAAAACTGGCGCTCATAGAGCGGCTCGAGCGTCAGATGAAGCGGGATTGACGGGCGGCACTTCGATCGCAGCGCCCCCGCCTCGCGCGCGGCAGGCGTGACAGCCGATCACAGGAAAATGCGTGTGTCACGCCGGATGTCACGCTTGCAACCTTGACTTCAGGTTGCATTCGGTCATCAATACCGCTCACCGGGTTGCTCCACATCGGGTGCTTCTGGCGCAATGCATCGCAAGCGCCCCTGCCTCGTCGGCAGTGGCCAGGGAAAAGCCAAATTAGTTCAAGATTTTGAGTAATTGTTCGGCCTAGCAGTCCAGCCGCGGGAACCATGCAATGAATGCAACAGGTGCCAGATGATCCGCAACACGTTCAGCAAGTTGAAGACCATTTTCACCCCGCGGCCGTCCGCAACGAATATCTCGCCCAGGTTGCTTGAACTGGCGACGTCAGGAAATGTCGACGCCCAGGCGAAACTCGCCGAAATCTATTTCAATGATGGCGGCGCGGAACACTATGCCGCTTCGCTTCATTGGAACCGCCAGGCCGCCCGCCAGGGTCATCCGGCTGCCCAGGCCCGCCTCGTGACCATCTATCAGAGAGGCCTAGGCGTCGAGCGCGATCCGAAGGAAGCCTCGCGCTGGCTTCGCAGCATCGGCCAGCCCCGCCCCCGACATGAGTCCGGCGCCGCCGTCTCCGGCAAGATCGCCAAGCAGGAGGCCTAAGTCTCTTCGCGTAAAAGTGTGCAGCGGTTTTGCGACACCAGCATGCGGGCGCCAAAGACGAAAAACCTAAGTGCGAACCCTAGAAATTGCGACGCGTCCCGGCGCCGTAGCCGCCGCCACGGCCGCATCTCAACGGTCACATGTCGCAGCCGTCGCGGATTTGAATTTTTGAACATCGGCATCAGCGACAGGCACAACACCGCGCCCGACTCGCCGGAATCAAAAAGGCCGCTTCAATGACGAAACGGCCAGCCTGTAATATCCTTAGCCCGCTTCCGGTCGCTTGGCAAGCCCCTTTGCCAAAATTTGTTTCCGTTTTGTTCGATTTTTCAGTTGCCCGAGAACGTCTGCCCGCTTCCTCTAAAGGTCCTAGCGCTCGATTGGTGATATAATCGCAACCGCCATGCAAAGCCGCTTGCGCCGCCGGTCCATCGCCAAAGGATCTCGGACCTCGCGGCTGCATGCCGATCCGTTTCGATGAGGCGGCGCGAATGCCGGTCTCGCGACCACGGGAGGTTCCCATGTCACGACAATACCTGATCGCCGCCCTCTGGGCGGCGCTTCTCGCGGTTGCCGGCTGCACCACCGACCAGGCGAGCCGCACCAGCACGCCTGCTCCGAGCCCCAGCTACCAGGGCATGCAAGGCGTCCAGGGCATGAGCCAGGGCGGCGGCGGCGCTGGCGGCTATTGAGGCGCTGACGCCCGACAAACGCAAAGCTGGCCCGGCTCGACCTGGGTCCAAGTCGCCTGCCCGCGCAGTGTCGCCCTCGTGCAAAGCCTCGGCCGAACGCACCGCGCAACAGCGCCGATTGGATTGAACAAGTTGGGCCGACATGCGTTGAGTAACCATGACGCGCATTCTCGCTGCCGCGCCATTTGTTTGCGCGCATTCTGTGTTAAGCTTCCCCTTGGGAGGAAAATGCCATGGAGAATTTCTTCGCACTCGCCGCCATCGTCGTCGGCTCTGCAATCCTGGGGCTCGCGCTCGCCTACGGTTTTCGTCGCAAGGACGCGCACCGCCCTCCCGACCATGACGACGCGCGATTGAAGTTCTAGGGCGCGAGGCTTCCCCAAGACGACTTCGCCCCGAAGAGACACCGGCGGCGCTTGGCTGTTCGACGCTCGCGAGCGCAGAGCCAACGATGCCGCTTTTGCAATCCTTGCGAGAACCATTCACGCGCATTGCCCGCGCGTTCTTGCAAGGTCCCTCCTTGAAAAACCTCGCCCGCCTGTTGATCGCCGGTCTCGTCGCCCGCGTCACCGCTTCATGCTGCGGCCGAACTCTCTCCCGCAAACCAGACGTGGGCGAGACAGGTCAGGGAGCCTCTCGTGAGGCCGCTATCGTCCAAAGTTGAGGTATCCAGAAAACAGCAGCGCGGCTCATGACGCACACGAACCCCTTTGCGGCTCGACCGTGCAATGGAGGTTGTCTTCCTCCCCTTGCTCGCTCTTTGCCCGCCCCACCGGAACCTTTCCCGCCCCCTCGCCTTACTCCTTCGACAGGAACAACCGAGGAGATGCGAGGATGAGCAAGGCGACCCCCAAAACGCGTGATCTCAGGCAGACATCGGAAGACGTCGCGCAATCGGCCGAACCGACGATCATGCCAATAGGCAAGATCCCGCCGCTCCCCGTCGACCAGATTCCCGCGGGTGACGACCCGACGCCAACCGACCAGGGTCGCGTGCCGCCCTTTCCGAGCCGCGACGAAGCCAATGTCGATCCGGACGATGCCCTGCCTGACGACCGCGAAGAGAAGATCCTTGAGGACGATCCGGGGCGCGAGAAGACCCGCTTCGACGAGGAGATGCCGCGCAGCAGTCGATAGCGGCTGCCTCCCACGCGGGGCCGCGTTCCTCAGCCGATTTGAACGCCTGAGAACAAGAAGAGGCCCGCCGGTTAGAAACTGGCGGGCCTCCGTTAAATCACGCTCGCCTTAGAAATAGGGCGAGTAGCACTGCTGGCGCGGGCCGCCATAGGGCTGGAACGAATTGTCCCAGGCGCGGTAGGAGCGATAGCGCGAATAGCACCAGTCGGCATGGCGCGGGTTGACGCCGGTCTCGTAGCGGCGCGCCGGCGGAGCGGCAATTGCGCCGCCGATCACGACCCCTGCGCCAAAGGCGGCAAGCGGATACCACCAGCCGTCATTGTGGCGGCGATAGCCGTAACGTTCGGAGCGATAGCCGCGGTAACCCCGGTAGTAGCCATAGCGGTCGCCGCCATGCCAGCCTTCCCGGTAGCCGGGCCGGTATCTCGGGCGATAGTCGTCGCGCCAGCCGCGCGGATAGCGCCGGTAGTCCCGGTCGCCATGCCAGCCGCGGTCGCGCACCAGCTCGACGTCGCTCTTCTGCACCCGCTCGATCGCAACAGCCGGCAGGGCGTTTGCCGGCGTGATGCCCGAAAGAGCCGTTATCGCCGCAAGCACGACGATGCCAATCTTCTTCATTTCATCACCTGTCCGTTTGTAACAGGTGCCAGTTTTGGCCGCGGCGACGTGAACCCACAATGAATGCGACAATCCTAATATGCGACGCAACTTATAGGTTGTATTTCTACATTGCCACAGCCGCACCATCCGGGGCTGAAAAGCTGCCCCAGGGAGACTTGCCATCCCCTGGGGTCGCCCCTGTCATCCGCTCACGCCGGCGCATCCGCCTTGCCGCGCAGCTTCAGCGCATGGGCAATCAGCGTCTCCACCACCTGGCCATAGGCGATGCCGTCTGCGGCCAGTGCCTTGGCGTACATGCTGATATTGGTGAATCCGGGAATGGTGTTGATCTCATTGATCATGAGGCTGCCGTCGGCGCGCAGGAAGAAGTCCACCCGCGCCATGCCGGCGCAGGCAAGCGCGCGGAAAGCCCGCGCCGCCATGTCCTTGGCCTCGGCGATCACGTCGTCGGAGAGGTTGGCAGGCGCCTCGACGACCGCGCCGCCGGCATCGACATATTTGGCGTCGTAGCTGTAGAAGCCGTGGCTGGCGGCCGGAATGATCTCCCCCGGCCGCGATACGGTGAGCTGTCCCTTCGCATCCTCCAGCACCGAGCACTCGATCTCGCGGGCCTGGACGAACTCTTCGATCAGCACCTTGTCGTCGTGCCGGAACGCCTCGTCGAGCGCCGCCTGCAGCGCGTCCAGGCTGTCGACGCGGCTGACCCCGACGGAAGATCCCTGCCGTGCCGGCTTGACGAAAACCGGAAGTCCCAGGCTTTCGAGGATGGTCTCGCTCGAATAGGCGTCACCCGCATGCAGGCCGATCGCCCGCGCAACGGCGATGCCTTCAGCGACCAGCAGCCGCTTGGCGAGCGCCTTGTCCATGGCGACCGCCGAAGCCGCGACGCCGCAGCCGACATAGGCGACATCGGCCGTTTCCGCATAGCCCTGCACGGTCCCGTCTTCGCCGAAGGGACCATGCAGAACCGGGAAGATCAGGTCGATCGCCGGCAGCAGCCCTTGGCTGCCGTCGGCACCGATGGTCACCGCCCGCCCCCGCCCGCCGGGGATCAGCGCCACCTGCGTTCCCGATGCTGGGATCGCCTTCGGCAACGCCCCGTCTTCGAGATCGACCAGCATCCAGCGGCCGTCCCTAGCGATCCCGATCGGCACGATCTCGTAGCGCGTGCGATCGAGCGCCGCGACGGCGTTGCGCGCCGACATCAGCGAAACCTCATGCTCCGCCGACCGGCCACCGAACAGCACGGCAATGCGCAACTTACCTGTCATGATCCTTTTCCCTCCAGAATCGTGGTGCATCCTGCGCAACCAAGCGAGCGAACATGGCAAGAAGAGGTCGGGACACGCGCCATCGTTACGGAAGGAAAATTTTCCTCTCCGGCAACCTTGCCGCTTGAATTCATCCGGATGAAGTACAAGTGATGCGCGAACACGGATTTGAAGGAGAAACTGCCGATGGCCGAGGTCCTCGTATTCCACCACGCCCAGGGGCTGACACCCGGCATGCACGCCTTTGCCGCCGACCTGCGCGCGGCCGGCCATGTCGTCCACCTGCCCGATCTCTTCGAGGGACGCACATTTGCGAGCATCGAGGAGGGCGTTGCCCATATCGAGACGGTCGGCTTTGACGAGATGCGCGAGCGCGGCGTGCGCCTTGCCGATGCCCTCCCCGAAAGCCTCGTCTATGCCGGCTTCTCCTTCGGCGTCCTGCCGGCGCAGAAACTCGCCCAGACCCGCCCCGGTGCCCGCGGTGCCCTGCTGTTTTACTCCTGCATCCCGATCAGCGGCCAGTGGGCCTTCGGTCCCTGGCCGGAAGGCGTACCGGTCCAGATCCATGGCATGGACAACGACCCGATCTTCGTCGGCGAAGGCGACATCGACGCCGCCCGCGAGATCGTCGAGAAGGCCGACGATGCAGAACTTTTCCTCTACCCCGGCGACCAGCACTATTTCGCCGACAGCTCGCTGCCCTCCTATGATGCCGGGGCAACGGCGCTGCTCACGCAGAGGGTGCTGGCTTTCCTCGATCGCGTCTGAGGTTGCGGGTCCGGTTGCCCCGGGGCCGACCGTTCACCAGGGCGGCCTTTGACGAAGCAGAGATCATGCCCAGGCGGCGGCTTCGCCACCCCGGGAACCAATCGTCTCGGCCGCCCCTCAGGGCGCCGCTTTCTTGGCGAACAGGGCCGTCAGGATCGCCGCGACCATCAGCTGGAATGTCAAGAGCATGCCCATGCTGACCCAATAGAGGTAGGTATCGCGCCACAGGCGGATGGCGTCCTCGCCGACCTGCGCGTCGACCCGCGTGTTTGTCCGGCAAAGCGCGACGAGAGCGCAGACAAAGAGCACGCTGAGGATTGCGGCGGAGACCCAGGATCTCCTTTTGTCAGGCGGGGAGCCGAGGAAAAGGCAATAGATCAGCACCAGCCCGGCGCCGATCGCGCAGGACATCGCGATCGCGTCGTCGCGCCATCCCTCGAACATCAGGGGCTTCAGAATTTCGGTATTGGACGAGAGCCACACAACCAGCGGACCCGGCAGAATTGTCAGAAAGTGCAGCCGCTCCGCCATCCTCTACCCCTATTCCAGCACGGGCACGAAGAGCGCCCGCTTGGTCCCATCCTCACCCAGGCTCCGCAGCGTTAGCGCATCCTCCCCAAGGTCCAGCTCGGGATTGTAGGGAAGCGTCATCGCGAAGGACTTGCGCTCGTTCGGGCGGATACGCGCCAGTTCCGCGTTCCAGCCCTGCTGTTCGAACTGCATGGAAAGCACGAATGGCGGGTGCAGTTCAAATCCGGGGGCGACAAGCGCGAATGCGCCCGGATCCAGCTCCTCGAGACGGAAATCGATGGTGTAGTTGTAGGTCTTCGCCTCGGTCCCCAGCACGAAGCGGGTATCGACGATGAAGGCGACCAGCTTCTGCGACTGCTCGGATGGATCCGCATCGAGAACAGTGAAGCTCCTCCAGAAGAATTCCCCTACCCGCCGCAGGAATTCGGAATAGCCCGGTCCGCTTTCGGGCGAGCTGCCGTTGCCCTGTTGTCGGACCTGGCCGGCGCAGCTGATGTCGGGAAAGCCATCCGCCATCTGCTTCGGCGTCGGCAGATAATTGGCGTCTTCCTCGTGCTGCCACCTGTTTCCGTATCGAATGCAGGTGTTCACGAAATCCGGCCTCTGTGCGCCGGGCTTGGGGTAATTCGCAGGCCGCTGTTTCCTGAAGGCGCACCCGTCCGGGATCATCACGTCGTCCATGCCGGCGGCATACCAGCTCAGAGCCAGCGCACGCCCCGAGCTATTCTTGACGCAGCTTTCATATACATCCACGTTGCCCGCGGTATTGTTTCTGCGGATGGAAGACGTCGTAAAGACAAATCCGGACTGACCGTGATTGTCGTGTACGTTGCCGCGGCATGCTTCGATGAAGAAGCCGTCCCGCGTATAGTTCGGCGCACATTGCTGTTGCGCCATACCGGGCGTCGCATCGCCAATCGCCGCGGCAAGGATAAACAAGACGCACCAGGCCGGTTTCATACGCCCCTCCAGATTTGCAGCCAGATCCGGTCGTCTGGAGAGTATATGAGCGATCCCTTGTATGCAATTACAAGATGAACAGCACAACTAATCAGTTGTAGCTATTCACTGCCTCCGCGACGTCCGCTTAAGGCGCGTCACCGCGCATTGCCACTGGAAATCCGATGCGATCTCGAATTACTATCAAGGCGCCGAGGTATTGGAACAATATAACTTCCGATTCTGAGAATATACTAATACAAATCTTGAAATAATCCGGAGAAGCCGTGCTCATCTATTCGGACGAAAACCTCGAGGTCATTCACCGCGAAGGCACATCGCCCTACCTGCTCGTCACCTTTAACGAGATGGAGATCCAGGCAAACGGCAGCCGTTACTGGGGCCAGCGCTTCTGCGAGAAGGCGGACATCTCGGCGCTCGGCTTCATCAGCCGGCGGCCCAACTGGTTTCCGGCGGCAAGCGTGATCAAGGCGGTAGAGGCCGCAGCCCCCATCCTGAAGGCCGCGCCCGAACGTATTCTCTACGGCCATTCGCAGGGCGGTTATGCCGCGCTTCGCTATCGCCGGCGCTTCAATGCCACCACGGCCATCGCGTTTTGCCCGCAGGTCTCGATCGATCCGAAGTCCGTTCCCTACGACAACCGCTTCATCAGGCATTTTTCGCCCGAACTGCATGGCAACATGGGCATTTCGCCCGACCAGGCCGCCGGCCGCGCCTACATCTTCTACGATCCCTTCCACGCGATCGACCGCCGCCACGCCGAGCGCATCGCGTTCCTGCAGCGCGAAACGCATCTCGTGCCGGTGCACATGACCGGCCACGGCACCGTCCGTGTCTTTACCGGAACCGAACGCGCGCTTTCCCTGATTGCCGCCTGCCGTACCGAAGATCACCCGGCCCTGCGGGCGCTTGCCCGCACCGCCCGTATCGACGCGCCCATGCGCCCCTACCAGATCGCCGTCGCCGCCATGGTCAGGCATCCCGCCTGGTCGGACGCGCTCAACGCCCGCTTCGGCGACCGCTTCGCCCCGATGGAGCACGTCAACTTCCTCTATCACCGCGCCAACCGCCACATCGGCGACGGCGATATTCTTTCAGCCCGCGCAATGCTCGAAACCGCCCTTTCCCTGCTGCCCGGCGACCCCGCCATCAAGCACCGTCTGAAAGAACTCGACGCCCGCATCCTCCGCGAACGGAAGGTCGCAAGCACGTCCTGAAGCAAGCGCGTATCCGTTGCGGGGAGCGAGCGGGCGCCCCCTTCTCTCTGCCTGACGGGGAGAAGGTCGCCGCAGCCGGATAAGGGGCAAGCCCCTCGCAAGTGACCTTGCGCAATATCCATCCTTGCGGCCCTAATGGCCTCGCAGGATGAAAGCCCATAGGTGGCGAAGATCAGGAACCAAGCGATGACGCCCCCCTTGCCCCAGCTTGACGACATCCGCGCGCTCGAAGAGGAGCTCCACCGTACCGAGGTGCGCCGCTCGCGCCCAGCCCTCGAGAACCTGCTTGCCGAAGGCTTCGTCGAATTCGGCGCCTCCGGCGCCGTCTACCATCGCGCCGAGATCATCGACCTGCTGCTTGAGGAAGACGACGAGGACGACGGCGAACTGCGCACCGACGACTACCGGCTGACAGCCATTTCGCCCGATGCCGTGCTGCTCACCTATCGAACGCACCGCATCGAAGCCGACGGATCGCAGCGGCACGCGCTTCGAAGTTCGATCTGGAAATGGGATGGCACGAAATGGCAGATGCTGTTCCACCAGGGCACGGTGACACGACCGCCGGCGTAGGGCAGCCACTTTCGGTCAGCCAACTTCACGAAATCGACGGCTCCTCTGAACCTGCCCATCGCGGCGTCTTGGCAAACAAGTCAAGTCCGCTGCCTGCAGACAATGCCCGGCCCCACCCCGATATCGATCCCTGAGTTTTCACGCTATGATCGCCCGAATGGAGCCAGTTCCAACCGCTGTCGTCGACGGCATTTCGGGAGTGCCCAAACATGACCCGTGATCAGATGCTCGCCCACCTTCGCGCCGCCGACCAGGTCGCGCGCGAGGCAGCGGTGCACGGCCACCACCCTTTCGGCGCGGTGCTCGTCGGCCCCGACGACAGCATCCTGATGCGCCAGGGCAATATCAACACCGTGCGCCACGCCGAGACCGAGCTTGCCCGGCGCGCGGCGACTGCCTATCCGGCGAAATTTCTCTGGAGCTGCACGCTGGTTTCGACCGGCGAGCCCTGCGCCATGTGCACGGGCACGCTCTACTGGGCCAATATCGGCCGCCTGGTCTATGGCTTCGAGGAGGAAAAGCTGCTGGCAGAGACCGGCGACCACCCCGACAACCCGACCATGAATCTGTCCTCGCGCACCGTGCTTGCCTCCGGCCAGAAGCCGGTCGAGGTCGTTGGCCCTTTCCCCGAAATCGAAGACGAATTGCTGAGCCCCCACCGCAGCTTCTGGCGACGCTGAAAAGTAGCCGTCCGCAGGCCCTGCTTGCGGCAGCGATCGCGGCGCTCTGAGCCCCTTTCCCGCACGGGCTGAACGGATGATGCGCCGGGCATCCCCCGCCGGCTGAGGCCCGACTCCAACGGCTTTGTCAGTGCTTGCCTTTGAGCGCCGGCTGTTCCAGCGGCAGGATTACCTCGGCGGAGACCCCCGGCCGGTTGTCACGGATGCTGACGGCGCCCGCATGGAGATCGGCGATCGCGCGAACGAGGCTGAGGCCGAGGCCGCTTCCGTCGGTCGTCCTGCTCTTGTCGAGCCGGTAGAGTCGCCGGAACACCTTCTCGCGCTCGCCGGCGGGAATGCCCGGACCGTCGTCGTTCACCGCCACCACCGCGCTGTCACCCTCCCGCGCCAGTGCGATCGAGATCGCAGCACCGGGCGGGCAATGCCTTATGGCGTTTTCGACCAGGTTGACGAACATCTGCGTCAGCAGTTCCCGGTCGCCGCTGATCGCCAGCGCCCCCGCCTCGATCGAGGTGGAAAGAATGTGGCCGCTATCCTCGGCAACGCCCGCATAGATTTCCCCAACCGAGGTCACGAGGTCGGTCAAGTCGATGCTTTGAAAACGGGTTCTGCGCGCACCCGCCTCGATCTGCGAGATCCTGAGCAGCGCTTCGAAGGTGGCGTTGATCTGGCCGGCCTCGGCGCGCGCGTCGAAAAGCGCCTCCGTCACGTTCTCGCCGCGCTCGTCGCCGCTGATTGCCGCCTCGACCTGCATCCTCAGACGGTTGAGCGGCGTCTTCAGTTCATGGGCGATGTCGGAGCTCACCTGCCGCATCGTTTCCATCAGTGCCGACAGCCGGTCGAGCGCCTCGTTGACCTGGCCGGAGACGACATCGATGTCGTCGCCATTGCCGCGCAAAGGCACGCGCGCGTCGAACATGCCGTGCGAGACCGCGGTCATCGCCCCGGCAATGCCGTCCAGCCTGCGCTGCACCTTTCGCGCCAGAAGTACGCCGCCGATGATCGCGCCGGCCATGGCGACAAGGGTGGCCCAGACGAAACTCAGAAAGGCGATATGTTCGAGCCGGTTCGTCGCCGCGTAGCTCCGCCCGACGATCAGCCGGTTGCTGCCGATCACGCCCGAGAACGCGCGATAGTCGGCGCCGTCACGCAGGCCCAGCGCCACGGATCCCACCGTCGAAAAGCCGTCCGGCAAGGGCGGTGTCGAGACGTCGCCGGCAATCTGCCGGCCATCGGCGCCGAAGACGCAAAACACCCATTCGCGCGCCCGGTTCACCCGTGAATAGGCGTCGACCATGGCGATCAGATCCTCCAGATCGTCCGAGGATGCGATCACCGCGTGCAGATCCGCGACCGAACTGTCGAGCGAGCGCTGCAGTTCCCGCCGCATGAACTGGTAGGTGACGAAGCCGGCCGCAACGAAGGTGAGGAAGAAGACGAGCCCGAAGGTCACCGCCAGGCGAAACGGGGTCGAGCGCCACAGCCTAGCGCGCGGCATGCAGGCTGTATCCGATATTGCGCACGGTATGGATCAGCGGCACGTCGAAGGGCTTGTCGACCTTGGCGCGCAGGCGGCTGACATGGGTCTCGACGACACTCGTCTTCGGGTCGAAATGAAAGTCCCAGACCTTTTCCAGAAGCATGGTCCGGGTCAGCACCCGGCCCTCGCCGCGCATCAGCACCTCCAGCAGGGTGAATTCCCTTGGCTGCAGGTCGATGCGCTCGCCCGCCCGCGTCACCGAGCGCCGCACGAGATCCATTTCAAGATCGGCCACCGTCAGCATCGTCGGCCGCTCCGACATCGGCGGCCGGCGCGCCAGCGCGTTGACCCGCGCCATCAGCTCGGAAAAGGCGAAGGGCTTGACGAGATAGTCGTCGGCGCCGGCTTCGAGCCCCTCCACGCGGTCGTCGACGCCGCCGATCGAGGTCAGAAACAGGGCCGGCACCTTGATCCGCGCGGCGCGGATCGCTTTTACCACCGACAGGCCGTCGAGCCCCGGCAGCATCCGGTCGATCACCAGCACGTCATAGGTTTCGCGCGTCGCCTGGTAGAGCCCGTCGCGGCCGTCGTCCACAAGGTCGCAGACATGGCCCGCTTCCGCCATGCCGCGCTGCACGAATTCGGCGGTCTTTCGGTCGTCTTCGATCAGCAGGATTCGCATCAAGTCGCCCCGGAATGTCCATGCGCTTGCAGAGGCCGTATCGCCTCGCATCCGTCCCGTTGCGGTTGCCGCGGCAACGGATCGGCACCAACCATTCGGCGCACAGATGCGCGCCATTGTCACCTTACGAATTGGTATGGTTCCGGCAAAGCGGAGGCAACATCCGGCAGCCAGTTTCAGCGCCGCACCCTGCAACGTCAACAGCCGATGGAGCCTTCCATGAACTCTTACGTCCGCTTCGCGCTCGCCAGCCTGTTCGTCCTCGCCATGCATTCGGCAAGCCTTGCCAAGGTCCCCTGCGAAGACACGCTGAAGGATGTCCGCAGCGCCCGATCGGCTGCGACGCTCAGCGCCACGGATGCCGTCAAGGTCGATGAGCTCATCAACAAGGGCATCGATCGCTGCAATGCCGATGATGACGACAGGGCCAACGGGCTCTTCAAGCAGGCCATGACCGCGATGGGCAAGTAAGCGAAACCGGAGCGATCGCCATGCGTCCCCAGTCCCTTGACATGTCCAATATCAACCGCGTTCCCCGCGTCACGGCCGATTTCTGGCTGATCAAGCTTATGGCCGTCACCATGGGCGAAACCGCGGCCGACTATCTCGCGGTCAATCTGGGCCTCGGGCTCACGGCCACGTCGCTGATCATGAGCGTAGTCCTCGTCCTCACGCTCGGTCTGCAATTCGCCCAGAAGCGCTACGTTCCCTGGGCCTACTGGCTGGCAGTGGTGCTGATCAGCATCGTCGGAACGCTGATTACCGACAATCTCACCGACAATCTGGGCGTCCCGCTCGAAACCTCCACCGTCGTCTTCACCATGGCGCTCGTGACCACGTTCGCGCTCTGGTATGCGAGCGAGCGAACGCTGTCGATCCACTCGATCTACACGACCCGGAGGGAAGCCTTCTACTGGCTGGCGATCCTGTTCACCTTCGCGCTGGGAACGGCGGCAGGCGACCTCGTCGCCGAGCGCTTCGAGTTCGGCTATTTCACCACTGCCCTGCTCTTTGCCGCGGTCATCGCCGTCATCGCCTTCGGCTACTATGCCTTCAAGCTCAACGCCGTCGCCGCCTTCTGGCTCGCCTACATCTTCACCCGGCCTGCCGGCGCATCGGTCGGCGACCTCCTGGCGCAGCCGATCGAATATGGCGGCCTCGGCCTTGGCACTGTTGTCACCAGCGTCCTGTTTCTGGCGGTCATCCTGGTCACGGTCACCTACATGATGTTTTCCTACGAACCGGAGGTGGCCGCCACGCCGGAAGGAAGAGCCTTCCGGCAATAATCGTTACCGTGCCTGAGAGACCGACGCCGCCCCCATCCACACGGCTCCGGTCGCTGTCCGCCCGCCCCTCAGGCCGGCTCGAGCGTCGCATGTTCACCCGAACATGCGACGCTCGTCGCGATGCACAGCCCGCGCCGACGCGCAGGCATTCGAACCCGCCGCCGCGCGGCGATCGCGCTGCTAGGCGCGCCCCGTGCATGAAACCGCGCCACTGGCAGCGGCCGGTTCGTGCCGCTTCCTTTCACGCCCCTTCCTTCTCCCGCGAGAGCCCCAGCTGCCAATGCAGCTCCGTCAGCCCGCGCTTCAGCCAGGCGAGCTGGGGTTCCGGCATGGTGCGCAGCATCTCGTAGTCCATGATGCAGACGTTGAAGACCGTGGTCTTCACCTGCGGCCCGTCTTTCAGCTTCAGCAGCACACCCTCGAGTTCCATCATCCGGTTTGCCGCCTGGCGTGCGCCGCGGGCGCGCTCGGCGCTGGTCTCGCCGGCAAAGCCCTTGACGTCGAACAGCGACTGCGCCCGCACGCTCGGGAAAGGAATGCCCGTGAGGCTGTAATAGCGCGCCATCTGCCGGCTGTATTCGTCGCCCGCCTCGCGCTCATGCGCCGTCAGCTTGCCGTCGAGGAACATGCGACCAAGCGTGTAGCCGGCAAAGGGGCTGGCAACATCGGCGTCGCGCCTGCCGGAAAAATGCATGCGCCGGCGCGCCTCCAGCGCCACGGAGCAGACCTCGCGCTCGCTTTCGCCATGCTTGATCTGGCCGCCCGGATAGCGCGCCACATTGGCCTTGCGCGGCCGGCCCGCCCGGCTGGCGCGCTTGATGCGAATGCGCTCTGCCTTGGATGTCATCGTCTCTTCTCCTTTTGCAATCTGCATGTACCCTCGCCCGCTGCATTTGCCTGCGACTGCGGGCGGGATTGAAATTCGTCTGGAAATCAAAGTGCCTGCGCGCCGATCCCGTCGGCACCGGCATTCGCGGGCAAATGGCTCGGCCGCTGCGCCCGTCCACGCCGCCGCTCCTTGCCGGGCTCGCGCTTGTTGACGGCGTGCAGCACCGAGGTGTGGTCGCGCCGAAAGATCCGCCCGAGCGCCGGCAGCGAAAGATCCGGCCGCTCATCGTAAACTGCGGTCATGCAGCGGTGCCGCGGCTCGACCAGCCGCCGCTCGCGGCCGACGCCGATGATCTCCTCAAAGGAGATCCCCGGATAGACGACAAGCACCTCCTCGATAATCGCCCGCACCGGCCGGCGGCTGAACAGGTCGCTGTTTGCCGCCGCCGTCGCGCCGCAGATCATCCGCGCCTGCGAGAGGATGCGCGCTTCGGCATCGGCAAGCGCCAGCTCCAGTTCCTGGATCCGGCTTGCCTGCGCCCGCACCTGAACGGCGACGATGCCGACGAGATCGTCGAGCGTCGCCGGCTTTGCCGCTACGCTCCCCGCGTCGTGCGCCCCGAAGGGCATCGTGTCCGCCACCCCTTCCGCTACCTGTCCTGTCGTAGATTCAGTGCCTTCAGACCGCATGGAAAGCCTCCCTCGAAATGGCTGGATTGAGATTTGCGCGCTCGACGCCTGCCGCGGCCAAACCGCGAAAGGCGTTTGCCGCGGCCGGGGTGTGCGCGACGGCATGATCCGTGCGCCTGTCATCCGCGCCCCTTTCGGCCGCTATGTTCGCAGCTTGCGCCCGCCCGTCAGCGGAAACGCCGTCCCGCCCGGCCTTGGCCGCCGCATGCGCCTGACGGAAGCCTTCGACCAGCGCCCGCACCCGGATGCGGCTTGCCGGCGATCGCTGATCGTCTGCCGGGCGTGGCGTCAGCGCCGCAACCATCTCGCGCTTGCGGGCAAGATCCGCCCGGAGGCCCAGCGCCTCCGCCTTGGCGAGCGCTGCCAGCACCGGCGGCTTGGGGATGGTGCCGAGAAGCACGTTCGGATTGGCGGCATAGTCGCCGCGGATCAGCTTCTGCGTCGCCGCCGAAAGCCCCGAGGCCGGCACACCCGACAGCGCATAGTGGTAGACCGCAACGATCTTCCTCGGCTCGATCGTCGGGGGCATGGTCATGCCGGCCGTCTGCATCGCGTCGAGGCTGCGCAGCACCGCCGCCTCGCTGACGCAGGCCAGCCGCTCAGTGAGCGCGGTAATCTCCCGGCCCAAGGTCGAAAGCCGGGCCTCCGCCGGCGAAATCATCATTTCTGAATAGGTCATTGGTCTCGTTTCCGTTCAGTTGGTTTTCGATTGTCTGCCTGCATTCCCGCTGATGGCGGGCAAAGGCGGTTTCCTGTGGCGGCGCCTGGGGGTGATGGCCGCGACGGGTCTGCCCGCCGCCGCGCAAACCGCGGCCGCCGGCGTTGCGCATCCAGTTTCGCCAGGTGGCGGCCCAATCGAGCTTGGTCGCATCGCGTCCGGACTTGGCGCGCCAGTAGTCGCGGAACTTGTCGAACTCGACGCCTGCCTCGGCCCGGCCGAAACCGAGCCCGGCGGCAAAGCCCCAGTCGGGCTCGAAATCTTCGGGCAGCCGCGTCGCCCAGCCGTTCCCCTTGCGCCGCGAGCCTGCCGCGCCCGGCACGGCTGCGGCCTGAACCGGCCGGTCGGCGTCCCCACCCGGATTCGGGTTGGGAGAGTTAGTTTCTTTAGGGGGTACGGGGGAGCTTTCTTTATCAGAGAGGGTACCGTTCGCCGTCACCGTGACATCGCGTGACGTCACGCGCGCCCGGCGACGCTGCTGCCTTTCGCGGTCACATGCCCGGCGACGCTCGATCTCGGAGACGTGCCCCGCCTCGGCAGCGCGCACGGCAGAAAGGATCATCTCGGGCGACGCGCCCGATTGAACCAGGGCTTCGACGATTGCGGTAATGCGCATTTGCTCAACCCCTCGCCGGCGGGCAGGAATGAAGGCGCCGCGTCTGACCGGAAACAGGGCCCGCCACCTCGCTACGGCGACGAAGCCCGGCCTTGGAACCGGCCTCCGCGCTCGCCAGCCGCGCCGGAGTTCCGCGCATCGGCAAAACCCTGCGCCCTCCCGGCGCCTTCCCTGTCACGTCACCGTCAGCCATGCCGTTTCCCATGCCTTCCCCATTTGGCCGTACCCATTGGCACGGCCATTCGTCGCGCCTGCCGCGCGCCCGCTTCCGATTGTTCTTCCCGTCCCCGCCCGGCTGCCCACCGTCAGGCAGCAACCGGTCGTCTTACAGTCCCGGCACCTCCCGGTGCCGAGACGCCGCCGCCCAAGGAGGGGCACGTCAACGGCCGGAGCACGCGGCCTTGGAGCACCCGGCGCGCGATCCGCGCGCCGGGTGCCGGATGCCGACAGGGCGCACGTCGCCGACCGCGGACCATCATCGGCCCGCGTGGCAAACCCTGCGCCGGCGCGCCGGCATCGATTGGAAAAGCGAGAGGTCGCCGGGGAGGAAACGACGACCTCTCGCCTGGACCACCGCACAGAATGCGGCGATCGATACTGCATGCGCCCCTGGTCGGCATCGGCAGGAAGCGGATCGATGATCCGCCCCATGCTGTTCGCCGGCCCCGGCGGCGCCATGACGGATATTGCAGCGGTTTCTGCTGCTCATTTCCGTTGACATCCTATTCATAGTAGGATTTCTTATTGCCATCAAGAGGAAAATTCCTATTGGACGACAGAAACGGAATCTGGGATGCCAGTGTCATGGACGAATTGCGCCACCTCATCCGGGAAGCAGTCGACGCGAAGAAGACGACCTACAAGGATCTGTCGATCGCGATCGGGAAGAACCATGCCTATATCCAGCAGTTCGTGGAGCGGGAGACGCCGCGAGAACTGCGCGAGCGCGACGCCCGCGCGATCGTCGAGCTGATCCAGGGCGCTGCGACCGGCGGCGAGGCCGCGCCCCGGCGTGCGCCGGGCTTTGCGCCGCAAATCGTGCCGGGCGAACAGCTCGTCGGCCATCGCGATCTGCCGATCTTTGCGGCCGCGCAAGGCGGCGACGGACATGTGATCGTCACCTTCGATGCGGTCGAATACGTGAAGCGCCCGTCCGTGCTCGAGGGCGTCAAGGGCGCCTATGGCATTTACCTGACCGGCAGCTCGATGATCCCGGCCTATGAGCCGGGCGACATGGCCCTCGTCCACCCGCACCTGCCGCCGGCCCGCGACAAGGACGTGGTGCTCTACCATGTGCCGCCTGCCAACGATGCCGAGGCGATCATCAAGCGCCTCGTCTCCTTCAACGACCGCGAATGGACGCTGAGGCAATACAACCCGTTCCTCGAATTTACCGAGAGCCGGGTCGAATGGTCCTTCTGCCACCGGGTCGTCGGCAAATACAGCGCACGCTAGCCCTGCGCCGAGCCGGAAGCATGCGAAGAAAATACCGTTTTAAAAACAAGGACTAAAGCAGCACACTGCCACTTTGCAAAGACGCGACGCTCGGACGGAAAGCATAATCCGGCGCCCGACCCGCGTCGCCGACGCATGTTTTGACAGAAGGCATCGAACTGGGCGCAGGCGTCAATCCGCGTTGCTGCGCACGTCGGCTCCATCCCCTTCGCTCCCGCGACAAATCCCCAACGTCCCTGCCTGACCCTGCGCAAGAAAGGGAGGGCACTTTGCGTCGCTCGCACCAAATGCGGCCAGCCGCCAGGTATCGTCACCCATCACGCGGAGGACGCGCGATCGCGCGCAAGCGGCATCTCTCCGCCCTCCTGCCCACCAAGCCGGACGCCGCCCCTGACCCGGAGCCACGCCTCCCGCCCGCCTCGACGCACCCCTTCAGCCTCAGGCAGCCATCGCCTCCGCAATCTCCGTGGGCAGTTCGCCGATCGTAAAGAGCACCTTGGCCTCTTCGAATTCCCCCGTCGCCAGGTCGCCCGAGCGGCTAAAGGCGATCACCCCAACCTTGGTCGCCGACAGCCTTTCGGCGAGCCGTTGCGCATGCTCGGGCCCGGTCGCCTGCACCGGGTCGTCAGCGAGAAATGCGCCGCGGCTCCCCAGCGTGAAGCTCTGAACGACGAAGTAGGTGATCATCCCATGCTCCTTTTCCGCCACCTGGAATGGCGAGCCCACAGTGGCGCAATCTTCCGAACAAAACAAGAACAAACGGCCCGTCATCGACAACTTGCGTGAGGCGCTTCCTGCCGGCAGTGTTTTTCCTATTGACTTATTGATAGGATTTTTCCTATATTCAGCGCAGAAACACAGCCGGAGGGGCCGACAGGAAACCCGCGAAGGGTGTTCCAGCGTGCACCTCGAACAGACGAGGTGAACGATGTCGGATGCGATCTCCGTGGGCGCCGCAACGGCGATGAGCGCAGCACCCTTTCTCCAGCGCCGAGAGATCATTCTCGCCATGATGACGCTCGGTGCCGGCACCTTCTTCGACGAGACGGACACGACGGGCACCACCTACAAAACGGCAGCCGATTGGCTCCATGTGCATGACGGCGAGCATGTGGAGCGGCTGATCCGCTTCGATCTCGACGCACTTCATGGCGAAGACGTCACCGAGACCGTCGCCGATGCCTGGCTGAACGGCTTTGACCAGAGCCCCGAACAGGAACACAGACTGCCCGCCTTCGTGCGAACGTCGCAGGCCTGGGAACGCTGGTGCGCCGATTTCGGTTTGCGGCGCGCACCGTTCAACCAAATCGCCCACGGCACCCTCAACCACCGCCAGCAGTTCGGAACCAGCCTGCGATGACCGTCACGCTCGACAGATCCGCCCTCTTTGCGGCCATCGAAGCCTTCTGGGAAACCGAAGGCGGCAACGATCGCGGTATCGAGGCGGCGATTTCGGCCTACCTGCAGCGCCAGGGGCTTGCCACCTTCGACGGCATGGCGACGCGCAAGCGCGCCGCACTCGCCGCAGCCACCGCCCGGCCCACGTGACCTCCGCCCGCCGCGACGCCCCCACGCGCCCAATATTGGCAATCTCCATTCATTTGCGAACATGCTAATAAATAAGGAAGGCATCGCGGAGGAGAATCCATGCCACGGCTTGCGCAACTCTATTTCAAGACCGCAATCATCTTCCTGATCATCGGCCTCTGCATGGGCCTGCACATGGCGATCAGCCAGGACCATGCGGCAACACCGGCCCACGCCCATACCAACCTGCTCGGGTGGGTGACGATGGCGATCTTCGGCATCTATTACGCGCTCAACCCGGCCAAGGCCGAGCGGCGTCTGGCCCTCGTCCAGTATTACGTCTACACGTCAGGCGTCGCGGTGCTCGTGCCATCGCTCTACCTGATGACGACAGGCAGGCCGGAGATCGAGCCCATCGTCGCCGTCGCGTCGATCGTCGCCTTCCTTGGCGTGCTGCTGTTCGCCGTGGTGATCTTCAGCAGCGCCGAAGCGGCCACGCGCGCCAGCACCGCTCCATCGCGGTAGGCAGGCCAACTGCCGCAGCCCGGGGCGCCTCGCCTCGCGTCACTTCGATGTCGATTTCAGCACGCGGTGGGTCGCATCATCCAGCGCGTGGCCGGTTTCGACACCGTCCTGCCGAAAGCCGCGCGCCGTGTTGGCGCAAGCCGAGAGCGTAAGCACCGCCAGGCACAGGAGCGTCAACATTGCTTTTGACATGATCGTCTCCGTCATTTCCTCCAATCGGAAATGAAGCGCTGACCGGCAAAGTCAATCGATCGCCTTGAAAACCGTACGGTAGAGCGACCGCAGGGCCGGCCTCCCCGCCATCCGGCCGGGCCACTTTATTTTGGCAACCGTACCAGAATCGCTGAATCCGGCCTTTCCCGCGCCGCCGGATGCACGTTAGCTTCCGTACCGCGCAGTACGTTCTTTCTGGACTGCGCTTCCCCGCACCCCGAGCCATTTTGGGTGCCTGCTTGCCCCGCCCTCGTGCGGGGCTCTTTCTTTTCGCGGGGCCGCCGGGTCGTTATCCCCGCTCACTCGGCCCTCATCTCACTCCACTTTGAACACCGCATCGCCGACAAAGACGATGACATATTGCCCGCCCTCACCCTCGCGCGCCCAGCCCTGCAGCACCTCCGCATAGGGCGTGCGCTTCCAGGCGTCCGGATGATCCGGATCGACGAGAACCGTCACCTGCGGCCCCTGGCGATAGATCATCATATGCGCGTGCGCCGGATCCCACGCTTCGCCGAGCGTCTCGTCCGTGCGCCAAAGACAGAGAAAGTCGCGGCACAGCTGCGGCCGATCCTCGTAGATCCGGCACCCCGTACCCGTGCAGTGCCGACACCAGACATTGGCCGGCTTCTCCAGCGCGTCGATATCCGGCAGGCGGCAGCAGAGCGTGCAGGTGCCGCAGGCGCGCTCGGCAAGCGGGATGGCGCTGAAATCGGAAGATGCGGTCATGCGGCGTGGTCTATCACCGCGGCCGGCCGCAAGGAAACCCGCAAAACATCGAGCCTGCCGCGGCCGCCGACGCCGAGCGATTGCCGGCGTCAGCCTATGCGAGAGAAAGAAGGCGATCGTGATGCGACCGCCCACCCGTTAGCCGATCCGCGGACAGCCGCTGCGGTTGGCCAGATAGATCCGCGCATATTGGCCACGTCGGGTTTCGCCTTCGACGACGATCCGGTTGCGGCTCATCGCGGCAATTTCCGGATCACGCAACCCGGCGCGATAGGCCCGGCGCAACGCCTGGCTGGAACTGCAGCCGCGTGGGCGAACGTAATCTTCGTCGTCATAGCGCCGCTCGCGGCGGAAGTCGTCGCCGTAATAATCCCGGTCGCGCCCGATATAGAGGTCGAGCGATTGCGCCGGCGAAACGGCCGGCATTGCGGTGACCGATCCCGCGGCCACCAGGGCCGCCATCAATAGCTTGCTCATCAAGTTTGTCATGTCTGCCTCCTCCACTCCTGGCGCTTCAGCGCGAACGTGGATGAAGGAGAAACAGGGCAGCGGGCGAAAAGTTTCGTGGAAAAACAACGAAACGCCATCCGCAGGCCCGGGCTCGATGCCGTCGGGCGTCGCCGGCGAGAGGCTTTTTGCACCCGCAGAGACTGTGGCGCCACGGCTCGCTCAACGTGTGCGGGCCGGTGGAAAGGCACCTCCCCGATCCCCATATCCGTGCGATCGTATGGATTGCCACGTCTGTGCTTTTGATTTAGTCCGGGATTATATTATTTATGACAAATGTCGGAATGAGCATGACCGATATCGCTTATCCCTTCCAGAATCGTTCCGATGCCGAGTCGATCACGGATCGAAGCTTCTTCGATCGCATCGCGACCTGGTACGAGACGACCAAGGTTGAGCGGCGTGAGCGCAGAATGAACCATGCGGTCGATCTGCGCTGCGTCAGCCCCCAGGGGCAGACGTCGCTCTATCCCGATGACCTGCCGCTGATCTTTTTGACCCGCAACGATGCCAAGCTGATGCCGGGCTTTCTCGCCCATTACCGCTCCCTCGGTATCACCCGCTTCATCTGTGTCGATGATGCCTCCAGCGACGGCACGCGCGAATTCCTGCTCTGTCAGCCGGATGTAGACCTGTGGGCATCCTCGGTCCGCTACAAGGATGCCCGGCGCGGACGCGCCTGGAGAGAATCGCTATTTGCGCTTTATGGCGGCGAGCGCTGGTATGTGAACGTCGATTCCGACGAGTTCCTGATCTATGACGATTGCGAAAACCGCACGCTCTGGTCCGTCATCCACGCGCTCGAGAGCCTGAAGATCTCGCGCCTGCCGGCGCCGATGCTGGACATGTACCCGGTCGATCTCGGGGCCGCCGACATCGACCAGCTGAAGACCAGCGCCCCTTGGGAGGTCGCCGATCACTTCGACAGCCGCGGCTACACCCTGACGACGACCAAGCGGGCGATCACCATCAAGGGCGGCGCCCGCCACCGCGAATTCGAATCGGACCTCGAACTGATCAAGTATCCGCTGATCTTTTGGGACGAGGACTGTCGCTTCGGCCCCAGCATCCACCAGCCGCTCCCCTACCAGCGCAACTTCTCGTCTATTCTCGGCACGTTGCTGCACTTCAAGTTCTTTGCCGACTACCAGAAGGTCATCAACGACGCGGTGGCCGATGGGCAATATTTCGACGGCTCGGCGGCCTACGCCAAGATGACGGATGCGCTGTCGAGCACCGGCGCGCTGCAACTTTTCTCCGAATCCTCGATGAAGTTCGATGGATCGAAGCAATTGCTGCGGCTCGGCTTCATTACCGCCGTCCCGAAGGCGGCCGACGAAGGCCGTTAAAGCGAGATTGTCGGCCCGCGCTTGCGGTTTCATTGAGCCGGCTGTCGTTGGGGTAAAACCACCTCGCCGCCCCTCACACACGAGTTGCGGATACATGTGCCGGGGCGGTCCCAGCCTCCCCGCGCCACGCTCGGCATGTCTTTTTCAACCGACCCGCGAACCGGCCTGTTGATAAATCGACCAACCGCTCCATTTACAGCTTCGAGGCACTTAACCTGAGGAGAAGCCTTGATGAATCGAAACACCGTCATCGGTATCGTGGTTGTGGTCGTGCTCATTGTACTTGCGGTGATGTTCCTCAAACCGGGGGCGAACCAGCAGGCAACCGAGACAGCACCGGCAACGACGACGACGCAGCCGGCAACAACCACCGAGCAGCCAGCGACGACCCAGCAGCCCGCAACGACAGACCAGTCGGCGACACCGCCTGCGACAACCACGCAGCCGTCGACGACGCAGCCTGCGACGAGCCCGTAATCGCCCGATAGCGCCCGGCGCCGAAAACGCAATCACCCACGGGCGGCGCCCGTGGGTGATCTTTATCCGGATTGCGAAAGCGAGGTGGCGACGGGATGTCGCCCCGTTCGCGAGCTAAGCCCGCGCTATTTCCTCACCACGGCTTGAATATTGGAAGGCATCATCGAATCGATCTTGTGATCGTCGGTGTATTTCCACGTCGTATCGTACTGCTGGGTAATGAAGACGTCGAAGAACCGGGCCGAGCGCGCCATGAGTTCGATGAACGGCCGCGCCAGCGGAAACACGTCGCACTGCAGGAGAATGCGCTGCATCAGGATGCCGATCGTCTCGAACGGCATGCTCGAGCCGCGCAGGTCTTCGATCTCGCTCCAGTCCTTGAACAGCATCTTGAAGGAGAAGGGCGTGAAGTGGAAATAGTTCTCGGGCCCCTCGTGGAAGGAGAACACCGCCGAGGCGGAGATGATCAGCTTGCCGTTCGGCTTCAGGATCCGGCGCATGTCGTCGATCAGCCGCTGCGGATCGGGAACATGCTCGAGCAGGCCGGTACAGAGCACGATGTCGTAGCTTTCGCTCTCGATCGCATCGAGATGGTAATGCGTGTCGACGACGAGATCGGCCTTCTTGCGATCGGACTTCGAGACCAGGAACGAGTTCGGGAAAAACTCAGTATAGTCAACGTCTTCGGTGTGAACGATGATCGTGCGCTTGTTCGAAGCATTTTCCTGGCATAGCCGCACCAGGTTCTTCGTCGAAAGCTTTCCCCCGAAGTAGTTCTTTCGCGAGAGCTTTTGCCAGCGTGTGCGTTTCGCCCGCTGTTCCTTGCCGCTGAGTTCCGGGGAAGTCATTTCCGTCATGGATTACCCGCCTTTGTTTTGTGGCGCTGGCATATCTTATCGGCGGTAAGCATTGCAAGCGCCATGACTGTCAGTACTGGATTGGCGTAGCCGTAGGAGGTGAAGACCGACGCGCCCGCCGCATAGAGGTTGTCGACGCCGTGCACCCGGCCATCGCGATCGATGACGGACATGTCGGCCGAGCGGCCCATGCGCGTCGTGCCCATGAAATGGGAATGAATGCCGGTGATGTCCCAGGGCTTGCCCACCGGCGGCAGCGTCGGGATCAGCTTGCCGATATTGTGGCGCAACAGCAGCCCCGAGAGCTCGTCGAGAAATTCGCGGATCGACGTCTGGTCCTCTTCCGTCAGCGACCAGCGCACCACGCCCTTCGGCAAGCCATGGGGATCGCGCGCCTCGCTCAGCTCCACCCTGTGCTCGGCATTGGGATGCTGGTCGAAGAAACCGCGCACGACAAGGATCGAGCCGCCCGGCCCGAGCAACCCCATCTTGCCGATGACGTTGAAGGCGACCTGGCCGACAACCGCCAGCGCCGAGGTCAGGCGACGACGCAAGGTCGATTGCGGGCGATCGCCACCCTCGCCGGCAGCCACCACGTGCTGCGCATGTTCGAGAAGCTTGAGCCCGATCGATTCAAACCGTGGCGAAAACTGAACATAGTGGTTCAGCTGCTCTCTCTTACGATCCTTGCGCACGCCGACACCGAAGCGCAGCGAGCTGCTACCGCTCTTGTGGTCGCTGAACAGCGGCCCCGCCGTCTTCACCGTCTTAAACAGATGAATACGCCCGACATTCGCTTTCGGATGGGTCGAAAAGAAGCGGCCGATATTGTCGTTTGCCAGAAACTCGCCCTGGCGGCTGTTCAGCATGATGCGCGGGTTTTCAAGCCCGCCGGCGCAAAGCACGAATTCCGGGGCGGAAAGCTCCACGATCCGCCCCTCGCCGATCGCCGCCCGCACTGCGCCGACGCGATCTCCCGCGGCGGTCGGGATCACCTGCAGCACCCGGCAATTATAGACGATGGTGAGATCAGGGTTCTTGCCCGCGAGCGCCTTCAGATAGTCCTGGCCGTTGAAGGCCGGGCGGCTCCACTGGAACCGCTTGACCGAGACCTCGGGGTCGGCGACGAAATCCCGCCAAGGCGCCGCGCCGCCGTCATAGGCGGGCACCCGGTCGATATCGTCGATCGGCTTCAGTTGTAAGAGCTCGATCGCCTGCTGGTAGTACCCGTCGAGTTCCGCCCGCTCCAGCGGCCAGTCGTTGCCCGACGTCAGGTCGACGTCTTCAAGCGGCGCGACGCGCCCGGACCAGAGGTTGGTCGCCCCGCCGATCTGGAATGAAAGCCCGAACGGTTCCTGGTTGGCGATCTCGAAGAAGGGCGAGCTGTCGGAGTTGACGAGGTTGTCGCCGGTTTCAAGCAACGTGACCTTCAAGCCCTCGGCCAGAAGCCGCGTCGCCATGGCGCAGGCCGCAGCCCCCGATCCGACGATCAGCACATCGGAGCCGATCGCCTGCAGCGCCTCGTCGCTGCACGCGCGCGCGTCAATAATATTCCTGGTGTCCGTCATCGCTGCTGCACTTCCACCCGCGGTTTCAGATGCCGGATGTTCCGACTTTGTTACCGTCATAGCTAATTGAGCAAAGCGGGCAAGCGCGCTCGTCGATATAATCAGGGAAAACCCGCCCGTGCGGCCGGCGGAGGGCCGTGGTCACACGTCGGCCCGATCTCGCAGAAAGTCATTTGCCCTTCCCGAAACATAGGAAGCCAGCCCGCGAAGCCTGATTGGTCAGCGGCTGCCGCGCGGCCGGCCGGCCCCGGCACCACCTGTTGGCCAGCCCACCACCCTGTTCCCTTCTGGCTTGCCGGTGCTATGAATTCAGCACCACCCGTGGAGCCCTGAATGCGCGTCGTCTTCCTCTGTTCGCTGCTGCTTCTTTCCTCTTGCATCCCGCACATTCCGGAAGAGGTTCTCGATGCAGGGTGGTGCCGAGACATGGCAGGGGCCAAGGCCAAGGCGACCGGCAAGGGGCGGGAAAACCTTGCTGCGGCAATGATCAGGCATGACTGCGCGGCCAAGCTCGCCGCGCCAGTCCCCCAGTGAGCCGATTGTCCTTGGACCCAACGTTCATCGGCCACCGGTTGCTGCGGGAAAAGAGGCCCGCCGAAGCGGGCCTCAATTGTGTTTGATCATCACCGGGTAGCCGACCGGCATCTGCCAGAGCGAGATGTCGGCGATTTCCGGCTTCTTCATGCCTTCTTCCGGTTCCGCGCCGATGTCGCGCAGCATGCGATCGGAGAGGTGGCTGATCTGGTTGAGCGTTCGCTGACGCCTCCAGACGGCACGGAGGAAAGCACCGACCGTGCGGCGGAAGCCGAACGTTCGAAACAAGTCGTCCATGATCGCCGGCAAGGTGCCGGCGGCGTTCAAGTGCAATTCGCGCATGATTGTTTCCCGCCGCGCAAAGCGGTCGGGCCTTCTAGATTATAGATGCGCGCGGACACGGAAATACGTTCCGGGAGCCGGTCACATCAAGTCAAAATGGAAAATACGAAAAAGCGGAACGTGGGCGGCGCTTATGCGCCAAAGTAACCCATAGCATTGCGGCGTGGTCGTCGTGACGAGCATGCCACTCCACCAGAGGCAAGCATCTGCACAAAATTGATCTTCATCGTATGCCTCCTCTAGTTTGAGTTCCGATTTGGCGAAAATTACACGAGTTTACTTCCCCGGCAAGAGGACAATCTGCAGGCGCAGGATTGAAGGCGCACCTGTTGCATGACGGCAACAGGTGCGCCTTGCGGATGACAAAGCCTCCGCCCGGCCGCACCATGCCCGCAAGCCCAGCCTTTACCAACCCGGCCAAGGAACCATTTCTAACGGCGCCTTGACTATCCCTGGTTGCATGCGAAAGATGTCCGTCGGGACGATTGAACGGAAGCAACGGGGGAACAGAAATGTCGACGGGAAAGTGGAACGGCACGCTCCTTGCGCTCACAGTAGCGGCCACAACCGCAACGGCGGCACCGGCGTCAGCAGAGGCCTACGCGCTTTATCGCGGCATGACGACCACCCTTCCGGCCGGCGCCGTGTCCTGGGTCGCCGCGAACTTCGGCGTCAGCGGCTCGCCGCCGATGCTGACGTTTTTCCACTTCGCCAGCGACGATGCGGCGCGCCTGGCCATGCCGTCGGCCCAATGTATCGTGAAAGTTGATATTGGTGCCGTGGTAAACCCGTCACCCGGCGCGACAGCGCAGATCGGTGACGCCGATATCCAGGTCAATGCGGCGCATGCTGACCAACCGCTTGCGTTTCCGTGGACGGCGACGTTCGACAACAATCCGGCCGGTCACTGGGCAATAGCAAAGACGGTCCTGGTGTCGCCGACCAGCAATGCTGCGGCCAGCCGGGTCGCTGCGGCGGGCTTCAAGAGCCTTGCGACCGCCCCCGGTTCGGGCGTGACCGTCATCAACGGACGCTATCCCAACTGCACCGTCGATTGACTGGGCCTGCTGACCTCGAAAGCATGGCGGCAACGCAAGCCTGACGGCGCTGGCGGTCCGGCCGCACAAGTGGCCTCAAGGTTGTCGCGCCGACCGGTATGCCTCCGATACGCTGCCTTGCGGCCCGCTCTTGAGGAGCCTTGATCCAGCCCGTATGGAACAGGCATCAATTCGGCTCAGACCAGACGGATGTTTTCCATGAATTTCGACGCTCAGGACCTCAACGGCGCCTGCCACTGCAAGACGGTTCGCTTCAATGTTCGGCTAAAGAATGGTCTTCATACGGCCCGCCGCTGCACCTGCTCCTACTGCCAGCTGAAGGGCGCGGTTGCCGTCTCGGCGGCCAAAGACGGTGTGACTGTGCTTGCGGGCGGCGAGGCGCTGACCAAGTATCAGTTCAACACACATGCAGCAGAGCACTTCTTTTGCTCGAAATGCGGCATCTACACCTTTCACAAGCCGCGCTCCAACCCCGATTTCTACGGCGTCAACGCAGCCTGCCTGGAGGGTGTAAGCCCCTTTGATTTTGAAGAATTGCCGGTCAACGACGGCATCAACCATCCGATGGACACCAAGGACTCGACCGGCCCCCGGCTCGCCGGAACCCTGCGCTACTTTCCGGCCAAGTGATTCACGCGCCTTGCAAGACATGGCAGCGACGGCGGCCCAACCGTCGCACGTGTCGAGCGAGACGTTGAGCGCGGCAACAGCAGTATCGTCGCTTGCTTGCCGGAAGACCAATCACGCTGGCGTAGTGCTGTCCTCGCGATCCCATCCGCCGCCCGCCCCGCGGGCCAGCAGGACGCGCCCTCCATTGGGCTCGCAAGATCGAACCGGCTTGTTTTAAGAACGAAAAACGCGCGGCGACATTGGCCCCGGAACCCGAGCGCACGCGATCGTCAACAGTGTAGGAATTCTAATCTAATCAGCGTTTAAGAGAAGTGTTGGTGGGTGATCACGGGCTCGAACCGTGGACCCGCTGATTAAGAGTCAGCTGCTCTACCAACTGAGCTAATCACCCATCCGCGACCGCTGCAGTGTGTCCCGCTGCTGTCGTGAGGGGGCGTATAAAGGCGTTCGGTTTGGTTGTCCAGCGCCTTTGTGAAAATCTTTTGAAAAATTTCATGGGGCTAGCGCACCCCCTGTGGAGAACTTGCCCTCCCTCAGCCAAGCGCGTTACGACCACCTCCGCGCGCCCCTGCAGGTACAGGCCAAAGGGGAAACGCGACGAAAGACCCGTTTGACGCGAGCCGCATGCTCGGCATACTGCAACGAAGCGGGGCACACGAAACGAGCGATGATTGGAGAGGTAATCCCCATGCGCAGCACGATCGCCACAGGAATCCTCGTCGGTATGCTTGCCGGCATCGCCACGGAGGCGAAAGCAGACGTGCCGTTCTTCAACGCCACCTGCCCCGGCCGCATCGAGGTCCACGCCGATCGGGGCGGTCCCGTCTTCATCAATGGCAGCCAGGCACGCCTGAAGCGGTTCAGCAACGACTACTACGAGGCGAGCCAGGGACGAACCACGATCTCGATCAGCGTCAACCGCGATGGTTCGCCCTCAATCAGCTACACGCGCCGGGGCGCCGGCAACGGTGTCTGCCGTGTCGTGTCTGCCGGCGGCAACACACGGCCACGCCGGGAACGCCCGCCGCAATATGACGACACCCAACAGCCCGATCGTATCGACGCCCGAATGATGCCGCGCTTCTGCCAGGGCGAAGCCTCCGCCGCCTTCGGCGTGCGCCCCAATCGCATCACCGTCAACATGGCCTTCCGAAGCGGCCGCTATTATTGGGTGCAGGGCAACTACGATGGCTCCCGCGGCGCCACCTTCTTCAATTGCCGCTTCGACCTCAGGGGCAACTTCATCGACGTGCGCTGAGCCCGGGAACGATTGAAGGCGAGACTTCGGCCGTTTCGACCGCTCCGGCGGAAACGGCTGTGAGTTTCTCATCGCGAGATGCAAATACCCTCTTGAGTGTGATGAGGTCGTGCGCTAAAGCGACGCCATGGATGGGTGATTAGCTCAGTTGGTAGAGCAGCTGACTCTTAATCAGCGGGTCCACGGTTCGAGCCCGTGATCACCCACCAAAACTTCTCTTAAAGCGCTGATTAAGCTGAATTTTCCAAAGCATACATCTATGCCTCAGACGTAGAGTTCGCCGGCTGCGATCTTCACTGCATGGCCACCGATACGGGCATTGCTGATCTCGCCGCCCGCAATGTCGAGATGCAGGTGGATGAAGGACGGCCGCCCCATTTCCACGCCCTGCTCGACGAGCACCGGATGATGGCCGTCGACGAACTGGTCGAAGTAATGGATTGCGCCGGAAAGGGCAGCGACGGCCGAGCCGGTCGCCGGATCCTCGAGGTTGCCGGCACCGGGCCCGAACTTGCGGGCATGGAAGCGCGCCGTGTGGTTCACGCCGCCGCGACAATAGACGTAAGCGGCGGCAAGCCGACCCTCGGCCATCGGCGTCAGTTGTTCCCAGCGCAGCGAATCGAACTCGATCGACGAAGCGGCCGCAACATCATGCACCGGCACCATGACGAACGGTGCGCCCGCGCTCCAGAACGAGGGCACGTGATTCTCGAAACCGATCTGCGAGAGCTTCAGGCTCAGCGCATCTGCGATCGCCTGTCGGTCGAAGCGTGCGTCCAGCCTGACGGATTTGCGCGGCAGGTCGAATTCGGCAAAGCTCGCCTGCCCGGCCTTGAGCCGCACGGCACAGCGCACCGGCCCCACCTTTTCCTCCAGCACCTGGACGAGGTCGATGCCCTCCTCGATCGCGCCATGCTGCGCCTCGGCGATCGCCACGGCCGCGCCGACGGTCGGATGGCCGGCAAAAGGCAATTCCTGGCTGGGTGTGAAGATCCGCAGCTTCGCCGTATGTGCGGCACCGCCGGGCCTGCGAATGAACACCGTCTCCGACAGGTTGAATTCCTGCGCGATTGCCTGCATTGCCCCGTCCTCCAGCCAATCGGCACCGAAGACCACGGCCAGCGGATTGCCCTCCAGTTGCCTGTCGGTGAAGACGTCGTAGATCGCGTAGCTGAGCGCCATTCATGTCCCCTTGCGAATATGCCCGAACTTTGCAGCGTCGGGACGCGGGCGGCAAGGCTTAAAAGCAACCGGTACACAACTCGGCGCGGATCACGTTTTCTTTAGCTCGGGCTCCCGCAGCATGCCTCGCCGTCCAAGCGGCCAAAAGTCTGCCCGGACTCGGCCGGCGCGCGGCCACTGCGGCGCGGCCGTGCAACTACCTGCGCTAAAGCGCACGAATACAAGGAGATGCGGTGCCCCGCTGACTCAAAATCAGAGCGGCTTCTCACGCCGGAACAGCCAGTCGAGGATCGGCGGGATGAAGGGCGGATAGTTGTGCGCCACGGGGTCCGGGCCAAAAACCGCGATCGCTTCGTCGATCTCCGGTTCGGGATCGACGGCGATATGCGCGGCAACGCGCGCAACCAGCGCTGCCGCCTTCTCCGGATAGCGATAGACGCGGATGAGCGTCACGGCGCGGCCCATATGAAGCAGGTGATAACCGGGCTCGACAGTCGCGAGCGAAAGGTCGATGCCGGTTTCTTCCATCGCCTCGCGGCGGATATTGCCGTCGATGTCGCAGCCGCCATCGACGATATCCTCGGGCTCCAGCGAACCGGAGGGGCTGTAGACCCGCCCCGGATTGGCCGTGTGCCCGCCCATGCGCACCAGAACCAGCGCACCGTCGGAGGAAAGGATCGCCGGCATGGCGAAGAGATGGAAAGCACTCTGCGCCCGCGTCTTCCGCCACCAGAGAAAGGTCGAATAGGGCACCACATGCCCCTCGCCCCGCAACCGGCTGTCGTCGATGCGAAGCGCCCTCAGCAGCACCATCCGCCCATCGAAGAGATGCGGATTGGCGGCGATCTCCCGTTGCCAGTTTTCCTGTGCGCGCTCCACCTCCTCCAGGTGAAACGGATGGGCTGCGCCGGCAACGCGGACATCCACCGCATCGATCGGGATGATGGCGCCTTCGGCTGGCCACTCAGCCGTGTTGCTTTCAAGCGCGCTCATGTTCACACATCCAGGGTGATGGCCACGGGGCAATGGTCGGATGCCTTCGGCCGGTCCCAGCCGGTGCGCGGATAACGCTCCACCTCCAGTTCCGGCGGAAAGATCGTGCGGAACGGCTGGCCGCCGCGAATGACCTCGGGCACCTGGTGTGCGTTGCGCTTGGCAAGCGCCGGCGACAGCCAGATATAGTCGAGCTGGCAGAGATGCCGCTCCTGTGGCCCGCGGCTGTGGAACAGCGTCCAGCGGTCCATCACCGGCCGGCGCAGCATCGGGTTTTCGGCAAAGCCGTCATGAGTGAAGACGTCGAGCGAACTCGTCTCCTCCTCATGCGGCACGAACTGGTAGCCGGTACGCCGGTCGCCGAGGATGTTCACCTTCTCCTGGTAGTCGTTCATGTCGCCGCAGATCGCAAACATCTTGTCGGCCGTGTGCCCGCGGCCAAAGCGGCTTTCGATGATGTGGCGCACGGCCGAGGCTTCGGCGACGCGCAGCGGCATCGTCGCCTGCCGGCCGTCGAGCCCTTCGCGCGCCGGCCCCATCGACTTGAAATGCACCACATAAAGCGTCAGCGGCCGCCCGCCGATGCGAAGATCGAGCTCCAGGCAGTCGCGCTTGAAGATCCGGTCGGCCGGCCGGTTGGTGAGCGCTATTTTGTCGTTGAAGAGGTCGAGGTCTTCATAGGTCAGCCCCGCATGGCTCTTCACCTCGAGGCACTCGATCGGCTGGCCGTCGCGCGTCTCCTCGCGCATCAGCACGGCCACATCGATCCCGCGCGAATCATTGCCCTCGATCAGATACTTCTGGCGATAACCGTTGCCGACCATGCGAAAGAGGTAGTTGTACTCGAAGGCCTGCAGCGAGGCCATGTTGTCGGCTTCCTGCAGGCAGAGGATGTCCGCATCGCAATCGGCGATCGCCAGAGCCGACATCTGCCGCGTATCGTCCGTATGCGCAATCGTGCGCGCCTCCTCCAGCCGCTGGTACTCGGCTTCCGTCTTCACGTCGAAGAGCCGCAGCACCCGATCCTGCTTCAGCTGGTTGCGAAATCCGGAAAAATCGAAGCGGCTCAAAAGGTTTTCGATATTGAAGGTAGCAAGGCGAAGCGACATTTATCAATTCCGTGGCATGAAATGTGGGGAGCTTAAGCAATTCCAGGAAAAGTGTGAAACGGTTTTCCGTTCGGAATTGCGGCAATACAAAAAGCAATTCCAGGAAAAGTGCGAAGCGGTTTTCCGTTCGGAATTGCGGCAATACAAAAAGCAATTCCAGGAAAAGTGCGAAGCGGTTTTCCGTTCGGAATTGCGGCAATACAAAAAGCAA